>CAWKYG010000027.1:0-315109 GCA_963853855.1 uncultured Solibacteraceae bacterium | reverse complement strand
TCAGGGCTCCAACTTTGCAGTTCGCGTTCCAACTGACGCCGGCCTTCTCGTGTCAGCGCATAGATTTTGGCCCATCCGGCCGAGGTCGGTGTCTCTCCATCCGGCCCCTATCCAGCCCTGCTGCTCCAGGCGGTGCGGCGCCGGGTATGCTGATTATCTATACTCGTACCTATTTCTCTGAAAGCGGCAAGAGGAAGGTGAAGCCCCCGCTGCGTTACAATCCAGCAATGCCTGACCTATCCTCGCTCTTCCGCATGGATGGCCGCGTGGCATTTGTTGCCGGGGCCGCTTCGGGCATCGGACTGGCCGGCGCGCGCGGACTGGCCGCCGCCGGGGCCTTCGTCATTTGCGCCGACATCAATGCAGGCGGGGGCCGAACAGGCCGCCGAGGCATTCGCGAACAGGGCGGACAGGCCGAGCGCTGGCGCTGGACTCACCGATGCGGCAGCGGTTGCCGAGGCCTTCCGCCACACGGAAGAGAAACACGGCCGCATCCACGCCGCCATCACCACGCCGGCGGTCAACATCCGCAAGCGCCTGCTCGATTACGGCGACGCCGATTTCGACAAGGTCCTGCGGCTCAACCTGGGAGGCACGTTCCACGTGCTCCAGGCCGCGGGCCGGCACATGTCGGCGCACGGCGGCGGCAGCATCATTCTGTTCTCGTCCATGCGGGCGGTCAACGTGGAGCCGGGGCAATCCGTCTACGCCACTACCAAGGCCGGACTCATCCAGATGGCGCGCGGCCTGGCGGTGGAGCTTGGCCCGGCCAACGTGCGGGTCAACTGCATCGCGCCTGGGGTGGTTGAGACGCCTGCTCACCGCGCCCATCAAGGACAAGCCTGAGTGGTACAACGCCTACTCCGCGCGCAACGCCTTGAACCGCTGGGCCACCGCCGACGAGATGACCGGCCCGATCGTCTTCCTGGCCTCCGACGCGAGCAGCTATGTCACCGGAGCCGTGCTCTTCGTGGACGGCGGTTGGACGGCCATCGATGGCCGCTTCGCCCCGCCGGTTTAAACATGGCGGCATAGGTGTTTGCGTCGCGGTAAGTGCTGATTTGTCTTAGATGAGAACCAACTGTAACAGTGTCGTATCTTGACCCCACACAAGTTACTGATTTACCTACCGCCAATACCGATGATGCTGAACATACCGCCCCCGATACGGTCCCTGAAACTGATCGGAGGCTGATTTTCAATTGGCGATGACCTGGCTTGAGAATCGTTCAGACAACCCGTTGCGAAGTCTTAAGACGGTCCTGTGGCATTTCGGTGACACGACATCGGAGGCGAGCACACTATGCCAACGCCGATTACTGCTGAATGTGAAAATACTTGAGAGTATACTCGTCAACCAGGTCAGGGTGGTCGTAATACTTACGAACGACGCTTCCACTTTCGCCGGATTGTTCCATTCCTTGAGCGCAGCAATCCTGGCGTCTGCTTCTGGCAATCCTGAGTCCCGATAGGCCAGAACGCAAAGCTCAATTGCACGCACGTTACTGGCATGCTCGATAAGGATGGTCGGCAGGAACGTTATCACTCCGAAGAGGCTTCGAATAGAAGGATGTATAGCAGTTCTTTCTGCCACCGAATCTCGTTGAAACGGTATCCCAGGATAAAAAACCGACCTTCGTCTCGCATCTGGTTTTCAGGATGCGATTGTATCAGACTTAGGCAGGGAGGGTGATCTACACGTTGACTGCCAGCCGAACGATCTGGCATGGCGCCGGATGACCAGTGAGCCTTACGAAGGAATTAGGCGCATATCTCTAAACCTGGAATGTGTGCCCGATCCACCGGGGGCGGCAATTCGTATATACTGGACACCAGTGTCGGACTTCATAATCTTCGTCTGCTCGGGCTGTTCGTCTACTGGTTTTCCAGGACGCTGCTGCTGCTGAAAAGGTCCAAAACCGAAACAGACGAAATTCTCGAATCGGACCTCTGGTGGGGCCGCATGCTGCTGCTCGGTATTCGCACTATGTTCAGTCATCCACCCAACTGGCCGGGTGGTAGCGCATTCTGGATTTGTCTGCGACCTGTTCCCTCTCTAGCTGCCATTTTGGCCGGTGCATTCCCAAAGTTCTGACCACGATTGAGTTATACAAGAGCTAACTGCTCTTCGGTAGGCTCCGCTCAACAGTACCAGGGCTCCGTCAGATACGGGATCGTCGCCCGCGCCGGCCATCGGCACATCGCGGAAACTCGCCCGCCTCCGCCAGGTCCCAGATCTTGCGGAAGATCTCCGCCGCGGGCTGCGCGCCGCCGCTCCTCGCGCTTGATGGTCTCCTGAATCGCACGCGCACAGCGCGATCCAGCTCGCGGATCGGCGATTCCGCCAGGGATAGCACAGGCCGCGCGGATCGAACGGCTCGATCATCGCCGCGCACCTCGGGCAACTCCAGCAGCAGCGATCCTTCCGGAATCAGCAGCCGGATCGCCAGTTGGATCGGCGCCACCTGGTCCGCCAGGCCCAGTTCCACCAGCGCGCGCAGGAATTCGCGATAGCTCTCGCGCGTGGTCCACGGCGTGAACGGAATGAACGTGGGCGCCAGCGGCAGCCCCGCGGCGCGCATCAGCGCGCAGCGCCTCCACGAAATCCGCGCGCGTGTGGCCCTTGGCCAGCTTCTCCAGCACCGCGTCGTCCAGCGATTCCACCGCGCTGGTCACGAACAGGCAGCCCGTCGCCTGCAGCACCGGCAGCAGATCGCGATGCTGCAGCAGGTGCTCCACCTTGATCGTCACGTCGTAAGTCAGCGCGCGGCCACTCGCGGTGCAGCGCCTCCACAATCGCGCATGGCGTGCCCCGGACCGTTGAAGAAATCGGGATCGCCGAACGTGATGTGCTCCGCGCCGGCGGCCACCTGCTGGCGGATATCCTCCAGCACCACGTCCGGCTGCACGACGCGGAACACGCCGCCGATACACCGGCACCACCGGGCAATGCCGGCACAGATGCTTGCAGCCGCGGCTGGCCTCGGTGTAGCCCACGCGCCGCGTGCCGTCCGTTCGGTCACCAGTTGCGCGTAGGCGCCCAGCGGCGGCAGGCCCGCTGCGGTCGGGCACCAGGAACTGCTGGCGCGCCAGCGAGACCAGCGGCTCGGCTGGCGAAGCCACTCGCCCTGCCGCTCAGCCGCCGCGCCAGGTCCACCAGCCCCTGCTCGAATTCGCCGCCGATCACCGTCGCGACACCCGGCGCGCCGCAGCAGCGCGTCGTTCAGCGGCGCGTACAGTCCGTAGCCGCACAGATGCGCGCGCGGATTCAGCCGCCGCACGCGGTCCACCAACCGCAGAAACAGCCGCGTGGCCGTGTGCATGGGCAGGAAGAACGCGATCAGGTCCGGCCTCCTCGACAGCCGGCGCCGGCAGCGGGCTGCACGAAAGGTCCGCCAGCGTCACCTCGTGGCCCTTCGGCGCGCAGCCACGCCGCCGGCGAAGCCAGCCCGAACGGCTGCCGCCCCAGCTCGTACGTGGAAATCAGCACGACGCGCACTGCATCCATTATGACCGTTCTGTTACGCTTTGATAAAATGAATCAGTTCATCGTCTTCCCCCATGCTTGCCGCACCACCATTGCCGACGAAATTCTCGACCTGAAGAAGCAGCGCAAGGCCATCCTGCTGGCGCATCATTACCAGGAGCCCGAGATTCAGGAACTGGCCGACGTGGTGGGCGACAGCCTGGAACTGGCGCGCAAGGCGCGCGAATTCGCGGGCGACGTGATCGCTTTCTGCGGCGTCTGGTTCATGGCCGAGACCGCCAAGGTGCTGAACCCCGAACCGCATCGTGGTGGTGCCCGACCGCGAGGCCAGTTGCAGCCTGGTGGATGGCTGCCCGGTGGAGCCGGTGCGCGAATTCCGCCGCCGCAATCCCGGATCACGTGATCGTCAGCTACATCAACACCTCGATCGAAGTGAAGGCCGAGAGCGATATTCTGTGCACCTCGCGCAACGCCGTGAAGATCGTCAATTCGATCCCGCGCGAGAAGCCGGTCCTGTTTCTGCCCGACCTCAACCTGGGCAATTACGTGCGCGGCAGACCGGCCGCGAGAACATGCAGATCTGGCAGGGCGCCTGCATCGTGCACGCCACGTTTCCGGCGCGCCGCGTGGCGGAGGCCAAGGTGGAACATCCCGACGCCGAGGTGGTGGCGCATCCGGAATGCCCCGAATCGGTGCTGGCGATGGCCGATTTCATCGGCTCCACTTCGGCGCATCATCGAATGGTGCGCGGCCAGCGAGCGCCGCGGAGTTCATCGTGATGACCGAGAGCGGCATCCACTACTCGCTGGCGCGAGTCGCGCCCGGCAAGCGCTTCCATTTCGTGGCCAACGAGAACTGCAATTGCAGCGAGTGCCCGTACATGAAGCTCAACACGCTGGAGAAACTGCGCGATGCCTGCTGCCACCTGGAACCGCGCGTGGAGCTGTCGGCCGAGACTCATGGCGCGCGCGCTGGTGCCGCTCGAGCGCATGCTCGCCGTGAAATAAATGGCAACTCGCGCCGCTCGATCGACTCCTTCGGCCGCGTCCACGACAACCTGCGCATCAGCGTCACGGACCGCTGCAATATCCGCTGCTTCTACTGCATGCCGGAAACGGACGTGCAGTTCGTCGACGCGCAGCGAGATTCTGGATTTCGAAGAGATCGAGCGCTTCGTGCGCATCGCCGTCAGCGCTGGGCGTCACCAAGCTGCGCATCACCGGCGGCGAGCCGCTGGTGCGCCGCGATCTGCCGGTGCTGATCCGCCGCCTGGCCGCCATCCCCGGCATTCGCGACCTGGCGCTCACCACCAACGGCGTGCTGCTGCCGCGATCAGGCGGAGGCGCTCTACGAGGCCGGCCTGCGCCGCCTCAACGTTCATCTCGATACGCTCGACCGCGAGCGCTTCCTGCAGATCACGCGCCGCGACGATCTCGCCAAAGTGCTCGCCGGCCTGGACGCTGCGCAAGCAAGCTCGGCTATTCGCCGCATCAAGCTCAACGCCGTGGCGGTGAAGAACCTGGTCGAGCCGGATATCGTGCCGCTGGCCCGCTTCGCGCGCGAGAACGGCTTCGAAGTCCGCTACATCGAGTTCATGCCGCTCGACGCGCAGAACCTCTGGGACCGCGGCAAGGTGCTGCTGGCCGACGACATCATCGCGACGCTCTCGCGCGAGATCGCGCCGCTGATCCCGGTGCCCGATCCCGACCCGCGCGCGCCCGCCACCGAATACGCGTTCGCCGATGGCGGCGGCACGGTGGGCTTCATCGCTTCGGTCAGCCGGCCGTTCTGCCTGAACTGCAACCGCATCCGCCTCACCGCCGACGGCAAGCTGCGCTACTGCCTGTTCGCCATCGAGGAAGACGACGTGAAGGCGCTGATGCGCTCGCGGCGCCTCCGACGAAGAGATCGCCGCCCTGATCCGCCGCAACGTGGCCGGCAAGTGGATCGGGCCACGAGATCAACTCCGGCAAGTTCGTCGCGCCGCCGCGGCCCATGTACTCCATCGGCGGGTAGCGCGCCGGCTACCGCATATAGAACAGGCTCAATCGCGGCAGGCCAGACTTCTCCAGCAGGTGGCGCTCCAGGTATTGCTTTTCCAACATGGTGAGCTGGTCCGCGGTCATCTTGCCGCGATACGGCCGCAACTGCCGGTCGAGCGTCTGCCGCGCCTGCAGCATCTCCTCTTCGGTTTGCCGGGACCGCGCGAGCGCGATCATGCGCTCTTCCAGCACCGTCAAACGCTGCTCCAGCGCTTCCAGATCGTGGTAATGCTCTTCGGCCTCGGCGGCCAGTTTGTTCAGCGCCGCCGCGGTGGCCTGCGTACTCCGCGGGAAGCGCCGCCGCATTGCTCGCCAGGTAAGCCCGCAGTTCCTCCAGCCCGAAGGGCGGAGCCGACTCCTTGCGCACTTTCGGCTGCGCCGTCCCGGCCATCACCTGCGCTTCGGTGAGCACGGCCTGCGCGCAGAAGGCCAGCGAGTTCACCATCTGCGTTTTCACCTTGCGGCCGCGCCATTTTTCGAAGGCCGCGTCGATGCCGCGCAGCACCGCTTCCAAAGGCACGCCGGAGTTCTTCCAGCTTTCCAGCAGCGCCCAATCCAGCGGCGAGAGCAGAAACAGGCTGGTGCCGCGCGCCCGCTGGAAATGCTCTTCGGTTTCGGTGAAATAGTTGAAATAGTTCAGTGCCTGTGGTTCCGCTCCCATATCACCGTGGTTCCGTTCCCATATCATTTGCAGGCCTTCGAGCGTGAGATGCTCGTCGACTGTTTTGAGATAGCGCGAGCCCGCCGACAATCATGTGCGCCTGCCCGCCGGTGGCCACCAGCGCGGTGTCGGGCCCCAGTGCGTTCACCATGTGCTCCAGGATGCCATCGATCATGCCGATAGCGCCATAATACAGGCCCGAGCGAATGCTGGCCACCGTATTGGTGCCGATCACGTTCTTCGGCGGGCGGAAATCCACCAGCGGCAGGCGCGCCGTTTTGCTGAACAAGGCATCCACGGCGATCCCGATTCCCACCGCGATCGCGCCTCCCAGGTATTCGCCGTTCTTCGAGATCACATCGAAGTTGATGGTGGTCCCCATGTCCACCACCACGCAGGGGCCGCCATACTTGGTGAAGCCGGCAACGCCGTTCACCAGCCGGTCCGCGCCCACTTCGTAAGGGTTATCGTACTTGTTGACGATCCCCAGGTCGGTGCGCGGCCCTACGAACATCGCGGACATGTGGAAGTAGCGCTCCGCCATGGCGGCCAGAGTCGAATCGATGGGCGGCACCACGCTCGAAACGATCATGCCTTCCACTTGCGCGATATCCAGATCGGCCGGGCGCGAACAGGTTGTGCAGCAGGATGCCCCATTCGTCGGCGGTCTGTTCGTGCACCGTGCGCAGCCGCCACTGCGAGATCAGCTTCTTTCCTTCGAATGCGCCGATGGTAATGTTGCTGTTGCCTGCGTCAAGAGCGAGCAGCACGTACGCCTCCTGCCAGAATCAGAGTATCGGTTCCATTGTCTTTGCGCACGATCAGGAATCCGTCGGCATCGAGTCCCGCGGTGGTGCCTTCGATGGCGCCGTCGGGCAGGGCCACGGTGACCCGCCGCCCGGCGGCATAGCTGGAGCTCTGCGTGAACAGGCGGAGAATGGTTTCCTTATCTTCCGGCACCACGCGCTCGATCGCGTGCAGCAATTCGATGGCGAGTCCGGTAAGCGGAAGCTCGCGTCCGCCCGCGGCCACGCGCAGCGACGTCGCCTCCCCGGCCAGTTCGCCTGGAAACTCACGCTGGTTTACATTGATGCCGATTCCGGCGATGGCGCGCCCGTCCACAAGCTGCACCAGGATGCCGGCGACCTTCCGCGACCCGAGCATCAGGTCGTTGGGCCAGCGCAGATCGCAGGCCACGCCCGTGGCCAGCGCGACCGCTTCGACGTCGCCAGCCCCAGCGCCAGCGTGAGCACGGGAGTGGGCGCAAGCACCAGCGACACATACAACCCGTTCCCCGCTTCAGAGTGCCACGAGTGGCCGTGCCGGCCCTGCCCTGCGGTCTGCTCCCCGGCAATCACCACCGATCCGGCCGTCCAGGCCCGCCGCCGCGGTCATCGTGGAATCGATCGTCTCGTAATAGACGATGCGCCTCTCGGGAAAGGCATCGCGCACGCGGGCCAGGTCGAGATTCTTATCTGCGTTCATCTGCGTTCATCTGCGGCCGCATCATCTTCCAGCCCCATCAGCTCCAGCCGGAAGCTGATATCCATGGCGCGAGCCGAATGCGTGATGGCGCCCGACGGAAACAAAATCGGCGCCTGCCTCCGCATAAGCGCGCACCGTTCTCCAGCGTGATGCCACCGGACAGTTCCACCGTGGCGCGCCCGCCGATCTCGCGCACCCACTCCGCAGCCTCCGCTGGCGTCAGGTTGTCCAGCAGCAGGTGCTCCGCGCCGCCATCCAGCGCTTCGTGCAGCTCTTCGCGCGTGCGCACTTCGATTTCGACCGGCAACCCGCGCGCCTCGCGCCGCGGTCGATGGCTTCCCGCACGCCGCCCGCCGCCGCAATGTGGTTGTTCTTGATCAGAATCGGCATCGAACAGCCCCATGCGGTGATTGGTGACGCCGCCGGCCGCCGCGGCGCGCTTTTTCGAGTACGCGCAGTCCCGGCGTAGTTTTGCGCGTATCCAGCACGCGGCAGCCGAGTCCCCGCCACCGCGTCGGCGATAGCGCCGCGCCAGCGTGGCCACCCCGCTCAAACGCTGCAGGAAGTTCAACGCCACGCGTTCGCACTCCAGCAACGTGCGCGCCCGGCCGCGGACGGTGGCGACCACTTCGCCATCCGCGCAGCGTCGCCATCGCGCTTCAGCACGGCCAATTCCTCCACGCCGCCGCGCAGGTCGTAAATTTCCGACAGCAGATCCAGCCCGGCGATCACCAGCGGCTCGCGCGCCAGAAACCGCCCGCGCGCCATGCGCGATTCGGGCACGCACGCCCGGCTGGTGACGTCGCCGGTGCCGATATCCTCTGCCAGCGCCAGCCGCACCACTTCGTTCATAATGCGTCGTCGATTCTTGCGGAGCTGCGTCTTGTACTCCGCCAGCTTCTTGCGGATGCTTTCCACCACCTTGTGCGGAGCGCGGCTCAGAAACGTCTCGTCGCCCAACTGCCGCTCCGAATTCGCGATGTTCTTGACAAGCTGATCGCGCTCCTTCTCCATCCGCTTGCGCTGCGCGTCTTCCTGCGTCTTGGGCACGTGCAGCACCAGGTCGAACTGCGCCGTGGACCGCATCGCCGCCGCTTTGGGCGCCCCTTCCGCCTTGAACTCCAGCGTCACGTTGGCCAGCTTCTGAATGGCTGCGGCGTGCCGCTTGGCCACCTCCAGCGCGTCGTTGCGCGAATACAGCGTGCCTTCCAGTTGCTGCTTGGGATCCAGCTTGGCCTCCGTGCGCAGCGTGCGCGCCATGGTCACGATCTCCTGCAGGAGCCCGATCTCGCGCTCCGCCACGTGGTCCGTGGAATCCTGCCGGTACTGCGGATACGCCGCGATCGCAATGGACGCCGGCCGCCCCTCCGCGTGAGCCGCCAGCCGCTGCCACAGCTCTTCGGTGAGGAACGGCATCGCCGGATGCAGCAGCCGCAGCGCCGTTCGAACGCCGCCAGCATATTTCGCCAGCCCGGCGTCAGGCCGCGAGCTCTCCTGCGAAACTTCAGCTTCTTCAGCTCCACGTACCAGTCGCAGAATTCGTGCCAGAAAAACTGCCACAGCACCTGCGCCGCCTCGTGATACCGGTACGATTCGATGGCGCGATTCACCTGCTCGGCGCAACTGTTCAGCCGGCTGAAAATCCACCGGTCCTCGATGGGCACTTCCAGCGTGACCGTATCGGGCTGCGGCCGGAATGTCTTCCAGCCGTCTCCGGAACCCACGGCTCCACGCCCGAGCGCTCCATATTCAGGAACAGGAACCGCGCTGGCATTCCAGATCTTGTTGGCGAAGGCGCGCGAGCTTTCCATGCGCTCTTCGGTGAGCACGATGTCCGTGCCCGGCGCGGCGCCCTGCAGCAGCGCCATGCGCACGGCATCGGTGCCGTACTTTTCGGTCACCACCAGCGGGTCCACCACGTTGCCCTTGGTCTTCGACATCTTCTGGCGTTCGGCGTCGCGCACCAGTCCGTGGATGTACACCTGGCGGAACGGCACGTCGCCCATGAATTCGATGCCCAGCATGGCCATGCGGGCCACCCAGAAGAACAGGATGTCGAAGCCGGTGATCAGCAGCGATGTCGGATAGAACGTAGCCAGGTCTTCGGTCTGATCCGGCCAGCCCAGCGTGGAGAACGGCCAGAGCCCGGAGCTGAACCATGTGTCCAGCACGTCGGTATCCTGCACCGGATCTTCGCCTCCGCAGTTGCGGGCAGCGCGCCGGCGTCTCCCGCGCCACGATGATCTCCTGGCACTCCCCGCAATGCCACGCCGGAATGCGGTGCCCCCACCAGAGCTGCCGCGAGATGCACCAGTCGCGGATGTTGTACATCCACTCGTAATACGTCTTGCTCCAGTTGGCCGGGATGAATTCGATGCGGCCGCTCTCCACCGCCTCGATGGCCTTTTCCGCCAGCGGCTTAGTCTTCACGAACCACTGCGTCGAAACCAGCGGCTCCACCACCGTCTTGCAACGCGGGCACTTGCCCAGACTCAGCGGGTAATCTTCGATCTTTGACGAGGTCCCCGCGCGATTCCAGATCGGCCACCACGCGTTTGCGCGCTTCGAAGCGGTCGAGCCCGGCATACGCGCCCGCCGCCGCGGTCATCACGCCGCTTTCGTCGATCACCTGAATCTTCGGCAGATTGTGCCGCCGGCCGGCTTCGAAATCGTTCAGGTCGTGCGCCGGCGTCACTTTCACCACGCCCGTGCCGAATTTCGGATCCGCCAGCTCGTCCAGAATGATGGGAATCTCCCGATCCATCAGCGGCAGTTGCACCGTCCGCCCGTGCAGGTCGTGGTAGCGCTCATCCTTCGGGTTGATGGCCACCGCGGTATCGCCCAGCATGGTCTCCGGCCGCGTCGTGGCCACGGTCACAAAGCGGCCCGGCATCCCGTTCACCGGATACCGGATGTGCCACAGGTGCCCGGGCACGTCGGTGTGCGCCACTTCCAGGTCGGAGATGGCCGTCTGGCAGCGCGGGCACCAGTTCACCATGTACTCGCCGCGATAAATCGAGCCCTTTTTCGTACAGCCGGACGAACACCTCGCGCACCGCGCGCGACAGCCCCGGGTCCAGCGTGAACCGCTCCCGCGACCAATCGCAGGAGGCGCCCAGCCGGATCATCTGCCGCTTGATGGTGTCCCCGTATTGCGCCTTCCATTCCCAGACGCGCTTTTCGAATTCCTCGCGGCCAAGGTCGCGGCGATTGATGCCCTCTTCGGCGAGTTTGCGCTCCACCACCATCTGCGTGGCGATGCCGGCGTGGTCCGTCCCGGGCAGCCACAGGGTGTTCTCGCCGCAGCATCCGGTGCCAGCGAATGGTGACATCGATCTCGGTGTGTTCGAGCATGTGGCCGATATGCAGCGACCCGGTCACATTGGGCGGCGGAATGACCAGCGAAAATACCCGCCCGGCAGCTTTGCTGGAGGCGCGGAAGATGCCGGAGTCGATCCACCACTGCGCCCAATGCGGCTCGAACCGCTGTGGCTCGTACACTTTTTCAATTTGCATGGGGAAAATTATATTTTAGCAGGCGCTTTTGCCCGGCAGGCGGGCGCGCTACGCCCCGGCCGCCGCCGCCCGGGCTTTGTGCAGCGCCGCGACCACCGCCGCCGTCGAGCGGTCCAGCGGCTCTTCCCCGGAAACCACCAGGTCCGCGTACTTGCGCGTGGGATAGACGAACCACTCCGCGCCCGGCAGCACCGTTCGGGCATACTGCTCGCGCACCGATTCCGGCGTCCGCCCGCGCTCGGCCACGTCGCGCGGCAAACGGCGCTGGAAACAGACTTCGGGATCCGTCTGGACGAACACCTTGGTGTCCAGCATGCCGCGCAGTTCCGGCCAGTAGAACACAAACAGGCCTTCCACAATCACAAACTCGTGCGGCTCGATGATGCGGGTGCCCGGCAGCCGGGTGTGTTCGGCGAAGGAATAGACCGGCTCTTCGAACGGCCGCCCCCCGGCCAGGTCGCTCAGGTGTTCGTGGAGCAGTTCCCAATCGAGCGCGTCGGGATGGTCGAAGTTGGTTCTGGCGCGCTCCTCCAAAGGAAGGTGGCTCGATGGCGCGGTAGTAGGAATCCAGCGAAACGATGGAGGTTCCCGGAAGTTTCAGGCAGAGTTGTCGCGCCAGCTCGGTTTTGCCTGAACTGGACGGACCGGCAATGCCGATGATGTGTGGTCTCATTGGTCTGACGGGGGAGTCACTCTAGTGTCGCATATTTGGCGCACGGCTTCCACCAATCCGTCGATGGTAAATTCCCTGGCTTCCGCCGTGACCGCGATGCCCAGTTCCCGCGCCGTGCGCGTGGTGACGGGGCCGATGGACGCCACCGTCACGCCGCCAGCGCACGCCGCGCCGGCCAGCGCCACGAAGTTCTGCACCGTGGAGGAACTGGTGAAAGTGATGCAATCGCAGGCCAGAATGCCGGCCGCGGTGAGCGGCAGCGCGCCTGGGCTTTCGGGCATCACCGTGCGATACGCTTCCACCACGTCCACCTGCGCGCCGCGGCGCGTCAGTTCCGCCGGCACCAGGTCGCGAGCCACGGCGGCGCGCGGCAGCAGCACGCGCTTGCCGGCCAGATCGTGGCCGGCGAAGGCCTCCAGCAGGCCTTCGGCCACGTACTCCTTGCCCATCAGGTCCACCTTCAGATGCAGCGCTTCCACCGCCGCGCGCGTGGCCGGTCCGATGGCGCAGATGCGGGCGCGCAGCGCGCGCAGATCGGCGGCGGAGCGGTCCAGCCGCTCCAGGAAGAAGCGCACGCCGTTGGCGCTGGTGAAGATCAGCCAGTCGTAGGAAGGCAGACTCGGCAATGGCGCGGTCGAGCGGCCCGGAATCGGCGGCCGGCCGGATCTCGATGGTCGGCATCTCGATGACGCGGCGCCCAGCGCTCCCAGCCGCGGGAGAGCGCGTCCGCCTGCGCCCTTGGCGCGCGTCACCACGATGCGCTTGCCGAACAGCGGCAGCCGCTCGAACCAGTTCAGCTTCTCGCGCAGCCGCACCACTTCGCCCACGATGATGGTGGCCGGCGGCTTCATGCCGCGTCCGCTCGATCAGCCCCGGCAGAGTGGCCAGCGTGCCGGCCAGCGTCTCCTGATCGGGCCGCGTGGCCCAGCGCACCGCCATGGCGGGCGTCTCCGGCGAGCGGCCGCGCGCAATCAGCTCGCGCGCGATCTGCGCGAAACGTGGTGAGCCCCATGAAGATCACCAGCGTCTCGGCATCCCCACTTTGTCCCAATCGATCGCGTCCACGGCGTGCCCGGTGACGAACGTGACCGCCGAAGTGTGCTCGCGATGCGTCAGCGGCACGCCGGTATAAGCGGCGATGCCCAGCGGCGTGGTGACGCCGGGAACCACTTCGAACGGCATGCCGGCATCGGCCAGCGCTTCCGCCTCTTCGCCGCCGCGGCCGAAGATGAACGGGTCGCCGCCCTTCAGCCGCACCACCGTCAGGCCGCGCCGCGCGCGCTCGATCAGCATGCCGCAGATCTCTTCCTGCGTGAACGCGTGGTGCCGATTTCTTCTTGCCCACGTAGAGCCGCTCGGCCTGCGCGCGGCGCCAGTTCCAGCAGGGCCTCGGGAGCCAGGTGGTCGTAGAGGACGGCATCGGCCGTCTCCAGAATGCGGCGGCCTTTGACGGTGATCAAGGTCAGGATCGCCCGGGCCCGCGCCGACCAGATAGACCTTACCGGCGCGATCACCGGCCGTGCGATGGCACTGCTCGTAGCGTCGACGAATCACGACGCGTCTCCAGAATCTGCCGCGCGCCCATTCCCAGCAGGCGCTGCGCCCAGTCGCCGCGCCCGAGCGCCTCGCGCACCGTCCGACCGTGCCGGCCGACTCCGCGCGGATGATCTCGCTGCCATCCGGCGACGCCACCACGCCCAGCAGCCGCAGGCGTCTCGCCGTCCACCGTGGCGTGCGCGCCGATCGGCACCTGGCAGCCGCCGCCCAGCGCCGCCAGCACGCCGCGCTCGGCCGTCACCGCCGCGTGCGTGGCCGCGTGGTCCAGCGCCGGGCACGGCGTCGAAGCCCGCGCCCGCTCGCGCGCGTCTCAATCGCCAGCGCGCCCTGCCCCACCGCCGGGCACATCATTTCCGCCGGCAGAATCTCGGCGATGCGATCGCCCCAGCCCAGCCGCTTCAGCCCCGCCGCGGCCAGCAGGATGGCGTCGTACTGGCCTTCGTCCAGCTTGCGCAGGCGCGTATCCAGATTGCCGCGCACCGATTCGATCACCAGATCGGGCCGCAGCTTGCGCAATTGCGCCGCGCGCCGCAGCGAGCTGGTGCCCACCTTGGCGCCCGCGCGGCAGATCGGCCAGCCGCTTGCCCGACCACCGCATCGCGCGGATCTTCGCGCTCCGGCACCGCCGCCAGCACCAGGCCTTCGGGCAGTTCCGTCGGCAGATCCTTCAGGCTGTGCACCGCCAGATCGGCGCGCCCATCCAGCAGCGCCTCTTCGATTTCCTTGGTGAACAGCCCCTTGCGTGCCCACCTTGGCCAGCGGCACGTCGGTGATCTTGTCGCCCGGTGGTCTTGATGATCTCGATGCGGCATTCGTGGCCGAGCGCGGTGAGTTGCGCCTCCACCCAGTGGGCCTGCCACAATGCCAGTTGCGAACCGCGCGACGCGATAACGAGCATGATCAGTCCTGAAGATGAAACGCCTTTCGGATGGCCGCCACCACGTGCGCGCCTTCGGGCTGGCCGGCGTGATTGCGCAGTTCGGAAATGGGCCCGTGCGCGATCTTGTTGATGATGCCGCGCGGGTCAGCGCTTCGAGCGCCTGTTCCTGCTCCGGCGTGAACGGGCCGCACTTGCGCCGCACCTTGTCGATCTCGGCGGCGCGAATCTGTTCCAGTTGCTCCTGCAGGCCGACGATGGTGGGCGTGACCTCGGCCACCTTGAGCCGCGCCATCATGCGCTCCACTTCTTCCGCCACCAGCGCTTCGGCGTGCTCGGCCTCCTTCATGCGCTCGCGCAGGTTGGCGTTGACCACTTCCTGCAGGTCGTCGATATCGTAGAGGAAGACGTTGTCGATCTCGTTGACCGCCGGGCTCGATATTGCGCGGCACCGCGATATCGATCAGGAACATGGGCTTGTTGCGGCGCGCCGCGATGACGCGCTGCATCTCGTCCTTGTGCAGGATGTAGTGCGGCGCGCCCGAACGAGGTGATGACGATGTCCACCTCGGGCAGCATGCTGACGAAGCGCGTGTATTCCACCGGCGTGCCCTGAAACAGCGCGGCCATCTCCACGGCGCGCTCGTGCGTGCGGTTGGTGACGAAGACGTGGGACGCGCCCGAGCGGCGCAGGTGGCGCGCCGCCAGTTCCGACATCTTGCCCGCGCCCACGATCATGATGGTGCGGTCCGGCCAGCGATCCGAAAATCTTGCGCGCCAGTTCCACCGCCGCATAGCTCACCGAAACCGCCATCTGGCCGATGCCGGTTTCCGAGCGCACCCGCTTGGCCACGCTGAAAGCGCGGCGCCAGCAGGCCGTCCAGCCAGCCGCACAGCGCGCCGCAATCCTTGGCGGCGGCGTAGGCGGCTCTTGAGCTGGCCCAGAATCTGCGGCTCGCCCACCACCATGGAATCCAGGCTGGCGGCCACGCGGAACAGGTGATGGATGGCTTCGCGCCCTTCATGGCGGTAAAGGTGCGGCTCGATGCTCTCGGCGTCGATGGCTTTCTGCTCGGCCAGGAACGCATCGACGATGGCCTGCGGATCGGCGCCGTCGTCGGTGGTGACGGTGATCTCCACGCGGTTGC
Organism: uncultured Solibacteraceae bacterium; assembly: GCA_963853855.1. Classification (GTDB taxonomy): domain Bacteria; phylum Acidobacteriota; class Terriglobia; order Bryobacterales; family Bryobacteraceae; genus Sulfopaludibacter. Next base: position 299,663 of record CAWKYG010000027.1, on the reverse strand, counting down.
AGGTGGAAAGGATCACCGCTTCGGTGACGCCTTCGCGAGCCTTCAGATTCGGCCAGCGCGGCCGGCAGCGCCTCTTCGCGGAAGGCCAGGCGTTCGCGCACCTCGACGGGTGCGGTCTTGTGACTCACGCCGGTGATCAGCAGCTTCATTTCAGCAACATGCTGCCCAGCCGGGCATGCGCGGCCCAGGTGAGCGCGGAAAAACCGAGCACCGTTACCGTCATGATGGCGGCCTTGCGCCCGCGCCATCCGGCGGTGGTGCGCAGAAACACCAGCACCATATAGATTCCCCAGGTGAAGAAGGAGATGTCGATTTCGGGCTGCCTGATCCAGGCGGTCTTATGCTCGATGAAGGCCCAGGTGCTGGCGGCGATGACGGCCAGAGTCATGAGCACGAAGCCCAGCGCCATGGACTTGGAAATCAGGTCGTCCAGCGTGCCCAGCGGGGGCAGCCGGTAATAGAGTTTGCGCGGCTTTTTGGCTTTTAGTTCCCGCTCCTGGAACAGGTAGAGCAGGGAGGCCACGGCGGCGAACAGCAGCGCCGCGAACCCCAGCAGCACCAGCACGATGTGCACGGTCAGCCAGGCATCGCGCACAACCGGGCTGCTCCACGCGCTCACCGGGTTGCCCATCGTGGCCACCAGCACCGCCACAAAGACCAGGGGGAAAATAAAGACGCTGAGGCTTTCCAGCCGGTAGCGCCAGTGCACGAATAGATACGCAATCACCACCAGAAAGGCGCACATGGAGAGCGTTTCGTAGAAGTTGGTGATGGGGCAGCGATTGTGCACGATCCCTTCTTCCACGATGGAAACGAAATGGAAGACGGCGCCGAGGGCGAACGCGCCCAGCGCCACGCGGAACAGATGCTCGCGGCGGCGTACCAGGGTCAGGATGGCGTGCAGCAGGCCGAGCGAGTACAGCGCGGCGGCCACGCGCAGCCAGATGACGCTCATTTCAGCCATGACGATCCGGTAACGTAAGGTCTTAAACCTCAGTATATCGAACAGCTTCGCCCCATCCCCCGCCGCGTGTGGGGGTATTGCGGGTATTTGGCGCGGGGAGGGGCTTTCCCGATTTACGCCCCAGCCCGTCTGCCCGACCTTATAGTGTGCAGGGGTGACCTTTATGAATGACGCTGAATTCGTGTCGTTTATCCAATCGTTGGACCAGTGTTGGGTACAGGGCCGGGTGCAAGACCTGGGCGCCTACCTGGCCGAAGATGTCGTCTTCGTCGCGCCCGGTAGGCAAGTTCCGAAGGGAAGGCATCGACTACGCCATCGAGAGTTACCGCCAGTTCACGGCGCAGGCGCGCATCGATCGCTTTGAGACCCGGGATTACTTCGTCACCCAGCGAGGCGATGCCGCCATCGTGGATTATGCCTGGGACATGGCCTGGGCTGCCGGAGGCGCGGACCACCAGGAAACCGGCCGCGACATTCTGGTGCTGGCGCGCCGCAACGACAATTGGCGCGTCGTCTGGCGCACCCAGGTGCCCGCGCCGGAAAAGAACTAAACCGGCGGCGCGAACCGCCCGTCAATCGCCGTCCAGCCGCCGTCCGCGAACAGCACCGTGCCGGTCACGTAGCTACTCGCGTCTGAGGCCAGGAACACCACCGGCCCGGCCATCTCCTCTGCCTTGGCCCAACGATTCAGAGCATTGCGATTCGAGTAGGCCTGGTACCACTCCGGCTTATCCTTGATGGGCGCGGTGAGCGGGGTCTCCACCACGCCCGGCGCGATGCAGTTTACGCGCACCCCGGCGGGCCCCAGTTCCACCGCCAGGCCGCGCACCATCTGAATGAGCCCCGCTTTGGTGGTCGCGTAAATCGATTGCCCCGGCTCCACCGTGACGGCGCGCATCGAAGAGAAGAGAATGATGCTGCCGCCTCCCTTCGCCTGCATGTGCCGCCCGGCCGCCTGCAGCACGTGAAATCCCCCGGCCAGATTCAGCCGTATCACCCTGTCGAAATCGGCGCGGGTATAGTCCAGCAGCCGTTTGCGAATATTCACGGCCGGCGTGGCGACCACGGCGTGAATCCGTCCATGCTTCTTCTCGATGGTGCGAAACGCCTGGTCTACCGCGTCCGCATCGGTCACGTCCAGCGTGAAAGCATCCGCTTGCCAGCCGCGGGCGCGGATCCCGTCGGCCGCTTTCTCCGCCCCCGGGCCATTGATATCCGCGCATACCACCACTGCCCCGGACGCGGCCAGCCCTTGCGCTGCCGCAAGGCCAATGCCGCTGGCCGCGCCCGCCACCAGCGCCACGCGGCCGTCCAGCCGGAACATCGAGGATAGATCAGGCATGGGTGGATTGTAACGCAGGCGCGGCCGTGGTCGCCGGTGTCCCCGAATGCCGGCGAGATTCGCTTTTCCAGATGTGACGGTTTATAATCTCCGGGAAGTTCGAATGCGCCACCTCATCTTGAGCGCGGTCTTGTCTGCACTCCTGGCAGGCTCGGTATTCGCCCAGCCTTGCCTGGTACAGGGCGAGCCCGGACCATTGGCGCTGGAGACCTTCGACGGCGCCGCCCAGCCGGAGCTGGCAACCGTCCAGCCGGCGAGCCGGGTCACTGTCCTGCTCCTCCGTAACGCCATTGCGGAGCAGGAACGCGCGCACGTCGAAAAGGAACTAGCTGCGCTCTATAAGACAGCGGACAAAGCAGCCGGCTTATCCCTGATCGTCTCCGACGGCCAGACCTTCACCGCCGCCGAACCGGCCAGGACTCTGCCGGCCTGGCAAAAACTGATTCGCGAAGCCCTGGCGGCCGATCCGCCCGCCGCCCCCATTGCGCCCGCCCAATTCTATTCGGCACTTCGCGAGGCGATGAGCGCCTGGGGCGGCGAGTGGTCCAATCTGCTTCTGGTCGGCCTTCCCGCCGAGATCGCGCCGGATCTCCGCGACTACGCCCTGCCGCTGCTCCGCTCACAGTTCTGCAAACAGAAGCTGCGTGTCAGCTACTGGTCGCCCGAGGGACAGCGTCCCGAATTCTGGAACGCCATCGCGGCGGCCACCTCCGGCGCCTCCGGACTCGAAACTCTCGGCGAGTTCCCGCAGTTTGCGGCCTACGGTGCGTTCCGAGAAGCGACTTGGCCGCCGCCGCCGCTCGACCACGGCTTCGTGCTGGAGCGTGCGAAATTCCGTGGCGCCGAATTGCCGGTTCTCGAAGCCGCGGCTGGTGCGCGCCTGCCGGACTTCCAACAGTTCAGCGATCTCCGGCACGCCGCCGCCGAAGCCGCCGGCCTGGCAAAACAGGAAAAGCTCGACCCCGCCCAGGTGCAGCGCGTGCGCGAACTGCTGCAGCAGGCCTTGCAGATCAATCCTCTCGACCCGGAAGCATTGCGCGCCGGCGCGGACTACTACGCGCGCTACAACGATCCCAAGACCGCCGCCATGCTTCTCGCCTCGCTCGCCCTGGTGCGCCCCCGCGACGCTAAACTCGCCGCCGAACTGGGCCACGCGCGGTTTACCGCCGGAGACCTGGCCGCAGCCGAAAAGCCGCTGCTGCGCGCCCGGGATGGCAGCGCCGGCGGCCCAGAGGTCAACGAGGAACTGGCGCGCATTCACCTGGCGCGGAACGACGATACGGGCGCTCTGCCGTTCCTCGACGAAGCCCTGGCCGCAAACGCCCGTCGCGCCGACCTCTGGTTCACCCGCGCCGATATCGCCGCGCGCCTCAAAGACTGGAGCAAGACCGCGGAGTCTCTGGAAAAGGCGCTGGCCATCGACAAGGACAAGTTGGACCGCCGCACCGCCCTGATCTCTCTTTACCTGGAACATGGCGCCGGCGATCGAGCCCTGCCGCACGTCCAATTGGTCGCCGGCTCCTTGCCCGCGAGCGCGTCCGTACGCCGGCAGTATGCGGAGTTCCTCGAACAACTCCACCGGCCTGGAGAGGCTCTGGCAGTCTGGAAGAAAGCTCTCGAAGCCGACCCGTCCATGGAGCAGGCGCACTTTCGCGTCGCGCGCCTCCTTCTGGAGAGCGGCAAACTGCCCGAGGCCCTCTCGGCCGGGGAAGCAGGCATCGGCGCAGCTCCCAATTCGGCCCGCCTGCATCTGCTGAAATGCGAAATTCTGGAGCGCCAGGGCAGGTATTATGCCGCGCGCGAAGGGCTGCGCGTCGCGGCCAAATCCGTTCGCGACGCCGAACTGCTGGCGCGCCTGGCGGAGATGGAAGACACTTCCGGATCTCACGCCGCCGGGGCCTATGCCGCCGCGCTGGCTGTCCAACCGTCGCCGGCTCTGTTGGAGCGAGGGCTGGAAGTGGCGCTGCGCGATGGCGATGCCAAGGCTGTGACCGATTTCCGGGCGCGCCTGGCCGCGGCCGGAAACAGCAGCGTCGCCGCCTGGCTCCTGCCCAGGACCGAACAGGCGCAAGCCACCGCCATGGTGCCCGGCGGACTCGAGGCGCTGGCCTTCATCGCCCACATGCAGCCTGCCGCTCCCCAGCGCTTTTTCGCGGAGTACTGCCGCACGCTGGTCAGTCGTGCTTCGCTCGGCGACCCCAAGCAGGGCGCAGTCTACCTCGAAGGCATTCGCGATTATTTCGACCGCCTGGCCAGCCTGAAAGCGCTCGGCGTGCAGAAGGGGAACCGCGTCGAACTGGAGGTTTCCCGCGCCAGCAAAGCCGCCGCGCAAAAGACCGGCAGGATTCTCGACCTGCTCGGCTGGACCCTGCATACGGGCAAGGAGGGCATCCGCGTGGAGGCCGGCGAGAAAGGGTCGCAGGCCAAGCGCCAGGACCTGGCCTCAGCCCTGGCCATCAGCCAATCCGACATGCAGGAGGCGCTGCAGGCGAATGGCAAATTCACATTCGAAATCGAAGACGCGGCCGCGCCGGTTCTGCTGGGCGAGGCCAAATGGCTGACCACATTCTTCCCCAAGGAAAAACTCAACGGCGGCCTGGCCGAAGCGCTGGCCCGCGATCTGCGCGTGGCCAAAACCTACTCCGGCCTCAGCGTGATGGGTCCGCGCGTGGTGGCCGTGCTGATCCCCGGCTCCGACTTCAAACAACTCTCGGAAAAATATGCGGATTTGATCTACCGCCGCTCCTCCGCCTTCGCCCTGCGCGGCGCGCATGCCGCGGTGCCCGGAGGCGCTGCCGCTGAAGCGTCGTGGGAAAAACTGCTCGACAGCCCGGTATCCAACCCCGGCCGGTTTTTCCGCGGCCTGCTCGAAAAAGATGAGGGCAGAATGCTGGCGTACTTCGACCTGCTGGGCCAGTTGGATTCCGAACACCAGCGCTTCTTCACCCTCAGCCTGGGCCGCATCTCGCGTTTCTACGAAATCTTCCGCGAATCGCCCGACCTGGCGCAGGGCGCGGGCAGGTCCACGCAAAGCTCGCCCTTCCTGGAGTTCCTGCGGGAGATCCCCTTGGACAGCGACCTGCACGTGCTCTTCCCGGGCAGCCCGGAAGTGTGGTTCGTGGCCAAAGGGAAATCGTCTTCTTCCACCGCCGCCAAAATGGTGAAGAAGCTGGCCCGCATCACCGCGCCCGATCAGGAGGACGTGATTCTCATCCGCATCCTTCGCACGCGCTATACCATGACCGGAGCTAAGCTCCAGGAATCCGATAATTTCATCGCCGTGGTGCGCATTGACCAGCACCGTGAAGATCCACTGGACGAGACTTCTGCCCTCCTGCTCGCCCAGCATTATGCCGTTGCCGGATCCACTTACCCTTACTTCGCTTCCCTCACCGAACTCTCCGCACCGCAGTTCACCAGCTTCTTCGGCCTGGTGGACCAGATGCAGGCGATTCCCAAAGCCCAACTGAATCTCCTTTTGGGCGACCTGCATTCCCTGATCGAACTGCTGGCCCTGGCGCAGGAGGCGGGTTCGCTGCCGGGCAAAACCGCCGCTGAACTTTTCGGCTCCCTCTGCGATCGCTTCGCCAAATCGTCGTCCCCCGCCGATTACTCCGCCGCTTCTCTCTACACGATCGAGGAATTGCTGGCGCGGGCCGCGCCCCCCGGCGCTGGCACTCCAGATAGGGCCATCGAGAAGATGCTGTTCGGCGCGGGCTCGCCCATCGAATGGGAATCCGGCGGCGAACGGCACGAAGAGGACCCCATCGCCGTCCGCACCGCCGCGTATCGCAAGGTGCTCGCGGAGCAAAAGGCCACCTCCCTCCAGACGCTGCTGGAATCGGACCGGCTGCTGCGCGAACTCGGCGCGGGCAAGGGATCGGTGCCGGAACAGCTCAAAGCCCTGGACGCTCTGCAGGCGGGCATCCTTTCCGTGCCGGTGCCCAAGGAAATGAAGATCAGCGAGGCGGACAAGAAGTTCCTGTCGGATCACGAACGCGACAGGATCCCCGAAATTCTGCAACATCTAAAGCAGCAGTTCGCCCGCAAGAAGGTGAACCTGGAAGGGGTCAGGAAACTGCGGGGAGAATTTCTGGCCGCCATCGCGCAACCCGTGAAGGTGGCGCTCAGCGGCATTGTCTACGGCTATTTCCTCAATCCTGACGACCTGCTGGTCTCCGAGGACCCGCTCCTGCTTCGGAAACATCGCTTTGTGGACGCCGAGGGGGCCTCGCTGCTGGTATTCGCGCCATCCGATCTCGCCAGGGGCAGCGTGGGCGCCGGCAGTCACCTGGCCGGAGGATTCGCCCAGTTCTTCCGGGTGGCGGGATATCTCGCGTTATCCGGCGAAAAGGCCGGCAACAACGAAATGGTCGCGGTGGCGCAACTGGGTTCCCTGCGGGCCACCGATTGGCGCAACTTCACGGAGAACGATCTGCGCCTGTTCGGGCTGCGCGTCCGCGCGGCCCGCGAGTGGATCCTCCACGCCGGCTCGGACCAGAAGCTGGCGGATGACCTGGCAGAGGATACGCTCGGGCTGCTTTCCGCTACGCGGCGCGCACAACTTCTGGATGCCATCTCCGCGCGCGATTGGGCGAATGCCCTCGGTATAGTCACCCTCGGTGACCTTTTCGAGCTGTCCGGCCGCTACCTGGCGCGCTACACCAAAGATCCCTGGCCGTCGCCCGTGGTGTCGGAACTCCGTAAGATCCCCTCGGCGTCCGATGAATCGCGCTTGCGCCGGTTGGGCGGCAGCGCCGTCGATTTGTTGGGCTGCTCTCACCCGCATCTGGCGGGATTGGGACCGTATGAGGAGTACGAATGGCTCCTGCTGCCGCAGAAGCTCTCCGAGCGAACCGCCGAATTCAAGCTCTCACTGGCGGACGTCGCCGGCCGGGTGGGAGTGCCGCCGGCGGCTCTGGGCATGGTGGCCGAACCCCTGGCGCGCGGGGTCCTGGCCAAAGCGCACATGGCCGACATGCATGACTGGCGCGCCGCGACGCAGGCCTTCGCGGCTCTTGACGAGGACATGCTCGAGGCCGCTCTCGAACCAAAGAAATGAAACGCATCCTTCCCATTTCGCTTGCCTTGTTGTGCTGCCCGCTGCTATATGCGCAGTCCCGCGGCCTGGTGATCCGCACCGAAGTGCGGATGGTCGAAGTGTATGCCACCGTGCTGGATCATCACGGCCGCTACCTCGACGATCTTCATCAGGACGCCTTCCAACTGCTCGACAATGGCGCTCCGCAACCCATTGTTACTTTCGAGAGCAGCGCGACCGACCTTTCCTGCGCGATCCTGCTGGACACCACCGCCAGCATGGCCGGCGCCCTTCCCAAGGTGAAGAACGCCATTCATCAGTTGATCGACGCGTTCCGCGATAACGATTGGGTGGCTGTGTACGGATTCAGCACCGGGGTCGAAACCCTCCAGGAATTCACGCGCGACAAGGCCGCCGCGAAAAGAGCCGTCTCGCGGACGCGAGCCGAGGGCGGCACCGCGCTGTTCGACGCCATCTCCCGCGTGGCCGGCGAAATCTCCAGCCGCAGCGGCAAGAAAGCCCTCATCGTTTTCACCGACGGCGACGACAATGCCAGCGTCCTCAACATCCAGCGCGCCACCGAGCGCGCCAAGAAGATGGGCGTTCCGCTATATACCGCCGCCGAGGGCGAAGCCCTTCACAAACCCGAGTTGATGAATCAGTTGAAAGAGCTCTCGCGCGTCACCGGAGGCAAGGCCTACGCGGTGAAGAGCCTCAGCGACGCCGCCGCCATTTTTCACGACATCTCCGAGGAACTGCGCCACACCTACCTTCTCGCCTTCAAGCCGGCCGAGTCCCCCACTGGAGACTGGCGCTCCATCCAGCTCTCCCTCCGCGGCGTCCGGGACTACCGGATCCAGGCGAAGGCCGGCTACTTCTCGCAATAGTTCCTGCCTGATTTCCGCTGCCCGTCCGCTGCGTTACGAATGACCTACGTGGAAGTTACCGACCAGTGGGAATGGACCACGCGCCAGCCGTCTTTCTTCCGCTGGTAGACCTGGGTGGAATTCCAGCGAGTGGTTTCGCCGCCCACGTGTCTCACCAGGATGTAAGTCAGCACTACGGTATCGCCGACCCCCTGGATTTTGGGACCGGCCATTTCGTAACTGTCGAATAACGATTTGCCCCGGTAGCCCTCAAAGAGGGTTTTCACCGCCGGAAGGCCATCCAGCCGTTGTCCGGTGACCACGTGAAAGTAAGTGATCTCGGGGTCCATAAGGGCCAGGCACGGATCCGGGTTGCCGGCCTGCCAACCGTCCAGGGCCTGCCGTTCCAGGGCCAGGATCTCGCGAGCCGCCGCTTCGTTCTGGCCGGCGGCCGCCGCCGCGCCGGAGAGCGCGGACGCCGCCGCGCACACCAGAATCACTCTCATCAGTTTGCCCACGTCCACTACGCTACAACCTTGGCCGGGCCGGCGCACCCCCGGCTCCGCTTACTCCGGCTCCTTTTCCCGGGCGGGTTGTGCCTTCAGGCCTGCCTCGATTCTCTCGACCAGGCGGCGCAGCACAATCGGCTTGGTCTCATACGCGCAGCAGCCGGCCAGTCGGGCCTCCGCCACATCGTCTGGGTCGGCATGCGCGGTGAGCACGATGATCGGGATGCGGAATGTCTTCGGATCGGATCGGAGCGCCCGCATGGCTGCCCGGCCGTCCATGACGGGCATGTCCAGGTCCAGCAGAATCAGGTCCGGACGCTGCTGCCGTGCTACCAGCAGCGTTTCGCGGCCATCCGCCGCTGACAACATTTCGAATCCCTGGCGTTCCAGCCGGCGCACCAGCATATCGCGGCTGAATTCATCGTCTTCCGCCAGCAGGAGCTTACTCATAGGCCAGCACCTGAGGCTCACCGCATGCGCCCGGCGCCGGCGCGCCCGGCCATTTCCACTCCGCCAGCAGTTCCCGCAGCCTCGAGAATTCCACCGGGCGGCTGAACCAATACCCCTGGCCGTAGCGGCAGCCCATGCCGCGCAACTGGTCCGCCTGCTGCCGGCATTCGATACCCTCGGCCACTACGTCCAGTCCCAGGGAACGCGCCAGGCCGATGATGGTACGGACCATGGCGAGCCCCTCGGGAACATCCATGCGGAGGACAAAGGCGCGATCGATCTTCAGGGTGTCGAAGGGAAACCGCTGCAGATAGGACAGGGAGGAGTAGCCGGCGCCAAAATCGTCCAGTTTGAGCCCTACTCCCATGGCGCGCAACCGCTGCATGGCGTCCAGAGCCGCTTCGGGGTCATGCATCACGGCGGTCTCGGTAACCTCCAGGCGCAGGGCTTCCGGCTCCAGCGCAGCCGCACTCAGCGCCTGCCGCACGTGCTCCACCAGCAGAGGGCCGGAAAACTGCCTGCCGGAGACATTGACGCTCACCTTGGCAGGGAAGCGGCGGCGCAGCGCGGCGGTATCCAGACAGGCGCGCTCGAGGACGAATTTTCCAATGGGAACGATCAGGCCAGTACGCTCCGCCAACGGGACAAAATCGTTGGGCATCACGAGGCCGAAATCGGGCCGCTGCCAGCGGACCAGGGCCTCGAAGCCCTCGAGCGATCCATCTTCCAGATCCACCTTCGGCTGATAATGCACCAGCAGTTCCTGACGCTCGACGGCCGCCCGCAACGCCGCTTCCAGGCGCAGTTCCTCAAGGTCATGCTGGCGCATGGCCTGGTGAAATACCGTGATGCCTCCCTGGCCCTCTTCGCGCGAGTGGCGTAAGGCAGCCTGGGCGTCGCGCAGGAGCGTGGTCCGCTCTGCCGGCGCAGCCGCCAAGGCGATTCCCACACTGGTGGAATAGAAGGCCGCACCGGAGTGTGGCGCTACCGGGCCGCTCAGGGACCCCTGCACCTTTTCCGCCAGTTCCCGCACCTGCGCGGCGGATTCGGCCTGCCGCAGCAGAATCGCGAAATCGGATTCCCCGGCGCGCGCCACCTCGGCGCTACCGCTCCCTCCGGCCAGCCGCAGAGCGCCCTGGAGCCGCGCGGCGATGGCTTGCAGCAGCGCGCGGTGTTCTTCCGGCGGGAGACTCTCGCGATAGCGGTCGAGTCCATCCGGGCGCAATAATACCAGGGCCGCGCGGCCGGATTCCGCGGCAGCGTCTTCCAGCTCCGATTCGAGCCACAGGCGATTGGGCAGCAGGGTTACGGCATCCATCGTCTTGCGCGAGGTGATATCGGTTATGTTTCCGGCCAGACGGATGGCCGTACCCGAGGCATCGCGCGAGGCGCAGCCGCGGCACTCCACCCAGCGATAGCGGCCATCCTTGTGACGGACGCGGAGTTCGCACTCGAGGGTCGCGGCACGGCCCTCTATATGCTCTTTCAGATCCCTCCGCCAGCGCGCGCGGTCGCCGGGGTGAATCCGGGCGAACCATTCCTCGGCTTCGCAGCCGATTTCGTGTTCGGCGTAGCCCAGAATGCTTTTCCAACGCGCCGAGAGGGTCAGGTGGCGATTGACCAGGTCCCAGTCCCAGAGGCCGTCATCGGACGCTCTCACCGCCAGGCGGTACAGTTCGCTGGCGCGCTCCTGTTCCAGGCTGACCGAGGCCAGCGCGAGGCGTGTTGCGATTCTTGCCAGGGCGATGGCGAAGTCCACCGGTTTAGTCATGTAGTCATTGGCGCCCATCCGCATCGCGGCCACCAGGCCTTGGCTTTCCGGCAGCGCGGTCACCATGATCACCGGCAGAACGTTGGCGGGGAATTTCGTCCGGATGCGCTGGAGTATGTCGATGCCGCTGGTACCCGGCATCATCACGTCCAGAAGCACCAGGTCCACCGGCTGGGTGTGGAGGATCTCCAGGGTTTCAGTCCCGCTCGCCGCGGTTATTACCTCGTACCCGTTCCGGAACAACATCCGGCTGAGCAGGTCCCGGTTTAATTCGTCGTCATCCACGACCAGCAAGCGCTTTGTCATAGGTATCGGGTTCTTTCCGCGACGGTCGCATTCGGGCCGGAATTCGCATCAGGAAATTCGAGCCTTTTCCCAACTCACTCATCACCGAGATCTCCCCGCCCATCAGGCGGCAGAGCTTCTGGCTGATGGCCAGGCCCAGGCCCGTCCCGCCGTACTTGCGGGTGGTGGATGAATCTCCCTGGGTAAAAGCCTGAAACAGACGGAGCTGCTGTTCCGGGCTGATACCGATTCCGGTATCCCTGACGTTGACGGCGATCCAATCCTCGCCGCTTTTGCGTTCGCGCCTGAGTTCCACCCGGACGTCGCCGTTCCGGGTGAACTTGCAGGCGTTGGCCACCAGGTTCAGCAGGCTCTGGCGGAAGCGCATTTCGTCGGTGAGCACCTCGAGAGGCCCTCCGTCCATCTGGACCTCGACGCGGTTGCAATTCCTGGCGGCCAGCGGGCCGACGCTGGCCACCACGTCCTGAACGGTCTGCCGGACATCGAAAGGCTCGGCATGCAACCTCATGCGATCGGCCTCGACTTTGGAGAAATCCAGGATCTGGTTGACCATTTCGAGCAGGTGAGCGCCGGAGCGCTCGATCCGCTCGAGGTCTTCGCTGAGGCCCTCGATGCCGCGCTCGGCGCAGGTGTCGCGCAACAACTGGCTATAGCCGATGACGGCATTCAGGGGAGTGCGGAGTTCGTGGCTCATGGTGGCCAGGAAGCGCCCCTTGGCGGCATTGGCCTCCTCGGCGGCCTCCTTCGATACCAGGGTCTCGCCGAGCCGCTCCAACATGGCGTTGAAGGCCATTGCCAGGCGGCCCACTTCGTCGCGGCGCACGACTTCCACGCGGCCGTTGAGGTCGCCTTCGGCCACCCGCGCGGTGGAATCGATGAGCAACTGCAGGGGCCGCAGCAGGGATCGCAGTTGCCAGATCTGGACGGCCGCGGCGGCCATCAGAAAAACCGCCGCCATGGCCGCAATCAACCAGCCGATGCGGGCCTGACTGGCGCGCTCGTTTTCGGTTGAAAAGCCCAGCCGCACGGTTCCGAGAGGGGCGGGCGAAGGATCGCCGGACTCCCATCCGACGCCGCCTTCCTGATGCGGCGGCACCACCTGGCGGGTGACCTCGATGAGAGGCCCCGGCGGTGCAGCGCCGGGGCGCGAAACCAACACCGGCCGGGCGGTCTGCACATCGCGGAATTCCACGAACTGCACCTGGTTGCTGGCGACGGCATTCCGTGCGATGCGTTCGAGCTCCTGTGTATCGCCCACGAGCATGGCGAACTGGCTCTGTGCCGCCAGGAAATCGGCGAGCGCTCCGGCCCGCTGGAGTACCTGGCGCTGGAGGTCGTGGCTGTAGCTCCACAGGAAGAAGGCCGTGAGGCCGGTAATGCTCAGAGCGCTTCTGGCCAGGCTGGCGGTGAGGACGCGGGTGAGCAGCGAAGGCTGGATGGAGCGCATCAGCGGAACACCTCCACGGGAAACGGCGTCGCGCCGAATTCGACTCCCAGAAGCCGGGCGACCCGTTCATTCACGGCTACGCGCACGTTGGCCGGGCCGTCGCCCGCCACGCGCTGTTCGCCATGCATCATGCGGAGCACCAGTTCAGCAACCTGGCGGCCGGTTTCCCGGTAGTCGGGATAGATGCCGGCGACGGCTCCGGCGCGCACGAACGCCGGCGAAAACCCGACGACCGGCAGGCGATTCTCGAGGGCACTCAGAATCAGTGGCTTGATGGTGACCGGGTTGTAGAGATCCGGATCTGGGAAGGCCAAGAGAAGATCCACTTTCCCTTTCAGGGCGGCCATCGCCTTGAGCAGGCGCGCGGGACCTTCGCACTCCACCACCACCAGGCTGAAACCTTCTTTGCGCGCGCGCGTTTCGGAAGCTTCGGCGGAGTACGGCGCTCGCTGCGGATTGCGGATGATGCCCACCCGCGTGCGGTGTGGAAAGAGGGCCTTCAGGACGGCCAATTGTGCAGGCAGGGCGACGTCCAGATCCACCCTCCCGGCCAGGTTATCGGCGCCGGAAGCGTGCAGCACCATGGCCGCAAAAACCGGGGCGGCCGGCTTGCGGCTTTGGACCTCTGAAAGGGCCCGGGCCCCGACCGCGATCACCACCCGTGTATCGCGCGCACCCAGCGCCCGCGCCAGTTCCGCGGTACCGCCGGGCGCGTGCAGGTCGATCAGTAGGGGAACGGCGTCGCCCAATCCGGCCCGCACACCTTCCACGGCTTCTACATAGGCACCCACGTCGGACTCGTACGCCACGACCACGGCCGCCTGGACCTGGGGGTGCACCGAGGCGGCCAGCAGCACCCAAAATCCGGGCCAACTCATTCCAGCACCCGCCACACCAGCATCACAAAGGCCGAACGCCCATCGCCGCGCAGCCGGTCCGCCGCCAGATAGATGGGGTCTTCATAACGGCGGTCGAAGAGATTCCGCACGCCCGTCTGCACATCGAAGCGCGCGTTGAGACGTACGGTGCCGGTGGCATCGGTAAGCAGCGTTCCCCCCAGCCGGTCGCCGGTCCAGGAGCGGCGCGCGGAGACAAACTGCCAGTTTCCCGCCAGGAGCAGGCGGCCGCGAAACAGCGGCGCCGCCAGACGCAGCTTGCCCACCTGGCGCGGAGAGTTGGCCAGGGGCCCCGCCGGGCCCGCCGTAGTCTGCTGTACGGCGAGGCTGGCCGAAGCTTCCAGTTTCTGCCACAGTTTGCCGGAGAATTCGACTTCCCCGCCGGTGGAGCGATAACCCGCCACGTTGCGATATTGCTGCGCTCCGTCATCCAGGGTGACGGCTTCAATTCCGTTCCGGATGCGATACCGGAAGGCATCCACGATCAGGGTCCAGGCGGCCGTGAGCTTGCGCTCCGTGGAAACCTGGTAGGTTTGCGCGATTTCCTGGCGCAGGGGAGGCGCCGCGGCGTAACTCAGGCCGCCATCGTTGTAGTACTGCTCAAATGCGCTGGGGTTCCGGAAGGGACGGCCGTACACCAGTTTGTAGACGGTGCGCGACGAGGATTGCCACACCGCCGCCAGGCGCGGGGAAAGGAAGCGTCCATAGTTGCGCGAATCGTCTACGCGCACTCCGCCGTATAACTTCCAGTTCGCCGATACGGCCCATTCCTGCTGCACAAACAGCGCCGCGGTGCTGTCCGGATGATTGACGTAATTCTGCTGCTCTCCATCCACCAGGTTGAATTGCAGGGCGCGCACGTCCCAGGAGCCGGCAATGCCCGCCGTGAGGGTCCCGACGCGCGGCACGGGCACGGCATAGGTAAGTTGGGAATCCACCCAGTCGCCGCGATTGAAATCGCGCACGTCAGTGAGCCCGCCCTCCACGGGGTAGTTGAAGCGATCCTGGTAGCGGTAGCGGTCGTAGTAGATCTGCCATTGCAATTCACCGGGACCGGCGGGGCGTTTGTAAGTGGCGCCTATCAGGTCGCGGCCATCGATGGTGTGCTGCGACGGGTCGCCGGACAGGCTGGTGCCCAGACCCACCGGCGGCTGCTTCTCCCGGGAGTTCCAGTAGGCCGTGAAACTCCAGTTGTGCCAGATCAGGTTGGCGAAGGTGTGATAGGCGCGCTCGCCATCGGCTACCAGGGGACCCGAACTGCGCACCGCCGATGCCGATACCAGCAGATTGGCGCCGCCGCCCAGATAAACGGACGAAGATGCCGATACCTTGACCTCCCCGAACGAACCGGTCTCCACCGAGGTCATCAGCTTCGGACCATCCACCGGCGAGCGGGTCACCACGTTGATATTGGCCAACATGCCGTTGGAGCCATAAAGCGCGGAAGTGGGCCCGTGGATGATCTCGATACGTTCGACCAGGTCCAGATCGAGGCCGAAGTCCTGGCCGAAGAAATTGTTCGAGTTGTAAATGTTGTCGGTGAGCGGGTGGCCGTTCAGCATCACCAGGAAGCGGGTGTTGAAATCCCCCGGGAGCGAGATTCCACTTACCCCTACGTAGTGGTAAGAGTGGTCGTAAGTAACGTAGAATCCGCGCACCGCTGCCAGCGCCTCGGCCAGCGTCCGATAGCCGTAGCGGCGGATCTGCTCGGCAGTGATGACGGTGACTTGCGCCGGGGCCTCTGCCAGGGTCTGGGAATGCAGCGCGGCGGCTTCGATTCTGGGGAGGTCGCCGAACAGGACCTGATCGCCGGCGGGTTGTTTGTCTCCGGATTGAGCCGCGGCGGCGCAGGCCGACACCAACAGCGCCAGAAAACGAATCGCCACAGCAGTCTTATCGGCAGATGCGGCGGGAAAGTGAAGCGCGGGGGCCGGGGGCCGGGAAAGCGGGGGTTGGGGGTGGGGGTTGGGGGTGGGGAATAGTCTGGGCGCGCTTCGCGCGCGGGGGTCGGGGGCCTGGGGTCGGGGGCCGGGGATTAGTGGCTCGCTTCGCTCGTTCTTTGCGCTTCAGGCGGCCCTCCGGGTGGGTTTGCGGACAGATTCGAGGCGTTGGTAGTGATTCACTAAGCGGGTGATTTGGGGGCGGGGAAAAACAAGATCGGGGGGCAGGGTTTCGGCGGGGAAGTCGTATGTTTCTCCGAGGATAGCGGCTTCTTCGACGATGCGCTGGAGGGCTTCGTGGCGCTGCTGCTGGAGTCTTTCGAGGAGGGCGTAGTTCTTATCGATATTGCGCTGGATGCGGCCTTCGTAGAGGGTGAGGAGGTTGAGATCCTTTTTCTGCTCCCCCCAGGCGCGGGAGGTGGCGAGGGCGGCATCGACCTGGGGATGGCCGGAGGGCGCGACGGACTGGTGAATGCCCTGGCAGTGCTGTTTGCAGGCGAGTTCATCGTCCGGGGTGATGACGAGCACGTGGCAGGTGAGGCCATGGCGATAGGCATTGAAAGCGCGTTTGTCGCGCGGCTTTTCGGGGGAATTCTGTTCTGGAGACATATAAGAGTAGAGTTAAGTTACTTTCTGGCGAGCTGCGCTCGCCTGGACAGGCCTGGAGGCCTATCCTACGAATACCTTCCGCTTCAAAGGCGGAAGCGGCGGCCGTAATAGACCAGTGACGCCAGCCAGACCCCCAGGGCGGGGGCGAGGATCAGGCGTTGATCGTTGGCGGCGGCCATGGCCATGAGGGCTGCCTGGATGAATCCATAGATCACACTGGCGCCGCTGGAGAATCGCCATCGCGTCTGTTCGCGATATTCGGTCACCGAGGGTCCATGGCCAAGGGCCAGGGCTACCAGGGCGGCGGAAAGACCCGGCAGCGGGGCCAGGGAGAGGGTGAGGGGAATGGCGATCAGCAGAAACGCCGCATCCTTGGCGGCGAGGATCTGCCAGCCGGCCAAGGGCAGCAAGCGGTAGCGGCCCAGGCCGCCATCGCCATCCAGCCCGAACAGACACTGGGCGTAACTGGAGAGCGCCAGCATCACCAGAATGGTGAGCGGCACCAGCGCGCCGGAGGGAATCGGCGGACCCAGCAGGCGGTACAGTCCGGCGGCGGCACTGAGCACCAGGGCGCAGTAGAAATCCAGGGTGGCCAGCATTTCCCGCAGGTTCTTGCGGATCAGGTGATTGAGCACGGAGGGAAACTGCGGCACGCGGCGCAACATGCCATGCGCGGGCGCCGGCAGTTCGGAGAGCACAAAGCCCACGGCAATGACTCCTGCCAGGAGGGCCCACAGGCCCAGGGAGACCTTGCCGCGCGCCATGACGACAGCCAGCCCCGCCATGATCCAGGTGACCGGGTTGACCCAGGGGCTGACGGCGCGCAGCAGGCGCCGCTCGAAGCCCGGGAGGGGCCAGAAACCGAGGCGCGACCGCGGGATTTTGCGCAGCGGA
Organism: uncultured Solibacteraceae bacterium; assembly: GCA_963853855.1. Lineage (GTDB taxonomy): Bacteria > Acidobacteriota > Terriglobia > Bryobacterales > Bryobacteraceae > Sulfopaludibacter. The sequence goes on along the minus strand of CAWKYG010000027.1, from coordinate 282,628 downwards.
TCGGTACTGAGCGGGAATAACAGCACCAGGCCGAGGATCAGGTAAATGAACGTGCCGGCCTTTTGCAGAAAGAAGGCCGAGACGATGAAGAAATTGTTGGTGGCAACGGATTCGAACGACCTCTGGTCCCGCCGCTGGGCGCGCCACAACGCGCCTAGGATAGCGAGGAGCCGAGCCATTCCAAGTCCTCTACGGCGGGCGCTTCCACCAGATCGAAGTAGTGCTGTTCGAGCGATTGCGGCAGCTCGCCGGCCGGCGAATCCCAAACAATCGACCCTTTGCGAATCATCACGATCTGGGTGGCGATGTGCTCCACCACGGAGAGAACGTGGGATGTCAGGAAGACGGTCATGCCGCGGCGGCCGCAGGTGAGGAGCATATCGCGCATGATTTTGGAAGTGACCGGGTCGATGGCCTCGAAGGGCTCATCCAGAAACAGGATCCGGGGGTTGGGCAGGAGGGCCATGGCGAAGGAAGTCTTTTTCCTCATGCCGTGGGAGCAGGCGGCGGCGAAGGTGTTGCGGCCGTGCTCCAGGCTCAGGGCGTGCAGAAGCTGGGAGGCGCGGGCGTGGGTGGCGCCTTTGGAAAGTCCGTAGACGGCGCCGGTGAGCAGGAGGTGCTCCTCCACGGTAAGATCGTCGAACAGGCCCAGGTCTTCGGGAAGGACGCCGATGCGCCGCTTCAACTCGAGCGAACTGGTGAGTACGTTCAGGCCGCACACTTCGATCTCGCCCGAGGTGGGGGCGAGGAGGCCGGTCAGCATCTTGACGGTGGTGGATTTGCCCGCGCCGTTGGGGCCCAGAAACGCGCAGATGGCTCCGGCATCCACTTCGAAGGAAAGGCCGTTCACGGCCGTGACGTCACCAAACCGGCGGGTCAACTTGCGGCAACTGATCATTACCTCATTATCAGCTACTCATAGCGCAGGGCCGCCATGGGATCGACGCGCGCGGGTTGGGGTTGGGGGTTGGGGTTTCGGAGAGGAATCTACCGTTCTGTTAGAATTTTGGTCACAAACGAGCCGTGTCTATCGTTATTAAGAGTGTGCAGCCCGCGGAGGAATTCGCGCTCGACCGGCCCCATCCGGAGCAGGGTCGTGGTGCGGCCTGGTTCGAGGCCCTGTTCCAGGAGCATTATCCGCGCATTACCTCGATGCTGGCGCGGCTGACGGGCGACCGGGGGCAGTCCGAAGAGATTGCGGCCGATGTATTTTGTAAGCTTTCGCGCCATTGGACGCTGTTGCAGGGGAAGGGCGAGCTGACCGCGTGGGTTTACCGGGTGGCCACCAATGCGGGCCTGGATGCGCTGCGGAGCAATTACCGGCGGCACCGCAGGGAGCAGGAGGCGGGCAGCGAAGCATTGCGTGTGGCTCCCACCGGCGGAGCGTTGGAAGGAATGCTGCGGCAGGAGCGCTGCGGGCGGGTTCGCACCATCCTGAGCGGGTTGAAGCCGCGCGACGCGCAGATGCTGCTGCTACGTTCCAGCGGACTATCGTACCGCGAAGTGGCGCAGGCACTGGGCATACCGCCCGGGTCGGTGGGTACGATGCTGGCGCGGGCGGAAGCGGAGTTCGAACGGAAGTTCCGTGCACGATACGGAGATGGTATATGAAGCAATGTTTGCGGGAAGGCGAACTGCGGGCATGGCTCGACGGCGAACTGCCGGCGGAGCAGGTGGCGGCCGCGGAACGGCACGTGGCGGAGTGTGCCGGGTGCGCCGCGGCGTATAAGCAGGTCGCGGACCGGGCGGCGCTGGTCGCGGGCTGGATGGAATCGTTATCGGCCGACATTCCGGCTCCGGCGGCGGCGCCGCGGGTTGCGGCAGGGCGCGCGGCGGCATGGATTGCGGTAGCGGCTCTGGCGGCGGCCCTGGTTCTGGCGGTTGTGCTGTCCGGGCCGCACGGCCGGGGGCCGGTCCAGGCACCTGTGAAAGCCACGCTGGCGCCTCCGCCCGCGCCGGTAGCGGTGCAGGAAGCGCCCGCGGCCGAGGCCGTGGTAGCGGCGCCGGTGCTTCCGGTGCGGCGGGCAGCCGCGAGGCGTGCGCGCCCGGCCCCGGTGCAGTATTACATGGCGTTGGATGAAGAACCGATCGATACCGGCCTGGTGATGCGGGTGGCGCTGGCGAGCGGGATGCAGGCCGATGTAATTGTGGATGGGGACGGGCGGGCACGCGCCATCCGGCCCATTTCGATGGTGAAGGAGGAGCAATGAGACCGCTTCTGGCACTCGCCGCGACCCTGCCTCTGCTGGCAGTGCCGGCCGTCGCGCAGCAGTATCCCGACCAGCAGAAGGCCGCCATGAAGGCGCAGATGGATATGGAACAGATGCTGAGGGGCGCCAAGGTCATCGGCATCGAGGGCGGCATCATGGGACCGGCCGTCAAAGGCGCGCCTTACTCCGCCGATGAGATCCACGAAACCACCCAGGTGCTGGCCGATGGTACGCGCATTCACAATGAGACTAAGACGACTGTTTATCGTGACAGCCTGGGCCGTGTGCGCCGCGAGAGTCCCGGGCGGGTGATGATCTGGGACAGCGCGGCGGGGGCCAGTTACATGCTGAACCAGTCTAACCAGACCGGCCAGAAGATGCAGATGAATTACATGTATCGCCGGCTGGGCCCGGGCGAGGAACCGCCGCCTCTTCCGCAATTCCGTTTCGACACCAACGGCACCGAACCGTCGCAGCAGAACGTGATTGTGCTCAAGAACATGAATTCCAAGGCCATTGCGGAGGGCAAAGCCGAAGGCCGGATGACTGCCGTGAAGGAGCCTAAAAAGGAGCCGCTGGGCAACCAGATTATGGAAGGGGTGAACTGCGAAGGCACGCGGCTCACCAGCACGATCGAAGCCGGGGCCATCGGCAACGACCGGCCCATTCAAATCGTGGAGGAGCGGTGGTACTCGCCGGAACTGCAGGTGAACCTGCTGGTCCGCAGGACCGACCCGCGCACCGGCGAAGATATTGTGCGGCTCACAAATGTACGGCGGCTGGAGCCAGATCCGAGCCTGTTCACTCCGCCGCCGGGCTACCAGATCAAGTAGCAGCGATCAGAGTCCGGTGACACGCAGGCGGCGCGTTACGACGCCAAAGGCGATCCAGAGGCCGAGGGCCGCCGCCAGGCTTATCGACGAGACGACCGGTGCATCGCGAAGCATGAAGAATGTCAGGCTGCCGTTATCGAATGCGAACGACAGGGGCAGTCCGGTGGAGAGCAAGGCGAGGGCCAACAGCCAGGAGCGGCGGCGCAGGAGCGCCTTGGTCGCCGCCAGCGCGGCCTGGCCTGAGGCTTGGGGCAGTGCCGTCGCGGGCGGTTGCGCGGCATCATCGCGAAGTATCGCGGCCAGGCGCGCCAGTTCGGGGTCGGCGCGGAGCCACTCTTCCACCGCCGCGCGGCTCTCCTGGCTGGCCTCGCCGGCCACGTATAGCGGCAACAGGTCTTTCACAATTTCACGTGTGACGTTCATGACAGCAACTCCCGATTCATGCGCAACGCGACGACCTTGCGGCGGGCGCGGTGCACTTTCACTTTTGCAGCGCCGACGCTGATCCCGAGAGCGGCGGCGATATCTTCGTAAGACATCTGATCCTGGGCCCGCATGAGAAGGGCCGCGCGGTCTGGTTCGGCCAGGGTCTGCAGATCCGCGAGGACGGCGTTTAACTCGGCACGGCCCTGGGCGAGAGCGTGGGGGCCGGGTGTGGCGTCTTCCCAATCGCGATCGATTGCGCTGGCGGTTGCGATCTCCTCTGGCCTGTTCGAGATAAAGGTGGCGCGCGATTGTGATCAGATAGCCGATGACGGTGGTGAGGTCCACACGATCGCGCGCGCTCCACACGCGGATGAACGTCTCGGACGTAATGTCTTCCGCCATGGCGCGGTTTCCGGACAATGACAGGGCGAAGCGGAAGACGGCGCCGGAGTGGAGCGCGTACAACCCATCGAAGTCGATCACACGAAGCTCGTTTTTCGCCGTTGCAGCACCAGGATGATTGACACAATGGCGGCAATTCCGGCGGCCTCGCAGGCGATCGTGACCGGCAGCGCCGCCTGGCCTCTTCCCAGCGCCCGCAGGTAGCGGCCCACGCCGTGCATCCGGGGCAGAACTTGCAGCACGAAGTTGCCGAATACGAAGAGCATGGCCGTCAGGGTGGCAATGGTCCAGCCAACCGACTCGCTGACGATTGCCGCGCCCAGCACTACCGAGAAGAAGAGCATCCACGCGCCGAGCACAACGGCATAGTAGCCGAGGACGCCGGGCAGGTGTGACCATAGCGGCCGGTGCGTTGCGGCCATGGCTGCCGGGATATTAATCGGCGACAGCCACACCAGCGCGGTGGCGGCAATTGTGGCGGGGAGGAGGAACAAGGTGAACGCCGCTACCAGTTTGGCAACGGCGGCGTCACCCGGAGTCACCGGCAAGCTCATCACGAAGGCCAGGGTCTTCCGTTCGCGTTCGCCCAGGACAGGACCCAGCATCACATGGAACGACACGCCGATCAGCACGTTGAAAGCGAGCGTGATGCCGGCGGACCGGGCCACGGATCCGCCGGTTACGGTGAGCGCCAAACCGGTGAGGGCGGCCAGAATATAAGCGGCCAGCGGCCACCGCATCAGCCAGCAGTCCTTACGCACGAGGCGCACGATGATTGCGGGGTTCATGCCGCCCTCCCGTTTTGGAGTGCGGCTACTTGCGCCAGAAAGACAGTCTCCAGGCTCTTTCCCTGGCCGAGCAGTTCAGCGGTGGGCGCGTGAGCGATCAGGCGGCCGTCATAGACAAAGGCCACGTCGTCTGCCAGGGCGGCCACATCGTCGCTGTAATGGGATGAGAAGATTAACGCGCGACGCTCGGCGCGGGAAGCGGCCAGAAGGGTCAGGATCTGGTGGCGAACGAGGGGGTCGAGCCCAGCGGTGGGCTCGTCGAGGACCAGCACATCGGCATGGCGCGCCATGGCGAGAAGCAACAGCGCTTTCACCTGCTGGCCGCGCGACAGACCCCGCACGCGCTGCCCGGGGTCGAGATGAAAACAATCCAGCAGATCCGACGCACGCTTTTCATCCCATCCCTGGTGCATGTCGCGGACCAGTTGCATATGCCACCTCAGAGTGGCGGCGCCGTAGAGGGCCATATCCTCCGACACGAACCCGACGCGGGCTTTGATCCATCGCTCGGAGGCCGGCATATCGCGGCCGAGTATGGTCACGCGGCCGGCATCGGCGCGGACCAGGCCAGTCAGAATGCGCAGCAGAGTGGACTTGCCGGCGCCATTGGGGCCGATCAGGCCAAGGACTCTGTCGCAGGGCACATCCAGATCGATTCCCCGCAACGCAAAATGGGGATAGCGTTTGCTTACACCGCGGACTTGAATCGCACAATCGCTCATCGTAACTCTCCTTGACGGGTCTTCATCAGGTATAGGGGTGAGGAACCGGAAAGTTACAAGGCGAGACAAATTCTTTTCGGGAGGGATGCACCCGGACGATCTACTCGCGGACTTGCTGACTGAGGTAGCGCTCGTAGCCGATTTCGCCGATCTGATAAAGTTGCGCTTCGAGCCAATCGACGTGAGCCTCTTCGTCTTTCAGGAGACGCTCAAACAGTTCCCGCGAGGCGTTGTCGCCTTCGTCGCGAGCGAGGCGGACTGCCCGGTTGTAGAGGCCCACGGCTTCAATTTCCAGTTTGAGATCGCTGGCGAGCTGTTCTTTGACGTTCTGCCCCACCGAGAGTTTCATTAATTCGGTGAGATTGGGCGTGGCATCCAGAAACAGGATACGTTCGATGAGCGCTTCGGCGTGCTTCATTTCATCGATGGACTGCTTCTTGATGAAGCTGCCTAATTTATCGTAGTGCCAGTTCTCGCACATTTCGGCATGGAGGAAATACTGGTTAATGGCAGTCAATTCCTCCTTCAGGGCTTCATTCAACGCAGCGATCACTTTGGGATTGCCTTGCATAATCGAAGTTTCGGGCAAATCGGACCTGAAGTCAAGGTGATCTTTTCCAGTTGACACTGAGTTGCAAATATAGTTTTAATATCGCTTAGTATTTAATGATTGTCAGTAACACAGTTGCCAGTGGATTGCAAACCGATGCGCTATTTCCTTCTAGTCGCGCTCGTGGCCGTTGCCTTCAGCCAGGAGAAGCCGTTCGAGTTCGACGGACAGATTACCACCATTCCTCAGACCCACGGCACCTTCGCCGCGCCATTTCGGGAGATCACCGGGCATACCTGGCAAGGGGCGGTTATGGATTTCTCATCGGCGACGGCAGCCTGCAGCATCCGGGGCGGGAGACCGTTTTCGAGGCGTATTACGGGTGGCGTTCGGAACATGGTGACGATCTCACCGGATTACCAGTTGATCGTAAATCCGGCGGCGGCAGTTCCACGAAAGTAAATCACCGGCTGCTGTATAATACTGTCACCAAACTGCAGACGGTCGCTCAGGCTGCTTGCTTCGGAGGAGAAAACGATTGAAGATCAGACAAAGTACCCGTCCGCTTTTACACCGGGCCGCCAGCCGCATGGCGATTGCCGCCGGCGTCCTTTTCCTGGCCTCGCTACCGGCGATGGCCAATGTAGTGACTTTTGATGGAACTCAGTTCCAAAGTTTTTACGGTACCGAGAACCTGACCATCGATGGCAGCGGCAATCTCCTGGTGCCAGTCGTACTGAGCGGCTTTGGGGCTGCGGGCACCTCGCTTCCGAGCGGCGCCTCGCACATAACAACCTCATTCCTGGACAGTGGGAGCACCTCTGGACCAGCCGGCGAACTCTGGGTCCAGGATTTCGCGAATTCGCACCTCTATGAAGCTGCGGTGGGCGCTTTCACTGGCTTAAGCGACTACTTTGTGATGTATCGAATCGACGGCACCGCGGTGAGCCAGTTCCTGGATACCGGTATCGCGCGTACGGCAGGCGTTCACAGCGCCGGCGTTGCGCTACTGTCCGATGGCACTCTGGACTTTTTTGTGGATGGCAACCTGACCCGATCCGCCACCGCCGCGCAGTACGGAATCCCTGGATTTTCAGATGCGTTGCTGACTGTCAACGGCCCCACGCTTGGAGACGAGGCTACGTTCACTTCGTTCTCGCTAGCGCCTGAGCCGTCATCGCTCGTCTGTCTCGCTTTCATTCTGGCAACCTTCGTGTTTGTCCGTAAGCGCTTTCCACGAGGCGCGTAACTTTTTTACTTCGGGCCGAACGAAGGTGGAGCGTCGGCAGGCGAGGCGCCCCAGTCCTTCTTGGGTTCGGTGGCGAGTTTGAATTCGAGGCGGCCGCCCTTGGCTACAAAGGTGTCGGGAAGCCACGCGCGAGTGGAGGGCTTGCCGTTCACCTTGAGCGATTGCACGTAGAAGGCGGATGGGGAGGCTTCCGGCGCCTTGATGGTGATGGTGGCGGCGGCACGGCTGACTACGATTTCCGGGAAGAGCGGGCTGCCCAGGACGAGTTCGGCGCGGCCGGGAATTTCGGGATAAAGACCCATGGCCGACCAGACATACCAACTGGACATTTCGCCGAGGTCGTCATTGCCGGGAATGCCCTTGGGTTCGTTGGACCAGAGGCTGTTGAGGGTCTCGCGAATGATCTGTTGGGTGAGGTAAGGCTTGCCGGCGAAGTCGTAGAGCCAGGGGGCGCCGATGGAGGGCTCGTTATCGAGCTCGGCATGGAGCGCGCCTTTTCTGGTGACGGCGAGGCTGCCATCGGCGTTGTGGAAGAAGGCGTCGAGGCGGCCGGCGGCCTTTTCGGTGCCGCCCATGGCGTCAAAGAGGCCCTGGACGTTGAAGGGAACCATCCACAGGTAGACGGCGGCGCTGCCTTCCACGAAACCCTGTCCGGTGGAGGGCTGGAAGCGCGGCCAGGAGCCGTCTTCATTGCGATTCTGAATGTAGCCGCCTTCCGGCGCGGCCTGCGGGTTGAAGAGGTTTTTCCAATACTGGGCGCGTTCCAGGAAGATTTTCTGATTGGCCGGGTCGCCGGCGCGGCGGGCCAGTTCAGACATGGCGAAATCGGCGGTGGCATCTTCCAGGGTTTCGGCGGCGCCACCCCAGGAATTGGATTTGGCGGCGATGTAGTGGAGCTTCAGCCACTGATCGAGGGAAGGGCGCTGACCCACGCAGGCAACGGCGCATCCGGCATTGCTGAGGTCGTGCGGGGTGGGAACGGTGGCGGCCTTCAGGAGAGAGGCGTAGGCGCTCTTGAGGTCGAAGCGGTCGCCGCCGAAGGCCAGGATATCGGCGGCGGCGGGGGCCGAGGGATCGCCGCTCATGACGTGAGTTTCGCCGGTGTTATGAGTCCAGCGGTCCCATTCGCCATCCAGTTGGGTGGCCTGATTGAGCAGGGACTGCGCCATGTCCGAGGCGATGAGCGGATCGATCAGGGCCACCAGTTGGAGCTGCGAACGGTAGACGTCCCAGCCGGAGAAATTGGCGAACTGGTCACGCTGGTGGGCGCGATCGATCTTGTGGGTTTGGCCATCCATGCCGTGATATTCGCCGTTGACGTCGCTGAACAGGTTCATGTGCAGGAGCGAATGGTAGAGGGCGGTGTAGAAGACGGCCTGCTGGTCGCGCGTACCGCCGGCAATGCGGATGCGGCCTAGCGCGGCGTTCCAGGCGCGGTGTGCCAGCGCGCTGACCTCTTCGAACTTGCTCTTATCGGGGTTCTCGGCGCGCAGGTTGGCCTCGGCATTTTCGATGCTGACGTAAGAGATGCCGACGCGCACGCCGACCTGGGACGATTTGGCCGGGTCGAAAGCGACCCAGACGCCCGAGCCCTTGCCCTTGGGAGGATAGCCGGCGGTGCCGTAGGTGGTGCCGCCGCTGGAGGAGGTGTCGCCGGGCTTGACGGAATCGTCGTGCCAGGCGCCGGTGGAGGCGAAGGGCTGGTCGAAGTGGGCGGAGAAGTAGAGGGTGTAATAGCTGCGGCGGTCCACGTTTTCACCGCGGCCGATATAGCCGCAGAAGTTGCCGCTGGTGACTGAGCCGGTGACGATGTGCCGGGTTTTATCGATGGTGACGGCGGATTCGGTGCTGCCGGTTTCGCTATCGGAAGCGCGGAGGAGCAGGGCGGCGGGATGGTCGGAGGGGAAGGTGAAGCGGCCGAAGCCGGTGCGATCGGTGGCGGTGAGTTCCACGGCGGCGCCGTTGTCCAATTTCACGGTGTAGAGCCCGGCGGAGGCGGATTCATTGTCGTGGGAGAAGGTGCTGTTGTATTTCGGATCGACAGAGGGCGAGCTGTCCACGGCCATGGTGACGGGCATGAACGGGATATCGCCGCTGGCGCCGGCGCACCCGGTGCCGGAGAGATGGGTGAGGGAGAAGCCACGGATGGTTTTGGCGTCGTACTGGTAGCCTCCGGGAGCGGCCACGGGGTTGGCGCGCTGGGGATTGGGGGAGACCTCTTCGGGGCTCCAGGCCACCATGCCGAACGGTAAGACGGCGCCGGGGAAGGTGTTGCCGCCATTGGCAGTTCCGATGAGCGGGTTCACCAGGGTAGCGGGGTCGGTCACAAAAGGTGGGGTGGAATCGGTTTGGGCCAGGGCGCAGATGGTCAGGGCGCAGAGGGCGGCGAACTTGGTGGGGGACATTTCAGCCTTGATGGTAGCAGCATGAAATGCGCTTGCCAAAAGGCGAATAAAAGGCGAATATAGAGGTATGGCACTCGTGGGTATTGCCCGTCTGGCGTCCCAGAGCGAATTGCTGGAAGCCAAGCGGAGCGTGCAGTATTTTGAGATTCCGGCGCGCAGCATTCTGAACCGCACCAAGCCGAACATGCCGTTCCAGTGGACCATCAACCCGTATCGCGGGTGCGAGTTCGGGTGTAAATATTGTTACGCGCGGTATACGCACGAATTCATGGAGATGGACGCGTACGAGTTCGAAGACAAGATCTACGCGAAATCGGCGGCGGCGCACCTGCTGCGGCAGGAATTGCGGCGCATCGACCGGCAGGAGCGGATTGCGCTGGGTACGGCTACGGACCCTTACCAGCCGGCCGAACGGCGATACGGGCGGACGCGATCGATTCTGGAGGTGTTTGCCAAAGAGCGCGGGCGGTTCCTGGGTATCACCACGAAAAGCGACCTGGTGACGCGTGACGTGGACCTGTTGCAGGAGATTGCGCGGGCGAACGTGCTGGGCGTGCATATGACCATCACCACGCTGGACGAGAAGCTGGCGCGGCTGCTGGAACCGCGGGCGCCGCGGCCCGGGCTGCGGCTGGAGGCGGTGCGCAAGCTCAGCGAGGCGGGCATTCACGTGAGCGTCTTTCCGAATCCCGTCATGCCAGGGCTGACCGATGACGAGCGGCAATTGGACCGGCTGGCGAAAGCGGCTCGAGATGCGGGAGTGGAGAGCTTCGGAGGCGGTCCTTTGTTTCTGATGCCCAGCGCGCAAAAGGTGTTTCTGCCGTTTCTGGACCGGGAGTTTCCGAAACTGGCGCCGCGCTACCGGGAGACATTCGCCAAAAGCGCCTACCTGGGGCGGGAATACAAAGGCATTCTGCGCGAGCGGATACAGCGCGTACGCGACCGGTATGGGCTGATGGCGAGCCCGGTGGAGTACCGTCCGGAAGTGTGGGTGGCGGAGCAGGGCGAGCTTTTTGCTTTGCAATAGCGGTGGCCGGAAGATTCCTTGCCAATTTTCGCCTCAACCTACGTTTCTCAGAACAGGGAGGCAGTAAATGAGTTTGAAATTGAAAACCGGCACCGGTTTGTGGCTGGGAGTTCTGGCCGCCGCCGTGTGCGCGAGTGCCCAATCCAATCTGCCCGACCTGTTTCCGTTCCCCAACGGAAGCGGGTTGTTGCAGAATCATAACATCTCGGGCCAGCCCATCCCCCTCACCGGAGCATTTTTTCAAGTGCTGGGAACAAATGGACGAAGCTGCGGTACCTGCCACAAGCCCGCCGAGGGCTTTGGAATTTCCGCGGCGGACATCCTTCTCCGCTTTATTCTGACCGGGGGCACGGATCCGATCTTCAGGACGAACGACGGTTCCAATTGCGACCAGAATATCGATGTCTCCACTCTGGAAGGCCGGAGAAAAGCTTACAGCCTACTCACCAGCCGGGGTTTGATCCGCATCCCGCTAGCGCCGCCGGCCGGCGCGCAATTCACCGTGACGAGCGTTCAGAATCCTTACGGTTGCGGGAGCACGCAGACGCTATCGATGTACCGGCGCCCCTTACCCTCCACGAATCTTCGCTTCCTGAGCGCAGTCATGTGGGATGGCCGCGAATCCGCGACTCAGACGGGCACGCAGAAGATCTCGCTCGCCACCAATCCGGGGGATTTGCTCGCCGACCTGGCGCATCAGGCGATCGACGCGACCACCGGTCATGCCCAGGGACCGGTCCCGACCGCGGCCCAGTTGCAGGACATCGTGAACTTTGAAATGGGTCTTACAACAGCGCAGGGCTACGACTATTCCGCTGGTTCGCTGAATTCGGGCGGCGCGACGGGCGGCCCGGTGGCCATTGCCTCTGTGCCGTTTTATATCGGGATCAACGATCCGCTGGGAAATGACAAGCCCGGAACAACGTTCAGTCCGGCGATCTTCAATCTGTTCAGTGCGTGGGCCCAACAAAGCAATTCCGCGGGTGTTCAAGCCCAGCAACGCGCGAGTATCGTTCGTGGCGAAGCACTGTTCAATTCGATGCCCATCAGCATTACAGGCGTTGCCGGACTAAACGATGTCCTGGGAGTCACTTCGATTCCAGGTACCTGCGGCACGTGCCACTCCGCTCCCAATGTTGGCGATCACTCATTTCCGTTGCCGATCAATATTGGAGTGGGTGATACGACCAGTCCGCTGGATGTGAGCTATCTGCCTGTGTTTACACTGGCAAACAACGCGACTGGCGAGATAAAGATCACTACCGATCCGGCACGTGCACTGGTCACCGGGCTTTGGGCGGACGTCGGAAAGGTCAAGGGGCCGGTTCTGCGAGGACTGGCAGGCCGTGCACCGTATTTCCATAACGGCTCCGCGCTGACGCTCAACGATGTGATCACGTTCTACAACCAACGGTTCAACATCGGTTTTACGCCGCAGAACCAGAAGGACCTGGTTGCCTTCCTGAGTTCCCTGTAAGCACTTTGCAATAATGGTTCGAAATGCGAATTGCGGGATTGGTGTTGCTTGGCGGGATGGCGTGGTGCGCCCAGCCGGATGAGGCCACGCGGCAGTTGAGCCGCGACATTTTCCGGGAGCTGATCGAGATCAACACCACCGATTCGGTGGGCAGCACCACGCGCGCGGCGGAGGCGATGGCCAAGCGGCTGAGGGACGCCGGCTTGCCGGCGGCGGACATCCAGGTGCTGGGGCCGAACGATCGCAAGGGCAATATGGTGGCCCGGCTGCGGGGCACGGGCGCGAAAAAGCCGGTCCTGCTGATCGGGCATCTGGACGTGGTGGAGGCGCGGCGCGAGGATTGGACCACCGATCCGTTCCAGTTCGTGGAGAAGGACGGGTACTTCTACGGACGCGGGACGCAGGACATGAAGGACAACGACGCGATTCTGGTGACCACCTTCATCCGCATGCTGCGCGAGCGATACCGTCCGGACCGCGACCTGATTCTGGCGTTGACGGCGGACGAAGAAGGCGGCAAATCGAATGGCGTCGAGTGGCTGCTGAAGAACCATCGCGACCTGGTGGATGCGGCGTTCGTGCTGAATGCCGACGCGGGCGGGCTCACCACCATGCACGGTAAGGTGGTGGATCTGGACGTGGAGGCCAGCGAAAAGCAGTACGCCGATTTCGAGCTGACGGTCCGGAACGCGGGCGGGCACAGCTCGCTGCCTACGCCGGACAATGCGATTTATCATTTGTCCGACGCGCTTTCGCGGCTGGAACATTCGCCTTTTCCGGTGGAGCTGAACGAGGTGACGCGCACCTATTTCGAACGGCGGGCGCCGCTGGAAAGCGCGCAGGTGAAGGCGGACATGAACGCCATTCTGCACACGCCGCCGGACGCCGCGGCAGTGGCCCGGCTGAGCCGGGACGCGCGGTACAACTCGACGCATGCGCACCACGTGCGTGGCTACGCGGCTGAGCGCCGGGCACGCCAACAACGCGCTGCCGCAGACGGCGCAGGCGATTGTGAATTGCCGGATTCTGCCGGGCCACTCGGCGGCCGAAACCGAGCAGGCGCTGGTGCGCGTGTTCGCGGATCCGCAAGTGACGGTGCGGTACGTGGGGGCGATTGGCGGGGCGGAGAAAGCGCCCGACTCGAAGGGCTTTCCGACGGTACTGCCGGCGGCGGAAGTGCTGCGTCCGCTGGAGCAGGTAACGCAAGAGATGTGGCCCGGCACTCCGGTAATTCCCGAGATGGAGACCGGGGCGTCCGACAGTATTCACACCATGGCGGCGGGCCTTCCGAGCTACGGGATCAACGGCGTGGGGATCGACCAGGACGACATCCGGGCGCATGGCAAGGACGAACGGCTGCGCGTGAGCTCTTTTTATGAGGGCGTCGAGTTTTATTACCGGTTCTTGAAGGCGCTGACGAAGTAGTCAGGCGACGGCGATTCCGATATCGGCTTTCCAGGTGACTTCGCGACCGGTGTAAATGGCTTTGCGGCCGAGGATGCCGATGCAGGTGCTCAGGGCGCTGCGCTCCACTACATTTTCCGGATGGTTCTCCACGATGCTGGTGAGGAACGCCTCGATGGCATCGATGGTGATATCGCGTTTGGTGGGCATGTCTTCACTGTCGCGCGGTCCTTTATAGTGCGTCATGCGGGCACGCGAGGTGGCGATGGTGCCCTTGGTCCCGGTGAATTCCTCGCCGACTTTGCTGTAGCCGCGCGGGGTCAACTGGTTGGCTTCGAAGTTCACGAAGAATCCGTTGGGCCACTGGTAGATCACGGTGAGGTTGTCGAGGATGTCCATATCCTTGCGCACCTTTTTGTTGCCGCGGCCGACGGCGGCAACCGGCAGTCCGCCGAGGAACCAGTGGAGGACGTCGAGGTTGTGGCAATCCTGTTCGACGATGATGTCGCCGGAGTATTCCTTGTAGCAGAACCAGTTTCGCAGTTTCTCGACGGAGGGATCGTAGGGCTTGCGGGTGAACGGATCGTTGGCGATCCAGAAGCCGCGGGCATTGGCCAGTTCGCCGATATCGCCGTTCTGAATGCGCTTGTACGCCTCCAGGTACTCGGGACCGTAGCGTTGCTGGAAGCCCACGAAGATGGTTTTGGACTTGTCGGCCTTTTTGCCGGCGGCCATGGCGCGCTTGACGCCTTCGACATCCACGCCGATGGGCTTTTCGCAGTAGATGTGCTTTTTCGCCTGGATGGCGGCTTCCAGCATGCGCGGGATGCTCGAAGGGCGGAGTGGTGATGAAGACGGCGTCGATATCGGGCGCGGCCAGCAGCTTTTCGAAGTCGGTGTACTTGCGTGTGTCGTGGGACTTGATGGTGGTTTCGGATTTGTCGAATTGATCCGGGAACTTATCGCAGAGGGCCATCACTTTGGCGCGCGGATCGGCATTGGCGATACCGGCGTCGTAGGAGCCGCGGCCGCCGCAGCCGATCAGGCCGACGGCGATCTGCGAATTGGCTTGCGAGCCTCGAACCGATTGTGGGGCCACAATGGTGAAGGCGCCTGCGGCAGCGGCGGCGCCCGAGAGGAAACGGCGACGAGTGGTCTCTGGTTCCATGAGCGCGATTATATGCCAGCGCGCGGCGGAGTGCTCAGTGAGAATCAAAACAACGCCGGTGAACTTCTGAAACGGTGGACTAAGGAACTGTAAATAAATAACCATAGCATTTTTAATGGGGCAAGATCGTATAGTTCCATTCGCCGTGGAAAGTGTCGGTGCGGAGTTGGATGGCGGCAAACTCCGACTTACCCACCTTGATCCCTTTCGGGTACTTGCCTGTATCCAACTGGCTTTGAACGCGAAGGCCGGTTCTTGTGGTGGTGGCTGCAATCAGGTTGACGATGACTTCATGGCTGACCAGCGGTTTGCCGCGCCAGTTCTTCGTAATGTAGGAGAAGAGGCGGTGCTCAATTTTGTTCCACTTGCTGGTGCCCGGCGGGAAGTGGCAGACCGAGATTTGCAGCCCGGTTTCATCGGCCAGTTTCTGCAACTCCAACTTCCACAGCCGCACGCGCGATCCGTTGCTGCCTCCACTGTCCGCCGTTATCAATAGCTGACTGGCACCGGGGTAAGTCTCTCGACCCATCATGTTCCACCAACGCCGGATACTCTCCACGGCGAACGCGGACGTGTCATGATCGGTACCGACACTGACCCAACCAGCATTCTGCCCCAGATCGTAAACTCCGTAGGGAGCATCCTTCTGCTTGGCGAAATCATGCACCTGCACCGGTTCGGGCTGACCCTTCGGCCGCCACTCGCGGCCTCCATTTTTGTAGTCCCCTACCTGTTCCTTCTTCTTCGTGTCTACTGAAATGGCTGGCTGGCCACTGTTCAGGAATTCCGTCGCCTTGGCACTGATGTATTCAAACTGCGCATTCCGGTCCGGGTGCGAGGAGCCCTCCTTCGTCTTGCGGTTCGCCTGCAAACTGTACTTCTGTTCGTGCAACAGTTCGGCAACCAGCACGTGGCTTACCTTGTGTCCTTGGGCTCGCAACTCGTCGGCGAGATTCCGCACGCTTTTGCATGTCCACCGTAGTGGGGACTGCGGATCTCCACGGGTTACCGGTTCCAGCAGTTTCTCTAGGTCGAGCAGCAGGTCTGGATCCTTGAACGATGCCTTCTTCCGACCGCCGCCCTTTTGTCGAATCGGCAGATGCTTTCGCTGTGAGCGGTCCGGCTTTTTCCGCAATTCCGCCAATCCCACTGCGATGGCGCGCCTGGAAACACCGCTGGCGCGGGACACAAGCGAGATGCCACCCCGCCCGTGGGCCGCGCTTTCCGCTGCCGCCCACAAACGTCGCGCGTGTTCATCCAGCCACGCCTCTAACTGGGAGAAACGCTTCTTGATCTCAGCCTCGCTGGCCACAAAAACATTCTAGGCCGAAAATGATTTAATTGCTACACTTATTTTCTTACAGACGCTAAGCTAGTTGGCCGCATTGTCGGAGATGCCCTGGTCCCGGTAGCACCGGTTAACGCGGTTTTTGCTCAGGCAAGCAGTTTCGGGTGCCGATCGTGGAGCGTCAGGATCAGCTCTCCGAACAGCGTGTTGGCCCAGGCGAACCATTTCCGCGTGAACTTAGTCGCGTCATTGCGGGAGAAGGACTCGTGAATGAATCCGGTTCCGGCGTTGGTGGCGCGCAGCAGTTTCAGGCAGCCGGCAATCTCGCTTTCGTCGCGGGAAGTGAGTGCGCGGGTGATGATGCCGAGCGGCCAGATCATCCCCAGACCCGCGTGGGGGCTGCCTAAACCCTCTCCGGCGGTGCCGCGATAGAAGTACGGATTATCGTCGCTCAGCACGAAGGCGCGGGTGTGCTGGTAGAGCGCATTGTCGATAGGGAGGCATCCCAGGTAGGGCAGGGCGATGAGGCTGGGGACGCCGGCATCGTCCATGAAAAGGGAATTGCCGAAGCCATCCACTTCATAGGCGAGGATCTGGCCGTGTTTGGGGTGCTCTCCGGTGGAGAAGCCGGTAAGCGCCTTGGCGATTTCGCCGGCAAACCGGTGGCATTCGCCCGCGAAAGCCGAATCCTGCAGCACCGTAGAAGCGATTTCCGCGAGTTGTTCGAGGGAAGTGACGGCGAAGAAATTCCCGGGGATGAACATGGGGTAGATGCAGGCATCGTCCGACGGGCGGAAGCCCGAATGAATCAGGCCGTTGGGCCGAGTCGGGTTGCCGAAGCCGCCATGCGGCAGCGAATCGCTGGCCACGGCGCTGACCCGTTCGAAGCTGTAGGGTCCGGGATTCTGCATGCGCTGCTGTTCGCGAAAAGTCTGGACAATCAGACCGGCGGCTTTGCGCCAATCCTGGTCGAAGCAGGAGGTGTCTCCGGTGGCTTTCCAGAAGCCGTGCGCCAGGCGAACGGGGTAGCACAGGGAATCGATCTCCCACTTGCGCTCGTGGAGTTCGGGCTTCATGCGCGTGCGGTCCTTGGACCAGGGGCTGCCGGTGGGTCCGAAGTTGAAAGCGTTGGCGTAGGGATCGATGAGTATGCAGCGGGTCTGGCGATTCACGACGCCTGCCAGCATGGTGCGCAGTTTCCGGTCGTCGCGCGCCAGCGGCAGGTAGGGCCACACCTGGGCGGCGGAATCGCGAAGCCACATGGCGTCGATATCGCCGGTGATCACGAAGGTATCGGGGCGGCCGCCGATTTCCCCGGTGCGTACGGTGGTATCGAGCGTGTTGGGGAAGCAGTTTTCGAACATCCACGCCAGTTCGGGATCGGCAATGGATTTCTTGACGCGGACGATGGTAGCTTCCACCGCGTCGCTGGTGAATTTGCGTTCCGCCAGCGGCGGGCGCCGGCTGGTGAACTCCTGGGCGGCCAGGAAGGGAGCGCCGCAAAGCGTTGCGGCGGATTGGAGGAAGCGGCGTCGGGTAGGCGATGACGAAACCGATGGCATCGCTTCCATCTTAATCGGAATCGCGCGGGAGCTACTGCGCGACGGGCTCGACGGCTTTCCGGGCCGGCACGCGCCGGCGGGCGAGCGCCCACGCTCCCAGGCGGTAGAGCAGTTCCAGCGATACCAGGAAACCGTACAGCAGGGGCAGGCGGATATCCGACTTCACCAGCCAGTAGTAATGGATCACGGCCGCGATGGCGGTGACATAGATCAGCTTATGGAGCATGTTCCAGCGCTTTCCGCCCAAGCGGCGGATCCAGCCGCTGGTGGAGGTGACGGCCAGCGGAACCATCAGAATGAAGGCCAGGAATCCGGCCGTGATGAAGGGCCGCTTGACCACGTCCTTGGCCATCTCGTGGACGTCGAAAAACTTGTCCAGCCAGAGCCACGTCATGAAGTGCAGGAAGCCGTAGAAGAACGCAAACAGGCCGATCATGCGCCGGTAACGGATCCATTGCGGCTGGTGCAGAAGCTTGCGCAGCGGGCTCACGGCCAGCGTTAACACGATGAAGCGGATGGTCCAGTCACCGGTGAAATGGGTGATGTACTCGATCGGGTTGGCGGTGAGATCCTGATTCCAGGCGCGCCATCCCGCCCAGAACAGCGGCGTTAGACACACCAGGAACAGCAGGACTTTGCTCCAGCGGATTTTCATTTTAGTTTCCATCTCCAGGTCAAAACCCATCGCCTTCCACTGCTCGCGCCGGGCGGTAATGCCTCCAGAAAAAGGGGAGGCCGACGAGGGCGTCGGCCGCGGACCGGGGGTCCGCCCTACCACCTAGAAATATTTCTTCAGGTCCATGCCATCGTACAAGTGGGCCACCTGATCGCCGTACCCGTTAAACATGAGCGTGGGACGCTTGCGGAACTCACCCAGGCGGCGTTCCTCGGCCTGGCTCCAGCGCGGATGATCGACGTGCGGGTTCACGTTGGAATAAAAGCCGTACTCCACCGGGTTGGCGATATTCCAGGTGTTGGGCGGCATCTTGTCCACGAGCCTGATTTTCACCAGCGATTTGGCGCTTTTGAAGCCGTATTTCCAGGGTACGGTCAGGCGCACGGGAGCGCCATCCTGCGGCGGCAGCGTCTCGCCGTACATACCGACGGTCAGCATGGTCAGGGGATGCATGGCCTCGTCCATGCGCAGCCCTTCCAGGTAAGGAAGCGGGATCCCCGCATAGCGCGCCTCGGGCATCTGGCTGAGGTTGTAATAGGTCTCGAAGGCCACGAATTTCGCTTTGGGCGTGGGTTCCACCTGCTTCAGCAGGGCGCTGAGCGAGTAGCCGGCCCAGGGCACTACGATGGACCAGGCTTCCACGCAGCGGTGCCGGTAGATGCGCTCTTCGAGCGGGGCCACCTTGAGAATCTCGTCCATGCTGAATTTGCGCGGTTTGGCGCAATCGCCCTCGACCGAAACGGTCCATGGGGAGGTCTTGAAATGCTGCGCGAGTTTGGCGGGCTGATCCTTGCTGGTGCCGAACTCGTAGTAATTGTTATAGGTGGAAACGTCTTTGTAGCTATTTTCCTTTTCCGTCGTGCTGAAGGGGCTCTTGGCGAGGGCGGGCAGTTTGGTGCCGGCCATGGCACGCGAGGAAGGCGAAAGCAGTTCGCGTCCGGCGAGGAGCGCGGCAGGCAATCCGGCGAGAAATTTGCGCCGGTTGAGGTACACCGATTTCGGCGTGACCTCGGAATAGCGAATACCCACAGACTTTTTGATCAGCATCTCTTTGCCTTTACTATAACTCCAACTGAGAGTACCGGATTCTAGGATAGAAAGTTATGGCGGAGGCGAAGAAAATCCGGGGTTGGGGGCCGCCGGCGTATTCGAGGTTGCGGAGAAGCGCCCTCTCTTTGTATGCTAGTAGTTTCCCCGCAATGTGAAATCTCGCTTTGGGTGGGAGCATTGCGGGTGCAGTGGACGGACGGGTGGCCGAGCGGTTAATGGCAACAGGCTGTAAACCTGTCGCTCCTTGGAGCTACGGAGGTTCGAATCCTCCCCCGTCCACCAGAATATTTTCGTACACTGGTTGTTAAGGGCCGGGAAGGCGGACGGTCCTGTCGTGTAGTAGGTTTTTTTTAAGAGAAGCCGTTGTAGCTCAGTTGGTAGAGCGCGTCCTTGGTAAGGACGAGGTCACCGGTTCAAGCCCGGTCAACGGCTCCAGATTTTCTCCTGTTCACAATCCTGACAGGTAAAAGGTACGGCCATGGCAAAGGAAAAATTTGACCGCAGCAAGCCGCACGTCAATATCGGGACGATCGGGCACATCGATCACGGCAAGACGACCCTGACGGCGGCCATCACGAAGGTGCTGGCCAAGCACAATCCGAAGAGTGAAGTT
Source organism: uncultured Solibacteraceae bacterium (assembly GCA_963853855.1). Classification (GTDB taxonomy): domain Bacteria; phylum Acidobacteriota; class Terriglobia; order Bryobacterales; family Bryobacteraceae; genus Sulfopaludibacter. Next base: position 262,778 of record CAWKYG010000027.1, on the reverse strand, counting down.
CCGGAGCTTCGATTCCATCGACAACGCGCCGGAAGAAAAGGCCCGCGGTATCACGATCGCGGTGGCGCACGTGGAGTACGAAACCGCCAAGCGGCATTACGCCCACGTGGATTGCCCCGGCCACGCCGACTACATCAAGAACATGATCACCGGCGCGGCGCAGATGGATGGCGCCATCGTGGTGGTGGCGGCCACCGACGGCCCCATGCCTCAGACGCGCGAGCACATTCTGCTGGCGCGGCAGGTGGGTGTGCCGTACATCATCGTGGCCATGAACAAAGTGGACATGGTGGACGATCCGGAACTGCTGGACCTGGTGGAACTGGAAGTTCGCGAACTGCTGAAGACCTACCAGTTTCCGGGCGACGATCTGCCGGTGATCCGGGTATCGGCGCTGGGCGCGCTGAACGGCGAACCGCAGTGGGAAAAGACCATCGACGAACTGATGGATGCGGTGGACAGCTACATTCCGATGCCGGAGCGCGTGATCGACAAGCCGTTCATCATGCCGATCGAAGACATTTTCTCGATCCAGGGCCGCGGGACGGTGGTGACGGGCCGCATCGAGCGCGGGATCTGCAAAGTCGGCGAGGAAATGGAAATCGTAGGGTTCCGGCCGACGCGCAAGACGGTAGTGACGGGCGTCGAGATGTTCAAGAAGTTATTGGACCAGGGTATGGCCGGGGACAACGTGGGCCTGCTGCTGCGCGGCGTGGAAAAAGACGAAGTGGAGCGCGGGCAGGTGATTGCGAAGCCGGGTACGATTACGCCGCACACCAATTTCAAGGGCGAAGTATACGTGTTGAGCAAGGAAGAGGGCGGTCGGCATACGCCGTTCTTCAAGGGATACCGGCCGCAGTTCTACTTCCGCACCACGGACGTGACGGGAGTGGCGCAATTGCCGGAAGGCACGGAGATGGTGATGCCCGGGGACAACGTGCAGTTGAACGTGGAACTGATCACGCCCGTGGCCATGGACAAAGGGTTGCGCTTCGCTATCCGCGAAGGCGGCCGCACGGTGGGCGCCGGCACGGTGTCCGAGATCATTAAGTAGGAGCAAGCAATGCCTCGCGATATCATCACGTTCCAATGCACGGAGTGCAAGAACCGGAATTATTCCAGCACCAAGAACAAGAAGACCACGACCGAGCGGCTGGAAATGAAGAAATTCTGCCGCCATTGCCGCAAGCACCAGCCGCATAAGGAAATCAAGTAGAATGAGTGGATGGCCCCCTGTGGACTGGGGCCGCTCGCCGTGTGCGAGAGACGATAGGGGCGTAGGTTTAACGGCAGACCAGCGGTCTCCAAAACCGCGAGTGGGGGTTCGAATCCCTCCGCCCCTGCCAGCTTTCCCCTGCACAATTTGGGAGTACGATTTCATGGCCGAAGAAGAGAGTAGAACTGGATTCAGGGCACTAAGGATTATTACAACGAGTTACGGCTCGAAATGCGCCGCGTCTCGTGGCCCAATCGCAAACAGGTGGAGAACACCACGGCGGTGGTGATCGTATCGGTGTTCGCGTTCGCGGGTTATTTCGCCATTGTGGATGCGATCCTGTCGCGCGGCGTGACCGGAGTGCTGAACTTCTTCGCCGGGAAGTAGGCGTCATATGGCAGCCGACGACAACGACAGCATCGACGAGCAATACGGGCAGGAACCGGAACCCGAAGAGCAGGCCGTCGAAGAGACGGTGTCTGACGCGGTTGTGCCGGAAGAGCCCGCTGCCGGGGGGTACGACGAATCGTCCCCGAAGAAGTGGTACATCATCCACACCTATTCCGGATTTGAGAACAAGGTGGCGGAATCGCTGAAGACCCGCGCCGATGCGTTCGGTTTCGCGGATAAGATCGGGCAGGTTCTGATCCCTACCGAAGAGGTAGTGGAACTGCGTAACGGCAAGAAAGTCACCAGCAAGCGCCTGGTATATCCGGGTTACGTGCTGGTGGAAATGGAAATGAACGACGCCCTGTGGCACGAAGTGAAAAACACGCCGCGGGTGACCGGCTTTGTGGGCGGCGGCAATGCGCCGGTGCCGCTGAGCGCGGATGAAGTGAATTCGATTCTCTACCGGCAGCAATCGTCGGCGGAGCGCCCGCGCCCGAAGATGACCTTCGAGAAGAACGATTCGGTAAGGATCGTCGATGGACCGTTCGCGAACTTCTCCGGCAAGGTGGACGAAGTCAATGCCGAACGCGGAACGCTGCGGGTGATGGTGACCATTTTCGGCCGCGCTACGCCGGTGGAACTCGAGTTTCTGCAAGTGGAAAAAGTTTAGAAGGATTGAATAGTGTATGGCAAAGAAAGTTACCGCTCAGGTTAAGCTGCAAATTCCGGCCGGGAAGGCCACCCCGGCGCCTCCGGTGGGAACCGCGCTTGGTCCGCAGGGTGTCAATATCATGGACTTCTGCAAGGCGTTCAACGCCAAGACGTCCGCGAAAGACCAGGAAGGCCTGATCATCCCGGTGGTGATCACCATTTTCTCGGATCGTTCGTTCACCTTCATCACCAAGACTCCGCCGGTGCCGGTGCTCATCAAGCGGGCGGTGAACCTGGCCAAGGGCTCGGCCGAACCGCACAAGACCAAGGTCGGCAAGATCACGCAGAAGCAGGTGGAAGAGATCGCCAAGATCAAGATGCCGGACCTGAACTGTTTCGATTTGGAATCGGCGATGAATTCGGTGCGTGGCACGGCGCGCAGCATGGGCGTGGACGTAGTTTAGTTGCTCGGGAAATTTGACTCCGGCGTTACGGTTTGAAAAAATGGAGTCTCCTGCCTTAGTAATGCGGATGTGGCGGAATTGGCAGACGCGCTAGATTCAGGTTCTAGTTCTCGCAAGGGAGTGAAGGTTCAAGTCCTTTCATCCGCACCAAAAAGATTTTAAGTGATTTAAAAGGATTTCCGGGCTCCGGAATGGATGGCCAGGTATTGTGGCCGGTGATCGCCACGATGATCCCTCCCGGAACGCCCGCCCTTGACATATTTCTGGCGCCCGAACGGCGGAGGTCTTGGAAGTGCAATTCAGGAAGTCCTGCACGTTCGCAGGCACTCTGCCAAGTATGGCGTGATCCTGCCGCCCAATTCGGTTTTCTGCGGCCGGCTGGTATTCGCTCTCCTCCGCGTCCGCGCAGTCGAGCGTCTTAAGGGCGCGCACTGTCCCTTCATCACACAACCCAATGGGTGAATGCTTGCAGCCCTTTTCCCCAATGAATCCGGGCGTCACTCAAGAGACCGTGCACAGTTTAGGTGTCAACTTCGTTTGTCACATGTGGCGACCCTTCGTCGCGCAATTGACTTTTGAATCCGCCGACAATCCAGCAAGCCCTTTCGCCAGAGCGCCATGGAGACCAACTTTCGCTTGGCGAAGCATGGCATGTTACATGCCATCAAGCCAGACTGTCAGGAAGGGAAAGACCAGGTAACGCCATGAGCATGAAAGCCATCTGTGCAATCGCGGGACTTGCGTTCGTCACCATCCAGTTGATTCGACCGGCGATACCACACCCGCCGGTGACGGGGGATCTGACGGCGCCGCCCGAAGTCAAGCGGATTTTGAGGACTTCCTGCTACGACTGCCATTCGAATGAGACGAAGCTTGCGTGGTTCGATCAGATTGCACCGGCATATTGGCTGGTCGCGAAGGATGTCCAGCAGGGGCGCAGCCGATTGAATTTTTCGACGATTGGAACGCTACCCGCCGCACAACAGAAAGCTGCGCTATATGAAGCCGTGAATCAGATTCAGTTGGGCGCGATGCCCCTGGCTGGTTATATGAGCCTGCATCGCGCGGCCGTGATCGCCTCGGTGCAATTGAATGAACTAAAGAACTACCTGAATTCGTCGCCAGCGGTAGCTGCCGGCGGCGTTGCCGGGGACTCAGCCCAATATGAGAAATGGATGCGCTCGGGCAATTCGGATTTCGTTGTGGCGCCGGCGCGAAACGGAATCCAATTCCCACACGATTACAAGAACTGGAGGGCAGTCAGTTCTACCGATCGCCTCGACAACCAGACTATGCGCGCGATTCTTGGCAACGATACTGCGGTCCGGGCGATCCGGTCCGGGCAGACCAATCCGTGGCCCGATGGCACGACCTTTGCCAAGATCGCCTGGGAAGCACGCGACGACGGCCAAGGTCAGATTCGCCCTGGAGCGTTTTGGCAGGTGGAATTCATGATCCGGGATGCGAAGAAGTTCGCGTCTACAAAAGGTTGGGGATGGGCACGATGGCGTGGTGACGGCCTGATTCCCTATGGGAAGGACGCGGGGTTCTCCACAGAATGCGTTGGGTGCCACACGCCCATGCGCGATCACGACTACGTGTTTACAATGCCGCTGGGAGTGAAACAGTTGCCGGCGAACGCCTCGGAATGGAATGTGATCACCTCCTCCATCGATAGGCGGCAATCGACTATGACCACGTTGTACGGCAACTCCATCGCCGTTCGGTACGCCCGGGGCAGTTCGCAGCACGACTACCCTCCGGGCTCGGAGTTGTCCCTGGTGACGTGGGCTGAGCGGGAAGATCCTCATTGGTTTGGAGCCAACGTTCCGGGCGAACTGAAGTCGGTGGAACTGGTGCGAGTTGCCGGGAGCACGGACAATAAGGCTTCCTATTCGTATGAACGGTACGAAGGATCTCCGCTGGTGCGGACATCGGCGTATGAAGGCCATTCCGCGGGAGGGCGCGCGGCGTTTCTGCTGTCGCTGCGGGCTGCCGTAATGCCATAGCGATCCTGCGAGCGATTCTCACCGGCCGTTCCGGCCACGGCGAAGCCGGCGTGGCGTGGACCGGTCATGCCCCTGACTTTTCCGAACCGGACAACAAGATGTGGCTATCCGTTATAAAATGCAGTCAGGGGACTCCATGCGCAAAGGCCACAGCCCGGAGGCGGAAGAGCAAATCTTCGAAATGCAGGTGCGGATCTGCAAGGCCTTCGCCAACTCCACGCGGCTGCGCATGCTGGATCTGCTGGCCAAGCGGGAGTATACCGTCTCCGACCTCCAGTCGGCACTGGGCATCACGCTGCCGAACGTCTCCCAGCATCTTTCCGTCCTCAAAGCGGCCGGCGTAGTGACCACGCGCCGGGATGGCAAACAGATCCATTGTTCGCTGACACTCCCGGAAGTGAAAGAAGCCTGCCAGCTCATCCGCAACGTATTGCGCGCACAACTCAGAAACGGCCGTAAACTGGTTGTTTAGAGGATGCCTCGCGGGCTCCGGACATGAAAACCCAAATCGCCTTACTGTTTCTGAGCGGCCTGTGGGCTGCCGGCGGACTCTTTGCGGCGGACTACGCCGTAGGCGCGGACCTTTCGGGCCTCAAGCAGGCCGAGGACCGCGGGTTCGTTTTCAAAGACAACAACGTAGCCAAACCGGGTCTCGAGATCTTCAAGGACCACGGCTATAACTGGATCCGTCTGCGTCTTTTCCATACGCCGGTCATGGCTCAGAATCTGCCATACACCATCGCCCTGGCGCAGTCCGCCAAAAAGCTGGGCTACAAGTTCCTGCTCGATTATCATTACTCCGATACCTGGGCCGATCCGGGGCACCAGGTGATTCCGAAAGCCTGGGAGGGAATGACGCATCCACAGATGGTGGAGGCGTTGTTCAGTTACACCCGCGATACCATCGCGGCGCTGCGCGAGGCCGGAGTCATGCCGGATATGGTCGCCATTGGCAACGAAATCACCAACGGAATGCTGTGGCCCGACGCCAAATTGCCCGACCACTGGGACAATTTCGCGGACTTCATCAAGGCCGGAATCGCTGGAGTGGAAGCCGGCAAGGGGAACCTGCCGCGCCCGCGCATCATGATCCACATCGATAAGGGCGGCGACCGGGTCGCGACCAAGAGCTTCTTCGATAAGCTGGAAACCTATCGCGTCAATTTCGATGTGATCGGGCAGTCTTACTATCCCTGGTGGCATGGCAGCTTACTCGATCTGCACGAGAACCTGGCCTTCATGGCCAGGACTTACGACAAGGACATCATCGTGGCCGAAGCCGCCTACAACTGGGCGCCGGCCGAGTACCGCAACAGTCCCGCCCCGTTTCCCGAAACTCCCGAGGGACAAAAAGAGTTTCTGGACGCCGTGAATCGCGAGGTGATGGCGACCCCGAATGGGCGCGGCATCGGCATCTTTTATTGGGAGCCGGCCGTAGCGCCCCGCTCCCGGGGAGGGTCCGTAGGCGGCCGCGGATTTTTCGGGCCGGATGGAAACGCCCTGCCTGTGATGACGGTATTCGACAAGTACACCCGGGGCAAGCCCGATAGGCCCAGGGTTCCAGCCCAGTGATTCCTCAGCCGCCCTCAGCGCATTCCCGGGTCCAGCGTGAACCACTTCGATTCGAACCCGGTGGGAACGGTCATGTGGTCCTTCTTACTCGGGAACAGGAATGTGCCCACGCCCCAGAACCAGATCCCCGTATCGCGCGGCGCCACGTTCGCGTCCAGTTCTTTGGCCAGTTGCGAGTCGGCTTCGTGCCGGGCGAAGAAGGGCGAAACGATTCCCCCCGTCTCCACGCGATTGAATGACGCGGCGATCCGGAAATACGGCTCCGGCCAAAGATAATGCTCCACGCGGCGGATACGTCCACGAACCTGCGCGCCCGCGGGTATCAGCACCTCGCGCGAACCGGCGCGCAGCACCGGCTTGACCACCGTCGCCGTCACCGGGTCGCCAGCCGCGGCAGTGGCGCTGTCGATCGGGTCCACCAAAGACAGCGTGACCGGCAATCCAATCGGTAGCGCGACGTGTCCCCGGCCCGTTGCCGGCGCCGCCGCGCTCGCCGGTCCGGGATCGCCGGCAAAAACGATTTCCGATTCCGCCTTGTACTCCCGGCAGCCCGAAAACGTGATTGTGTTACGGGTTTGCCGTCCGCTCTTGATCTGGATATCGAGTTGGCTCTGGCGCGGCAGCAGGACATCGCTGTCACCCACATGCACCAGTTCGTATTCCAAGCTTGTGGCGGCGGAGCAAAATGGAGCGCCGGCCGGAAGTTCGTTGGTGCGCACGGTGAGGTGTTCCAGTTCCAGCGACTCGGGATTGATTTGGATTTCGCCCTCGTACGCCGCCGGTAGCCAGCCCGAACCCACTTTGATCTGGAACCGGCTGGCCCCTAGCGGCACCCGGTACCGGTATTCGAAGAGCGTCTTCCCGTTCCGCTGTTGCGTGCCGATGTACTGAAACGTGACCCCGGAAGACGCAAAAATGCCGGACAGGTAGCCGCCGAACGAGCCCGTCGATACCGGTCCGTCGCGGATGATTTCGTCGATGTTGCGCGTATCGAACCGCGTCGCGCCCGGCCAGGAATGCAGTTCGCGCCCGTCCGACAGCGTCACCTCCAGCCGCACCCGGTCGGTGAATTCCAGCTCATGCGGATCGCTCCGCGAGGCGTTTTCACCGTCCGGACCGCAAGCCGCCGGGTCCTGCGATTCCGCCCGCCGGTAGTAGCTGCGGTTGACCGTTTCCACGCACACATACTTCTCCAGATCGTGAGCCATCGCCTGTAGGCGGGCGCGTGCCCGCTCCAGCACCGCCGTGGCGTCGCCCGGGGTTTGGCCGAACACCACGGCCGAAGCCGCAAGTAAAATGGCGAATCTCATGTCTGCCGCGGAAGCATGGGTGCCTCGTCTCCTATTTCAGGCTCGCTGGAGCCATCCTCGGTTTCCAGTTCTGGGCGGCGTGATCCTCGCTGGCCACCTCCGTGGCTTTCAGCTTGGCCGCGGCCGCCGTGCGCGTTTTTTCCGCGCTCTTCTCTCCGTGCAGAAAGGCCAGAGTCAGCCAGAAATACGCGCGCTGTTCGTTTTGGGTCACCCCATTGCCTGTGGCGAAGCGCATTCCTAAATTGACCATCGCGGGTGCGTAACCCTGCGTGGCAGAGGCACTCACCCAGCGGGCCGCCTGCTCCTCGTCTTTCTTGACACCGTGGCCGCCGGCATACAAACGGGCCAGGTTGAACTCCGCTTCCGGATGTCCCTTCCGGGCCGCCAGTTGGTACCAATACGCAGCCAGTTGATTGTCCTGCGGCATACCGTACCCTTCCACGTTAGCCCAATCGGTCGGTGGACCGTCGGATTCCACCGAATTCGCCATTTGCAGCCAGCGGATGGCATCAGCCTCATCCCTCGGTACCCCCCAGCCGCGAGAGTACATCTGTCCCAGCGCAAATTCCGCTTCCGGGTTCCCTTGCTCAGCGGCTCTGCGGTACCAGAATGCCGCCTCCGTAAGGTCGCGCCGCACGCCCAACCCCTGGGCATACAGAATACCTAAATCGAATTGGGCCTCGGCCTGTCCAGCGTCGGCCGCCGCTTTCCACTCCTTATACGCTCTCTGATAATCCTTGCTCTTGAATGCTGCCAATCCCGCTGGCGTGTCGGCAAACACGGGCATCGCAGCCAGGGTCAACACACCCAAACCAACCATCCGTAGAGTTGTGGAGAAGTATTTCATACTGCCTCCTTTCTGATTCAAGTTGTATCACGATGCCGGGCCTCCTGGCGTAACCTATCGGGAAGGGGTGAGAGGAAGCAGCGGATTATTGAACGGCGGCATTCGCTTTGGCGTATTCTAGTACGGAGCAAATTCATGTTCTGTGATCGCTGTGGAACGCAAATAGCCGAAGGCCAGCAATTCTGTTCCAATTGCGGGCAATCCGTCGTCGGGTCCTCCGCGGCCCCGTTCGGAGGGCCGGTCCCCATGTGGACGCCGCCTACCAACGTGCAGGTGTCCGCCGGACACTGGCTGGGCGCCGGCTGGGACCTGGTGAAAGCGGACATGGGCACCTACGCCCTGGCCGCCCTGATCTTTTTCGTGCTCAACGGCGTGCCCCTCATTCAAGGCGCGCTCATCGCCGGATTCCACATCTACACAATCAAGAAAATGACCGGCCAGCAAGCCGAGTTCGCGGACCTCTTCAAGGGCTTCAACTTCTTCATTCCCACCCTGGTGGCGTCCCTCCTCATCGGCGTGTTCACCTTCGCCGGCACGCTGCTGTGTATCATCCCCGGGCTGGTGGTGGCCGCCTCGCTGAAATTCACCTACCTGTTCATCGTCGATAAACGCATGGACTTCTGGCCCGCCATGCAGGCCAGTCACGCCATCGTCAAGCAGGATTATTTCGGCTTCACCATGTTCCTGATCCTGGCGTTCCTGGTGAATGTGCTCGGCCTCTTGTGCCTGGTGGTCGGGCTGCTGGTTACCGTCCCCATGACCATTGCGGCCATTACCGTGGCCTACAAAGAGCTTGTCGGCTTCGAGCCGCAGACCAGCGCGTTGTAGCATGTCGCGCGCGTTTGGCCGTCGACTGGCGGGCGCGAGCCTTCTGCTCAGCCTCTTGTGGTGGGCTTCGCCGCCGGCCGAGCCCGCCTTCCGTGCCTGCCCGTTCTACTGGCTCACCGGCAAGGCCTGCCCGCTGTGCGGACTCACCCGCGGGCTCTGTGCAATGGCCAAAGGTCACTGGACCCAGGCATTGCATTTCAATGCCCTGACCCCGCTGGCGTTCGTCTTGCTGTTCTCTCTGTTTTGGAAAACGCCCTGGCGTCCGCGCTTGTGGAATTGCGGCCTCGCCGCGTTCGCCGTCTACGGAATCATCCGCGTATTACCTTAAGACTTCCGCAGGACGAACCGTGGTGCCCCCGCGTGTCAGGTTGAAATGCAGCATCCACTCGCTCGCAAGCTTGTTACCCTGCGACGTCGGCGGCCGGAATTCCCAACGGCGCGCTGCCTCCAGGGTGAGTTTCGCCAGATACTTGCTCGGACCCGCGGATTCCAGCCTGGCATTCACCACGCGCCCCGAGGCATCCACCGCCGCCCGCACGCTCACCTTCACCGATCCGTGGATCGTGTTTCTGGCCTGCCTGGGTATATCGGGCAATACCTCGCGAACAACCTGCCCTCGCGTCGAACTCTCGATTGCCTTCGGCGCCGCCGGTTTCATGGGAGGCTGTTTCACCGGATCCGGCGCCACCACCTTCGGCGGCTCTTTCGCCGCGGGGCCGCCGGACCGGCGCAGAATTCCCGCCCCGATTACCACCACGCCCAGACCCAACACCACCGCCACCGCGGTAACCGGCACACTGCGGCGCGGGCGTGCCTGAGGTTCGGGAATCGCCTGTGGCCGGGCCGCCGGCGGCGTCCCCCGAAGCCGCGCCGCAACCTCGGCGACGGACGGCCGCCTTCCAGGCTCCGCAGCCAGACAATCGCGCGCCAGGCCGGCAAATTCCACCGGCAAAGTTTCCGGCAATACCAGTTCCGCTCCCGCATAGCGAGGCGCCTGCTGCGTCAGAGCCTCCACCAGCGTCATCCCCAGATCTCGCACGTCGTCGGCCGCCGTGTGGCCTTCCACCGGCCCGCTCGCGCCATCGCTCGCCAGCTTCACCTGCTCGCCCACCGCCATGATGTTGGCCGGTTTGATATGACCGTGCACCAGGCCTTCGCCGTGAAGATACGCCAGGGCCTCCAGAACGGGTCCCAGCATTTCGCGAGCCTCCACCGCGCTCAGCGGTCGCTCTTGCAGCACGCCGGCCAGGCTCTCCTCGCCATACTCCATCACCACGTAGAGCAGTCCCTCGCTTTCCGGCCTGCAGACTCCCCCGTCGAACAGCCGGATCAAGTGCGCGATGCGACAGCCGCGCGGCCCGCTCCCACCGCAAAAGCTGGCCTTCCGCGTTCTCCGGTTCCGCCGCCACCAGTTTGATGGCGGCATTCTCCGTGAGAAATACCGCGGATTGCTCCCCGCTCCCCAGCAATCGCTCCAAGGGGTACTGCTCGTTGATAACCCGGCCTTCCCAATCGTTCCACGAGCTCGACAATATCCCAAACCTCAGGACTATTTTAGCGTGCCCTATCCTTCCAGCAGACCCATGCGCGCGAACCAGGCGAGCGCTTCCCGTGGATCGAACCCGCATTCGCGCGCGAGTTCTTCCATACCGCGCGAGCCGTCCAGCAGCCGCAGCAGGCGCAGGTCCGCATCCTCCAGTTCCACCGGCGTGTGACAGGCGCTCGAGACCTGCGAGCATCGCGCCGCCTGCCAGCGCGCCAGGCCGCTGGCAAGTGGACGTGCCGTGACCGTTTCCTCACACGGAAAATCGTGGACGTGAAAGGTGGCGAATCCGCTGCGCGCCAGGGCCCACAGAATTTCCGCCAGCGCCTCCGCGCCGCTCGCGTAAGGCAGCAGATCGCTGAACGGAAGGGGCAATGGATAACTGTCGCCCAGCGCGCCCACAATCCCTTCCAGCTCCGCATGTCCCGGAGCGATGCGGATGCCGTTCAGCCCCTCGATTTCTCCATCCGCCAGCCGGCGCGCAGGAGCGGCGAACAGAAATCGGCTCATGCGCGCGGCGCCGGGTTCGCGATCCAGCACCACGCCGGAGCGGCACAAAAGCGTCTGCCGGAACCGCCGGAAGCGCAGAAAATCCAGCTCCTGTTCGCGCTCGATCAAGTCGTCCGCTTCGCCGCCGGACGCGCGCCGAGGGTCGAACATCAGGTGCGCATCCGCTTCGCCCAGGTATTGCAGGCCGTGCGCGGCGGCATGTTCCACGAATTCGTGGAAGTAAACCGGGTCGTTCACCGCCGCCAGGTCGTCATGCCAGAAAGAGCCGGCATCCTTTTCGAGCAGCAGCCGCGTCTCTTCCTCCAGCAGTCCGCGCCACGCCGGCGGCGCCAGCCGCCCCTCCGCCAGCGAGTGCAAAAAGCCGCGCGCCCGCTCCATCCGCCGCGACGGATCCGCGGTGCTCCGTGTGTGGTACAGCATCATTTCGCGCAACATCTGGCGCACGTGACGCCCCGGATAGGTGTTATAGCTGACGAACGCGATTCCCTGCTGCGCCAGGCGCGCGGCGCAAACGCGCAGCAGGGCGTCGCGCGTATCCGCGGGCACCCAGGAGTACACTCCGTGCGCGATGATGTAATCGAACTCGCCAAACTCCGGCCCGATCTCGCGCAGGTCTCCCGCCACCAGGCGAAGGTTCTCCAGTTTCAGGTCCGCGGCCATCCGCCCTGCCGAGGCGATGGCATCTGTCGCCAGATCGACACCCGTCACCCGGCTTTCCGGCAGTCCGTACGCCAGGGGAACCACGTTGCCGCCGTCGCCGCACCCGATCTCCAGCACCCGGCAGGCCGCCACCGGCGCGGGACGCATGCCGAAGAGCGTCCCCACCGCGGCCAGGCGGTCCGGATGAGTCTCGTTTCGGGGCCGCGTGACATACGGCACCGAATCGTAAGGGTTATCCGTCACGCTTCATTATGGAACGGCGGCGCGCGCCTGCCGCCGCGGACGGCAACGTGCTCTATCCGCGGCGGGGATGGAGATTCGATATGAAATCTGCCGTTGCATTGTTCGTGTTATTCGCGGCTTTGGGCTGCGCCCAGGACCAAAAGCCGCAAGTGGTGAAGCGCCTCTCAGCCATCACCTGGAATCTGGAAACACATAAACTCGAATGGACCGTGGATAGGGGCACGGCGGTGGATGGCGAGTTCGTTCCGGGCGACAAGGTGAAATACGAAGTATCGCCCGACGAAGCCTTTATGGCGGTCGCCGGTGAAAAGCGCCCGCTTGGACAAGACGAAGCGGACAGCCTGCACGAGTTACTGAACGTGTTGAGCGTTTATTGCGTGGAGAGCGTGGTGTGGTGGGAACACGGCCTGCCGGATAGCCCCGCACAGCCCGCGCCCGGATTCCTCACTAAGCCCGACAAACCCGCGCCGTCCAAAATCGCCCCGGCGCCCGGCCAGAAGCCGGTAAAAGTAGAGATGTAAGTTATACGGGTGCCCATCCAACGGAAGCACCGCTAAAGCCAAGTCAAGAGTCAGTGACCCTATCTTTCCCGGTCCGGATGCGCGTTTTGCGTCGAATGGACGATCGGGCGCGATGTCGGACAGATTTGATAAAATGGCAGACGGGAATATATGAAAGACGATCGCATCACTGTTCGTTTTTCCCTTGAGACGCGCCGGCGGCTTCGGGCCGCGGCCCGCCGTGGCGGAAGGCGCGAGTCCGATCTCGTTCGCGATGCCGTGGAAGCGCAACTTGCCAGAGAGGAGTGCGCACTCACGGCCTACGAGCACGCGAAGAGGGCCGGATTGATCGGGGCGGCGAAGGGGAAAGTCCGTGACCTCAGTACGAACCCGAAGTATTTTGATGGATTCGGTGGCTCTTGACCGCCAAGTTGCTCATCGATACCGGCCCGATTGTAGCAATCCTGCTGGGCTCGGATGAACACCACGATTCATGCGTCGAGCAACTTCGGAGCATCAGAGGTCCGCTACTGACGTGCTGGCCCGTGATTACCGAGGCGGCATGGCTCTTGCGTGCATATCCCGAGGCCATCCGGAGACTCCTGGCATCTTTCGGTGGGCGCCCCTTTGACCTTCTGCCCCTGGACGAGACGGATCTTCCGGCCATTGCTGCGATTCTGGCCAAGTACGCCAGCCTGGGAATACAGATGGCCGATGCATCGCTGGTGCACCTGGCAAACCGCGAACAGATCGAGTCGATCTTCACGCTGGACCGGCGAGATTTTGGGGTGCTCCGTCTGGCACACGGGAAAAAGATGCGGCTGATTCCATGAACACACCTTCACCCTCAGGCCACACCCGTACCTAATCGGGCCGGCACTTCCCACCAACGCGCGTGATACGGCCAAGTGGTGGGCGAGTTTACTCAAATGGAGAGCGTGCGCGACGCCTCCTAATGTAGTCGTTCCCGTTCGCCCGGAGTTCATCCTTCAGGGTTTGTAGCAGCTCTCGCTGTTCGGTGGTGCCCGCTTCTCCGAAAATCTCCGCCTCGATTATTGATTGGCGCGGCCGTTCGCCGACGAGCGTTGTGGGGCGACGAAAACGTACCAGCCACGTTCGCGGGTCGTCGCCTTCCTCGATCGCGTTCTGAAGAAAGTCGCTTTCGATGCGATCCATGGCGTGAACACGTTCATTCGGCAGGAATGGGTCCGCCACAGATTTGCAGACTCGCAGCCGCTGCCCGCAGTAGGAGTAAACGATGGCCTCATATACATCACCGCAAACCGTGGTCAGATGAGGCAGAGGGTATACGTATGGCGGATCGCAATATTCTAAGGATTCGGCAAATTCCATTGCTGAACTGGGATCTGGCGAACAGCCTAAACAATAGATGGCGTTGTCAACCACAAGGTCCCACGTCATCGCGACGTACGGACTCGCAACAAGTTCCTTAACTTGATTGGCTATCTCATCCATATCGGTATCGTTTCCATAGACAAAGACCTGGAAAGGGTCAAACCATGGCCAGCAGAGCCCGATGATTTCGGATTTCGAAGCTATGGCGAACCTCGCCGCTCGCTCCGGAGAATAGTATCGCCTCGCGATTCGCAGACACGCGCGGCGGTCGCTCGCAAGACAATCGTCGGCACGCGCCTTGGCTGCATCACCACCGCCCGAGTATATCTCGTAGATGGCAGCCCAGTGGGCTCTGAAGATATCCACCAAGAGGGTTTCGACCTTTCTCGCCTTGGCAGCGATCGACGAATGGCTCACCGTGGGCCTCCCGGTCTTGCCACAACTCAGGATCTATCTACTATTCTGTATACGATTCACGCACTGTGCTTAAGAGCATGGCACCGTGGCATGCGTCGCCATCGGCGTCCAATACCTCGCAGTCAAAGCCAGGGTATGACTGTTTGAAGCGTTGATCGCGCCAAGAACTTACATTCATGGACCCCTTGGCAGCCCTGGCAAACGAATAGGTTCGTATATTTCCCTTGTCGGAGCGGACGTCGGTACCATCCGGGTGATAGAAGCGGACATCAAAACCCTCGAGATTCCCAATCTGGCGTTCGACTGTCTTGACAGAAGCCACGATTTCCTCCGGGCCGAGTGTAACAAATGGCACCCGAGATCTCCAACGGTGCTGGTCGTCAGAGTAATGCTTTACGGCGGCGCGGGTTCCGTTTCGAGAAGTCCGTCACTGTGATAGTGGATGATCACCCGGTCATATCGTCCCCGACTCGCTGACTGACACCCGCTAAGCCCGCTTCCACGCCAAAGACGTCCTCGAATGGAACCGCCGCTTAGCCCTAGCCGCCAGGCGATGCGTCAAGTCACACGCCGCCGCGCGGAAAATACCATGTTTGACGGCGTTGCCCCGCGCTCCCTGCACCACTCCAGGTACAGGCTGGAGTAGCTGAGGGTAATGTAGGCGTCGTGCGAAAAGCCCAGCGTCCGCGCCATCCGGTCGATCCAACGCCCGTTGCCTTCCAGTTCCATGAACACGCCAATGGGCGTTTCATCCAGCGTGGCGATTCCCGCTCCGCCCGCCGCGCGGTATTCGGAGCGAAACTTCTCGTAGCGGAAAGCCGGCCGGAATCCCAGCCGCTCCAGAATCTGCGTCATCGTCCGCGCGCTGGGAATCTCCATCTCCAGCTCTTCCCTGCTCTTGTGCCTTCCCGTGATAGGCACGCCTTTGAAGGTGAAAGTGGCGTGCCCGCCGGCCTCGCGCACGCGCAGCAGCGTGCGATTCCTGCGCAGCGTCAGCTCCGCGGTATCGAATACCAGGTTGACTTCGAACACTCGCCGGCGGAATACCCGGAACCCGGCGCTACGCAAAAGCCGTCGCGCAGTCTGCACGTTAGGAACGGCCAGCTTGATTTCGGTTTCGTGGGTGCCTTTTGCCATTTGCCTAGTGTGCGGATTCGCCGCGGTGATTCTCGCGGAAATCCTGGTCGATCGCCTTGCGCCCGCGAAATCCTTCGTCCACACCGTGCCAGAACGCGATGTTGCCGGCTCGCCCAGTTTCCAGCACAGGTACACTTCCTCGCCGCGAAACACAGTCGGAAAATCGATCAGGCCAATGTCCAGATCCTTCACCACGCAGCCGATCTCCTGCACGCTCTCGATGGCGCTGCGCAGCTCCGCGGCCTCGTTCTCGCGACGGTTCCGCGCGTCCACCGCCTGCTTCGCGATCCACCATCACGCCGCCCATCAACATGATGTGCTCGCTGAATTCCTGAATCGCGTGCTCCGCTTTTTCGTACTCGCGCCTTGGCCAGGATGGCACTCTGCAGCAGGCCCTCCACCTTGGGAATCAGGCTTTGCGCTTCAGCGAGAGTGAATCGTCTGGGCATTAGTTAACGCGTAGTGCGTAGTCACGTAGCTGTTCAGAATGTCGATGAACTCGGCCACGATGCGGTCGCCCTTCAGCGTGGTCATCAGCCGGCCGTCCACATAGACCGGCGCTTTCGGCTCTTC
Organism: uncultured Solibacteraceae bacterium; assembly: GCA_963853855.1. Lineage (GTDB taxonomy): Bacteria > Acidobacteriota > Terriglobia > Bryobacterales > Bryobacteraceae > Sulfopaludibacter. The sequence continues at coordinate 246,552 of CAWKYG010000027.1, read as the reverse complement.
GAACGTGCCCGGCAGCGAGATCCCGATATTGGAGTGCTTGGATTCGCCCGGACCGTTCACCACGCAGCCCATCACCGCCACCTTCATGGTCTCCACGCCCGGGATGGCCTGCCTTCCACTTGGGCATCTGCTCGCGCAGGTAGGTCTGGATCTGGTCCGCCATTTCCTGGAAGAAGGTGCTGGTGGTGCGGCCGCAACCCGGGCAGGCGGTCACCTGCGGCGTGAAACTGCGGATGCCCAGCGATTGCAGAATCTGCTGCGAGACGATCACCTCTTCGGTGCGGTCGCCGTTGGGCATGCGGCGTGAGCGAAGTGCGGATGGTGTCGCCGATGCCTTCCTGCAGCACCGGACCGAGAGCGCCGCCGTGGTGGCCACGATGCCCTTGCTGCCCATGCCGGCTTCGGTGAGTCCCAGGTGCAGCGGGTAATCGCACACCGCCGCCAGCGCGCGGTAGACGTCGATCAGGTCCTGCACGCCGCTCACCTTGGCGCTGAGGATGATCTGGTCGTGGCCCAGCCCGTGCCGCTCCGCCGCCTGCGCCGATTGCACCGCGCTCGCCACCATGGCGTCCAGCGTCACCTCGCGCGCGTCCTTCGGCTCGGGCAGCGGCGAGTTCTCGTCCATCATGCGCGTCAGCAGGGCCGCATCGAGCGAGCCCCAGTTCACGCCGATGCGCACCGGCTTGTCGTTCTCGACGGCCACCTCGATCATGGTGCGGAAGTTGTCGTCGTTCTTGCGGCCGATATCCGAATTGCCGGGATTGATGCGGTACTTGGCCAGCGCGCGGGCGCATTCGGGATACTTCTTCAGCAGAATGTGGCCGTTGTAATGGAAATCGCCGATGATCGGCACGCGCACGCCGAACTTCTCGCAGAGTGTCCACGATCTTCGGCACCGCCGCGGCCGCCTGCTCGGTATTCACCGTGACCCGCACCAGCTCCGAGCCGGCTCGCGCCAGCGCCATCACCTGGTTGACCGTCGACGCCACATCGGCCGTGTCGGTATTGGTCATCGACTGCACGACGATCGGATGCGTCCCCCGACCTTCACACCTCCCACGTCCACCACTACCGCCTGGCGGCGAGGTTTTACACCCATGCATCTCCTTTCGGCTAGATCTCTTTGATTTTAGCATTCCAAACCCGCCGGACCGGGTGTAGAGTATGTCAGAAGGGGGTGGGCATGAGGCGATTCCGCGCAGCATTGCTTCTGTGCTTTACCGCATTGGCCGGTCTGGCGTTCTTCGTTTCCCGTTCCGATGCCAATCCCGAAACCATCCGGCTGATCGCTCCCGGCGTCTGGTTTCGCGAAGGCGACATGGAGCAGGGCCACTGCAACAACGTCATCATCGAGATGAAAGACTACATGATCGTGGTGGACGCCAATTACCCCAGCGGCGCCCGCGCGGCCATGGACGACGTCAAGCGCCTCTCCAAAAAGCCCGTGAAATACGTCTTCGATACCCACCATCACGGCGACCACCTTTACGGCAACTCCCTGTGGACGCAAGCCGGCGCCACCACCATCGCCTTCAAAGAGGTGGGCGAGGAGTTGAAGCGCTTCGAACCGGCGCGCTGGCTGGCCGCCGAGAAGTCGCGGCCCGATGTCGCCGAACTGCATCGCGACGGCCCGGAACCCCCGAAGGAGGACATCAACGAAACCCTCAAGGTGCTCAACGATGGCTCCCGCAAAGTCGAGTTCCGCTACTTCGGCTGGGCCCACACGCGCGGTGACGGGTTCGTCTACCTGCCCAAAGAGGAAGTGCTCTGCACCGGCGATGCGGTAGTCAACGGACCGCACAATAACACCGCGGACGCCAATATCGGCAACTGGCCCCTGGTGCTTCGCGCCGTCGAGAAGCTCAAAGTGAAACATGTGCTGCCCGGCCACGGGCTGCCCGGCGGCCGCGAACTCATCACCGGCCAGGAACAGTTCTTCACCGAACTGCACAAGGCCGTGCAGGACGGCATTGCCCAAGGCAGGAAACTCGAAGAACTGCAAGAATCCGTGAAGCTCTCTTCCGCCGTCGAGGGATGGGTCAGCGAGGCGTCACTCAAACAGCAGATCAAAGACACCTACCTGGAGATCAGCCAGGGAAAGCCCCGCGGAGAACTGGGACAATAGAGCGTGATCCGCCGGGCCCTGCCACGCGTCCTCGCCAGCTTGGCGATTCTGCTCCCCTGCTTCTGGCACGCGCGCATTCAGGCGGGCGATCTGGGCAGCCATATCTACAACGCATGGCTGGCCCAGTTGATCGCGGCCGGCCGCGCCCCCGGCCTGGTGACCGTCCCGCAGACCACCAATGTGCTGTTCGACTGGCTTCTGAAACTCCTGCTGGATGCGTTCGGCGCGGGCATCGCGCAGCGCGTAGCCGTCTCCCTGGCGGTGCTGGTCTTCGTGTGGGGCGCCTTCGCTTTCGTTTGCCGCACAGCCGGACGCGTAGCCTGGCACCTTCTGCCCGTCATCGCCGTGCTGGCTTACGGTTGGGTCTTCCGCATGGGTCTGTTCAATTTCTATATCAGCCTGGGGCTGTGCTTCTGGGCGCTGGCCGTGCGCCGTCCTCTGGTTGTAGTGCCGCTGTTGGCGCTGGCTTACGTGGCACATGGCATGCCGGTGGCCTGGGCCGTGGCGCTGTTCGGGTATGAATGGCTGGCCGGCCGCATCGACGCGCGCCACCGCATGTTCCTGTTCGCCGCGGCCATGGTTGCCATCGTACTGGCGCGCGCCGTGCTCCAGAGCGTGTGGAAGACGCTCTGGTTCACCCAGCAGTTCAGCGCCATGGTGGCCATCGATCAGATCTGGATCTATGGCGGCAAGTACATGCTGCTGGCGGGCGCCCTGCTGTTCTGCTGGGGCTTGCCGCTGGCCGGCTGGATGCGCGATAAAGGCGCGCGCCAGGTGCTTTCCGGCGTCCCCTTCCAGATCTGCGCCCTCACCGCCGCCGGCATTCTGATCCTGCCCGATTGGATCCGCATCCCCGGCTACCACCACGCCCTGGTCTTCCTGGCGGAGCGCATGGCCCTGGCGCTGGGCGTCTGCATCTGCGCTCTGGTGGGCGCCGCGGTGGTGGGCCGCGGAATCCCTATCGCCATGGCCGCGATCGCGCTGGTCTTCTTCGCCTTCTCTTACACCGACGAGGCGAAATTGAATGCGCTGGAAGACCAGATGGACGCCCTGGTGGCCCAACTGCCCCCGGGCCAGCGCGTGGTGAGCGCCGTGATGGATCTCAATGTGCCCACCAATCCCACCACCCACATGATCGATCGCGCCTGTCTGGGCCGCTGCTTCAGCTTCGGCAACTACGAACCCCAAAGCGCCCAGTTCCGCATTCGCATCGCCGGCGAGACGCCTCTGGTAGTGGCCAAAGACGCCGATGAAATCGCCCTGGAGACCGGCGCCTACGTCGTAAAAGAGCGCGAACTCCCGCTCTACCAGGTGGCGGCGCGCCCCGACGGCACCCTCGAAATTCACCCCCTCGCCGCCGGCCAGAAGACCGGAATCACCCCGTGGAACGGCCTGTAGGCGCAGTCGCCACGGCGACGAAAATGCAGACCTCGAAGGCCCGTCAGTATTCCCTGTTGGTCACGATGCCCGGCTGCGGCACCGGATATCTGCCCTTGGCGTCCGCAATTAGCGGGGCCGGGGAATCCATTGTGAACTTTTCTATGCCCGGCGCCATTTCATGCTCGCATTGGAGCATCTGGTCAAACGTAATTTCCCGGCCGGTGTTGGCGGCCATGCGGCCCATGCTGGCAACCAGGCTCGCCTCCACGCCGCGTTTGACCTCGTTGTAAGGCTTGTCGTCTCGAATGGCGTCCACCAGATCGTTCCACTCGTTTTGATACGGATCCTTCTCGTCCGGGTTCACCTTGGATTCCCAAATCAGCTTGCCGGGGTCGCCGTCTGGCCCTTGTACAGGCTGGACGGCAGCCCGCAATCGCCGCTCTTGGAAGCGATGGCCATGCCCTTGGTGCCATGCAGGCAGCTCGTGTAAATCTCCTCGCAGCCGTTCATGCAGCGCCCGTCGAAGATGAACTTGTTGCCATCGGAATACGTGTATTCCACCGAATAGACGTCGAAATTCTGATCCACGTAGGCGACTCCCTCGGGACTCACCTTGTAATGCCGGCCGCCCAGCGCCTGCGCCTTTACCGGCCACTCGTTCTTCATCCATCCCAATGATCGACGAGGTGGATATAAAAATCGTTGAAGCAGCCGCCGCTCGCCCAGATGAAGCTGTGGAAGCGCTGCATCTGGTAGAGCAGGTCGGTGATACCAGCCGGTTTGGGCAGCGAGAGGAAATATCCGCCGGGGCCATGCATGCGGTATCCGCGCTGCAGAACGATCTCGCCGATCTCCCCGTTATGGACACGGTCAGCCAGTTCCTGCATCGCCCGGCTGTGGCGCGACATCAAGACCGACCCCCACCTTGAGGTTCTTGGCTGCGGCTTCCTGGCCGAGCGCGAACATGCGCTTGCTGGTGGGGCCGTCGGCCGTGAGCGGCTTTTCCATAAAGACGTTCAAGCCCTTCTGGATGGCGTAGGTGAAGTGCACCCAGCGAAACGCCGGAGGCGTTGCGAAAATGGCGATATCGCCCGGCTTCAAACAATCCATCGCCTTTTGATAGGCGTCGAAGCCCAGAAACTGGCGCTCCGGCGGTACATCGACCTGACTCGCGAAATTCTGCCGTAACTTACTCAGATCGCTCGCCAGGCGTTCCGGAAACAGGTCCGCCATGGCGACCAGCTTGATGGGACCGCGCTTGACGGAAAGTGCGTTCGCCGCCGCGCCGCCGCCGCGCCCGCCACAGCCGACAAGCGCTATCTGGATCAGATCGCTGCCCGCTGCGTGAACCGGCGGAATCGCAACGTCAGCCAAAACCGAAAGGGCAGCAGCCTTACCGCTGCTCTTGATGAATTCACGACGACTGGTCGAATCTTGCAAAGCGTTCATGGCTATTCCCTCCAAGATTTGTCGTTCGCTTCTACCTGGCGGAAGGCCCCGTGGCCGCGGTACCAGTGTAACCCCAGAGTGCCTCTCGATGCTGCCGCATGGCGGCCCGCTACTTCGTCCGCTCCGGCACAGCCACCGGCGCAATCTCTTTCCACGCCGATCCCGGAGCCAGCGCCGAGTACACTCCCGCCATCTCGTCCCGCAGGATCCGGTTCAAATCCGTTACCGCCTTGGCCGCATCGTCCCAAGCCCAATCCAGCTCCCGTGTCTGCGCCGCGGTCGGCACCCCGGGGTAGGCATCGATGGCCGATTGCGCCCGCGCCGCCATCTGCTGCGTCCGTCCAATCTCAGCCTGCAGGCGAGCGATCTCCGGCGAAACTTTCTCCAGAATCAGCAGCGCGCCCTTGCCACTCTCGCCCGCCGCGTTCAGGTACTGGCGAATCGGCGTCAACTGAATCGAGAGCGCCTGCGCCGCCTCACGCGCCGAACCCAATTGTTCCTGCAGCGCGTAAGCGCTCATCACCGCGGCGTGCTGCGCGGTGCGGTCCCGTTGCGTGATCTGCACCCGCGGGTCCGGCCCTACCATCAAATCTTTCGTCATGGGCGCGCCTCCCTCCGGTGTCACCGTCACGGTGTATTTCCCGGGAAGCACAAGTGGCCCCGAGCCCCCGCCCCCGCGGCCTCCTCCGCTGTTTCCGCTGTACCCGCAACTGGACGCCACCGGACCGTGCGCCAGTGCCGGCTCCTGCCGCAGGTCCCAACACGCCCGATTCATACCCGGCGCGCCCGGCCCCCGCATGGTGCGGATAATCTTGCCCGCTTCATCGGCCACCGAAATCAGCACACCCCGCGCGCCCTGCGGCAGGTAGTAAGTCAGCACCGCGCCCAGCGGCGGATTGGGCGCGAAATACTCTCCGGCGCCGAACCAGAACTGCCCCCCGAAGATACTTTCATGGTGCGCCACGGGAATGGAAAACAGCGCGCCCCGTTCCAGCGCCTGCGGCGTCAATTCCGCCAGCGCCTCAATGTGGTCCAGCACCCAGATGCTGCGCCCGTGCGTGCCCAGCACCAGCGCCTGATCGTGTTGCTGAAAGGCCACGTCGTAGACCGGCACCGGCGGCAGGTTGGTATCCAGCGTCACCCAATGCGCTCCCCGGTCGAAGGTCGCATACGCCCCCATCTCCGTGCCCGCCACCAGGAAATTGGCATTCCCGGGATGCTCGCGAATGCGATGCACCGAAGTCCGCGGCAGTCCCGACACGATCGGCTTCCAGGATCGGCCGTAGTCCTCGCTAACGAACACGTAAGGGTGGAAATCGTCGTTGAAATGGCCGTCCACCGTCAGGTACACGCGCCCGGCCGCGTACTTCGAAGGCACGATGCCGCTGATATTCAGCATCGGCGGCAGGCCCCGGACCTCCAGGCGATTCCAGTGCGCCCCGCCATCGCGCGTGATCTCGATGCTGCCATCGTCGGCCCCGGTGTACAGAACGTTCTTGTCCAGCGGCGATTCCGCGATCACCGTGAGCGCGCTGAAGTTCGTCTGCCCGTCGTCCCGCGAAAGCGCATGCGCCGGCACCGGCCCGCCCATCATGGTGAGCTTCTCCCGATCGATCTTGGCCGTCAGGTCGCCGCTGATCGCCTGCCAGCTCAGCCCCCGGTCCGTCGACCGGAACACCACGTTGGCCCCGGTGTAAATCACGTCGGGGTTGAACGCCGACACAATCAACGGCGCCGTCCAGTACCACCGATACGCCGGCGCCCCGCGTTCCGCCGGAGGCACCGGGCCGATGTTCTGCGCCGTCATGTTGTCCAGGTCCACCCGCGCCGTGTAGCCGTTCTGCGAACTCACCAGCACGGTGTGGTCGTCACCCTCGAAGACCGTCTGCATGCCGTCGCCTCCGCCGATATTGAAGGCGTCCTTGAAAGAGATCCCGTAGCCGATGTGCGACGCGCTCGGCGTGCACCAGTTGCCGTTGTCCTGCAGGCCGCCGCACACCAGGAATGGCTCGGCATTGTTGACCGCCACGTTGTAAAACTGGCCGATCGGCAGATTCAATCGGAACAGCCACGTCTGGCCGCGATCGTACGAAATGGAAACCCCGCCATCGCCGCCAATCACCAGGTGATTGGTGTTCTCCGGATCGATCCACAACACGTGGTCTTCGCTGTGGACGTTGCTGAACACCTCGCGGAAGCTTCTCCCGGAGTCGCTGGAAATATAGAAGCCGCGGTTGGATCCCATGATGTAGACCCGCGTCGCATCCTTCGGATCCACATAGATGCGGCTGTAGTAACACGGCCGCGGATCCAGCCCGCTCATGTGCTCCCACGTATCGCCGCCGTCGATGCTGCGGAACACCCCGCCCTGCTGTCTGGACGGGGCGGTCTGTTCCGCGCCGCCGCGCCCGCCGCGTCCGCCGCGCCCGCCGCCCGAGCCTGGTGGATCGGCTTCCACGATGGCATACACCGTGTGAGAGTCGCCCGCGAAAATGTCCAGTCCGATGCGCCCCTTCTCACCCGCCGGCAGACCGTTGCGCAACTCGGTCCAATGCGCGCCGCCGTCGCTGGTGCGGTAGATGCCGCTGCCCGGACCGCCCCCGTTGTACCCCCAACCCTTGCGCTGCCGCTGGTACATGGCCGCGAAAATCACGTTGGGATTGGTGGGATCCATGGCCAGGTCGATCGCCCCCGTGTTTTCGTCTTTGTACAGCACCTTGCTCCAGGTAGCGCCGCCATCGGTGGTCTTGTAGACGCCGCGCTCGGCGTTCGATCCCCACAGGTGCCCCACCGCCGCCACATACACCGTATTGGGATCGCTCGGGTGAATCACGATCTTCCCGATATGGTGCGTATCTTCCAGCCCCATCTTCTTCCAGGTGGCGCCGCCGTCGAGCGACCGGTACACGCCGTCGCCCCACGAGGAGCTCTGCCGGTTGTCCGCCTCGCCCGTCCCCACCCACACCACCGAGGGGTTGGAGGGCGCCACCGCCACCGCGCCAATCGACATCATCCCGCCCGCGTGGTCGAACACCGGCGTCCACGAGACGCCTTCATTGAGGCTCTTGAACACGCCCCCTGTGGTCGAGGCGGCGTAGATGGTGACTGGCTCCCCAGGCACCCTCGCGACGGCGATATCGGCGATCCGCCCGCCGGTAGCCGCCGGACCGATACTGCGCCACTGCAGCCCGCCAAGCATCGCGGAAGAAACGGTCTGCGCCGTCAGCGCCAACGCCATGGCCATCGGAATTGCGGCCAGCCGGATAAGGAAACGCATCGAGGAACCTCCTGGGGCGAAAACCCTATCATAGAACGAGAGACTATGATCCTACCCGAGGAGATGGAAGCGCTCGACGAAGCCTTCTCCACTGTTCGCGCTTTCGCCGCCGAAGTGCGCCAGGCCCCGTCCCCCGCCACCTGGTTTCGCGATACCCTGGCTTCCCTGCTGGATGCCGCGCCCGACGGCTATCGCCTGCTCAAACTGGGGCTGCGGCATTCCACCAGCCTGCTGGCTTGGGCCTGCCGCAATCTGCTGGAACTCAACATCTACACGCAGTACGTCCTGCAGTCGGAAGCCGGTGCGCGCCGCTTCGCCCTCAATCGCGTGGCCGATGGCATCGATACATTCGATTCGTTCCAGACCTGGCTGGCGCGCAACGATCCTTCGCTGGTGCCGCCCGAAGCCGGGCAGGCTCTGCGGCAGTTGTCCGATCTGCGGGCTCAGGAAGAGGAACCCCCGCCGCGCTTATATTCCCTGAAATATCTCTCGGCGGAGGTGGGACTGGCCGACGAATATGCCTGCATGACCCGTTTCTGCTCGAAGCTGGCGCAGCCCGGCGTCTTTCTGGTCACGGCGGCCGAGGCCGATCTGGAAATCTTCCAGCCCGCTCTGTTTCGCGCCGGCGCCGGCCACGGCATGGAGATCTACCAGGCCGCCAAGGATCACTTCGCGGCCTTCGGCGCCGAGCCGCGCCCCTGACTCCCCGCCACCATCTGATACACCTTCCGAAACTCCGGATCCGTCAGATGAAACGACAGGTTCAGGATGCTGCCTTCCGGGTCCACCACCAGGCTCTGTGCCGATTCCGGCGTCAGTTGTTTGGCCTGCGCCTGCAACAGGTTCATCATCAGCTTGAGCGTATTCGCCAGCAGTTGCGCAGTCTCCGGCGAGTCCGCCTGAGCCAGCGCGCTCACCGTAGCCTCTTTGCCGAACTTCACGCCCCCGGAAACGCGCTGCACATTCTGCAAAATATTCTGCGCCGAAACCCCGCGCCCCGCGCCCGCACGCGCCGCCGGCGGCAACAGGCTGGATGCCGAAACGGTGGAGACTACCCAAGCGTCGTCCGCCGCGCTCAACTGCGCGATGCGTGCCGAAAGGGTCGCAGGCAAACGCCACGGCGCCGACGCCTGGTCGATCGCCGTCTTCACGCTGGCCAGGTCCCCCGTGATGAGCACGTTCGACCCCAGGAATGCCAGCCCCATGGATCGCTTGGCGTCGGTCACCAGCGTCACGTCCTTATACGTCTCGGTGACCGCCCCGAGATCCACCGCTTTGGAAATTACCGTGGGTGGATGAAAGCTGCCGCGCGCCAGGGCAATGCCCGCGTCATACTTCGGCGCCGAGTTGGAAGCCACCAGCAGCTCACGGAAACTGTGCGCATCCAGGCCGAAGTCCGTAGATGCCTGCTGTAACTGCCGGCTTCGTTGCATCATCGACGTCAATACATACCGCCCCAGCGGCGAAGCGGCCGCGCCGCGCACATTGACGCCGCCCAGCACCTTCACATCCGGCATTACCAGGCTCAGCAGCTTCTTATCGGCGGCGGACAAAGTGCTCGCAAGTACCAGCGTCGCGATCGCGACCGTGCGCATGACCATAATGTAATGGACGCGGCAGCATCCTGAAAGTTAACAGCGGGTTCAGTTCTCCGACGGCCGCTCCACCTTATCGACCACGAGGACCCGCAGCGGCGCTTTGGTCGATTCCAGCTTCAGCCCGAGTTGTTCGCGCAAAGCGTCGAGAAATGCCGGCCCCTCCAGCGGAGGCGGCGCGTCCCCATTGGGCGGTCCCGCCAGGTTCGGCTCCGGCGCGAATTCGATCCAGAAGTCGAACCGTCCGCTCAGCCCCGTCTCATCCACCACGGGAAGTTCCAGCCGACCCAATCCGGGGAGCGCACCCGCCAGCAAGGCCGTAGTCGTATTTCGGGAACCCGCTTTCAACACCTTGCCGGGGGTCATTATCGCCATATAAGCGTCGCATATCGGCGGAAACTGGCCATTGCGCGCGGGTGGGCCGTCCGCCGACACGGCGCCGCAAGGGACGCCCTCGGAATGCGGGCGCAACTGTGGCCCCGTCTTGCCTGCCTTCGCCAGCACCATGGCGAACGCCGAGCCGGTCTGGGTTTCGAAATGGACGGCCAGGTGGAAGCGGTCCGCCAGCAGAGACTGCATCATCAGACGCATCTGATCTTTAGTTGGAGTGCCCGCGGCGCGCGCATCGATGGCATACCGGTCTGTCGCGACCCAACGCGGCAAATGCGCCAGCATGGCTTCCCGCTGGCTCGGGCTGAGCGAGAGCTTGTATGCGAAGCTGATGTATGTCTGCAAGGGAAAATCCGCTGAGAACCGGCTTCCCACCGGCCGGTACGCGTCGCTGTTGTCGAGCGGGAAATTCGGCGGCCGGAACGCGCCGGAGTCCAGCTTCACGGAAGCAACCTCGAACGCTATCTTGCCTCCCGCCTTAGTCTGCCAGTCCGCTTCATCTTGAGCCCGGATGGCCGGGGCATTCAGGAAGCCCATGAAGACCGGCACAGTCAACGCTGCCGCCCCGGCGATTGCCAGTGCGACTCTTTTTCCAAAAGTCAGCCCGGGCACGCTCCGGTTTTTCATGATCGCCTCGATTCTTCGCTTCAAGTCCGACCCCGTCACCCCGGACACGCATTCGAGTGGAGACGATAAATACAACCTGCAAACCGTCAGGATGCTTTCGGCATAAACACGGGGCTTGCATCCCAGGCGCAGCACCTCTTCATCGCATGCCTGTTCCCGCTCCTCGACCAGGCGCGAACCGATCCACCACGTCAACGGATGGAACCAGAAGATGGCTTGGGCCGCCATGTGGATGGTCGCAGTGAGGTTGTCCCTGCGGCGGAGATGACAGAGTTCGTGCGCCAGAATGGACTCCAGTTGGCTCTGGCTCAGCCGTTCGCCAATGCCTTCCGGCAGCAGCAGAGCCGGCCGCAGAACGCCGAAAACGCCCGGCTCGATCAGGTCAGGAGCGGACATCACGGGCACGGGAATCCGCAGACCGGTCGCAACGCTCACCGCGCGCACCGAGTTCCGCAGTTTCTGAACGCGCCTCCACCGAAGCAGCCACCAAATGGCGACGGCCGCGAATCCGCAGATCCACAAAGCTACTGCCGCACCTGCAAGGTAATCGTGGTGCGCCGCGCCCGTCGCGCCCCCAGCAGAGCCCCCCACTGCGGGAAACGTAAATTGTTGGACCGCGGCCACCCATTCCGTGCGCATATGTGAAGCAGCCACGGGACGGGGCAGGAGCCTCCCGAGCCCCATCAGCCAGGAAAACGGAATCAGGAATTTCGCCGAGGCTGTGAACCACACCCAGTAGCGCACCTGCGCCCGATTCTGCCGCATCGCTAGAGCGACAATCCACGCGGCGCCCGCAAACACGGTGGACTGCCATAGATGCGCGGCCACTCCGGGGATCATTCCGTCTCCTCCTTCGCGTCCTGTTCCTCCAGCGCGAGCAGGGCTTTTTCAGCCTCCCTCACATCCTGCAGGGTGAGTTTTCTCGATTCGATCAGGTGCGCCATCACCGGCTGCAGCCGGTCGCCCAGCAGCGAGAGCAGATCGTCGATCAGCCGGCCCTGTGCCTCCCCGCGGGAAATCGATGCCTCGAAGATATGGGCATGGCTGATTTTCCTGACCCGCCGCAGAGTCCTCTTTCCCTCCAGACGATACACCGTGGTTTGGATTGTGGAATACGCCGGCCGGTTCCGCTTGGGGAAGGTTTCCTGAATTTCGCGGATGGCGCACGGTCCGCGGGTCCACAGCACCTCCATAATTTGAAGTTCCAACCTGGTTAGTTTGGGCAGCTTCATGGCAAATAATTATTCCCGTATGCGATACTACTACGTTGGTATGTTTTTGGCAAATTCTTTTTGCGGGACTTGTTAATAACTGTCCGGCCCGCTCGTCTTCATCAAAGATGACCCGAATTGTGCTTGCCATGGCCCTCTCCGTGGGCGCCTTCCGCGGCCAAACGCCTCCCCCGCCCGCGTTCGATGTCGCTTCCGTCAAAGTGAGCCCACCCGGCAAGCGCGGCGGCAATCCCTTCCTCAACCAGAACATCCGCGCCACGCCGGGCAGCCTCACCATGCGCCAGGTGACCCTGAAGTCCTGTATCCAGTGGGCCTATCACGTCTTCGAATACCAGGTCACCGGGCCCGACTGGATCGATTCCGACCATTACGATATCGCCGCCAAGGCCGCTGGACCGGCCACCGAACCCGAACTCCGCCTCATGCTCCAGACCCTGCTCGCCGACCGCTTCCAGTTGACCTTCCACCGGCAGACCATCGAAAAACAGGCATATGTCCTGACCGTGGGCAAAAACGGACCCAAGTTCCACGAATCGACCGACGATGGCGAAAGCGAATTCCAGCCCGACCAGAAGACCATGACTGTGAGTGTGCACCGGGTGAGTGTGGCGCAGTTGATTGACCCGATGTCGCTCATCTTTCAGATGCCGGTAGTCGATAAGACCGGCCTCAAGGGCCGCTATGACGTGTCCATCAGCGTGGCCAAATACATTCCGCAATCGGGCGCTGTAGCCGATCCGGTCTCCATCATTCAGACCGCGCTGGAGGAGGATCTGGGCCTCAAGCTGGAAGCCAGAAAGATGCCGTTGGATTTCCTGGTTGTCGATCACGCCGACAAAGTACCGTCCGGCAATTAGATCGGAAATCGCATCATCCCCTGCTGGGCGGGCGTCAGCGCTAGCCAGGTCGCGCGGCCAATGGCGTTAACCTCGCGGCTATCATCGGTGTACCAACTCCGCACATAGCGCACGGTGATCATGGCTCTCGGAGTGCCGGTCGTGTTGGGCGTGCCGCGATGCAGTGCCCAGGGATGGCGGATCAGCACATCGCCGATCCCGAGCGGCACCGGCTGTAGTGCAACAGCGCCGGAGTACACCGCTTCTAACGCTTCCGCCCTGGGCATGCGATGGGTGCCGGGAGCAATTTCAATCGCGCCGTTTTCGGCCCCGATGCTTACGAGGCCGAAGCTGACCGCCAGAGCGTACGCGGGCAGTGGCAGATCCGGCGCTTCTTCGAAGAGAGGGCGGCGATAGTCCGCGTGAACCTCCTGGTAGTTCGAGCCTGCAACGGGCACATCACAGCCCCATTGGTCGGCCACTACACGGCCGCCCATGACCCCACGAACAGTCTCCAGTATGCCGGGGTCGAAGAAAAACTCAGGCGCGTAGCAGGGCGGATCGAAAGGCATGGGCAGAAAATGGCGATGAGGGCCGCGGTTTGGTTCATCGCCATGGGCGTCGAGATACGCCAGCAGAACCGGCCAAAACGCGTCCCGACATCTGACGATGACCGGTTGCGGCAGATGCGCCTTGAGTACACAATAACCCCGGTCCGCAATTTCACGGACGCAGTCGCTTGCGATCATCGGCTCGCTCTATCAGCTCTCCGAATTCACTGCCCCGGCTGATTCACCGTGAACGCGTATAAACTGTCCCCCGCGGCCGCCAGGACATATTGTTTACCGTCCAGCATATACGTGATCGGCCCCGCGCTCGGCGAGGCCATCAGTCCCGCATGCCATAAGATCTTCCCCGTCGCCGCCTGGAATGCGATCAGGTTTGACCCGTTGCTGGTAAACAGCAGCTTGCCCGCGGTCGAGAGGTTATTGACGATGCCGCTGCCGCTCGGCCAATCGTGCCGCCAAACCGCCTTCCCGGTGTGATAGTCAATCGCCAGCAGCGCGTTCCCCTCGTTGCCCACGCCGCTATCCAGCCCGCCCCATCCCTCCGGATGGTCGTCCGTGTCGGTCAGGTAGTACATGCTGTACGACCGGCTGCTCCCCACGTAGAACAGTCCCGTGTCCGGATCGTAACTGGGAGCCTGCCAGTTGGTGGCACCGTTCGAAGAGGGCGAAACCAGCACGCCGTCCGTCGTGGGATACTTGGCCGGATTCCCGATGGGCTGCCCTTTATCGTCGTACCCCTTCGCCCAGTTCACCGTATCGATGAACGGAGTGCCCACAATCCGCTTGCCGGTGGCCCGGTCCAGCACGAAGAAATACCCGTTGCGGCTGGCCTGCGCCACCAGTTTCTTCTTCTGCCCGTCAATCACGCCGTCAAACAGAATGGGCGTCTCCACCGCGTCCCAGTCGTGCACGTCATGCGGCGAAGGCTGAAAATGCCAGACCATCTTCCCGGTGTCCGGATTCAATGCCACAATCGAGCAGGTATAAAGGTTGTCCCCCTTCCGGCTCTTCTCCGCCATCACCGGGTTCGGGTTCCCCGTTCCCACAATGTAGAGGTTCAACTCGGGATCATAGGTGCCCGGAATCCACGCCTGCCCCGTGCCGTGCGCCGAACTGTACTCGTCCGGCCAGGTGTCCATCCCAGGCTCGCCCTTGCGCGGCGTGGTCCACCACTTCCACTGCAACGCGCCTGTCTCCGGATCGCGCGATTGAATGAATCCCGGATTGTCCAGATGATCCCCGCCGATCCCTGTGACAATGTGATTGCCGATCACCACCGGAGCCACCGTCGAGGTGTAGTCCAGCTTGGGGTCCGCGATCGAAACCTTCCAGCGCACTTTCCCGGTCCGCGCGTCCAGGCTCACCAGGTTGCTATCCGGCGATTCGAAAAACAGCCAGTTCCCGTAGATGCCTACGCCGCGATTCCCGATCGTGCTCCCGGTATTCGGCGGGTATTGATAGTGCCACAACTCGTGTCCGGTGCGCGCGTCCGCGGCCCATACGTTATTCGGCGAGGTGAAATACAGGATGCCGTTCACCAGCAGCGGCGTCGATTTGATCTGCACTCCCCCTCCCCGTCCGCCCCCGCCCGCCGTGAACCGCGCGGCCCACGCCAAGGCGAGATCATGCACGTTGGATGCATTGATCTGCGTCAGGGAACTGAACCGGCGTCCCGAATAATCGCCGTTATAAGTCGGCCAGCTATCGGCTGGAGGCTTCAGCAGTTCGGCCGGTGTGAGCCCTTGCCCGTATGCTCCCGAAAGAGCCAGGGTCAGGAATGCGCAGAGCAGTAGGGCCAAGTTAACTCCCCTCCGAGCCGCGCGCGTCAGCAAGCGATCCGGCCCAACCGAGGTGCGCGAATTTCGGCAAACAGGTTGTATTCGCTGGTTTCTCATTTCAGTGTCACCAGGTAGGCAGTCACGTTATGTATATCGGCATCCGTGTACTTGGCCAATAGGTCTGTATGCGGCTTTAGCGGATCGTGCACTTCCACTTTCGGAGAATCCCCGTCGCGCGTGAACGAATGATACTCGCCGGAAGCATCGTGCAGGGAAACGCTGAAATCGTCGACCCGGTCCAACGTACCCGAGACCTTCTGGCCGGACGCCAGCGTCACCGTCACCGTGACCGCGCCGCGGGCCGAGCCCGCTCCCTCGCCACTCCGCCACGCCCGCCGCGCCCGCCGCCTCTTCCTCCACGCGGCTGCAGCCACCGCGCTTGCAGCGCAAATGCATCGTAACGGCTCCCGATGCCTTTCAGGTCGCCGGCCGCCGAGTGGCAACCGCTGCAAGTGGTGGCGAAATACGCCTCCCCCTTTTTGGCGTCACCGGTCAGCACATCTTTGAAAGCATACGTGGTACGGTGGCCCGCCGCGAACGTCTGCACGTGCAGCCAGGCGATCACGTCGCCAATCTCGGCTTCGGTGAGGTTCGGCTTGGGCATGCCCGCATCGGGCCGCCCGTTCCGAAGCACCGGAGCGATCAGAATGCCTTTCTCGTCGTCCAGCACCAGCGATGAACGAATCAGGTCCGGTGCGCCCACCCCGCCGCGCGCCGAAACTCCATGGCATCCCGCGCAAGTGGTCTCGTACAGTTTGGCGCCGCGCTCCACCGCGGCCGGGTCCTCCTTGGAACCCGCGACGGCCGCGGCCTCACCTCGGCCTTGCGCCCTTCCGGCCCGGCCCGCGGCGGGCTCCTGAGCCGTCAGGCTCGCCCCAGCCGCCAGTAGAAGCAGGAGCGGCAACGCGCCCCCTTCTCGAATCAGCATGTGTTCCCTCTGCGAACACCAGTCTACCGCGCACGGTCATCTCCTGGCTGCCCCGCGACCCGGATCACCACGTGCCCCTTCTTGTGGCCCGCCTCCGCGTACCGGTGAGCCTCGGCAATCTCTTCCAGCGAATACCGCCGGTCGATCACCGTCCTGAGCGTTCCAGCCTCGATCAGTCCCTTGAGAAATGCCATGTCACCCTCGGCCGCTTTTGCCATTCCGCTGATGACTCTTGCCGAGCCCGTGACGGTGATCCACTGACCTCTCAGCATCCCTGCAAGCATCGCCAACATTCCGCCCGACCCCCCGATCCGTACATAGCCGCCGCCCCGCTTCAGGCACTTCAGAGTGCGCGCGAAACCGCTCTTGCCGATGGTGTCGCAGACGATGTCGTAGACCCTTCCGGCCGTCGAGAAATCCTCCCTGGTGTAGTCCACCACTTCGTCCGCCCCGAGAGACTTCACCAGGTCCAAATTGGCGGTGCTGCACACGCCCGTGACGTGCGCCCCGAAGTGCTTCGCGAGCTGAATCGCGAAAATCCCCACGCTTCCCGAAGCGCCGTACACCAGCACTCTCTGGCCCGCCTGGACCCCCGCCTTGCGTAGAAAGTGCAACGCCGTCACCCCGCCGAACAGGACCGCCGCGGCCTCCTCAAACGTCATATTTACCGGCTTGATGGCAACGCCGGCATCCTCCGGCACACACAGGTATTCGGCATGCGTGCCGAACCGGAATCCGGTCAAACCGAATACCTGGTCGCCCGCGCGGAACCGCGTGACCGCCGTGCCTGCCGATTCCACCGTTCCGGCAAACTCCATCCCCAGGATACGGGCCTTCTTTGGCGCCCGGATACCGTTCAAAAACCGAATGAAGAACGGCTCGGCTTTTCGCAACCGCCAGTCCGCCGCGCACACCGTCGCCGCGTGGACGCGAACCAGAATCTCATTGTCCCCGGGCGCCGGCTTCGCGACTTCCTGAATCTCCAGAACTTCCGGGGGCCCGTATCGCGTATAAACAGCGGCTTTCATAGTGAGGCCAATCCGCAAACCGATACGCTGCCGCGCCCCCGAAAGTTCACTTCCTATATCGGCGTTTCTCCGCGCAGGCATAAGGGGCGGCGCGTCAAAAACTCAAATCTGCGACTTTTCTCCGCACCACCACCTCCACCAGATTGCGCATACCCAGGAATTTCGCGTTTACCCGGTTCGCAGCTTCCCGGCCAAGCTGTTGCGTCAGGAAGGGCCCTCCTTCCATATCCGCAAACTTGGTGTACGCCGTGAAGATTGTCACATCGCTCGGATTCGCTCCCGGGCCTCTCTGATTTACGATCAGCCCCACCTTGGCCTTCTTATACACCGGCAGCACCTCGGTCTTCATCAGGTTCTGGAAGTCCGTCATCTTGCCGGGAGCAATGCGATACCGCGCGGTTACGACCATGTTCGGTGTCGGCCCCTCTGGCATGTTGCTGATCTCCGGCAGCAGCGTGGCCATAAAACTTGTGGAACTCTCGACGCACTTGCGAAGCTTCTCGTTCAGTCTCGCGGCGCCCGGCGCGTCCAGCGCCTTTACCATCGGACTCTGCCCGTCGAATTGCGACATCTTTTCGATAGGCGAAACCAGAGCATACTCATAGGCGTTGCCGAAGATGGAAGTGACATAGACCGTACGGGTCTTTTCACCCGCCTTCTTCAGCGCCGGGACCACTTCGTTCTTCTGCAAATCCACCCATTCCGTCAGCATCTCGGGCTTCACGTGCGTGATGGTGACGCGCGACCGCAGCGCCATGTCACTTTGCGCCGGGCTCTGCGAACAAAAAGAAAGCGCCAGCGCGGCAATGCTGGCGCAGGAAAGGAACTGCGCTCTGACGTTCATACTCTATCCTCGTTTCGTTCAACCCTTCGGAATGCGAATGCGGCACCACCCCAGTGCCCGTTGGCAAGGAATCCCCCCAGAGGACTGCCGCCGTTGCCGGCGGTTGATTGAAGAGTTGTTAAGCCAGAATGCAGCCACACTTCCGCGAAGTCAAGAAACATTTGTGGCCTGGCTCCCTACCGGAGTACCCCCTAAACGGATAGTAAGACGGCTATGAAAATCGTCCGATCGTCGTACCCGCCGGGCCAAATCGATTACCATAAGTCTTTACCGAATGATGATCGCCAGCCAGGACCTCATCCGCACCATCGCCGAAGAAGTCATCGCCCGCATCGAAGCCCGCGGCGCCGGCGACGATGGCGTCTTCGAGACCGTCGATGAAGCCGTCAGAGCTGCCGCCGCGTCACAGCCGCGCGTGGCCGCCATGGGCCTGGAAGACCGCGAACGGATGAACGGCATCATCCGCCGTATCTGCCACGAGAATGCCGGGGAGCTCGCGCGCATCGAACTGGCCGAAACCAAAATCGGCCGCGCCGACCACAAGGCCATCAAGCTGCGCAATATCCGGCTGGTGCTGGGCGCCGGCGCCATGCGCAGTGAAGCCAGTTCGGATGCCACCGGACTCTGCCTGGTAGAGCACGCCCCCTGGGGCGTCATCGGCATGGTCCTGCCGGCCACCCATTCGGTGCCCACCATGGCCAGCAACGCCATTAACATCCTCGCCGCCGGCAATACCGCCGTGTTCAGCCCGCACCCCACCGGCGTCAAAGTGGCCGCCCGCGCGCTTCAGATGTTCAACCGCGAGATTCTGCGCGAGCTCGGCGTTGCCAACGTGCTCACCATGGCGCGCGAAGCCACCATTCAAAACGCGGAGCAGATGTTCCAGCATCCCGATGTCGCCCTGCTGTGCGTCACCGGCGGCCCCGGCGTGGTCAAAGCCGCCATGAAATTCGGCAAACGCGTGATCGCGGCCGGCCCCGGAAACCCGCCCGTAGTCGTGGACCAGACCGCGGATCTCGACGCCGCCGCCAAAGCCATTATTCAGGGCGCATCGTTCGATAACAACCTGTTGTGCATCGGGGAAAAGGAAGTGTTCGTGGTGGCCTCCGTCGCCGATGCGTTCCTGGAGAGCATGAGACGCGCCGGCGCGGTCCCACTCGATGCCCGCGCCATCGAAGCGCTCACCCGCGCGGCCTTCACCTTCACGGAGACCAACGGCGTGCGCCACCCGCACGTGAAGCGCGAGTTCATCGGCCAGGATACTAGCGTGCTCGCCGAAGCCGCCGGTGTGCGCGTGCCCGCGGGCACCGACCTGCTCTTCGGCGAAACCACCGAAGAGCATCCTTTCGTGCAGGAGGAACAGATGATGCCGTTCCTCCCGGTAGTGCGCGTTCCCGATGTGGACGCCGCCATCCGGGCCTCTGTGCGCGCCGAGCATGGCTACCGGCACACCGCCATGATTCATTCGCGCAACCTGGAAAACGCCACCAAAATGGCGCGCGCCCTCAATGCCACGCTGTTCGTGCAGAACGCGCCCTGCTACGCTTCTCTAAACCTGCCCAGCTATCTGAGTCACAGCATCGCCACGCCCACCGGCGAAGGAGTCACCACGCCCATGACCTTCACCCGGCAGCGCCGCATCGTGATTGGCGGCGGCGCCCTACGGATTCTATGAAGTCTATCGATCTGAGCAAGGAGAAAGTCATCACCCTCGGCGATCTGACCGCGGCGGCAAAGGACGACACCACCGAACTGCTTGTCAGCGAGAACGCCGTGATGACCCCTTCGGCGCTCGAATTTACCGAGCAGCACCGCATCTCCGTCCGCCGCGGCGGCAGAGCGCCCGCCGGCGGCAACGACCTCTTCACTTGCCCCGAAGCCGAGGCGGTAAAGGAGGAGATCTGCAACGTGGGCCGCAAGCTCTGGCAGCGCCAGTACGTGGATGGCAATGGCGGCAATATCTCCTATCGCATCGGCCCCAACCAGGTCATCTGCACCCCCACGCTGTTGAGCAAAGCCGACCTGCGCCCGCAGGATCTCTGCATGGTCGATCTCGAAGGCAAACAACTCGCCGGCGGCCGCCCCCGCACCAGCGAGATCCTCATGCACCTGGAGATCTACAAAGAGGTCCCCGAGGCCAAAGCGGTGGTCCATTGCCATCCCCCGCACGCCACCGCGTACGCCATCGTCGGGCGCGTGCCGCCCACCTGCGTCATCCCCGAATACGAAGTCTTCATCGGCAAGGTGGCGCTCTCCCCGTACGAAACCCCGGGTACACCGGAATTCGCGCGCACCGTCATCCCGTTCGTCAAAACGCACAATACCGTGCTGCTCGGCAATCACGGCATTGTCTGTTGGGGCGACACCGTCACCCACGCGGAATGGTACGCCGAAGTCGTGGATACCTATTGTTGGACCCTGATGCTGTCGGCGCAACTGGGCGCGCCGCTTTCTCACATCTCCAGCGACAAAGCCGCCGACCTGGTCGCCATCAAGAAAAAGCTGGGCCTGCCTGACCCCCGCCACGAAGACCCGGAGTGCGCCGTCTGCGATCTGCCCGCGGTCCCGGGGTCCATTGCCATCCCGCCGCCATCCCGCGCCGCCGGCCCCGCCTCCACCGAAATCGAAGAGATCATCCAGGCAGTGACGGATCGCGTCATCGCCGCGCTGAAATCCAAGCCGTAATCCGAATCGCGTGGTGAAACCGCGTGCCGACAGCATACTACGGAATCTTTACCCCGTCGATTGGTCCTCCTTGTGTTGCATAAGATACCCGTGTAGCAAGCGTTCGTCTCTTCACTTTGACTTTCTCCGCGTCTTTCCTCTGCGCCTTCGCGCCTCCGCGATGAATTCTCCCGCCGCCCTTCGTCCCCGCTCCCAACTGGTACCTTGAATGAAATGACCGCTTCCAACGACCACGCTTTTGGGTTCGCTACGCGCGCACTCCATGCCGGGCAGCAGCCCGACTCCGAAACCGGCGCCCGCGCTGTGCCCATCTACCAGACCACGTCCTACGTCTTCGACGATACGGCGCACGCCGCCGCCCTGTTCAACCTCCAGCGGCTGGGAAACATCTATACCCGCATCATGAATCCCACTACCGCCGTCTTTGAAGAGCGCATGGCCTCGCTCGAACGCGGAGTCGGCGCCCTCGCCGTGGGCAGCGGGCAGGCGGCACAGTTCATCGCCCTCACCGGACTCCTCGAAGCCGGCGACGAGATTGTCGCCGCCAATACCCTGTACGGCGGCACCTACACCCAGTTCGACGTCTCCTTCCGCCGCCTCGGCATCCAGACCGTTTTCGTCGATCCCGACGACCCCGAAAACTTCCGCCGCGCCATCACGCCCCGCACCCGCGTCCTGTACGCCGAGACCATCGGTAATCCGCGCATGAACGTGCTCGATATCGCCGCCGTGGCCGCCGTCGCCCACGAAAATAATTTGCCGCTCATGATCGATAACACCTTCGCCTCGCCCTATCTTTGCCGCCCCATCGAGCACGGCGCGGATATCGTAGTCCACTCGGCCACCAAGTTCATCGGCGGCCACGGCACTTCCATCGGCGGAGTGATCGTCGATAGCGGCCGCTTCCCGTGGGACCAGGGCCGCTTCCCGCAACTCCTCGAACCCAGCAAGGGCTATCACGGCATCCGCTTCTACGAGACCTTCGGCGATTTCGCCTACATCATGAAAACCCGCGTGGAAGGCCTGCGCGATTTCGGTCCCGCGCTCAGCCCCTTCAATTCCTTTTTGTTTTTGCAAGGCCTGGAAACCCTGAAGCTGCGCATGGAGTGCCACTCCCGCAACGCCCTCGCGGTGGCCGAATTTCTGCAAAATCATCCGCGCGTCGCCTGGGTAAACTACCCCACCCTGCCGGGCGGCCGTTACCACTCGCTGGCCCAGCGCTACCTGCCCAAAGGCGGCGGAGGCGTGCTCACCTTCGGCATTCAAGGCGGACTCGATGCCGGCCGCCGCTTCATCGAATCCCTGCAACTCTTCTCCCACCTCGCCAATATCGGCGACGCCAAGAGCCTGGTCATTCACCCCGCCTCCACCACGCATCAGCAATTGACCCCGGAAGAACGCCTGGCCGGCGGTATCAGCGACGACCTGATCCGCCTCTCCATCGGCCTCGAAGAGCCGGAGGACATCTTCTGGGATCTGGACCGGGCGTTGAAAGCCAGCGTATGAACCAGTGTGCCGTTTCGTTCGGAGATTTCTTGCAGGAAGGCGTCGGCGGCAATTCGCCCGTCAACCAGGGCAGTTTCGCCAGCAGCGCCGCGGACCGCCTCGCCATTCTGGAACGCTACCGCCGCATCGCCATGGTCGGCCTGTCTTCGAATCCGTTCCGGCCCAGCCATTTCGCGGCCATCTATCTGCTCGCTGAAGGCTACGACGTGATCCCGGTGAACCCGCGAGAATCCGCCGTCCTCGGGCGTACCTGTTATCCCTCGCTCACGGCGATTCCCGGGCGGCGTCGAAGTGGTCGATATCTTCCGCGAGCCCGCCGCCGTTCCCTCCATCGTCGAAGAAGCCATCGCCATCGGCGCCAAGGTGATCTGGATGCAGCTCGGCGTCGTCCACGAAGCCGCCGCCGCGCGCGCCCGCGAAGCCGGACTCCAGGTCGTCATGGATCGCTGCATGAAGATCGAGCACGCCCGTTTCTTCGGCGGCTTGAATACCGTCGGGCTCAACACAGCCGTCATCTCCGCGCGCCGCCGTCCGCGCCCCGCCGGGCGATAATCACAGCAGCAGCGCTTCCATGCGATGCCCGCGTACCGTCTTCTCGCAGGGCGACCATTCGAATACCGTGAACCGCCCGTCCTGCGACGCCACCAGCGCCAGCGCGTCCCGCTGATCGTGGACAAACTGAGCCGCCGACAGGTGACGCGTGCCCCCCAGGTCGTCGGGATGCACCCGCGCCGCCACCTGCCCTTGAATCGGCTCGGTCAGCGTGATCTCTTCCACCTGCGGGCAGCCCCGGCGGCGGGCGATCTTCGCCCCGAAGCCCAGCAGTTCATACCGGTCGTTCATCACTACCGCGCCATCCACCGCCGTTAGTCCCGCCACCCATTCGACGGTCCGCTCCAGTTCTTCGTGCGCCGCGTCCTGCTGGTTCAACTCCGCCAGTTTCGCAAACGGCGGCGACACCGGGTACGCCATCGCCGCAATCGATTCCCGCCACGCCTCGCTGTCCGCGGGCACCACCAGCAGAGCCCCGCCCGCGCCCGTGCTCCCGCATCGAAAGAGCCAGTTGGACCAGCACGTTCACCGAATGCGCCCACGAGGCCGAGGGCGCGAACCCCAGCAGCGACGTGAGCAGTTCCGGACACTCGGGTGTCTCGGAAGCATGCTCGTCCACCAGCTTGATCAGGTCGCCCTCCAGCAGCACCACGTTCACGAATTTGCCCGCCTCGTCGCCGCTGTGGTGCTTCACCACCAGCAGACCGGGCGCCGCCACTTCCAGCACGAAGCAGTAGCCCGGTATCGTGCGCGTGGTGCCCCACACATAGAGGTCCTCACCGCTGTGCCATACGCCCAGGTGAATGCCGTGGCGCTCTACGGCGGGCGCAATCCGCGTCAACGCCGCCGGAGCCAGCGGCAGCGCGCGTTCGAACACCAGGGGATGCGCGGCCTGGTCCGGCGACAGAAACGCCAGCGAAATCCGCGGCAGGTAGCCCTCTTCCCGCCGCAGGCTGGCCCAGAATGCCGCGTCGATCATGGCTTCGATGGCTTCCGCCTCCGGCACCGGCGCCGGGCACCCGGGACCCTCGTTCCGGTACTGCGCCATCCGCCGCGCAAAGTAGGCGTGCACTGTGGGAGAGACGATTCGGGCTGCGGCGTATGCCTCGCGCTTCATACCTCCGATTATCGCGTGCCGCCTCCCTGAAGTTTGCCCGGCGTCGAACCGATAAGAAAGGTGATGGAGAAATCGAGATTCCCCCGGCGCGTTCGAGCCGCAACGCGTCCGGGGAGTAAAGCGCCGAAGCCCCGGTGCCAGTGCGGCCAATGCCGCCAGTGTCTCAACGATGCCCGCTGGGAGCGCATCTACACCCAGAAATTCGCCGACCCCGCCTATTACACCCGTCAGGTGTTGCCACATCCTTCACCGTTGTCGTGCGTGTGACGATGCAATCCGCCCCAGGGCCTTGGCCAACTCCATGGGAGTACTCACGGCAATGGTTTGTCCCCCGAGTATCGCTACCGAGTCGCTGATCGCGTCGCCAATGGGTGCCGAAGAAAGCCGAAGTGACGGACCGGGTGGGGGAGGCGGTGGTCCCCCCATACACGGTCCTCCTGTTTCGGGACCGTGGCAAGCCGGCGTCCCGATAGTAGACCCTGCCGGTGGCGTGTATCCCAGAGTGTGCGGCCCGCCCGAAGTTCGCGGCAGGCCAAGTTGAAGGTAAAAGAAAAGCGGATGTGAGGCGCCCGTGACAATCATCCCGCGCGGAATCTTGTATCGCTCCTGTCCGGCGGCTCCAAGAAACACCACCGCATCCGCCGGGTCGGGTTCGCGAAGTTCCCGATTCACTAAACCTGCCACGAACTCTGCGGTCATCTGCGGCCGAAGACTCCCGTAGTCGATCGTTCCGCTCTGTGTTCCCTCGATGGTCTTGCCAACCTCTGGCAGCGCCGCCGGCTGAAAGCTATCGCTCCGGAACGACTCCTTCTGCTGCGACATATTGAATATGACCAGGCGCGCCGATTGAGCCGGGATGAACCGCAGCAGGGCAGCGAGCGAGCCCGTCAACATCGCGAGATCGGATGGCGGGAATAGGCCGGGTGTAATGCGGATCGGTTGCGAATCGACGAAGACCGTGAGGCGGCGCAGCCGCTGTTGGGGTTTGGTTGCAACTGGTGTTGGGTCTGCTTTCACGTCGGCCCGCCAATCCGCGCGACATGCTTTGCCGGCATCGTCGATGGCCAGCGCCTCGACGCGCCACGCCCCTGCAGACAATCCGAATCGTGCCCGGAGCGTCGCCTCCTCCCCGGCATCGCCGCCGCCGGGAAGATCGTAGCGGCTCGCCAGATACATCGGCTTTCCATTGGCGGCTTCTGGCTGCAGGCGCAGCAATAGACTCAGCCCGTGGCTTGGTCCATGGACTGGATCTATGGGGAACGTCAGGCTGTAGCCTGCTTCGTACCGCAGGTTGAAATTTAAAGCTGGAGCGATAGGCTTGAATCCGCATTTCATGACGGGTGCAGTGGCGGCGCGTTGGAATACGGCTTCGGCCGCGCCCGCCCGCGGACCTTCAAGAGGAACCATGGAAACTTGAGAGATTTGGGCGGACGCAGCCGCAACAGAAAGGAGAAGAACCCATAGTCCACGAGCCGGCATGGCGAGCGTGACCCTCCTCTAAATAATCTGATGTGCCCCGCGTCTGTTCCCAATACAGATACCAGGGTATTTTCGAAGGGAAAGGCAAGTACTCTCTGCAACCGGCGTCCGCACGGCCGCATAACGTACCGCTGCGTTTCTCGCTCCTCCGTGTTTCCTCCGTGTTCTCTGTGTCTCCGTGGTGAACCTCCGGCCCCCACACGGCCGGGAGTGGTAAGCTTGTCAAAAATGCAATATGCAAGCTTTGCCCTCATACTCTCTTTAGCCGCACCCGCGCTGGCCCAGTCACCCGAAGTACTCATGAAGGAACCCACGGTCCGCGCCGCCATGGAAGCCGCCCGCGCCGACGGACCGCATACGCTGGATCTGCAGGTGCAGGTCTGCGAGATCCCCGCCCCGCCCTTCCACGAAGACAAGCGCGGCCTGGAACTCAAGCGCCTCTTCGAAGAATTGCATCTCCACGATGTCCGCATCGATAAAGCCGGCAACGTGATCGGCGTGCGGCCCGGGAAATCCGCCCACCCGAACCTGGTCTTCAGCGCCCATCTCGACACCGTATTTCCCGAGGGCACCAACGTCAAAGTCACGCGCACGGGCGACCTCATGAAGGGTCCGGGAATCGGCGACGATTGCCGCGGCCTTGCCCTGATGCTCTCGGTCATCCGCTCCCTGGACGAAGGACACGTCGAAACCCCCGGGACCATCACCTTCGTCGCCGACGTCGGCGAAGAAGGCCTCGGCGATCTGCGCGGCATGAAGAGCCTCTTCTTCGACAGCCTCAAGGGCCAGATCGATAAATTCGTTTCCGTGGATGGCACCGGCCTCGGCATCACCCACATCGGCGTCGGCAGCAATCGCTACAAGGTCACCTTCAAAGGGCCGGGCGGCCACAGTTATGGCGCCTTCGGCATGGCCAATCCGATTCAGGCCATGGGCCGCGCCATCGCCAAGATCGACGCCTTTCAGGTGCCCGCCAAGCCTAAGACCACTTTCAATGTGGGCCGCGTCGGAGGAGGCACCAGCGTGAATGCCATTCCCTTTGAGGCCTGGATGGAGGTGGACATGCGCTCCGCCGACGTCGCGTCCCTCAAGGAACTCGACAACAAATTCCACGCCGCCATCAAGGAGGCGGTGGAGGAGGAGAACGCCCGCTGGAACGGCCGTGGAGCCGTCACCGCGTCGGCGGAACTCGTGGGCATGCGCCCTGCCGGCCAGACCCCCAAAGACAGTCCCATCGTGCAGACCGCCATGGCCGTCTCGCGCGCCATGCAGATCGATGAGGTGTTGCGCGAGGGCTCCACGGATTCCAACGTGCCCATGAACCTGGGGATTCCCGCGATCACCATCTCCGGCGGCGGAGTCGGCATGGGGGCGCATTCTCTCAACGAATCGTTTGATGGTAAGGACGCCTGGCGCGGCACCCAGCGCGCCATCCTGCTGGCCGTGGCTCTGGCGCGCTAATCATGAACTACACGAAGGAACTGGAATTTGCCCGGCGCATCGCCCTCGAGGCCGGCGAGAATGCCAAGCGCCTGCGAGCCGGGGGCATCTCCGCCGAAACCAAGCCGGACGATTCGCCCGTTACCATTGCCGACAAGGAAAACGAGCGCCTCATCCGCGAAGCCATCGAACGCGAGTTTCCCGGCGACGGCATCCTGGGCGAAGAGGGATCGAGCAAGCCCGGAACCAGCGGCCGCCGCTGGATCATCGACCCGATCGATGGCACGCGCGATTTCGTTCGCGGCAATCGCTTCTGGTGCGTCCTGGTCGGGCTGGAGGAAGCCGGCGAATCGCTCGCCGGAGTCGCGCATTTTCCCATGCTCGAAGAAACGTATTGGGCCGCGCGCGGCGGCGGCTCCTACCGCAACGGGGAGCGCCTTCACGTATCCGCCGTCGCGTCTATCGAAGAGCGCCGTGTTCTGCCCCAATGGCCTGCAACTGGCGCAGGCCGCTGCCCACCTGCCGCTAGTGATGGAACTGATGCAGCGCTCCTGGGCCGTGCGGTCGTACGGAGGCGCGCTGGATGGCTGTATGTTGGCCGCGGGCAAAACGGACATCTGGTTCGAGCCCAAAGTCGAGGTCTGGGATCTGGCCGCGCTCAAGCCGATCATCGAAGAAGCGGGCGGCCTGTTTTTCGCACTGGACGGGTCGCGGCGCATCGATCGCAAGAACGCCCTCGCCTGCGCGCCCGGCATCGGGAACCTGGTCCGCCAGGCCTTCGGCATCGTGTAGTACCATCTCAGCAATGCGATATTTTCGGAACCCCCAATTCTTGTTCGTGGCCATGCTGTGCCTGCCTATTGCTGCGTGGGCCCAGGGCGGCCGGGCCGGACGAGCCGCCGCCGCGGCACAACAGTCCGGCGCACCCGCGAATCCCACGGGACGCGGAGCCGCCGCCGGAGCACCGCAGTCCAGCGCGGCAAGCGACTTCTTCAACTTATGACACCGCGGCCGGCGCAGGCGTGGCCGATCCCCGATAGCGCCGCCCACGGAAACGCACCAGAAGATCACGGTCAACGGCGAATCGCTCGCCTACACGGCGCGCGCCGGCTACCTGCCCCTGCGCAACGCCACCACCGGCCAATCGGAAGCCCACCTGTTTTATACCAGCTATGCCAAAGACGGCGTCAGCGACGGCGTCGCGCGCCCGCTGGTGTTCTTCTTCGGCGGCGCGCCGGGAGTGGCCGCCACCTGGCAGGAGTTTGGCGGCTTCGGTCCGAAGCGCATGAAGTGGGCCAGCGACGGCACCGCCGGCGAGCCGCCTTACGGCTGGGCCGACAATCCCAATACGCTGCTCGGCCAGGCCGACCTGGTATTCGTGAATCCCGTGGGCACCGCATTCAGCCGGCCCGACCAGCCGGGCCAGCGGCGCCGGCTTCTGGAATACCGCCGGCGATATCGCCTCGCTCGCCGAGTTCGTGCGCAGCTTTCTCAACACCAACAACCGCCGCAATTCGCCGCTGTTCCTGGCGGGCGAGGATTTCGGCACGGCCGCGTGGCCGGCCTGGCCGCTTATCCTCACCGAGCACCAGATCCCGGTTCAAGGCGTGGTGCTGCTCTCCATGACCACGAGCGCCGATGCCGCTGGCCGGCGATGCGCAGTACATCACCCTGCTGCCCAGCCTGGTCATGGCCGCCTGGTATCACAAGAAGCTGGCGCCGGAATTGAGCGCCATGAGCGCCGAGCAGATTTCCGGACAGGCGCGCCAGTTCGCCTCGCGCGAGTATCTGCACGCGCTCTACAAAGGCGACCGCATGACTGCCGAGGAACGCACCAAGGTGCTCGCCGACCTGTCGCGGCTCACCGGCCTCTCGAAGGCGTTCGTGGTCAACAACGATCTGCGCATCACGCTCGATCGCTTCAACGGCGAGCTGATGCGCGACCAGCACCGCGGGCTCTCCAACTCGGATGCGCGCGTCACGCGGCTTCGTGCCGGCGGCGGCGGAGGCGGGCGCGGCGGCGGCGGCGGACGCGGCGGCTTCGGCGGCCCGCGCCGCGGCCATCGACTTCAACGTGAGCAATCTCGCCGGCGGCTTCCAGACCGCTTACGAGGCCTACCTGCGGCACGAGCTGACCTTCAACGGCGAACAGCAACGGAATCTTCTACCTGTCGAGCGGCGGCGTCGGGCGCCTTCACTTCCACCGGGCAGCGACGACGCGAGCCTTGCCGGCGCGTTCGCCCGCAACCCCAATCTGCGCCTGTTCGTGGGCATGAACTACTTCGATCTGAGCGCGCCGTTCTATGCCACCGAGTTTACGCCTGGCCCACCTGAACGTGTCGCCGGAAGTGCGCGCGCACAACATCACCGTCAGCCATTTCGAGGCCGGGCAGATGGCCTATGTCGATAACAAGGCGCTGGTCAAACTGCAGGGCGACCTGGCCAGGTTCGTCAACGAAGCGATCGCGCCGGCAAATAAGCGGCGCAACCAAGGAGCAATGCCATGAGAATCCACGGACGATTTCATTACATTCTGCATCCTCATCGCTCGCCGCCACGGGCGTGGGAGCCTTCGCGCAGGGGCCGCGGGCGCGGCGCCGCCGGCGCGACCAACGACTTCTACCGCTTCAATTACAGCCACGGAAGAGATGCAGCCGATCAACTACCCGGCGCAGCCCATCACCACGCAGCACCAGATCACGCTGCACGGGCGAGACCATCCAGTACACCGCGCACGTCGGCTTCATGCCCATCCAGCAGGCCACCAGCGGCGTGACCGAGGGGCCACCTGTTCTACATTTACTACTCCAAGAACGGCGTCACCGACAAATCCAAGCGGCCGGTCTGGTTCCTGTTCAACGGCGGACCGGGCGCGGCCACCGTCTGGCTGCACATGGGCGCCTTCGGCCCCAAGATGGTGAAGCTGGCATCCGAACGGCCTGGCCACGCCGCCGCCGTACACCTACGTCGATAATCCCAATTGCCTGCTGGATACCGGCGACCTGGTCTTCATCGACGCCATGGGCACGGGCTTCAGCCGCCCGGACCAGCCCAGTTCGGCCCCGATTTCGGCGGCGTGGAGAACGACCTGGCGGCCTTCGGCGAGTTCATCCGCAGCTTCCTGAACGAGTACAACCTCTGGGGTTCGCCGCTGTTCGTGGGCGGCGAAAGCTACGGCACCACGCGCGCGGCGGGACTCGCCGGCTACCTGACCGACCACGACATTCCCATCAACGGCGTGATGCTGCTCTCGGCGGTCATCGACGCCAACGCCAGCGCGGGCGAACAGCGCCAGTTGAGCACGCTGCCCACCGAAATCATGACCGCGCACTTATCACAAGAAGCTGCCGCCCGATCTGCAGAAGCTCATCGGTGGAGCAGATCGCCAAACAGGCGCGCGAATTCGCCTCGGGCGAATACCTGGAATATCTGTTCGATGGCGCGCGCGCCACGCAGGCCCAGCGCGACAAGGTGCTGACCGACATGGCGCGCTACACCGGGCCTCTCCAAGAGCTTCATCGATGTCGCTCGACCTGCGCGTGCCGCTGGGGCCGTTCAGCACCGAACTGCTGCGCGACCAGCACCTGATGACGTCGCGCCTGGATTCGCGCTTCGCCGGCTACCAACTGGATGCCGGCGCCACCAATACCAGCTTCGATTACAGCAACGCCAATATCGAAGACTGCTTCCTGACCGCCTTCGAAGCCTACGTCCGCAACGACCTGAACTACAAGAACGACAACCTGTACTACGTGGCCGGCAACGCGCCGCCGTGGTCCGGCGAATACAACACGGTGGTCAACCTGGAGGACGGCTTCGCCAAGAATCCGCACATGCATCTGTTCGTGGGCATGGGATATTACGATTTCGCCTGCCCGTTCTACCCGGTGGAGTGGACCATCGCCCACCTGAAGGTGTCGGACGAGGTCAAGAAGAACAATATCTCGCTCGGGCTATTACGAGTCGGGCCACATGGTCTATATCGACCAGCCCGCGGCGGCCAAGTACCATGCCGACCTGGTGAAGTTCGTGCAGGCTTCCTTGCCCAAGTGACCGCCTCGAGTGACGACCTTTCGGCACTTGCTGTCAGCTTCGGCACTCTTGCGCCCGGCTAAAGTCCGCCAGTTGTGCGGTTTTGGGGCTCGTGGCGTTTGGCGCTCTACTTGCCATTACGGAGGCATGCCTGAGAGTCGCGAACTGGAACTGATCGCCGCCGGCAAGCGTGGAGACGAAGCCGCCATCAGCGAATTGTTTGAGCACCATTATCCAGGCTCCCTTCGGGTGGCGCGCGGAATCCTGCGCTCGGAGGAGGATTCGCAGGATGCCGTACAGTCCGCCTACCTGACGGCGTTCCGCCATCTGGACAGCTTCCGGGGTGATTCCGCGTTCAAAACGTGGATCACCCGCATCGTGACGAACCACTGCCTCATGCTGCTGCGCCAGCCCAGGTTCCGGTTCCGCTGGATCAATTTCGATGAACTGGCGGGGAGCGGACCCTCGTCGCAACCCGTCTCGACAGGGTTGAGCCCGGAGAATTCCGCACTCTCCCGCGAGCTCGCTTCGGCTCTCTCGGAGGCCGCCTCCCGGCTTCCGGAGCGTTTGTGCGAAGTGTTTAAGCTGTACGCGTTTTCCGGCCTGACGATTCGTGAAGTCGCGGCGGCGACCGGTCTGACCCTGCCGGCCGCGAAAACACGCCTGTTTCGGGCGCAGACGCGGATGCGCGCCCAACTCCAGCCGGTGTGGTCCAGCGTGCAGATGCGCGACGAGGCAGCTTAAATTGAACACGCCAGATTCCGGCATCGTCACCCTCACGGGCCATCTCCCGGTGGAGCAAACCGTGCGGAAAATCGAGGAGACGCTCCAGGCAAAGGGAATCAAGCTGTTCACGGTGATCGATCACAGCGGGGAAGCGGAACGCGCCGGTTTGTCCATGCGGCCAACCAAGCTGCTGATCTTCGGCAATCCGAAAGCGGGCACTCCCCTGATGATTGCTTCACCGACGATCGCCATCGACCTGCCTCTGAAGATCCTGGTCTGGGAGAATCCCGAAGGCAAGGTCCAGATATCCTACAACAGCGCCGCGTACCTGGAGGCCCGGCACGCACTACCTCACGATCTGGTGCAGGTCATAGCCGGCGTGGCACTCCTGGCGGCCGCCGCGCAGTAAGTGGCGACTAAGTCATCATCTATGAGTTATAACTCAGTGGGGCAGGCTTCAGCCTGCGCGGGACTTCAGTCCCGCTGCCGCGCAGGCCGGGCTGAAGCCCGGCGCAGGCTGAAGCCTGCCCCACCAGGTTGACATAGTTATTCCGTGACAGTTCCGAGGTGCCCGCAGTCTGTCGGTATTTCGGCATTTGCCGGCAATGTTAGCACTTGCTATTTAGCTAACTGCTGTATTCTCATTCGCGGCGGGCGGCCCTCCACTTGCCTTTCTACAGGCGGGGAGACAAGTGATGAAAGCCGCTCATATAATTCTAGACCTCACGTTCCTGACAGCGGGGCTCCCCGGATTCCTTCATGCAATGGAACTGCGGGCGAACACCCTGCAGGCGTGGGATCGCTATATCGAAAGCGCCGACGCCGGAATGCAGGCGCGCCTGAATGGGCGGCAACCGTTCTTATGGGCGGACGAAGCGACCGGCCGGCCTTCCAGCCTGCAGAGCGGCAAAATCCTGGTCGTGCCGGTGGCCGGACACGGAATCCGCGGCGTGCCGAACGGATTGATCCACGACTGGATTGGCGCGATCTTCATCCCTCACGCCACCATTCCATCCCTGCTCGCCGTGCTCCGCGATTATGACCGGTACAAAGATGTCTACCGGCCCGCGGTTGTCGAATCGAAGGCGCTGGCCTGCACGGCCGGGGAGCAGCGATTCTCCATGGTATGGCAGCGTAAGGTGCTGTTCGTCAGCGCGGCGATGGAGGGTCAATACAGCACTCGCGAGTTTTCCGCCGGCCGGACTCGCGGGTACAACATCGGCGCCACCACCGAAATGCGGGAAATTCAGGACTACGGAGAAAGCGGGGAGCACTTTCTGGAGCCCGGACAGGGAAGCGGTTTCATCTGGCGGATGCACAGCATTGCCAGATATGAAGAGCGCGACGGCGGGGTCTATCTCGAACTGGAAGCCATCGCCTTGACGCGCGACATCCCGCTGTCGCTGCGCTGGCTCGTCAGCCCCATCGTCAATCATCTCTCGATCGATTCCCTGGAGACTTCGCTGCGTCAAACCCGCGACGCGGTGGAGTCCCTGGAGGCGAACCCCGGGCGGTTCGTCTCGTGCGCCGCTCGTGAGGACCATTTACTAAATGCCAATCGCGCTCGCTGATCCGGGCTTACGCGTCACGGGGCCGATTGTTCGCGCGCGTTGCCGCACTGCCCTGGTGAGGCTACCGGAGCGGGTCATCGCCGCTTTCCTGGTGTATGCCGCAGCCATCGCGATAATTCTGCCGGTGGCCGCGAGTGTCCGGAACCGGGTGCTGCTCTCGAATCTGGCGGTGATTCTGACTGGCGCTCTGCTGGTCTATTGCGATCGGGAGCGGCGAAGCGCGGCGCTCAGCGTGATTCGCGACTGGCTGCCGCTGGGCATGATACTGCTGGCCTACCGCGAGATGGGCTGGTTCGCGCTACCGCACCACGGCCACGCTCTGGAGTCATTCTGGGTGGCCTGGGACCGGTTGGTGTTGCGCGGCGGCGCCAGGACCGCGATTGAGGCGTTCGGGCCTCTACTTCCTTCGGTACTCGAAATCGCTTATGCGCTGGTCTACGCGCTCGCGCCGTTTTCCCTCGCGATGCTGTACCTGTACCGGCGGCGCGACCACGTGGACCGTTTCCTGCTCGTCTTCACGGTGGGTGTCCTGCTTTGCTACGCGCAATTCCCGTTCTGGCCCTCCGAGCCGCCCCGCCTGTTGTTCTTCGGACAGGATGTGCCGTCATTTGACACGATCTTTCGGAGGTTCAACTGGTGGATGCTGGGCAATTGCGGGATCCACACCAGCGTTTTCCCGAGCGCGCACGTAGGCGCCGCGTTCTCCGCGGCATTCGGTATGCGGCAGGCCTTGCCGAAACACAAATGGGTGAGCCGGTTTCTGTTTGTGATGGCACTCTTAATCGCGGTGGCGACCGTCTATGGCCGCTATCATTACCTGGCTGACGCCCTGGCGGGGCTGGCGATGGCCGCCCTTGCTGCCCGGATAACGACACCTGCCGCGATTCCGGCAGTCAAACCCCGGTAAGTGACATATCCCTTCCTGTAAGTTTCTGTAAGTAATACTAACTCATTTTGGAAAGTAACTTGCCTTAGTGAGTGACGACCGGCAGGGAAGCCGGCTAACTTAAAAATACAGGGAGTCAAAACAATGTTTCAATCAAAAGGTCTCACGGCGGTTCTTATGGGTGCGGCGCTTGCGGCAATGCCGGTATTTGCCCAGGAGGCGGGCCGTTCGGAGGTTTCGGTCCAGGCGTTCGGCAGCTTTGTGAAAACCACAAACGACAACGGCATTCCACAGGGAGCCACCAACAGCGGCGGCGTGCTAGGCACATACCGGTTCTTCTTCCTGGAGAACCATGGAGTGGAAGTGAACTACGGTTATTCGCGCAATTCGCAAACCTATGGCCTGCCCGATGGCACGCTGGGAGTGAATTCGAATCAGCACGAGGTGACCGCGGCTTACGTCTACCGGCACCCGTTCAAAAGCTTCACACCGTTTGCCGAAGCGGGGCTTGGCGGCCTGGTGTTCGATCCCCGGGGCACTGCCGGAGCATCCACCCAGGCGCGGCTCGCCTTCGTGTATGGCGCGGGCGCGGACTTCAACATCACCAAGCGAGTCTTCGTGCGGGCCGAGTATCGCGGCCTGGTTTACAACAGTCCGACCTTCGACGTGGCTGAGGCGATCGGAGCGGACCGGGTAACCCATCGAGCCGAGCCGTCTGTCGGATTCGGCTACCGGTTCTAATAACCCGAACGTGGTAGCGGTAGATGCCGCGTCCAGGGTATACGTGGTTCCGCCGGGGTTTGATACGATTTAGGAATACCCACGGGATGCGGGAAATCTTGCTACATGATCCATATTCCACATGCGGCGAGCGTGGTCGCAACGTTGGGAATTGTTTGTCTGGCCATGGGCGGCTGCCGGCCGTCTCAAACTCCGGCCCACTCCTCGGTTGAATTCACGCGGCTGCCCCCGGCCGGCGAGGGCAGCCCGGATATACTCCTGCCGATCGAGGGCCGCGTTACCGGGGCGCAGCCCGGGCAGCGTATCGTGTTATTCGCCCGCAGTGGCGTGTGGTGGGTCCAGCCGCTTTCAAATCAGCCTTTCACCGCGATCCGGCCCGATTCGCAGTGGAAGAATACCACCCACCCCGGAAGCGCATACGCGGCTCTCCTGGTGGATGCGAGCTACAAGCCGCCGCCGACCATGGATGAGCTTCCGCAACCGGGTGGCCTCATACATGCCTTAGCCACCGCCGAGGGGCCGATGTTGGATCACCGCACGCCGAAAGTGGTGGATTTCAGTGGATACGAATGGGACGTTCGCCGGACCCCCGGCACACCCGGAGGTTCGCGCAACCTCTATGATCCGGCGAACGTAACGGTGGACAAGAACGGATTCCTGCACCTTCGCATCGCAAGGAAGGGAGCCGTGTGGACCAGTTCCGAAATAGACATGCCCCGCAGCCTGGGTTACGGATCCTACCGTTTTGTGGTCCGCGACGTTTCCCGCCTGGAGCCGGCCGCGGTACTTGCCATCTCCACCTGGGATGATTCCGGACCCTACCGCGAACTTGACGTCGAAATCAGCCGCTGGGGAGAATCCTCCGGCAAGAATGCGCAGTTCGTGGTCCAGCCGTATTACATCCCGGCGAACGTGGTACGTTTCCTGGCGCCTCCCGGGCCACTGGCCTATTCGTTTGTCTGGGAGCCCGGAAAAGTGGCGTTCCAGACGACTCGCGACGCGCAGGTTGTGGCCGCGCACGCGTTCACTTCGGGGATTCCTTCGCCCGGCAGCGAGTCGGTACGTTTGAACCTGTATGCCTTCGCCAATCAGCGGAACCCGTTGCAGCATGACGTCGAGGTGATTGTTGAGAAGTTCGAATACCTGCCCTAATTGCCGGTACGGTTTGGTTCTTCTGGCGTGCTTCGCTGCCCTGGCGGCCCCTGCATACGCCATCGATCCGAACCGTGCCATGTCGCAGTACGTTCACGAGCGATGGGGCACGGAGCAGGGCTTTCCACGCGGTCCGGTGTACGCGATCGCGCAATCCAACGACGGGTATCTGTGGATCGGAACCCAGGCCGGGCTGATCCGTTTCGACGGTTTGAATTTTCGCCTGATCCGGGAGGCGCCTGGAATGCTGAACAGCGGGAGCGTTCTGGGCCTCACGCCGGACGGCGACGGAAATCTGTGGATCCGCCTGGAAGGCGCCACCCTGCTGCGTTACCGCGACGGAGTGTTCGACAGTCCCGTGCCGCAGTTGCCGGCGCTGGACTCCCGGATCACGGCCACCAGCCTGACCAGTCAGGGCGACTTGCTGCTTTCCCTGGAACGGGGCACGGGAGTGTACCGACGGAACAAGTTCGAAATGCTCTCCGATGCCGCTGCGCTGCCGCGCTCGCCGGTGCTGTCGGTGGCTCAAACCTCCGACGGCAGCCTCTGGCTGGGCACGCGTGGCGCCGGACTCTTTCGTCTGCACGAGGGGCGGACCGTGCCGGTTGCCGAGGGCTTGCCAGACCCCAAGGTCAACTGCCTGCTGGCCGACACCGCCGGCAGTCTCTGGGTAGGTACGGACACCGGTATGGTGCGTTGGAACGGGAGCCGGCTCACGTCTGAGGGCATACCCGCTTCGTTCCAGCACCTGCAGGTGCTGGCGATACTCAAGGACCGCGACGCCAATATCTGGGTGGGTACCGACTCGGGCGGTCTGCTGCGGCTCAGCGGGGGAGCCGCTTCCTCTTTGGACAACGGAGAAGGCCGCGCCCACGAGGCCGTGACGGCCCTGTTCGAAGACCGGGAAGGCAGCCTTTGGGTGGGAAGCGACAGCGGGCTCGAGCGGCTGCGGGACAGCGCCTTCGTGACCTATTCTCTTCCGGAAGGCTTGCCGTCGGACGGCAGCAATCCGGTCTTCGTCGATTCTGAAGACCGCATGTGGTTCCCTCCGGTGCAGGGCGGCCTGTGGTGGGTGAAGGGCAACCAGCACGGACGTATCGGGGCCGCCGGCCTGGATCACGACGTAGTCTATTCCATCGCCGGCCGGAACGGCGAGATCTGGCTGGGGAGGCAACACGGAGGATTGACCGTTCTGCGGCCGGAGGGCAACACGTTCTCCGCCCGTACCTACACTCAGGCGGATGGGCTGGCGCAAAATAGCGTCTACTCCGTTTATGCGGCCCGCGATGGAACCGTATGGGCCGGGACGCTGAGCGCCGGTGTAAGCGTGCTGCGCAATGACAGGTTCACCAACTACACGATTGCCAGCGGCCTGTCATCCAATACCGTCGCCGCCATTCTGGAGACCTCCGACGGAACCATGTGGTTTGCCACCCCGAGCGGATTGAGCGCGCTCTCCGGGGGGCGCTGGAAGACCTACACCGCGCACGACGGGTTGCCTTCCGATAATGTGAATTGCCTTCTGGAGGATTCTGCCGGGGTGCTCTGGGCGGGGACCGCGTCGGGTCTGGCGTTCCGCGGTTCCAGCGGCTTTCAGGTCCCTCGTGAGATGCCGGCATCCCTGCGGGAACAGGTGCTGGGACTGGCCGAAGACAAGTTTGGATGGCTCTGGATGGCGACGGCGAACCACGTTCTCCGTGTGAATCGCGACAGACTGGTGCGCGGATTCCTGGCGGAAGGCGATATCCGCGAGTACGGCCTGGCCGACGGCCTGCGCGGCGTGGAGGGGGTAAAGCGAAACCGCTCCGTGATCGCGGATCCAACGGGGCGCATCTGGTTTTCGCTCAATCGCGGCATTTCGGTGGTAGACCCCGCGCGGTTGACCCGCAACGCCGCGCCCGCCATCGCCCGCGTGCAGACCATCTCCGCCGATGGTGTGGCGATCCGCCCGGGAGACGCCGTTCACGTGCCCGGCGGCCATCGGAGAATCACGTTCACATTCACCGGCCTTAGCCTGTCGGTTCCGGAGCGGGTTCGCTTCCGCTATTTCCTCGAGGGTTTCGATCATGGGTGGAGCGACCCGGCGGCTTCAAGGGAGGCTGTATACACCAACCTGCCTCCGGCGGCTTACCGTTTTCGGGTGGTGGCCAGCAATCCGGATGGGGTCTGGAGCAACCGTGAAGCCGTGATTGCATTCCAGGTGGATCCGTTGTTCTGGCAAGCCTGGTGGTTCCGGGCCGGCTGCGTGGTGCTGTGCATGGCCGCGATAGCGGCGCTGTATCGCTTCCGGCTGCACCAGATCACACGGCAACTCAATCTGCGTGCCGAGGAACGGCTGGCGGAGCGAACGCGCATCGCCCAGGAACTGCACGATACGCTGCTTCAGGGCTTTCTCAGTTCCTCCATGCAGGTCCACGTGGCGGCCGACCGTTTGCCGGACGATTCGCCGGTGAAGCCGATTCTGACGCGCGCCCTGCAATTGATGGGGCAGGTAATCGAAGAGGGCCGGAACGCGGTGCGCGGCCTGCGGGCATCGCAAAGCGCGTCGCTGGACCTGGAGCAGGCGTTTTCCCTGGTGCAGCAGGAGGTGGTTCCGCGCGATCCGGCCGGTCCCCAGCCCGAATTCCGTGTGATCGTCGACGGCGAACGGCGGCCGTTGCGCCCGCTGCTGCGGGACGAGGTGTATCGAATCGGCCGCGAAGCGCTGATCAATACATTCCGCCACGCGCGGGCCCGGAAGGTCGAAATCGAACTGAAATATTCTCCGCGGCATTT
This sequence comes from uncultured Solibacteraceae bacterium, assembly GCA_963853855.1. GTDB lineage: Bacteria > Acidobacteriota > Terriglobia > Bryobacterales > Bryobacteraceae > Sulfopaludibacter. The sequence continues at coordinate 207,772 of CAWKYG010000027.1, read as the reverse complement.
GCGCGTTCTGGTGCGCGACGATGGTTGCGGGATCGATCCGGAGGTACTACAGTCCGGCCGCGACGGGCATTTCGGGCTCTCCGGTATGCGGGAACGGGCGGATCGAATCGGCGCGCGCCTGCATCTCTGGAGCAGTCCCACAGCCGGCACCGAAATTGAACTGTCGATCCCCGGCCACATCGTGTTTCAGGACCGGCGGAACCGCTTGCTGCCGTGGATCGGCAACCCCCTCCGGCGCACGGGCCATAAGAATGGAAGAGACAAATGAGCGACGAAATACGCATCCGGATACTCAGCGTTGACGATCATCCCCTGCTGCGGGAGGGGATCGCGACTATTATCAATAACCAGCCGGACATGCTGCTGGTTTCGCAGGCAGCCACCGGCGGCGAGGCCATCCAACACTATCGCAAGCACCTGCCGGACGTGACCCTGATGGACCTGCGCCTTCCCGACTTGAGCGGCATCGACGCCATGATCGCCATCCGCGCGGAGTTTCCCGAGGCACGCATCGTCATGCTGACCACGTTTGAAGGCGATGTGGAGGTGCAGCGCGCACTGCAGGCGGGGGCGCGCGGTTACGTGCTCAAGAACATGCCTCCCAGCGAACTGGTGCAGGTGATCCGGCAGGTACACGCCGGCAAAAAGCGGGTTCAACCGGAGGTGGCGGCGCACCTTGCCAACCACATGAGCGACGAAGAACTGACCGCCCGCGAGATCGAGGTGCTGCAAAGGGTCGCGGGTGGAAACCGGAATCGCGACATCGCCGGCCTCCTCAACATCTCCGAGGAAACCGTAAAGGTCCACATCAAACACATCATGGACAAATTGGGGGCGCGGGATCGCACCCAGGCAATCGCAATCGCGGTGCGCCGCGGGTTCATCCAACTGTGAGGTAATTCCCCGAAAGTGGTACAAGAAGACTCCAAGCGTTAGGGATTCACAAAGCCGCAATATTCGTTAGGTTAGGGATGGTGCGATGCTATCGCGCCAGGGAGCTCGAGGAGACACCTGCTGCAACGTTTATTTCCGGCTTTTCCCGGCGGCTGGCCCGGAATGGCGCTATTCCTGTTACGGGCGGTTTTTGCGATATCTTTGCTGGTGCAAGGCCAATTCTATTTACGCGAGGCGGATGGTACCGCGGTGACGTGGCTGGTCGGGTTGGGTTCCGGCGCGGCCGGAATTCTGCTGCTGGTGGGTTTCCTGACGCCGATTGCCGGCGCCGTGGTCGGGTTTGGGGGCCTTGGCGTGGCTCTCTCGCTGCTTCCGGCCTGCCCTTTGACTGTTTTCGATTCCAAGGGGGCTATCGTCTTCGCGGTGGCGATGCTGTTCGGGATCGTGGTGTTGGGTCCGGGGGCCTTTTCGCTGGACGCGCGGGTCTTCGGCCGGCGGGAGATTATTATTCCTCCGCCGCGAACGCAGTGAGGGTGGCGTCCCTACCCACACCCGCCGCGATCACGACGAACTGCCTGCCGCCGGCTTCATAGGTCATCGGCGTGGAGGTAGTGCGCCGGCCCATCGCGAAGCTCCACAACTCCCGGCCGGTGGCGGTATCGAAAGCATAGAAGGCGGTGTCGCCGCCGCCCACGAAAATCAGGCCGCCTTTCGTCACGACGGCGCCCATTGCCCCGGGGGCTCCCAGGCGGTCCGGAAGTTTGACTCCGGCAAGGGCCGGATTGGCTCGCAGGCGGGCATCGTCGCCGAAGGGCACGCGCCAGGCGATCTCGCCCTGGTTCAAGTCGATGGCCGTCAGGTGGGCATAAGGCGGCCTGGTCAGCGGGATGCCATGGAATGTGGCCGCGGCATCCGTCATGACATAGGCGGCGCCCACTTCCGGCGCGGCCTGCTTCACCTTGGCCACCGAAGGCGAATTGCTGGACTTCACGTACAGCATGCCGGTTTCGGGATCGAGCGCGCCGCCGCCCCAGTTGGCGCCGCCGATAATGCTGGGCCGCATCACCGTGCCTTCCAGGCTGGGCGGAGTGAAGATCGGGCCGATGCGCAGTTTCTTCATGGCCGCCTGGGCTTCGGCATTCAACTCGGGCGTGAGGTCGAAGGCGTCGTCGAGTGTCACGCCCTGTTCGGAAAATGGCGGCGGTTTGGTCGGGAACGGCTGCGTGGGCCACGCGTGCTCGCCAGGCACGTCGCTGGCCGGGACCGGGCGCTCTTCGATGGGCCACACCGGCTTGCCGGTCACGCGGTCGAACACGAAGGCCCAGCCGGTCTTGGTGAGCTGCACCACGGCATCGATCCTGCGGCCGTTTACGTGGATGGTGGCCAGCACCGGCGGCCCCGGCAGATCGTAGTCCCACAGTCCGTGATGCACGGTCTGGAAATGCCACTTGCGTTTGCCGGTGGCGGCGTCGAGACAGACCAGGGATTCGCCGAAAAGGTTCTGGCCGGGCCGCGAGCCGCCGTAGAAATCGTTGCTGGGCGTGCTCACCGGCAGATACAGCAAGCCGCGCTGCGGCGTCCAGTGTCATGGGCGCCCAGACGTTGGTGTGGCCGGTGAATTTCTCCGATCCGCTGGCCCCAGGTATCGCTGCCGAACTCGCCGCTGCGCGGCACGGTGTAGAAGGTCCAGACCAGCTTGCCGGTGCGCGCGTCGAAGGCGCGGACGTCGCCGGGCGGATCCTTGCGGAACACCATCCGGTCGGCCACGCCGTTGCCGACGATCACCAGGTCCTTGTAAACCACCGGCGGCGACGTGTTGGTGTACTGCTTCGGGTCGGTCTCCCAGCGGAGCCCGGCTACCAGGTTGACGATTCCGTTGTCGCCGAAATCGGGCGCGGGCTTGCCGGTTTCGGCGTCGAGCGAAATCAGGCGGGCGCGGCTGTTCATAAAAATGCGCAGCTTGCCGGTCTTGCCGTCGCGCCACGCGGCCACGCCGCGATGTACGAAGCCGGTGCCATTGGGCGGTTGGCCGTCCGTGTACGCCTTCGGATCGTACGACCACACTTCGCGCCCGGTGGCCGCGTCGAGCGCTACCACGCGATTGTACGGCGTGCTGAGGTAGAGGACGCCGCCGGTCATCAGCGGTGTGGCTTCGAACATTCCGGGCGTGGTCTTGAACTCGGGCAGCGGCGCTTCGCCGGTCTTCCACTCCCAGGCACGCTTCAGGTTGCGCACGTTGTTGCGATTGATGCGCGCGAGTTCGGAGTAGTGCGTCTGGCCGGGGTCGCCGCCGTAGGAGGGCCACTCCTGAGCCGCCGCCAGTGCGCTTAGTAATGCGAGGACGCAGGCGGTCTTCATGCCGGTTTGCGAAACCTTTCCGCGATGCGCGCCGCCGAACGCAGCGTCAACGCCACAAACGTGAGGGTGCCGTTGGTGCATCCGGCGTTGGGCAGCGTGGGCGAACCGGCCACGAAGAGGTTCTCGTGATCGTGGGTCTGGCCGTGACTGTCGCAGACGCTCGTGGCGGGTTCGCTGCCCATGCGGCAGCCTCCCGCCGGATGGTCCCAATAGTTGCCCGCGCTGGTGTTGAGGATCTTCCCATTGCCCGCCTGTGACAGCTTTTGAAAAAGCTGCTGGAAGTGGTCGCGGGTGAATTGCTGGCGGGCCTGCGAAGCCGCATCGGGCTTGTGTTCGATTTTGGGCAGGGGATCGCCCCAGTGGTTGCGCGACGATGTCGTCCAGGGTAAGGCTGCTGTCGCGATCGGGATGCACGTCGTAGTATCCACGCACGCGCGCGGTGCCGCGTTTGGCACGCTCGCGCCAGTCGGCCAGGAGATCATCGCCCAGCAGCAGGCGCCCGCCGGCGGAGCGCAGGCGCGGATCGTGCCCGGCGGCGCTCTCCCATATCCGCAGGTCGTGGCGGAGGAACGGAGCGTCCGGCCGGCAGCGGAAAAACTGCCGCGAGATCAAGCCGTGCTGTTCGTTCATGCCGGGGTAGATTTTGGCGTCGATCTCGATCTGCGCCGAAATAAACGCGTGCCCGCACATGTACCGTCCCACCAGTTGGGACCTGTTGGCGAGCCCGTCCGGGAAACGCGAGCACTGCGAGAGCAGCAGCAGGTGCGGGCTCCAGCAATAGCCGGATGCCAGAACGAACACCGGCGCGCGATACTCGATGGGATCGCCGGGCGCATCGCGATTCACGGCCTGCGCCGCGGCGATGGTGGGTTTGGAGTCATCGAGCACCAGTTTGCGGACCAGGGTGCGTTCGTGCAGGGCGAAGTTTTTGCCGGCGAGCAGTCGCTTGAAGGTGAAGTCGGGCGAGTAGCGCGCGCCGGTGGGGCAGATGGAGCAGGTATTGCAGCGGATGCATGGCGCGCGTCCGTCGTACGGGCGGGTGTTCTTGGCCTGGGGCGTGGTCCAGAAAGGGATGCCGCTCTGTTCGGCCCACTTCTTGAGTTCGATCAGGTTGTGCGACATCACCATCGCGGGCATGGGGTACGGCTCGGAGCGGCGGTCTTCAGGGAGCGGGCTGGGCTCGCCGGAGACGCCCAGGCGGCGCTCGGCCTCGCAGTAGAACTTCTCGAGTTCGGTCCACTCCAGGGGCCAATCCACGTGCAGGCCGTACATGGAGCGCAAGCGCAGATCCTCTTCGGAGAAGCGATTGCAGGTGCCGCCCCAGTGGAGCGCGGAGCCGCCCACGGCCATGGTGCGCGATATCACGCCTTTGGCTGCCTGGTCTTCGATGAAGTCGCCCGGCCAGGGATTTTCGGCATACCTGATACTGCGCTCGCGGGCCTGCATGCGGGCGGCGAGGTCGAAGAACTTATTGCCGGCTTCGACTACCGCGATCGAAAGGCCGGGCCGCAGTTCCAGCAGTTTTTCCGAGAGCATCGCCGCAGTGATGCCGCCGCCGATGATGCACACATCCGATTCGTAGCGTTTCATCAGCGGGGCTCCCGGTCGGATCCGGCAAGGCCGCGGCACTCGTCGCGCCCGATGTGCGCGCGGTAGCACAGATCGTTGGCCTCGCTGGAACGGAAGTAGAATGCCATCAGGTCCGAGGCGATGTGCCTGCCATCGGGCGTCTGAGGCAAATTGGATACCCCGGCTTGTTCCAGGGCGGCTTCCACGGCGGCGCGCTGCGTGGCCGCATCGCCGGTGAGGCGGAGCGCTCGTAGTTGTTGCAGGTAGGCGGATGCGGGAGAGGGCGGCTTCGACCGCAGTCGGGTGAAGCCGTAGCCATGGTCCATTTCCGCGCCCGGCCGGTACTCGCGAACCCAGCGCTCGAACGCGGCAACGTTTCGCTCCAGGCCGGCGGCGCCCAATTCGGATGGAAGCACGACCGTGGCCAGCGCCCGCAACGCCGGGCCCTGATCGCCGGGAAAACCCGCGGTCTGCGCCCACGCGCGCAACGGACCGAATGCGCCCAGCCAGCGAAGAATGGTCCTTCGATGCATAGGACCCGATTTTACTCCATGCGCCGGGGAAGACGTTCAGGTGGTAGGCACGCGCACTACCAGGATGCGCTTGGGTCCTTTGCCTACCTTCACGCGGGCCACTTCGCGGTGCGTGTGGGCATCGATGATGGAACAGTCATTGGTGTCGCTGTTGCTCACCGCGCAGTATTTGCCGTCGGGCGAGAAGGCGACCCAGTTGGGACACTTGCCCACGTGAATCAGGGGCGAGGTCTTTTTGGTGGCGATGTCGTAGACGTAGATGCCGCCGTCGGCCAGACTAGTGACCCAGAGCTGTTTGTCGTCCGGACTAAGCGCCAGGCCATGGGTAGGCGTGTTGACTTCGAGGGGGCAATCGAGCGGCGGCGCGGGGGGCAGTTCCACCCGTTCGATGACCTTGCGGCTGGGAATATCGGCGATGGTGAATCCGTGCAGATTGGTCAGCGCGGTATACAGCCGCTTTTCGTCGGCGGAGACGGCGTAAGGGCGGGGGATACCGCCGGTGGGAATTCTGGCGGAGTACTCCATCTTCTTCAGATCGACGACTTCGATTTCGTCGCTTCCCATGGAAGACACGTACATATCGTTGTTGCTGCCCGTGTTGAAGCAGTTGTGCGGCGTCTTCACGGGCAGCACTTTCACCACCTTTTTCTGCTGGGTATCCACGATGTCAAGAGAGTCGCCGTCGCGGATGGGCACGCCTACGTAGCGGCCGTCCGGGGTAGAGGCGCACTCGTTGGGCTTGCCGGTCACCGGGATGGTGGCGGTGATTTTTCCGGTGAGCGTGTCGATGATTTTCAGATTGTTTTCCGACTCGATGGTGGTGAAGAGCCTGCGTCCATCGGCGGGCGCGCACAAGGCATGAGGCTGATTGCCAACCTTGATAGTGTCCACCAGTTTGAGCGTGCCGAGATCGACGACCGAAATGTCGTCACCCAGGCTGTTATCTACGTAAAGGAGCATCCTGGCTCCGCGGTCCGCGGCCAAGGCGTTCACGGCGGCGGCAAAGGTCAGGGCTACACAAAGAAGATTCATCCGCACAGCACACCTCTGTTGTGGATCAGTTTACACCCGGACTGTGATATTCTTCCGCCATGCCGAACAAACCCGTCTCCCGACGTTCGTTCATGGCGGCCGCAAGTTCCGTACCGGCGGTGGCAGCCAACCGGCAGGCCGTGGTGGTTCCGCCGGTTCTGCTCAGCCCGCCCAAACCCGCTCAGGACGCGCTCCTGATCGTTACTATGTATAAATTCGAGCCGGCCGAGATTGCCAGGATCAAAGCGGCCGTTCCCAAGGCCCAGGTGAACCTGGTGGTGTGCAACTCGCGCGAGGAATTCCACGAAAAGGTCAAGGATGCCGAGGTGGTTTACGGGGATGTGCGCGCGGATACGCTACAGGTGGCGAAGAAGCTGCAGTGGGTGCAATCCAGCGAGGCCGGGATGGAAAACATGGATCCGGCGATGCGCCAGAGTCCGGTGGTGCTGACCAACTACCAGCGGATTTTTGCGCCCGGCATTTCAGAAACCGCCATGGGCATGCTGCTGTGCCTGACGCGCGGCATCGCCAAGTATTATATGCCGCAGTTCTACAAGCAGCGCACCATGCAGCACGTGGGCACGGTGAAATCGGCGCATCATACCGAACTGGTGGGCCGGACCATGGGAATCGTCGGCATGGGTGGCATCGGCAGCGCGCTGGCGCGGCGTGCGCATTATGGGTTCGACATGCGAATCGTGGCCACCGATGCCAAGCCCATTCCCAAGCCGGATTGCGTGGCCGAACTGCACGACCCCGGCTGGTTCATGGAAATGGTGCCGCAGGTGGACGTGCTGGTGGGCGCGGCGCCGCTGACTCCGCAGACCGAGCGGATGTTCAACGAGCAGGTGTTTCGCAGCATGAAGAAGAGCGCGCATTTTCTGGCGATGTCGCGCGGAAAGCTCTACGATGACATGGCGCTGGTACGCGCGCTGAAGGAAGGTTGGATTTCGGGCGCGGGCCTGGACGTGTTTCCCATCGAGCCGCCGCCTTCGGATCATCCGATCTTCGATTGTCCGAACGTGGTGATGACGGCGCACACATCGGGGTGGAGCCCCGACCGGCAGGTGCGCGTGATCGACCTGTTTGCCGAAAACGTCCGGCGGTATACCGAAGGTCTGCCGCTCATGAACGTGGTGGACAAGCAGAAGGGGTATTAAGCGGCGGCAAAGCGCTACTTCGGATTCATCAGGCGGCCGATGAAGAGGACCGCTTCCGTATTGGTATCGCGGATCAGGAAGAGGAACGGGTGATCCGCGCGGAAGACGACGGGCGGTTCGGGCCGGCGCATGGCAGCTACGCGCAGGGCGAATCCGGTGGCCGCGGCGGCTTCGGTTCCCCGCTCGGAGACATCGACGAAGGCTTTATGGACCGCCTCGGAGATGAAGAGCTTCTCTTTCGTGGAGATCCCTGAAAAATCGGCGCGGCTGGTGAAGGCAGTCGGGCATCCCCATTGCGGATAGCGCCTTCGTCAGGGAGAATTGCGACTCGACGCGGAACTTCGGCAGGCTCACCTGCACGCTCCGCGCGGAGAGGTTGCCGAACCAGCCCTTCAGATTTTCGGGCGTGAGCAGTTTTTCGAGGGCGGGAAGACTCGTTCGCCGCTCTTCGGAAGCAGGACGTCGAAGGCGATTCCGGTGCCGGCGTAGCGCATTTCCAGGATCTGCGAGGCGGGCTCGTCAGCGTAACGGAAACTGGCGGTCTGGTTCATGAAGTCTGTCTGCACGGCGGCACCGCTTGCCAGGGTGAAGGGCGCGGGCTGCGTTTGCGTGGACTGAAACGGGGCCTGCCAGCGGCCGTAAAAGTAGATGGCGCTGGTGAGGACCATGCGGGTGCTGGCATCGATCGATCCGGCGGGAAACAGGTCTTTGATTTTCTCTTTGGTCTGTTCTTCGGTCCAGCGGTTGATCCGGGAGCGGGCGGCTTCGGGGTTCCGCAGAAAATCCAGCGGGTCGAGGGGCGCCTGGTAGTTGTGCGCCAGGGTACTCTCGAAAGCCGGTTCGATGGGAAAGCCCTGCTGCACCCAGAGTCCGTTGGCTGTGTGCAGCTCATTGCCATCCGCGTTGCCGGATTTCGTGAGGCCGGCCAGAAGCTCTCCCAAGGCGGCATCGTAGGTGGAGTCGTAAGGGGCGTGCAGGACGGACTCGATCTCCTGGGCGGTCTTGCCGCGGGCGCCCGCGAGCGCCATGGAGAGGGCGGTGCCTATGTTGAAAGGCGAGAGAATCAGATTCCCATCGCCGTGTGCGAGTTGCTTATACGAGTCGGTCGTAAACGCGTTCATGGCCGGTACGATTCGCGAGTCGGCGGCCGGCAGGGCGGCAGCCAACAGGATAGGAAGGAAGAAGCGTTTCATAGGCCCTCACCTCCCATAATGCCGCGAGAGCGGCGGTCCTTTCAGTTGCGGCGGCCGCGGGGCGCCTGAGCCTGGGCGAGCATCTCGGCGAATTCGGCCTTGGTCATCTTCAACTTTTCCGGGTGCGCGTCAATCCACTTGGCGAATGCGGCATATTTTTGGGCGTTCCAGCCGCCTTCAAACTCGGCGCCGTTGGTGCCTTTGGTGTTCAGTTCGAAATTGAAGGCGTCCTGAAGGTTGGTGAACTCGGCCTTGCCGATGGCGGTGGCGGCCAGGTTTGCCGGGATGAAGATCACGCCATCGCGCTTGGCCAGCACCAGGTCGCCCGGCAGCACCACGGCACGGCCGATTCGCACCGGCACATTGATGCCGGTCAACTGCATTTGCGCCCAGGCGGACGGATCGTAGCCGCGATAAAACCCGTTGAGGTTCTCGATTTCACGGTTCTCCTCGGCATCGCGGATGCCGGCATCGAAGATGAAGCCGGAATGCGTGTGGTGGGCGATGCCACTTCCCAGGTTGGAGCCGATGAGTGTGCCTTCGATCACCTTTCCGTAACCATCGGCGACCATGGTGTCACCCATCTGCAGTTCGTTGATGACCCAGCTATTGGTTCCGCTGACGCGCCCTTCGGTCCGGCCCTCGGCCGCCACGGCGTTAGCCATGTCCGGACGGCGCGGCATGAACTGCGCGGTGAGCGCGCGGCCGGCGAAGGGTTTGTCGGCATGAAGAGCCTGCCATCCGGCCTCGAATTGATTCACGTACCCCTGACCGCGCAAATACTCCCAAACGTCTTCGATGGAGACATCCAAGGCGCGCTCCAGCAGATTGTCGGCTACCTTGGGGCGGCCGTCCGGAAAGCGTTCGCCCTTCCAGTCGGACGTATAAAACAGGATCTGCTCCTTCGTTTGCCTGACTTGCGCGAAGGAAACGGACTGCGCCAGTAACGCGCAGGCGATCGAAACGATCAACACGGACCTTCTCATTGGCTTTCTCCCTCCATTAGTCATACCCCGAATTGGGCACAGGACCACCATGTAAATTGTCGCTTTTTTTTACGATGGGTTGTGGACCCCACTTGACTCCGGCCGCTGGTTGTAAAAGATTATTAGACACGGGAGCGTCGTGCCCCGTCCACGAGGAGGTCAAACGATGAAAGCCACGGATCCCAATTGCATGGACAAGGAGGACCTGCGCCACCTGTCCGACGCCGAGTTGCAGCGCATGGGTGTGCGGCTTGTGAACCGGCAGGACGTCGTCCTGCAATGCCGGCACTGCATGGAGACGTGGTCTCCGCAACTCGATTTCAACGGCAAACTAGCGTTTGGCTACTGGGTCTGTCCGGCCAAGTGTAATCTGGGGGGCGTATAATCTTCCCAGAATGCGCGAACTTTTGCTTGTGCCGTTGTTGGCTGGTTCTATTTTTGCGCAGAGCGGAAAGCTCGGCGCTTTTACCAATTCGGGCGATGTCGGCGGGCCGGCCATAAAGGGCTCGACGGCGTTTGACGCCGCGAAAGGGCAATACCGGATCACCGGAGCGGGCGCCAATATCTGGGCCAAGGAGGATCAGTTCCAGTATGCCTGGCGCGAGATGCCGGGCAATGTGGCGGTCACGGCAACGATGCAGTTTCTCGGCCAGGGAGTGGAGCACCGCAAGGCTGGAATCATGCTTCGCCAGACGCTGGACACGGATTCGCCGTATATCGATATTGTGATCCACGGCAACGGCATGCCGGGGCTGCAATGGCGGAACACCAAGGGCGACATCACCAACGCGGTGGACTTTCCTTTCGACGGTCCGGCGAAATATAAGTTGAAACTGGTGCGGCAAGGCTCGGCGGTTACCGTTTGGATCGCGCGGAATGGCGCGGAGTTGAAAGAGTTGGGACACACGCAGGTGCAGTTGGGAAACCCCGTGCTGGTAGGGCTCGCGGTGTGCTCGCACAAAGCGGATGCTTCGGACACGGTGATCTTTTCCGACGTCTCGGTGGAGCCACTGGCGGCACCGGCGGCAAAGCGCTAAAAGTGCGCGATTGACTCCGCCGCCCCTTGACTTTACGATTCTGTATGTACCATTATGTAAATACATATGGAGATCGAATGGTTTCAGGCAATGAACGAAATCAATAAGACCAAGCACGGTCGTATCATCTCTGCCCGACCTGCAACCCGGCGAGAAAGGAAACTATATGTCCAAACTATCGGCTGAAAAGCGCAAGGAGCTTCAAAAGCTCTCTGCCAAACCGGATCGTGAAATCGACCTCACCGATATTCCTGAGATTCATGAGATCCCATCGGATGCGGTTATAGGTAGATTTTATCGCCCGAAGAAATCCACCGTAACTATTCGGCTTGATTCCGATGTCCTATCATGGCTGAAGGCGACGGGTGAAGGATACCAGACTCGCATCAACGCCTATTTGCGTGAGATGATGCAACGAAACCGCTAAGATTACCTAATGAAACACTTGCCATCAGTCCACAAATAGCGAATCGAGAGGTGCCACATTCTGTTCGTCTTGCGGCATCTCTGTCTCACTTTCCCCGGCCACGTCCTTCATTCGGTTTTCAATGTCCTCCACGTAGTCAGCTTCCATTTCAATCATGATCGGGTAGACGCCTTCCAGAACAGCCGCTTGGCCGGTAGTGCCTGATCCGGCAAAGGGACGCACTTTTAGCGTATAGAGCCCCGCCGCATTGGCGCACTGGCTGAACAGCACCACGGTGGCGGTGGATATGCGCCGCTTCGGGCCGCTTTGCGCGGGGAGGTCCCGCATTTTCATGGGCTTGCCATTTGGCAGGGGTCTTGCATTTCCTTAGGGCGTTAGGAGGGCAAGACGATGAAAAAGGCAATGGCAGTTATGATGCTTCTGGCGGGCGGCATATTCGCTGCACCGCGCGTGGAGGTGGGAATCGGGTTCGGCGCTCCTGCGCATGTGGCTGTGGTGCGTCCGGTTTGCCCGGGTCCCGGGTATACCTGGGTGGATGGCTCCTATGCGACCGGCGGGGCGTGGGTGACCGGCTACTGGGCGCCACCGGCCGTAGTGCGGGTGGCTCCACGAGTGGCTCCGCGGGTGGAGCATGCGCGCGTGTACGACCGCGGTCCGGCGTTGCGCCATGAGACCGAGCATTTCCGCCGGTAAACCGAGGTTTCGGAGGCCGCCCGTTCCGGTCCAACCTATCGGGATTGGGCGGCTTCCGCTCTCTGCAGCGGAGCGATCGCGCGCAACGACTGCCGGAGAGCCCCGGCATAACCGGCTACGGCAATCAACATCCCCAGCGCGAACACACCCCAGCTAAATTCAAGCGGCATCCTGCCTGACATGATGTTCCGGTAGTCCATCACAAAGGAAATGACGATCACGCCGGCGCCGGAGATCAGACCGGCCCAATGCGGCGCACCGATGCGGACGGGCTCCGACCGCGCTTCGCATCGCAGTTGCCAGATTCCGGCCGCAATCATGGTAGCCGACACGAGGAGCGGGGCGAGCACAGGGCCGGCCCACGGGACGGGGATCAGGAAAAGGATGTCCCATGTGAACAGTGAAGCGGGCCAGCCCAGCAACAGTTTCAGGAACAGGTAAAACGCGGCGTCCCAGGTGCCGAAGGCGATGACGAAAGCTGCCGCCCACTGTGCGGCGTTCGCGGAGACAGCAAGCGCGATGGCCGCGAGCATGATGATGGTGGCGGCTTCGCGGCCGATCTCGATTGCCAGGGTTTGCTGCTGTGCCTGGCCCGAGGCGCGCAGTTGGTCCAGGGTCAGCAGCGGGAAAAGGTCGCCGGGCGGGCGGCCGGGGTAAAACCGCTGCCGTGCAGGCTCGTGCAGCAGGCGCAGATAACTGACCACCGCCGCCTCCAGATAGCCGAAGGCGGTACCGAAAATCAATAGTGCGATGACGATTCGCTTCCATGAGGATATGCGAGGCATTCTGAATGTAAGCCTACGCGAGAGCGGCGGCGGGGTGCAAGATTGTGTGCTTCACAACCGCCGGCGATCAGCGATACAGTTGATCTGTAAGCGCACCGAGGAGCCACATGGAACGTAGGAATTTCTTCAAAGCACTGCTTGCCGCCCCAGTGATGCCCGCCGCCGCGGCGGATGACTACACGAGCCGTCTGAAGGGACTGCCGCCGATCACGATTAAAGACGTCAAAGTGATCACCACCAGTGGAGGCCGAAACTACCGCTGGGTATTCCTGAAGATCATCACGAGCGAAGCAGGGTTATATGGAATTGGATCCGCCAACGATAACTACCAGACGCTGGCCGTGGCGACGGCGCTGGAGAAACATCTCAAGCCGTGGCTCATCGGCAAGGACCCGGACCGGATTGAGGAGCTGTGGAGCAGCGCGAACTACCGCACTTACTGGCGCGGCGGTCCGGTGAACAACAAGGTGCTCGGGGCCATGGACGAAGCGTTGTGGGATATCAAGGGCAAGCGCGCCGGAATGCCGGTGTACGAGATGCTGGGAGGACGGGCGCATGACGGGGTAGCCTGCTACGACCACGTGAGCGGCCGCACCAAGGAACAATGCGTGGAAGCGGTGACGAAATCGGCGGAGAACGGCTACCGGCATATCCGGCTGCAATACGCGGAAGGCTACGGCGGGGGCGGATTCATTCCCGCGAACCAGGGGAGCCGGGTGGAGGGCGGTTACCAGGGTCCGGCATTCGACGAAGATCAGTATGTGGAAACCATTCCGGCGGTGTTCGAATATGTCCGGTCGAAGGTGGGGTTCGCGCCTAAGTTGCTGCACGACGTCCACTCGCACCTGGAGGGCACGAACGCCATTCTGTTTGCGAAGAAGATGGAGCCGATGCACATGTTCTTTATCGAGGATCTGCTGGCGCCGGAGCGGCTGGCCTGGTACAAGGAGGTGCGCAAGGTGTGCGCCACGCCGCAGGCTGTGGGCGAAGTGTTTACGAATCCGGCCGAATACTATCCGTTGATCGCCGAGCGGTCGGTGGATTTCATCCGGACGCGGGTTACCGCGATCGGCGGAATCACGCAGGCCAGGAAGATCGCGACCATGTGCGAAGTGTTCGGGTTGAAGACGGCATTCCAGGAGGGCGGCGAAAACGATCCGGTCAACCAACTGGCGGCGTACCACGTGGATATCTCGAGCCCGGCGTTCGGCATTCAGGAGGAGAATCACTTTCCGCCGCAGGTGCACGAGATGCTGCCGGGAACGGCGGAGATCCGCAAGGGCTACATGTACGGCAGCGGCAGGCCGGGACTGGGTATCGATATCAACGAGGAAATGGCGGCGAAGTATCCGATGGTAGAAGGCCGCAATGGCGGGGCCTATAGCACGGAGCGAAACATCGACGGCACGGTAATCATCCCCTGAGGCGTTCCAGAACTGCCGGCAGGCCCGTTGCATATAATACAATGCAGACATGCGGAAGAACGGCACCGGTCAAGAGACTCCTCCCATCCAGAGCCTGGATCGCGGACTGGTTATTCTGGAGGCTGTTTCCCGGTCGAGTGAGCCTGTCTCGCTCTCTGAGCTTACAAATCTTCTGGGGATTGACCGCAGTAGCGCCTTCCGGTTGGCGAACACTTTGAAGCGCCGGGGATTTTCTGGCGTACCCGACCAGCCGGAAAGACTACATCCTTGGGTCGGCCCTCTGGCGGTTGGCTCACCAGTACGATTGGGGCACGATGCTCATCCGGGTTTCGCGCGAGCCATTGAAGCAACTGGCGGGCCGGACCAATGAGACCGCCCACCTGGCGATCCGCGAGGGGAAGCATGCGCTCTTCATCGACCACGCGACGGTGAATCATGTGATCGCGGTGTCGGGCCAGACCGGGGAGATGGTTCCCTTATATTGCACGGCGCATGGAAAGGCGCTGCTGGCCGATTTCGACTATAAGGAACTGCGGAGTATCTTTGGACGCGCGCCGCTGCAGAACCATACCAGGCAGACGACGCGCTCGGTGGCGCAACTGGCCGAGACGTGTGTGCAGATCAAGGCGCAGGGGTATGCCTGCGATGACAGCGAGTACCAGGAGGGCGTCCGTTGCGTTGCCGCGCCGATTCGGGCGCACGGCGGCATGATCATCGGCTCGATCGGGATTTCGGCTCCATTGCTGCGTTTTCCAAAAGACCGGTACCGTGCTTACGGCGAGGAAGTACGCGCGGCGGCTGGGGAGATTTCAACTAAGTTGAGCGTACAGGCGAAAGAAGCGTAACGATGAACCGGCGGGGATTTGTGGCAAGTTTGGGTGCGGCTCTCGGCTTGGCGGGGACGGCCTGGGGCGCACCGAAGCGACGGTTGAAAGTCGGGCACACCGGCATCACGTGGGGATACAAGCCGGAAGACGCCGAGCAGGCCATACACGATGTCGGATCCCTGGGGTACCAGGGCTACGAATCCTTCGGCGAAGTGATTGAAGCGTGGGAGGCGAAAGGCGGGATCCAGCGCCTGCTCGATGCTGCCAATGTGCCGCTGATTTCGGCGTACTGCAATGTGAACCTGATCGACCCTGCCAGGCGGAAGGACGAAACCGGGAAGATCGTGCGGTGGGCCAGGCTGATCCGGAAGTGCGGCGGCGTGACCGCCGTGGTGGGGCCGAACAGCGTGCGGCGCTCGTCGTACGACTTCCAGGGCAGCAAGGCGAATATTGTGGCCGCGCTGAACGAGATGTGCAAAGCAGTGAGCGGCGAGGGCATTATCGCGGCGCTGCACCAGCATACCGGCACCTGCATTGAGAGCCGCGACGAAGTGTATGCCGTGTTGGACGCGGTGGACACGCGGCAGGTGAAATTCGGACCCGACGTGGGCCAACTGGCGAAGGGCGGGTCCGACCCCGTCAAGGTTGTCAAAGACTTCCTGCCATTGATTCGCCACGTGCACTTAAAGGACTGGAACGGCGGACAGTACTGGTCCGAGTATTGCCCGCTGGGTCAAGGCAAAGTAGATGTGCCGGCGGTGCTGGACCTGCTGGAACAGTCGCAGGACATGAAGATCGTGATGGTGGAACTGGATCCCAGCGCCAATGCGCCCATGACGCCGCTGGAGACCGCGCGCAGCAGCAAGGAATATCTGAAGACCCTGGGGTATGCCTTCCGCGTGTAGCGGGGGAGCAAAGCGATGGTGCGCAATCCGGTGCTCGATTTCGAGATCGACAGGGCGGGTATCCGCTATGTGGGTGAAGGTCTGCAGCGGCCGGAGTGCATTCTGGCGGAACCCGACGGCACGCTATGGGCCGCCGATGCGCGCGGCGGTATCGCCAGAATCAATCCCGACGGAACGCAGCAGATCGTCACTCAAAAGCGCTCAGACTCTTTTGAGGGCGCGCAGAGCGAGGCGGCGCGCTATCTGACCGGGACGCTGCCGAACGGGCTGGCTTTTGCCGCGGACGGATCCTTTCTGATCTCCAACTTCGGCACGGACTGCCTGGAGACGATGACCCGCGATGGCGATACGCGCGTGCTGGCCGATAGTATCGACGGCCTGCCGGTGGGCAAGGTGAACTTCGTACTGCGCGATTCCAGGGATCGCATCTGGATCACGGTTTCTACACGCGTCCGCAACTGGATGCACGCGCTGCGCACGGATCTGGCGGATGGCTATATCGCCCGCTACGAGGATGGCGCGTTCCGCATTGCCGCCGACGGGTTCCGGTTCACTAACGAAATTCGCTTCGATGCCCGGGAGGAGTTTCTCTACGTGGTGGAAACTACCGGCGGCTGCATCACGCGCCTGCGAGTAGATGAGGATGGCAACCTGAGCGGGCGCGAAGTGTTTGGGCCTTCGAGCCTGGGCAAGGGCGCGTGGCCCGACGGGATTGCGTTCGATAGTGCCGGCAATTTGTGGGGCACCATGGTGTACTCCGACAAGCTGTTCGTGCTGACTCCCGAGGGCGATCTCAAGGTTCTGCTGGACGAGGGCGACCCGGAGAAGGTGAGCGCCCTGGAGCGGGCGTTCCTGCAGAACAGCGTGACCGAAGACGTGCTCTTTGCCACGGGACAGGGAATCGCGCCGTGGATGGCCAGCGTGACGTTCGGCGGTCCCGACCTGGGGACCATTTATGTTGGCTCGCTCAAGGGGAAACGAATCCCCTGTTTCCGCGCGCCCGTGCCCGGCTTGCCGATGGTGCATTGGAACGGACGGTAAACGGGCGTCCGATCGTGGTTGCGCTGCTCCCTAGAAGCTATGAAGAAATCAATTTGGCCGCGGATAAACGCTGATGAACACAGATAGGAATCTTTTAAATCCCACTTGATCCCTGCTCGAAATCATCCCGCCTTTTCGGGCTGACCAGCGTTTTTTCACGGCATCGCGTCTCCGATCGGAGGCGCGCTCGTCAGCAAGCCCGCGGCTTGGTGACTGAGCCTTCCTCCACCAACCAGTTCACGGCTTCCTGGACCGCGGCAAGGGAACTGTATGCCGGTTCGTAACCCAGCACCGAGCGGGCTTTGGCGATGCTGCAATTTGGGGAATGCGCCAGGTGGTCCCAGGCGATCGCCGCCTCCTTCTCAGGCCATGCAAGCCGCCATTCTTCCCACGGCAGGAAGCGCAGATTGGGCGCGCTCCCGAACCACGACGCCATACATTCGGCATAGCCTCGCCAGGTGAGCGCCGCGGGCGAGACCACGTGAAAGCTCTCGCCGATGGCGGCATCGCGCCGTGCCACTGCGAGCGCGAAGGCCTGCGCCACATCGGCGGCGTGAACGTGGTGGAGTGTCTCCATTCCCAGGTTGGGGAGAAGCACTTCATTGCCCGACGCCAGATCGGAGAATACCTGGGGATTGAAATTGCCGGCGGGATTGATGGGGCGCCAGCCCGGACCCACCAGGTGCCCGGGATGCAGCACGGTTGCCGGGAATGCGCCCGAGTGAGCCTCGCGCAGCAAATACGCCTCGATGGCGGCTTTGCGGCACCCGTAGTCGCCGAAGGGATGGCGAGGCGTGTCCTCGGTGGTGGGTACCTGCACGCTGTGACCATGCACCCAGATGGTGCCGCAGTGCAGGAAATGCTGCACTCGCCCGCGCAGGGCCTCCACCATTTGACGCGCGCTCTCGATGGTGTAGCAGGTCAGATCGATTACGGCGCCGGCGCCAAGGGCGGCGATTTGGGGAGCGAAATCCTCCGCGGTCCGGTCCAGGTGCACAACGGCGATTCGCTGCCAGGCTTCGTGCGGGCGGTACGGTTTCCGCGTGCCGCGGCTGACACAGATTACCTCGTGCCCGGCTTCCACCAGGCGCGGCGAGAGATACGTTCCAATGTGACCGGTGCCTCCGATGACGCCGATTCGCATGTCAGGCGAGCAGCGAGGGTACGACTTCGCCCGCCACGTCGGTCAGCCGGAAATTGCGGCCCTGGAATTTATAGGTCAGCCTGGTGTGGTCGAACCCCAGCAGCTGCAGCATGGTGGCGTGCAGGTCGTGGACGTGGACTTGGTCCTTGGTCACGTTGAAGCCCAGTTCGTCGGTTTCGCCGATGCGGACTCCGGGCTTGATGCCGCCGCCCGCCATCCACATGGTGAAGGCATTGGGATGATGGTCGCGGCCGTCCGACGCCGCCCTGCACCATCGGCGTGCGGCCGAATTCCCCGCCCCAAATCACCAGCGTTTCGTCCAGCAGGCCGCGCTGCTTCAGGTCCTTGATGAGCGCCGCCGCCGCGCGATCGGTATCGAGGCAATTCTTCTGCAGGTCCTTCACCAGGTTGGAATGCTGGTCCCAGGCCTCGTGATAGAGCTGCACGAAGCGCACGCCGCTTCTCCACCAGCCGGCGCGCCAGCAGGCAGTTGTTGGCGAAGGATGGCTTGCCCGGCTCGGCGCCGTAGAGTTCCAGCGTCTCCTTGGGCTCCTTGGAGATGTCCATCAGTTCGGGCGCGCTCGACTTGCATGCGGAACGCCATCTCGAAGGAATTGATGCGCGTGGCGATTTCCGGATCGCCGGTGACAGTCTGCGCGCATTTTGTTCAGTTGATTGAGGGCATCCAGCGAATCGCGCTGCAGCTGCCGCGTCCACGCCCGTGGGATTGGAGAGGTACAGCACCGGGTCGCCGCTGCTGCGGAACTCCACGCCCTGGTAGACGGTGGGCAGGAAGCCGCTGCCCCAGCAGGAATCGCCGCCGCTCGGCCCCTTGTTGTCCGGAGCTGAACACCACGAAGCCGGGCAGATCGCGTGGTCTCCGAGCCCAGCCCGTAAAGCACCCACGCGCCCATGCTGGGGCGGCCGAACTGCATGGTGCCGGTATTCATCAGAAGCTGGCCGGGCGCGTGGTTGAAGGCGTCGGTCACCATGCGACTTCACGATGGCGATGTCATCGACGATCTCGCCAGGTGCGGGCAGCAATTCGGACAGCTCGGTTCCGGTTTTGCCGTACTTGGCGAACTTGAACTTGGGACCGAGCAGCTTCGAGTTGGGATTGATGAAGGCGGCGCGATAGCCCTTCAGCAGTTCGGGCGGCGGCAGCGTGCCATCGAATTTCGCCAGCTGCGGCTTGTAGTCGAACAGCTCCAGGTGGCTGGGCGCGCCGGCCATGAAGAGGAAGATGACGCGCTTGGCTTTGGGGGGAACTGCGGCGCTTTGGGCGCCAGCGGATCGCGTCGGACGGCGTAACCCGATTCCGCCAGCAGTTGGCCTAAGGCGATCGACCCCAGGCCCACGCCGCACTGCTCGAAGAACCAGCGGCGCGTCACTTCCGCGGGGTGCATGTTGCGATACAGATGATCTTGGCAATTCATGACTACTCCTTGGTGATGGTCTCATCCAGGTTCAGCATGACGCGCGAAACCGCGGTCCATGCGGCAAGCGGCGCGGCGTGATATCCGGGCGGCAGTGACGGGTTGCGCGTCGGTGCTGAGCCCAGCAGATCCCAGGGATTGAGCCAGCCATCGGCGAGGCGCTGGTCCTGTTTCGCCAGCAAGTTCAGCAGGACGTCGGTCTCTTCTGCGGTCGGGGCGGCGCGCGATGCACAGACGGAAGGCATAAGCGACTCGGTCGCTGGTCGTCTGGCTCCGCCTTCCTTCAAAGTACGCGCAGCGCCAGGGCTCGCGCGGATTCCACGAACAGCGGCTCGTTCAGCGTGGTCAGCGCCTGCAGCGGCGTATTGGAGCGCGCGCGCCGCACGCACGACATTTCGCCGTTGGGCGCATCGAACGCCTGCAGCATGGGATACGGCACGGAGCGGTAGCGGAACGTGTAGAGCGCGCGGCGGTAGCGCTCCGGACCGGTCGCGGTCATCCCAGGTCTTGGTGGCATAACTGGCCGGGGGCAGGAACAGAAAAGCGGGCGCGGGCGGAAAGACGCTGGGGCCGCCCACTTCGGGATTGAGCAGCCCGCTGGCGCTCGAGGCGATGTCGCGCACCACCTCCGCATCCACGCGGAAGCGCGGACCGCGCGCCAGCAGGCGATTGTCGGGATCTTTGCGCCAGCAGGTCCGGCGTCACCTTGGAGGACTGCCGGTACGCCGCCGAAGTCACGATCAGCCGGTGCAGCTTCTTCAAGCTCCAGCCGGAATCCATGAACTCCACCGCCAGCCAGTCCAGCAATTCCGGATGCGAAGGCGGCTCGGCACTGCGTGCCGAAATTCTCCGCCGTCGCCACGATGCCGATTCCGAAGTAGGCCTGCCAGACGCGATTCACGATGGAGCGCGCGGTGGTGGGCGAATTGCCGGTCCACCAGCCATCGCGCAAAGGTCAGGCGAGTGGGCGGCGCGCCGGCCGGAAGCGGAGTGCAGGAACGCCGGGACGCCGGGCTCTACCAGCTCGGTCGGGCTGGAGAAAATCGCCGCGCGTCAGAATGTGAGTCTCGCGCTGGTCTCCGCTGCGTTCCGCCAGCACCAGTTGCGCGCGAGCCTTCGGGATACTCGCGCCAGATCGCGGCGATGGCATCGTTTTCCGCCTTCCATTCCGGAACGGTGGTGCGCCAGTAGCCGAATACCGTCTGCACCTGCGCGGGCGATGCGCTGGTCGCGCGGAATGGTGAGGATGTCGCGCACGTCCTTGCGGCAGCGGATCGGCCATGGCGTCCGGGCGCGTTGGTAATCGGACAGGCGGAAGCGGCCGAGGTTGTTGTTCTCGTTGTCGTCGGAGTTCCAGCCGCCGTGATTCTGCTCCAGGCGTAGATGGTCAGGACGGTGCCCGTTCGGGATTGGCAACCGGCTGTCTCGAACTGTGAAGACGGCTTTGCGGGACTGATTGCGCAAGCCCGGGACCGGCATCGATTCCCCACGCGGTTTCGTCCTTGCCGTCGATGGCGAATTCGACCGGGCCGGTCACGCGGCGCTTGCCGCTCTTGTCGTCGAATTTCGGTTCCAGCGGCGTCTCGGGCTGATTGATATCGGCCGTGGCCCTGGCGATTTTCACCTTGGTGACTTTGGCGGGGATCGTCGGCGGGCGCGGCCTCCACCGTGAACTCGGTCAAGCGCGCCCGTGCCCTTGAGGCGAGCGGCCGGGACCGCCATTGGGAAGGTTCGGATCGGTGAGCAGTTCCAGGCGGATCGCCGTGATGTTCGGCAGATCGGTCTTGGCCGTGAACTTCACGGTGTGCTTGGTGGGCGCGTAGCCCTGGCGCCAGCATGGAGCCATCCTTCATGCGGCAACTCGCGTTCGCCGCCGGTCGAGATGTCGTCCACGGTCGGGCTGAGCACGCGTCCATTCCGGCTGGTCCGCGCTGCACCTGCTCTTCCCATGCCGCCATGCGCTTCTGCCAGTCGGGATTGCGATGCTGCAGCTGCGCTTCGATCTCGCGCGTGCTGGCGGAAGATCTCCGCGCGCTTCATCTGCTCTTGCGGGCGTGTAGACCGCGATGTTGGACTCGTTGGCGTTGTTGAGGAACGCGAACATGCGGTAATACTCTTCCTGCTTCAGCGGATCGAACTTGTGATTGTGGCACTGCGCGCACTGGATGGTGATGCCCAGAATGCCTTTGCCGATGGCGTCCATGCGGTCGTACATGGCCTCCATGCGGAACTGCTCGGGGTCGATGCCGCCCTCTTCGTTGATCATGGAGTTGCGCAGGAAGCCGGTGGCCACGATCTGGTCCTGCGTGGCGTTGGGCAGCAGGTCGCCGGCGATCTGATCGATGATGAACTGGTTGTAAGGCAGGTCGCGATTGAGCGCGTTGATCACCCAATCGCGATAGAACCAGACGCGGCGCGGCGCGTCCTTTTCATAGCCGTTGGAATCGGCGTAGCGGGCGGCGTCAAGCCAGATGCGCCCCCAGCGCTCGCCGTAATGGGGCGAGGCGAGCAGGCGATCGACCTGCTTCTCGTAGGCGTTGGGACTCTTGTCGGCAAGGAAGGCGTCGACCTCCGCGGGCGTGGGAGGCAGGCCGATCAGGTCGAGGCTCAGGCGGCGCAGCAGCGTGACGCGGTCGGCTTCCGGCGAAGGCTTAAGCCCTTCCTTTTCCAGCTTTTGCAGGACGAACGCGTCGATGGGATTGCGCACCCAGTTGGCGGCGTTTGGGTGCGGCACCGCCGGCCGCGTGGGAGCTATAAAGGCCCAGTGCCGCCTGGCATCCGGAGCTTTGGCGGTGGAAGCCTCGGGCCACACCGCGCCGGCATCGATCCATTTGCGGAGCAGTTCGATTTTTTCCGCCGGAAGGGGCGGTCCGCCCAGCGGCATGCGGGTGTGCTCGTCGGAAGCGGTGACGCGCTGAATGATGAGACTGCCGGCCGAATCTCCCGCGACAATGAACTTACCGGCGGGCCTGGCATCCAGGCGCAGACCGCCCATCTCTAGTTTCGGTCCGTGGCAGGCGTAGCAGGATTCAGCGAAGATGGGCTGGATCTGGCGGGCAAAATCAGTTTCCCCGGCGGGTTGCAGTCCGGGGACCGCCAGAACGAGCAACGAAGCCGGAATGGCCAGGCGGAGCAGCTTCCTCATAAATGCAGTTGCCGATCATCCTATCAAAATCGCACACCGGCGCGAAGCGTCCCGCACGCGCGTATGGTTAACCCATCACATTGCGAATGTAGGACAGGTTCCGGCGCATGTCCGCTTCCACGCTGGATCCCGCCTGCGTGTCGGTTTCGAGGTTGGCGGCACCGGTAAAGCCGATCTCACGAATGGCTTCCATCACGCGTGGAAATGGGATTGCGCCTTCGCCCAGGTAGTGAGGATTGTCCTTCAGGTGAAACTGACAGATGCGGTCTTTACCGAGCCAGCGAATCTCTTTTACAACGTCGAAACCGGCCTGCGTGGAGTTTCCAACGTCATAATAGACAGACACGTTCTGCGACTTCGCGCGGTCCATGATGCGGACGTTGTCTTCGGCAGAGATGGTATCTTCGAGCCCCAGAAGGACTCCGCCTTTTTCGGCTTCCGGAGCGATTTCGCGAAGGGCGTCTGCGACGGCATTGCCTTCGTCCTGGTTCTGAATGGCCCATTTCCCGAAGAACGGCAGTAGCAGCACTTTCGTACGGAGCGCACTGGTCAGGCGGATGGCATCCAGCGCCCATTTGACGGCGAGTTTGTCACTCTTTAAGCCGTTGTCGTGCAGGCGATCCACGCAGGTTCCGTCGATCGGAATTTTGTGCTCCTCCGAAAGGCTCAGGTAGCGGGAAATGATTTCCGGATCGTCCAGCGGCAATTTGCCGTTGACGATGCGCCTGCCGAAGGAGACTTGAACGCCCTCGAACCCGATCCGGCCGGCCAGCGGCAGGGCGTCGGGGTTGGCCCCGAGCTTGAGGTTCCAGTCGGTGACCCCGATAGTGAGGCGGGTGCCTGAGGCACCGGCAAGACGCTGGCCGAGTCCCGCGAACGCCATGGACTGGACCAACGCGCGGCGACTGATATTCGCCATGCAAAGCCTCCGTTGCTGTGACCATGGTACACGAGAGAGCTGCGATGCCGGATCACAGGTCCTATTGCCCGGCATGCACCTGAGTTGCGCTGAATGGCGCGCCGGTGCCGTGACAGACATCGCAGCTTTCGCCGAACTTGGGATCGGTGTTTACCGATGCATGGGCAAACACGGACCGATCCAAGTGGCAGGCAGTGCAGGCCGAAGTGGTGGCCGGCGCGGGGTTGAGGAGGCCCTGAGGATCGGTCACGGGATTCTTTCCGATGGGCAGTACCGCTTCCGAGCCGCTCACATGGCACATATAGCATTCCGCGGTATCCTGCACGGCCCCGGTCGGCCCCATCGCGGGATAGCGGACGCCGGTATCGGGAATCGCGGCGGGAACCGAAGCGAAAGTTGTGCCGAAGTCGTTATGACTGCCGCCGAATCCGACGATGACGTAATCCTGGCCGAACTGCTGTTGCAGATTCTCGCCGGTATGAATTTTGTGCACCATCATGGTGAAGTTGATGCCCTGCGGGGGCGCGGCTTTATCGGCCGCATTGGTGGCACTCGCGCGGGTGCTGGCATCGGTGTTGCTCGGGTTATGACACAACACGCAGTACTCGGTGTTATTTCGCAGGTTTCCGTGGACTTCCAGATACGAATGGCAGTTGTTGCAGTTGGAGAGCGCCACTACCGAGCGCCTTGGCTGCACCGGCGAACCGTCGACGGAAAAATAAATGACCTGGTTCTTACCTCCGTAGGTCGTGGTCATCTGTGTGACGGTTCCGGGAAGCAGCGTCGCGGAAAGCCGCCCTTCAATTCCGATGGCATAAGTTCCCGCCGCCTTCGCCGGTACCGCATGAGTAAAGGTATAAACGCACGTGCCGTCGTTACTGCACGAGGCAGTCTTGGCGACGCTCTCAGTCACGTACCCGGGTGTGGTTACGTCGGAGCCGAAACTGGTGTAGCCATAGTCCGACGCAGGTCCGGCCATGGTGAGTGAAAGCGAAGCCGAACCGGCGGTAAACGAGCTCATGGGAATACCGTTGCCGCTGTTGTCCTTCACGGTGAAGGTCACCGTGGGATTCTGGCCGGCGCCGCCGTTGATCACCTTGATCAGCGTGAAGTTCAGCCCTGGAATCGTGGTGGATTGATCCGGAATGGTGTGCGCCCCAATGATAGAGGCATCGAACTCGAGCTCTCCCTGGGGTATGTGGCAATCGGCGCACTGGTTGTCGCTCACCTGAGGGCCGCCGGCATGGTTAACCCCGCTGGCGAAGTTCACATCGTCGTGGCAGGAGCCGCACGCCGCTCGCGTCGGTTCGGTGAGCCAGGCTTTGGTCTGGGCCGCGCCGTTCTTGGGATTGTGGCAGGTCTGGCAGCGGCGCACGTCGGCAGGATAGACTACCGTGGACCAGTCGTTCACGGAATTCTGAAAGCCGATGATCTGGATATGGCTTGCCGGATTGCACGCTGGGCAGGGAACTGCCCATGTGGACCTTGTGAATGAAAACCTTGAAATCCAGGGTGTTGCCGGTATTGGGATCGGTGGTCTGGGGCTGGTGGCACATGATGCAAAGTTGAACGTCGCGGCGGGAACCGCCGTGCGCCGCCAGGCCCGCCGATCCGGTGCTGGTGGTCATACCGTTCGGCAGTCCGTGGCAGGAGTTGCAATCGGCGGTGCGGACAATGTCCCGCGGCGCAGGTGTGCCGCCCGCCGGCACGAAGTCGTAAGTTGTGTCGGCGTAATTCGTCCCCAGATCCCATTGGGTCAGGTTTCTCGAACCGTAGATTCCGATGCGGTTAGTCGCAGAGGGATCGAATCCCGCCGGCGCTTTGGTGGCGAAAGTATAAATATATTCGCCCACGGCGACGGTCTGGGTAGTACCGCCCGAGTCTCCCGCGGCCTGAGTAGCAGTAGCTCCACCCGTGGCCGCCGTCACTGTGCGGACTATGTACGAGGTATATTGTTCCTGCCCTTGTGGAATGTAAGCTGCCAAAAAACTCAGGGTAATGGGGCCGGGAGTGACTATGCCGGACCGGTCGAGAGCGGCGCCGTTCGGATCCGTCAGTTTGTAATCGACACTGATGGTGCCGTCTGACGCGATCTTAGCGGAAACGATGCTGATGGAGAGTCCCGGCTGGACATACACCACCACCGAGGGATCGGCGTAATAAGCCTTTTCGTGTGTCGTAAACGGAGACCGCTTCTGGGCTTTCAGGAAGACCAGGGAGCCGGCCAGCAGACCAATCACAAGGCTATAACGAGTTACAGCCAGAACCATAGCCGAAGGGCGCATGCGAACCTCTGAGGGAGTCGCTATTTACGATATATCAGCGTGGGATTGAGAACTGTTCGTGGAATCACATCTAGCGAGGCAAAAATGCGGTGGGGCGGAAGAACGAAGGCTGCCGGCGCCGCGATTCGCCCGTGCCGGCAGCCCTGTAGTGACAAACTATACGAGGCTGACGTCCTCGGCTTGCAGGCCCTTCGGCCCCTTCTTTACTTCAAAAGATACACGGGCGCCCTCGTCGAGCGAACGGTATCCACTAGCCGAAATGGCGGAAAAATGGACGAAAACATCTTCGCCATTCTCGCGTTGGATAAAGCCAAATCCTTTTCCTGCGTTAAACCACTTTACTGTTCCAGTTTCTTTCAAAACGACTCCTTCTGCTTCTGCGATCTGACCCTGACGTATCGATTGAGGGTGGCACAGGCGCCGGAATCGAAGACTCGAAAGCCGGTCCAGCGGAATTCAATGGACGTGCAAGGACGATAACGCTCTTCAGTTTAGCACCCCGGAAAGCGGGCGACACGGGGTGTCCGTCCGGCGTCAGTCAGCCCATTGGCCGCGGCAGGTGGCCGGAAGAGCTTTTCGAACTCCTCGCGCGGCGTTCCCTTCTTTATCCTCTCCGGCTCGCGATGCATAATGCGCAATTGTTCGGGAGTCAGAAGCGGACGCTTTCTCGGATTCTCATTTTGTTGCATTCGGTTCAATCCTGTTTCTCCAAAGGCGCTCATGAGAAGGCTTACACGGCCTCGATGAGCACGCGGAATGCCAACGTTATCGAACAGCCTTGGGTGTCTGAGCAGTGGTGTCTCCGCGAGGCAAATCGTTGCAGGTAATACCGGCTCGCAAAGCGGAATCCGCTGGTCACCGGCTCCGCAGGAACCTGAGATAGGCTCCGTTATTATAGGTGCTCCAGGGCTGAAAACCTCTCTCCTGATAGAGCTGATACGCAAAGTCGATGTTGGCCCGGCAATCCAGCAGGTCTCGAAGGTTCACTCCAACGCGCTTCAGGTGCACGGTGTTGATCTGGAAATAGCCCCAATCCAGCGTTCCATCGGAATTATAGTGGTAAACCTCGCAGGCGCCCCGGGGGTTCTCGGCGCGTTGAATGGCCAGGGCGACCCGGCATGCGGAGCCGAACTTGTTGCAGGCATATTGCTGATAGGCCGTCAGGCGATGGCCGAATTGATCGGCCTGGGCTTCGGCGGCGTCCCCGCCTGCGGTCCTGGCGGCAATCACAAGGGGCCACTGCAGGCGGACTTTCAAGGGGGACTGAAGGCTGAATGTGTACCGGTCCCACAGGTAGAGCGAGGAGAAGATCGTGGCCACTGCCAGCAGGATGAGCAGACCGAACGAAGTAGAGGAGAAGGGTGAGGGAGCAGCCCGCTTTCCGCGGCTTCTGGCTCGCGCGCTCATGCGCGAGTTCCGGTCCGCGAGAGACTCGTTGGGAAATGAAAACGTATCACCTCGCCAGATTACTACACGGCCGGCCAACCTCCACGGCGGGGTATAGAATGAGGCTTTCAATCCATACCTGGGGGTCCGGACAAATGACGCGAATGGTACTTTTCGGCGCCCTTCTGCTGACGCTTCGCACAGAGGCACAGGAACAGGCGCTGCCCGACCCGGTGTTCCCGTTTGGCGCGGTGTATTTCCGCAAGTCCAATCCGCCGGAGCAGGACTGGGAGCGCGATCACAAGACGGCCGCGAAACTCGGTGTCAACATTTTTCGCCACTGGTTCATGTGGGCGTCGATTGAGAATTCGCCGGGCCAATACGACTGGCGCGACTATGACCGCATGGTGGAACTCGAGGGGCAGAACCGCATCAAGGTGGTGATCGCGGAGCTGGTCAACACTGCGCCGGAGTGGATGTGGGACAAGTACCCGCAGGCGCGGCATGTGGGTGTGGACGGGCAGCAGAGCTTTCCGACCGTAGGCGGCAGCAGCGCCACCGGCGGCGCGCCGATGTGTCTGGATGACGAGGAGGTCCGCGCGCAGGCCGGGAAATTTCTTACCGCGCTGGTGGAGCGTTATCGCGACAAGCCGGCGACGCTGGGCTATGACGTGTGGAACGAGGGTAACGTGCAGGAGTGCTATTGCCCGGCCACACAGGCCAAGTTCCGCGAGTGGCTGAAAGCCAAATACGGGACGGTTGAGGCGCTGGGGCGCGCCTGGCACCGCTACAGCCTGGGCGACTGGGAATCGGTCCATCCGCCGCATGGCACGGGCGGCTATCCGGATTCGCTGGACTGGCTGGCGTTCCGGCGGGACGATGCGATCCGGCTGCTGCACTGGCGCACGGAGCTGATTCGCCGGCTCGATAAGAGGAATAAGATTACGGCGCACGGGGTCGGCGCGCTTAACGGAAATCGAGTGGCGCACCGTGGACGATGTGGATTCGTACGGGTACACGTGGGTGGCGTCACGCCATTCGCAACGACCCCTGGATGCAGTTTCAGGCCGTCGACCTGGTGCGCGGCGCGGCGCGCGGGAAACCGTTCTGGCACGCCGAAGCGACCGGCGGACCCTTGTGGATGCAGCCGCAGGTGCTGAACCGGCCGCTGGAAGACGGGCGCAGTTCGGATGACAAAGACGTCCGCGTATGGAGCCTGATCGATATGGCGGCGGGCGCGACCGGAATCCTGTTCACGCGCTGGCGTCCGCTGCTGGACGGTCCGCTGTTCGGCGCGTTCGGGCCGATGGGGATGGATGGCTCGGTGACGCCGCGGGCCGAGATGGCTGGAAGCCTGGCGCGCTGGACGAACTCGCACGGCGGACATTTGGAAGTCGCGGCCGGTGAAAGGCGACGTGGGGATCGTGTTCGTGCAGGAGTCGGAGGATTTCAACCAGGTGCAGAGCGGCGGAGGTGGGCGGGGCGCTCGCGCGGGCTCGGCGGCGGGCGCTTACACCGAATCGGTGCAGGGGGCCTACCAGGCGTTCTTCGATTCCAATATTCAAGCGGATTTTGTGAGCATCGACGATATTGGCCGGTATCCGATGATCTATCTGCCGTACCCGGAGATGCTGAAGAAATCGACCGCGGACAAACTGCGAGAGTACGTGGCAAAGGGCGGCAAGTTAGTGAGTGAAGGGTGCCCGGGATATTTCGGCGATGGCGGCACGGTGGGCACGGTGCAGCCGAATCTGGGGCTCGACCAGTTATTCGGGGCGCGCGAGACATATGTGCAGTTCACGCCGGACCTTCTGACGAAGCTGACTCTGACGGTGAGGGGCAAGGAGATTGGCGGACAGTACTTTTTGCAGGAGTATAAGGCGGCGGGCGGCCGGGTAGTGGGGCAATATGCCAATGGCCACATAGCGGCCGTGGAGAATGCGAGCGGGGCGGGCAAGGCGCTGCTGATCGGCAGTTTTCCGGGCGGGGCGTATTTCCGGAATCATGCGCCGGCGACGCGGGAGTTTTTCGCGGGGCTTCTGGCCTGGGCAGGCGTCGCGCAGCGGGTGCAGTCGAGCGATCCGCAGGTGAAAGCGAGGCTGCATGAGGGAGCAGGCGGCACGTATCTTTGGGTGGTGAATCCCACACGCGTGACGCGGACGGTTAAGATTTCGCTGTCGCAGTCTTTTCAGCGGGCGGTGGATTTGTGGCAGGAATCGGGGCATCCGGCGGTTACCGGGAACGTGGTGACTACGACGGTGGGCGACCGGAATGTAGCGGTAATTCGGCTGGAATAAAATTGTAACCTCGTTTCGGCTATCTGAATCAACGTGTTAGGATGGTGTTGCACCGAAGGGGAAGTTCGGCGCAGCGTTGCGATTACACAATTCAAGTGGAGTACTGTGTCCGAGAGGAGCGTTCATTCGCATGCCGACTAGACTCACTGACGAGATCATTACAGCCGCTATTCGAGGGTTCGAGGAACAGAAGCGGCACATAGACACCCAGATTGCGGAGCTTCGAGCGACGCTATCCGGTGGAGCCTCTGGCGCGGTTACAGCGCCCGGAGCGCCCGCGCGCAAACGCACGGTGTCCGCTGCCGCAAGGCGGAGGATGGCTGCGGGGCAGCAAGCCAGATGGGCCAGGATTCGAGGCGAATCGGAGTCGAAGCCGGCCGAGTCCTCAAAACCCAAGCACCGGTTGAGTGAAGAGGGCAGAGCAAATATCGTTGCGGCATTGAAAAAAAGATGGGCGGCCAAGAAGGCGTTAGCGAAGAAGACCAAGCCGGCCGTCAAAAAGAAGGCTGCCCGGAAAGCGGCTGCCAAGCCGGCGGCGGCCACTACCGCGGCTACTGAATAAGCAGCGATCTCCGGCCCGCCGACTGTGTCTGCATGCCAGACGAGGCCGTCGCTCCCGGAGGCAGTCATTTCCACCATTCCGGACGCGCTCGTACACCGTGGTGCTTTCGATTGAGACGTCGCTGAAGTGTGCAGCAGCATGTGTTGGTGGACCCCCTGGTCCGCGGCCGACGCCCTCGTCGGCCGCCCCGTTTTCTGGACGGATAGCGCGTCCACCGGGACCCGCGCGGACGGCCTGCTGGAAGCTGATCGCCTGACCGAAATCGAAGCCGTGCGCTGGCAGCTCTGGAGACGCGCTCGCCTCGCGATTCTCCGCGCTTGCAGGTAGTCGCTGGACGCGCGGCGCATTCCACGGCTATGCTGTGGAGATT
This sequence comes from uncultured Solibacteraceae bacterium, assembly GCA_963853855.1. Lineage (GTDB taxonomy): Bacteria > Acidobacteriota > Terriglobia > Bryobacterales > Bryobacteraceae > Sulfopaludibacter. Next base: position 177,364 of record CAWKYG010000027.1, on the reverse strand, counting down.
GCATGCTACGGTAGGCGCGGGCGGCGGGCTCACCAGTGAACTGATTCATTTCACCACCTCGCTGCTGATCACCTCGGTCCTGCTGGTGCTCACGCTGCGGGCCGCGCGGTTGCCCGGAACGCCCGTGGCCAATATTCTGTTCGCGGTGTGCGGAATCCTGTGGAGCGCCGGAGGCCTGGGCTGGGTCCTATTGCGGTCCGCCGGTTTTCCGCCTGACGCCGGACAGGTATTCACGGCACACGCCGTGCAGTACTCCGGCGCGGCGGTTTTTCCGATCGCCATACTCGCGGTTTGGAAGCCTTTCGCGGCCCTTCGCTGGCAGAAAACAGCGGCCGGCGCGCTGCAAATTTGCGCCGGTATCTCGGCCGCGGCGATCATGGGGCTTCTGTGGTGGCGGCGGCTTCCGCCGGGCGAAATCGCCCGGGCTACGGCGTTGAATGCGGGGATCGTGCTGGTGGCAGGCGCCGGGGTCATACTCAGGCGGCGCTTCACGCCGCGCGCCGTCTATCTCCCGTCCCTGGCGATCGTCGCCGCGCTCGCCCTTGCCACGCTGATGATGCTGCCACGGGAATCGGGCGGCCTGCTGCAGGCCATTGCGAGTCACCTGATCCTGCTCATGGTGCTGTGCACGTTTCTGCTGTTCGCGCGGTTCCGCCTGGCCGACCGTTTCATTCGCTATGCGCGTGCGCATCCTGCTGGCGGCGTTTTGGGCGGGCTTCCTCTCCGCGGTCACCACCGCGCCTGCGACCTGGCAGGTGGTGCGTCGCGCGGCGTTTCCTTCGGCGGTCCACGCTTTCATGCTGGTGCTGAGCGTGAATGCCTTACTGTTTTCCATCGCGTTTGTGGATGAGCGCGTGGGAAAAGCGGTGAATCGCTGGCTTTTTCGCGCTCCCGATTATCGCGCGGAAACTCGCACTCTGGCCTCGCAACTTCGTGACCTGGACGACGACGGAAAGATTGCCGCGGCGGTCGAAGAGGCGGCCCGCCGGCCTCTCGAATTGGGCAAAGCCCGCCTGACTCCACTTGACGGCGGGGCGCCGGCCGCACTGCTGGAAGGCGAGGTTGTGGAGAGCGCGGGCGAGGTGCTGATCCCGATCGCCAGCGGCGGACGGGTCACGCATCTACTCGACGGCCGCGCCGGGCTCGACGCGTCCGGGCCTGGTGTCCAGCGATGTCGATTACCTGCGCGCGATCGCGGCGTTGTTTGGCAACCGCATCGACGCGCTCGCCCGCGAACGCGACGCCATCGAACGCCAGAGCCGGGAAGCGGTGCTCCTGCAGCAGGTGACCGAAGCGGAACTGCGGGCGCTCAGGGCGCAGATCAATCCGCACTTCCTGTTCAATTCGCTGAACACGGTGGCCGACCTGATTGTGCGCGACCCGGTGCGCGCCGAAACCATGACGCTGCGCCTGGCCAGCATCTTCCGCCACGTGCTGGCGCATTCCAGCCGGCCCATGACCACGGTGCGAGAGGAGATCGATTTTCTGCGCGCGTATTTGTACATTGAGGAGGCGCGCTTCGGCGACCGCCTGCGGGTAGAAATCTCGGTGGCTCCGGAGGCCGCCGGCGAGGAGGTGCCGTCCCTGATCCTGCAGCCCCTGGTGGAGAATGCGCTCAAACACGGTCTGGGACCGAAGCCCGGTCCGGGACGCCTGAGCGTCTCGGTAGCCGTGGAGGGCGGCCTCTTGCGATTGCGCGTGGAGGACGACGGCGTGGGGCCCGGCCAGCGCCGCGATTCGCAGGGTGTCGGCCTCACCAATGTGCGGGAGCGGCTCACGACGCTTTATCAGGATAGGGCCAGCGTCCTGATGGAAGCGCGCGAGGGCGGCGGCTGCCAGGTGACGGTGCGGATTCCGCGCGGCCGGATGGTGCCTGAATGAAGTGCCTGATCGTGGATGATGAAGAGCCGGCCCGCGCGCGCATGCGCCGTCTGCTGGCGCCTTATGCCGACCTGGAAATCGCCGGTGAAGCGCGCGACGGCATTGAGGCGCTGCAAAAGATCGAAGAACTCCGGCCCGATTTGCTGTTCCTCGATATCGAACTGCCGGGTCTTGCAGGGTTCGAGCTGCTGCATTGCCTGCCGCACGATCTCCCGCCGCCCCTCGTGATTTTCGTCACGGGCTACGATCAACATGCGCTGGCCGCCTTTGAGGCCAACGCCCTGGCATACCTGCTGAAGCCGGTGGAACCGGAACGCCTGGCGCAGGCCGTGGATCGCGCGCGAAAACTCGCAGCGGGCAGTGAGCGGGCGCGCGAGGGCGAGCGTCTGCGAAAGATCGCGGATGCATCGGCGCGCGTGCTCCGGCAAGTGGTCTGCCGCAAACGCGATCGCATGCTGCTCCTTCCGCCGGAGCAGATTCTCTGGTTTCAGGTAGAGGACGGCATCGTGAGGGCGCACACTGCGGACGACGTGTTGTGGGTGAACTCCCAACTGTCTGAACTGGAGGCCGGCCTGCCCGTCGATCTGTTCTTCCGCGCGCGCCGCGAGGTGCTGGTGAACGTTCCGCGGATCAAAGAAATCCGGCCGTACTTCAAGAGCGGATTTCTGCTGCTCATGGCAGACGCGGCGGCCACGGAAATCGTGGTGAGCGAACGCCAGGCGCGCCAGTTCAGGCAGCGGATACCCGGGTTGTAGCTGCCGCGCTCGCGTCCGGAATTCCGCGCCCGGCATCCCCTCTGCGCGCTCGAAAGGTTTCTATTGAGACGGCGGAAGCGCCCGCCCTACTCTCTACTCATGAAGAAAATTCTGTTGTTCACGTTTGTTTTCGCGCTGGTCGCGGGGGCGCAGGATTCTCCGGCAGCCAAGATCGCCGGCAAATGGCAAATGTCGATGGAAACGCCGCACGGGGTGGTGAAGGGGCCATTCGACATCGGGCAGGATGGCGCCAAACTCACCGTCGAGCTGCAAACCGAGATGTTCGGCAAACTCTCCGGGACCGGGTCGGTGGAAGGGAACAAGGTCTCGTTCCATTTGACCGTGCCGGACGGACCGCAAAGCTTTGGATTTTCGGGTACGGTGGATGGCTCGAAGATGAGCGGTACGAATGAAATGGGCGGAGCGTGGTCGGCCGCGCGCGATACCGGGCAGGCGGCCCGTAAGCCGATCCTTGGGACCGTGGCCGACTTTCGCGTGAAATCGCTCGAGCTGGGGGTGAGATCGGACGGCGGCCGCACGGTCTGGGTCGAAGTTCGGCGCCGATACGGACGTGCTGCTGGCCGCGCCCGGTGAGAAGGACCTGAGCCAGCGCGCAGCCCGCGAGGATTGCGGATATCGCGCGCGGCGATCGCGTGCTGGTCTCGTTCGTGGAAGGCATGCCGGAGGCGCGGCGCATCGTGGTGGTCTCGGCCTCGGACATCGCGCGCCGCAACGCGGCCGAGCGGCTGGATTGGGAGAAGCGCGGGATCTCCGGGGTGGTGGCCGGCGCGCGACGGCGATGATCTCGTTGTCGAAACCCGCTCGCCGCGAAGGCGTGCAGCATACCACCGTTGCGCTGACCGCGAAAACTACCGTCCGCCGGTATGCGCCCGATTCGGTGAAATTCGTCGACGCGCGGCCGGCTTCGGCGGCGGAGATCGCTGTGGGCGACCAACTTCGCTTGCGCGGCGACCGCAGCGCGGATGGCGGCCGGGTTACGGCGCAGGACGTGGTGTTCGGCGAATTTCTGACCACGCTCGGGACAGTGGAGTCGGTCGATCGCCAGGAGGACGTGGTGCGAATTGTGGACCTGGCGACGAAAAAGCCTCTGGTAGTTCGGCATCACCGCGGACACGCAGATCAAGAAACTGCCCGATATGCGCCAGGCGCAGGGGCACGCGGGCCATGGCGCGCCGGATAACATGGCGAAGATGCTGCAACAACTGCCCGCGGGCAGCCTTGACGACCTGAAGCCCGGAAGCATGACCGTGGTCACGAGCACGCGCGGCAGCCATCCGGGAAAAGTGACGGGCATCATGGTGATCGCCAGCGTCGAGGGCTTGATTCAAGATGGCGCAATCGCAAGCGCCCGGCGAGAGCCCTATGGAGGCTCTCAATCGGATGCATGGCGGCATGCTCGCCGGTCCGAACGGATTCAGCCTGCCCGCGATCCTGCAATGAAGCTTCTGGCTCTCCTGTTCTCTGTGCGGCCGCGGGATGGGCGCAAGAGCAGCTTGCGCGGCACCGTGACCGACCCTTCGGGCGCGGCGGTGCCCAACGCCTCGCTGGAACTCGACGGCCCGGCCGGAGTCATGCGCGCGCGCACCGACAACGCAGGCGATATTCGTTTTCGCGGCTCGCTGCCGCGGCCTATTCGCTGAAGGTTGGCTCGCGCGGATTCACCGCCGTGCGCGCGGGAGTTGCAGGATCGATGGCGCGGCGGTCTGCGACGTTCGGCTGGCGATTGCCACGGCGCCGCAATCGATCCGGGTGGAAGGCCGCACGGGGCGCGTCAGCACCGAACCCGACGCGAACGGGAGCGCGGTTGTGATGGGCGAGCGGCAGATCGCGGCACTCTCCGACGATCCCGATGAACTCGCGCTGGAATTGCAGGCGCTGGCCGGTCCCGCGCCCGGTCCCGATGGCGGACAGGTCTACATCGACGGATTCACGGGCGGCAACCTGCCGCCGAAATCGGCGATCCGCGAAGTGCGCATCAATTCCAACCCGTTCGCGCCGGAGTTCGACCGGCCGGGTTTCGCGCGCGTGGACATCTTCACGAAGGCGGGCAGCGAATCGCTCCACGGTCAGGCGCTCACTTCGCAAAACGGCGATGCTCTGAACACGCGCAATCCGCTGGTGGCGCAGAAGCCGCCGTACCGCTCGCAACTTTACAGCATCGACCTTGCGGGGCCGCTGCGGCGAAACAAGGCCTCGTTCACGCTCGATCTGCAGGAGCGAAAAATCGCCGACAACGCCGCCATTCTGGCGACCACGCCGAACGGACCGCTCAATGAAACGTTACCCGGCGCCGCAATCGCGGACGGCGGTGAGTCCGCGCGTGGATTATGCGCTCGAACAACCGGAATAATCTGACGGTGCGCTACCAGCAGATCTGGAACAGCCTGGACAATCAGGGCGTGGGCGGGTTCAATCTGCCGTCGCAAGCGTATCGCGAGACGCAGCGGGAACAGACCGCGCAGACCACCGAGACGGCGACGCTGAATCCGCGGCTGGTCACCGAAACGCGATTCCAGTATTTGCGAGCCAGCGCCTGGGACAGCGGCGGCCAGCGGTGCGCCGGCAATCGATGTAGTGGGCGCGTTCTCCACCGGCGGCGCGCCCATCGGCGATTCCGGCAACGTCACGGGAAACTGGGAGGCTTCGAGCCTCACCATCTACACGGCGGGTAAACACACCGCGAAATGGGGCGCACGCGTGCGCGACGCGCGGCTCACCGATACCTCGCGCAATAATTTCGCGGGCACGTATACGTTCTATTCGCTGGCGGAATACCAGGCAGGGACGCCCGCGCAGTTCAGCCGGAACGCGGGCGAACCGGTTACGCGCGTACGCCAGGCGGATCTGGGGGTCTTCGCGGGTGACGACTGGCGCGCCCGGTCCAATCTCACGCTCAGCTTCGGACTGCGCTACGAGACGCAGACCAACCTCGGCGGTCGGCTGCGATTGTGCGCCGCGGGCGGGCCTGGCGTGGAGTCGCGGAAAGATGGTGCTGCGCGCGGGCGCGGGCATCTTTTACGATCGCATTCCGCTTTCGACCACTCTCAATCGCCTGCGGTACAACGGAGTCACGCAGCAGTCTTATCTGATTCTCGATCCGCCGTTTTTCCCGGCGCGTACCCTCGGTCGCGGATCTCGCCGCCGGCCGGCAGCCGCAGGAGTTGCAGCCGGTCGCTGCCGGACTCGCCGCTCCGCGGCTGTATCAATCGAGCGTGGGGATCGAGCGGCAGTTGAACGCCAGGTCGCGCGTATCGCTGACGGAGGTCGAAAGCCGCGGCGTGCATCTGGCGAATCAGCGGAATATCAACACGCCGCTGGACGGCGTCTATCCTTTCGGGACGCGACGATCCGCCTGCTTGACGGAATCGTCTGGCGTGAGCCGTCAGCACCAGTTGGTGGCGAACACCAATGCCCAATGGCATGGGCTGTTTCTGTTCGGCTTCTATGCGCTCTCTTACGGCAAGGACGACAACGAAGGATTGCCCGCGAATCCGTACAATCTGCGCGCGGAATGGGGACCGTCCACCTATGGCGATATACGTCACAGGCTCGCGCTGGGCGGTACGCTGCAACTGCCGGGCAGGTGGACCGTCAGCCCGTTTGTAGTGGCAAACAGCGGGACGCCGTACAACATCACGACGGGGTCGGACCCGCGGACTGACGGGCGCACCGGTGGCGCGGCCGGCCCTGGTGGCGGGTCCGTGCGATGGCGCGGACGACCGGTATGTTGCGCCGTTTGGCTGCTTCCAGTTGCTTCCGCCGCCCGGGACGGCCGCGATCGGCCGCAATTACGGCCGCGGACCGGCAGACGTGAACCTGGCGCTTCGCGTGGCGCACACGTGGCAGTTCGGGCCGGAGGGCCGCAGTGGGATGTCCGAGAGTCCCGGCGGGCACTCGGGCCCGCCTGCCGGAATGTTTTCGCGCGGGAGCCACACGGCGCTATCAACTGACGCTGAGCGCCACCGACGATGAACGCGCTCAATCGCGCCAATTTTGCCCCACCGTATGGAGATCTTTCGTCGCCCTATTTCGGGCAGTATCGCAGTCTCGGTGGGCTGATCGTGATGATGCACGGCGGAGCGCCGAATTCGTACAACCGGAAGGTTGACGTGCAATTGCAGTTCACCTTTTGATCCGGCGGCGGTGGCGCTCTCCGACGCGCGCTAAACTCCCGGCCGTTGCGCGCGCAGGGCGCCCGGCCCCGGACAGCAATCCAGGGCGCAAACGGCCGGCTCGGCCGCCGCCAACCGCTCTTCGATCAGCTCGCGCAACATGCGGATCACCAGCGGATGCGTTCCCACCGTCCCGGCACGCACGAAGTGCAGGCCCAGTTCGCGCGCCAGAGCGGAGGCTTCCACGTCCAGGTCGTAAAGCACTTCCATGTGATCGGAGAGGAAGCCGATGGGAGCGACCACCACGTCCTGCACGCCGTTCTCGGCCAGACGCCGCAGATGATCGCAGAATGTCGGGCTCCAGCCAGGGCTGGGATGGCGGCCCGCTGCGGCTTTGCCACACCAGGTCCCATTCGTCGTGCCCCACCTCTTGGGCCACGGCACGCGCCGTGGCGCAAGTTGCTCCTCATACCGGCACGCGGCGCCATCGCCATCGGAATGCTGTGCGCCGTGTAGACCAGACGGGCAGCCGGAGAGCCGCGGGCGCTATCTGTTGCAGCGCCGCCCGCACACGATCGGCCATTGGCCTCCAGAAAAGCGGGTGCGCGCAGAAAGGCGGAATTTTGTCGATCGCCGGCGCGTCTTCGCCCACTTCGCGCCGCGCTTCCTCGATATCCTCCAGATACTGCCGGCATCCGGAATACGATCCGATAGGCCGACGTCGCAAACGCCAGAGCGTGCCGGATACCGTCCGCGCCCATCCGGCGCACGGTGTCCGCCAGCAGGGGATGCCAGTTGCGATTGCCCCAGTAGACCGGCAGCGGCACCCGTTTGGACAGCGCCGCCATCAGGTCGCGGCTATGGTCGTTAATGGGGCTGCGGCCGTCGAAATGGTAGTAGTGTTCCGCTACTTCGAGCAGCGCTCGCGCGGCACGTTGCGGCCGCGCAGAACGTTTTCCAGAAACGGAATCACGTCTCGCGTTTTTCCGGACCGCCGAACGAAAGGATGAGAATGGCTTGGTAGTCCAACCTGCTATTGTTGCAAAATCCGAGGCGGCCGCCAGCCCGCCGCGCCCGGGGAATGCACAGGCGCGCTAAAATCAGTACTTCGAGTCCAAAATCATGAAGTTTCGAATCGCACTTATTTCCCTTTCCCTGCCTCTGTTGGCTTTGGCGGCTGACCCGGCATCCAGCGGCGTGGATGCCGCTGCCATGAACAAATCCGTCGACCCTTGCGTCGACTTCTACCAGTACGCCTGCGGCAATTGGATCAAGACCAATCCGCTTCCCGCCGACCGCTCCCGTTGGGGGCGCTTCGGCGAACTCCAGGACCGCAACGAAAAAGTCGAACTCGATATCATTCAGGGAGCCACCGTGGTGCGCCCCGGCCGCAGCACCATCGATCAGAAGATTGGCGACGCCTTCGCGGCCTGCATGGATACCCAGGCCATCAATCGCCGCGGGCTCGCCCCGGTGAAGCCGATCCTCGACGAAATCAACACCGTCAACGATGCCAGCGATGTGGTGCGCGAAACCGCGGCTTTGCACCGCCTCGGTGTCGCCGTGCTCTTCAGTTTCGGATCCCAGCCGGACGCTAAGGACTCCACCAAAACCATCGCCACGGTGGGCCAGGGCGGGCTCTCCCTACCCGATCGCGATTACTATTTGAAGACCGACCCGAAGAGCGTCGAGATCCGCCAGCACTATTTGCAGCACATCAAGAACCTCTTCATGCTGGTCGGCGCCACGCCCGAAATGGCGGCCCAGGGGGCGCAATCCGTACTGGATTTCGAAACCATCATCGCCCGCGCCTCGGCCGACCGCGTGGCCATGCGCGATCCCAACAAGCGATACCACGTTATGACCAGAAAGGAGCTCACGGACCTGGCCCCCGATTTCGGCTGGGATGCTTTCTTCAAGCTGGTGAATGCTCCTGCCTTTGACACGCTGAATATCAGCAACCCCGACTACCTGAAGCAGCTCGAAGGCACCCTCCGCGGCCAGCCGATCGAGGCCTGGAGGGCCTATTTTGCCTTCCATGTCCTGCGCTCGTACGCCCCACTGCTGCCCGACGCGTTCCAGAAGGAGGCGTTCGATTTCTGGCAGCACTACCTCACCGGTGTTCCGCAGGAGCGCCCGCGCCAGTTCCGATGCGTCCAGATGGTGGACCGCTCGCTCGGCGACCTGGTCGGCCAGAAGTACATCGAACAGACCTTCGGTCCCGACGCCAAGGCGCAGATCACGCAACTGGTCGAAGCTCTCGAAAAGGCGCTCGGCGAGGACATCAAGACGCTGGACTGGATGACCGACGCTACTAAAAAGGCCGCGCTGGTCAAACTGCAGGCCATCACCAACAATGTGGGCTATCCGCGCAAATGGCGCGACTACGGGAAAGTGGAAATTAAGCGCGACGATTACTTCGGCAATTCGCAGCGCCTGGCGGAGTTCCTGCGCAACCGGCAGATCGACAAGATCGGCACTCCCACCGACAAGACCGAGTGGGGCATGAGCACACCGACCGTCAACGCCTTCTATAGTCCCCAGCAGAACAGCATCAATTTCCCCGCCGGCATTCTCCAATCGCCCTTCTTTGATCCCCGCCGCGACCTGGCTGTGAATTACGGCGCGGTGGGCGCTGTGATCGGCCATGAAATGACCCACGGCTTTGACGACCAGGGCCGCAAGTTCGATGGCGACGGCAACCTCCGCGACTGGTGGACGCCTCAGGACGGCGCCGAATTCGAAAAGCGCGCCGCCTGTATCGCCAATGAATATTCCGGATTCACCTCCGTGGCCGATGTCAAACTCAACGGCAGGCTGACCCTTGGCGAGAACAGCGCGGATAACGGGGGATTGCGTGTGGCGTACATGGCCCTGGAAGACACCCTGAAAAGTAAGAAGGATGTGGTGGACGGCCTCACTCCCGAGCAGCGTTTCTTCGTCGGTTTCGCGCAGGTGTGGTGCGAAAACGTGCGGCCCGAGGAAGCCCGGTCCCGCGCCATGACCGATCCGCATTCGCCCGGCCGCTTCCGCGTGGATGGCACGCTGCAGAACATGCCGGAGTTTCAAAAAGCCTATGCCTGCAAGGCCGGTCAGCCCATGGTGAGCGCCAACGCCTGCCGCGTCTGGTAGCGTGAGCCCGTTGTTATAATCGGGTTTCGTTATCTGAAGCACATCAATTAAAGGAGTTTGCTTTGCGAAACAAAGTTACGGTTGTGGGCGCCGGGAACGTCGGCGCCAATTGCGCGGTGCGCATTGCCGATAAGGAACTCGCCGATGTCGTCCTGGTGGACGTGGTAGAGGGTGTTCCCCAGGGCAAAGGGCTCGATCTGCTCCAGTCCGGTCCGGTCCAGGGCTACGACGTCACTGTTACGGGCGCGAACGATTACGAGCCTACGGCCAATTCGGATATCGCCATCATCACCGCGGGGTTCCCGCGCAAGCCTGGCATGAGCCGTGACGATTTGCTTCTGGCCAATTACGATGTGGTGAAGACCGCCACTGAACAAGTGGCCAAATATTCTCCGAACTGCATCATCATCGTGGTGACCAATCCGCTGGATGCCATGGCGCAAGCGGCGTTCGGGGTCTCCGGGTTCAGCAAGAACCGCGTGGTGGGCATGGCCGGCGTGCTGGATAGCGCGCGCTTCCGCACCTTCATCGCCATGGAACTCAAGGTTTCGGTGGAGAATGTCACCGCCGTCGTCATGGGCGGCCACGGCGATACCATGGTGCCGCTGGTGCGCCTTTCCGGCGTCTCGGGCATCCCGCTGACCGAACTCATGGACCAGGCGACCATCGATGGAATCGTCACCCGCACGCGCAACGGCGGCGCCGAAATCGTGAAGTATCTCAAGACCGGCAGCGCCTACTACGCGCCTTCCGCCGCCGCCGCGGAGATGGCCGAATCCATCCTCAAGGACAAAAAGAAGGTGCTTCCCTGTGCCGCCTATCTGGAAGGCGAATACGGCATCAACGGCCTGTTCGTCGGCGTCCCGGTGAAACTCGGAGCCATGGGCATCGAGAAGATTTACGAGATCTCGCTCACTTCCGACGAGCAGGCTCTCCTGAAGAAGAGTGCCGCCGCCGTTCAGGAACTGGTGGACGTCCTGAAGAAGAAGTAGCACCGGGGCGAAGGGGCGAGTATGGATGACTGCGAGGCGCTCCGCCACTGGGTGGAGACGTGGAAGGAAGCCGGCCCAAAGCTCGAGGCGATCCGCCGCAGGGAGATCCGCGAGGCCGACAACCTGAAGGTGCTGGAGGCCCTCGAAGGCGCCTTCAACCACGCCGTGCGAATGCTGCCGCCCCGTCCTTCTTCGGGCATGGTCGAAATGCAAGCCTGGCTGCGGAAACTCAGGCGATGATCGGCATCCTGCAGGCCGCGAAGCAACTCCAGGCCTTCTGCGACGGACAAGGATGGCGGTCGTGTTTTATCGGGGGCATCGCGGTGCAACGCTGGGGAGAGCCGCGCGTCACCCGCGATGTGGACCTTACCTTGATGGTTGGCTTCGGCGGGGAGGGCCCCTTCATCGATGCACTCCTCGCCGAATACCCGGCGCGAATCGACGATGCCGGGGAGTTCGCCCGTCGCTATCGTGTCCTTCTGTTGAGCGCCGGCGGGATCGGCATCGACATTTCTCTTGGTGGGCTGCCATACGAGGAGCTGCTCGTCAGCCGGGCTACGCTGTTTTCGTTTGGACCCGGTCTTGAGATTCGCACCTGCTCTGCAGAGGACCTCATTGTGCTAAAGCTGTTCGCGTTGCGTCCCTTGGATTACCGCGATGCCGAAGGTGTCGTCATTCGGAATAAAGAGCAACTCGACTGGCGGTATATTGAGGAGCAGTTGCGCCCTCTCGCAGAGGTCAGGCAGGACCCCGAAATACTTCCCTCGCTACACCGCCTGCAGCTTCTATAGCGACTAATGGGGTACTTATTGGCCTGCGTTTCCGCTTACTAAACCAGACTAAGAGGTTTATAATATCACCGGGCTCATTCTCTACAAGGAGTGCTACCTTGTCGCGCCTGCTGCTTGCCTGCCTTTTCGCACTTACAACCTACGCTCAGACATCTGCTCCGCCGCCCCGTACCAGCGCGGATGCCGAAAAACTGGAAGCCCAATCCGATGCTCATCCCGATGATGTTTCCATCCACGAACGGCTGGTCCGGTATTACTTCCAAACCCAGCCTGCCGGCAGTATCAAGCCGCTGCGCCGCAAGCATCTGGTATGGATGATCGAGCATCACCCCGAGAACCTGGCCCTCAACCGGACCGCGTCTTCCCTGGATTCGTCTTCCGATCCGGAGACCTATACCGCGGCAGATGCCGCCTGGCGAAAAACTCTCTCTGGCTCCGCGATTCTGGCTGATACTTACGCTAACGCGGCTGTCTTCTACACGACCGCGGACCGGGCCTTCGCCGGCAAATTCAGTTGCCGAGGGCCTCAAACTTTATCCCGGCAATTACCGCATCGTAACTGCCAAGGGTACTCTGCTCGCCTACTCGATCGCCGGCGTCAAAGGGTTCGACAGGTACCAGCCAGCCTCGTTCGAAGAGAATCCCGCGGAAAGTGCCGCGGCGCGAAAAGAACTGGACCTCACCACTGACCCCAACCTGCTGGGCGCCGCTGCACAAGCTCTCATTTCGCCGCTCTATGCCCTCACCCCTCGCAATCTCAGCACCAAAATCGAGGAAATCGAGGACCTGATTCCGCGCCTTTACCAGCGCGCCATCGCGCTGGATCCGAACAGTCCCCGGTGGAAGTCCGGGATGGTCGCCGCTTATGTCTCCATGGCAGCTCTGCAACCCAAGCCGGCCGGCAAGATCTCGCTTCTCGAAAAAGGCTTGAGCCTCGCCGAAGGCGCCGTTTCGCGCAGCACCGTCCTCGTGGAGCTCTCTCAGGCATACTTTAATGCCGGTGACCTGGACAAGGCATCTGTCGCCGCCGCCGAACTGGTGAATCAGGCCGAAGACACCAAGTCCAACTGGAACTATGGCAATGCCATTCACGTCGGAAATATCGTCCTGGGCCGCGTGGCCCTCAAACGCGGTGACGCCGCGGAAGCCGCCAATCGCCTGCTGGCCGCCGGACGCACTCCCGGCTCCCCCCAACTGAATTCCTTCGGCCCCAATTGGACCCTTGCGCAGGACCTCCTCGCCGCGGGAGACCGCGCCTCCGTGCTTTCCTTCCTCGACTCCTGCCGTTCCTTCTGGACCTCTGGCCGTGCCCGCCTCGATTCGCTGGCCGCCACCATTCGCAGCGGCGGCACTCCCAACTTTTCGGCGCCCGGCGAGTTGCCCCGCTCCCGCTTCCTTGGCAAACCTGCGCCGGAATTCCGCCTGAAGGATCTCAAGGGTGCCGACGTCGCGCTCAGCGACTTCAAAGGAAAAGTGGTTCTCCTGGACTTCTGGGCCACGTGGTGCGGACCCTGCCGCGAGGAAATGCCCGATTTCGAGAAGATCCATCAGGAACTCGCGTCCAAAGATGTAGTTGTCCTTGCCCTCGACGCCAACGAGCCTCGGGACACCGTCGCGGAGTATATCCAGAAAGAAAAGTACACCTTCCCCGTCCTGCTGAGCGAAGGCACCGACGTAGTCGCCCGCTACAGCATCAACGCTTTCCCCACCACCTTCGCCATCGATAAATCCGGCCGGGTCGCCGATATCGCCGTTGGCGGCGGCACGGGTTCGTCGGCACGGCTGCAAGGCGTCATCGAAAAGGCCCGCGCCGGAGCGCCCGCCCCCGCGCCCGAAGCTCAAGCGCCCCTCCCGGCAACAACCGCGGCCGTCACGGCGGAAGACTACTTCCGCGACGGCGCCCGCCTGCGCGACGCCCGGGATCAGGTGGGCGCCATCAAGGCGTTCGATCGCGCCCTGGAGGTCCGCCCGGACTGGATCGTGGCCCTCGCCGCCCGCGCCAGTTTATACTCACAGTTGAAGCAGTATGACAAGGCCATAGCCGATCTCACCCGCATCATCGAACTCGATCCCACTCGCGCCGTGGTCTACGACCAGCGCGGTCTCGCGTATTCAAACTCCGGCCGCCACGCTCAGGCGATCCCGGACTACACGCGCGCCCTGGAACTCGACCCCCTGCTGTCGGCCGGATGGAACAACCGTGGCTGGGCGCACCTGGACCTGGGCCAACTCGACCTCGCGCTCAGCGACCTGAATAAATGCATCGAGCTGAATCCCATCAACACCATCGCCTTGATGAATCGCGCTCACCTGTACAACCGGCGAAAGGAGTATCGCCAGGCTATCGCTGATTTCGACGCCGTCCTACGCGTGCATCCCATCGATACGGCGGCCACTGCGCAGAAAGCCGAAGCACAGCGCCTCCTCAATGCCGTCAGCGGCGCCGGACCCAACTCTCTCGCCGCGCCCAAACCGATCAGCCCCGCCGATGGCGCCGTGTTCGACCACTTTCCGCGCGAGACCACCCTGGTCTGGACCGAAGTGCCGGGCGCGGCCGGGTACATCGCCGAGTGGGATTACAAAGATGACGCGGGCTGGTCAGGCGAGCGCACCGGCATCCTGGCCAAGACCGCGCTCCTCACGCTTCCGGTAGCCACCTTCCAATTCGTCGGGGCTCAGCCCGGCCGCTGGCGGGTCTGGGCGGTGGATGCCGCGGGCAACCCCGGCTCCAAGAGCGAATGGCGCGAATTCCGCTATACGAAGTAGTCAGTCTGCAATTACCGGGCCTTCGCCTTGCGAGAGATCCTGCAAAATCTGCTCGCGGCGGCGGCCCGCTGTCTTGACGGCCGATTCCAGCCCCAGCCAGTACACCGTGGCGCCGATTGCCGCTGCAAACACCAGCATCAGCCAGAATGCCAGCGGGCTGTCGAAGGCATAGCGCGCCAGGTACGCCAGAGCCACGGGCAGCAGCGCCACCGGGTAGAACAGAAACAGGATTCCCTGGAAGCGGCTGGAACGTCCCCCCTGCGAGACTCGTTCGGCATGAAGCGCGCGCGGATATTGTACCGACGAGTAGTTCCCGATCGCCAGCACGTACAGCGAGCAGATGCCGATCACCACCACGGCCTCGATCCATTGTTCCCAACCCGTGAGCATGCCCAGAACCAGCGTGATGGCAGTCAGGATGGCCAGTTCCAGATAAATGAACACCACGGAGGCGATATTCTTACCCACCAGAACGGCGCCGAGGGGTTGCGGCGCGGCGAAGTACAGCGATGCGGCGGACCGATCGAAACCGAAACAGTTCCAGTAGGTGACCTGCCCGAGCAGGGTAAGCGAGTAGGCGCACACCACCGTGAGGAAGTAATGCGCCAGCGCGCCTTCGCGGTTGCCGTGACGGCCAATCACCATGGGCACCCACATCATCAGGCCGAAGGTGAAGCCCATCACGAACACCATGCGGAAGCGCGGAGTGCGCGCCAGGGTGCGCAGTTCCTTCTCCACGATGGCGGCCAGCGGATCGCGCCAGATCGCGCCGGGCAGGCGATAGAACCGGTCGCGCAGCGAGTCGAGTCCGCTCCTGCGCGCGGTGAGCAGTGTAGCCTGCGCGGCAATGGCGTCGTACCGCAGTCCCCGTTCGAATTGCCTGCGGCCGAACCAGCCCGCCAGGAGAGTCCACGCCAAGAGGGCGAGCAAAGAAGACAGCGCCGACTGCCGGAGCGCGGCGTGTGCCGCCGCCGTCCAGGGCAGGCCGAATGCCTGAACCACCGGCGCCGCCGGCCCCAGCGATTTCACGTGGAAGCCCGATTCCACGAGCAGGCGCGGCGCCATCCACACGCACACCATGATTACGGCCATGAATTCCCGCACCCTGCGCCGCGCCAGCAGACGTTCCAGAATGCTGCGCATCCCCGAGGAGAAAAGCAGATTACAGAGCGTCAGAATGGCGACCGCTGCCAGCACGCTCGGCGCCGCGCTCCACCCTCCGTGCGGATTGGCGATCAGCCCCACGGCCGTGCCCGCCAGCACCAGGACCATCTCCATCCCGGTGGTCAGGCGCAGCAGCACTTCCACCACGAACAGACTGCCGTGCGGAATGGGATAAGCCAGCAGCTTGCGCATGTCCAGCGCGGCCCCCATGCTGGCCGAAAGGATGGGCACCAGTTGCCAGTAGAAGCACACCAGCAGAAGCCCGATCGGCAGGTAGAAACTGAGAGTGTCGGGCGCTGCGTGTTCGGTCCACCACCAGGCCGCGCAGCCGGCAAAAAACCAAAGACCGTACCACAGCAGTCCGCTCACGGCCCCGGCGACGCTGGAGCGTCCGCCAAAACGCATGCTCAACCACTGCGCGCGCAGGATGGCGGCGATCATAGCCAGTCCAGCCGCTCCCGCGTCTGCCCCGCGCCCACCATGCGCACGAAAGCATCCTCCAGCGATTCGCCGCCTCCGCGGAGCTCATCGAGCGTGCCCGAGATTGCGATCCTGCCGGAATCGATGATAGCCACGCGATCGCACAGCCTCTCCACCACCTCAAGCACGTGCGTGGTGAGGAAAATGGTGGCGCCGCGCCGCACCTGGTCTTGCAGGATGTCTTTCATCAGGCGCGCGCCCACGGCGTCCACGCCTTCGAACGGCTCATCCATGAGAAACAGCTCCGGATGATGAATCAGCGATGCGGCCATGGCCACGCGCTTGCGCATCCCCTTGGAGTATTCGGCGATCATCTTGCGGTCGTTCTGCAGCTCGAAGAGCTCCAGCAGATCGCGCCCGCGGGCGATGGCAGTCGCGCGGTCGAGCGCGTACATGCGGCCCACGAACTCCAGGTACTCGGCGCCGGTGAGGCGGTCGAATAACAGCGATTCGTCGGGCACCAGTCCGATGTGGCGCTTGATCTCCAGTTCCTGCTCCGGCAGCGGCAGTCCGAGAATTTCGATGGAGCCGCTGTCGGCCGGAATCAGGCCGGTCAGCATGCGGATGGTGGTGCTCTTGCCCGCGCCGTTCGGCCCCAGAAATCCGAAGAAGGATCCGCGCGGCACTTCCAGATCCACGCCATCCACGGCGGGTTTCGAACCGTAGCTCTTCTTGAGGTCGCGAACCAGGATGGCGGGCGAAGACATCAATTCTTCCTGAAGATCAGGATATGCTGCCGGGGCAGATTCTCCTTCACCTGGTCCAACCGGTAGCCTTCCGGCTCGAGCTCGGCCTTCACCTGGGCCACGGTCATTTTGTGCTCCGGGCGGATCGGTATGTCCGGATCCTCACCGCGATATTCCAGCAGCACCAGGCGGCCGTCCGGCTTCAGGGCGTCGCGGATATGGCGCAGCATCTTCTGCGGCTCGCTGAATTCGTGATACACGTCCACCAGCAGCACCAGGTCCACGCCGGCGGGCGGCAGTTTGGGGTCGTCGATGGCGCCCAGAACAGGCTCCACGTTGGTGATTTTCTGCTTGTGCAGATTCTCCCGCAGCAGGTCCAGCATGCGCGGCTGAATATCGACGGCGTAGACCTTGCCCGCCCTGCCGGTCAGTTTCGCCAGGCGCAGCGTCATGAATCCGGACCCCGCGCCGATATCGGCGATGGTGCTTCCCCTGGCGATGCCGATGGCCTTCAGCGCTTCGTCAGGCTGTTCCTCGGCCTCACGCTCAGGACGCGTCAACCAGCCGGCGCCATCGGCCGACATCACTCCGGCGTACTTGCGGCCGGTGACGGGATGGACGCCTTGCGCCCAGGTGAAACAGGAAAGGGAAAGCAACAGGGCGCCAAGACTGCGTTGCATCGTCTATCTACTTTGCCTCATTTGTAGGATCGATGTCGACCGGAATGTCCGTAAGCCGATCGATAGCATGCTGCATGGGCGGACGGATAACGCCCAGCGTATCCAGCATCTTTTTGGCGCCGGCGTAATCGCCGTGCGCTTCCAGCGTGAGCAGATCGTGGGTCAGGTCGCGGACGGCGCCCTTGATCTTGCGTATAATCCACCGCGAAGGTTCCGTCCGGCCGGGCCACGAATGCGCCCTTATCGGTGAGGTAGTTGAACTGCAGCGCCATGCCCTTGCCGTGCGCCTCGGTCAGGCCGAAGCGCAGCGAGCGGAACGCCGAGGCCAGGAACGTGGTGTAGAGCTGCCGCTCGGCCGCGGGCGGATGCGCCAGGCCGTGGTCGAACAGGTATTGCAGCATGAACAGGCCGGTGACGTCGGCCTTGGCTTCTTCGATGGCGCTGTACAGTTCCTTCAATTCCTGCCGCGGCGTGGTGTCGCGGCCGGCCACCTGAATCTGGTGCGGGCCGATGCCGTGGCTCAATTCGTGCGCCAGAATGTGCGTGAAGAAATAATCGAAGCTGAGATCCTCTTGCGCCGCGCCGGGCAGCACGCGCGCCGCGATGGGCGTCGAGGTTCACTTCGAACTTGGCCTCCTGCATGTTCTTCAGCATGACGCGCTTGCTGCCCTTCTGGTGGACCACGCGCTCGTCGTTGGGCAGATTGAAGGCGGCGGTGCGGACGCCGTGCGCGCCATCGCCGGCGGCGTAGACCTCGTTCACCACGCGAATGGGCGCGGAGGCTCCCAGCTTGGGATTGCGGTACTGCGCGTCGATGGGCAGGTTGTTCTCGATCTCCTGCAGGTGGTCCGGAGAACATCCTGAGGCGGTCGGTCTCGCGGCTCGTCGCGAATGGTGATGTAGGCTTCGAAGCCGGCTTTGTAGCCGAACAGCTCGTCGTTGTAGGTTTCGTAGGGGCCGATGGTGATGTCGAGCGGCGCGTCCAGATCCATCCAGGCCATGTCGCTGGCGTAGTAGTCGTTGGAGAGGAACGCATCGGCGCGCAGGGTGAGGATATTTCTTCAGGGAGGCGTTGCCGGTGAGCGCCGCGGCTTCGCGCAACAGGCCGCGCGGCCTTGGCGAGATCGGCCGCGTACGCCTTGCTGTAGGGAACGCTGGTGAGATGATGCGCGGCATCGCGGCGGATCACGGTGAAGAAGCCCTCGGCCTGTTCGCGCTGCGCCGGCGGCAGCGTCTTCGCCCAGGCTTCGAACTCCTCGCGCGTCATGTCCTCGGGGTAGAAATTGGCGCCCAGCGGCTTGCGCTCCGGCACGCCGGGCAGAAACGCGGTGTGGCCGTCCAGATCGGACCAGGGGCCTTTGTTGAGCCAGAAATAATGGGCGCGCGCTTTGCCCAGCGGGTCTGTGGCGCCGGCCAGCGACGCGTACCAGGCGCGGCCGCCGCTCCAAAGCTGGTCCATGAACGTGAAGTTCAGGACGCGCGCGGCCTCCACGAGTTTGGCGAGGGCCTGGCGGTCCCCGGCGGACAGCGACGATTCATCGTATTTCAGCTTCACGGGCGCGAAACGCGCGCTCATCTGTTGCAAGTGGGCGAGATCGGGCATAACGGCAGCGACGGCCAAGAATGCAGTTGCGGCGAGCAACGGAAACGGCTTCATCGCTTCTATTCTAGCGGCCTCTAGCGGCCGGAGGCCCTTGACCTGGCGGCCTGCCGGCGGTAATATGTGGCAGTCATATATATGGAAGACAGACCTATCGATCCCGAATGGAAGAAGGGCAGCGCCGAGCTGCTGCTGCTTTCGCTACTGGAAACCGTGCCTCGCCACGGCTACGAGATCAGCAAGCTGATCGAGCAGCGCTCGCAGGGCGCGCTCCGGTTTCACGCCGCGTCGCTGTACCCGCTGCTTTACCGGCTGGAAAAGCGCGGATGGATCCAGGGGCGGTGGGTGGAAAAGGGCAGCCAGAGGCGCCGCCGCTATTACAAGCTGACGGCGCAGGGCCGGAAAACGCTGGCGTCCCAGCGGCAGGGCTGGCAGGCGTTCGTGGAGGCCATCAACCGCAGTAGCGGGAGTGGAAAATGCCTGATTGGAACGAGCCGATCCGAAGGATGATCGCGGGCCTGCGACTGAGCCCGGCGCGCGAAGCGGAGATCGTGGAAGAGCTGGCGCAACATGCCGAGGACCGCTACCGCGAACTCCGGAGCGAAGGGACCGCGGAAGCGGAAGCGCGGCGCCGGGCGCTGGACGAAACGCGCGGTCTGGCCGCGGAACTGCGAGCCATCGAGCGGCAGGATAGCGGCGAGCCTGTGGTACTGGGGATGCAAGGTCCTGGACAATTCCTCCCCGGTTTCGGCCAGGATCTGCGCTATGGATTCCGGACTCTGCGCAAGAATCCCGGCTTCACCGCCGTCGCCATGCTGGCGCTGGCGGTCGGCATCGGGGCCAACACGGCCATCTTCAGCGTGGTGAACGGGGTGCTCCTGCGGCCGCTCGCCTATCCCGAGCCGGACCGCCTGGTGATGGATCTACGAGACCTCACCGGAATTCAGCCAAAGCTCGGTGGCATACCCGAATTACCTCGATTGGCGCCGCGAAACCCGTTCTTTCACGCGATATGGGAGCCTGGCGCAACGACGACTTTAACTTCACCGGAGCCGGCGAAGCCGGAGCAACTCTCCGGCAAGTACGTTTCGGCGAGTTTGTTCCCGGCCCTCGGAGTCACGCCGCTGCTGGGGCGCACTTTTCAGCCGCAGGACGATCGCCAGGGTGCGGCCTGCACCGTGATGCTCAGCTAACGGCTTCTGGAAGCGCCGCTTCGGCGGCGACCCGGACATTCTGGGCCGGCTCCTCAACCTCAACGCCGCAAACTGCGCGGTGGTGGGCGTCCTGCGCGCGCGACTTTCCGCTTCCGCGAGGGACAGTCTACGTTCCTATCGAGCAATGGGACTCGGTGGAGTTGCGCACCCGCGAGTCGCACCCGGGACTCGCGTGTGGCCGCCGGCTCAAGCCGGGCGTCACCATCCAAGCGGCACAGGCGGAAATCGCTTCGATCGGCAACGCGGCTCGCCCGGC
Source organism: uncultured Solibacteraceae bacterium (assembly GCA_963853855.1). GTDB lineage: Bacteria > Acidobacteriota > Terriglobia > Bryobacterales > Bryobacteraceae > Sulfopaludibacter. The sequence continues at coordinate 156,834 of CAWKYG010000027.1, read as the reverse complement.
AGTACCCGGCAACTAATGGCGGACGCAGCGCCAAAGCGGTCCCGATGAAAGACGACGATGGTGCGGTCCATCCGTCCCACGCTGCTGCTGCTGGCGGGCGCGGTGGGATTCGTGCTGATCATCGCCTGTGCCAACGTCGCCAATCTGCTGCTGGCGCGCTCCACGGCGCGCAGGCGGGAGTTCGCCATTCGCGCCGCGCTGGGCGCGGAACGCTCTCGCGTGGTGCGCCAGCTGCTGACGGAGAGCGTGCTGCTTTCGCTCGGCGGCGCCGCCATAGGCCTGCTGCTGGCACGCATCGGGGCACCGGCCTGGTCCTGGCCGCCGCGCCCGACACCTTGCCGCGCGCCGAGCAGATATTGGCATCGACCCGTACGTCCTGCTCTTCACCCTGGCGGTGTCGCTTGCCACCGGCATTCTGTTCGGTCTGGCGCCGGCATTTCACGGAGCCAACGCCAACCCGCAGGACTCGCTGAAGGAAGGCGCGCGCGGCGCCGGTGGAGGCCGTCATCGCGCCGAAGGCATCTTCGTGATGGTAGAGGTCGCCCTGGCGGTCATCCTGCTGGCGGGCGCGGGACTGATGATGCAAAGCATCTGGCGCCTGTGGCGGGTGGATCCCGGATTCAACACCGACCATGTCCTCACCGCGCAGGTGGCGCTGTCCCCGAAAGTCGATGGCCAGCCCGCCGGCCATCCGGCTGGCGTACCAGCAAATGGTGGAGCGCGTGGCAGCCATCCCCGGAGTTCAGTCAGCGGCCATCACTTCGGCTGATTCCTCTGGGCGAGATCGACAGCGAGATTCCCTTCTGGACTGGCCCCGGACCACAGCCTTCACCGGACCGGATGACATCCGCCATGTTTTATATCGTCACTCCCGACTACCCCGCGGTAATGCAATTCCCTCTGCGCCACGGGCGCTTTTTCAGCGAACACGACACGCTGAGCTCGCCCCCGGTGGCGATGATCGACGAAGTCATGGCCAAACACGTTTTCCCCGGACAGGACCCCGTCGGCCGGCAGATCAACCTGATCGTGGTGGGCCCGGTCCAGATCGTCGGGGTAGTCGGGCATGTGAAGCATTGGGGGCTGGACTCCGACGATACCGCCAAGATCCGCGACCAGATCTATTTCCCCTTTCTGCAAGTACCGGACAAATTCCTGCCGGAAGCGGTTGCCGGCTTGAATCTTGCCCTGCGCACCGTCCCGGAACCCCTGACACTGGTCCCCGCCATGCGCGCGGCCGTGGCCGGACCGGGCCGCGATCAGCCCATCTACGCCGTCCGCACAATGGAGCAGATCATCTCGCGGTCCCTGGCCGAGCGCCGCTTCACACTGCTGGTGCTGATTATTTTCGCGGCGGCCGCGCTGCTGCTGGCGGCGGTGGGAATCTACGGTGTGATGTCCTACGCAGTCACCCGGCGGACGCACGAGTTGGGAATTCGCACGACCCTGGGGGCCACGCGCGGCGAAATCGTGGCGTTGGTGCTGCGCCAGGGGATGAAACTGGCGGGCGCCGGGCTGGCCGCGGGCCTGATTGCCGCGATAGCACTCACACGATTCATGTCCGCTTTACTGTACGGTGTACGCCCGGCAGACCCGGCGACTTTGGCTGCGGTCACCTTGCTGCTGGGAGGGATTGCGCTGCTGGCGTGCTACATTCCGGCGCGCCGCGCCACCAGGGTGGATCCTTCGGTGGCGCTGCGCTGCGAATGACGGCGTTACTTGGCCTGCCCGCGAATAGCGATACCTAGTTCGCGCAACTGCTTTTCCGAAACTACCGAGGGAGCATTGCACATCAGGTCCGTGCCACGCGCCGTCTTGGGGAACGGAATGACGTCGCGGATGGAGGTTTCGCCGGCCAGGATCATTACCAGGCGGTCCAGCCCGAGAGCGATTCCGCCGTGCGGCGGCGCGCCGAATTCCAGGGCATCCAGCAGATGACCGAAGCGGCGGCGGGCTTCGTCATCGGCCATGCCGAGAGCGGCGAACACCTTGGCCTGCACATCGCGCCGATGAATACGAATGGAGCCGGAACCTAATTCCACACCGTTCAGCACCAGGTCATATGACTTGGCGCGGCAGTGTGCCGGATCGGCCGTGAGTTTGTCCAAATCTTCGTCGTGAACCGAGGTGAAGGGATGGTGAGCCGCATTCCAGCGCTGCTCCTCTTCGTCCCATTCGAACATGGGGAAATCGACCACCCAGAGGAACTGGAAATTTTTCGGATCGAGCAACTTGTGCCGGTCGTTGAACTTCTGGGCACAGTAGAGGCGCAAATGGCCGCAGGCCTGGTACGTGGTCACCTCGGGCAGATGGCCTTTCGGTTCGCCGCCCCAGGTGGCCAGCACCAGCAGATCGTTTTCGCCGGCTCCGCAGCGTTCGCGCACCTGCGCCATTTTCTCCGGGAAGTCGCGCTCCAGGCGCTTGGCGTCGTCGTAGACGCGGAGACCGCGCTCCTGGCCGAAAGCCTTCAGCTCGTCGCGCTCTTTGCGGCTGGGCGCTCCGGTACCGGGGATATGGATGGCCATCAGCGGCAGATTGTTGTTGGCCAGTTCCGGAATCAAATCGCTCACCGCGTGCATGGGCGGGATGCGGCAGTCCGGCTTATCGATTCCGTAGCGCTGCATGGCTTGCGCATAGGTGAGGCGCGGAAATGCGCTCGGGCACCTGGTATCCGGCCACGGCACAGACCCGCTGCACCAGCGGCTCGATCACTTCGAAGATGCGTTCCTGCTGCGGGAACGACATCTCCAGATCGATCTGGGTGAACTCCGGCTGGCGGTCGGCGCGCAGATCTTCGTCGCGGAAGCAGCGGACAATCTGAAAATACTTTTCGAAGCCGCTGACCATCAGAAGCTGCTTGAACACCTGCGGCGACTGCGGCAGCGCATAAAAGCTGCCGGGCTGCACGCGGCTGGGCACCAGGTAGTCGCGCGCGCCTTCCGGCGTGGAGCTGGTCATGAACGGCGTTTCGATTTCGAGGAAGCCCTGCGAGTACAAAAATTCGCGCACGGCAAACGAAATCTTCGAGCGGAGGATGATGTTGCGCTGCATGTGGGGGCGGCGCAGGTCCACATAGCGATACTTCAGGCGCACGTCTTCGCTGACGTCCACTTCCTCTTCCATGGGGAACGGCGGAGTGCGGGATTCGTTCAGAATCCAGAGTTTGCTGACCACCACTTCCACTTCGCCGGTGGCCAGGTTGGGATTGATAGTCTCCGGAGTGCGTTTGGCCACCACGCCCTCGACGGCAATCACGTATTCGGAGCGGACCAGGGCCGCGCGATCGTGGATGGACGCTTCCGCGTCTTCGCGGAAAACCAGTTGGGTCACGCCGTCGCGGTCGCGCAGGTGCAGGAAGATCACGCCGCCCAGATCGCGGCGGCGGTGCACCCATCCCATCAGGAGTACCGTTTTGCCCTCGTCGGCGGCGCGCAGATCGCCGCACATGTTGGTTCGGCGAAGGTCGCCCAGAAAATCCAGTGCTACAGAGGTTTCCATATCGATTGTTTTCAGTTCACTGCCGCGGTGAGCCGGGCGATGATTTCATCCAGGGTCAACTCCTGCTGCTCGCCCGTGGACATGTCCTTGAGCGCGTAGCGGCCCGCCGTCATTTCATTCTCTCCCACTATGAGGGTGAAGCGCGCGCCCAGTTTGTTGGCGAGTTCCATGGCACGCTTCAGACGGGCTTCCACCAGTTCCACGGAAATGCCGGCGCGGCGCACCTTCCGCGCCATCACCGCGGCGTGACGCAGGGCCGCTTCGCCCAGCGGCGCGATGAACAGGTCGAGCGGGACCGGCTTCTGCGCGTCTTCCACGGCCATCACCAGGCGATCTTCGCCGATGGAGAAGCCGATGCCGGGCGAGTGCACTTTCGAGCCGAGCGATTCGGCCAGGCCATCGTAGCGGCCGCCGCCGAGCACCGAATTCTGCGCGCCCAGCGCTCCGTGTACCACTTCGAAGGTGGTGCGCATGTAGTAGTCCAGACCGCGCACCATGCGCGGGCGGACTTCGTAGACGATGCCGCGATCGTCGAGATACCGCTTGACGGCGGCGAAGTGCGCGCGGCAGGGGTCGCACAGAGCGTCCTGAATGCTGGGCAGGCGGTCGATGATGGGCTGGTCGGCCTCCACTTTGCAATCCAGCACGCGCAGAGGGTTGGTGTCGGCGCGGCGCTGGCAATCGCCGCACAATTGCGAGGCGACGGCTTTGAGTTCCTGGCGCAGGCGTTCCGACATACTGCGGGCGGCAGTTGTGATCGCCCACCGAATTGAGGAGCAGCTTGAATCCGCTCATGCCCACGCGTTCGAGAATTTCCATCACCATCTCGATGACTTCGGCGTCCACCGCCGGCGATTCGCTAGCCGATGGCCTCGGCGCCGATCTGAAAAAACTGCCGGTAGCGGCCTTTTTGCGGGCGTTCGCGGCGGAACATGGGGCCCATGTAGTAGAGCTTCTGCACGCCGGGACGCTGATCGAGGCGGTGCTCGATGTAGGCGCGGATGACGCTGAGCGGTATTCTCCGGACGCAAGGTGAGCGAGGTCCCGTCGCGGTCCGTCGAAGGTGTACATCTCCTTGGTGACGATGTCGGTTTCTTCGCCCACGCCGCGCGCGAAGAGCTGCGTTTCTTCCAGAATGGGCGTGCGGATTTCGTGGTAATTGTAGGCCCGGAAAACGGCGCGCGCCACCGCTTCCACGTGGTTCCACACCGCGGTGGATGGAGGTAGTAAGTCCCTGGTTCCTTTGACGGCTTTAATCAAAATAGTTGGAAGTCCCATGCTAGCACAGGCGGGCGATTTGCTATACAGAATGGGCCGCCGATGAAAGCAGATGAACGCAGATAAGAAAGCGAGAAACAACGATTACCTGCTCCGGGACTAAACGCGTGCCGGAGAGCCGCCGCCACTCGCGGAGGCTCGCTTGGGGCGCCGGACGGCGCGGACCTTTCCACTGTTGCCTCCTCCGCAGAAGAACCGGTCGCCGCCATCGGACTCGAGGCCCGTCACACCCATGCCGGGCGGCATATCGAGTCTCTCCAGGACCTCTCCGGTTCCGGGATCGACTCGTCTCACATCGCTCTCCTCACCTTCCCAGGTTGCGTGCCAAAGCTCTCCGTCCACCCACGTGACTCCGGTGACGTAGCGGTTGGATTCGATGGTGCGAAGGATCGCGCCTGTTTCGGGATCGACCTGGTGGATCTTCCGGCCCCGATAATGACCGACCCAGAGCGACCCTTCGGCCCAGGCCAGCCCCGAGTCACCGCCGCCGTCGGGCGCCGGGATGGTGGCGAGCACACGCGCCGGTCCGCGGATCGATCTTCCGGATGCGATCCCCGGCGAGCTGAAACAGATGCCGGCCGTCGAAGGCGGTTCCCGCATGCGCGGCGACATCGATGGAGCGCCGCATCTCTCCGCTCGAAGGATCGAGGGCGTTCAGCGTGCCTCCGGCCGCGAACCAGACCTGGCTGCCGTCATAGGCGACGCCATTGACCTTGTCGATACCCGGAAAGGGTCCATACTCGCGGACGATCTCGGCGTTTGCGTGCTGCATGCTTCCACATTACTCAATCGGCAGTGGCGCGGGGAGCAATAAAGTCGTAGTGAATCCCGGTACCGGCGGCGTCAGCCAGCGGCGAGCCCGCGCGCGGCCGAACCACTGCACCTTGCCCGCTGCCGCAAGCGAGTCGAGCGCCCGCTGTACGGAGCGCTGGCTGGTGCCCAATGCCAGTGCCAGCGCGGAACTTGACCAGGATTCACCGTCGGCCAGGAAGGGCGAGCACTGCGGCATGCTCGTCTTCGACGGGCCGCGCCAGCACCACCACCTCGCGCGCGCGGCGTGGCGACAGCGCAAACCCACGAGCCGTGGCGTGAATCCCGGCCAGCATTCGCAGCGACCGGCGAAGCCGCCCGATCTCGACTCGCAAGCGCGCGCGATGGGATTCGTCGGCGAGTTTCGCTCCGAATGCCCGGGCGAGGAGCAGGTGCCGCGGCACGTCTCCGGGCCACGCTTCGCCTAGCGTTCGTGCCAGCGCGAACAACACCGGACGCGTCGCCAGCGAGATGGCCGTGCCGCCCTGACGCACGACGTTGCGGCAGGCATCCACCACGAATGCCTCCGACGCCAGCAAAGCTTCGACTTCCGCGAGCAGGAGAAGACGCTCGGCGCCGCCGGCAATTAGGCGCGCAGCGGGGGTCTGCAAGACGAGCGATGCGCTTTCGACTTCCGCGACGAGCGCAGGGATGCCTGCCTGGCGCGCGGCCTGCTCTGCCCGGGCGAGCGCGGCGCGGGCCGTCCCCGGTTTGGAGACGCCGCATCGCGATGCCCGCAACCACCAATTGGTGAGCGGCCCTGGACGCGGGCGGAAAAGGCGTAGGGTCGAGATCGGCCAGCACCCGCTCGGCCTCGTCGAGCCGCCCCATCAAAAGGAGGCGGCGGACTTGGAGGTAGCGGGCATGCGCGGCGTTGACGCGGTCGCCGTGCGCTTCGAGCGTCGCGCGGGCCGAGTCGAGAGTCTTCGCCGTCCAGCCTAAATCGCGCGAGGCGAGCGCGATCTCGGCCTCCGCGACAATGCACCTCGCGCGGGCCACCGCCTCGTTCGGACCGAAGGCGCGCGCGGCACACCGTAGCAGTTCCCTGGCTCGAACCAGATCGCCGAGCTGCGCCATGGCGATACCGCGGAGAGCAAGCGCAGGCGCGTCATCGCGCAGGGCGACCAGGTTCAACGCGCCGAGGAGATCCCCTGCCGCGAGTGCGCGTGCCGCGGCCGCGATCACCGAATCCATCGGAATCCCGCCACACTTGTCACTCCCATCATTTCGACGTCCGGCGTTAAGTTTAGGTCGTGGGCAACAAACAACATTGTTTCCGAAGGAAGGAAACAAAGCAAAGGAGGGCCGTATGTGCCCGGTATGCATCGCAAACGCAGCAGCAGTAGTCGCCGGAGCCGGATCCACCGGAGGAATTCTGGCCGTGTGCGTCGCCAGGTTCAGAAAATATTTCAGAGCGAATCGTTTCGGACTGTTTCAGACGAAGGAGAAATAAGATGGCAACCAACAAGGAGAGAAACGCGGTGAAGACACCTCCAATCGTGTCGCAGCAGGAGTGGGAGGCTGCGCGTCAGCAGCTTCTGGTGAAGGAGAAGGCCTTGACCCGCTCACGTGACGCGCTGGCCGCCGAACGCCGGCGGATGCCCTGGGTGGCGGTGGAGAAGAAGTACGAGTTCGATGGACCCAAGGGCAAGGTGAGCCTGCTGGATCTGTTCGAGGGCCGCCGTCAGTTGATCGTCTACCGCGCCTTCTTCGAGCCCGGAGTGTTTGGCTGGCCCGAGCACGCCTGCCGCGGCTGCTCCCTGGGCGCCGATCAGGTCGGCCACCTGGCCCATCTGAACGCCCGCGACACCACGCTGGTCTACGCTTCACGCGCGCCACAGGCGGACATCGCGAGGCTGAAAGCGCGGATGGATTGGGAGATGCCGTGGTACACCATCACTGACAGCTTCGACAAAGACTTCGGCGTGGATGAATGGCACGGCCACAACGTCTTTTTCCGCGACGGCGAGCGGGTGTTCCGCACCTACCTCATCAACAACCGTGGCGACGAAGCCATGGGGAGCATCTGGAGCTACCTGGACATCACGCCGCTTGGGCGTCAGGAGACTTGGGAGGACTCGCCGGAAGGTTACCCCCAGACGCCGCCGTACAAGTGGTGGAACTGGCATGACAATTACGACGCCGAGGCAGCGCCTGACCAGAAGTGGGTGGACATCATAACCGACCCTCAAGAAGCTGCCCGCAAGCGTGAAGCAGAGGCGAAAAAGAGCTGAAGAAGGGCGGCCACTGCGCCGCCTTCGCCAGATTCGCCAGAGGAGAGAACCATGACAGACTTCCTGAGAGATGAACTGGGAGCTCCGGAAATAGTTGATCGGAGCACCTTCCACGCGGAGCTGGAGGCATTGCGGGTTCGCGAGAAAGCTCACACCAGAGAAGGCGACGCCATTGCCGCCGCCCGCCGGCGGCTGCCCATGGTGGAGGTGGATGGCGCCACACGGCTCATCGGCGACCGCGGAGCGGTGACACTGATGGACGCGTTTGAGGGACGCCGGATGCTCATCGCCTACTATTTCATGTGGCACACCGGCCACCCCGCGCCGGAGCAGTGCGAGGGATGCACGTGGGTTACCTCGCAGGTTCGCGAGCTGTCTTATATTCATTCCCGCGACGTCACCTTCGCCGTGTTTTGCCAAGGGCCGTACGAAGAGAGCGCCCGGTACCGCGACTTCATGGGCTGGGAGATGCCGTGGTACTCGGCCCGGGACTCGCTCGACACCCTGCTGGCGGGACGCCGGGTGGGCAGGATGCACATCGTCTGCTACCTGCGGCAGGGGTCCAGGATGTTCGAAACCTACTGGACGACCGCGCGCGGCGCCGAGTATATGGATAACAGTTACCGTTTGCTCGACTTGACTGTCTACGGGCGCCAGGAGACGTGGGAGGATTCGCCGGCCGCCTGGCCACAGCGGTTTACAGGCAAGCAGAATATCCGCACCGATGGACGTCCCACCGCCCAGTGGTCCCGCCTGAATGCCGGGTATTCGGACGACCTGGGAACCGGCAGGCGCTGAACCGCCGGGTGGCCATCGGCGGTGAAGAATTCGTGACCAGCGTTACAATCGTCATGTATGCGCCGCCTGTTCCTGTTGCTGGCCTCCGCCGCGCTTGTCTGCGCGCAGAAGCAGCCGTTCGACACGAGCGTGATGATGCAGCTCAAGCGTTTGAGCGATCCGCAGATTTCGCCCGACGGGCAGTGGGTGGCGTTCACCGTACAGAGCGTGGACGTGACTGCCAACCGGAAGCCGGTGCAGGTGTGGATTGTGCCGCTGGATGGCGGCACGCCGCGGCAAATCACGCACGATGGCGACGATAACGAGCGGCCGCGCTGGTCGCCCGATTCCAAGCGCATTGCCTACATTTCCGACCGCGCGGGATCTTCCCAGATCTGGATGATGGATCCCGACGGCGGCAACGCCAAACAGATTACGAATCTTTCGACCGAAGCCGACGGCGTGCTGTTTGCGCCGGATGGAAAGAACCTGGTCTTCACCAGCGCGGTGTATCCCGATTGCGGCGGCGACGACGCCTGCAACCGGACGAACCTGGAGGCCGACAAGGCCAGCAAGGTGAAAGCGCGCATCTACACCGAGCTGTTATATCGACACTGGACGCAATGGCAGAGCCGCCGGCGCAGCCATCTGTTGGTGGTGCCGGCCGGGGGCGGAGTGCCAAAAGACCTGACGCCCGGCACGCGCGATGTTCCGCCATTTTCGCTGGGCGGTCCCGACGACTACGACGTTTCGCCCGACGGGCAGGAAGTCTGCTACGCCATGAATTCGGACCCGGTGCCGGCCACCAGCACCAATTCCGATCTGTATGCGGTCTCGATCGCCGGAGGCGCCGCGCGAAAAATCACCACGAACACCGGCGCCGATTTGAGCCCGCGCTATTCGCCCGACGGAAAATATCTGGCGTGGCGTTCGCAGTTCCGCCCGGGATACGAGAGCGACCGGTTCCGGCTGATGGTGCTGGAACGCGCCACCGGCAGGCTGACGAACCTGACCGAGAACATGGATCGCTGGGTGAACAGTTTCACCTGGTCGCCCGATTCGGCGAATCTGTTTTTTACCACGGCCGATCGCGGACGGCAGGCGATTCAGTTGATTTCGGTAACCGGCGGGCCCATCCGGATCGCGGCCAGCGGCGACAGCGAACTGGATGACATGCAGTTGACGCGCAGCGGCAAGACGATGGTCTATACGCAGCAGACCGGCACATCGCCCGTGGAGATCTATCGTGCGGCTTCCAGCGGCGGCGCCCCGGTAGCGCTGACGCACCTGAACGATGCGGTGCTCAACGGCGCCGCGGCTGAGCAGCCTGGAGGAGTTCATGGGTGAATGCGCCCGACGGCGCGCGCATCCAGAGCTTCATCGTGAAGCCGTACGGCTTTGACCCGGCGCGCAAATATCCGGTGCTGATGATGATTCACGGCGGGCCGCAAGGCAACTGGGGCTATAGCTGGAGCTATCGCTGGAACCAGCAGGTGTTCGCGGCCGCGGGATACGTGGTGGTGATGCCGAATCCGCGGGGCTCCACCGGGTACGGGCAGAAATTCATCGATGAGATCAATAACGACTGGGGCGGCAAAGCGTTCGACGATATCATGGCCGTAACCGACTACGCGGCCAACCTTCCGTATGTGGATCCCGCGCGGATGGTGGCGGCGGGCGCTTCTTACGGCGGGTACATGATCGATTGGATTCTGGGTCACACGCAGCGCTTCAAGGCGCTGGTCACGCATGACGGCGTCTACGATCTGACGGCCGAGTTCGGCGCTACCGAAGAGTTGTGGTTCCCGCTGTGGGAGTTCGGCGGCACGCCGTGGGACAATCCCGAGGAGTATCAGAAATGGTCGCCCAGCAGCTACGTGAAGGATTTCCATACGCCCACGCTGGTGGTGCACGGCGAGCAGGATTTCCGCGTACCCTATGACACAGGGGCTGGAACTGTTCACCGCGCTGCAGATGCAGAAGGTTCCGTCCAAGCTTCTCATCTTCCCCGACGAAGGTCATTGGGTTCTGAAGCCGCAAAACAGCATGCTGTGGTACAGAACCGTCATCGATTGGCTCGATAACTGGTCAAAAAAGTGAAAGCAATCATCATCGCTGTTTCCGTCATTTTCATTGGCATTATTTCTCTGTTCGTCATGTCCGATCACACGACGCTGAGCCTGAATCCGGCGGTGAAGACCGTGGGCGTCAGCACGCCGGTCACGGTGCAGGCCAGCAATCCGCATGGCGTGCGCCGTGTCACGGCTTACCTGGAGCAGAACGGCCAGCAGTTTCCGCTGATGGACCAATCCTTGCCGTCCACTCGCTTGTTCTGGCACCGGCACGAACCCGCCCGCACCTTCACGTTTGAGGCCGGCAAGAACAAGGCGCCCAACCTGAAGGAGGGCAAGGCGCGGCTGGTAGTGGAGACCGTCTCGAACGATATGCGCGGCAGCACCGACACGGTGGCCGACGATGTGGACGTGATTCTGGCCGCGCCGCGCGTGATCGCCGACGAAGCGCAGCACTATATCAATCAGGGCGGCATGGAACTGGTCACGTTCACAGCCAGCGGCTCTTACAATGAGTCGGGCGTGAGGGTGGGCAAATACACCTTCCGCAGTTTTCAGCTGCCGGGCCGGCCGGCGGGTGAGCGGTTCGCGATGTTCGGCTACCCGTGGGACCTGCCGCCGGACGTGGTGCCGCTGGTGTACGCGCGCAACGGGGCCGGAACCGAAGCCACGGCGCACTTCTGGTTCAAGCTGTTTCCCAAGAAGTTCCGTGTGCGCGATTTCGAACTGACCGATTCGCTCATGGACAAGCTGGTGAATTCGGTGGACCCGACGGGCCAACTGGCTCCCGGCAAGGACATGCTGGCGCGCTTCCTTTACATCAACGGCGACATGCGCCGCAAGAACAACCAGCAGTTGTACGACCTGCGCCAGAAGACCGAAGAGAAGATCCTGTGGAACGGGCCGTTCATTCACTGGGGCAAGGAAGAGGCCGATTTCGCCGATGTCCGCGATTACATCTATCACGGCCAGAAGGTGGACCAGCAGGTGCACCTGGGCTTCGACCTTTCCGATGTGGCCAACGGTCCGGTGAGCGCGGCGAACGATGGCCGCGTGGTCTGGGGATCGGACCTGGGGATCTACGGCAACTGCGTGGTGCTGGACCACGGCTACGGCCTGCAATCCATCTACGGGCACATGCGCGAGATCGACGTGAAGGTGGGCGACATGGTGAAGAAGGGCCAGAAGATGGGGATTGCCGGTGCGACGGGACTGGCCGGCGGCATCCATGTGCACTTCGGCATGCAGATCGACGGCGTGCAGGTGAATCCGCGGGAGTGGTGGGACGAGCACTGGATCCGGGATCGCGTGCTGGCGAAGCTGGATCCCACGCGCGCCGCCGCGGTTACGGCGACCTCGGAGGAGACGCCGGCGCCCCGGCACAAGGCGGGAAGGAAGCGGCGCCGGTAGGGCGAAACTCGCAAACGCGAGCAGCTCTATTTTCCCGGCCCCTGATTTTCATACCACTTCACCTTCGACCCATCGATGCACACGATATCCATCCGCCGGTCGCCATTCAGATCCGCCACCGCGCAAGCGGCCGCCGCCATGCCACCGTCATCCAGCACCCTCTTGCTCCAACGCTCTCCCGCCGCATCCTCGGCATGATACAGGTACACGCTGTGGCCCTGCCCGCGATATCCGGCCACTACATCGTCCCGCCCGCCGCCATCGAAATCGCCCACCTGAATGGTGTGCCCGTCCACCAGGGAGCTATCGATCACCTGCCGCGTCCATACCTTTCCCTGCTGCCGGTAAATGGCCACCTGATTCCCGTGCCATGGTTCGATCGCCGCCAGAAACCGCCGCCGCCCCAACTGCCCCACCGTCACATCGCTCGACCCCGATTTCGGCCACGGCGCCGGGTCCCCGCGCGCGATCTCCGTCCGGCTCCAGCGCCCGCCTTTTTCCAGTTTGAAAAGGTGGATGCCCTCGAAGCTCGCCGTCAGAATCTCATCGCGCCCGTCGCCATCCCAATCGATCACGAAGATCCCGTGAACCACTCCGCTGTTCTCGGTGCTGATGGTCTGACGCTTCCAATCGCCCGGCCGGTAGAACACCAGGGGTGTCTGGTCGCGATAATCCGGAGCTTCGGCCTTCGCCCCGGTGAGCGCCGCATTGATCACCACGCGCTTGCCGCTGCCGTCGATGTCCGCCGTACGCAGCCGGTGCGACGTCGGAATCCGGTCGATTTCCGTTTTGCTCCACGGCTGGCGCGGATCGCCCTGGTGTCGCAGCACCCACACGATTCCCAGGCTGTTCTTCGCCTGGTTCTGAAACTCACTGGCCAGCACGATCTCCGGAATCCCCTCGGCGTCCGCTCCCACTACCGTGCAATTAATCATCCGCGCCATTCCGTCCACAATCACATGCCGCTGCCACCCCGGATTCTCGTACCAGGCCAGTTCGCTCATGCCACTTGCCAGGGCGATAATGTCCGGCTTGCCGTCGTGGTTCAGATCGGCCACCACCACCTGGTATCCGCCGCGCAATCCGTCGACGACCGGATGCGCGGCGAATTGAGCCCCCGCCAGAGGGATCGCCAGCCACACAACATATAGACGATGCACGCTCCACAGTATACGTCCTACAATAGGTAGAGATGCTTCGACTGTCGACGCTCTTAGCTGTTTGCGACCGTCCTGGCGGCCCAGACAGCCGGGACTCCCGCAGGCCCGCAGGCGCCTCCGAAGGTGGATCGGGCCCTTCGCGCCCGCGTGACGCAGTTCCTGAACTATCACATCACGGGCGAATTTCGAAAGGCTGAAGCTCTGGTTGCTGCGGACAGCAAAGACGTCTATTACAACCGCTCCAAACCGCGGTATATGAGTTGCCAGGGCATCACAAGCATTCACTATTCCGAACATTTCACGAAAGCATACGTCACGGCGATGTGCGCCCTGCCGGTGGTGATCCAACCTTCGGACAATGAGCTGCAGTCCGACAGCACCGCGCTTCCATGGACCGCGCCGACGGTCCCTCTTCCCAGTATGTGGAAGCTGGAACGCGGGAAATGGTGCTGGTATATCGATAAAGAGCTGGATCGCCGGTCGCCGTTTGGAACCATGCCGATTGTTCCCACGGGTCAATCCATCGCGCCGGGTACGACACTCCCCATGATCAACGCGCCGGGCAGTCGTTCCGGTTCGGCCGCTCCTGCTCCGCCGGAGGGATTCAGCGCGACGCCCCAAGGCTCCATGACCGATCCCGGGATGCTCGCCGCCATGCGGGCCGTTCATGTCCCGGTGACGGCCGCTTCCCTTGGCAAAGTTCCCGACGCGGAACTTCATCATGTAAAGCTAGACAAGAGTAGCGTAACCCTTCAGGTGGGTTCCTCCGTCAAAGTAAGAATATCCAACGACGCCGCGGACGCCCGGCAGATCATGCTCCTCGGACGACTCACCGGCATTGAGGCCAAACTGGAGTCGAGTTCCATCAAAGGCGGCGAGTCGACCGTCCTGGACGTGAAAGCCACCCCGGGTGCAAGGTCCGCAGCCCTGAACATGGTGGTGGTCACCACAGGCGAACTGCTCTCGCTCCCCATCACGATCAACTGATCGCCACCGCTTCCCGCAAGCTGGTCCACTTTTCGAGCACCGCAACCAGTTCCCTGGGATGAATCGGTTTGGCAATGTAGTCGTCCATCCCCGCCTTGAAACAGGTTTCCCGATCGCCCTTCATCGCGTGGGCCGTGAGCGCCACGATCGGAACGTGGCGGCCGGATTCGCGTTCCGCGGCGCGGATCCTTTCGGTAGCGTCGTACCCGTTCATCACCGGCATTTGCACATCCATCAGGATCAGGTCGAAATCACGGCGCGCGAGCGCCGCCAGAGCTTCCGCCCCATTCGCCGCGATTTCCACCGAGTGCCCCTGCTTTTCCAGCAGACGTGCCGCGACCTTCTGATTGACGATATTGTCTTCGGCCAGCAGAATCTGCAGAGGCCGTCCGGCCGTCACCGCGGGGACGCTGCTCGATGGCACCGCCGACTCGGATCCTTCTCCCAGCGCCTTTAGCATGACCCCAAGCAGATCGGCCCGGGTAACCGGCTTCATCACGTAATGACCCAGCGCCCGCGACTCCCCATCCAGCGCGCCGATGTCCGGAGAGCTGAGCATGAGGATGGCCGGTCCTGCCCGCACCGGCTCCTCCCGAACCTGCTTCGCCAGCGTGAAGCCGTCCACTATAGGCATTTGAGCATCCAGCAAAATCAAGTCGAAGGGTTCGCCCTGCCCCTCGGACCGGCGCAGCATATCCATCGCTTGCGCCGCCGAGTCTGCCAGTGCCGGCTTCATCTTCCAGCGCAGCAGCGTTTCCGACAGAATGCGCCGGTGCGTTTCATTGTCGTCCACTACCAGGACCCTCAGACCCTTCAGGACCTCGGGCCCGGCCGCGCGCGACCTGGCGGAAGCCGCCGCCGGAATACCCAGATTTACCGTGAAATGAAACGTGCTGCCTCGCCCCACCTCGCTCTCCACCCACATTCTGCCGCCCATAAACTCTACCAGCCGCGAGCAGATGGAGAGTCCCAGGCCGGTGCCGCCGTGGCATCGTGTACTGGATCCGTCAGCCTGCACAAAAGCGTCGAAAATGCGGCCCTTCCATTCGGGTGCAATTCCGATTCCGGTATCGGAGACCCCCAGGTGCACCGTCAGCCCATGTTCTTCCTCGTGGGCTTCCACCACCAAAAGGGAAACCTCGCCCACCGTGGTGAACTTGATGGCATTACCAAGCAGATTCACCACCACTTGGCGCAATCTTCCGGGGTCCCCTTTAACGCAATCCGGCAGTTCCACGCGATTTTCGTAAAGCAATTCCAACCCTTTCTCGTGCGCCGGCACGGCCATCATCCGCAAGACTTCTTCCATGGTCTGGTCCAGTTCGAACCTGGTACTTTCCAGGGTGAATTTTCCCGCCTCGATCTTCGAGAAATCCAGAATGTCGTTAATGATGGTAAGCAACGATTCGCCCGAGGTTCGCACGGAATTGAGGTAATCGCGCTGTAACTCGTTCAGGTTGGTATCCAGGGCGAGTTCGGTCATCCCGATGATGCCGTTCATCGGGGTACGGATTTCGTGGCTCATGTTCGCCAGAAACTGGCTCTTGGCGCGGCTGGCGGCCTCGGCGGCCTCCTTGGCTTCGATCAACTCCCGCTGAGCCCGCTTTCGTTCGGTGATGTCTTCCAGATGCGCAATATAGTGGGACGGCCGGTCACCGGCATTGGTAACCGCCGAGATCTTCAAGCGGACCCAGATGGTATCCCCCAATTTGTGGATGTATCGCTTCTCGAATTCGATACTGGCGGTGGGGCAGCCGAGCAGTTGCAGCGCCGCTTGCCGCGAACGTGCCAGATCGTCCGGATGCGTGATCCGTGCCCAGGCTCCGCCCACCAGTTCCTGCTCGCTATAGCCCAGAGTCTCGCAAAGCGCCGCATTGGCCTGCAGGAAACGCCCGTCGAGGCCGGTCAGGCACATCCCGAACGGAGCATCCGCAAACGCCGTCCGGAACAGCTCTTCGGTGGCGCGCAGGGCCTCTTCACTCCGCCGCTGTTCGGTCACATCCTGCGCTACGATCAGAGCCGCGGCCCGCCCTTTCCATTCCGTCCGGTGCCAGGCCACCTGGGCCCAGATGATGCGCCCATCCTTTAAGATGTGACGCCACGTACCGCACTCGTCGAAGTCCGGCCGCGGCTCGCGCATCTTTTCCCGCAGACGCGGAATATCCTCCGGCGGGCGAATGTCCGTGATACGCAGTTGCAGGAACTCTTCGCGCGAGTATCCGTAGCGCGCCACAGCCGTGTCGTTCACCTCCAGGAACCGAAGCGTCTCCAGGTCATAAACCCACATCGGGACAGGATTATCGGCGAACAGCAACTGGAATTTCGTCTCACCTTGAAGCGCCCGGCGCGCCTGGCTCCGGTATGCAATATAGCGAGTCGCCACCGCAGTGGAGCCAATCAGAAAGACGGAAGCCTCCCGCGATGGCCTCCAGGCGAGATACGCAAGCGCCCCGGCTCCCGCGGCCAGCAGAAAGGTCCCGATCCATATACGGTATAACCGCACGAATATGTATCGGAAAAACGCGCCTGAATCTGTAGGCTCAACGCGCTAATCGCAGCGCAAAGCCTGCATTGGATCCACCCGCAAGGCCCGTCTGGCCGGCACCGAGGCCGCCAATGCTACCGTGAGCACAAATAGCCCGATCGCCGCCGCATAAGCCGCCGGATCCAGACCGCTGACCCCGTACAGCACCCGCCGCAGAATCCCCGACAGCGCCGCGGCGCCTCCCGCCCCCATCGCCAGTCCGACCGACACGGGCAGCGAAAATTGCCACAGAATCGCCCCGATCACGTCGCCCGGCCGCGCGCCCAAGGCCATCCGGATCCCGATCTCTTTGCGGCGTTGCGAAACCGCATAGGCCACGATTCCAACAATCCCGAGACACGCCAGGCCCAATGCCGCCATCCCTAACACGCTTACAGCCAGTGCGCCGTATTCGATCGTCATGACTTTGCGCCCAAGCAAACTCTTCAGCATGTCCACCGCCGGAATCACCTTCGGGTCGATACTCTTCACGATCGAAGCCGCCACCGCCGTCAACGCGTCCGGTTGGCCCACGCTCTTCACCAGAACGGTCATCCAAGGCAGGTCGGCGGGTGCGGCAGCGTAATACAACTCGGTCAGGTCCGGATCCTCGAGCTTCACCACGCGGGCATCGCCCACGACTCCCACCACTACCTCCTGTCCCGTCGGCAACCGCTTCCCCAAGGGATCCTCCAGGGGCCATAATCGCCGCGCCAGTGAGCGGCTCACAACCACCGCGTGCGCTTCGCCCGGCTCCAGATTGCGGCCCGCCAGCAGCGGAATCCCCATCGTCCGGAAATACTGCGGCTCAACGTGGCTCAGGGACGCTTCGATAACGCGCCCGTCGAAGTCCAGCTTCAATGTCCGGGTGACATTGCCAAACGGAGGCGTGTCGGTAAACGACACCGACTCCACGCCCGGAAGCCCTCGCAGGCGCCCCTCGACCGCATCCAGAAAAGTCCGCGCCTGAACCGCGGAATATCCGTGGCCGCCCAACTGTGGATCTATGGCGATAACCCGCTGATAGTCGATGCCCGGCCGCGCGCCGGTAGCGTGATCCAGTGCCCGGACCAGCAGCGCCGATACGATGAGCAGCACGCAACTCGCCGCCACCTGCGCCGCGAGAAGCACCTGGCGCATCGCCGTGGCCCGGTGCCGCTGGCGGGCAATCTGCAGCGCCGGCGTGAAACCGAACAGGATCGCCGCCGCGCACCCCATTCCCAGCGCGAAGGTGACGATCCGCCAGTCGGGCGCCGGGTCGAGCCACGCCGGGGAACCGCTGAACCTCATCAGCACCCGCAGCATGGCGTTGCCCACAAAGAGCCCGGCGGCGGACCCCAGGAGCGCCAGCACCACGCTCTCCGTCAACAACTGCCGCACCAGGCGCGCGCGCCCCGCCCCCACCGCCACCCGGATCGCGATCTCACGGTCCCGTGCCACGCCGCGAGCCAGCAGCAGGCTGCCCAGGTTGCCGCAAGCCACCGCCAGAATCAGCAGTGTGAGCGTGCCCACCATGGCGGCCGCCGGGTAGATGCTATCCCGCTCCTCGGTTCCCGTGCCGCGCCGTCCGCCGATTATCAGGCTTTGGGCGTAACCGCTGGGCTCGGCTGGTATGTTCTCTCCTTCCCAAATGTCCTTGGGGTGCTGCCGCCGCAATTCCGCCGCCAGCGAGCGCAGTTCCTCCTGCGCGGCCCGTGGCGTCACCCCCGCGGCCAGCCGCCCCCACGTCTCCACACCGCTACTATCGGCTGAAAAATCGGTCAGCAGCGTACTGCCCGCCGCGAAATAAGGCTGCTGCCCTAGCGGCGCCCACAAATCCGGCTGCTCCAGGCTCAGCCCCGCGAACGCGGGCGAAGCCACCCCAATCACCGTTGCCGGCTTGCCGTTCAGCCGGATTACCCGCCCCACCACGGAACGATCGCCGCCGAAGTGCCGCTGCCAGAAACCGTCGCTAAGAACCACCACTGCCGCATCCGCCGCGCTATCCTGCGCGGGGTCGAACATCCTGCCAAACCCGTGAGGCGCGCCCAGTTCGCTGAACCAATTGGGCGACACAAACTGTGCCTTCAGCGGTCTTTCCCCGCCCTCCAGCATAAGGCTCGTGTAATTCAAAGCCAGGACCGCGGAAAGTGTCTTACTGTATTCGCGAAAGAAAGCCATCTCCGGGTACGGCAGAACGAAAGAATAGTTCGGCTGCGACCGCCGGTGAAGCCGCACCAGCGTGGCCGGTTCCCGCACATTCAGCGGCCGGAGCACCATGAAATCGAAGAAACCGAACGCCGCGATGTTTACGCCCGTTCCCACGGCGAGCATCAGCACCGCCACCAGCGTGAAACCGGGCGACCGCCGCAGCATGCGTCCGGCATAGCGCAGATCCTGCTGCAGCCGGTCGATCCACGTCCACCCCCAGGCTTCGCGCGCCTCTTCCCGCAGGCGCAGCACGTTGCCGAGCGGAATGCCGCCTTCACGCGCCGCCATCTCACGGTGGACGTCCATGTCCGCAGCCAGTTCCCGGTCCAGCCGCCGGCGGTTCAGCAGGTATTGCAAACGGCGAAAAAGATCTCCCATGGCGCCTCCTAAGCGGTCCGCAGCACAGCCTGAATGGCCTCGTGAACCCTGTCGTATGCCGCCAGTTCGGCCTCCAGTTGCTTACGGCCGGCGGGCGTGAGCCGGTAGAAACGCACCTTCCGGTTGGTCTCGGAAATTCCCCACTCGGACGTCACCCAGCCCTTGAGCAGAATCTTCTGCAGCGCCGGATAGAGCGCGCCTTCCTCCACGCGCAGCGCCTCCGACGAAAGCGAGTGAATCCGCTGCGCAATCGCATAGCCGTGAAGCGAGCCCGAACGCAACACTCGCAGAATCAGAAGCACGAGCGCACCTGAAGGCATATCGAGCTTAGGCATAAATTTATTATGGGTATGGCATCGCCGCCTGTCAAGTAGTAACCTTTTCCCACGGCCGCGGTATTCCCGTGTATGCACTTTGCCGCCTTCCCGGAACAACTGCTCCAGGATCTCCGCTATGCCTTTCGCAGCATGGCCGCCCAGCCGCTCTTTCACCGCGATGGCCGCACTGTCACTGGCCCTCGGAATCGGCGCCAATACCGCCATCTTCAGCTTCATGGACGCGATTCTGCTCCGCGCGCTCCCGGTACCGAATCCCGAATCCCTCGTCGTCCTCAACTGGCACGCCCGCGACTGGCCCCCGCTTGCCCACACCATCAACGGAACCTTTTTCCGGGACTCGAAACTCGGCTTCACCAGCAGCAATTTCCCCTACGCCGCCTACGAACAGCTACGTACACACAGCCAGGTATTCACATCCTTGTTCGCCTCCTATCCGACCGGGCCGCTGAATCTCCTTGCCGGCAACCAGGCCGAACGCGCCAGCGGCCAGTATGTCTCCGGCAACTATTTCAGCGGACTCGCCATCGCCCCGGCGGCGGGCCGCTGGATCGATCCCTCCGACGACCGCCCCGGAGCGCCTCTCGTCGCCGTCCTCAGCTTTCCATACTCCCAGCGCCGCTTCGGCGAATCCACCGTCAGCCCTGGGCCAATCTATCCTGGTTAACAACCAACTCGTCACCGTGGCGGGCGTGGCCGCGCCAGACTTCTTCGGCGTCGACCCCGCCGGCGCTCCCGACCTATACCTTCCGCTTCACTCGAATCTCGTGGTCCAACCGCTCCCACCCCCCGACAATCCCAACCGCCTTTATGTGGACAACACCTTTTACTGGGTCCGCATGATGGGCCGTCTCCACCCCGGCATCACCCGCCACCAGGCCCTGGCCGAACTCGCACCCGCCTTCCACAATTTCGTCGATGCCACGGCCACCAATCCGCGCGAGCGGGCGGACCTCCCTGCGCTCTACCTCCAGGAGGGCGCGGCCGGTCTGGACTCCCTCCGCCGCCAGTACTCTCAACCGCTCTACGTGCTGATTACCATGGTCGCCCTGATTCTGGCCATCGCCTGCGCCAACATCGCCAACCTTTTGCTGTCGCGAGCCAGCTCCCGCCGCCGCGAGATGGCACTCCGTATCAGCCTGGGAGCCGGCCGGCTGCGCGTCGTTCGTCAGCTTCTCACCGAATCCGTCTCCCTCGCGGCCCTCGGCGGCCTTCTCGGAATCGCTTTCGCCGCCTGGGGAATCCGAGCCCTGACTCTATTAATCGGCGGCGGGCGTCAAAACTTTACGCTGCACGCCACGCTCAACTGGCGTGTCCTCGCAGCCACCATCGCGCTCTCGCTCGCCACCGGAATTCTCTTCGGCCTCGCCCCAGCCCTGCAATCCATGCGCGTCGACCTCAACTATGCCCTCCGTCAAACCCGCGCCGGCGGCCAGCGGCTCCGTCTTGCCTCCTGGTGCCGCATCGCTCCCAGTCAGCTCCTGGTGGTATCCCAGATCGCGATCTCGCTGCTGCTCCTGGTCTCTGCCGGCCTCTTCGTCAGGACGCTCACCAACCTGAACACGATCGCCCTCGGCTTTAACGCCGAGCGCCTGATGCTGTTCACCGTCAACGCCCAGCAGGCAGGCTACAAAGACGACGCCCTCGTCCGCTTTTACGAGGACCTGGGTACGCGCCTCGCCGACATTCCCGGCGTGCGCAGCGTCACCGCGTCAGACCGTCCCCTGCTCTCGGGCGGGACGAGCTCCACCAGGGTCCGCCTGCCAGGCTTCACCGGAACGAACCCGATTACCTCGTTCCTTAACGTCGCTCCCGCCTTCTTCACCACCATGCAGATCCCTATCCTCATCGGCCGCGAAATTGACGAGCGCGATATCCGCCAGGGCGCGCCCATCGCCGTGGTCAACGAAGTCTTCGTGAAAAAGTTTTTTGACGGCCGGAATCCCATCGGCCTTCGTTTCGGATTAATGGCCCGTGGCGCCCCGCCGCAGATCGAAATCGTCGGTGTCTCCAGAAACGCGCGCTATGCGTCGCTGAAAGACGACATCCCGCCCGTCGCCTACCTGCCGTATTCCCAGATCCTCATGGGGCCGCGCCAGATGACCTTCGAGCTGCGCGCCGCGGGCAACCCGCTTTCGCTCGCCCAGTCGGCGCGCCAGGCAGTCCGCGAGGCCGACCCGCGTGTCCCGGCCTACAACATCGAAACGCAAACCGGCCAGATCGACCAGACCATCAGTCAGGAGCGCACCTTCGCCACCCTGTGCACCTGTTTCGCCGTGCTCGCCGTACTGATCGCCTGTGTGGGCCTCTACGGAACCATGTCCTATAGCGTCACCCGGCGCACCGGTGAAATCGGCCTCCGCATGGCCCTGGGAGCGCAGCGCGGCCGGGTGGTCTGGATGGTCCTCCGCGAGGTGCTGGCGATGTCCGCCGCCGGCCTCGCCATCGGATTCGCCGGCGCGGCCGCCGCCGCTCACCTGCTCGCCGGCTTCCTGTTCCAGATAAAACCCAATGACCCGCTGGCCCTGGCCCTCGCCGCCGCGATCCTTTGCGCCGCCGGCCTCCTCGCCGGCTACGGTCCCGCCCTGCGAGCCTCCCGGGTCGATCCGTGGACCGCCCTTCGCGACGAGTAGCCTATTGCCCGGCCGGCGGCAGGGCGCTCGGGGACGCGCCGAATGCCTGGTTGGGCCGGCTGCCCATCTTAAAAACGATGGACCCGCCCTGCGCCAGCGCCGCGTGGCTGAACCATACCTTGTCGTAGGGCTTGCCGTTCATCGTCACCGACTGAATGTACTGGTCCGAGGGGGCGCTCCGCTTGGCCTCCACGGTCAGTTGACGATCTCCCACGCGCACCACCGCTTTATCGAATAGCGGACTGCCGAACACGTAATTCCCACCGGCCGGATTGACCGCGTAAAACCCCAGGGCGCTGATCACGTACCAGGCCGACATCTGCCCGCAGTCCTCATTCCCCGCCAGGCCGTCCGGCTGGTTGTCATACTGGTGATCCAGCAGGTCCCGCACCCGCTGCTGCGTTTTGTACGCCGCCCCGGCGTAGTCGTAAAGATACGCCACGTGATGGCTCGGTTCGTTGCCGTGCGCATACATGCCGACGAGGCCGGTCATGTCGGCGGGCACCTCGCCTTTGATCTCGACGTGCAGATTGAACAGGTCGTCCAGCTTCTTCACGAACGCCTGCGCCGAACCGAGCAGTTCGATGTAGGCTTCCGGTTCGTGCTGCGCCGCCCAGGTGCCCTGCCAGGAATTGGACTCCGTGAAGTCGCGCCATTTCGGAGTCGTACCGGTAGCCGTGGGATCGAAGTTCGGCGCCCATTCCCCGCTCTCCAGGCGCGGGCGAATGAAGCCCACGCTTTTGTCGAACAGATTCCGGTAGTTCCGCGATTGGGCCAGCAGCAGTTTGTAGTCATCCATTTTGCCCAGGTAGCGGGCCACCTGCGCCACCGCCCAGGCATCGTAGCTGTACTCCAGGGTGCGCGTGGCCGATTCCGACACCTTGTCGCTGGGAATGTAACCCAGCTTCCGGAAGTAGCCCAGGCCGCGGAAATCGTCTTCCAGCGCCCGCTTTCTCATGGGGCCGTACGCCCGCGCGAAGTCGATGCCCTTAAATCCCTTCACGGCCGCTTCCGCAATCACCGAAGCCGAGTGATACCCGGTCATGGTGCCCGTCTCCGACACCCTGCAGCGGCCACACGGGCATTCCCGCGGGACTCTCTTCGGACATGCGAATCAGGCAGTTCACCAGGTCCGGCACGCGCCCGGCCTCCGTCAGGGTAAACAGCGGATGCGCGGCGCGATAGGTGTCCCAGAGCGAAAACGTGCTGTAGTTGTGCGACCCAGCGGGCAACTGGTGTACCTGCCCGTCCATGCCGCGATACTTGCCGTCCACGTCGTCGAACAACGTGGGCGCTTCCAGTGTGTGGAACATCGCCGTGTAGAAGATCTCGCGCTGCTTCTTGTCGCCGCCTTCAATCAGGATCTTCGAAAGCTCGCGCTGCCACGCCGCGTGGGCCGCCTGCCGCACCGCCGCGAAGTCCCAGCCAGGAATCTCGCGATCCAGGTTCTGCATGGCGCCATCGATGCTGACTCCGGAGATCCCCACCTTCACGTAGATCACCTCACCCGTCCTGGTCGCATAGTGGATCAGGGCTTGCAGCGCGGTGCCGGTGGCTTCTTTCACGCCGGCATCCAGGACCTTGTGCTGGGACACAAGCTCCGCGGCCTGGAACGGCTTGGAGAACTTCATGGCGAAGAAAATCCGCCGGCCGCGGGCCCATCCGTTGACCGTCCTCCCGCCCACAATGGTGGTCGAATCCACGATGCGCAACTCGGCGGCGCGCACCCGCGACGGCTGGCCGTATCCATGAATCAGGTCAACGATGAAATGGCTGCTGTCGCTCTGCGGGAAGGTGTACCGGTGGATGCCCGCCCGCTCGGTGGCGCTGAGTTCCGCCCGAATGCTGTAATCCTTCAGCATTACCGAGTAGTAGCCGGGCTCGGCCTTCTCCTCGGCGTGCGAGAAGCGCGAGCGGTAGCCTTCTTCGGGCTTCTCGCGAGTTCCCGGAACCAGTTTCGCCGGACCCGTCCCCGGCATCACCAGGACATCCAGCATGTCTCCGATGCCGGTGCCGCTCAGGTGGGTGTGGCTGAACCCCATGATGGAGCCGTCCGAATAGTGGTACCCGGAACACCAGTCCCACCCGTCGTTGAACGTATCGGGGCCCAGGGCCACCATGCCGAACGGCACAGTGGCGCCGGGGTGCGTATGGCCGTGGCCGCCGGTTCCGATGAATTCATTCACCCACTGCGTGACATCCAGTGAAGCGCCGCTGGCTCCGGAAACCGCGAGGGCAGACGCGAGAAGCAGAGAAAACTTGCAGGCAAAATGCATGATCGAGTCCTGTTAGCAACGTCCAATGTATCAGCGCGTCATGGAAGGGGGCGCCGCATCGGGCGCGCTGCCCCACGCGGTATTCGGCTTCGGCCCCATCGCCAGGACCAAGGTGCCGCCGCCCGCCAGGTCGGAGTGCGCGAACCACGCCTTGTCCCACGGCTTGCCGTTCAGGGTGGCCGATTGCACGTACTTGTTCTGCGCGGAAACGCCCCTGGCGATAATCGTGAATACCTTGCCCTTGTCGAGCGTGATGCGCGTCTCGGCGAACAGCGGGCTGCCGATCTCGTACGCGGGCTGCCCCGGACTCACCGGGTAAAAGCCCATGGCGCTGAGCACATACCACGAAGACATGGCGCCGCCGTCCTCGTCCCCGCAGATGCCCAGGGGACCGTCGCCGTACCACACGTCCATAATCTCGCGCACGCGGCGCTGGGTCTTCCAGGGCTGGCCGCAATAGTCATACAGGTAGGGAATGTGGAACGCCGGCTCGTTGCCCTGCGGGTACATGCCGATCAGTCCGGTCATATCGGGGAACTGGCCCAGGAAGGCGAATTTCGAAGTCCCCGGCTGCTCCACGAACAGTTGGTCCAGTTTGGCGGCAAATTTCTCGCGTCCGCCCATCAGCGCCATCAACCCGGCGGGATCGTGCTGCACATGCCAGGTGTACACCCACGAGTTGCACTCGGCGAACCAGGCGCGGCCACCCTGCCCGCCGCCCAACTTCGGATCGAAGCCCTCCACCCAATTGCCGTCGGCGGTCTTCGGCTCCATGAAACCGGTCTGCTGGTTGAACACGTTGGCGTAATTGTGCGCCCGCTTCATGAAGTAGGCGTAGTCGTCCTGCTTGCCCAGTCCCTTGGCGACCTGTGAGAGGCACCAGTCGTCATAGCAATTCTCCAGCGTGACCGAGACCGCCTGGCGGTGCTCCGAGGGATGCACCTCGCGCACGCTTTCGGTCTCGCCTTTGGCCAGCGCGGGAAAGAAACCCTTCTCCAGGTAGACCTTGTCCAGCGGCGGTCATTGGTCCGCGGCGCCACGGCAGCATGGTGGCTTCCATGGCGTTCTTCTTCATGCCCGCATAAGCCTGCTCTACGTCGAAATCGCGATAGCCCTTGGTGTACGCGTCCGCGATCAGCGCCGTGGAGTGATGGCCGATCATCACCGCGCGGTCTCCGCCGATCGACGGGAACGAGGGCATCCAGCCGCTCTGCTCGTACATCCGGATGTACGACCGCACCATGTCCATCTGCCGCGCCGTCTCGATCAGCAGCGAAAGCGGATGCGCGCTGCGGTAGGTGTCCCAGAGACCGTCATCCACGTAGAAATCGTGTCCGTCCGCCTGGTGCACCTGGTGATCGTAGCCGCTGTAATAGTGGCCGTCCTCGGTGATATCGGTCATGCGGCAAAGCGTGCGGTAGAGCGCGGTATAGAAAATGGTCCGCTGGCGTTCGGTTCCACCGGTCACCAGGATGGTGCTGAGCGCCCGGTTCCAGGCGGCGCGCGTCCTGGCCTTCACCTGGTCAAAAGTCGCTTTGGCGATCTCGCGGTCCAGGTTCTTCTTCGCCTGCTCCGCGCTGATATACGAAATGCCTACGCGCACTTCGATCTGCTCCCCGGCGCGCGTCGCGAAATCGCTGGCGAAGCTCAGACTGTTCCCAAAGCGCTCCACGTGCCCCGCGATTGGCTTGGAGAACTCGGCATGGAAATAGGAGCGCACTCCTCCATCATTCCGTCCGGCGCTGGCGAATCCGGAAACCGTGCCCGGCTCAGAGAGAATGATCTCGCCATTGCGCACACTCAGGGAGAAATGCCCATGGGGAGCGGCGGGAAACGTGAACCGGTAATAGGCGGCCGATTGCGTGGCGGTGAATTCCGCCGCAATGTCCGAATCGTCCAGCCGCACCCTGTACCAATACGGCGTGGCGGTTTCGAAATCGTGGTCGTAGCGCGAAGCCGTACGGGCCGGATCGGTAGTCATCTCACCGGTGTAGGCCATCAGGGTCGCGGGTCCGGCGGGGAAGCCGTAAATCTTGTCGGCCAGGTAGCGGTCCTGCGTGCCCGGGGTGGTGACGGGAGCCAGCCGGGCCATCCCGTGCGGCACCTGCACGTAGGGCACGGTCGCGGTCAGCAGGTGTCCGATGGTGCCGATATTCGGATTGACCGAATCCACCGGCTCTTTGACGCGCGCCGGCTGCGCGGCGAGGGTCAGGCAAACGCAAACCAGAAGTGTGAGTTTCCTAGTGAACATGGGGAACCTTAGGGTCGGGTTGTCTTTCTCCGTGAAACATTTTCGTAATGTCGCCCGCGAGTTTCAGGTACCAGTCGCTGGGCAAATCGGCGCTCAGCCGCGGAATTTGATTTTTCCTGCCGTTGCTTTTGAGATTACTCCAGGAGAAGCCTGGAAAAATCACGGGCATGGAGAGCTGATGGTTCTTAGCCGCCAGTTTCACATCGGGCATCAGCACATCCACGTGCAGCCCATCGGGGCAGCTACCGACCCGCATTCGGGGACGACTTGGTTTGTCTGAGCGCTCCTGCCAAAGGCAAGTGCGACCACTGCGAGCACGAGGCTGCTCCGCTGCCCCATCAATCGCATGGTAACAGGCCCGTCACCCGGTCTCCGGGCTTGTCGAGAAAAACGCCCCGGTATGAATCGAGCGCCTCTTTGATGATCGAGGCGTAAAACGGCATCTCTGTGGAAACCCACCCGCAAACTGTTGATTCCTCGCCAGCGTGACAGGCTCGGGAAAAAGCCCGGCCCGAAGGGCCGCCCCATTCCCCATCCCCCCTTTCGGCTGCGAAGTTTCCCACCTCATTCCACCACGAATGCCGTTCGTGGCTTAGATCTCCGTGGTTCTCTCCAAAACATGTGTCAGCACTCGCCCTATGCACCGCCTCTGCTGGTCCGTCAGGAGAGGCACACGTTCTTGACTCGACTGCACCAAGAAAGTCCTCATCGACATGCGTTCCTTCGGCTGCCATCTCTTCAGCCAGTCCATGAACGTCGTCGTCGTGGGTTCCTTTCTCCGCCCGTTGACGTTCAAGATGCCGCTGGACAGTGTGATGACGTGCTTCGGGGGTCCGGTACTCACACCAAGGAGTGTCCGGTTCTTCCGGCTCGAATGCCCAGTTCAGCAGCAATTCCGGGTCGAGTGACCCACGAATACCCGGACGAGCCAAACGCAGGAACCCTCCAGATTTCGCTGCGAACTCTCCGGTTTCTCCGGTTGACAGCCAGATCCGGGACCACGTGGAATAGCTTGCCTACGACCCGCAGACCCAGACCGTCAACGCAAGGCTAATCGTTACAGCGACAGCAAATGCAGATTCCGCACGTTCTCGAAATCCCTGCCACTCGCTCGTGCGTCGGCACGTATTCTCGCCCAGACGGTGCAAAGGTCGTTATCAGGATAAAAGAGCTCGAAGCCGTGGACGAATCGTTCGAGCAGGAGTCGCCGGTTACTGCCCCAACCGGCCGACATGGCCCCCATCCGCAGCTCAGCAACGGACATGAAAGACAGAATCAGTTCGGATCCGCGCAATGCGTTCGCGTACTGTTCAGCCAGCGAGTGCCAATTGAAGATGTAGGAGGCGACGTCGGTATCGACGACGATCTGGCTCATTCGGACGGGGAATCTGCGGCTGCCTGGCGGCGGTCCGCGTAGATGGCAGCCACAAAGCGCTCGGTTTCCTCATCTGGAGCAGGATCGACGTTGCGCAGAATCTCGTCAAAGGAAAACGGCTGGGGGCCGACAAGCACGGGCTTGTACCCATTGTTTCGAAGCTCCTGCAACTCGTCGTTCATGGCCGCTCCTGAGACCAGTATAACGTGGGCGCAACCGCCGCCTCCGCCGCAGTCGGGCCATTGCGTATGCCGGCGAGGATCGATGGCACTCTCGCCCTTCACTGCGCGGATTCGGAACAGAATCGCGTAGAGCCGGCCGGTGACGTCCCCCCGCCCGGCGCAAAATATGCCGTGCCCGCGATCGCCGCGCGAATGCTGAGATCGCATGCCTGCTCGAATCGCTTCCTCGCCAGGTCCTGGTTCTGCCTGGCCCGGTAGATCTCCCCGGCGGCGAAACAGCTTGCCGCAATCCCGCCCCGGCATGCCTGCTCGAAGTACTCGACCGCCCGTGCCGCGTCCTCCGCGACTCCGCGCCCGCCCGCATAGCACTCGCCCAGGCCCCCGCATCCGCGCGGCCAACCTTGCCGGCAGGCCCTTCCGAACAGTTCCGCCGCCCGCGCGTAGTCCCGGGGCACACCGCCCCCGGCATGATAGAGCGACGCGAGCACGAAACAACTCTCGCCGTCGCCCCCGTCGCACGCCGGTTGGAAGACCCGCGCGCCGTTCCGGCTCACCAACTGCACCAGGAGAGAGCACGAATTGCGAATGCCCAGGTCGCAGGCGCGGCCGTAATCCTTGCCCGCTTCGTCCAGGTCGCGCGGCGCGATCCGCCCTTCGTCGCGCACCGTCCCCAGCGTGAGGCAGGCCCGCCCCGACCCGTGCAGGCAGGAAACGCTGAGCGTGTGGATCCAGGTCTGGCATCCGTTTCTGCGCCCCTCGTCGCAGGCTTTGTGCCAGAACTCGGCATCGCTGCCGGGATGCCGCCCGCCCACAAAGCCCGTACCGGCCATCAGCAGAAACAGCGAACTCCACACCGCCATGTGGACCAGGTTGGCCTGCCTCTCGCTCCACCGCGTGAACCCCTCGATCGTCCGCGGGAACAGCGACCGGAACCATGCCCCGGCGGCGGCGCTGAACCGATCCAACCACCGCACCGCCAGGTTGAGCGGCGGCACGCACAGCAGCTTGTCGTAAAAGGTCGGCGCTCCCAACCAGCCCAAAATCGCGTACAGCCCGAAAACGCTCAGGCCGTACAGGGCTCCGAACAGAATCTTGCCCAGATGCTTTCGCGGCGAAGTGGCCGGATCGGTCACCAGCAGGTGCAACCCGAGGAATACGGCCGCCGGAATATTGGAATCCACGAAGTAATACACACCCGTGTATCTCGTGTAAGCCAGGTTCAGCACGAACAAAGTGGCCGCTGCCGAGAGCGTCACCAGGGTCACCGAAAACAAGGCTTGCACCACCAGGCCGAGCAGGAAGATCTCGATGTAGATATTCGGCGGCCGGCCCAGCGTCACCGCCACTTCTTCCGCCCAGGAGATGTGCGTGGCATGCGTCAAGATCAGCCCAGCGGAGAAAACCGCCAGCGCGATCGCCGAGGGATTAAAGATGTGAGTCCGCCGCCCGTCCCGCTTCCACGTGACGAATTCCTTGCAGATGACGCCCGTCGAAACCATCAGGAACTGCAGGAAGAACCAGTCGTCTTTAAACCACAGAAACAGGTTCGTGCTCAGCACGATGGGAATCGGACCGAACCCCAGAATCCAGGTGTCGCGGCGCGACCAGCAAACCAGCATATCCAGCGCATACACGAAAGCGATCTGCGCCGCGATCAGCGGAATGTAGTGGTAAACCTCCCGCCAGTACCATCCCCAATACGCGTAAATGCCGGCGTGCATGGCGAACTGCACATAGTGAGCCGGCCGGGGCACCACTTCGTATTTCAGGACCCGGCCGGAGCGCGCCACGCTTCGCCGCAGGGTCAGCAAAAACACAAGCAGCGCCGCAACTGCCCCCCAGACCGAACCCGCCAGCCGGGGATTGGCGCGCACCCAGGGCAGCGCGGAAACCGCCGCCAGCGCCGCCATCGGGATCAGGACCATCCGTAACGGCTGCTCTCGCTGGGCGACGGCTTGGGGTGGAGCGCGCCTGGGCATGGGAAATAGGAGACCCGGACTGCGCCCTTAAAATGTGAATCGCAGCGATCCCTGCATCACCCGCGGCGCACGCGTCGAGGTCACCTGCCCGAACAGCGCGTTGGTCTGTGCGCCGGTGGTCAGATCGTACCGGGCCGCGGTGTTGATGCCGGAATACTGGGTGTGATTGAACGCGTTGTAAGCTTCCCAGCGGAACTGGAAAAAGCGCTTCTCGTTCTTCAGCGGAAACCTCTTGGACAGCGCCATGTCCCAGTTATTAACTCCCGGATTGCGCACGCTGTACTTGCCCGCGTTGCCCGGGTCGCCCTTGCCCGGCACCGCGAAGGCCGCCGTATTGAACCAGGAGTAGAAAGTAGAACCGTGCGCGTTCGGATCGCCCACCACGTTGACCCGCTGTCCGTCGCCCCCGCCCGTCAGGTCGGTCCCCTGAATCGTGCTGAAACTGATCGCGGCCGGCGTTCCGCTCACCCATTGGGCAATCCCGCTCAGCGTCCATTCGTCAAACGCCCATTTCACCGCCTTGTTGCCGTTTACCAGGCCGCTGGCTTTCGGCACGGCGTAGCTGAAATTCAGCACCGCGTTATCCGTCTGGTCCGAGCCGTCGAAGCCGTAACTCCACGCCCGCAGCGGCCGGTAGATCGGGATTCCGGTGTAGTCCATGAACTTCGAAAACGTGTAGCTGAATCCGAATTGCAGCCCGCCGGCGAACCGCCGGTTGATGCTCAGCAGCAGTGCGTGGTAGTTCGAGTTATAAGCGTTGTCGATCCAGGCGACGTTGTTGTATCCCGGGAACGGACGGAAGAAATTGTCCGTCACGCCTCCCGTGTACTGCGGCAGAAAGTGGGTACCGTAGGGAACCGTGTTGAGCTGCAGCGTCTGCGGGATGTGCTGCCCCAGCACGCCGGCATAGGAAACATCCACCAGGATCGAATGTCCGGCATCCTGCTGCACTCCGAAAGTCACGTTGTAGTTATCCGGCGTCTTGTTATTGATGTTGAACCCCTGAGTGTTGCTGGGCGATAGGTAGCCGCTGGTCTGCAGGAATGTGCGCATATCGCCGTAGTAAGTGATCGGCGTGAGAATCGCCGGCGGGTTATTCACCATGTTACTCCACTTACTCAGCCGCGGGTTATACAGGATTGCCGCCCCGCCCCGGACCGCTGTTTTGCCGTTGCCGAACACGTCCAGCGCAAATCCCAGCCGCGGCCCCCACAGCACTCCAGGCTGATTCACGAACCCCGTCGGCACGTTCTTGTCTCCCGATGTCACCCCTCCCGGAGCCGGATTGCCTATGCCCGGAACGAACAGCCCCACATAGGCTCCCGGCAGCAACTCGCCGGTAAGGGGATTCTGCGCATATTTCACCCCGTTCTGCGTCACCGGAGCAAAAAGCGGCGGCGCCTGCCCGGCCGAGTACAGGCTGCGCATGAATACGGACTGCTCCCCGGTCTTGTGCGGCCACATCTCTCCCGCCCAAGTCCAGCGCACACCGTAATCCAGCGTAAGACGCCGCGCGATTTTCCAACTGTCCTGCGCGAACCATTCCACCAGGCTCTGCCGCATGTTCGCCCCGTACCGGATATTGGATTCGGTATAGCTGTTGAACACGCCCAGCGCGGCGTTGGCGAACGCATAGTTCGAATCCAGCGGATTCAGCGTATTCTTGCCGAAGTCGAAGGTGCCCGAAAATATGCTCTGCTCCCCTTCGTATTCCCGGATGCGGTACACATCGAATCCCACCTTGATGCTGTGCGCCCCGCGCGTGATGGCTACGCTGTCGCTCAAATTGAACGTGAAGTCGGTACCCCCGGTGAGTAGCCGGTTGTCATAACTCACATTGGGCGCGTCGGGAACCCCTCCGAACGAGTAGCGCGGAATGTATCCGGACGCATTGGCGTTGGGATACCACTGCCCCAGGTTGTATCCGATTTTCGACCGCAGCACCTTGTCGATTTCGTTGGCGCCATACGGATACCAGGCTTCCCGGTTGTGCCGGATCCCGGTGTCGAATTGATTCACCACGCGCGGGCTGAACACATGCGTTTCACCCATGGCCAGCCCTTCTTCGGTGAAGCAGTAGCATTGCGCAAAAAAGCCCACCGGCGTCGCCCCGGCGGCGACCGCGTATCCCTCCTGCTGCGCCAGCCAGGTCTTGCCGCGAATGAAATACCGGTCCTTGTCGGTGGGAACGTAATCCAGCCTGAGAAGCTGGCTCCGCTTGGGGTCTTTCAGCACCTCCTGGATCTGATAGTTATAGTTCCCGCCGCTGATGGCCCGATTGAAGAAGGTAGGCAGTTGCAGGACGTTGAGCAGCGCCTGCCCGTTCGGGTTCAGCCGGTTCTGCGGGATCACATTGCCCGGGAAAGGCGCGCCGGATTGCGTGTCGGTAATCGGAATCAGTTTGTTGTTGACGTCCAGCGTCTGCGAAAAATCGCCCTGCCGCTCCAGGGCCGTCGGCATGGTATAAGAGTTCAAAGAACCCGGCGTCGAAATCAGGGCCTGCTCGACGTTGTAAAACGCGAACATCTTGGTTCTCCCCTGGTTCCAATGCCCGGGGATGTAGACCGGACCTCCCAGCGAACCGCCAAACGTATTGTAGCGATACCGCGGCCTGCGCACGCCGTTCCGGTTGTTGAAAAAATCGTTGGCATTTAGCGCGTCGTTACGGATATATTCGTAGGCGCTGCCGTGAAACTCCCTGGTGCCGCTGCGCGTCACCACCTGCACGATCGGCCCGCCGTTGCCGGCATACTCCGCCTGGTAGCTGTTCAGCAGCACCTTCACTTCGCCGATCGCATCCAGCGTGGTCACGCTGGAAAATACGTTGGGCGTGCCCTGATCGTTGCTCACCACCCCGTCCACCGCCAGGATATTCGTGCCGGAAAACGATCCCGCTATGTTGGGAGTGCTGGTGCCGTAGCTGCCGCCGGTCGAATCCTGGTCCGCCTGGTATTGCACGCCCGGTATGGTGCGCAGCATCGATACCACTTCCCGTCCGCGAGCCGTCAGGTTCGTAAGCTGGGTGTTGGTCAGTTCGGCCGAATGCTCGGAGCTGTCCGTTTGCACCTGCGCCGCCTCCGCCACCACGCTGACCGTCTCGTTCACCTCGCCGATTTGCATCACGATGTCGCTCAGCGACACGTGTTCGTTGGCGCTCACCACCACGCCGCGCCGCTCGTACGCCTTGAATCCCGCGTGCTCCACCCGCAGGTCGTACGTGCCTGGTTGCAGGGCCACCAGGTTAAAGGCTCCCTCCTCGTTCGCCGCCGCCGACCGCGGCTCCGACGTGCTGGCATTCGTCACCGTCACCTTGGCGCCCGCGATCGCCTCCCCGGACGGATCGGTCACCGTCCCGGCGATCGTGCCGGTCACGGTCATTTGACCGAATACCGGCGCAACGGCGACTGCGCCCCACAGAATACAGCCCCACAAAGACCACTTCTTCGCCTTCGACATGGAGTTCACCTCATCGACGAACAGGCTCTCAGTGCACCCAGGCGCGCCTCCCCCCAGGGAAACGCTTGTGGCAATAGTCTATGCTGGACGCGCGCCACTGTCAACGGTAAAGTGGTAAAGTTTAACGGTAAATGAGGCCTTCCGGTAATACCCGGAGCGCCGGCGCTTACTTAAGGGCACGCCGGTCGCGTGTCCGCCCACGGCGTGCGCAAAGGGAGATCTAGTGGGCCGGTCGCGATTCCTAAATGCCAGGCGGCCACACGTACTTTATCGTCCTCCGAGCATTGACAGCCGGCGGTCCGCGTTGCAAGTCTCAGGCCGTTAACAACGGGAAAGCGACCGCTCCGGCGGGCGCAATGCAGCGCGCGCTCGGCCTCCCCTTTGCATGTCGCGAATCCGTGTTATATAGTGAACCGTATGGTTCAGTATCACCGGGCCCGTTTAGATGCCTCGTTCGCTGCGCTCTCGGACGCAACCCGACGCGGCATTCTGGAGCGGCTCGGGTGTGCCGACGCTTCGATAACGAACCTTGCCGAGAAGTTCAAAATGACCCTCACGGGCATGAAGAAGCACGTCGGCGTCTTGGAGCAGGCGGGGCTCGTCACCACGGAAAAGGCCGGGCGCGTGCGGACCTGCAAGCTGGGCCAACACCGACTGGAGGAAGAGGCGGCATGGATTGAGAGATACTGCCGGCTCTGGGACGCTCGCTTCGACGAGTTGGACAAGATTGTCGAGGAATTGAAACGGAAGGGGAAAACCGATGGACGAAAGAAGAGATGAGCCCAACCCCATGAAGAACCGCACGACGGCAGAACGGAAATTGGAGCGTGAGCTCGTCGTTACGCGACTCTTCGACGGCCCTGCGCACATCGTGTTCGAGGCCTGGACCAAGCCCGAGTTGCTCAAGCGGTGGTGGGCACTGAAATCGTTTGGAATGTCCTTCCTTTCCTGCGAGGCCGATGTTCGTACGGGGGGCACATACCGTTTCGTGTTCAGCCTCGCTGCCTCTGAGCAGCCTATGGCATTCTTCGGTACGTACATCGAAGTGACGCCGTACGCCCGCCTCGTCTCTCGACAATGCAATCGCCTCTGGCAGCACATGTGGGGCAGGTGAGCAGTTCGAGCAACTGGACGAGCTTCTTGTCACACTGGTAACTCTCTGATATTTGTGGAAGGAGACTTCTATATGGCGAAGCTCATCTTTGGCATGAACCAGTCGTTGGACGGCTACGTCGACCACCTGGCGTTTGCGCCAAGCCCTACGCTCTTTCGTCACTTCATCGAGGAGGTTAGCGGCCTGGGCGGCAGCATATACGGCCGCCGGATGTACGAGGTGATGCGGTATTGGGACGATGATTGTACCGAGTGGGGCGCGGAAGAACGCAAATTTGCTGCCGCGTGGCGAGGCCAGCCGAAGTGGGTCGTGTCGCGTTCATTGAAGTCGGTCGGCCCCAATGCCACGCTCGTCGAAAATGACGTCGAGGGGTTGATACGCAGGCTCAAAGCGGAGCTTGACGGAGAGATTGACGTTGCAGGCCCGGACCTGGCGCGAAGCCTGACGGACCTCGGCCTTATTGATGAGTATCGCATCTACTTGCACCCAGTCGTGCTTGGTTCCGGCAAGCCGTTTTTCGCCGGCCCTCGGCCGCCGCTGCGCCTTAAAGCCAGCGAACGAATGGACGAGGACGTGATTAGGTTGGCGTACATTCCTGTTTAAAGGATCATTGATTCAGTGGCCAAATCAGGGCATTGAGTTGGCTCAGCGCCGATAGAGATGAAAGGCGAAGGGTTTGCCAATTCCACAAAGGCCTGGCGGGCCGGAAGTGGCGCGGGGGCCGCCTGGCGACGGCGGCGTGCACCTCGGGCACCCCCTATGGTTCCCGTTGGCACTTCAAAGCAGTTCCTGCACACAATCACGATGTTTTCGGTGACGGCGACAACGCCACGGCGGCTTCGCTCGTGTGCACCCGGAAAGTGAACGTCTCCTGAAGGTACAATTGCACCGCGGAATCGGTATGGCTGAGATAGCCGATGGAAACATCCTGCCCGACGTTGAGCTCAAAGTCGCCGCCTCGTGTCGTCACCACGAACGCGCCTTCAATCGCCGGCGCCCAGACCAGGTTGCCGTCCACGATACGCTTCACATGCTCCAGCACCGGATATCCGTGATCGCGGGTTTCGGCGAGCGCCGTATATTCCTCCGCTCCCAGCAAAACCGAGTAAGGACCGTTGACGCCCACGAGCCGCAATTGGCTGAGCGCGTGCGCAACCGCATCGGGATAAGCCCGCACATCCTCGGGCAGTGTCTCGATGGCATTGCTGGTACATTCCCGGATACCCTGGATATCCGCTTCATGGTAGCCATTGAAGATGGCCCGGTCTTCCGCAAAGGCCACCTTCTTCGCAGCGTCCTTCGCAGGCTGCCAGTCGGAGTTGTCGGAACCGCGCTCCACATCGTCGATCGCCTGACGCGACAGCTCAAACGGAACTCGCAACTCCACCAGCGGTTTCACCTCACGCTGTCTTGCGAGGATGCCCTCTCCGGGAGCGGAAATGGTCTTCAGGTGCCCGGTCCCGACTCCGGAGAAAGCGATTCCGCCCGGGGAAGGTACATCCACAATGCGTCGCCCGGCCAGATACCGCTTCAGCGTTCTCGTCGTCTCTTCCTCAATCTGCGCCCATGCCGCGTCAGATACGGGCGCCAGTTCCCGATGGAGGTTATTCATCTTTCTCTCCCTTCAGTGATCCTATCCTGAGTGATGTGTCTTGCACGGCGAGTCGGCGCGCTGTCGGCACTTTCCACCGCGTCCGGCGCGCCCGCGGGGACGTTGTCGAGAAATGTCGCCGGTGGCACGAAAAACAGGCTGCCCGTCACGGCCCGGCTGAAGTCGAGCAGCCGGTCGTAGTTTCCAGGCGGCCGCCCGACGAACATATTCTCCAGCATGATCTCTGTGATCCGCGGCGTGCGGCTGTAGCCGATAAAGTAAGTTCCGAATTCGCCGTGGCCCGGACGCCCGAAAGGCATGTTGTCCCGCAGGATCTGCAACTGGCGTCCGTTCTCCTCAATGTTGGTGAGCGCGTTGTGCGCGTTTGTGGGCTTGTCTGCGTCGCTCAGTTCCACGTCCGAGAGTTTGCGACGGCCGATGATCCGTTCCTGCGTCTCGACCGGAAGCGCATTCCATGCCTTCAAGTCGTGGAGGTACTTCTGCACGATGACGTAGCTGCCGCCTGCAAACGCAGGGTCTTCGCCGCCGACGATCGCCGCCTCGCGCGCCGCATCGCCTCGCGGATTCTCCGTGCCGTCGACGAAGCCCATCACATCGCGATCGTCGAAATAGCGGAAGCCGTGCACCTCGTCTGCCACGGAGACCACGTCCCCGATGCTCTCCATGATCTGCGTAGCCAGTTCGAAGCACAGGTCCATGCGTTTGGCTCGAATGTGGAAGAGAATGTCGCCTGGCGTGGAGACGGCATGGCGTTCCCCGGAGCGAATCTCCTGAAACGGATGAAGCTCGGCGGGACGAGGCGCTCCGAAAAGCTTATCCCAGGCATGCGAGCCGAATCCGGCGACGCACGTAAGGCCAGCCTCTACGTCGCGAAACTCGACCGCGCGAATCAGCCCGGAGAGATCCGCGCAAAAGGCGCGCAACTGCGCGTAGGCGTCCTCGTCCTGGCGGATGCATACCACCAAAAAGATCGCCGCCCGCGAAAGCGGACCGGCCACAGGTTGGGGAAGAACGACCTCGTTGAGTTCGCCGGGGGTGTCCATATCTTCCAATCTCGATCCGTGTTGGTTTTCCCCTGAGTATCGCATCCTTTGCAAGGTTGTTGCGACGGCGCCGCAGCGTTTCCGCCTTCAATGGAAATCGTGCGACTCCGGACCCGCGCCCTGCGGTAGCCCGGCGATGCGCGAGGCTTTCACCGAAATCACTCCGTCCAGGTTTTGCAGCACGCCTTCGATCAGCAGGAATCGCTCTCCCAGCACCTCAAATTTGTAGCGGTCGAACGTATCGGGAGTGATGATTGCATTCATGATGCCGGTTTCGTCTTCCATGCTCAGGAACACGAACCCCTTGGCAGTGCCCGGCCGCTGGCGCACGATCACCGACCCGGCAATGCGCACACGCCGGCCGTTGCGTATGCCTGCCAGGTCGATGGCGCGCTTCACTCCCAGGGCGTCCATCTCCGCGCGCCGGTGCGCCATGGGATGCTTGCCCACCGTCAGCCCGGTGCCGCGATAATCGGCCCACAGCCGCTCTTCAGTATCCATGGCGCGCAAGCGGCGAGGGCTGGCCGGTCTCTTCCTGCGGTTCCAGCAGCGGGCCCACCGGCAGAACGGCCCGCTGCGCCTGCCACAGCGCGTCGCGGCGATGCAGCTTGTCCAGCGAATTCAGCGCGCCGATCTCCGCCAGGCGATTGATTTCGTCCTTGCGCAACTCACGAACGCGCAGCGCCAGGTCGTCCACGCTGGTGAACGGCCGCTCCGCGCGCGCCCGCAGCATCGCCTGCGCCGCCTGCTCGCGCAGGCCGCGGGCGTAGCGCAGGCCCAGGCGTAAGACAGGGGTTGGGGATGGGGGTTGGGGATGGGCAGTAGTCTCGATGGTGCAGTCCCAGTCCGAAACCGTCACATCCACCGGCAGCACACGCAGGCCGTGCCTTTGCGCGTCTTTGATCAGGACGGCCGGCGAATAAAATCCCATCGGCTGATTGTTCAGCATGGCGCAGGTGAAAGCCGCCAGGTAATGGCATTTCAAATACGCGCTGGCATAGGCCAGCAGGGCGAAACTGGCGGCGTGCGATTCCGGAAATCCGTACAGCGCGAAGGACGTAATGGAGCGCACGATGGCCTCCTGCGCCTCGCCGCCGATGCCGTTCCGATTCATGCCCGCGCGCAGTTTCACTTCGATATCCGCCATGCGCTTTTCCGAGCGTTTGAACCCCATGGCGCGGCGCAACTCTTCCGCCTCGCCGCCCGTGAAGCCGGCCGCGATCATCGCCATGCTTCAGCAACTGCTCCTGAAACAGCGGAACGCCCAGCGTGCGCTGCAGCACCGGCTCGAGCGAAGGATGCAGGCAATCCGGCTTCTCCCGGCCCTGCCGCCGGTTCAGATACGGATGCACCATCTTGCCCACGATCGGCCCGGGCCGGATGATGGCCACCTGCACCACCATGTCGTAAAAACGGCGCGGCATCATGCGCGGCAGCGAGGACATCTGCGCGCGGCTCTCCACCTGGAACATGCCGATGGTATCGGCGTTCTGCAGCGCCGCGAAAACGGCCGGATCGTCCTGCGGCAGGTGCGCCAGGTCCACCTCTTCGCCATAGGTTTCGGGAATCCGCTTGAGGGTCTCTTCGATCACCGCCATCATGCCCAGGCCCAGCAGGTCCACCTTGATGATCCCCATATCGGCGCAGTCTTCTTTGTCCCACTGCACCACCACGCGGCCGGGCATGGTGGCCGGCTCCAGCGGCACTACCGAATCGAGCTGTCCCTGGCAGATCACCATGCCGCCGGAGTGCTGGCCCAGGTGGCGCGGCAGGTCCTGCGCCATGCGGTACAGCTCGAAAAATTTGCGCACGCGCGGATGGTGCAGGTCGAGCCCGGCTTCGCGGAACTGCTTCTCGGTGGTGTCTTTGGGATCTTTCCATTCCCAGGTGCGCGCCAGCGCGCTGAGCCGCTCCAGCGTGGTGATCTCGAACCCCAGCGCCTTGCCCACTTCGCGCGCGGCGGAACGGCCGCGATAGGTGATCACGTTGGCCGTCATGGCCGCGCCCAGTTTGCCGAAACGCTGGTAGACGTGCTGGATGACGCGCTCGCGCTTCTCGCCGCTGGGCAGGTCGATATCGATGTCGGGCCATTCGCCGCGCTCTTCGGAAAGGAAGCGCTCGAAGAGCAGGTCCATCGCCACCGGATCGACCGCGGTGATTCCCAGCGCGTAACAGACCGCGCTATTGGCGGCCGACCCGCGCCCCTGCGCCAGAATATCGTTCTCGCGGCAGAAGCGCACGATGTCCCAGACGATCAGAAAGTAGCCCGCCAGTCCCGAGCTTTTCGATGAGCGCCAGCTCGCGTTCGATCTGCCGGCGGGCGCGCTCGTGATATGGCTGGTAGCGGCGGCGCGCGCCTTCGTCCACGCGCTTGCGCAGGAAGCTGTCCATGGTCTCGCCCGGCGGCACCGGGATAGCGCGGGAATTCGTAGCCCAGGTCGGCCAGCGTAAATTCCAGGCGCGCGGAAATTTCCAGCGTGCGCGCGATGGCGCCGGGAACATCGGCGAACAGCCGCGCCATCTCGGCGGGAGTCTTCACGTGACGTTCGGAATTGCGCTCCAGCAGGCGCCCGGCCGTGGCCAGCGTGACTTTATTGCGCACGCAGGTGAAGACGTCCAGCAGTTCGCGCTGCGCCGGCGTGGCGTAAGCCACCCCATTGGTGGCCACGACCGGAATGCCGAGACTCGCGCGCGCGTTCGGCGATGGCCTGATTGCACGCTTCTTCGTCGCGGTCGTAGTGGCGCTGCAGTTCGGCATACAGGTTGTCCCTGCCGAAAATCTCCAGCAGGCGCTGCTTCGGGATGGCGCGTCAGGCAGATCAGCCCCTTCGAAAATTCCGCCAGCTCTTCCAGGGTAGCCGCGCCTTCGCCTTTCTTTGCCCGCAGTTTCATGCGGGTCACCAGCCGGCACAGATTCTGATACCCCTCGCGCGACGCTACCAGCAGAGGATAGGAAATACCGTTGGTGCAGGTGATCTCCGACCCGATATGCGCCCGCACTCCCGCTTTTTTGGCAGCCATATGGAATCGCGGCGCGCCATAGACGCCGTTCCGGTCCACCAGCGCCATGGCCGGCATCTGCAGTTCGGAACAAGCCCCCGCCAGCTCTTCCGGCACACATCCACCCTCCAGAAAACTGAAAGCCGACCGGGCATGCAGTTCGACGTAGGGCATTTTTAATTACCGCGGAGGCGCGGAGGCACGGAGGAAGACGCGGAGAAAAACAAATCTCCTTTTCTCTCCGCGTCTTCCTCCGTGCCTCCGCGCCTCCGCGATGAGTTTTTGGGGTTAGCGTTTGTCAGGAAATAACCATGCCAATCGCTCCCTCACGGTCGCGGCTCCGATGCGCGTTCAGAGCCGCGACCGTGAGGGAGCGGTTAGAGCCAATTGATCTAATAGTTTTCTGACGACCACTTAGTCATAAGATCCCTCCACAAACCACCCCTGCGGGTCGCAATAAAGCCGGTACAGCGCCCCGTCCGAGAGCGCGATGTCCCATTCGTCGCGCGACCATGGCTCGCGCGTCCACCAGTCGCCGGAGGTCCGCCAGGGACCGGCGTATTCCAGTACTTTGCCGCGGACGCCTTCGGCGGTGACGAAGTTCGGCTGTCCCGCGGCCAGCGCCACGCGCGCGATGCGCGGAGGACGGAATACGCGCAGCATCAGGCGCGGCCCTCCCGGCGAGGCGATGGCAGGCTTCGCTGCCGCCGCCATCTGAAATGCGTTCGGGCGATGCGTATCCAGCAATTCCGGCGAGCCTACGCGGTCCGCTCCCACAATGGACTTGATGCGCGCCAGCGTCAGTTCCAGCTTCACCGGCTCCGGCGCGGCCGGCACGAACAGCCCCGATTGCGCCGCCTGCGGCTTCACCGGATGCATCCCCATCCAGATATGCACGATGGGCGCCTGTGGCGGATGCGCGCTCAAATCCAGGTGCCACAGTTTCAGAAACGCCTTCGCATCCAGCGAAGGCACGGGCAGCCGCAAGGTCCGCTCAAAGGTGGTGCGATCTTCCAGTTTCAGGCGCAGACGGATTTCGTCGGTGGCCAGCGCACGCGTGGCCAGGCTGGTGCAGAGGCCGTTCAACAGGCTGGCCAGCAGGAAGGCCAGCGGCTCCAGCAGTTCGATGGGGTAATCCGGCTCGATCTCGTTTTCGAAGCGCAGCGGGTCTTCCACCGGCACCAGCTTGCGATCGGCCTCTCCGCGAGCCAGTTCGCGCAGGCGCAGCCCTTCTGCTCCGAGCCGTTCGGCGATTCCCAGCGGCGGCAGCGCAGCCAGTTCGGAAAATCGATAAATGCCCCAGCGCGCCAATGTTTCCGCCATCTCCAAAGTTGGAGAAAGCAGCGAGACCGGCAGACTCGCCAGGAACTTGGCTTCATCGCCGTAGGGCACCACACTGATCCCCGAAAAGCCGCGCGCGGCGCAGATGGCGGCATCGGGATTGGAGGCCAGTGCCACGTTCACCGCCCCCGCCCGCCGCGCAATCGCGCCCGCCACATCCTGCGGATGGCCGAACAGCCGATCCAGTCCGGAAGCATCCAGCACCACCGTATCTGAGGAAATCTCTTCCACTACGGGCGAGAACTCCAGCGCCACCGCCAGCAATTTTCCGGGACCATGCAGACAGGCGAACATACTAACCGGCCCGAAGGGCCGTACCATTCCCCAGCCCCCAACCCCTATCCCCAGCCCCTGCCTTTTTCATATAGAAGCACCCCACACGCACGAGCGGCCCACGGGCTTGGAAGACCGGCTCCACACCCGGATGCCGCGCAGCAGCCGCGAACTCGCGGGCGCGCCACTCCACTCCACCTGTTCCCGCGCGCATTCCAGCATCAGGGAAGCGCACGTTTTGGCATTGCTCTGGCGAGCCACCGTTACCAGCACCGTGGGCGTATGCTCCACCGCGCGGCGCAAACGAAACCAGGACGTCAGCGAAATCCGCCGCGCCGTCGCAGGCGCGGTATCGCCCATATCCATCGCCACCACGCCGAACCCGCCGCCCTGAATCAGCAGATCCGCGGCCTTCAGCGCCTGCTCCGCGCTCCTCGCGGCCCGCACCCAAATCAGGCGATCCAGCCGGACCCCGGCAGCCGCGGCGGAAATGGGATCGAAGGCATCGTCGGCATCCACCAGCGCGCAGATTTCCTGACGCGCCGTGGCTTCCGCCAGAATGGAGACCAGCAGGCTGGTGCGGCCGGAGGAGGCTGGACCGTAAATCTCAGTCAGACAGCCCCGGGGGAGGCCTCCGGTGACGGAATCGATTTCCGCAATGCCGGTCCGCGCAGTCTCCGGAAGCGGCCGGGACTGCCAGTCATGGTGTCCGCCCAGAACCGCTTCGAACTGCTGTTTGAGGACCGCCGCACCCATCGCTATTTCGCTTTTTATTCGCCTGTACTTTACTTTTACAGGAAGCGAACGGGCAGTGTCAAGAGCTATCTCAGAGTGGCTGTAACCCAATCAGTCCAAATGGCTTCTTCGCCCGGACAAGCAAGCGGCTCACCATCCAGAACAGCCTTGACAAAGTTCTCCACGCAAGGGTAATGCAGATTGGCGTGAGTGGGCAACTGCTCCTCCCCGCCGGGGTAGCGCAGCGCCGGCCCGTGGAGCGGATCGAGATTGATTTCTCCCTCCGTCCCGATCACCCGGAACTGATCGCGGAACACATGCGAGTTCCAGCGCACATCCACCACGCCGCGCACAGGGCCGGCATATTCGATCATCACCGTGGCGCAGTCTTCCACCGCCAGGCGATGCACCGCATTCGACCGCATGCCGGCCGCCTTCACCGGCCGTCCAAACAGGAAGTTGAGCGCATCGATGCGGTGCGACCCGATATCGTAGAGCGGCCCGCCGCCGCTCATCGCCGGGTCCACCAGCCATTCGCGGCCGGTAATTTCCAGCCAACTGTGGCAGTTGGCTTCGGCCAGCACCGGTTGGCCGATGGCCCCCGCGGCTATCAGTTCTTTGGCGCGCATCAGCTTGGGGTAGAGACGGCGGTAATAAGACACGCCGAAGAGGCGGCGGCATTCCCACGCGGCCGCCGTCATGTCCCTCGCTTCGGGGTAATTCATGCCCACCGGCTTCTCACACAGGACATCCTTGCCCGCGCGCAGACTGGCGATAGCGTGCGGCGCGTGCAGCGCCACCGGAGAAGCCACATACACGGCATCGATCGCGTCATCCCGCAACGCTTCGTCGAGCGAGGTCCAAACGCGAACGCCGGGATAAGCCTCCGCCTTCTTCGGATCGCGAGTCACCACGCCGTAAAACCTGCTGCGCTCTTCCGCCTGGATCGCGGGGATTACCCGCCTGCGCGTGATATCGCCGATACCGATGACCAGCCAACGCACCATGAGCGCCATGCTAGCATGAACCTTCGGACCACACGCCGCTGGCGTGGTCAGACGCACGAAGCCGTCGCCAGCGGGCCAACCCAGTTCCGGGCTGAATTTCATTTAACCCGGAAGATCCTGCCACCCGGCAATGGACGGTGTCACCATCCCGGTGAGCCGCTGATATAATCGAACGCAGATTTCTTGGGTGGAGGTTCCCGGATGCGATGTTTGTTGGCTCTTGTTCTGTTGCCCACACTCAGTGCGGCGGATCTGGCGGGTTCGAAGGATCCGCCGGGCATGAAACGGTACGAAGGCAGCGAGATCGTGGGCTACCACGCGCCGGCGTTCGACGAATACCTGGTACCGCTCTCGCCGCCTACGGACATGTACCCGCCGAAATATACCAAGAGCGCTCGCGTGGAAGGGCAACTCAGCCGCTA
Organism: uncultured Solibacteraceae bacterium; assembly: GCA_963853855.1. Classification (GTDB taxonomy): domain Bacteria; phylum Acidobacteriota; class Terriglobia; order Bryobacterales; family Bryobacteraceae; genus Sulfopaludibacter. Next base: position 112,482 of record CAWKYG010000027.1, on the reverse strand, counting down.
CACCTACCTGGCGCCGGCAGGCCGCACCGGAACCGAACTGCTGCGCAACTACCGGCTGGAATTTCAGAGGCTGGGACTCGACATCGTATACGAGAAGCACCTGGAAGACCGCGGATGGTTCGGTCCCACCTATAACAAGATCGCCGATGCGGACGGCATCGGCCAGATCCTTGCCTATAATGAAGCGGCCGAACGCATGCTGGTGGGGCGGACCAAACAGACTCCGCCCAGCTACTACGTCGTCTTCGTGACGGAATACAAAGACGGCGTGATCCCCGATCGCCTGCAGGGCAAACTCGCCAAAGGGCAGGCACTGGCGGAGATCGTTTTCATCGCGCCCGACGTGATGGAAAAGAAGATGACCTTCGTCAACGCCGACGAGATGAAGCAGGGACTTCGCGACTCCGGAAAGGTGGCATTGTACGGCCTCTACTTCGATACCGATAAGGACGTGGTGAAGCCGGAATCGCAGCCCACCCTCGAAGAGATCGCGAAGTTGCTGAAGGGCGATCCCGCGCTGCACCTGCACGTGGTGGGACACACCGACAGTCAGGGCAAGCCGGACTACAACCTCGACTTGAGCCGGCGGCGCGCCGCCAGCGTCGTTCGCGAACTGACGGCGAAATTCGGCATTGGCGCGGACCGCCTGGATTCTTTCGGCTGCGGCCCGTATTCCCCCGCGGCATCCAATGCCACCGAGGAAGGCCGCGCTAAAAATCGCCGCGTGGAACTGGTTGAGTGATTGCCGCGGCTACTGCACCGAAAACAGCACTCCGCCCGCCGGTGAAGAGATTCCGTCCGCACTGGCCACAATTGTCTGATCCCCGCTGGGCGCAGTGTCCGGCACCGTCACGGCAATCTGGTAAAGTCCCACCGCCGAGGGATTGAGCGCCCCTGCGACCACCGTAGCAGGCACACCGCCGATGGTTATGGCCGGCGGAGTCGCCACGGAAGCCACGGCGGGGCCCAGCGCTTGCGCGGACGTCTCGCCCGCGGCCACCGTCGGACTCACGGGGCCAAAGCCCGTGCCCCATAAGACGACGGTCTCCCCCCGGGCCGCGGGCGAGGAGCCGGTGAACATACCGGCCGGCGCCACCAGCGTGCCATCCAGATGCGTGGCGATCGCGTAACTGCCCGCCTGGAAAAAGGCCGGCGCGAAACTGGTAGCGGTCACGTTCACCGTATTGCTGGTGCCGGCGGAGTTCGTCACCGTAACGCCGACCGAGCCCGTGCCGAAATCCGGGGCCTGCACGTTGATCTGCGTAGGACTGATGTAATACACATAGGCCGCCTTTCCGCCCATCGACACACTGACACCGTCAAGCGACGTCGGCGTCCCATTGCTGAAGTCCGCCGTGGTCCAAGTGCGGGTGGTAGTGGAAAGCCCCGTGCCCCGGATGGTGACCCACGACCCGGCCTCGATGGGCGCGCCGAAACTGGCCCCGTTCACCACTCCATTGTCCGAGATCGCCGGCACGCTGCCGCTCGCCGCGGCCGGGGTCAGGGTGTAGCTCCCGCTGTAGATGTGGTCGCCGCTATCGTTATTGCCATTGCCGTTGGCGGCGTTCGCGGCGATGAACACGGAGATCGATCCCACGTCCGTCGCCGGCGGCATCCAATCGAACTCAAACGTGATCGAGCCGGTGGTCCCCAGCCGTGTTCCCGCCAGTGTCTGTTCCACGTACATGAGCGGAACGGTGGAAGCGCACGCGCCGCCGGCGCCGGAACCGATGTTGCGAAAATTCGTGCTCGAACAGAGCACCTGCGTGTTGCTGTCCGTAGATGTAAAACCTCCGGCTGTGGTACTCACAGCGGAACTGTTGCGCGCCGTAGCCTGGAAGCCCCAGCGTCTGGCGCTGCTGTCCACAATGGTGACGATCCAGTGCTGCACCTCGCCGGGAACGTACGTTTGCGAGCCTCCGAAGTTGATGGAAACGCTGCCGCCCTTGGTATTCACCGAACTCTCGCCGGAACCGTGGCACGCGGCGCAGGTGCCGTTTTCGCCGGGCACCCCGGAATAGCCCGGATCGGGGCCGGCGGAATTCGCATACACAAATATAGGAATTGCGAAAAGGAAAATGAGTGTTTTCATTGTGACTGCTAACTGAGATGCGCGCCGCACCCACCGCGTTCTATCGCCACATGAGTTTTAGCATTCCTTAACGGCGGGAACTCAGAGACGCGCACGTTAGTAAGCGTTCTTCTTGAACTTCCGCCACGGGAGGCTAAACTAACCTAAGCCCCGTGTCGCGAAACCTGGACCAATTCCGAAGTTTGACCTCCAGCAGACCGCAGTGCTGTGGAACTCAGGTCTGAGATCGCCTGGGTCATGGCAGAAAGCGCTTGCGACTGTTCGGACGATGCCCGTGCAATCTGTTCCACGATGCCATCCACCCGCTGCGCCTTTTCGTCGAGCCCGGTGAGCGACTGCGCTACCTGTGCCGCTAAATCCACACCTTGGCTGACTGCCGTGATCGACTTTTCGACAAGCTCCGAAGTCTGTTTCGCGGCTTCCCCGGCCCGGCCGGCCAGATTCCGCACCTCGTCCGCCACAACCGCAAACCCGGCGCCAGCCTGGCCCGCGCGAGCCGCTTCCACTGCCGCGTTCAATGCCAGGATGTTGGTCTGGAAAGCGATCTCGTCGATCACTTTGTTTATCCGTGTAATCTGTTGGCTGGCCTCCTGAATTCCACGCATCACCTCGTTCAAGTGTCGAATCTCAGCCACCTGGCCGTCGATGGTGTGGTGCGTTGCGTTTGCCAGTTTGCTGGCATCGGTTGCATGGCTCGTATTAGACCTGGTCTGCGCCTCGATCTCTGTCATGGTACTGGTCATTTCTTCAAGCGATGCCGCCAGCTTTGAGTGCAGATCGCCCAACTCATTTTGCGAGTGGACATCAGTCACGATTTCCACGTGGCCCAGCCGGGTGCCGGATTTGTCCGTGATGTAGGAAGTGTCCACTTGCATGCCGCGAAAACTCCCGTCTCCCATGTCCTGCATGTACTGGGTTCGCGGACGGCCGTTGCGGAGACTCGCGATACCACACTTGTCCGTGTTGCAGATGTGCGCCTGCCACTCCGAACAGTGCCTGCCTTTGACCTGTTCCCTGGTTCGTTTGAGGAGTTGCTCGGTTGTCTTGTTCACGAATACCCAGTGCATGTCCAGATCGGTGACCGTAAGAGGCTGCGGAACGGCGTCCAAAGTCCCTTCCAGGAAAATCGTGCGGCGATGCATCGCGAGCGTGTGTCGAACCGTGAGCCAACCAAGACCGGTGCAAAGGAGCAATGCGGCCAGCAGCAAGACCCAACTGCCGGGGAACAGGAAAGCAAGGACGATTGAGAGGAACAACAAGCCAAAACCCGCCAAAAGCCGATTCGCCATGGAAAGAGAGTCCTTAACTCTGAGTTCACTTATCGGCAGAATGGCGCCAGACCCTTAGTGACAATCCCCCGCACCCTCAGCGCATGCGATAGACCGTACGATACCCCGGAAGAGCCGCGCCGATTCCTCCTAGCGCCACGATCGGCGCCGCATAGGTGATTCCACGGCCGCTGTCGCCGGTCTCATTGCGCAGATAGGCGCCCACGGTTTGATCCACCGTCACGCCCACTGCCAGACCAATCGCCGCGCCGATCACCAGGTTGCGCACCCGCCGGACCCCGCTGCGCACCTGCACGCGGCGCACTCTGTTCCGCTCGATGGTGACCCGGCTGCCGCCGGCCTGCACGGCGATGCCATCGGCAGTAACAGAATCGCAAATGCCCTTTTGCGTTTCCCCGCTGGTACTGACGACTTTGACGTGCTGCCCTCGCACCTCGCGTAGCGAGTCCCACGACTGCGCGGCAAGGGGTCCGCAGGTCATTAAGAGGGTCCAAAGAGTGGCGCGAATCCACATGCCTTGACTGTACTGCGAATGCGAATATGAGATGAGGCTCTGATGACAACTCTTTCGGCCACTCCCGCATTTTTGTTCGACCTGGACGGGACCCTGGTGGACAGCGTCTATCAACACGTTCTGGCATGGCGCGATGCGCTGGAGGAAGCCGGCATGCCGCTCTCGGTGTGGCGCATCCACCGGCGCATCGGAATGAGCGGCAGTCTCTTTGTAAGTGCCCTGGCGCGCGAAACCCGGCAGCGCCTCTCCGCCGAACAGGTGGAGCGGATGCAGTACCTGCACGCGGTAGCCTTTCGCCGCTATTCCGACCAGGTGCGTCCCCTGCCCGGCGCGGCGGAACTCCTGGCCTACCTGGCGAACGCCGGCGTGCCCCACGCCATCGCCACCAGCGGAAAGATCGAGAGCGCCGGCCCATCCGTTCAAAAACTGGGCGTGGGACCGGAAGTCCCCCTGATCACGCGCGACATGGTGGCCCGCGCCAAGCCGGATCCCGACCTCTTCCTGGCCGCCGCGGAGCGCCTGGGAGTTCCTATCGAGCACTCTGTGGTAGTAGGCGACAGCATCTGGGATCTGCTGGCTGCCCGCCGCGCCCGCGCTCTCAGCGTCGGCCTGCTCTCCGGCGGCTATGGCGAAGAGGAATTGGAACGCGCCGGAGCGTACCGCGTGTATCAGGACCCGGCCGACCTGCTGGCACACCTGGACGAAGTCGGCGTGAGATCAAGGCAATAAAGGTGTTGACGCTGGCAGACGATAGATCATCGAATGGACGTTCGACACGCAATCTTGAGAGTTGCAATATTCGCTGGAGCACATTGCCTCCGAACAGGATCTTCTCCAGACGGTTTCGGATGAGCTGGGCGCGCTCAGAGAGTCCTATCCATCCAACAAGTCTGCCTTTACTTCGGACGATATCGCTTTTTTGAAGAACCTGAACGGAATCCTGGGCCACCTGCCAGGCTCAATCGGGATTTCCGGCTGAGGGGTGCAGTCGATATCCGTTTTGCCGCGAAACTACGGAGCTTACGCCAGCCCAGAGGGGTGAGCTGACCCCGTGCTGCGAGAGGATATCGTAATCAGTTGTCCGGCCCGGCCCGCTCCACGTGATCCACCACCATCGTCTCGATGGCAACCTTACGATGCTCCATGCTGAGTCCCAGTTGCTGGCGCTGCGCCTCGGTCAATACGATGGGAAGATCGCGCGGTTGCATCGACCCCATATAGAAGGATACGTCCAGCGTGAAGTCATCGGCAGTCTGCAATGGGCCGCCACAAACTCGTCGCGAAATACTCACTCAACTCCGGCGAATCCCCGGCGGCGCCCGTGGATTTGATTCTAAGAATTGCCCAGATAGAGTACGTGCACGTAAGTCCCCAGGCGCGAGTTATAGGCCAGGTAGTAACCGTCGTGGTCGGGATCTTCGTAAATCACAATCGGGTCGGAATTCCACAACCAGTCGCCGCAATACCCCACGTCCGGATCGGCGACGGAGAAATAAGCCCCGTTGAACCAGAAACGGCTCGGACCGCCGCCGGCCAGCCGGAAAACATGACTCGGTCCAAAGCCCAGGGTGAAACGGCCGTGCTGCCAGGGATGGTCCAGATGAAATCGGGGATCGTTCTTGCCGGTATCATGCCCGACCCACGTCTTGCCGTCAACGTGAGGCGCATCGGGATGTCCGTCCCGGTCTGCAAAATGGGTCTGAGCGGACGCTGGCGCGGCGGGCGCCCTCTTCACCGGCGCGGGACCGCGGCTTGGCGGCTTGCTCGGTTTGAATCCGTGAGACGCTTGATTGTTCCCCTTCTGATCCTTCTTATCCTGTGCAGATCCAGGGACTACAAGGGCAAGAACCAACGCCGCAAGACAAACGACTGAGGTTTTCATATCTTCGATTCTAATGCAAACGTCCACCTACCACGCCAACGCCGTCGCCGTGGTGCGCGGATCGGCAGCCGCACTCACCGTGCCCGTCTCCGCTTCCACCGTGATGGCGGCGCTATCGTTCATGGACCATGGCCCGCGCATCGCCACCGTGTGGCCGCGGTCCGCCAGCGCGGCGCGCACCGCATCCGGAATCCGGTTCTCCAGCGACAGGTCGCCCGGATACATGGTGTGCGGAAATGGCGACGCCGGGAAGCTGCGGGTGGCCCAGCGCGGCGCTTCGATCGCCTGTTGCGCGTTCATGCCGAAATCCACCATGTTCAAAAGCGTCTGGATGGTGCGCATGCACTGATCGTCGGCGCCGGGACTGCCGGTGGCCAGGTAAGGCTGGCCATCCTTCATCACCAGCGTGCCTTGCAGCGTACTGCGCGGCCGCTTGCCCGGCTCCAGCGCGTTGGCGTGGCCCGGCACCAGGGAATAATAATCGCCCCGGCAATTGAACAGGAATCCCAGGTTCCCTACTACGATCTTGGTGCCGAAGGAGCTATGCAGGCTCGGCGTAAACGAAATCAGATTGCGATCCTTGTCCACCGTGCAGATGTAACTGGTGTCGCCGTTGTGATCGGCATTGCCGCGCATATCCACGTCGCGCGGCCGTTCCACGTGCTTGTAGTCCGGCCCGGCATACCGCGTTACATTCCCCGGACGGAACTCCAGCGACGCCTTCGCCGGATCGATCAGCTTGCGGCGCTCCGCGGCATACTCTTTTGAGAGCAGGCCGCTATACGGAATCTCGATGAAATCCATATCGCCCAGGTAATACTCGCGATCGGCCATCGCCAGCTTCATGGCTTCCACGCAGGTGTGGATGTAGTCCGCCGAATTCTGCCCCATCGCCTTCAGGTCGTAGCCTTCCAGAATGTTCAGCGCGAACAGTTCCGCCGGACCCTGGCTGCTGGAAGCGTTCTTGTACACGGTGTATCCGTGATAGGTCGTCGATACCGGCTCTTCCACCTTGGCGGTGTACGCGGCGAAATCCTCATAGCGGAACAGGCCGCCGTTCTCTTCGCAGAATTGCGCCATCTCATGCGCGATATCGCCCTTGTAGAAACGGTCGCGCGCCGCCCGCAAGCCCGCCACGCGACCGCCGGTAGCCTGCGATTCGGCCTCCACCAGGCGGCGCAGCGTGCGCGCCAGGTCGCGGATTCTTCCAGACCTGCCCGTCCCGCCATGCCTTGCCGTCGGGCGGCGCGTACAGCTTCATGCTCGTGGGGTACTTCTTCAGCGTGCGCGCATTGAACAGGGTACCCATGGGGATGCCGCGCTCGGCAAGTTCGATGGCCGGCGCCAGCAGTTCGCCGAAGGTTTTGGTGCCCCATCGCGAGAGCATGATGTACCACGCATCCACGGCGCCCGGCACCGTGCCGGAAAGCAGCGAATCGTTCACCGGAATCTTGCCGCCCTGGTTCTTTTTGTACCAGTCGATGGTGGCCAGCTTGGGCGCGGTACCTTCGGCATTCAGGGAGAACACTTTTTTCGCCCTGGCATCGTAAATCAACAGCGTCGCGTCGCTGCCCACACCGTTGAGGTGCGGCTGCACCAGCCCCAGAACGGCTTGCCCGGCCACAATGGCGTCGAACGCGTTGCCGCCGGAGCGCATCACGTGCTCCGCGGTGAGCGTGGGAAGCGGCGCCATGGACGATGCGGCATATTCGGTGCCGCGCACCAGTTGCTTCATCGTTTGCGACTGCGGCGCGCGGCGGCTCGCCCTCGGCCGCGCCGGCCGCCCGCCCGGTGCCGCGTTGCGTCTGAGCGCTCGCTGCCGTAGCGGCGGCAAGCTGGAGAAGGGCTCTTCGCTTCATGAACCGTACCTTATCAGAAAAGAATCGCGGTCCGCGAGTCCGCCCCGCCCCAACCCGGCTACTTCCCCCGCGTCAGGCCCAGCGCCCGGATCCGCTTATGCAGATTGGTGCGCTCCATGCCCAGAGCCCGGGCAGCCCCCGACACATTCCAGTTGGTCTCTTCCAGCGCGCGCAGAATGTGCTCGCGCTCGGCCGATTCGCGCGCTTCCTGAATCGTGCTCTTAGGGCCGGATTCGCGCTGCACTCGGATTTCCACCGGCACCGATTCGCGCGTCAGCCGCTCGCCCTGCGTCAGAATCGCCATCCGCTCGACTACGTTGCGCAATTCCCGCGCATTGCCCGGCCAGGCGTAGCTTTCCATCATGGGAAACACCGCGTCGTCCAGCTTCTTCGGCTTGAAGTTGTTGCGCGCGCAGAAATCGTCCAGGAAATATTCGGCCAGCAGCCGGATATCGTGCGGGCGCTCGCGCAGCGCCGGCACGCGAATGGGCACCACGCTCAGACGGTAGTAAAGATCCTCGCGGAATTTGTCCTGCATCACCATGCCGCTCAGATCGCGATTGGTGGCCGAGACCACGCGCACGCTCACGCGAATGATCTGCTCGCCGCCCACGCGATGGAATTCGCCTTCCTGCAGCACGCGCAGCAGCTTCGCCTGCGACGCGCCGTGCAGATCGCCCACCTCGTCCAGAAAAATCGTCCCGCCGTCGGCCAGTTCGAATTTGCCGCGGCGCGCGCTCGTGGCGCCGGTGAACGATCCCTTCTCGTGGCCGAACAGCTCGGTCTCGATCAGTTCCGTGGGAATCGCCGCGCAATTCACCTTGACGAAGGGACCGGAAGCGAACGGGCTGGAGTTGTGGATATGCGCCGCCAGCAGTTCCTTGCCCGTGCCCGATTCTCCGATCAGCAGCACGCGCGCGTCGCTGACGCGCAGCCATGGTGGCCTGCTCCACGGCCCGCACCCATGCCGCGCTGGCGCCGATCATGCGCGGCGCGGCGCCCACCATTTCGCGCAGCCGCTCGTTCTCCAGCCGCAGCGTGGAATGCTCCATGGCGTGCTTCACGGCCAGCAGGACGCGGTCGCGGCTCAGCGGCTTCTCCAGGAAGTCGAAGGCGCCGGCGCGCGTCGCTTCCACCGCATCGGCAATCGTGCCGTGCCCGGAAATCATGATGGCCGGCGCGGGACCGCCGTTCTGTCGCACTACCTTCAGCAGGTCGATGCCATTGCCGTCCGGCAGTTTCATGTCGAACAGATAGGCGTCGGCGCGCCCCGCGTCCGGATGCCGGCCGAATTCGGCCACGCTCCGGCACACGTTCACACCGTACCCTTCCCGCTCCAGAATCATGCGCAGCGAACGGCCGATATTCTCTTCGTCATCCACGATCAGAACGCGTTTGGAAGCCATTGGTTGCCACGGGCAGCAGCACGCGGAACGCCGGCGCCGCCCAGTTCTCCTTTCACCAGTACGATGTCCCCGCCCGACAGCAGCGCGCTCTTCCGCGCGATGGAAAGCCCCAACCCCATGCCCCGCTTCTTGAATGAAATCGTCGGCTGGAACAGCGAGGAGCGCGCCTGCTCGCTCAGCCCCGGCCCGGAATCGTGCACTTCAATGGCGATGCGCCCGTTCGCCGACGTCGTCACGCCCAGAATGTGCCCGCCCTGCCCGGCGGCTTCGGCCGCGTTCTCCAGCAGATTCGTCAGAATGCCCTTAAGAAGGTCCTGGTCCGCCAGCGCCTGCGGCACTTCGTCCTGCAGGCGGCAATCGTAAGCCACTTCGGGATGGGCCATCTTCAGAAACGCAATACGCTCCTGCAGCACCGAGTTGACATCCACCGGCGCCTTCTCCACCGGAGGCTCGGTGGCGAACTGCGAGAACGCCCGGATGCGCTTCTCCAGCGTCTCGATTTCGTCCACCACGATCTGCGTCGCCTGCGTCATGAAGCCGCGGTCGGCATCGTCGTAGCGCGCCATCATCTCTTCCACCGTGAGCCGGATCGGCGTGAGGGAGTTCTTCACCTCATGCGCCATCTTGCGCGCCAGCGTCTGCCAACTGGCAAGCTGGCGCAGATAGACCAGCCGCTCGGTGCTTTCCTGCAGACGTCCTGCCATGTCGTTGAATGCCTGGATGGCGTGGCCGATTTCGTCGTCGCGCCCTTCCTGCACGCGCGCGTTCAAGTCGCCGCCGGCAAGATTGCTCAGGCCCACGGTGAGCCGCTGGATCGGCCGGCTGATGCGATGCGCCAGGTAAACCAGCAGCAGCAGGGCGCCCACCCAAAACAGCGCGGCAGCCAGAATGTAAGCCAGTTTGAGCCCCCGCCGCAAGTCGTAGAAACGGGCATGATCCACCACCGCGCGGGCATCGGCGATCTCGCGCGAAAACTGCTCGGTGGCCACCCCCAGGCTGGCCGAATACGACCAGATTTCGTCACCGTGACGCACCAGGTACTCTACCTGGTCTCCCTCCTGGCCCGCGTGGACAAAGCGCTCCGGTTCCTCGGAATCGGCAAACTCCCGAATCGATTGCGGCCACGCGGCGCGATCCCCTGGCAGGAATTTGTGCGGCGACACTTCTCCCGCACGGGCGCGCCGCTCCAGGTCGGCACAGGCCCTCTGGAAGAACTCCCGCATCAGCGGGCGGACCGATTTGGAGAACGTGTCCAGTTTGTCGATAGCGGAAAAATTGACGCTCTGCTCCAGCAGAGACGTGGTGACCCAGACGGTGGCGGTCAGCGGCACCAGGGTGGCGGCCAGAAATACAAGGATGAGCCTGTTTCGAAGCCGGTTCACCCGTTTCGCGGCCCCCGGCCCGGCGTACGGACCAGGTCTGCCAGGCGCAAGGGACCGGCCTCCAGGCTGAACGGCGGATCGTCGGCGCCGGGCCTCTTTCCGAGCCGCATCACGAATTCGGCGAGACTGAGCCCCGGCCCGGCCACCAGGCCGGATAGATCCCTCTGGTCCGCCGTGTGCATATACAGTTTCAGCCAGAAGCGGTGGTCCGGAGCCAGGTCGGAAGCGCTGATTGCCAGGTTTTCCAGGCACCACGCTTCGGTTTGCGGCGCCGAAAGACTGTCGGTTTTACGGTGGGTGGTGGTCAGCATGGCGACGGAGAACTTGTCGACGTCCCACACGTCGTAACTGATGGCAAACTTGTCCACGGCGGCCAGGCGGAACGGCCGCTCGAAAGCGCCGTCGTCATAGAGCCCGAGTTGTGCCAGATACACCACGGTGGCGCCGTCCTTGAGGCGCTGCAATGGTTTCCCGGTGAGGAAATGCGCGTTTGGAGCCGCCACCCGGAGCATGTCTCCATCGAAAAGCACGCTCGGTTTTTCTTCGCCGCGCACCGAAGACAAAGATAGCGACAGGCCAGCCACCAGCCAGCGTCTGCGGCTAATCAATGTCGTCCGCGCATCTGGCGCCATTCAATAAAGTAAGCCCATCAGAAACATAGGTTCTACATGGCCGCCCCGTACCGGAAATGCCACCGCCAGGGAGAGAATGGAGGCGCGCAGCCCCACCCCCACGGAATGTCGAATCGGAGCCGTCTGGCCTTCGTCCCAAATGGCCCCGGCATCGTAAAAAGCCAGAAAACGGCCGTATCTATAATCTACGGAATTGGAAACCACACGGTTTCCACCGATTGGGTCGACTTCGTACTTGTCCCAACCGCGCAAATAGGTGTTTGTGCCTAGTACGAAGCGGTCATCCAGCGGAGCTCGCCCATCCACCAGCCCTCCCCAGAACTCTTCGGTCAGCGAGTGTTTCCCGTGCTGGATATGGTATCGAACGCGTACGGAATGACGTGCGTAGGAAAAGTCGCTCGCCAGAGTTCGCGCGGCGACCCGCATGCCATAGCTGGCGTCTACATCCTGTTGATTTTCGGCGCCCTCCAGTTGCCTATGATAGCGCAGCGTAGTGAATACGGCATTGGCAGCCTCCACCGGCGTACCTGGAATTTCGCTGTCGAAGCGCTCGAAGCTGGTGCCCAGTTCCAGGCTTAGCGGTTTGGTTAAAGTAATGGTGAATGCCGGCTGGAAGTTCTGCCGGCTCCGGTAGGCGTCGGAAGTCACCCGGCTATCGCTCTGGAGCGCCCGCAGTGTGCCGGCATTCCACATGTCGTGGTAGCTTTCGAACTGAAACCGAAAAGCCAGCCGGTCTGACCCCACATGCCGGTTTTCGTAGCTGGTGACGATCCCGGCATTGCGTTCGTCCAGCGTATCGCCGTTGCTCACCAGGCCAAACAGGAAGTAGTTCTGCTGCAAATTGAACCCGGCGTCTCCCGCGCCGCTCCAGCCGTACCTGGAGTTGTAACTGAATTGAGTCAAATTCAAATCCAGCCCGCCGCGGGCCGGCGTAACCTCGAATTCCACCCGCACGTGCTCGAAGGTATCGCTGCGCAGCAGGCGGTGCGTGACCGCACGGGCGGAAAGTTCGTGTTTGATGCGCTGCGCCAGCAGATCGAGCACCCCCGGGTTCAACTTGCGCCCAATCAAATCGGCCAGATCGGCCTTAAGTCTGCCGCTGAGTTTTTGGGTTTGTTCCGCCTGGTCGACGCGGTTTTCCAGGAAGGTGGTCTTCCAGTTCTTACCGAATATGCTGACAGCGTCGACGGTATACCGGGTGTTCACATTGGCATCGGAATCCTGTGTTCCCCCGAAGAGCAGGCCGCCAAAAACCAGGCAGCCGAGCCAGGCGTATTTCATGCCGTGCCGAAAAGCACGTGTGCCACCACGTACAACCTGTTGAAAGTATGAGGGATTCTTTGAAGCTGGATGTGACTTCGCTTCACAGGTGTGGAGAGGGTGTGAAAACAGCCCCACCGTACTTGGGCGGGCGCGGCCTGTCCTACAGGACTTTCGCCAGTTCGGTTGCGAACGCGCTGCGCGGCGTCTGGTCCCGGTCTCTTCCGCTTCGTTTCTTGCGGTCCGGACGCTGTTGGGGGCGAGTTGCATTGGGCACTGCTGCCTGTTGCGGACCACGCGGAGCTTCCTTCCCTTTGGGAGGCTGCGCCGGATTGGCGCGCAATAAGCGGTCTTCTAAAGGTGCGCGGTCGAAACGGCGGATGATCGCCTGCATTTCGTCGCTGGTCGGTGCTTCGACAAAAGCGAAGCCCTTGGATTCTTGCGTTTCGTGATTGCGGATCACCTTCACTGCATCGGCTACGAGATCTTCAGCGGCTAGCCATTGCTTGATGTCATCAGCGGTGACCCAGGTGGGAAGGTTGCCAAGAAATACGGTAAAGCTCATTCAGTTGATTCTTCAACTCCGTTGGTTGGATTTGGGCACTTCAAGGGGAGGATTCCGATCTGCCAACTAGATAGTATCAGACAGGCGATCCGGATTGCAAACAGTTGATTTGAAGAGCCGATAATTATTTGATGCGCCGGTCGGAAATTGGTTTCCTCCCCTCGAAAGTGCCACGCAAGAGTACAATCAACCAGAATAAGCCATGGTTTCGCCGCTCACTCCACTCGATTTTCTCGCCCGCAGCGCCACCGTCTACCGCGACCGGATTGCCATTGTCGATGGCGAACGCCGTTTCACGTACGGCGAATTCGGCGAGCGCGCCCATCGCCTGGCAGCCGCTTTGCAGGCCCTTGGCATAAGCGCCGGAGACCGCGTCGCGGTGCTCGCATTCAACGGCGTCATGCCGCTGGAGGCCCACTTCGGACCCATGCTGATTGGCGCTGTCCTGGTGATTTTGAATTTTCGCCTGGCAGCGCCGGAACTCGCCTGGATCCTGAAACATTGCGGCGCTAAAGTCCTGCTGGTGGACCCGGAACTTCGCTGCCTCGCACCTTCCGACCCGAATCTGCGGATCGTCGACGACTACGAAGCGCTACTGGCGGGCGCGCCGGCCGCACCCGTCGCTCGCGCCCGTGACCGGACGAGAACAGCCTGCATCGCCATCAACTACACCAGCGGCACCACCGGCTTTCCCAAGGGTGTGATGTTCACCCATCGCGGCGCGTGGGTCAATGCCATCGGCGAATTGACCGAACACGCCTTGGATGCCGCGAAGCGTCTACCTGTGGACGCTCCCCATGTTTCACTGCAACGGCTGGTGCTTCACCTGGGCCGTCACGGCCGGCGGGCGCGCGCCACATTTGCCTGCCGCGGCCCGATCCGGCCGAAGTCCGTCCGCCTGATCGAAGCCGAGGGAGTCACGCACCTCTGCGGCGCTCCGGTGGTGGTGGCGACGCTGTCGCAGTATTGCGCCGATCGCGGCATTCGCTTTTCCCGGCCGCTGCGCATTGTGACCGCGGGCGCGCCGCCCACTCCCGCGGTGATTCGCGCGGCCGAAGAGACCGGCGCCCAACTGACCCACACCTACGGACTCACCGAGACCTACGGGCCGCACACCATCTGCCTGCCGAAGCCCGAGTGGGACACGCTGAACCGCCGAACAGCGGGCGCAAATGAAAGCGCGCCAGGGAGTCGCCTACCTGATAGCCGGCACGGATCTGCGCGTGGTGGACGACGCCATGCGCGACGTCCCGCGCGATGGCGCCACCATGGGCGAAGTGCTCATGCGCGGCAATAACGTGATGCTGGGCTACTACGACAATCCCGCAGGCCACCGCGGAAGCCTTCGCAGGGCGGCTGGTTCCACTCCGGCGACCTGGCCGTGGTTCATCCCGATGGCTACATCGAACTGCGCGACCGCAAGAAGGACATCGTCATCTCGGGCGGCGAGAACATCTCCTCGATCGAAGTGGAAAAGGTATTGGCCGACCATCCCGCCGTGGCCGAAGTGGCCATCGTGGCGGCGCCGGATGCAAAATGGGGAGAGGTGCCTAAAGCGTACGTCGGCCTGAAAGCCGGGAGCCACCGCCACCGCCGGGGAGTTGGTCGCCTGGTGCCGCGCCCGGCTGGCGCATTTCAAATGCCCGCGCGAGGTGGTATTCGGAGCGTTGCCGCGCACCGCCACGGGCAAAATCCGGAAAAATGAATTGCGGGCTCGCACATGAATTTCGATAACCTTTTAGTGACTCGGGAAGAGGCCGTGGCCGTAGTCACCCTCAACCGGCCGCAGCGGCGCAATGCGCTCTCGCTCGCGCTGATGCTCGAACTGATTGCGTGCCTGGACGAGATCGGCGGCGATCCCCGCGTCCGCGCCGTCATTCTGGCCGCGGCGGGCAAGGTCTTCTGCTCCGGACACGATCTCGCGGAGATGACCGGGCGCGATCTCACCGAGTATCGCCGCATCTTCGATGTGTGCAGCCAGCTCATGCAGAAGATCCAGGCCATCCCGCAGCCGGTGATCGCCGAAGTCCAGGGCATCGCCACGGCTGCCGGATGCCAACTGGTGGCGGCCTGCGACCTGGCCATTGCATCGGAAGACGCCGCCTTCGCCACGCCCGGCGTAAAGATCGGGCTATTCTGCACCACACCGATGGTGGCGCTGACCCGCGCCATCGGCCGCAAGCGCGCCCTCCAGATGCTGCTCACCGGCGAGATGGTGCCGGCGCGCACGGCGGCGGAATGGGGCCTGGTCAACCAGGTAGTGCCGGCGGCCGGTCTGCAAGCGGCCACCCGGCAACTCGCGGCCAAGGTCGCCGAGGCCAGTCGGCGTGGTGGTTTCGATCGGCAAACAGGCCTTCTACACGCAGATCGATCTGGATCAGCCCAAGGCCTACGCCTACGCCAAAGAAGTCATGTCGCTGAACGCCCTGGCCCCCGACGCGCAGGAGGGCATCGGAGCCTTCCTGGAGAAGCGTCCGCCCTGCTGGAAAAATCCGTCAGCCTGATCTGCGCGATTTATTTAATTCCGTCAGCCTGATCTGCGCGATTTTTCTAGCGCGAGTGCCGGCCGAGCCTCCTTCCTAGGACGGCCCCGCTCCCAGTGCCGACCGAATTGCGCCGACATCTCTGCCACAAACTCGTCGCACCCGAACGGACGGCCCGCAAATGTGCAGCGGCGCAACGTGGCGACAGCCTGCAGTTCCTCCGCATCGACCCACCGAGCCCAATCCGCGCTTCGGCTGTCCTGCCGCCACCATTCCAAGTCGACGATGCCGCTCTCGTCGAGCCCCGTCACGTGCGCCCTGGCGCTCGACCATCGATAATCGGCTGCCCAGCGCACCATTCCCGCCCGCACCGGATTCCGATCCACGTACGCCAGCGCCGTCCACAAATGCTCGTCGTCCAACATGCAGGCGAAGTAGCGATTCTGCCAGAGGTGACCGGCCCGTCCCGCGCTGGCATTGAAGTATTGGGCATAACGGCCATGAACGCGGCGCAGCAGTACTGCCAGCGAGTCCTCACGAGTCGGCACGGCGATCAGGTGCACGTGATTGGGCATCAGGCACCATCCCAGCAGACGAACTTCCGCATCGCACAGATTCTCCCGGAGCAGACGCAGGTAGACTGTGCGATCCTGATCGCTGGTAAAGGTCTCCCGCCGATCCACCCCGCGCTGAGTGACGTGACAGGGCAGACCAGGTAGAACACATCGATTACGCCTTGGCATCTGTTCAAACAGTGGAAACGCACACGGTGGATTCTCAAGAATAAATCGCGCAGATCAGGCTGACGGAATTTTCACTTCCGGGCGTAGATCACCGTGCCCCCTGTCCGCCCGACTTCGCGATACCCGGCGAGCCATGGGCCCAGTTCGGGATAGGCGGTCACAGCAAGCCGCGGATTGTACAGCCCCAGCCCGTCCACGATGAAGGCTGGCTGCGCGCTCACGAGTTCGCGGCGGCGCCTCGCCGGATCGCGCGTCTCCACCGCTTCGCTGCTGGTGAGATGCCGGTCGGCAGGCACACCCGTGAGAGGCTGCGAATCCAGGTAACGGGTAGCCGCCGGCAGCCCGGTGTACACGTACAATTCCGGTCGATAGCCCCACACCAGCAGCGTATCGCCCGGCTTCTCCAGCGGCCTGAGCATCGCCGCGCACTGCCGGCTGTCCCGGTCCATGCGCTGTATCGCGCCACGCTTCACCGCGCAGCGCGGTCAGATACGTGGGTCCGAAACGGGTCGCCGGGATCAGCAGCAGAAGCGCCACCACCTCACGCCTGCGCCCCAGCATGCCGAACCCGCGCGCGGCCATAAGAACCACTACCGGCAGCAGCAGGAAATAATAACGTGGGAAGAATCGCAGCCCCGCGCACACGCCGGCGGCCGAAAGCGCCAGCCAGCCGATCCACTTCCATTGCGGATGCTTCCACAGAAACACTCCCGCCGCAAAAACGGCCGCCACGTGGAACCCCGCCCAGTTCGCCGTCCGAATCAGCGCCGCGCGCGCGGGACTTTCGACGAACGTGGACCCCGCATACAGCCGGCCCCACTTCCAGACTTCCTCCCAATAGCCGCCGAGCGCGCCGCCCCCGGCCAGCGCCGCCACCATCACGGCGCTCACCGCGCCGAATCCCGCGGCCATCCACAGCGCCCCGCCGGGATCCCACAACACGCACGCCGCCGCCACAAACACACCCTTGGGACTGATCCAAAACGCGACGCCTGCCACCGCGCCGGCCCAGAATGGCTTCCGCTTCCACGCCAGCCAGACCGCCGCCAGGTGCGGCGCCGCCATCAACAGGTCGGACGCCACCGGAATCACCGCGGAAGGAAAATCGAACGTCAGGAAAAAAGCCAGCAGGCCCGCCGCCCAGAGCCCTTCCCGTTCGCTCCACAATTCGCGCGCAAACCCGTACGCAATCCAGCACGCCAGCAGGGCGTAAAGCGCATCCGCCAGCCGCAGCGGCCAGCCGGCCGTAGCGCCCCACAGCAGGTAGAACAGCGGCAAGCAGCGGAGGCTTATCGAACCAGATATCGCGATACAGCATGCGACCGTGCTCCATCTGCTGCGCCGCCGCCAGGGGATAGGTATCGCCTTCCCACAGGATGCCGACGTGGCACAGGCGCGAGCCGGCCAACAGGGCCAGCAGCACCAGAAAAAAGAGCGTGGTCTTGCGCAAATCTGAGCATAAAGCTTATAGTGGGCAAAGAAAAGGCGAATGGAGGAAATCCAGGAACAACTCGCGGCGCTGCGGCGGCAAATGGCGCGGATCGACCGCAAATATGAGGCCGGCCCTCCGCCGCCCAAGCACCGTCGACCGCACCCTGCGCGACGCCGGCCACTTCATCCAGGACCTGATGTCCGGCGAAGTGGTCCGCACCCCGCTGGGCGAGCATTTCGAAACCGAGACGCGTCTGGGAGCGCCACCGCCGCCACGGCAGCGTGGGAATCTGCGACCTCGAAGGCCTGCCCGAAGATCTGCTGGACCAGCTTTCGGCCAACGCCATTCCGCGGTCGCATCCCACCCGCTGGGCCTTTCTGGACACCGAAACCACGGGCCTCGCCGGGGGCACCGGCACCTACGCCTTCCTGATCGGCGTGGGCTCCATCGATTCCACCGGCTTCCGCCTGCGCCAGTTTTTCATGCGCGACTACGGCGAAGAAGCGTCGCTCCTCTCCCGCCTGGCGGAATACCTGGCGACCTTCGACGTGCTCATCACCTACAACGGCAAGTCCTACGACCAGCCCCTGCTGGAAACCCGCTTCCGCATGGTCCGCGCGCGCAATCCGTTCGAACGCATGGAGCATCTGGACCTGCTCTTCGGCGCGCGCCGCCTGTGGAAACTGCGCCTCGAAAGCTGCCGCCTGGTGGACCTGGAAAATCGCATTCTGGGCGTGGAGCGCCAGGGCGATCTGCCCGGCGAGATGATTCCTTATTGTTATTTCGAATTCCTGCGCACTCAGCGCGCCTTCGAAATCGTCCCCATCTTTCACCACAACGCCATCGATATTCTTTCTCTGGCCTGCCTGACCGCCATCGTGCCCTTTGCCTTCCGCTCGCCCGAGGAGGCCGAACTGCGTCACGGCGCCGACCTGGTGGGGCTGGCCCGCTGGGTCAACCAGGCCGGCCGCGAAGAAGAAGCCCTCCGCCTGTTTCGCCGCGCGGTCGACCTGGGATTGCCGGACGACCTGCTGTTCCGCACTCTCTGGGACATCGCCGCCATGGAAAAGCGCTTGGGGCGCGAGGATGCCGCGCTCGCCATCTGGACGGAACTGGCTACCGGCCGCAATCTTTTCCGCGCCCGCGCCCTCGAAGCCCTGGCCAAGCACTACGAGCACCGCGAGCGGAATTACGCCATGGCCCTCGAAATGACTCGCAGCGCGCGTTCTCTCGAGGATTCCCCCGCCCTGCTCCGCCGCGAAGAGCGGCTGCGCGCCCGCGCATCCGGTCCGCGCACGGGAAAACTCACCCTTTAACGAAATGTTTGTGTTTTCCAGGGTATATGGACATAATAGAGTCTCTGAGGGGGTGGTGTGCGACATCTTTCACTGTTGCTGGCCGGAATCCTGGCGGTCCCGTTTCCTACTGTCGCGTTGGCCCAGGACGCAGCGCCCAAATTGAATCTGGTTGTGGTCGAGGGCGAGGGCGCCATTAACAACATTCGCCAGCGCACCGCCCGCGAACCCATCGTCCAGGTGGAGGATGAAAACCACAAGCCCGTCGCGGGCGCCGCAGTGGTGTTTACCCTGCCTTCCCAGGGCGCCAGCGGAACCTTCGCCGGCGGCCAGCATACCCTGACCGTGATGACCGACAGCCAGGGTCGCGCCGTGGCGCATGGTCTGCGCCCCAACACCGTCAGGGGCCAGTTTCAGATCCACGTGAATGCGTCGTATAACGGCCAGTCGACCAGCACCAATATTAGTCAGTCCAATGCCGTGGTCGCTGCCGGGGCCGGCGCGGCGGCGGCGGCCGGCATCTCCGCCAAGCTGGTGATAGTGATCGTGGCGGCAGCCGCGGCGGCCGCGGTTGGCGGATTGTACGCCTCGGGTGCCATCGGCGGCGGCAACGGCACTACCGCGGCCACGCAGCCGGCACTGGTGACCATCACGCCGGGCACGGGATCCGTAGGACCTCCGAGGTAATCGTTATGACCATACGCAACCGTTCGCTGGTGAGTTTGCTTTGTCTGGCCGCGCCGCTCGCGTTGGCGCAACAGGGCCGCGTCGAGGGACCCGTCGCGGGTTACGTCTTCGATCGCCCGTCGCAGGCGTTGCGGCCGGTGCTGGGGATTCCCGGCGCATCGGTGCTGGGCGACCCGGTCAATCTGGGGACTCCTCTGGCTTCCGGCGCAGTCTCGCCGCGGCTGGATTCGATGCTTGCCGTGGCCACGGACGGAACTTTCCACATGTTTGCACTCAACGCGGGCACTGCCTCGGAAGTACCCGTCAACGGCATCCCGTTTGTGCCGGAGCGCATCGTATTCAGCCCCACCGGTTCCGCCGCGGCGCTCTATGGCGGCGGCCGCATCCAGGTGGTGACCGGCCTTCCCGGAGCGCCCAAACCTGGAAATAATTTCGATGTCTCCGCCTTGCTGGTCCTCCCGTCCGGACCCGCCCACCAGACCCTGACCGGTTCCTTCGCCGTCGCCGATGACGGAGCGTATGTACTCGTCTCCACCGGTTCCGGCGTGCACCTTTTCGGCGCCGGCGCCGCGAAACAGCTTATGTCTGCCCGCGGCGCTGCTGTGGCGTTCGCTCCCGGAACCCATGACGCCGCCATTGCCGCCGCCAGTGTGACGCTGGTAAAGGATGTGGGCGGAGCGGCGGCCCAGCAGTTGATCGCCGCCGATGGCCTCGGCCCCAGCACCGTGGGCGCGGCCTTCTCCGCGGACAGCAGCAAGCTGTTCGTCGCCGCCGCGGCCGGACAGGGCGTGACCGCATTCGATCTCACTGCCGGAACCAGCAGCGCCATCCGGTGCGATTGCACCCCCACCGGTATCACCGGCATGGGCAATCTCTACCGCCTGAACGAAGTTGGCTCCGCGCCCCTGTGGCTCCTCGATACCACCGCCACCGGCCCCCGCATCGTGTTTGTCCCGGCCAAGACAACGTTGTAGGTGCCCGGCTTCCGGTCGTTACGCAGGGCCATCGTGTCCGGCGCGACGCTGGGCCGTCAGGAATCTAATCGCGGTCGGCTGTACGCCTGAATGATGCAATCCACTCGTCTTCCACCACACGCCGAAACGAGCGTGTGTCACAGGCCCATACCCTTTGTGGAAGATGTTGTGCGCCTCGAGCTCGATCCGCTTCTTCTGCGTGGCGGCCAAATGCTCCGATAGAGAAACGCCGGTCTTCTGCCACGTCCGCTTCGGCCGCTCTGGAAGTTGCAGCACCGCCTCAGGTTGCGAGGCTAGCACTTGCCTCGCTGTCCGTCTGAGTTGGCGCTTCGTCCGTGCCTTGAACTGCGGGCGGTTCTTGCGGTCGGCGTGCTGATGTTGAGCGGCATCGACTCGCAGCCGGGAACTGGCCGGGACGCGCGCTTGCGGCACCCGATACTGCGGCGGTGTGGGCCGGGTTTCCTGTTCTGGGACGGGCTGGGATCCTCGCGCCGCGCGTCTACGATCCCTGCTGCGCCGGGGAAGCCAGTCCCCTACCGCAAATTGAACTTCTTCATCTTGTAGCGCAGCGTGTCGCGGGTGATGCGCAGCAGCCGCGCGGCCTGGGTCTGATTGCCGTTGGTCTTTTCCAGCGCCCGCGCCAGCAGGCTGCGCTCGTTGTCTTCGAGCGACAGGCCGTCGGTGGGGATTTCCGTCAGTCGGCGGGACTGCCGGCGGCATGTCGGCATCCGGACGCGAGATCGCGATCGGCAGGCTGGGCGGCGTGATCAGCGCCGATTCCTCCAGAATCATGGCGCGCTCGATGGCGTTGCGCAGTTCGCGCACGTTGCCCGGCCAGTCGTGGGACAGCAGCAGCTTGGCCGGCGCCGTCGCTCACGCCTTCGATGTTGCGCTTGAACTTGCGGTTGTAGTGCTCGATGAAGAAGCGCGTCAGCGGCACGATGTCCTCGGCGCGCTCGCGCAGCGGCGGAATCAGAATCTGGATCACGTTGAGGCGGAAATACAGATCCTGCCGGAAAGCGCCTTCTTTCACCGCCTCGCGCAGGTTCTTGTTGGTGGCCGCCACCACGCGCAGGTCGAGCTTGATGTCCTTGAGGCCGCCCAGGCGGCGGAAGCTCTGCTCCTCCAGCACGCGCAGCAGCTTGGCCTGCAGCATCAGCGGAATTTCGCCGATTTCGTCCAGAAACAGCGTGCCCTTGTCGGCCAGTTCGAAGATGCCGCGCTTCTGCGACGCGCGCGTCGGTGAAAGCGCCCTTTTCGTAGCCGAACAGCTCGCTTTCCAGCAGCGTTTCCGGAATGGCCGCGCAGTTGATGGCGATGAACGGCTCGGCCTGGCGCAGGCTCTGGTAGTGCAGCGTCTTGGCGATCAGGTCCTTGCCGGTGCCGTTCTCGCCTTCCAGCAGGATGGTGGTGGCCTCGCTGGCCGCCACGCGGCGCACGAAATTCAGCACTTCGCGCATGGGCGCGCGATTCGGCGATCACCTCGCGCTTCTGCGGGCGCCGCCTCCTCGGTGATGTCCTTGATGGTGGCCACCACGCCGGTCAGTTGGCCGTCGTCGTCGAACATCTGGTTGGTGCGCATCACCACCAGGCGCTCCATGCCGTTGTCGGTGTGCAGGCGGACGGTGGAGTTGCGGCGCCGCCGGCGCTCTGGTTCAGCCCCACCAGCACGCCGCAGCCCGGCTCGCACAGCGAGCACTTGAAGATCTCCTGGCAATGCTTGCCGAGCATCTCCTCGGACGACATGCCGAAGAGCTTTTCCGCCGCCCGGTTGACGCCGGTAATGCGGAATTCCGGGTCGTACAGAACCAGGGCGTCGGAAAGCTGGTCGAACACCGATTCCAAAACGCTGGTTCTCTGCCAGCCTGGCGTGAGCTTGGACATTAGACTAAGCTGGTACTTGGACCTCGATTATATCAAGTGCCTGTCTGCGGTGCAATTGGCCCAGTCAATGCAGACCTTGCAGGGGGTAATTGCCCCCGATCCGGAGTGGGGAAACTCTGCAAAGTCGCCTGGAACACAGGAGATACAGGCGTGGCGATGCAATTGCTATCGCTTGCGCTTGGAGGCATCATGTCCCATCTAAAACTAATCGTGCCCGCTGCCATTCTGCTGGGCGGATTCCTGGTTTGCTCTACAGCCTCGTATGGCAAGCCGGAATACACCAAAGCTACCAAGAAGACCTGCACTTACTGCCACGCGAAAGTGTCCAGCGACAAGGACGTCATGAACAAGAACTTGACCGACGCCGGCAAGTACTACCAGGAGCACAAGAGCCTGGACGGTTACGTCGAGAAGAAGTAGCTAACGCGAAGGTGGAGGCGTGGAGTCGTCCATGATGCAAACGGTTCAGCTTTCGATTGCTGACGGCCGGTTACGCGGCCGCAGTGCGGGAAGCCTTGTCCCGCAGTTGCGCCTGGCACGTCGAATCGGTCGATTGTCCGGACCTGGCACAGCACTGCGTGCTGGTTCTGGATGAATTGGCTTTCGCGCGGCTGCCCCTCCCCTTTCCAATCCGGAGCGGGTGGTTTTGATCACCCGCACAGGACCCGCAGTTGCTGGCGCAGGCCTGGGAGGCCGGGATCGTTTCGGTAGTTTCGCGAGGAAGACCCCATCAATACGGTTCTGCTCGCGATCATGGCGGCGGCACTGCGTGTTGCAAAAGGCCACGCAGCCGCCGAGTCGAGTGGAATTTCCCCCAATCCTGTCTCCATTCCTGCGCCAATAGCCCCACATAATCCGGCACTTCCGGATCTAAACGTTGAAAACCCAATAGTTAGCAGGAGCCGGCACATGGACTTCTGCGTGCATTACCTTTCATTCGGGAAAGGAGAAAGCTGACATGGACCATTCTTTAGCAGAATTAGAAGCCATTGTCCGAAACCGGATTTGTAAGGTCTGCACGGATCGCACCGTCAACGGCGAGTGTGGGCTGGAGCAACCCTCCAGTTGCGCACTGTTCCGGCTTTTTCCCCAAGTGGCCCAAGCCATCCAGTCCGTAGAAAGTGACGACATCCAGCAGTACATCGAGGCCATCCGGCGCAACGTCTGCTCGGTTTGCGTCGATCAGGCCGCGGACGGCTCCTGCGAGACCCGGCAGCAGGTGCAATGCGCTCTGGACGCCTATCTCCTGCTGGTGGTGGATGCGATCGAAGAAGCCACCGGGAAGACCTTCGACAAGAAGAGTTTACGTTCTGCGGGCGCCCCCATCCAGGTGCGTCCTGACCCGCAAATTCAAGTTTGAATTTTTCTTTGGAGGTGAACTGATGAACATCAATCTGATGCCGTTATTTCATTTTTTGGGTCGTGCTGGCAGCCGGTCGTGATCGTGATGATCGTCTGGCGCAAAGCGATGCTCGAGCCATGAAGACGACTCCCTGCACGTGCTTGACGGTGGAGCCGCGTGCCCAACAAGTCAACGTTGCCCACAAGCTCGATGTGATCGACAAGTGGGGCAAAATCCTCACCGTGATCGCGGTGGTCTTCGGCCTGATTCTGGGCGCCGTTTACGTGTACCAGAGTTGGATCGACCATGTCCAAAATTGGAGTCTAACGATGATGCCGAACCGGGCATTACGTTCCATCTGGCCTGCGGCTCGGTTCTGCCCTTTTCGGCCTGTTCCTCGGGGCAGCCGGCGCGAGTCTCTATGCAGCGGAAACACGCCGCAGCGGAATGCACCTCCTGCCACGACCAGGGGCAGAAGCTGGAAAAGAGCGCTCACGCCGGGCTGCCCTGCGATACCTGCCACGAATCGCACGAGAAGTATCCCCACCCCGCCAACATTCCCAAACCCGTCTGCACCACCTGCCACGCGGACCAGGCCGGCGATTACGCCAGCGGCGTCCATGGCCTGGCCCGCAAGACCGGCAACGAAGGCGCGCCCGATTGCGCGATTGTGCCACGGCAGCGCCCACGAACTGCTGCCGCCCAAGTCCCAGGCCTTCCGCACCGCCGTGCCGGACACCTGCGGCATGTGCCACAGCGAGGTGGTCGAGCAATACCGCGCCAGCGTGCACGGCCAGGCGCCTGGCGCGCGGCATCACCCAGGCGCCGCTGTGCACCGATTGCCACGGCGAACACAAAATCATCAAGCACACCAACGAAGCCTCGCCGGTCAACGCCGCCCACATCCGCGATACCTGCGGAAGTTGCCACGGCGACGTGCTGCTGACGCGCAAGTTCGGCCTGCCCTCCGACCGGCTGGTCAGCTTCGATTCCTCCTTCCACGGGCTGGCGGCCAAGGCCGGCAACCAGACCGTGGCCAACTGCGCCAGTTGCCACGGCGTTCACAATATTCTGCCGTCGTCCGATCCCAAGTCGCACCATCAACGCCAAGAATCTGCCCAAGACCTGCGGCCAGTGCCATCCCGGCGCCGGAACGCGTTTTGCCATCAGCCAGGTGCACGTGGCGGAGGGCAAGACCGAACCGGCGCCGCTGCGCATGGATGCGCCAGTTTTACCTGCTGCTGATTCCGGTGACCATCGGGCTGATGCTGCTGCACCACGGCGGCGATTGGATCCGCAAACTGATCCGCCTGCGCTTCGGCAAGCCCGCTCCCATACGGCGCACCCCGGCCCCTGCCGGGCACGGCGAAATGCGCATGCTGCCTTTCGAGCGCGTGCAGCACGCGGTCCTGGCCATCTCGTTCCTGGTGCTGGTCTGGACCGGCTTCGCGCTGAAATATCCCGACCAGTGGTGGGCGCGCCCGCTGCTGCATCATGGAAGGCAGCCACTCGGTGCGCAGCATCGATCCATCGCGTCGCCGCGGCTGTCTTCATGGCCGTCGCCGTGACGCACCTGGTCTCGCTGATCGTCAACCGCAAGCTGCGCGAACATTGGAAAGAAATGTTGCCCAAGATGAACGACCCGCGCGAGGCCCTCGCCAACTTCGCCTATAATCTGGGCCTGGGCGATACGCCGCCGGGCCGTTCCGCGCACAGCTACATCGAGAAGGCCGAATACTGGGCCGTGGTCTGGGGCGCCATCGTCATGATCGCCACCGGCCTGCTGCTGTGGGCCAACAATCTGGCGATGAAGTTCCTGCCCAAGACCTGGCTGGATGTGGCCACTTCGGTCCACTTCTACGAAGCGGTGCTGGCCACCCTGGCGATTGTGGTCTGGCACTTCTATTCCGTCATCTTCGATCCCGATGTTTATCCGCTGAACACGGCATTTCTCAACGGGGACCAGCGTAAAGAAAGACGAGCACTCAAGGGAGCCAGCCGGTCATCCGGCTGTGGGAGACTGATCCATAGCATGACGCCGAACACTACGAATTCACAAGCCCGGGGATGGTTGTCCCCGCTGATTCACCTATCGAACAACTGGATCAGCCTGGCGGGCGTGGTATTGGTTACCACCGCCACCGTCTTCTGGCTGTTTCTGCTGCCCACCACCCTGCGCGGCGAGGTACATAACCCCTATATCGGCATCCTGTCGTTCCTGGTCTTGCCGGGACCGTTCTTTTTGGGGCTGATCCTGATCCCGCTGGGCATGTGGCTGCAGCGCAAGCGGGAAGGCCGCTCCGGCGTCTATCCGCCCAACTTCCCGCCGCTCAACTGGGGCAACCTGGACCTCCGCCGGCTGGTCCTATTTCGTCGGCGTCACCACCGTCGTGAACATCGTGATCGCCAGCCAGCTCAGCTACGGCGCGGTCAGTTACATGGACACCGTGACCTTCTGCGGCCAGACCTGCCACACCGTGATGCAGCCGGAGTATACCGCCTATCAGAATTCGCCGCACTCCAACGTGGAGTGCGTGAAGTGCCACATCGGGCCCGGCGCCGGCTGGTTCGTCAAGAGCAAGCTCTCCGGCATCGGCCAGGTGTTCGCGGTCACCTTCAACACCTACCCGCGGCCCATCCCCACGCCGGTCCACAATCTGCGCCCCGCGCGGGAAACCTGCGAAGCCTGCCACTGGCCGCAGAAGTACGGCGAAGACCGCATCAAGATTATTCCCAAATACGCGGAGGACGAAACCAACTCGCTCACCAAGACCGTGCTGCTGATGAAGATCGGCGGCGGCAATCACGGCATCGGAATCCACGGGACGCACCTGGGCGTCGGGATCAAGATCCGCTACGGCCATTCCGACGAAGCGCGCCAGACCATTCCGTGGGTGGAATACACCGACAATGGCAACGGAAAGACCACCGAATACGCCACCGGCGACGCCAAGCCGGACGGCATGGCCGGCACGCCGCGCGAAATGGACTGCATGGACTGCCACAACCGCCCGGCCCACACCTACGATCTGCCCGAGCGCGCGCTGAATAAGTCCATGAACAACGGATTACTCTCCCCCGCCCTGCCCTTCGCCAAGAAGAAGGCCCTGGAGATTCTCAAGGTCAACTATAAGAGCCGCGACGAGGCGGCCCAGCGCATTCCCGCTGCATTCGACAAATATTATCAGGACAACTATCCGGCCATCTGGAGCCAGCGGCAGGCCGAAGTGCAGTCCAGCGCCGCGGAAGTCCTGGCCATCTGGGATCGCAACATCTTTCCCGATATGAATGTGACCTGGGGCAAGTACCCCATGAACATCGGCCACACCGATTTCCCCGGCTGCTTCCGCTGCCACGACGGCAGCCATGCCGCCAAGAACGGAGACTCCATCACCCAGGATTGCAGCGCCTGCCACAACATTCTGGCCATGGACGAAAAGAATCCCAAGATCCTCACCGACCTGGGAATCACCGAAAGCAAGACGAGGTAGGCTACATTACCCGCAGGCCGTTGGGCCCCGGAATCATGCGGACGAAGGAGTTCATTTCTTCTTCGTTCTGCATGAGGTCGCGCAGGGTAGTCTTACTGAGCACCTGATCCACCGACACCTGCACCGCGCGCCACAGCGAGCGGACCGAACAGTCCACCGATCGCGTGCAGATGGCGTGCTGGCCGGAGTGGCTGTCGCAGAAATCGCTTTCGAAGAGTTTGCCGCCGAGGGCATCCATCACTTCGCCGATCACGATGTTTTCGGCCGGGCGGGACAGCGTGTACCCGCCCTCTTTACCGCGAGCCGCTTTAACGAAGCCGCCCTTGCGCAGGACGCGCAAGATTTTAGCGGCGTACGCCGGCGAAACTCCTTCCGCCTGGCTCATCTCCGGAATAGTGAGTCCGTGGGCGTTGTAGGCGATCCGCACCAGGCAGCGCAGGCCGTATTCTTCGTTGGCGGAAAGCTTCATCGGCGCAGCCTCGCAATCGGAATGATGTCTTCGATACCCAGGGCCAGCTTGGCGGCTTCACTCATGCGCTCTTTCGACCAGGGCGGATCGAAGGTGAGTTCCAGCTTCACGTCCGTAACTCCCGGCACCGCACGCGCGGCCCGCTCCACCTCCGCCGGCAGCGAGCCGGCCACCGGGCAATTGGGCGCGGTCAAAGTCATACGCAGCGCCACACAGCCCTGCGCGTCCACTTCGCAACCGTAGATCAGGCCCAGCTCGTAAATGTTAACGGGCATCTCCGGGTCGTAGACCTTCTTCAGCGCGGCGATAACCTGGTCCCTGAGAGTCATTCGGTAGTCACTACGGGTTCGCGTTCCTCGGCGGTGAGCGCGCTCTTCAGCGTGTGCCAGGCCAGTGTGGCGCACTTCACCCGCGCCGGATAATCGCGCACGCCGCAGAAGACCACCAACTTCCCCAGGTCCTTGCTGACGGGCGTATCGGTGGTGAGCAATTCGTGGAATTTGTCGAGCAATTTGAGCGCTTCGGCGCGGCTCTTGCCCTTCAAACTTTCCGTCATCAGAGAAGCTGAAGCGGTGGAGATGGCGCAGCCCGAGCCGACGAAGCTGACATCCTTTACCACGTCACCTTCAATCTTCAGATACAGTTTCAGCTTATCGCCGCACAGAGGGTTGTACCCTTCCGCCTTGCGGTTGGCATCGTCCATCGAATGACAATTCCGTGGACGCTTGCTGTGGTCCAGAATCACTTCCTGGTAAAGATCGTCAACCATCAGGAGAAAATCTCCTTCACTTTTTTGAGGCCGGCCGCCAGCTTGTCCAGCTCCGCCGAGGTGTTATAGAACGCCAGCGAGGCGCGCGTGGTAGCCGGAATGTGGAACCAGTCCATCACCGGCTGCGCGCAATGATGTCCTGTGCGCACCGCAATGCCCTGACGGTCCAACACGGTACCGATATCGTGCGGATGAATGCCCTCGATCACGAAGGAAAGCACCGCCGCCTTCTCCTTCGCCGTGCCGATGATGCGGAGGCCCGGAATCTGTTCCAGCAGCGCAGTGCCGTAAACCAGCAGTTCGTGTTCGTAGGCGGCGATATTATCCAGGCCGATCCGGTTCAGGTAATCCAATGCCGCACCCATCCCGATGCCGCCCGCGATGTTCGGCGTTCCGGCTTCGAACTTATACGGCAGGTCGTTGTAAGTAGTCTTCTCGAAAGTAACCGTGCGGATCATATCGCCGCCGCCCTGATACGGAGGCATGGCTTGCAGCAGTTTGGTCTTGCCGTAGAGAATGCCGATACCGGTCGGCCCGCAGATCTTGTGGCCGCTAAGGGTGTAGAAGTCGGCGTCCAGCGCCTGTACATCCACCTTGAGGTGCGGCGCCGCCTGTGCGCCATCGATCAGCACCAGAGCGCCGGCGCCGTGGGCCATGGCGATCATCTGCCGTATGGGATTGATGGTGCCGAGGGCATTGGAAACGTGCGCCACCGCCACCATGCGAGTGCGGGACTGAGCAGTTTTTCGTACTCTTCCAGAATCAGCTCGCCGCGCTCGTTCATGGGGATGACGCGCAGGTGAGCGCCCTTTTCTTCGCACAGCATCTGCCAGGGGACGATGTTGGAGTGATGCTCCATGGCCGAGATGACGATCTCGTCGCCCGCCTTGACGTTCGTCCGGCCCCAACTGCTGGAGACCAGATTGATGCCTTCGGTGGTGCCGCGGACGAAGATCAGTTCGGCCTCGCTCCGGGCGTTGAGAAACTTCTTCGTCTTGGCGCGGGTCTCTTCGTACGCCGCCGTGGATCGCTGGCTCAGTTCGTGTACGCCGCGATGGATGTTGGCGCAATCCACCTCGTGGAATTTGCGAATCGCATCGATCACCGCGAAGGGCTTCTGCGCCGTGGCGGCGCTATCCAGGTACACCAGCGGTTTCCCGTGGACGGTCTGCTTCAGGACCGGGAAATCCTGACGGATCTTTTCGACGTCGAAGCCGGCCGCAACTGAACTAATGAGCGTGCTCATGGAGTTTCTCGCTGAGAAAGCGTTCCAGGTCGTCCTTCACTGACTGCACTTTGACCCGGTCGATGATGTCCTGCGCGAAGGCATGCGTCAGCATGGCCCGCGCCTCGTTCTTACCGATACCGCGCGATTGCAGATAGAACATCGATTCGGCATCCAACTGACCGATAGTGGCTCCGTGGGTGCAGCGCACATCGTCGGCGAGAATCTGCAGCTCCGGCTTGGTGTGGATCACGGCGTTATCGCTGAGCACCAGATTCTTGTTGGTCTGTTTGGAGTCGGTCTTCTGCGCGTCTTTGCGCACGATGATGCGGCCGTTGAAAACCGCGTTGGCGGTCCCGTCCAGAATGCCCTTGTATAACTCGTGGCTGGTGGCGTGCGGTTTGGCGTGGTCGATCACAGTGTGATTATCCACGTGCTGCGTGCCGTTCACGATGTACAAGCCGTTGAGCGTGGCGTGCGAGCCTTCAGAGAGCACGGCGTTGGCATCGTTGCGCGCCAGCGCTCCGCCGAGGGCGATGGAATGCGAGCTGAAATTCGCGCTACGGCCCACCTGTACCTGCATGGTGGCCACGTGAAACGCCTCGAGCGACTCCCGCTGGACCTTGTAATGATCCACCACGGCGTTTTCCCCGAGCACGATTTCAGTGACCGCGTTGGTGAAGTAAGCGCCGGCCCCTACATAGGTCTCCACGATGGAGCACTGCGAGTTGGCGCCCACCAGAATGAGTGTGCGCGGATGAGCGGCAGTGCCTTCCTGCGCGTCGTAGGTGATTTGAATCGGCTGCTCAATAACGACCCCGGCCGGCACTTTCAGGACCGTGGCTTCGGTAAGAAAGGCGGTGTTCAGTGCCGTGAACGCATTCTCGTCGAACCCGGCATACCGGGCCAGGTGGCCCTCGGTTTCTTGCGGCGTTAACTCCTGCACCGGGTCGGGATAGGCCAGCAGACGATCGGCTCCAATGACAGGAAAGTTGCTCCGGGCGATGGGCGCGACATTGGTAAAGCGCCACTCTTCGTCATGCGTGGTCGGAAAGCCGAGTTCGGCAAAGCGCGCAAAAGCACGCTCGCGAAGCTCCTTCAGCCAGGGCTCCGCCGCGGGGAGCTTGGCAAACTCCGCCAGCCACGCGCCGGTCTGTTCGGATACCGCCGTCATACCGTAGCGACCTCTTCGTCGTCTTCGATGCCCAGCCCGGCGTAGCCGCTCTCTTCCAGTTCGAGCGCCAGTTCCTTGCCGCCCGATTTGACGATCCGGCCTTGCGACAGCACATGCACGAAATCCGGAACGATGTAATTCAGCAGGCGCTGGTAATGCGTCACCACGATCATGGATCGCTCGGGACTGCGCAGGGCGTTCACGCCGCCCGCCACGGTGCGGAGCGCGTCGATGTCCAACCCGGAATCGGTCTCATCCAGAATCGCAAGCTTCGGTTCCAGCACGGCCATCTGGAAAATCTCGTTGCGCTTCTTTTCTCCGCCGGAGAACCCGGTGTTGACGGGACGGTTCAGCAGCGCCTGGTCCATCTCCATGAGCTTCATTTTTTCGCGGACCAGGTTCAGGAAATCCAGCGCGTCCAGTTCTTCCAGTCCCTGGGCCTTGCGGATGGTATTCAGCGCCGCCTTCAGGAAGTACATATTGCTGACGCCGGGGATCTCCACCGGATATTGGAAAGCCAGGAAAATGCCTGCCCGCGCACGGTCTTCGGGTGACATGGCGAGCAGGTCTTGCCCCTCATAGAGGACCTCGCCGCCCGTCACCACGTACAGCTCGCGCCCGGCCAGCACTTGGGCCAGCGTGCTTTTGCCCGAGCCGTTCGGGCCCATAATCGCATGCACTTCACCGGGGTTGATGGTAAGTGAGATGCCCTTCAGAATTTCACGATCGCCAACTTTGGCGTGCAGATCTTTGATTTCAAGTAATGCCATTCCGATCACTTTCCTGAGACAGGCCGGGAGGCCTGTCTTACCCGACGCTACCTTCCAAACTGACGCCCAGCAGCTTCTGCGCTTCCACGGCGAACTCCATGGGCAGCTCGCGAAACACTTCCTTACAGAAGCCGTGCACGATCATCGAGACCGCGTCTTCGGTAGAGATGCCGCGCTGCCGGCAGTAGAAAATCTGGTCTTCGCCGATCTTGCTGGTGGACGCCTCGTGCTCCACCTGCGACGACGTGTTCTTCACTTCCAGGTACGGGAACGTGTGCGCACCGCATTTATCGCCCAGCAGCAGCGAATCGCACTGCGAATAATTGCGCGCGCCGGTCGCGGATTTCAGCATCTTCACGCCGCCGCGATAGGTGTTCTGCCCGTGTCCCGCCGAGATACCTTTGGAGACGATTGTGGAAGTGGTGTTCTTCCCGATGTGGATCATCTTGGTGCCCGTATCGGCCTGCTGCCAGTTGTTGGTCAGGGCCACGGAGTAGAACTCGCCCACCGAGTTGTCGCCAATCAGCAGGCAGCTCGGATACTTCCAGGTGATGGCGGATCCGGTTTCCACCTGCGTCCACGAAATCTTCGAATTCACACCGCGGCAGGCGCCGCGCTTGGTCACGAAATTGTAGATCCCGCCCTTGCCTTCCTTATCGCCGGGGTACCAGTTCTGCACCGTGGAGTATTTGATCTGGGCGTTGTCCAAAGCCACCAGTTCCACTACCGCCGCGTGCAACTGGTTGGTGTCGCGCATGGGCGCCGTGCAACCTTCCAGGTAGCTCACATAGGCGCCTTCATCAGCCACGATCAGGGTGCGTTCGAACTGGCCCGTGTCTTTCGCGTTAATGCGGAAATAGGTGGACAGTTCCATGGGGCAGCGCACGCCCTTGGGGACGTAGCAGAAGGAACCGTCGCTGAAAACAGCCGAATTCAGAGCCGCGAAAAAGTTGTCCGATGTGGGGACTACCGAGCCCAGGTACTTCCTGACCAGGTCGGGGTGCTCACGGACGGCCTCGGAGAACGAGCCAAAAATGATCCCGAGATCGGCCAGTTTCGCCTTGAACGTGGTCGCGACCGAGACGCTGTCGAATACCGCGTCCACCGCTACGCCCGCCAGAATCGCCCGCTCCTGCAGAGGAATACCGAGCTTTTCGTAGGTCTTGAGCAGCTCCGGATCGACGTCGTCGAGACTCTTCGGCCCATCGCCCTTTTTCTTCGGCGCGGCGTAATAAATAATGTCGTTGTAGTCGATCTTGGGGTAGTGAATGTTGGCCCAGGTGGGCTCGGTCATGGTGAGCCAGTGGCGGTACGCCTTCAGGCGCCATTCCAGCAGCCAATCCGGTTCCTGTTTCTTGGCAGAAATCAGCCGGATGACGTCTTCGCTCAGGCCCCGGGGGATGGATTCGGACTCGATGTCCGTGACGAATCCCCACTTATACTCCTGATTCGCAAAGGTCTCGATCGTGTTGGTGGAATCGCTCACCTGAACTTGCTCCTAAACTGTTCTTCTGTCATCAGATTAGCTAATCCGTACTTTTTAGTCAAGATTGCGTATCTAATGGATGCAGGGGCGGGCTGAAAGGGTGCAGACGCGGGGCGAACGATTGCCAGGCCGCCGTCAGCCGGCTTGTTTCAGGGCAGGCGTATTTTCGATGGTGATGCGCGGTGACGAGTTCGGAATAGGGACCGGCAAGCCCAGTTGCTCGAGCAAACGCACATGCTCGGCCATACCCCACTTGGCTTTGTACAGACAGTCTTCAACGGAATGGCCAACCCCGCTGAAACCCTCGAGGTCGGGAGAGTAGAAAGAAAAGAAATCGGGCTCCTCAGTGGCTTCGATTACCAAGGAATATAGCAAGTCGATCATGATTGCCTCCCGGGCTTTAGTCTCGCTGCCTTTAGGATCGCATGGCAGGTGCCGGTCGGGACCTCCTTGGACCCGTGAAAGTCGACTCGGATCAGTTTTTCATGTCCCGGCTTCTGATAATAGCGGATTGAGCCCTTCTATTTGACAAGCCGGAAACCACCGGATTCGAGCACGTTCACCAGTTCGCTAAACCGCAATACGCCGTTAGCCCTTTTCAGTCTACCGCGAACGCGGACCAGCCCCGTTACCCCTTCGTAATCAGTTTTTCCTTGCCCCTTCCGGCATTTCGAAGGAAACTGAAGGTTTAGTCCCTCAGTACAGCAAGGAGAAGCGCGTTGGAAAGAAATGGCCGCAAGGGCTCGCTCGTAGTGGAGCCTACGGAACGATGGACCCCGTCAGTCGCCAGCGACCTCTACGATGTCGCCAGTTGGGGCAAGGGCTACTTTTCGGTCGGCGAGAACGGCCACGTCCGGGTGCACCCGGAGAAGGAGCCCGCCGCGTTCGATCGACCTCAAAGAACTGGTGGATACGCTGGTGCTGCGCGGCATCGACCTGCCGATCCTGATCCGCTTCGCCGACATCCTGCAAGCACCGGCTGGGCGAACTGCACAGCGCCTTCGATACCGCCATTGCCGAGCATCATTACCAGGGCAACTACTGCTGCGTTTACCCCATCAAGGTGAACCAGCAGCGGCAGGTGGTGGAAGAGGTGCTGGAGTTCGGCAAGCCCTTCAAATTCGGCCTGGAGGCCGGCTCCAAACCCGAACTGATGGCGGTGATGGCCCTGGCCGACAACGAAACGCCCATCATCTGCAACGGCTTTAAGGACGACGAATACATCGAGATGGCCATGCTGGCGCAGAAGATGGGGCGCCACATCATCCCGGTG
Organism: uncultured Solibacteraceae bacterium; assembly: GCA_963853855.1. Classification (GTDB taxonomy): domain Bacteria; phylum Acidobacteriota; class Terriglobia; order Bryobacterales; family Bryobacteraceae; genus Sulfopaludibacter. The sequence continues at coordinate 78,104 of CAWKYG010000027.1, read as the reverse complement.
GTGGAAAAGTACACCGAACTGCACCTGATCCTGAAGTACAGCGCGCGCGTGGGCGTGCGGCCGATGATCGGGCTGCGCGTCAAGCTGGCCAGCCGCGGTTCGGGCCGCTGGAAATCGTCGGGCGGGCTACCGTTCCAAGTTCGGCCTTTCGGTGACCGAAGCGATGCGCGCGCTGCAGGAACTGAAGGACGCTCGGCATGGCCGATTGCCTCAACCTGCTGCATTTCCACCTGGGCAGCCAGATCACCAACATCCGCCAGATCAAGGGCGCGGTGAACGAAGCGGTGCGCGTGTACGTGGACCTGGCGCGCGCCGGCGCGGGCCTGAAGTACCTGGATGTGGGCGGCGGGCTGGGAATCGATTACGACGGGTCGCAGACGGATTTCGAATCGAGCGTCAACTACACGCTGCAGGAATACGCCAACGACGTCATCTATCACGTGCAGAACGTGTGCGACGAAGTAGGCGTGCCGCATCCCACCATCGTGACCGAGAGCGGACGGGCCATCGCGGCGTACCACAGCGTGCTGGTGTTCAACGTTCTGGGCGTGGCCGGAATGGGCGAATCCGACGTGCCGGCGAACCGCCCGCGGATGCCGAGCAGCCCCTGATCGATCTGCAGGAGACCTATCGCGGTCGCTCACGGCCAAGAACCTGCTGGAAAGCTATCACGACGCGCAGCAGGCGCTGGACCAGGCGCTGAACCTGTTCAGCCTGGGCTACCTTTCGCTCGAACAGCGCTGCATCGCGGAGAACCTCTACTGGGCGCATCCTCGCGCAAGATCCAGAAGCTGGCGCGGGATCTGGACTACTTCCCCGAAGAGCTGGAAGGCATCGACGCCATGCTCTCCGACACCTACTTCTGCAACTTCTCGCTGTTCCAGAGCATGCCGGATAGTTGGGCCATCAAGCAGCTATTTCCCATCATGCCCATCCATCGACTGGATGAGGAACCTACGCATCCCGCCGTGCTGGGCGACATCACCTGCGATTCCGACGGCAAGGTGGACGCCTTCATCGACCGGCGGGACGTGAAGCGCACGCTGCCTGCTGCACCCGTTTGACGGCGGCGACTATTACCTGGGGGCGTTTCTGCTGGGCGCCTACCAGGAGATTCTGGGCGACCTGCACAATCTGTTCGGCGATACCAATGCCGTGCACGTGCGCCTTGGCCCGACCGGAGAAGTGATCCTGGATTCGGTGATCAAGGGCGATACCGTGCGCGAGGTGCTGAATTACGTGCAGTTCTCCAGCGACGGCCTGGTGCAGACGCTGCGGCGCGATGTGGAAGCCGCGCTGCGCGAGGGTCGGCTGACGTACGAAGAATCCGGCTCGCTGCTCAAGTTTTACGAAGAGGGCCTGCACGGCTACACCTACCTGGAAGACGTCCACGAGAAGTAGGCGGCGGGCCAATTATTCCACGCCGTGCTCGCGGAGTTTTTCGATCTGTTCGGCAGTCAGGGGACGGATGCCGGATTCCTTCAAAGTCTTCAGATATTCGGCGGAAACGCCATGGTCGCGTAGACCGATCAGCTCCTGCGAGGTGAACTTGTATCCCAGGTCGCGCGACTGCTGAATGAAATCGGCAGGCACTCCGTGGTCGCGAAGGCCGATGATCTGGTCGGCAGCCAGGGCGCCATACCCGGCGGTTTTCAGGTCGCCGAGGTAATCCGCGGTGATTCCATGATCCCGGAACTGCACCATGTCGGAGGCGCCCGGATGCAGGCCGAGGCTCTTCAAGTCGCGCACAAATCCGGCGTCCACGCCGTGATCGCGCAGTTGGACGATCTGGCCGGCGGTCAGGTCGTAGTCCGCGCGCTTCAGGTCGTGCAGGAAATCGGAATTCACGCCATGATCGCGTAGCTGCATGACGTCGGGCGGGGTGAACTCGTACCCTTCGTTTTTCAGATCGCGCAGGAATTCGGCGTTGACGCCGTGATGGCGCAAGTCCAGCAATTGGCCTGTGGAAGCGCGCAGGCCGGCGTCGCGCACCGCGCGTGCGTAATCCAGCGAAACGTTGGACATCAACATGTCGAAGGCCTGTTCCGGGCTGGGCGACCCGTACCCCAGGTTCCGGAGCTCGCCGGCGAATTCCGGGTTCGCCACGAAGGTGAAGGAGCCGGCGCCGCTATGGAAGGAAAAGGTGCCTTTGCAGACGAGTTTGCCGGCATCGGTGACATACTCGAATTCCGCGCGGCCTCCGTGCGCCAGCGTGCTTGGCGAGAGATTGTGAAAGCGTGCGAGCGGCACGTCATCGCTCCAGGTCCAACTGCTGCCGGGTTTGAACCGGTGAATGGTGAAACGTACCGAATCCGAACTGCCATTCGGCCGCAGTTTCCAGGATTGCTCGGATTCCTGGCCGATTCCGATCATCACGCCGAGAATCACACCGCCCCAAACAAGTAGCGACGATTTGTCCATCAGATTACTCCCGCGCGCTTCAGCTTGATGATCTGGCTCAGGCTGAGACTGGCGCCATACTGTTTTGCCTCTCGCAGGTTGCCTGCCTGCAACCCGCTGTTCTGCGCATCGAAGACCTCGCTCGGTCCGAGGCGCGTAAAACCACCTTCCTTGAGCGCTCGGAACAGGTCGAGGCGCACGCCGTGGGAGGCAAAATCCATGATCTCCGGCGCGGAGAACGGCCCGAAGCCGAGCGCGTGGATTTCGCGCGGGTACTCCGGCTGCACTCCCCGGGAGCGCAGATCGATGACTCCCTGAATGTTCAAGTCGCGAATACCGGCTTCGCGGATATCGTGAAGATATTGGGGCGAAACGCCGCGCTGGCGGAGGGCGATGAGTTGCTGGACGCTCAGCTTGCCCCAGCCCGCCTGGCTGACGCCGCGAAGAAAATCAGCCGAGATGCCCTGGTTCTTCAGATTAATGATATCGTCCACCGGCAGATCTCCATACCCGGCTGCGACCAGCGCACCCAGAAAGCTCTGCGGATTGGCAAGCAGTACCGCCGGGTGCGCCATGGCCCGCGCCGGCGCATCCTGGGCGAATGCCACCCACCGGGGCGCCCGACTGCCGGCCACCAGGAGCGTCAGCAGAATCGCGGTGCAGAAAACTACGCGGGTCAGCGAACCACGATGCGCCGCTTCCCCGGTGCGCCGAACCAGCATTTCGATGCGATCGCCAAGCTGCGAGCCGCCTCCGGCCATGCCTGTGGCCAGCATTTCGCGATCCTTGGTCCAGCACAACTCGAACAGGCGCGCCAGGCTGGCGGCGTAGGGGCGCGGCGCTCCGGTGGCCGCCACCACCCAATCGTCGCAGGCAATTTCGCGCTCGCGGTCGATGCGCCGCAGCACCCACGCCGCGGCGGGATGCCACCCCATCAAAGCGGCAGCCACGCGGCCTGCCAGATTGCTCCAATCGTCGCGACGGGCCACGTGAGCCAGTTCGTGAAGGATCACGTGATCCATGTCGTCCGCGCTCAAGCGGGCGAGCAGCGACTCGGGCAGAATCACCGCGGGATGGCGGAATCCCACGGCCATGGGCGATGCCATGCGGTCCGATACCAGCAGGCGCACCGGACGATGCACGGCGCAGGCCAGGACCCAGGTATCGAAATTCTCGCGCAGTTCGCGCGACGGCCTTTGGGCCTCTCTCTTCAGGCGCCGGAGATGACGGAAGCTCCACACCAGGCGGCCGGCCTGTAGCAGGACCAGCGCCAGCCAGATTCCCAGAGCGATCAGCGGGCCCTGTTTGGCTTTGACCTGCACGCGAGCCGGTGCTTCCGTGAGAACCGGCTGAGGAACGGCGGCCGGCAGACTTACCTGGGCCTGCTGGACAGGCAACGCCGGCCGGTCTTTCCACGCGCGCACGAGCGGAGGCGCCGCCGGCAGCACCAGCAGGATCGCGAGCCATCCCCACCATACCCGATGGCGCGCGCGGGCAGTCAGCCCGGTATATCGCAACGCCAGCCATACCAGCACGGTCGCGGCGGCCGCCTGCCACAAAGTGTTCAGCACCGCTCCGAGAATGGCGGCCGAGGCTGAGTTGAGACTGTTCATTGCGCATCCTCCGCGAGTAGGGCCCGAATGCGGGCCAACTCCCTGGCGTCCAGGTTTTCGTCTTCCAGAAGGTTCAGGACCAGCAACTCGGGCGAGTTGCGAAAAAACCGGCTGACCAGATAACGTACGGCATTTCGCCCGGCTTCGTTCCGTCCTACCAGGGCGCGATACACGAACGCGCGGCCTTCTTTCGACTTGGTGTGCTCCAGGTAACCTTTCTCTTCCAGGATTCGCAGGGTGGTGAGAACGGTGTTGTAGGCCAGGCCGGGTTCTTTGGGAAGGGCCTCGGCAACTTCGCCGACGGTGGCGGCGCCTTTCTCCCAGATGACGTCCATGAGCCGAAGCTCGGCGTCGGTCAGGTTCAGCGATTTCTTACGTGCCAACGGACGCTCCTCAACTAAGGAATTAAGAGTCCAGCAAGAAATATCATGACTCCAGGGCCGATTGCCTGTCAACTAGAAATTTAAGAGTACTCTGGCAAGGATCTTGCACCCGTAACCTGCAGGAGCACGAACGCTATGAGAAAGACAATCGCGATGGCGGCTCGCGTAGCCGCGGGGATTCTCTCTTTAGGCAGGAGGCCCTCAACTATGGGTATCTACAAAATAATCAATATGAGCGCGTGGTTCCGACTCCGGGCGCCATCGAAATCCTGCCGGTGAATCCCGATGTGGTTTACGTCCCGACGTACGATCCCGGAGTGGTGTTCGTGCGGCCCCGTCCCGATTTCTTCGTAGGCGCGGCCCTTCATTTCGGCCCCGGCATCACCATAGGCGCGGCCTTCGTTCCATTCGGATGGTCGCGGCCGTATCTGGGCTGGCGGCGTCCGGCACATGAACGCGTGGAGCGCCACGACTTTCACGAAGACCGCCGCCACGACCGGCACTAGAGTCGAACATGCCCGTCACACAAAAAAGGGCAGCCCTTGCAGGCTGCCCTTTGCGCCAGCCGTCAGGCCGGTCTTACTGTGGCCGCATCCAGGTGTCTTCCAGGACATCCACCGATGACGTCAGGGTGTGGTCGCCCACAATGAGTCTCACCATGTAGACGCCGGGTTCCACGGGGCCGCCGCTGGGCGTGCCGAACCCGCCGAAACCACCACCACCACCGCCGCCTCCGCGTCCGCCGGAGACGAAGGGCACGCCGGTAATTCCACCGCGCCGTCCGCCACCGCCCCCACCGCCGCCGCCGACGTTGCCTTGAGCGCCGGCCTCACCGGCGGCGCCTCCCGGTTCATTGGCCGCCTGGTTACCGCGTCCACCGCGCCCGCGTCCGTTGGCCGCCCCTGGGGGCGCCGGCTTGGTGCCGGCCCACTGGAAGCGGTTCATGCCCGCCTTGATGTCCACGTCCATGGTGCTGACCACCGTGGTGCCTTGCAGGAATTCCACCTTGCCCTTGCCGAGATCGCTCTTGGCCCAGACGTTGATGGCCGTGCCGCCCTGCGGATTGGTCGCCTTGAACTCGCGATTGGCGGCGTGGCGCTGCGCCTGCGGCGTCGTTCTTCCACTGAATGGCCGGCCGCGGATCGAACAGCGCCAGCTCCGTGCTTGGCGCTTCTTCATCTGTTCCAGCGGAGTGATATCGTCGCAGATCCAGATCGAGCGGCCGTGCGTGGCGACGATCAGGTCGCGGTCGCGCGGATGAATCAGAATATCGTCCACCCGCACGCTGGGCAAGTCCGGTCATGAACTTCTTCCAGTCCTTGCCGCCGATCGAGCGTGACATACAGGCCGAATTCGGTGCCCACGAACAGCAGGTCGGGATTGTCGTAATCTTCGCGCAGGGCGTTGATGTTGCCCTTGGCGGGGAGATTGCCGGCGACGCTGACCCATGTCTTGCCGTAATCGGTGGTCTTGAACAGGTACGGCTTCCAATCGTCGTAGCGATGGTTGTCGATGGCGACGTAGGCCGTGCCGGGATCGAAGTGCGAGGGCTCGATGCGCGAGATCTGCATGTAGCCCTTGGGTGCACCGGGAATGTTGCCATAGACGTTGGTGAAGGTCTCGCCGCCATCCTGCTCACCTGCAGATTGCCGTCGTCGGTGCCGATCCAGATGATGCCGGGCCGCGACGGAGACTCGCGCACCTGCGTGACCAGCGAACTGGCGGCATAGCCGTCGTGCTTTTCCGCCATGGGCTTGTCGCCGGCGACGTCCATGATGGGCATTTCCGGCGCCCAGCGGTTCGACATTCTTGGTGAGATCCGTGGGATTCATCCACCACGTGTCGCCGCGATTGTTCGACTTGAAGAAATACTGCGCCGCCATGTAGATCACCGCCGGATTGTGCGGCGAAATCTCGAATGGGCGCGTTCCAGTAGAAGCGGAATGGCTCGACATTGGCCGGCGCGATTGATGACGTTGGGCGGGCCGCCGCGTCCGCCGCCGCCTCCGCCCGCGGCCGCGCGTGCCTGCGGCAGCTTCGCCCGCGGCAGCCGTCGTCGCCGCCCGCCGCAGGAGTGGCCGGCGCGGCTGGAGTGGCAGCGGCGCCGGAGCAGCGGCGGTCTCGCCGCGACCCGCGTTATTGCCGCGGCCCGGGTTGGGCCGGATGCTCTTCTGCGTGCCGGCGCGCAGATCGTGGCGGCTCATGTTGCCGTCCTGCGATTCGCCGTAGACGATGGCCCAGTCGGTGGGATCCTGGCGGGTATAGAAGCCGTCGCCGCCCGCCACCGTGAACCAGTCGGTATTGACCGGACCGGTGTTCGGAGCGCAGCGCGCTCGGTCCGCACCACGCGTTGTTGTCCTGCAAGCCGCCGCAGACCACAATAAGGGCGGCGCATGTCGGCCGACACCTGGTAGAACTGGCCCACCGGCGATATCGTTGTGGTAATCCCAGCTCGAGCCCGCCGTCGTTGCTGATATCGAAGCCGCCATCGTGCCCGATGAAGACGATGCGCGGGTCCTTGGGATTGATCCAGAAGGCGTGGTAATCGGTGTGGGAGCCGGTGATCGGAGTCCAAGTCTTGCCGCCGTCGATGCGACATCTGCGCCGGCGTGCCGCCGACGAACATCTTCTGATCGTTGACCGGGTCCACGCGGATCTGGCTGAAGTAGGTGGGCCGCTGATCCTGGTTGCTCTCGAAGGTCCAGGTCTTGCCGCCATCGTCGGAGCGGAACACGCCGCTCCTGTTGGGATCGGGAGGAGCATTGGCGCCGCGGCCACGTCCGCCGCCGCCGCCGCGCCGCTCGCTGAAGGCTCCACGCGCGCCGGCTGCCGTACCGTTGGGCGCTTCGCCGGGAATCGCAGATTCGGTCGCGTTACCGCCGCCGAATCCGCCGCGTCCGGCGCCGGCCCGCTGCGCCAGTCCATCGTCGCCTGTGCCGGCGCCACGCCACCGCTCGCGCCCGCTTCCACCTGCGCGTAAATGATCTTGGGCTTCGCCCGGAAAATGGAGATCGCGATGCGGCCGTAAATCCCATCCTTCGGCTTGGGCCAGCCCGGACCTTCCAGCTTGGTCCAGGTGTCGCCGCCGTCGGTGGTCTTCCACAGCGCGCAGCCGGGGCCGCCGCCGTTGTATCCCCACCAGGTGCGCCGGCGCTGGAACGACGCCGCGTACAGGATCTTCGGATTCGACGGGTCGATGGCCACGTCGGTGAAGCCGGTGTCCGGATCGATGTACTTGGCCTTCTTCCAGTTCTTGCCGCCGTCGGTGGATTTGTAGAGGCCGCGCTCCGTGTTTGGGCCGAACAGGTGGCCGGCCGCCGCCACGTAGACGATGTTCGGATCGTTCGGGTCCACCACAATGCGCCCGATCGACTGCGTGTCCTCCAGGCCCAGGTGATTCCAGGTCTTGCCGCCGTCGGTGGTGCCCCACACGCCGTCGCCGATCGACGAGCTCTGGCGGTTGTTGGCTTCGCCGGTGCCGACGTAGACGACGTCCGGGTTCGGACGGCGCAATGCCGATGGCGCCGATCGACTCGTTCGGCATGTTGTCGAACTCGGAATGCCAGTGAATGCCGCCGTCGGTGGACTTCCACAAGCCGCCGGTGGCGAATCCGACGTAGATGATCATCGGATCCTTTTCCGATCCCTGCGATATCGTCCACGCGGCCCATCATGGTGGCGGGACCGATGGAACGGAACTTGAATCCGCGCAGCAACGGATCCGTGGACACGTTGGGCGGCGGAGTCTGCGGCTGGCCGCCGCCTCTGCCCTGCGCCCAGATGACGGCGGAGATGCCCAGACAGGCCGAGACAGCGAGAACTCCCTTAAGTAATCGATGGTGCGAACGGCGTACGCGCATAGTTCTTCCTCAAAAAATTTTGCCCCGTTTTACCCCGACACACTATCTTGGTGATTAGGGTTAAATGTACCACACACAACCGTGACGGTGGCGCAAGTGCCTCCGGGCGGCCGCTACTTTAACTTCGCTCCGGCAAGCTGGGCGATCGCGCCCAGCGTGGTTTGCGTGGCATTCAGACCCAGCCGGAAATCGCCGTCCGAAAAATGCGAATAACACGTCGGTGGGCTGGTGGTGCGTGGGATCCCATCCGGCGCCGATCTGCGAGCCGCGCTCCAGTTCGCGCAGGCTGAGGGACGGGACCAGGTCCTGGAACGGCGTCGAATCCGTGTTCGTCATGTGGTTGCCCACCGCGGCGGGATAATCGGTGGCGTATTTCTCGTTGGCCGCATGGAAGGCCCAGGCCAGTGTGGCCGCCTGCGCCGCGAACTTCGATTGCGACTGGAACTCGATATTGACGTCCGCCTCGGGCCGCTGGTGTTCGCTCACCGTGCCGTCTTTGCAGCGGCATGCCGTGGTCGAACATCATCATGTCGTGCTGGATCATGCCCAGCCATTTCGGCTCCGGATACTTGCCCGAACCCGGCGGGTCTTCCTTGCCCTGCAGATCCTTGCGCTGATCCACGTAGGCGCGAGCGCCGTTCAGGCCGGTCTCTTCGTTGTTCCAGAGGGCGAAGCGGATGGAACGGTCGGTGACCACGTCGGGGCTGCTGAAGACGCGCGCGATCTCCATCACCAGCGCGGTGCCGGAGCCATCGTCGTTGGCCGCTTCGCCGTAGCCGATGCCATCCATGTGCGCGCCGACGATGTACATCTCCTCGGGATGCGTGGCGCCGATCTTGGTGCAGAAGACCTCTTCGCGCGGACCGGGAGTGGAGGGTTGCGAGTCGAGCTCGCGGAGCCTCGAATCGGGCTGCAGGTCGGGATCGTTGTTTGCGGCGGTGGGTCCGCGCTCGCCGCGCAGCCGGGCTCCGCCGGGCGTGCCTCTGCCGCCGCGCCCGCCGCGTCCGCCTCTGCCGCCGGCGCCTCCACGACCCTGCGGAGGCTCATAAGTGTAGTGGATACGTTCGGTGTTGGTGCAGCCGTAGCTCTTGAGCTGGGCCTCAATCCAGTCGATGGCCGCGCGGTTCCGATCGGTACCCTGGCGGCGGTCGCCGAATTTGGTGAGGCCGCGAATGGTGGTCTTGTAGCGTTGCAGATCGAGCCGGGCCACCAGGGTCTGGATCGGATCTTCAGCGGCTGGCACGGCAGCGGGAGTCTGGCCGCTCGCGGGAGACAGTAGCGCGAGAGCGGCAAGACAAGTCACGAGTTTTTCTGAGAGCATGGGTTCCCGACATTGTACCCGGTCAGGGCCGGTTTTAGAACAGCGCCGCGAGCTACTGCGAGCTACTGGCCGTATGCCGCGGCCCGTTGCTTCTGAAGAAAGGCCAGATCTTTGCGGACCGCGGGCAGGCTGTCCTTCGGACCGTAGCCCGGCTGAACGGAGATGGGGCCGGTGAATTTAGCGCGCGCCAGAGTGGCAAAAAACTGCGGCCAATCCACCATCCCTTCCCCGAGCGGGCATTCCACCAGCTTCCATGCGTTGCCCTCTTTGGTGAAGTAGCAATCGCGGGCGGTGACCATCTTGAGACGGGGGAGCGCCAGTTTTAGCGCGATGGCGAAGCCCGGTGCGCCTCCCTGCGCCGCCGCGTACCCGGTATCGAAGTCGTAGCCCACCAGGCGCGGATCCATCCCGCGAATGATCATGTTGGTATCGAAAAAGGAAGCGCCGATGCAACCCGGCGCGTTGTGAAGCCCGACACTGATGTTCAGCGCGCGCGCGAAGTTGGCGAAGATCGAGATATCCCGCTGCGCCTCCGCCATGCTCTGTTCGATCTCGCCCGCGCCGTACTTCCAATGGCCCGGCCGGAAACAGCGGACCCCCATCTGCCCGCTCCACTGCATCGCCAGGCGAACCGTGGGATCGGCCGGCGAGGTGTAGGGTGTGCTGACCATGAACACATCGGTTCCGGACCCGGTCATCGACTCGATGGCGCGCTCGAAGTTCAGATCGGCGTGCTCCGGCGCGATGTGGCCTCCCGGCTGCACCACCAGGTCCGCGCCATCGAAACCCATGGTCCGGAGCATGCCGCCTATCTCGTCGTAGCCGATCTCCAGCGGGAGCTGATCGGTGTACAGGCAGATTGGGGGTGTCGAGCGCGGCTTGGGACCGCCTTCGCGCCGGAAGCCCGCGGCTGGCTGCGGGCCAGCTTGCTGCGCGCGCGCCGGCGTCATCCCCGCCGCAATCCCTGCCAGGAGAGCCCTTCGTCTAGTCACCATGGAGCAGCCCACTCCATTGTACGCGACTGGCTCCCAAGCGCCCGCTTACGCCTGTTGTTGGGCCAGCGGACCGATCACCGGCAGCACGATCGTCTTGCCCTGGTACGTGGAGATGATGACGAACAACCACAGAATAAAGCAGGCAAAACCGAATAGCGCGAACAGCGCGAGTCCCAGAAACGCGCCCGACAGGCTCCACATCACGCCGAAAAGGAGCGCTAGCGCGAAGCGGATGGCGATCACCGCCACCGAAAGGAAGATCGACTGAAAGGCGTGAAACCGGACCACCTTGTTCTTGTTGTAGGGCTCCAAAACCAGAAACAGGATCCCGGTGATGAAGCCCAGCGCGTAACAAAGCGCCGACGCTACATTGTCCGCCATCCCGCTGGATGCGGCCACCGGAGGCGGCATCGCACCGGGCGCGGCACCCGCCGCCGCGGGCGCCCCCACGGCCGAGCCGCATTTCGCACAAAACCGTCCTTCCACCTGAGCACCGCAAGTAGCACAAAACGCCATGTAAACGCCTCCCTTGAGACTTTACTGTGCGGATTCCCGCTCGGCAAGTCCCAATTTTCACATTTTGTTACTTGCCCGGAGAACCCAGTACGAACAGCGGAATTACAGCTCCAACCACCGCGCCAATCACCAGCGCGGGAGTCCAGTCGTTCAACAGAAACGAAACCAGCAGTCCGAGCAGCGAGCCGATTCCGGCGCCGATCACGGCGACCATCAGTTTCTTCATCACGGCGGGCTATTTCCCGGCCGGCTTCTGGTCGGGGGACCCGATAATGTAGACCTTGTCCCGGGGTTGCACCAGTTTCAGGCGCTCGCGGATTTCCAGTTCCTGCTCCGTAGGGTTGTCCATGAGGCGGTTGATGCGTTCCCTCTGCCGTTCGATTTCCTGGTGCAACAACTGATTCTGCCGTTCGAGTTGCTGGATAGAGTGTTGCTTCTCGACAAGCGCAGTAATCCCACGCGGTCCCCGCAACGTGACTATTGCATATCCGGCAACGGCGAGGAAGGCCAACACATACGCAACTCGAACCAACGGCAATCTCATGCGACTACGGGCCTGGAAGATAATGGTAACATTGCTTTCCGCTTTTGTTTGGTAGTTTTTTCGTATGACCGGAGAGATTGTCATTCTGTGTACCAGCGCATCGGAGGAAGAGGCGGAACGGATCGCCCGGCATCTCCTCGAAGAGCGTGTCGCCGCCTGCGTGAACGTGCTTCCGGTGCACCGCAGCTACTACTGGTGGGAAGGCGCAATACAATCGTCAGCCGAATACCTGTTGCTGATAAAATCAACAGCCACGCTGTTTCCTGCCGTGGAGCAGGCAATTCGCCGGATGCACTCCTACGAAGTGCCCGAAGTGCTGGCCCTACCGGTTCTGGGCGGATCTGCCGATTACCTGACTTGGCTGCGCGCCAACCTGCGTCCTTAAATATTTTGTACGATTGGATACGTTGCCTTTGCATTCACCAGTTCGACCGCCATTTGCGATGATTTTCGACATGGACGGCGTCTTGATAAATTCCAATCCGCTTCACCGCGAGGCCTGGACCGCATTCAATCGGCGGTTCGGGGTGGAGACCACCGAGGAGATGCTCCACGCCATGTATGGGAAGCGCAACGACCAGATCGTCCGCGGTTTTTTCGGCGAGTGCCTGCCCCCGGCTGAGGTAGCGGCTCGTGGAGCGGCCAAAGAAGAACTCTATCGCGAGATGATCGGCGGCCGCCTGGAGGAGTTGCTGGTGCCCGGGCTAAGAGATTTTCTGGAGCGGTATAAGGCCATCCCGAAAGCCGTTGCAACCAATGCGGAACCGGCCAACGTCGATTTCTTATTGGATCGCGCGGGGATCCGGCGGTATTTTCAGATTGTGATCGATGGCCACCAGGTGATCCACCCGAAGCCTCATCCCGAGATCTATTTGCGGGCGGCGGAAGAACTCGGCTCGCCGCCGGGAAACTGCATCGTGCTGGAGGATTCGTATTCCGGGGTAGAAGCCGCCCGGGCGGCAGGGATGAGGGTTATCGGACTCCGTACCACTCATGACAACTTGCCTGGTACTGTGATCGATGTAGATAATTTTGTAAGCGGGGAATTGGCGGAATGGTTGACGGCTCAAGAAAGGGCCATCTGATATTTTCGCGTGCACTGTGCCTGGCACTTCTACTGGCTTCGGGAGGAGTGTGTGCCGACCTGCCGCTGCCCTTGAGCCTCCCGCAGGTAAACGCCAGAAAGCTGCCGGACTACAGTTCCGTCTATGTCGGCAAAATAGTGGTGGTCCGCGGCGTGGTAAACGCGGAGCGCTATCATTTCCCGCAACTTACGGCATTGGCCATTCAAGACGACTCCGAGGGCGGCGCGGTCCTGAGCGTGCCGGCCAACGATAGCAGCCTGGACTCTTACCAACCCGGGGACGAATTGGACGTTATCGGGCTCGTCGCCTTTCAGGACGGCATGGTCACAATCCAACCGCGAACCATCGCCCTGGTGGGCCGGAAGCCTGCGCCCCAAGCCGTTACCGTGACTCCGAAAGACGTCGAGGATGCCCGATTCCTCGGCCGCCTGGTTCACGTGAAGGGCCGCCTGACCCAGCAGGCCGACAGCTCCGCAGGGGCGCAGATCTTCATTAACGACCATTGCAAGCTCTTCGAGCCGAGGCCGCATTATCTGCCGCAGCCCTCCTTCGCGGGATTCAACTCAGGCGACGATATCGAAGCGACTGGCGTAGCATTCCAGTACTCCCCCGGCGCACCCTTCACGGGAGGATACGAAGTCCTGGTATCTCCGGCTCTCCTGGTACACCACGAGCGAGGCTGGTCGCTGCCGCCCATCGCCTTGGGCTGCGGAATCGGCGTGGTTCTGCTGGTGGGATTCTTCCTGTGGGGCCGGGAGCGTCACTTGGGCGACCAGCGCGAGCGCCTGCGAAAGACCTACCACCTGGGCGAGGAAATCCTGGGCGCCGCTTCCACAGAGGCCATCCTGAAGCGTCTGGAGGATTCGTTACCCGCCATTCTGCAGATCACCCGCGTTCACCTGTACACCCACAATCGCGGAGCCAAGACTCTGGATGCCGTGCCGGGGAAGGAACCCGCCGGAACTTCGATTTCGCTTTCCTCTCCTCCGGCGGGAACCCACGCCGGGGCGGTGGCCTGTTTCCACTACCGTACATTGCTGGCCATTCCGGATATCGACCGCAGCCCGTTTCCCATCGGCGGTTCGGATGGAGATGCGGCGCCCAAGTCGCTGCTCTTCGTGCCTATGCTGGCGCAAAACGAAGTGGTGGGGGTTCTGGAACTCGACCAGGATGACCGGGTACGCGATTTTACGGCCGATGAACAAGCCCTGGCGCAGCACCTGGGAAATCAGATCGGCGTCACTATCCGGCTGCTGGATCAGCGCTCGGTGCAGGAGCAGTTGTTCCGCACCGAGAAACTGGCAGCCATCGGACGCCTCATTTCCGGCGTGGTTAGCGAACTGCAAACGCCGCTGGCGTCCATCTCGGATCTGGCAAAGCGCGCCACCGAAAAGGCTCGCAACAGTCCGGCGGAGCGGGACGTCTTAGCCATCGCTTCGGAGGCGCAGAAGGCCGCCGGCATGGTGGCCCGCCTGGTCTCCTTCGCCGCCGCCGAGCAGGTGGAAGCCCGGCCTGTTTCCATCACGGCGCTGCTGAAAAACCTGATCGAGTTTCGCGAAGGCGATTGGAAAGCCAGCGGCATTCGTGTCCGCGACCTCACCAGCCGCGAACCTCTATCCGTGTTGGGCTCTCAGGGCCAATTGGAGCAGGTCTTTCTGAACCTGATGGTGCATGCCGAACAGTCGCTGGTGGCCGCGCCCCAGAAAGTGCTGACCATCCGCACCAGCTTGCTGGCCAAACGGCTGCTGGTGGAAATCGCCTTCAGCGCTTCGCCGGAGCCTCGCAGTCCGGAAGAGACCGCCGCCGTCCTGGGAGTCACCCGGAGCGTCATCGCCGGACACGGCGGCGAAGTGCGGCTCATCGAGAAGACCAACGCCGATCCGCGCTTTGAGGTGGAGCTTCCCATTTCCAACAGAGAGCGAATGGCGCCAATCCCGGTGCCCGTGTCGGCCTCGTCCCCGCCCGTGGATCATTCCCGCCGCATGACTGCCCTGATGATCGAGCCGGAAGAAGCCGCGCAACGCCAGCTTCTGGCATTGCTTTCCGCGCGCGGCTACCGTGTGGTTCCCGTGGCGAATGCGGATACCGGGCTGGAACTGGCCCATCGCATGCGTTTCGACGCCGCATTCTGCTCGGTGCACGCTCCCGGGCTGAATTGGGTGGAACTGAGCGAGCGCATGTCCTCGCGGGTCGGCGGCTTCATTCTGCTTTCCGACAGGTACGACGCGGAGCTTTCCAACGATTTCTCCGGCGACGGCCGTTTCGTTCTCCCCAAGCCGGTCATCGAAACCGACCTCGACCGCATTCTGCGCTCCGTCGAACGCGCTACAACCGCCAAGGTCGTCCCCATCAAAAACGGTGTGGCATAGGCTCGCCGCGCCCCTTACCAAAGCAGCAGTTCCGCCAGCGCGCCGCTCTCACATCCGATTTTCCTGGCGGCGGAGCCCTGGCTCACCGATACCTCCAGGTACCCGGAACTGCCGACGATCACGAACAACTCGCCGGCACCGCACTCGGCATAGGTCCGGGCCAGAACGCTGGTCTCCTGCGGGACCGATCACCATGGCGAAGTTTCGCTTTTCGAGATCCGGAAAATCCTCGCTGTGAAAATTGGTGATGATGTTGCCGAAGCGGTCGATCTTCAGAATACGGCCCGACCAGGTGCGCTTCCCGGTCGCGGTGCGGCTTCTGGAACGCGGGCCGCAGGTAGTCCTCGATCAGCTTGCCCATGCGCGAGGGCGGCACGCCGGCCGCGATGTGCGCGGCCACCGGCGAAAAGATGTCGCGCCCGTGAAAGGTGTGGCTCACCGGGTGCCGAAAATATCGCTCGTTCGAGATCAGCCGGACCTTGTGCTTCTTCGCGCGTGTAAATCATGGCGAGCACGCCGTTGTCCGGCGCCACGAAATACTGCCCGGCGGCCTCCATCAGGATGGGCCGGCGCGCGGTGCCCACGCCCGGATCCACCACCACCACGTGCACCGTCTTCGGCGGAAAGTAGCGGTACGCCTGCGCGATCAGGTAGGCGCCCTCGGTGATTTCGAACGGGCTCACCTCGTGGCTGATATCGACGATCTGCGCCTGCGGGCAGATGCCCAGAATCACGCCTTTCATGGCGCCCACGTAGTGGTCCGAAAGGCCGAAATCCGTGGTCAGGGTAAGGATCGGGCGACGCATTGTTAAAATGAACAGTAGTGCAGCACTTCTATTTCGACCACAACGCCACCACCCCCGTCGCTCCGGAAGTTCTGGAGACGGCTGGTGTCGTGTCTCGGTCAAGTGTATGGTAACGCTTCCAGCATCCATCATTTCGGCCAGGACGCCAAGCAGCGGCTGGAGGCCGCGCGGCGGCAGCTGGCGCGCTGATCCACGCCGGCCCCGACGGAGCTCGTCTTCACCAGCGGCGGCACCGAAGCCGACAACATGGCGGTCCTGGGCGTGGTGCGCGCCGCCGCGGCCCGCCCCGCCCACGTCATCACCACCGCCATCGAGCATCCCGCCGTCCTCGCGCCCTGCCCGCAACTCGAGCGCGAGGGCGTCGCAGTCACGCGCCTGCGCGTGGGCGCCAGCGGCGTGGTCATCCGCGACGACGTGCGGCGCGCGCTGCGGCCGGAAACCGTGCTGGTCTCCGTCATGCACGCCAACAACGAACTGGGCACCATCCAGCCCATCGCCGAGATCGCGCGCATCACGCGCGAGGCCGGCGTGCCGCTGCACGTCGGATGGCGTGCAGGCGCTGGGCAAGATTCCGGTGGACGTGGACGCGCTCGGCGTGGACCTCTACAGCATGAGCGGCCACAAGCTCTACGCGCCCAAGGGCGTGGGCGCGCTCTACATCCGCAAGGGCACGCGCATCGCGCCCGTCGCCTTCGGCGGCCATCACGAGCGCGACCGCCGTCCGGGCACCGAGAACGTTCCCGGCATCGCGGCCTTCGGCGCGGCGGCCGACCTGGCGGCGCGCAGTCTGGCGGCCGAAGCCGAGCGCCTGGGCGCCCTGCGCGACCGCCTGGAAAACGCCGTGCTCGACCGCATTCCCGGCACCGGCATCAACGGCGCGCGCTGGAATCGCACGCCCAACACCAGCAACATCTACTTCGACGGCATCGATGGCGAAGCCATGGTGATCGCGCTCGATCTGCGCGGCTTCGCCGTCTCCACCGGCGCGGCCTGCTCCAGCGGCGCCATCACGCCATCGCACGTGCTCACCGCCATGGGCCTGCCCGCCGACCGCGCCCGCGCCAGCATGCGCTTTTCGCTCGGCCGCTCCAACACCGCCGAGCAGGTGGACGCGCTGGTGGACGCGCTCGCAGCGTCGGTAGCGCATCTGCGCAGAATCTCCGTCCATGCCTGATACCGCGCCCATCGCCGTCGCCATGAGCGGCGGAGTGGATAGCTCCACCGTCGCCGCGCTGCTGGTGCGCCAGGGCCACGCCGTCGTCGGGCTGACCATGCAGCTCTGGAATCAGCGGCGCCTGCCGGAACTGGCGAACGAAGGCGCCACCGGACGCTGCTGCTCGCTCGACGATGTTTACGACGCCCGCCGCGTGGCCGAGCAGGTCGGCATCCCCTATTACGTGGTCAATTTCGAGCGGCAGTTCGAGGAGCACGTGGTCAAGCCGTTCGTCGACGAGTACCTGGCCGGCCGCACGCCCATTCCCTGCACGCTGTGCAACAACTACATCAAGTTCGATCGCTTTCTCGAGATGGCCGATTCGGTGGGCGCGCGCCAGATCGCCACCGGCCACTACGCGCGCATCCGCTATGACGAACCTTCCGGCCGCTACCAGTTGCTGCGCGCCGTGGACGGCGCCAAGGACCAGACGTACTTCCTCTTCGGCCTGACGCAGGCGCAACTTGCCCGCACGCTGTTTCCGCTGGGCGAAATGAACAAGCCGGAAGTGCGCGAACTGGCCCGCGTCCATGGATCTGGCGGTGGCCGCCAAGGGCGACAGCCAGGAAATCTGCTTCGTCCCCAACGGCGATTACGCCGCCTTCATGAGCGCTTATCTGAAGGAGACGGGCAGTGCCTGAGCAAGCGACCCGCGGCGAGATCGTCACCACCGATGGCCGCACCCTCGGCGAGCACGACGGCGTCCACCACTTCACCGTGGGACAGCGCAAGGGCCTGGGCATCGCGACCGGCGAGCCGCTGTACGTGATCGCCACCGACCCGCAGTCGCAGCGCGTCGTGGTGGGCGCAAACGACGACCTGCTGCGCGGCCGATTCTTCGCCGCGAAGTGAACTGGATCTCCATCGCCGGCGTGTCCGCACCCCGTCCGCGCACAGGTGAAAATCCGCAACAAGCACGCTGCCGCCGCCGGCCACCCTGTATCGCACCAGCGATCCGGCACGGGTGGAAGTGGTGTTCGACGAGCCGCAGCGCGCGGTCACCCCCGGACAGGGCGCGGTCTTCTTCGATGGCGACCTGGTGCTGGGCGGCGGCTGGATCGAATAGAGCGGCTTCTCAGCGCTTCTCCAGGTACTCGATCGCGCGGCGCACTACTTCGCAGCGCGCTTCCCACGCCGTGAACTGCTCCGTACCCACAGTAATGGTCGCGGAAGAATGGCCCATCGCGGCGATCGCCGAGTAGCGCGGGTCGCGAGAGAGTCTTGCCAGGTTGGTCGCGGTCCGTAGCAGGTCCCGGAAATCGGCCAGCGCAAAGCCCGAAGGTATTTCCGGATAGGGCGCCAGCAGTTGGCGCTGCAGGTCGGCGGACGTTTTGCCCCACAGTGCGATACCGAGGGTCGCGGAGCGGCTCCATTGACCCTCCAGCCGCTTCGCATCCTCGAGTCGCCAGGGCCGCGCGCCCATCATCGCGTCGAACTCTTCCTCATCCATCGATGCCATGATACACTGCCGGTTCTCCGCGCATCAGTCAAGGCGGGGACACATGCAACCCAACTACCTTCTCGAATCGAAGCTCGATGGCGGAGGGGTCGCGAAACTGCCGCTGAAATAGCATCAATACCGTAGTTCGCCAATCTACTCGCATGAAGAGGTTCTCTTCGACGTAATGCCCAGTCGCGAGGTGGATCTCACGTAGGCAGGCATCGTGGAAGCTGCCGAATAGCTGCATGAATCCCTCAATCTCCTCCGGAGTTCCGAGACACTGCCTCTACGCTAATGCCATGTGTCAGCCCGCGACCGGGGTCTCATGCCGGGGATCAATTTCTAATTTACCGGTTGACAATCGACCCGGGGAAGCGCACACTCAGGTTGAATGGTTACCCGAGAAGAAAAGAAGAACATCGCCCTGCTTCAGGGCACGCTCGACCTGCTGATTCTGCGCATCCTGGTATTCGGGCCGCAGCACGGCCAGGGCATCGCCCGCGCCATTCTCAAGGAGTCCGAAGATGTGCTGCTGGTGGACCACGGGGCTCTCTACCCGGCCCTCCAGCGCCTGGAAGAGCGCGGCTGGATCTCCGCCGAATGGGGCGTTTCTTCCAACAATCGCAAAGCCCGCTTTTACACGTTGAGCAAGGCGGGACGCAAACAGCTGGTGCAGGAGACCAGCGAGTGGCGGCGCATGGCGGCCGCCATCGGACGCGTTCTCGGTCCCGAAACGGAGTGACGGTATGTTTGGCCGCAAGCGCAAACCGGAGGATTTTTCCGAGGAACTGCGTGCGCACCTGGCCCTGGAGGCCGATCAACTGCTCACCGAGGGCGCCGGTGAAGACCAGGCACGGCGCGCCGCCCGCCGCGCCCTGGGCAACCTGACCAGCCGCGAAGAGCATTTCTACGAGAGCAGCCGCTGGATGTGGCTCGACCAGTTCCGCCAGGACCTGCGCTTCGCCCTGCGGCAGTGGCGCCAGAGCAAAGGCTTCAGCGCCGTGGCCGTGCTTACCCTCGCGCTCGGCATCGGCGCCAACACCGCCATCTTCACGCTGGTCAACGCCATTGTGCTGCGTTCGCTCCCGGTTGCCAATCCCGAGCGCATTTACCGCCTGGGCACGGGCGCCGATTGCTGCGTCAACAGCGGCTACCAGAAGAATTTCGCGCTTTACTCTTATCCGCTCTACCGCACGCTGCGCGACCAGTCGCCCGAATTCGCAGACCTGGCCGCCATGCAGGTGGGCCTGGGTCCGCTGAACGTGCGGCGGGAAGGCGCCCTGGCGCCGCAGGTGTTCACCGGCCAGTTCGTTTCCGGCAATTACTTCCGCATGTGGGGCGTGAGCGCTTATGCGGGACGCGCGCTGGTGCCGGCGGACGATGCGGCCGGCGCTCCGCCCGCCGCCATGCTGAGCTTTCGCGCCTGGGAACAAGGCTACGGGCGCGATCCGTCTGTGGTGCGGGCACGGTTTGTAATCGATGGCCTGCCGTTCACCATCGCCGGTATCGCCCCGCCCGGCTTCTATGGCGATACCCTGCGCGCCGATCCGCCCGATGTGTGGCTGCCCCTGGCCACCGAAGCTGCTCTTCGCGGTACGAATTCCCTCCTGGAGCGCGGCGATCAGCATTGGCTGTACCTGGTGGGCCGGCTCCAGCCCAAAGTGACTCCCGGCGCCGTCGAGGCCCACGTCAACGTCGAGTTGAAGCGCTGGTTCGAAGCCAACTCCGGCGAACACTTCAACCGCCGGCGCATCGATGAGCAGCACATCAGCGTGAGCCCGGCAGGCGGCGGGGCTAAACAATCTGAAGGAAGAATACGCGGGAGCGCTGCGCATCCTGCTGGCGGCTTCCCTGCTGGTGCTGCTGATCGCCTGCGCCAATATCGCCAACCTGCTGCTGGCGCGCGGCGCGGCCAATAGCGCACAGGCTTCCATCCGGATGGCGCTCGGCGCGGCACGCGGCCGCGTCATCCGCCAGACCCTGACAGAAAGCCTGGCGCTCTCGCTGCTGGGCGGCGCGGCGGGCCTGGCGGTGGCATATGGCGGCGCGCGCCTGCTGCTGGCCCTGGCCTTTCGCGGCTCCCGTTACGTTCCGGTGGACGCCACTCCTTCAGTTCGCGGTAGTAGCATTCGCTCTGCTGGTTTCGGTGGCCACGGGGATCGTCTTTGGCGTGGTGCCTGCCTGGTTCGCCTCGCGCCTGGACCCGGCGAGCGCGCTGCGCGGCGCCGGCAGGTCCACTGGAAGAAGATCCACCGGCCTGCAGCGTTCCCTGGTAGTGGTGCAGGCGGCCCTTTCGCTGGTGCTGCTGGCCGGCGCCGGTCTGCTCACCGCCAGCCTGCGGAACCTGGAGCACCAGCAGTTCGGCTTCGCGTCCGAAAATCGCATGATCGTCTGGATTCAGGCGGTATTCAACGAGTACAGTCCGGAGCGTTTGTACCAGGAATTGCAGCAACTCTCCGCCAGGTTGGACTCCCTGCCCGGCGTCCGCGGCGCGGCGTTTTCACTCAACGCCCCCATGGCCGGCGGCAACTGGTCCAGCGGCATTTACATCGAAGGCCACCCCATCGGGCAGGGCGGCGAAACGCGCGACTCCTCTTCGTGGCTGCGCATCAGCCCCCGCTACTTCGAAACTGATCGGCACGCGCCTGGTGCGCGGCCGCGCCGATCGGCCCAGAGGATACACCCAACGCGCCGCTGGTGGCGGTGGTCAACCAGGCGTTCGCCCGCAAGTTCTTCCCGAAGCAGGATGCCATCGGGCAGCGGTTCGGCATGACCAGTCCCGCCCACCAGCACGATTACGAAATCGTGGGCATCGCCGAAGACGCCAAGTATATGGATGCGCGCGATGAAGCCGGGCCCACCTTCTTCCTGCCCTATTTGCAAATGGCGCCGGGCGATGGGAACTCCAATGCCCTGGTGCGCTCCAACTATCCGCGCTTCCTCGAACTTCGCGTCGCGCCCCAGGCGCGCAATCTGGAGCCGCTGATCCGTCGCTCCCTGGCCGAACTCGACCCGAAAATCACGGTGGTGCGCGTGTTGACGTTTGGAGACCTGGTAGGCAACGTGTTTAACCGCGATCGCCTGATCGCGCGCCTGGCCGAATTGTTCGGTCTGCTGGCGCTGCTGCTCGCCTGCATCGGCCTGTACGGCGTCACTGCGTACACCGTGGCCAGCCGCACAAGCGAAATCGGCATCCGGACCGCTCTCGGCGCTACCCGCGTCGCAGTCATCGCCATGATTCTGCGCGGCGCCCTGGCGCAGATCGCCTGCGGCCTCGCCATCGGACTGCCGGTCGCGGTATGGGCGGGCGGCATTCTCCGCAGCCAGCTCTTCGGCGTGCGCAGCGGCGATCCGCTGATCCTCAGCGCCGCCGCCGGCGCGCTCATCGCCTGCGCCCTCGCGGCCGCGCTCGTCCCCGCGCGCCGCGCCACCCGGATCGACCCCATGCAAGCCCTGCGCGCCGAGTAGCGCTTGCACGCAATACGGTTCAGTTAATTGATCCGCCGCCGAAGGCTATGTCGGCAGTCCGGAGACGGCCGGATGACCTTTCAAGAATCGGCGCGTGACCTGGGCCTGCAACGATTCTCAGGGGGCATTCCGGCCGCTGAGGTTTTGCTGACTCGGAATGTTCTGGTCAACCGTAATCAGCACTTCGAAACCGGCTGCTTCCGCCGCGTCGAGAAGTTGTCCGTTCTTCAAACCTGCCAACCCGGCAAACCTTGCCGACACACAGTCGTGGCTGGGAAACGAGAGTCGCAAGCGTTCGTCGATGCACTCATCGACGCGAAGCTTCATGAAGCGCGGGCAAGCAGCAGGCGCTTGGCCTCTTCCAGAGCGCTAATGGCGAGATCGCTGGAGACGGTTGGGAACCCCTCCAGAAAGTCTTCCAGAGTCTCGCCGCCCTCCAGGTACTCGGAGAGCGTCTGGAGCGGCACCCGCGTTCCACGGAATACCGGGATGCCATGCATTGTGTCCGGATCTCTAATTATCGCTTGCGCCACACCCTCATTGTCTCTCAACTCAAGCAGGTTCGAACCTCCCGCTTCGCAGGTAACGGGGACTGGCACGGAGAACTTTCCGGTACCGCCGTCTTTTGTCCGTCAAGACGTTAAGCCCATTATTCCTTAAGGCGCTGGGGGATACCAGTGCGGCTGCGCCTCACGATGCCGGATTGTGCCCATAGTTCCTGGAATGTGGCGTTTCCTGAGAATTACTTCGCGGCATCACCGTTGGCGCTGGGCAAAGGAAGGTCAATCGCCGATTGAAAGGTATCTGAAGCTAGCGCGATCACTCTATCGCATCTCCCGCAGCTCCGCGCTCTCACCGGCACCATGTATTATGCTGGAGGCGTCATGCGATTCCGCATCATGCAAGTAATTCTTCTGGCCGCCGCGGGCCTCAGTGCCCAGCAGGCGCATCGCGACGGCTACAAAGATACTCCCATTCTGCCCAACCAGCCGTGGCACGTTCACGACCCCGATCGGCCCTATCCTCCCGAAGTGACTCCCGGCGCTACCCCGGGCGCGCCTCCCAGCGACGCCATCGTCTTATTCGATGGCAAAGATCTCTCGCAATGGCAGCAGCGCGGACGCGGCGCCGAGCGCGGCAAAATGGTGGACGCGAAGTGGAAAGTCACCGGCGGTTACATGGAGATCGTCCACGGCACCGGCGATCTCATCTCGCGCCAGAGCTTCGGCAACTGCCAGCTTCACGTCGAATGGCAGGAGCCCGAGGGCATTCAAGGCGAGAGCCAGGAGCGCGGCAACAGCGGCGTGTACATGATGAGCCGCTACGAGATTCAGGTGCTGGACAACTATCATTCCGCCACCTACGCCGACGGCATGGCCGGAGCCATTTACGGGCAGTGGCCCCCGCTGGTCAATCCCTCGCGCAAGCCCGGCGAATGGCAAACCTACGATGTGGTCTTCGATGCACCGAAATTCGACGGCGATAAGGTGGTCAGCCCCGCTTATGAAACGCTGTTCTTCAACGGCGTGCTGGTGCAGGATCACCGCGCCCTCAACGGTCCCACGGAATATAAAGTGGTGTTGCCGTACAAAAAGCACAATCCGGAAGAGCCGCTGATGCTTCAGGATCACTCTTCCTCGCGTCCCGTCAGGTATCGCAATATCTGGATCCGCAAGCTGGCGGAATAAGGCTGGAGATTATGTTCGCAACTGCTTTGGCTTTGACATTGCTGATGCCAATGCCCCGCGTGGCTACGCCTGGGGATGGCAGACTGGCAATCCATGAAGATTTCACCGTCGCTGCCACGGGAGTTTCCGATGCGCGCCTGGATCGCGCCGTAGATCGCCTGGTGGCGCGCATCTCGCGGCAGACCGGCATCTGGATCGTCGCCCCCAAGGCCGCCGAGCCTGCCCGCGCCACGCTCCGGATCGAATGCTCCGCCGCCGGCCCTGCATACCCCACGCTCGGAGAGGATGAATCCTACACGCTCGACGTGACCGGGCAGAGCGCCACCATCAAGGCCGCGACCATCGACGGCGCCATGCACGGCATGGCTACTTTCGTGCAACTGATCGCCGAAGGCCCGGGCGGTTTTTCGGCCTGCGGCCATCCACGTCGAAGACCGCCCGCGCTTCGCCTGGCGCGGCCTCATGCTGGATGTGGCGCGCCACTGGATGCCCCTCGAAGTCGTCGAGCGCAACCTGGACGCCATGGCCGCCGTGAAGCTCAATGTGTTTCACTGGCACCTCTCCGACGACCGCTCGCCCGCCTCGGGCCCCAGCCGCCCAACTTCGAGAGGATCGTGGCGCTCAACAGCGGTCCCCTGGTGACCAGCGGCGTGGAGGTGCCCGCGCTGTATCCCCATCAGGTGCAGCTCAAGCGCGAGGAAGGCGCGCTGCTGGTGGACGTCAGGACCGACCTGCAGTTCGACGACGTACACATCCACGGCTCGGTCTGCATCCCCTCCTTCAGCCCCGGCTTCGGGTCAAAGCTGGCGTGGCTGGCCGATCACGACCAGGAGATCGTGTTCATCGGGCGCGACGACGCCGACGGTCGCCGGGCGGCCAAGCTGGCGCTGGCGGTGGGCGTGCGCCAGATCGCGGGGCTGCTCGCGGGCGGAATGACCAACTGGCGCCAGGAACGCCACCCGGCCGACCACACCGACAGGGTCGCCGCGGCCGACCTGCGTGGCTGGCTGGCCAACGAGCCCGACCTGCAGTTGCTCGACGTGCGCGAGCACGGCGAATCGGACGCGGGTCACCTGCCCGGCTCGGTGCTCACCCCCTGGCACGACATCACGGGGATACCCGATGGCCTTGACCCCACCAAGCCAATCGCTGTGATCTGCGCGGGCGGGGCGCGCGCGGCGACGGCTGCGAGCCTGCTCAAGCGCCACGGCGCAAGCGACGTGATCCACGTGGTCGACGGCGGCGTGGGCGACCTGGCCGCGCAGGGGATCGAGCTCGAATCCAGCCCCTTTCCGCCCGTCCAGGCGCCCGCGTAGCCCTCGCCCGCGGGCTGAGAAGCTCGTTACGGGGCCCGGCGGGCGGCGCGCTCGATCTCGGCCAGGTGCTCGATGTTGGCGCGGTCGTCTGACTCGTCGCTGGGCTGACCGGCAAACCACGCGTCGAGGATCTCGCCCAGCTGCGCCTGCAACGTGGCCCGCAGGCTGAGCGCGAGCACGTTGGCGTCGTTCCAGCGGCGCGCGCCGGCCGCACTGGCAGCGTCGAGACACAGGGCGGCCCTCACCCCGTCGACCTTGTTGGCGGCGATCGACGCGCCAGTGCCCGTCCAGCAGCACACGATCCCCTGCTCGGCCCGCCCCTCGGCGACGTCGCGCGCGGTCGCCTCAGACGCCCACGCCCAGTCCTCGCGCTCACCCGGCGCAAGCGCGCCGTGCACGACCGCCTCATGGCCGCGGCGCTCGAGCTCGACCGCGAGCAGGTCGGCAACGCCGGTCAGCTCGTCTGCAGACAGCGAGATGCGCACCTAAGCGGCCTCCCCTCCGTCGGCAGACAGCGAGCTCGACGGCCCCGCTCGCCGGTCCGCCGAGCAGCCCCAGGAACAGACGATGAAGGCGGTCGTCGTCTCCGAGCTCCGCGTGGAATGACACCGCGATGATCGAGCCCTGACGCGCGGCCACGGCATGGCCGTCCACCTCCCCCAGGATCTCCACGCCGGGCCCGTGCTCGGCGATCCAGGGGGCGCGGATGAAGATGGCGCGCAGCGGGCCGCCGTCGATCCCATGCAGATCCACGTCAGCCTCGAAGCTCCTGATCTGGCGTCCGAACGCGTTGCGCTGCGCGCGCATGTCCATCAGCCCCAGGTGATCGCGGTCGAGCATGATCAGCCCCGCGCACGAGCCGAGGATCGGCGTGCCGCCCAGCGCCAGCGCGCGCAGCGGCTCGGCCAGCCCCTCGCGCTCGATCCCCAGCGTCATCGTGGTCGACTCGCCGCCCGGGATCACCAGCCCGTCCAGGCCCGCCAGATCGCCCGGCACGCGCACCTCGCGCGTGTTCGCGCCGAGGCCCGCCAGCATCCGCTCGTGCGCCTGGAAGCCGCCCTGCAGCGCCAGCACGCCGATCAGGGGCGGCTCGGACGACCCGTCGGTGCGGTCGGCCGTGCTACCAGCCACGCTGCGCGAGAAGCTGCTCGTCCTCGAGCTTTGAACTCTCCAGGCTGACCATTGGCGTGCCCAGGCCGCGCGAGGCTTGCGCGACGCGCTCGGGGTCCTGCCAGTGGGTGGTCGCCTCGACGATCGCCCGCGCCCGCACGGGCGGATCCTCGGCCTTGAAGATGCCCGAGCCCACGAACACGCCTTCGGCGCCGAGCGCCATCATCAGCGCGGCGTCGGCCGGCGTGGCGATGCCGCCCGCGCAGAACAGCACGACCGGCAGGCGACCCTCGCGCGCGACGCCGCGGACGATGTCAAGCGGGGCGGCGAGGTCCTTGGCGGCGGTGGCGATCTCGTCGTCGCCGAGCATCGTCAGCCGGCGGATCTCGCCGGTGATCTTGCGCATGTGGCGGACCGCCTCGACGATGTCGCCCGTGCCGGCCTCGCCCTTGGAGCGGATCATCGCTGCGCCCTCGCCGATGCGCCGCAGCGCCTCGCCGAGGTTGGTGGCGCCGCACACGAACGGCACCTTGAAGTCCCACTTGTCGATGTGGTTGGCCTCGTCGGCCGGCGTGAGCACCTCGGACTCGTCCACGTAGTCGACCTCCAGCGCCTCCAGCACGCGAGCCTCCATGAAGTGGCCGATGCGCGCCTTGGCCATCACGGGGATCGTGACCGCCTCCTGGATGCCGGCGATCATCTCCGGGTCGGACATGCGCGCGACGCCGCCGTCGCGGCGGATGTCGGCGGGCACGCGCTCCAGGGCCATCACCGCGGCCGCGCCGGCGTCCTCGGCGACCTTGGCCTGCTCGGGCGTGACCACGTCCATGATCACGCCGCCCTTGAGCATCTCGGCCAGGCCGGTCTTGACGCGGAATGTCGCCTCGTCGCGCATGCGCTCTAGTTTGACATGCGACCGCACGCACGCTCGCGCGGGCCGTGCACGGCTAGCCGCGCTGCGCGGTGAACGTCTCCACGTAGCACTTGTTGACCTTGCCTTTGAGGAACTGCTCGATCGTGCCCGTGACCTTCGAGCCGGACGCCTTGCCGAACACGCGGCCGGGGTCATTGATGCTGACGCCGGCATGCAGCGTGAGCCTCACGTTCTCGCTGAAGCTGCCGCCCCGCCCGATCGAGATCGTCGCAGGAGCCGCTGTCAGCCCCGGCCCACCGCCCTGACCGCACTTGCCGTTGTAGCCGAGCACCGCGTCGAAGTGGATGATCGTCTTCTTGTTGCCAGCAATTGTGAGCGTCACCGGGCCGTCCTCGGACGTAGTGCCGGCGTATTTGCCCGCCTTCGCCGCCGCAAGCGCAAGCGTCGCCCCGAACACGAACACCGCCGTCACAGCGACAGCAAGGACGCGCCCGGATCGAGCAGGGGTGGGGACGTGAAGAGACCGAGCATTCATATTCGTTGCGCTCCTTTCGGCGACAGGATCCAGGAACCCTATCCGTCCCCGCAGAGCGACGGACCTCGCCCTCCCATCCCTAGCCAAGCGGAGCTCTGAAGACGGCCGGCTCGCCCGCAGCGAAGCTGCCGCGAGCCGACGGCTTCAGAGCGCAGCGCCTACTTGAGACGAAACGCCTTGATGCGGTCGTCGTACTGCGCGGAGTCCTGCGCGTAGACGCCGTAGGCGAGCGCCTGGATGACGCTCAGCAGCGCCGTGTGCGAGCGCACGTAGGCGGGGCTGTTGGACGAGTAATAGAGCTTGATCTGCGCGAGCTTTGCGACCTCTGAGAGGGTCGCATCGGTGATCGCAGCGGTGCTGGCCTGGCGGTGGCGCGCGAGCTTCATCGCGCGCACGACCAGCGGATGCGGGCGCCCGGCGGACAGCCCGATGACCAGCGTGCCTTCGTCGATCCGCCCCAGCCGCGACAGCGCCTCCTGGGAGGGGCTGGCGACGACGTCCACGCGGAGGTCCAACAGCATCAGCAGGTGGCGCATGTAGCTGGCGAAGAAGGCCATCTGGTCGGTGCCCGCCACGAGCACCTTGCTGGCGCCAACGATCGCCTCGATCAGGGCCTCCACGGAGCGCCTGGAGACCTTGCGCGCGGTGTCCTCCACGTTGAGGTGGTCGGCGGCAAGTGCCGACTCGAACTCGTTCTGGTCCAGCGAGAACAGCGGCGTGGAGCTGGACGCGGCTGCGCCCTCCTTGGCCGCCTTGGCGTTCACGCGCCTGTATTCCTCGCGCGCGGCCGCCTGCAGCTCGGGAAAGCCCTCGAAGCCGAGCGCCTGGGAGAAGCGCACGACGGTCGAGCTCGATGTGTTCGCGCGGCGCGCGAGCTCCTCTGCGGTCTGGAAGGCGGCCTCGTCGAGATGGTCGACGATGTACTGGGCGACGTCCTTCTGCGAGCGCGAGCAGTCCTCGAAGCGTGCCTGGATGTACTTGGACAGGCTCTGGTGTGCCCCGGTGCCGCCGCTCGTGGATCGACCGACCTGCGGAGGCTCGGTCGTTTGCGTCGCTGCTCGCTTCATCGGCGCAGTGTTCGACGTCGCGCCCTCGCAGTCCTCCCCCGCCGGGCCACTACCGTGTGCCCGTGAGGCTGGTCAAGCTGGACAGGGTGACCCACGAGGACTGGCAGCGGATCGTCGCTGGAGAGCGCGAGCCGTTCGGCGGCATTGGCGAAACGCTGGTGTGGCGCGACAAGAGCCATCACGTCGGCGTGCGCGATGACGCGGGGCAGTTGGTGGCCATGGCCGGGCTCGTGCTGGCCGACGTGAGGGTGGCTGACGAGCCGCCGATGCAGGTGGCGGGCATCGGCGGCGTGATCGTCACCAAAGCCGCCCGCGGTCAGGGCCTGGCGCGCACGATGGTCGAACGTTTGCTGGAGATCGCAGTCGAGCTCGGAGCCGAGCGGGCGATGCTGTTCTGCCTGGCAAAGAACATGAGCCTGTACGCCAAGCTCGGCTTCCAGCCGATCGAGCAGACAGTCTCGGCGCAACAGCCCGGGGGCGCGATCGCCGTGCCGATGCGCGCGATGTTCAAGCCGCTCGCCGGCGCAACCGATTGGCCCGAGGGCCGGGTCGAGCTGCAGGGCCAGCCGTTCTGAGCACGGAGAGGCCCTCCGCAACGCCTCGGTTTGTCGATATGAGCGCACCACCTATGTATCGGCAGCGGCGAGGCTTTATGCAACTTAACGCATCACCGGGTTGTCCTGTTCCCCTTCCGGCCGTCTCAGGAACACCGGCAGGCCCATCGAGGCGCGACCTGCTGTCACAGACTCACCGTTTGTGGCTCTACGCCGGTCCAAGGGGCTTCGGCGGTGTCATTTTCGCACGATAAGCTGGGACGGATGAGTTTCACGAGGATCACGGTGCGAGGAGACCAGATGGGCGGCGTTCCATGCGTCCGCGGTCTGCGGATACCGGTCGCGACCGTGGTTGGGATGCTCGCTGACGGTATGAGCAATGCAGAGATCCTCGCCGCTTACCCGGACCTGGAGGCTGAGGACATTCGCGAGTCGATGCGTTATGCCGCGGAGGCCGTCCGCGAGCGAGAGCTTCCGCTCGCAGCCTCTGCGTGAGGTTCCTGGTCGACAACGCGCTCTCGCCAGTCCTCGCCGAGCGCCTGCAAGCCGCCGGCCACGAGGCCGCTCACGTTCGCGACTACGGCCTACAGGCCGCCAGCGACGAGGAGATCTTCGAGCGCGCGCAGCAGGAGCAACGCGTGGTCGTCTCTGCAGACACGGACTTTGGCACGCTTCTCGCCCTGCGACAAGAGCGATCACCCTCTGTCGTCTTGTTTCGTCACGGGACCCAACGCCGACCAGAGCAGCAATCGGAGATGTTGCTCGCCAATATCGCGACGATCGCGCGTGACCTCGCCGATGGCAGCATCGTTGTCGTTGAGCCCGATCGGATCCGGGTACGAGAGCTTCCGCTGATCCCGTAGGCCAGGTCTCTGTTCCAGGCTACGAGTCGCACACCGCCTGATTCACGCCACCTCATTATGCGCCCGCTTTCCTGGCGCCGCAGGTTGCGCCTTATGTCCCGCCGGGCATAGCCAGCTCGCCGGCCATCGCCACGAAGTAGTCAAGCGAGCGCGGGTTGGCGAGCGAGTCCACACTCGCCGCCTGCTGAGGGTCCGCTCCCATCAGGATGCGCTTGACCGGCACCTCCAGCACCTTGCCAGACAGCGTGCGTGGTACCTCTGCAATCTGGTGGATCTCGTTGGGCACGTGGCGCGGCGAGCAGTCCTCGCGGATGCGCCGCTTGATCTCGCCCGCCAGCTCGTCGTCCAGTGTTGCGCCGTCGCGCAGCACCACGAACATGACCATGCGCAACTCGTCCTGCCCCGGCCTGGCCGGGATGTCCACCACCAGCGCGTCCAGCACCTGCGGCACCGCCGCCGCCGCACGGTAGATCTCGCTCGTGCCCATGCGCACGCCCTGGCGGTTGATCGTCGAGTCCGAGCGGCCGTAGATCACCGCCCCCCCGCGCGGGGTGATGCGGATCCAGTCGCCGTGGCGCCACACGCCCGGGTACATCGCGAAATAGCTGTCGCGCAGGCGCTGTCCGGGGTGAGCGGGATCGTCATCGCCCCACAAGAACAGCGGCATCGACGGCATCGGCTCGGTTATCACCAGCTCGCCCACCGCGTCGCTCACGCTGTTGCCCTGCTCGTCCCATGCCTCCACAGCGCAGCCCAACGCGCGGCACTGCAGTTCGCCCTCGTACACCGCAAGGATCGGGTTGCCCGCCACGAACGCCGTGCACACATCCGTGCCGCCGCTCGTCGAGAACAGCCACACCTCCGAGCCCAGCTGGTCATAGATCCACCTGAAGCTCTCCGGCGCAAGCGGCGAGCCCGTCGCGCCCACCGCCCGCAGCGCGCTCAGGTCGCGTCCCTGCCGCGGCACCACGCCCGCCTTCTCCATGCTCGCCACCAGGCCCGCGCTCACGCCCATGCACGTCATCCCCGTGCGCTGCGCCAGATCCCACAGCACACCCAGGTCCGGGTGCGCCGGGCTGCCGTCGTACAGCACGATCGCCGCGTCTGACAGCAGGCAGCCAACCAGGAAGTTCCACATCATCCAGCCCGTCGTCGTAAACCAGAACATGCGGTCGCCGTCGCGCAGGTCCAGGTGCAGGCGCTTCTTTAGCTGCTCCAGCAGGATGCCGCCATGGCCCTGCACGATCGCCTTCGGCAGGCCC
The DNA here is from genome assembly GCA_963853855.1 of uncultured Solibacteraceae bacterium. GTDB lineage: Bacteria > Acidobacteriota > Terriglobia > Bryobacterales > Bryobacteraceae > Sulfopaludibacter. The sequence goes on along the minus strand of CAWKYG010000027.1, from coordinate 46,821 downwards.
GTCGTGCCCGACGAGTACAGCACCCACAGCGGGTGGTCGAACGGCACCTGCTCGAAGGCCAGCTCCGAGCCCTCGCCGCGGGAAAGCAGGCCATCCCACGTGAGCACGCCGCGCGACCCCTCCCCGCCGAAGGCGGCTTCATCGAAATCGTCTGACGCTAGGTACGGCAACACCACCACGTGCTCCACCGTCGGCAGCTCCGACACGATGCGCCGTACGTTCTCCGCGCGGTCGAAGTCCTTGCCGCCGTGGCGGTAGCCGTCCACCGCCAGCAGCACCTTCGGCTCGATCTGCGCGAAGCGGTCGATCACCGCGCGCGCGCCGAACTCCGGGGCCGCGCTCGACCAAATCGCCCCGATCGACGCCGTCGCTAGCAGCGCCACCAGCGTCTCCGGGATATTCGGCATGTATGCCACCACGCGGTCGCCGCGCGCCACGCCCAACGAGCGCAACGCGCCCGCCACCGCCGCCACCTGTCCTGACAGCTGCCCCCACGTCAGCTGGGACAGGTCGCGCAGCTCAGATGTGTGCAGCACCGCCACGCGATCGGAATCGCGCCGCGAGCCCGCGCTGCCTCGCAGCAGGCCCTCCACGATGTTCTGCGCGTAGTTCAGCCGCGCGCCCTCGAACCAGCGCGCGCCCGGCATCTCGCGGGACGCCAGCACGCGCTCGTACGGCTTTGACGCGCGCACGCCGCAGAACTCCCACACCACGGCCCAGAAATCCTCCAGCTCGTCCACCGACCATTGCCACAGCTGTTCGTAGTCCACAAACGGCGCGCCGCGGCGCTCACCCGCGAAGCTCATGAAGCGCGTCATCTCCACCCGCTCGCGCTGCTGCTCAGACGGCTCCCACAGCGGAGCCTGGGCATCTGTTCCGGACATGGAGCTATTCTCGCGGTTTGTGGACATCTCCGGGCTGCGCGCCCAGTTCCCCGTGCTCGGGGCAGTGGCCTACCTGAACGCCGGAACCGATGGCCCGCTGCCCGCAGCCGCCGTGCACGCCGCCCACAGCGAGCTGCAGCGCGAGTGCAGCGACGGGCGCGCGCAGGCCCACTTCGAGCGCCGGCGCGAGCTCACCGACGCGCTGCGCGCCGCCTACGCGCGCACGCTCGGCTGCCAACCCGCCGATCTCGCGCTCACCACCTGCACCACCGAGGGCATGGCCCAGGTCATCGACGGCCTGCAGCTGCGCAGCGGCGACGAGATCGTCACCAGCGACGAGGAGCACCCGGGGCTGCTCGGCGCGCTCGGCGCCGCCCGCCAGCTGCACGGCGTGGACGTACGCGAAGTGCCCCTCGGCGAGGTCGCCCAAGCAGTCGGACCGCGCACGCGCCTGGTCGCCTGCTGCCACGTCGGCTGGATGAGCGGCAGCGTCGCCCCCGCCGAGCTCGCCCAGCTGGACATCCCCGTGCTGCTCGACGGCGCCCAGGGCGTCGGCGCCGTACCCGTCGACGTGCACGCGCTGCGCTGCCACGCCTACGCCGGCGCCGGGCAGAAGTGGCTGTGCGGCCCCGACGGCACCGGCATGCTCTACGTCAGCCCCGCCCTGCGCGAGCGCCTCGCCGTAACCAGGCGCGGCTACGGCAATCTCGCCGACCCCGATGCCGGGCTGGATGCCAGTCCGCACGAGGACGCACGCGCCCTCGACACGCTGTCGCTCAACGCCGAGACCGTCGCCTGCGCGCTCGCCGCCCACGGCGTGCTCGAGTCCGCCGGCTGGCACGCCGTGCACGAGCGCGCCCGCTCGCTCGCCGCCCGCCTGGCGCAGATGCTGGCCGAGCGCGGGCGCCCGCCAGCCCCGCGCGGGCCCACCACGCTGATCTCCTTTCCCAGCGACGACCCAGTCGCCGAGCGCGCAAAGCTTGGCGAATCAGGCGTGATCGTGCGTAACATTCCCCAACGGCCCTGGCTGCGCGCCTCCGTAGGCGCATGGAACGACGAGGATGACCTCGACCGCCTGCTGGGAGCCCTCTCGCCATGAGCTCAACGCCGCAGACAGCCACCCCGTCCGCTCCTGCCACCGCCGAGTTCGAGCTCCCGTCCCGGCCGGCCAGGGAGCGCAGCACGCACCTGCCCGCGGTCAAGCCGCGCGTGCACCACCTCGCGCTCGTCGGCGTGCTCGCGCTGTCCGCCGTGCTCAACACCCGCCGGCTGTCCCAGAACGGCTACGCCAATAACTTCTACTCCGCAGCCGTCAAGTCGATGCTGCACTCCTTCCACAACTTCCTGTTCGTGTCCTTCGACCCCGGCGGGCTGGTCAGCGTCGACAAGCCGCCGCTTGCGCTGTGGGTGCAGGCCGCCAGCGCCAAGCTGTTCGGCTTCTCCCCACTATCCCTGCTGCTACCCGAGGCGATCATCGGCGTGCTCGCCGTCGCCGTCCTCTACCTCGTGCTCGCCCGCCGTCTCGGCCCGCTGCCCGCGCTCGCCGGCGCGCTCGCCCTCGCCGTCTTTCCCTCCTTCGTCGCCGTCTCGCGCGAGAACGCCGTCGACCCGCTGCTGATCCTGCTGATGGTGCTCGCCTGCGCCGCCGGCCTGCGCGCCGTCGAAAGCGGGCGCTGGCGCACGCTGCTGCTCAGCGGCCTGCTCGTCGGGCTGGCCTTCAACACCAAGACGCTCGCCGCCTACCTCGTCGTCCCCGGCATCGCGCTCGCCTACATCGTCTGCGCGCCCGGCTCGCTCTGGCGCCGCACGCTGCAGCTGCTCGTCGCCGGCCTGGTCATGGCGATCGTGTCCTTCGCCTGGATCGCCTTCGTCGAACTCACGCCCGTCTCGCAACGGCCGTTCGTCGGCAGCTCCACCAACAACACCGAGCTCGGCCTCACCTTCGAATACAACGGCTTCGGCCGCGTCCAAGGCGAGTACGGCGGGCCCGGCGGACAGACCACCGTCAAGGCCGGCGCCATCCCCCACGTCGTGCTGCCCCCTCCCCGCCACCGCCCTGGCGCACAGCCCGCCGCCAAGCCCGCCGCCAAGCCCGCCTCCGTCGTCAAGCGCAAACCCGTGCTCGGCCCCAACGGCAAGCCGATCGGGCCCAGCGGCCACGAAATCGCACCCACGCCCTTCGCGCAATCGCCCAAAGCGCTGCGTCTGTTCGGCACGGGACTCGGCGACCAGGGCGGCTGGCTGCTGCCATTCGCGTTCTTCGGGCTGATCGCCATGGCGCTCGCCAGGCTCGGCACGTGGTTGTCGCTGGCTCGCTCGCGCCGGCGCACGGCGCAGGCCACCGCCGTGGACACCGCCGCGCGCCAGCGGATCAACCCGCTCGTCGGGCGGCGCGACCCGCGCCTGGCGCTCACGCTGATGCTTGGCGGCTGGTTTGCCACCGAGGCCATCGTGCTGAGCTTCTCCAAGGGCATCGTCCACCCCTACTACGTGTCCGCGCTCGCGCCCGGCGCCGGCGCCATGGTCGGCGCCGGTGTCGCCGCCTTCATCGAGCTCGCCAAGGGCCGGCGCTTTGACTGGCGCCTGCTGCTCGCCCCGTGCGCCGTCGTCGCCACCGTCGCCGTGCAGGTGTCTTTCCTGCACAAAGAGCACTACATGCAGTGGTTCATCCCCCTGCTGATCGCCGGCGCCGGCGTCGGCCTGATCGCCCTGGCCGCCGCCGCGCTGCTGGCCCGTGGACGCCTGGCCGCGCCCGCCGTCGCAGCCACGCTGTGCCTGCTCGCCGTCGCCCCCGCCGCCTTCTTCGAGCACCACCTGGGGCGCGCCCACCGAGGGCACCTTCCCCGTCGCCGGCCCCAAATCCAACAACGGCGCAGGCGGCGTCGGCATACCCGCCGCGCACCTGCGCACCTACACCGCGCTGATCGCCTACGTGCGCGCCCACCATCCCGGCAGCCGCTGGGCGATCCTCGCCGACGCCGCCGACACCGCCTCCCCGTTCATCCTGCTCGGGCTGCCCGCCGGCGCGCTCGCCGGCTACAGCGGCGCCGACCCCGCGCTCGACGGGCGCGGACTAGCGCGCTTCGTCGCGCGCGGGCAAGCCCGCTACGTCGTCCTCGGCGGCGCCTTTGCCACGCGCGGCGGCAACAAGGCCACCGCCGCCGTGCTGCGCGCCTGTCGCCAGCTGCCCTTCAGCGCCTGGCACGATCCCAACGTCTCGCGTGCCGGGCTCGTTCTGTTCGACTGCGCCGGGCACGAACGCGAGCCTGCGGGATGAATAGGCGCCGCCAGCGCCGGCCGATGTGTATGCCGATCGACGCCGTATAACGATCGTCATACGGTCAGGCCGCCACCGACAGGTCTCGATGAAACGCCCGCGCGAACAGCTCGCGCTCGCGTCCCGCCGCCCAGCGCGGCACCGCAGACTCGCCATCGGTGATCAGGCGCAGCTCGACTGTGCCGTTGTGCAGGGCGATGCTCGTCGCGCGCACCAGCTGGTCGCGTGAACGCTCCAGGTCCTCGGCCAGGCGCAGCAGGACCGCGCAGCGATCCAGGCGCTCGATGTCGCCCGCGCCGAACAGCGCCGCCATCGGCCCCGGCACCGGCATGCCCTTGCGGTGGTAGCGCGCGGCCTGCGCGATGATCGCCGTCTCCACCGGCGCAAAGCCGGGCAGACCGCCGTTGAGAATCAGATAGCGCGAGTGCTTGTGGTGGTCGTCGTAGTCGATTGACATGCCCACGTCGTGCAGCATGCTTGCCGCCCACAGCAACTCGCGCTCGCGCGCGTCGCCGTCGTGCAGGCCAAGCGCGGCGAGCTCGTCGAACATCTCCAGCGCAAGCGCCGCCACGTGGCGCGTGTGCTCGCCGTCGACCCCGTACTGAGCCGCCATGTTCAGCACGCTCGCGCGGCGCACGTCCGCGAACAGAAGCCCGCCCGCCGGCCCGCCCGCGGACTGGCCCTGAAAGGGTTCCGGCGCGCCCGCGGCCATGCCCGTGATGAAGCGCTCGAAGAACACGCCCTCGCGCAGGCCCGCCTCGGTCGTCTCAAGGCCGTCGAAGCCGCCCACGCGCAGCGCCGCCTCGACCACCAGCGCACCCGCCAGAATCAGGTCCGCGCGCGCCGGCTTGACGCCCGGCACGCTCGCGCGCTCGGCCGCCGGCAGCCCCGCCAGGCGCTCGACCAGCTGCTCTAGGACGTCGCGCTCGATGACCATGCCCTGCACGCCGTTGGACGGCAAGCCGACCGCCCGTTGCGCCGCCGCCGCCAGGTTGCGCGCCGTCCCGCCGATGCCCACCAGGCGACGCTCGCCATCGTCATCGTCAGCGCGCAAGCCCGCGCCCGCAAACCACTCCACGCCAGAAAGCTCGGCGTCCAGGTGCTCGCGCAGCTCCTGCAGCTGCCTGCGCTTGGCCGGACCGTTGGGCGGCAGGAAGCGCTCGCTCATGCGCACCGTCCCCAGCGGCCACGAGCCCGACTCGCGCGCCAGGCGACCTGCCACCCTGACCAGCTGCAGCGAGCCGCCTCCGAGGTCCAGCACACAGCCGTCCGTCAGCGTCGTCGAGTTGACCGCCGCTAGGTACCCGTAGCGGGCCTCCTGCTCGCGGCTGAGCACGCGGATCGGCAGGTGGAAGTGCTTGCGTGCGCGCGCCAGGAAGTCCTGGGAGTTGGCCGCATCACGGATCGCGCTGGTCGCCACCGCGTCCACCTCGTCCGCTCCCAGGCCGCCCGCGCGGCAGAAGTGCGCGAACACGTCCAGCGTCACCAGGGCCCGCTGCATCGGCTTCTCACCCAGGCTGTCCGTGCCAGCCATCCCCTCGCCGATGCGCACCGGCTCATAGATCTCGTCCGTGCGCCTCCACGAGCCGTCGCCGGCCATGAACACCACCAGCCGGAAGGAGTTGGAGCCCAGGTCGATGACCGCCAGACGCTCGCCTGGTTTCATGTCAACCAGCGTATTGCCCGCAGCGGAGGGCTCAAATCGGCTGGCGCACGCATACGATCGCGCGGCGACGCCAGGTGGGTCGGCCTCGACCCTCAGCCGCCCGCGACGGCCTTGGCGCGCTTGACCGCATACATCGCCTGGTCTGCCTCCACGAGCGCCTGCTCCGCGCTCTCTGTCTGCTCGTGGATCAGCGCACAGCCGATGCTCGCCGACGGATGGATCACAGCCGCGCCAGCGTCGATCGTGCACGCCGGGATGACGCGCTCCAGGCCCTCTATGACCACCGCCACGCCCTCGGCTTCGATGTGGGGCAGCAGCACCGCGAACTCGTCGCCGCCCAGCCGCGCCACCAGGTCCGATTCGCGCAGGCGCCGGGTCAGCGCCCTCGCGACAGTCTTGAGCGTGTCGTCTCCCACCTTGTGGCCATAGCTGTCGTTTACCTCCTTGAACGCGTCCAGGTCGATCACCATCAGCGCCGCCAGCTCGCCGTAGCGGTGTGAGCGGGCCACCTGCAAGCGCAGGTCGTGCTCGAACAACCTGCGGTTGCGCAGGCCCGTTAGCGGATCGTGGTCGGCGAGATAGCGCAGGTGCTCCTCCAGGCGCTTGCGCTCGGAGATGTCCTGCAGCTGGGCGATGTAGTGAAGCGGGGCTCCATCGCGGTCGCGCACCAGCGACATCGACACGATCGCCGACACCACCTCCCCGGCCGCGTCGAAGTAGCGCTTCTCGACCTGCAAGGCCGCGATCTCGCCCGCCAGCAGGCGCTCGCGGTCGCGCGCGTCGTTGTTGGCGTCCTCGGGGTGCATGATCCCGTCAAAGCGCTTGCCAATCAGCTCGTCGGCGGTGTAGCCGGTGATCTCGCACAGCGCGCGGTTGACCAGCAGCCAGCGACCCTCCGTGTCGAACAGGCCGGTGCCGATGGGCGCGCGATCGAACACCTGCTCGAAGTCACCTTGCGGGCGGGGCGCAAACGCCTCGGCCCGCTTGCGCGCGCTGATGTCGAGCACGACCGCCACACCGCCCGCCACGCCGTTGCTGTCATGCCCGCCGTTCATGCGCAGCGGCCCCACGTCGACCATCAGGCAGTGTTGCTGCTCGCCGACCCAGATCTCGCGCGAGCGCGTCTCTCCTTCCAGCGCCGATCGAAACAGGGGACCCAGCAGCTCCCACAGCTCGGGCGCGAACGCGTCGCACACGTTCTGGCCCTCGCGGCACGCCGGCGGGTGGCCCAGGCGCTCGATCTCGTGACCCGCCGTCAGCACGAAGCGAAGGTCGCGGTCGAACGCCAGGATCAGCGCCTCCGGAAGCTCGCGCAGCGCCGCCGCGGCCGCGTGATCGACACCGGCCAGCATCGGGTCGTCTACATGCATGCTGCGCCCCGCTGAGACAGACATGCCAAAGCATCGGCCGATCGGCGCGACTACTTGACGGCTGGCAGTCCCAGGGTCAGGGCCGCACGAACGTGTCCGGGTCGGGCCCTATGCGCCTGCCCTGATCCATACCCGCGATCGCCTCCATCTCGCGCTCGTCCAACTCGAAGTCGGACACGTCGAAGTTCTCCTCGATGCGCGCCGGCGTGACCGACTTGGGGATCACCACGTTGCCCACCTGCAGGTGCCAGCGGATCACCACCTGGCCCCGCGTCTTGGCATGGGCCTGTGCGATACCCGCGATCGTCGGGTCCTCCAGCGTCTGGCCCTGCGCCAGCGGGCTCCACGCCTCGGTGACGATGCCCAGCTCCTCGTGTTCTGAGCGCAGCGCGCGCTGCTGCAGGTAAGGATGCAGCTCGATCTGGTTGACCGCCGGCGTCTCGCCCGTCTGAGCGATCACGCGACGCAGGTGTTCGGGCTGGAAGTTGGACACCCCGATCGCCTTGACCAGGCCCTCATCGCGCAGCTCGATGAAGGCCTGCCACGTCTCCACATAGCGGTCGAAGGCTGGTACCGGCCAGTGGATCAGGTACAGATCGACGTAGTCGAAGCCGAGCCGCTGCAGGCTTGCGTGCAGCGCGCGCTTGGCCGCCTGGCGGCCCTGGTCGTCGTTGAAGCACTTGGTCGTCACGAACACCTCGCCGCGGTCCAGACCGCTCGCGCGGATCGCCTCGGCCACCTGCGCCTCGTTGCCATAGGCCGCCGCGGTGTCGATGTGGCGATAGCCGCACGCCAGGGCGCAGGCGACCGCCTGTGCGGTGTCCCGCGGGGGCACCTGAAAGACGCCGAAGCCCAGCTGTGGCATCTGTCCGCCGCCAGGCAGCGCGATACGGACGACCTGATCGGTGGAGGTGCTCATGGTGGTGGGGATGCCCGCTTGCGCGGGTGTGCAAACAGGCGAATCGCGGCTCTTGTGTCGAAAGGCCGCTTGCGCGGCTCGCGGACACGGCGATCCCCGCCGAAACCTCCGGCTAGATGAGACATAGACACGCCATTGTTCTGTTGACACTCCTATGTGGCGCGCTCGCCGGCTGTGGGAGCTCGGGCACGCACCCGTCCGCGCGGGCCGAGGCGTCCGTGCCCGCGTACATCGCCGCCGGCAACGCCATCTGCGCACGCCAGCTGGCCCAGCTGAACGGGCTCGCCCGGCCGCACACTCCCGAACAGGCCCTCGGCTACCTGCCGCGCGCGGTCGCGATCATGCACAGTGAGAGCGACAGTCTTGCCGCGCTGCACCCGCCCGCCGGCAACGCCGGTGCCCAGCTCGACGCCGCGCTGGCCAGCACCCGCGAGCTCGCCGGCACCCTGGCGCGCTTCCTGGGCCGGCTGCGCTCGGGGATGATCGATCTCAGCGACTTCGGGACCGTGCAGAGCAGGGGCATCGCGCTGCACGAACAGCTCGACCGGCAATTCCGGCTGGCGGGCCTGACGCGCTGCGCCAGCTAGCGCGAGCCGTTCGTCTGACCACCACAGACGTTTGCCGGATTTATTGTCACATCTTTCAAGGTAGCCCTACCGCGGACGACAAACTCGTTATGCGCCAGCTCGCGCTCTCCGGACTCGTCGTCTCGCTGCTGCTCGGCGGGATCGCAGTGTTCGAGACCAACGAAAGCGTCAGCACGCGGCGCAACGAACAGGATCGCTCGCTGCAGAGCGCCGTCGCCAGCGAGATCTCGCTCATCTCCGGCGGCGAGCGCCAGACCACGACTGCGCTGTCGCTGATGCTCGTCAACCCCGCCGTGCGCCAGCTGCTGACCGATCGGACGCTGTCGCCAGGCGACCGCGCGCAGGACATCGCCGCCACGCGGCTGGCGCTGGCGACGATCCAGCGCTCCTCCTTCGTCCCCCTGACGGCGGCCTGCCTCGATGACGGCAGCGCACGCCAGCTCGTGTGCGGGCCGACCGCGAGAGCACCTGTCTTCCCGCTCAGCCTCGGCCGCCAGTTCCTGTCGCTCGCCGGCCACAACCCGCTGGGTGCGGCCAGCGGCGCCTTCCTGTCTCCCGTCAGCGGACAGCTGTCGGTTGCCTTCCTGGCACCGTTTCGCGTGCACGGCCGCGCGCTCGGCCTCGTGCACCTGGACATCAGCATCGCCAAGACCGAGGGACTGAGCCTGATCGTCAACGACACGCCGGGCGTGGGTGTCGTGCTGGGTAGCTACGAACGCGGCCGCGTGCTGCTGTATGGTCCCTCCAGCATGGCCACGACCGGCCTCGGCTCGCCCCACATCCTGCCCGTGCAAGGCGGCTGGCTCGGACAGCGCCCCCAATCGACCGTCAACGGGGATCGACGCGCGATGGTCGCCGCGTTGGGACTGACGGTCGGCGGGGCGCGCCAGGTCGTGGCGGTGACCGCCACCGACCGCTCCGCCGACCCCGACTTCCTCAACGCCTGGAGCGCGGCGATGCTGTCCGTCTTGGCCGTCGCGCTGCTGACGCTGATCGGCTCGATCGTCGGGCTGGTCGTCTCCAACCGCCGGGTCGTGCGCGAGCTGACAACCGACCCGCTGACCGGCCTACTCAACCGCCGCGCGCTGATCGACGAGCTGCCGCGGGTGTGCCAGCGCGCCAGCGAGGAGCAGCCTGCGTTCCTGTGGTTCTTCGACCTCAACGGCTTCAAGACCTACAACGACTCCTTCGGGCACGTCGCCGGCGACAGCCTGCTCGAGCGCCTCGGGCGCCGGCTGCGCGAGGCCGTCGGCGCGCACGGTGCCGTGTACAGGCTCGGCGGAGACGAGTTCTGCGTGCTCATCTCCACCCGCGTCGCAGACCCGCACGCCCTCTTCCTCCAGGCCCGCGAGGCACTCAGCGAACGGGGCGGCGCGTTCACCGTCAGCGCAGCCGCCGGAGCAGTGGAGATCCCCCGCGAAGCCGGCGACCCGACGCAGGCGCTGCGCCTGGCCGACCAGCACATGTACCGCGAGAAGGCGTCCAGCCGCGACGGCGCCGCCGAACTGATCACGTGCGTGCTGCACGCCGCGCTCGCCCAGCGCCACCCTGACCTGGGCGAGCACTCAGACGACGTCGCCGGCGACGTGGAGCTGCTCGCGCGCACGATCGGCCTCGACGAGGAGACCATCAGCCTGATCATCAAGGCCGGCGACCTGCACGACGTCGGCAAGCTCGGAATTCCCGACGAGATCATCACCAGGCCCGGCCCGCTCAGCGAAAGCGAGTGGACGTTCATGAAGCAGCACACCGTGATGGGCGAGCAGATCATCGCCGCGGCCGGCCCGTCGCTGGCGCGGATCGGCCCGCTCGTGCGCGCAAGCCACGAGCGCTGGGACGGCAAGGGCTACCCAGACGGCCTAACCGGCGAGGAGATCCCGCTGGGGGCACGCATCATCACGATCTGCGACTCCTTTCGCGCGATGCTCGACGAGCGCTCCTACAAGGACGCGATGTCCGTCGAGGATGCCCTGGCGGAGCTGCGTCGCTGCGCCGGCACGCAGTTCGACCCCCACCTGGTCGAGGTGTTCTGCCGGCTGGTCGGCGAACGTGCCGCGCCCGAGTGGCTGCGCAGCTCCAGCGCCGGCTGACGCGCGGGCGACCACGGCGTGCGGCTCGCGCGGTGCGTCGCCAAGCGAGGCGCAATGCCCGCAATCTGCGCGCGCAGCGACTGGTGAACATCTGGTTACCGGCGTGGTGAAGATCTCGTGACGTTGGCCCACGGGCGCAGTCGTAGCTGCTAGAAGGCCCCGGTTCCCAGTCGACGATCGGAGATCCCTTGCGCCGCATAAGTGCCTCATTGCTTGCCCTGCTCGCCTGCCTCGGCGCCGGCGCGACGTCCCTCGTCCTGGCCAGTGGCGCCAGCGCGTCGGGCTCGGGCACCGTCTACACAGCGGAAACGCCGGTCGTCGACACCGTCTCCGGCGGACCGTGGAACACCTCGCAGGGCGACGCCAACGCCGGCAGCCCCTACCCCTTCTCCGACTTGCTCCCCACATTCACGCCAGGGGGCAGCGAAACGACGCTCGGCGGCGTCAGCGAGCCCAACGTGGCCGTCTATCCGGCGGCCTCGGGCTCGGTGCCCTACCCGAGCGGCGTCGCGGGGACCCCCGGGCCGCTGGACGGCTACTGCTCCAGCCTGGGCGCCAACCCCGAGACCGGCTCGCCCGTCTCCCAGCCGACCGGCACCCCGCTGCCGTTCTCGCCCTACTACTTCCCCGACATCGTCCGCAACGCCGACGGGTCGCTGACCGGCTACTTCGACTATCGCCCCAAGGACGCCGACGAGACGATCACCGTCGCCAGGTCCACCGACAACGGCAAGACCTGGACCACAGAGGGCGAGGCGCTCGAGCAAAACCAAGGCTACTGCCCCACCGCCGACACCAACGACGACGGCCAGGGCCACCCCTACGTCGGCTCGCTGGGGGGCGGCGCCAAGCTGTACACGCTCAACCGCCCCGCCGGCGACTACGAAGGCGTGGGCCTGCTCGTGCACGACGTCGAACCGTCTGGCGCAGACCCGCTGGCAGGACTGCCGTCCAGCGAATCGGTCGGCATCGACCCGAACACCTACGCCACCGCCGAAGTCGAAGTTCCCACCAGCGGCGGCGTGAGCATCCCCGTCTCGACGCTCGGCAGCGAAAACTCGCCCGAGCACATCGTGGCCGGCCCGTATGAGGATTACAACGCGGCCTCGCCGTCGAAAACGATCGTAACCTGCACCGGCACGAGCACCACCCCGGCCATCGAGCTGACAGGCTGCACGGTAGCCGGGGCCGCGGCCCTCACAGTCAAGGCCAACGACGACCTCGTCCAGGTCATCGCCACGGCCAACCCCGAAGAAATCGGCGGCAAAAAACCCGAAAAAGGGGCCACCTACACCGTCCCAGCCGGGCCCAACAAAGCAAATGGTGAAGGCGGCCTGGAAAAGCTGAGCTTCCTCAACGGCAACTCAGTCGTCTCCCCGCTGACCACCTTCATCCTCAACGAAAACGCGCCCAACCGCGTCTACATCGACGGCGACACCGTGTACTGCGTTCAGGCAAACGCCAACCCCACGACCAAAATCGAGGACTGCACCAACACCAGCGGCTCGCCGCTGACCGTCCATCAGGGCGACGCGATCACCGCCGACCCGATCCTGCCAGCGAACGCCGCCGTGACCACCGGCCTCAAAGCGCCCGACGGCGTCGTCGGCACCCTGCCGAGCTATCCGGGCGCGCCCGCCAAATCGACCGTCGTCCTCTACACCGAAAAGGTCCTCGCCTACTTCATCGTGGGCACGACAGACGGATCGGTAAGCGGCTCGACGTTCACCAAGGGGACCGTCAAACTCCCCGCATCCACGATCACCTATACGCCGTCGGTGCACCCGAGCGAGCCGCTGCCCAGCCCCGGATCCTTCAAAATCTACCTCGGCACCGAAGTCGGCAAACCGATCCAGGAAGTGACGTGCACCGGCTTCGCCGCGGCGACCCAGTCGGGCGTGCCCGCCGGCAGCCTCAACCTCACCGGCTGTAGCGGAGGCACGGGCTCGGTCGCCGAAGGCAACTGGATCGGCGGGCCAAACGCGGCCATCGCTCCGTTCTCCGCGCTGGAACAGATCGGCGAGGGCAACAACGGCAAATCGAAGGGCCCGGAGAAGCTGTTCGGCAACAACGAGGACCTCACGGTGCTGCGCACGGCCTACACCGAAAACGGCATCAACTTCACCGACCTCGGCCCCATCAGCGGCTCGACGTCCGGCGTCGGCAACAACACCGGTGCATACAATGACATCTCCAACCCCGACCAGCAGACCAGCCCATCGAGCACCAGCCCGACCGACCTCGCGCCGGGCAGCCCCGACACGACAGAGCTTCGCTACATCGGCTCGCGCGGCACGATCGTCACCAACCCCGACGGCAGCTACGGCATGTTCCTGTCCGGATCGTGGGCGACCGACGGCGACAGCGACGCGTTCAACCAGATCTTCTACACATCGTCGACCAACGGCAGGGAATGGTCGGTGCCCAAGGTCGTGCTCAGCACCGACTACACGTTCTCCGCGTCGGCCGCTCAGGACAAGGCCCTGGCAGAAGGCAAGGACGAACCGCTGGGGATCAGCGCCTACTACTCCGGCCGCGCCTACGGCCCCACGGTCGTGCAGAACCCCGACGGGTCGCTGACGATGGTCTTCGCCGGCTACAGGCTGCCCAAGCCGATCACCTCCGCCGGCACCGTGCTCGGAACCAACCCGTCGGCGCGGTACACGATCGGCGCCAAGGACCCGGCGCTGTATCGCAACATCCTGACGATGCGCCTGACCTCGGCCACCGCGCCGGCCGTCGCGACAACCACGTCGGCGAGCTCGTCTGACGAAGGCACCGGCACGGTCGGCGCGCAGGTCACCTACACGGCGACCGTCGCCCCCGTCGCGCCGGGCACGGGCTCGCCCACCGGCACCGTGTCGTTCTCGGACAGCTCGGGGACGATCCCACAATGCTCCGCCCAGCCGCTGAGCCTGTCATCCCCCGACACGGCTGTGTGCACCACCACGCTGCACACAGCCGGCGTCAACGAAGTCACTGCCTCCTACTCGGGCGACTCCAACTACAGCGGATCGTCTGGCTCGTTTAGCGAAACTGTCAACGAAGCGCCCGCGTTCACATCCGGTGACAGCGCCACGTTCACCGAGGGCCAGGCAGGCAGCTTCACGGTGACCGCCACAGGCACACCCGAGCCGACGATCAAAGAGACCGGCACCCTGCCCGAAGGCGTCACCTTCGACGAAAGCACCGACACGCTCTCCGGCACACCTACTCAGGAAGGCAGCTTCCCGATCAAATTCACGGCCCACAACGGAATCGGCACAGACGCCGTTCAGAGCTTCACGCTCACCGTGGACGCAGCGCCCACGATTACCTCAGCGCCGGAAGTGACCTTCACGAAGGGCAGCCAAGGCAGCTTCACCGTCACCTCCACCGGCACGCCGACCCCGTCGGTGACCGAGTCGGGCACGCTTCCGGAAGGCGTGACATTCGACGAAAGCACCGACACGCTCTCCGGCACCCCCACCCAGGAAGGCATCTACACGGTCTCCTTCACGGCGACCAACACCGCCGGCTTTACCACCCAGAGCTTCACCCTCACAGTGGACGCGCCGCCGGTGATCACCTCGGCGCCGGAAGCGACCTTCAACGACCACGAATCCAGTACGTTCACCGTCACCGCCACCGGAACGCCCGCCCCGACGATCACCAAGTGGGGCACCCTGCCCGAAGGCGTCAGCTTCGCCAACGGCGTGTTCTCCGGGACGCCCAAGCAGACCGGGACATTTCAGATCACCCTCACCGCCGAAAACGGCGTCGGCGCCCCCAGCACCCAGCGCTTCACGCTCACCGTGGTCGGCCTGCACGTCACCACCACCGCGCTGCCAGAAGCGACGCCGGGCATGCACTACTCGACACAGCTGACCGCCGCGGGCGGCCTGCTCCCCGACAGCTGGAAAGTGACCAGCGCCACCCACCTGCCGACCGCCTTTACGCTGAGCCCCAAAGGTTTGCTGTCGGGCAAACCGACCGCCAAACAGTACCCCCACGGCGGCGAATTCCAGATCAACGTGACCGTCAGCGACGCCACCAAGAAGATCGCCCAGAAAGCCAGCGCAACGCTCAAGCTGACGATCAAGTAGCCGCGCACCCGGGAGCGCGTGGCCAGCTACGCCACGCGCTCCTCGCCCGCATAAACGTTCACGCGGCCCCGGCGCGCGAAGCCGCAGAGTGTCAGGCCGCGGTCGCGCGCAAGCGTTACCGCGAGCGAGGTCGGAGCGCCCACGCCGACGAGCACCGGCGCGCCCGCCACGGCCGCCTTCTGTACGAGCTCGAAGGACAGGCGGCCGCTGACGCACAGCAGCCTTCCCGACAGCGGCAGCAGTCCCTCGAGCAGCGCCCAGCCGACGACCTTGTCCATCGCGTTGTGGCGCCCAACGTCCTCGCGGATGCACAACAGCTCTCCGCGCTCGTCGAACAGGCCAGTCGCATGCAGGCCCCCGGTACGCGCGAAGCCGGGCTGCACCAAGCTGTCGGGCAATCCCGCGAGCAGCGTGCGAGGGACCCGCGGGCCGGGCTCGAGCGGCCCGCAGTGCACCGTCACCTCCTCGATCGCTCCCTTGCCGCACACGCCGCAGGATGAGGTCGTGTAGAAGCGCCGCGCGGGCAACTCGCGCGCCAGCGGCCCGCGCACCTCAATCGTGTTGGCCGCCAGATCGTCGCTCAGCCCCGCATGCGTCGGGCCGTCGATCAGGCCCTCGCCGTAGAGGAAGCCCAGCGCGAGCTCCTCATCGTTGCCGGGCGTGCGCATGGTGACGGCCACCGGCTCGCCGTCGACGCGGATCTCCAGCGGCTCCTCCACCGCGACCGCGTCGCGCTCTCCGTCGCGTTCGAGCACGGTGACCGCACCCGGGGCGGGCGCCGGCGAGGCGTGCGGACCGGACGGGCCGGTTGTTCGATCTGCGGACATCTTGGATCGCCATCTGAGCGTAGAGCAGCCGACGCGGATGCGTGCGATCACGTAACTTTCTGCCTAGGCAATGCCCAGGCAGACCAAGAACAAGGACATGTCGCTCGGAGAGGCCGCCGGCGCGATCGGCGTGAGCGTCGACACGCTGCGCCGCTGGGCCAACGCCGGCAAGCTGCACACCCATCGCGACGAGCACAACCGCAGGCGCGTGTCCGCCGCGGAGGTCGCGCGCCTGTCGCGCACCCCGCAGCGACACCGCACGCGCACGAGCGGCTCGGCGCGCAACCGCATGCCGGGAGTGGTGCGCTCCGTAGAGATCGGCGGCGTGATGGCGCTGGTCGAGATCGATGCCGGGCCGTTCCAGCTGACGGCGGCGATCACCCGCGACTCTGTGCAGGAGCTGGGGCTCGCCCCGGGCGTGCCCGCCACCGCGATCGTGAAGGCCACCTCGGTGATGGTCGAACGCGACGGAGCGTCCGTGCGCGGGCGGGCGGCATGAAGGCGGGCGCCGCGCGTCCAGCCCTCGCGGCGCTGCTGGCGATCGTGGCTGTCGCAGCGACCGCGTGCGGTTCCAGCAGCAGCAGCAGCAGCTCGACCGGCTCGACGGCCTCCTCCAGCCACGGCGGCCCCGTGGCCGTCATCTACGCCGGCTCGCTGGCCAAGCTGATGGAAGACGACATCGGACCGGCCTTCCAGAAGTCGACGGGCTACTCCTTCCAGGGCTTCGGCGGCGGCTCTGGCGAAGACGCCAAGCAGATCAAGGGCAAGGTCCGCCAGGTCGACGTGTTCGTGTCGGCCTCCGCGGAAGCCGACCAGACACTGCAGGGCTCGGCAAACGGAAACTGGGTGTCGTGGTACTCGACCTTCGCGACCACGCCGCTCGTGCTCGGCTATGACCCCGACAGCAGGTTCGGTCAGGAGCTCGCGCACGGCAGGCCCTGGTATGAAGTGATCGTCTCGCCCGGCATCAGGGTGGGGCGCACGGACCCCAAGCTCGACCCCAAGGGCCTGCTCACCGTGCAAGCTCTGGAAGAAGCCGCCAGGAAGCTGGGCAGGCCGGCGCTGAGAACGGCGCAGCGCTCGTTGCCGGTGTTCCCCGAGACGGATCTGGTGGGACGGCTGCAGGCGGGGCAGCTCGACGCCGGCTTCTTCTACGCGATCGAGGCCAACGTCGCGCACATCCCCACGGTCAGCCTCGCGCCGATCGCGAAGAGCGCCGCCTATACGGTGACCATCCTCAACCGCCCTCTCCACCAGGCCGGCGCCGAAGCGTTCGTGCGCTACCTGCTCGGCGCCAGCGCCACTTTGACGAGCAGCGGGCTCACCCCGATCTCGCCGAAGCTCAGCGGCCCGGCCGCCGCCGTGCCTGCCGGGCTCGGCAGCGCAGTGGGCGCAGCCACTCCCTGAGCGATGCTCGACCGGGCGCGCAGCCCGCTGCCGTGGCTCGCCGGCCTGCTGGCCCTCTACCTGCTGGCTCCGATCGTCGCATTCGTAGTGCGTCTGGGCGGCGGGGTGTCCTCGGCCCCGGGCTTGGGCGCGGCGCTGGCGACTTCGCTGCTGACCGCGACCATCTCTGCCGTGGTGATCGCCACGCTCGGCGTCCCCCTGGCCTACCTGCTCGCCCGCGGGCGCGGGCCCGCCGCCCGGCTGGCGCTCGCGCTGGTGGCGCTGCCACTGGCGCTGCCGCCGCTGATGAGCGGCCTGCTGCTGCTCTACGTGGTCGGCCCCTACACGACCGCCGGACGGTTGTTCGGGGGCAACCTGACCGACACCCGCATCGGCATCGTGCTCGCCCAGACGTTCGTGGCGGCGCCCTTTGCGATCGTGGCCGCCCGCGCCGCCTTCGCCGCGGTGGACCCCGCACTGGAGGACATGGCCCGCGCGCTCGGGCACGGGCGCCTGGCACGCTTTTGGCGGGTGGCCGTGCCCGCCGCCGGACCGGGCATCGGCGCCGGGCTGGTGCTCGCGTGGCTGCGCTGCTTCGGCGAGTTCGGCGCGACGGTCATCCTCGCCTACCACCCCTACTCGCTGCCCGTCTTCGCCTTCGTGCAGTTCGGCTCCAGCGGCCTGCCGGCCACGATGCTTCCCGTGGCTGTCGCGCTGGCCGTCGCGCTCGTGTTCCTACTGGCCAGCGGCATGCACGCGCCCAGACGCCGCGGGCGCAAGGTGGACGCGGCCACGCTCGCCGCCTGGGACCCGCCGGCGGCCGGCGTGGAGCGCTCGCCCGACCCCCTCGACTTCGCCCTGCGCAAGCGCCTGGGCGACTTCTCGCTCGACCTGGCCCACCGGGCGAGCAGCCCGCGCCTGGCGCTGCTCGGTCCCTCCGGCGCGGGCAAGACGCTGACGCTGCGCCTGCTCGCCGGCCTCACCGCAAGCGAAGGCGGGCACGTCAACGCGGGCTCGCGCGCACTGCACATGCTCGCCTGCGAGCAGCGCGAGATCGGCTACGTTCCCCAGCAGTCGGCGCTGCTGCCGCGGCGCACCGTCTGGCATCAGGTGAACTTCGGCAAGCGGGCGCGGCCCCAGCTTGCGGCCTGGTGGCTCGAGCGCCTGGGCCTGGCCGGCCTGGAGGACCGCTATCCCGAGGAGCTGTCCGGCGGACAGCAGCGTCGCGTCGCGCTCGCGCGGGCGCTCGCGATCGAGCCGCGCGTGCTGCTGCTCGACGAGCCGTTCACCGGCCTGGACGCCCCCGTGCGCGACCGGCTGCGGCGCGACCTGCGCGCGCTGCAGCGAGACAGCGATCTGTGCACGGTCATCGTCACGCACGACCCCGAGGAGGCGGCGCTGCTGGCCGAGGAGATCATCGTCATCGACGGCGGGCGCGCGCTGCAGGCCGGGCCGCGCAGCGAGGTCTTCCGCACCCCGAACTCGGCGCAGGTCGCCGCCCTGTTGGGCATCGCCAACGCGCGGCGTGGGCATGTCGCCGGCCCTGACACGCTGCGCAGCGCCGGGGTCGATATCCGCGCACCGACCTGCGGGCTTGCCGAGGGACGTGAGGTCGTGTGGTGCGTGCGCCCCGAGCGCATCCGCGTACACCAGCCCGGCGTAGACGCCAGCGGCTATCAGGCGATCCTGCTCGACGAGGTCGATCTGGGCGCCGTGCGCGAGCTGACCATAGCCCTCGACGGCGCGTTGGAGCTGACCGTGCGTATCGCCGAGACGGTCACGGTGCAGGTCGGTGCGCCGCTGCGCCTGCTGATCGCGCCCGAGGACGTCGCCGTGTGGGCTCAGCCGCCGATGTAGGACATCTCGATCTTCGGGGGATGGCCGTCGCCGACCTGAGAGTTGCGGTCCTCTCCCCGTCCTGGCGAGCTCGACCGCCGCCCTGCGCCGGCGCGGTCGCATGCGAGCGCTGCGCCGAGTAGCGGTCGGCGCGAGCGCCCCACACCTCGCGCAGGGCCTGCTCGATCTGAGCATCGTCGGCGCCGGCGCGCAGCAGCGCGCGCAAGTCATGTCCGCGGCGCGCGAACAGGCAGGTAAACAGCTTGCCGTCGGCCGACAGCCGCGCGCGTGTGCATCCGCCGCAGAACGGCTCGCTGACCGAATGGATCAGCCCGATCTCCCCAGCGCCGTCGCAGTAGCGATAGCGCGAGGCCACCTCGCCCGCGACGACGGGGTCGAGCGGCTCCAGCGGCCAGCGCGCCTGCAGCGAGCGCAGGATCTCCTGCGCCGGCACGACCTCCTCCAGGCGCCAGCCGTTGCTGGCGCCCACGTCCATGTATTCGATGAAGCGCAGCGCCACGCCAGCTGTGGCGAAAGCGCTCGGCCATGTCGACCACGCAGTGGTCGTTGACCCCGCGGCGCACCACCATGTTGACCTTCACCGGGTGCAGGCCTGCGGCGCCAGCCGCGTCGACGCCCGCGAGCACGCGCCGCGCCGACAGAGGCGCATCGCCGATCGCGCGCAGTACGCCGTCGTCGAGGGCGTCCAAGCTGACCGTCACGCGCGCGAGCCCCGCCCGCGCGAGCGCCTGCGCCCTGCCGGCCAACAGCAGCCCGTTGGTGGTCATCGCGATCTCATCGATCCCGTCGATCCGTGCGAGCATCGCCACGAGCCGCTCGATGTCGCGCCGCAGCAGCGGCTCGCCGCCGGTCAGGCGGATCTTGCGCACGCCCAGCCGCGCGAACACGCGCGCCAGGCGGGCGATTTCCTCGAAATCGAGGATCTCCGCGCGGGGCAGGAAGCGATAGTCCGCTCCGTAGACCTCGCGCGGCATGCAGTAGCGGCAGCGCAGGTTGCAGCGGTCGGTCACCGAGATACGCAGGTCGCGCAGCGGCCGGTCGAGCGCGTCGAGCACCGTCAGCCCTCCATCCAGCGACGCGCCGTCTGCAGATCCTCGCGAGCGTTGACGCTGAAGCACAGGCGCCGTGGCTCGCCGAATGCCGCCAGCGCCTCCTCGGCGATGACGCGGGGCGCAAGCGCCTGCAGCGCGGTTTGCAGCGAGCATTCGCGGGCGAGCGCGCGTTCGAGCTTGGGCAGGTCCGCCGGGCGGTAGAGCGCCGGAAGCGGCTGCAGGCGGCCGTCGACCTCGGCCACCGCGGCCTGGGCGGGGCTCGAGCACGCTTGCTCGCCGGATCGCCGGAGTCCCGTCTCGCCGCCGGCGCGCGCCAGCCATGCGAGCATGCCGGCGCTGACAAACGGCATGTCGCAGCCGACTGCGATCACGGAAACGCCCGCGTGGCGCAGCGCAGCGACGATCCCGCACAGCGGGTGTCGGGGACTGTCGGGCTCATAGACGATCCGCTCGCGCAGGGGCGGCAGGCGGCTGGCGCGCTTGGCCACCACGACCGCGTCAAGGCCCGCAGCGCGCGCCGCGCCCAGCGGGTAGGAGATCAACGGCCGCCCGCACAGATCGACCGATGCCTTGGCCGCGCCCATGCGCGTGGCCAGCCCGCCGGCGAGCACGGCGACGAGCGCGCATGTCTGCCCTGCGCTCGGATCGGCGATGGATGGCGGTCTCGCGCTGGCAACGGCGTTGTCCATCGCCCCAGTCTGGCATCCGCAGGTCGTCGTGCACGCCCGCCTCTGACATTCGGCGGTCTTCGTCGATGCGCCGGTCCGGCACTACAGTTGCCGGGCGATGGACGCAAGCGGGCAGATCGAGCTGGATGACGCTGTGCGCATGGTGCTCGACGCGCTCACACCGCTGCCGAGCGAGACGTTCGAGATTGACTCGGCGCTCGGGCGGGTGCTCGCGCAGGACATCGTGGCCGAGCGACCGCTGCCGCCCTTCGACGGCTCGGCGATGGACGGCTTCGCGGTCAGGGCCGCCGACGTCGCCGGCGCGTGCGACGCCGAGCCGGTCGTCCTGCGTCTGGTGGACGAGTCGCGCGCCGGGCGCCCCGCGCAGGCGACGCTCGGCGACGGACAGGCGATCGCGATCTCGACGGGGGCGATCATCCCCGCGGGAGCCGACGCGGTCGTGCGCGTCGAGCGCACGCGCCGCGATGACACCAGCGTGCACGTGCTCGAGGCGGTGGCAGCCGGCGAGCAGGTGCGCCGCGCCGGCGAGGACGTGCAGGCGGGCACGACCGTGCTGCAGCGCGGCGTGACGCTCGGTCCCGCACAGCTCGGAGTGCTCGCATCGGTTGGACGCGCGCAGGTGCGCTGTGCCCGCGCGCCGCGCGTGTCGCTGCTCGTGACAGGGGACGAGCTGCTCGCGGCCGGCGAGCGGGCACGCCCGGGCGCCATCAGGGACTCCAACTCCTATTCCGTCGGCGCGCTCGCGCGCTGCGCTGGCGCAGAGGTGCTCGCCAGCGAGGTCGTGGGCGACGACGAGCGCGCCACGCGCGCGGCGATCGCCGCTGCCGCGCACGACGCCGACACGGTGGTCATCTGCGGAGGCGTGTCGGTGGGCGCACACGACCATGTGCGCGCCAGCCTGCGCGCGCTCGGCGCGACCCAGGCGTTCTGGGGCCTTGCGCTGCGGCCGGGGCACCCGACGTGGTTCGGGACTTTGAACGGCAGGCCCGTGTTCGGCCTGCCGGGTAACCCGGTCTCGGCGATGGTCACGTTCGTGCTGCTCGCCGGTCCCGCGCTGCGCGCGATGCAGGGCGCCCCCCACACGGACGTGCGCCCAACGGCGCGCCTGGACGGCGGCTATGACAAGCCCGCCGGACGCGCGCACGCGCTGCGCTGCCGGCTGAGCGAACGCGAGGACGGCCGGCACGTCGCGCCCACGGGCCCGCAGGGCTCGCACGTGCTCAGCTCGATGCTCGCCGCAGACGCTCTCGCGCTGATCCCCAGCCAGACCACGCGCGTGGCGCCCACAGAGCGCGTGGAGATCGAGCCGCTGGCTCCCTGGATGGGCGGCTGGGCATGAGCGGCGATGACGCAACGCCGCCGGACGCGCGCGCCGATGACCGCGGGCATCCAGACGCCGGGGCGATGCTCTTGAGCGTGCGGCTGTTCGCGGTGCTGCGCGAGAGCGCCGGAACCGACACGGTTGCGCTGCGCCTGCGCCGCGGGTCCACGGTCGCCGACGCACTGAGCTCGCTCGCGCAACTGGATGGCCTGGAGCAACTGCTGGCGGGCATGCCGGTGGTGATGGCCGTCAACCGCGAGTACGCTGACCCCCAGACCGAACTGCACGGCGACGACGAGCTCGCGTTGATCCCGCCGCTCAGCGGCGGCAGCCAGCCGATCGAGACGCCCGTACACGTGCTGGTGAGCGAGCAGCCGCTGTCGCGCGAGCGGGTGCGAGCGGCCGTGTCCGATCCCGGCGCGGGCGCGATCGTGACGTTCGAGGGCGTCACGCGCGAGGTGGCGCGCCTGGACTACGAGGCGTACACAGAGATGGCACACGAGCGCATCGAGCAGATCGTGCGCGACTGCGCGCGTGCCCACGAGCTGCGCGCGGTGGCCGCCGAGCACCGCGTGGGCAGCGTGCCGTTGGGCGAGCCGAGCGTGATCGTCGCCGTCTCTGCCGCCCACCGCCCGGCCGCCTTCGCGGCCGCCCGCGAGGCGATCGACCGGATCAAGGCCGAGGCGCCGATCTGGAAGCGCGAGGTGGATGGCGCCGGCGATGGCAGCGACGCAGACGGCGCCGACCCAGACGGCGGATGGGTGGCGGGCACACGGCCACCGATCGACGCACGGGCCACGGCAAGCACAGCTTCGCCTGCCAGCCCCGGTCGGCTCACGCACGTCGACCGTGACGGCTCCGCGCGGATGGTCGACGTCGGCTCCAAGCCGCCGAGCGAACGCGTCGCGCGGGCGCGAGCGCGCGTGCGCATGTCGCCGGACAGCGCGTTGGCGGTCCAGGCCGGCGACGGCCCCAAGGGAGAGGTCCTAGGGGTCGCCAGGATCGCCGGCATCCAGGCCGCCAAGCAGACCGCGCAACTGATCCCTCTCGCGCATCCCCTACCGCTCACCTACGTGGATGTGGGAGCGAGCGTAGATGTTGAGACGGGCATCGTCGAGCTGACCAGCGAGGCGCGAACGATCGCGAGCACGGGTGTGGAGATGGAGGCAATGACCGCCTGCGCAGTGGCAGCCCTGACGGTCTATGACATGGTCAAGGGACTGGAGCGCGGCATCGAGCTCGAGCAGGTGGTGCTGCTGGAGAAGCGCGGCGGGCGCAGCGACTACCGCCGCGAGGGAGATTGAGCAGGTGCGCGCCGTGGCACTCACGATCAGCACCTCCAAGTCCGCCGGCGACGGCCAGGACGAGAGCGGGCCGAGGCTGGAGACGCTCGCGCGCGAGCTGGGAGCAAGCACAGTCGAGCGCGACCTGGTGGCCGACGACAGCGGCCTGATCGAAGGGCGCCTGCGCCACTGGTGCGACGATGAGCGCTGCGCGCTCGTGCTGACCAGCGGCGGCACGGGCGTCTCGCCCGACGACGTCACCCCCGAGGCCACGCGCGCGGTGCTCGAGCGCGAGATTCCCGGGATCGCCGAGGCGATGCGCCTCGCCTCCCAACCACATACACCTCACTGGATGCTCTCGCGGGCCACCGCGGGCGTGCGCGCAGCGACGCTGATCGTCAACCTGCCCGGCAGCCCGCAGGCGATCACGCAGGTCGGCGAGGCGCTGGCTCCGAGCCTGACGCATGCGCTGACGCTGATCGCGGGCGCGAACACCGACCACGGCTCCGCAGACCACAACCGCGCCTGATCGTCGGCGCCGCGAGCGCGGCGGTTTCGCCGCGGGCGCTGCGGGGTATCGTCACGCCAGTGACCCGCCTGCCATCGCTCACAGACTGGCCGGTGCTGCGCCAGCTGCATGGTCCAGACCGCCTGGGCCGCGGGGCGGCCGCGCAGTCGCCCACAACGCGTGAGCTTCGCGCGCGCACCGTCGACGCCGACCGCGTGGTCAAGTCCGTATGCCCCTACTGCGCGGTCGGCTGCGCCCAGAACGTGTATGTCAAGGACGGCCGAGCGATCCAGATCGAGGGCAACCCCGACGCGCCGCACAGCCGCGGGCGGCTGTGCCCAAAGGGCTCGGCCACGCTGCAGCTGACGACCGGCGATGCGCGCGAGCGCCACGTGCTCTATCGCCCGCCCCACGCGAGCGAGTGGCAGCGTCTTGACTTGGAGACGGCGATGGGCATGGTCGCCGAGAAATTCGTGCAGACCCGCGCGCAGGGCTGGGAGTGGGAGCGCGACGGCAGGCGCACGCGGCGCTGTATGAGCCTCGCCGCGCTGGGCGGCGCGACGCTCGACAACGAGGAGAACTACCTGATCAAGAAGTTCCTCACGGCGTGCGGGGTGATCCAGATCGAGAACCAGGCGCGCGTGTGTCACTCGTCGACCGTGGTCGGCCTGGGCACGTCCTTTGGCCGCGGCGCCTCCAGCACGCTGCCCGGCGACCTGCAGAACTCCGACCTGATCGTGCTGCAGGGATCGAACATGGCCGAGGCCCACCCGGTCGCCTTCCAGTGGGTGATGGAGGCCAAGGCGCGCGGCGCGACTGTGATCCACGTCGACCCCCACTACAGCCGCACGAGCGCGCTGGTCGACATGTTCGTGCCGCTGCGCGCCGGCAGCGACATCGCCTTCCTCGGCGCAATCATCAACCACGTCCTAACGACCGAATCGGACTTCCGCGAGTACGTGCTCGCCTACACCAACGCCCCCACGATCGTCGGCGAGGAGTTCGCCGACGTCGGCGCCGACGGGCTGTTCTCGGGCTATGACGAGGACAAACGCGGCTATGACCCCTCCAGCTGGCAGTACGAGGACGCGTTCGTGGCCGCCGCGGCCGGGCAGCGCGAGCTTGAGGGAAATGTCGAGGCGCTGCCCGGCGAGGGCCAGGAGCGCGACGCCGACGCCGCGCGCAGGCAGCCGAAATTGGACATGACCCTGCAGCACCCGCGCTGTGTCTGGCAGATCCTCAAGCGCCACTACGCGTCTTACACTCCCGAGACCGTCGAACGCGTGTGCGGCGTGCCCCAGGACGTCTTCGCCAGGGTCTGCGAGCTATTCGTGGCCAACTCTGGGCGCGAGCGCACGACCGCGTTTGTGCACGGCGTCGGCTGGACCCAGCACACGATCGGCTCGCAGTACATCCGCGCGGCCTCTGTGTTGCAGTTGCTGCTCGGCAACATGGGGCGCCCCGGCGGCGGCGTGATGGCGATGCGCGGGCATGCCTCGATCCAGGGCTCCAGCGACATCCCCACGCTGTTTGACACGCTGCCCGGCTATATCCCGATGCCCCACGCGCAGCGCCACTCAGACCTCGACTCCTTCGTGCGGGGCACGTCCGCGCGTCGGGGCTACTGGGGCAACATGCGCGACTACGCCGTCAGCCTGCTCAAGGCATGGTGGGGAGAGTCGGCAACCGCCGACAACGACTATCGCTTCGAGTACCTGCCGCGCCTGACCGCCAGCCACAGCACCTACGACACCGTGATGGAGCAGATCAAGGGCACCGTCAAGGGGTACTTCCTGTTCGGCGAGAACCCCGCCGTCGGGTCGGCCAACTCGCGCATGCAGCGCTTGGGGATGTCCAAGCTCGACTGGCTGGTCGTGCGCGACTTCTCGCTGATCGAGTCGGCGACGTGGTGGAAGGACGGGCCGGAGATCGAGTCGGGCGAGATGCGCACGCAGGACATCGCCACGGAGGTCTTCTTCTTCCCCGCCGCTGCGCACATCGAGAAGGACGGCACGTTCACCAACACGCAGCGCATGGTGCAGTTTCACCACAAGGCACAGGAGCCCGTCGCCGAGCAGCGCAGCGACCTATGGTTCGTCTACCACCTGGGCAAGCGCGTTCGCGAGCTCCTGTCGGACTCGCGCGACGAGCGCGATCGGCCCGTGCTCGAGCTGACCTGGGGGTACCCGACCGAGGGCCAGCACCAGGACCCGGATGCCGAGGCCGTGCTCGCGGAGATCAACGGACGCGACGCCTACGGGAAGATGCTGTCCGGCTACACCGAGCTGAAGGCCGACGGGTCGACCTCGTGCGGCTGCTGGATCTACTGCGGCTGCTACGCCGGCGGCGTCAACCAGACCGCCCGGCGCAAGCCCGCGAGCGAGCAGAACTGGACGGGCAGTGAGTGGGCGTGGGCGTGGCCGGCCAACCGCCGCATTCTCTACAACCGCGCCTCGGCCGACCCGCAAGGCAGGCCCTGGAGCGAGCGCAAGGCGCTCGTCTGGTGGGATGCGCAGAAGGGCGAATGGACCGGGCACGACACGCCCGACTTCCAGGCCGACAAGCCGCCCGACTACCGCCCGGCGCCAGATGCGCGCGGGCCCGCAGCGATCTCTGGCGACACGCCGTTCATCATGCAGGCCGATGGTCGCGGCTGGCTGTTCGCGCCCGCGGGCGTCGCCGACGGCCCGCTGCCCACCCACTACGAGCCGCAGGACTCGCCGGTGGCCAACTCGATGTACCCCGCTCGTCAGCGCAACCCGGCGCGGGAAGTGTATGAGCACGAGAACAATCGCTACCACCCGGACCCCGACGAGCCCGGGGGCGACGTGTTCCCGTTCGTCGTCACCACATATCGCCTGACCGAGCACTTCACCGCGGGCGGCATGAGCCGCTGGACGCCCTACCTGGCCGAGCTGCAGCCCGAGTTCTTCTGCGAGGTATCACCCGAGCTTGCCGCCGAGCGTGGCCTGCAGCACGCCGGCTGGGCGACGCTCGTCAGTGCGCGCGGGGCGATCGAGGCGCGCGTGCTGGTGACCGACCGGATGACCCCGCTGAAAATCGAGGGGCGCACGATCCACCAGATCGGCATGCCCTATCACTGGGGCCCCAACGGCTATGCGAAAGGCGATTCGATGAACGAGCTGTCCTCGATGGCGCTGGACCCCAGCTCGCATATCCAGGAGGTCAAGGCGCTGAGCGTCGACATCCGCCCCGGCCGGCGCCCGCGCGGCGCGGCGCGCCAGGCGCTCGTGCGCGAGTACCGCCAGCGCGCCGGCATCACCGCGCAGACGGGGATGAAGCCGTGAGTGACGTCCAGTTGGTGAATGTCCTGCTCGGCAGCGCCGACCCGGCCGCGAGCTCGGGCTACGAGCGACACCCGCCGCGCATGGGCTTCTTCACCGATACCTCACTGTGCATCGGTTGCAAGGCGTGCGAGGTCGCCTGCAAGGAGTGGAACCAGGTACCCGAGGACGGCCTCAACTGGACGGGCATGTCCCACGACAACTCCGGCGGCCTGGGCGCGGACACGTGGCGCCACGTCGCCTTCATCGAGCAGCGCGCGCCGATCGGCGCCCACCAGTCCAACTTCCAGCGCGAGGGCGAGAGCTTTCGCTGGCTGATGGCCTCTGACGTGTGCAAGCACTGCACGCACGCAGCCTGCCTGGACGTGTGCCCGACCGGCGCGATCTTTCGCACCGAGTTCGGGACCGTGGTCGTGCAACAGGACGTGTGCAACGGCTGTGGCTACTGCGTGCCCGCCTGCCCCTACGGCGTGCTCGACAAGCGCGAGGACGACGGTCGCATCTTCAAGTGCACGCTCTGCTATGACCGCCTCAGCGCGGGCCAGGAGCCGGCCTGCGCGAAGGCGTGCCCGACCGACTCGATCCAATTCGGCGAGCTCGATGAGCTGCACGAGCGCGCTGCCGGACGCATCGAGCAGCTGCACGAGGCCGGAGTGACGGAGGCTCGGCTTTACGGGCACGACCCCGACGACGGCGTGGGCGGCGACGGCGCCTTCTTTTTGCTGCTCGACGAGCCCGAGGTCTACGGGCTGCCGCCCGACCCGATCGTCACCACCCGCGATCTGCCGGCGATGTGGCGCAACGTGGCGATCGCCGCCAGCGGGCTGCTGGCCGGCGCAGCGGTCGCGTTCGCCGGGAGCAGACGTTGAGCAGCGCGGCGGACGAGCAGATCGGCGCACGCGACGGTCAACGCCGCCGGCGTGCACGCGAGCGCCCCGGCTCCTATTACGGAAGGCCGATCATCAAGGCGCCGGTGTGGCAGGAGCGCGACATCGCCGGATACCTGTTCGCCGGAGGGCTGGCCGCGGGCAGCTCGGTTGTGGCCGCCGGCGCCGAGTTGACCGGCCGCGCGCACCTGGCGCGCTCGTCCAAGCTGTGCGCGAGCGCCGCGCTCGGGGTCTCGCTGGCGGCGCTCGTCCACGACCTCGGTCGCCCGGAGCGCTTTTTGAACATGCTGCGCGTGTTCAAGCCGACCTCGCCGATGAACATGGGCTCGTGGCTGCTCGGTGTCTACGGGCCGCTCAACGGATTCGCCACGGCGAGCGACGTGCTCGGCCTGGCGCCGCGCGGCGGGCGCGCGGCCACTGCCGGCGCGGCGCTGTTCGGGGCGGGCATCTCCTCCTACACGGCCGCGCTGATCGCCAACACCGCGGTGCCGGCCTGGCACGAGGGTCACCGCGAGCTCCCGTTCTTGTTCGCCGGCTCAGCCGCCGCAGCGGGGGCCGGCTTCGGTCTGCTGGCCGCGCCGCTGGCCGAGAGCGAGCCCGCGCGCCGCATGGCGATCGTGGGCGCCGGCGTGGAGCTGCTGTGCGAGCGGCTGCTGGAGCGCCGCCTGGGGATGGTCGCCGAGACCCTGCGCGAGGGCACCGCCGGCAGGCGGATGAGGGCTGCCAAGACCTTGACGGGCGCCGGTGCGTTCGGCGCCGTGACGTTCGCGCCGCGCAGCCGTGTCGCCGCTGCGCTCAGCGGCGCAGCGCTGCTGGCGGGCTCTGCTTTCACGCGCTTTGGCATCTTCGCCGCAGGGATGGCCTCGGCCCAGGACCCCAGGTACACGGTCGAGCCACAGCGCCAGCGCATGCACGAGCGCGAGATCGGGTAGTCGATCGTCACCGCCGAACGGTCGCGAAACGACGCGAGCCGGCCGAGCCAGTGAAGCTCGCGCCGGCTGGCGGCTTCGCTGCTGCGGTGGCGTCCTCTAGGCGCCACCGCGCAGGAAGATGTGACCGACTGACTGCTATTCGAGCAGCTTGAGCGTCGCGTTGGGCAGGTGGTTGGCCTGCGCCAGAATCGACACGCCGGCCTGCTGGAGAACCTGGTCCTTGGTGAAGTTGGTCATTTCAGTGGCCATGTTCACGTCGGTGATCGCGCTCACAGCCGAAGTCAGGTTCTGGCTGTAAACTTCCAGGTTCGACTGGGTGAACTGGATACGGTTCTGCACCGAGCCGAATTCACCAGCAAGCGTCGACACTTTGGCGATCGCTTCGTCGACTTCTTTCAGCGGTTCTTTACCGCCGGCGAGGACGCCTTTGATTTTTTCGATTTCTTTGTAGAGTTCGACGGCTTTGACGCCGATCGTTTCTTTGTCGTTGGCGCCCACCTGGAACGCGATTTCTTCTTTGCTGTTGAGCAGGCTCACACCGTTGAACTGAGTCGTTTCACCGACACGCTTGATCTCTTCGACCAGCTGTTCGCTCTCCGCGGAGATCGCTTCCTGGTCTTCTTTGGAGGTCGTGCCGTTGGCGTACTCCACACCAAGCTCGCGAACACGCTGAAGCATCGTGTTGATGTTGTTCAGCGCACCCTGCGCCGTCTGCGCAAGAGCGACCGCGTCCTGGATGTTCTGGCCCGCCTGGTTGAGCCCGTTGACCTGGCTCTGCAGACTCTGGCTGATGGCATAGCCGGCAACGTCGTCGGCAGCCGTGTTGACGCGAAGACCCGAGGACAGACGCTGCATCGTGCTCGACAGCATGTTCTCGGTGTTGTTCAGGTTCCTGGCGGAGTTCATCGCCTCCAGGTTGGTGTTGATCGTCAGGGACATGTTTTCATCTCCTTTGAGGTCCCGAGCCGACTCCATGTCGACTCCCGGGCCGTATCGTCGACATCGCCGCAAACTTGAGCCCGATTTTCCTCGGCTAGACGAGTTCGCGAAGGTTGGCGGACGGGTGCGATCCACGCGACGCGGGCTCAGATCCGGCGCAACCGCCGCCGGATCTGAGCCTGTCGGGCATCTGTCAGCCGAGCGTCTACGCGCCGGTCGGCGCTGGTGTGACGCCGTGACCGCTGTGGCGTCCGCTCGAGGCCAGGATCTTCAGCGCCGTGTCGGGGTTGCGCAGCGCGCCGCCGATGGCCAGGATGGCGAAGCCGAACCCGCTGAGCAGCAGCGCGATGCCGACCACGATCCCGAACATCCCGACCTGGGTGGCCATGTAGCTGGTGTTCAGAGCGGTCGACAACGCGGTCTCCTGGATCCACACGTTACGGGCGGGGTTTTCCTGGGGCTTGCCGTTTGCGCCCTTCAGCGCCTTGGCTTCTTCGTTGGTGCCTTCGCCGTTGGCGCTCGCATAGCGCGGCATCTGTGAGTAGACCTTGCCGCCGGTGGCCTCCAGCGCGTGGATTTTCATGTACTGCGCGAAACAGCGCGCGGTCGATCCGCTTTCCACCTTCTGGTTGGCCGCCGAGCATGTCGGAATCGTCAGGGCCGCCGTGTCCAGGCCCGCCTTGGCCGCCTCGGCCTTGATGGCCGTCGGGGTCATATCGGGGGTACCCGTGATCTTCTGTTCGGCGAGGCTGTTGCGGACGGTGTTCTGACCGCTGGCGCCCAATACGATCGATGCGACACCGAACGCGACCAGCACGACTGCGGCCACGAGGCCGCCTATCTCAAAAACCGTTCTCCTCATGGCTCCTCCTTCAACGGAATGGACGTTGGTGTCAGTCTCCGCCGAGCCGACGCCCACGCCATCGTGGAAGTCGTGTGAAGCCTCTCGGGGGTTACCCGCAGCAACGCCGCGGCAACGCCACCGCCTCAGGGCCGCACGCCACTCGCCTGGGCGAGCGGGCGCAGCTCCTCAGTGTGCGAAACACTGTTGCGGACCAGCACGCCATCGTCTTGCACCGCGTATGCGCCCATGCGTAGCAGTGGCGGCGAGTACACGTGCAGGGTCACAGCCGGATCTGATTCGGCATGGCGCACGCGATGGATGTCCGCTGACTGAGAGTGAAAGCTCTCGCCCGCGCGCAGCACGCGAGCGCGTGGTGGCCCGGCGAGCGTCAGGCGCTCCTCCAGCACCGCCCCGCTGACGACCGATACCGCGCCCGCGGAGACGTCATGGTCGTGAAAACCCGTGTCCTGGTCGTCCATCCAGCAGATCAGCCATGCGGTCAGGTGATCGTCGCCGAGCAGCTGCTCGTACAGGCGCTGACTGGCGTCGTGCTCGACGAGGTCTATCCACACTCAGGGCGCTCGGCCAGCTCGGCCACAAACGCCTGCAGCTCGCTCGCCAACAGGTCGCGCCCGCGCGGGCGCGCGATCGCGTCGGCGCCCGCAAGCGACGGCAGCGAACGCAGGTTGGTCGCGCGCATCACTCAGACCGTCGAGGTGGTGGTGGCCAGGACTAGGGCACGGTCGGTCGCGTGGCCTGTCGCATGCCAGTCCAGCTCGCCCCGGCATCCCACTCGCCCGGCTCCCACCACCGGGCGGTCAGATCCGTACAGCAGCTGCTCGGCGCCAACCGCACGCTCCATCATGCTTCACGGCGCTCGAGGCCCATGGAGGAGGTCTCGAAGAAGACCAGCGGATCGGGGCCACCGGGCACGGTCGCGCCGCGAGAGCGCAGCCGCTCAACGTGCAGCGGCGCGAGGCCAGCGAGCATCGCGAAGATCACGCGCAGGCTCGGAGTGGCGCGCCCGCCCGGACGCCTGGAAGGCCAGCCACGCGGCCTGCTGGTCGGCCAGGTAGCGCGTCAGCGCGGGCCACCACAGCGGGTCTTGCAACGAGGTCTGCGCCGGGTAGCAGGTCATGCGCAGGCTCGCGCCCATGCCGAGGCCGGGACCGGGATGGACGAACAGCGGCGCGCCGCATGATTCCAGGCGCGCGAGCACGGCACGCAGGCTCGCGATCGCGTCCACGCTCGAAAGCGCGCCCGCGGGAAGCGACAGCCCGACGCAGCCGCGGGCGAGCACGTCATCGACGTCGTCGGGGTCTGCGCGGTCGAGCGCGATCGCTCCCCACACGCCAAACGGACCGTCCAACGACAGAGCTCCCTCGTGGTAGGCGTCGATCAGGGCCAGCGCGTGCCTGCGCTGGAGGCCCTCGATGCCGAGCGGACTGGACAGGCACAGCAGCACCCGGTCGATGCCATCCAGGGCAGCGAGCTGTGTACGGGCATCCGGCGATTCGCCCGCGAGGTCGATCACGTAGGGGCGCTCGCCAGCCAGATAGAGAACGGTCAGGCCGTTCTCGCGGCGGACGAACGGGAGCTCGCGACGGGCAGCCAGCGCGGCCACGAGCGGCTCGGTCCACAGATGCTGATGTACGTCGGTCCTCATACGTATTCCTCAGTTTGTCACTTAGTTTTATGTAGAATATCATATCTGCCCCTCCCCGTCCACGGCCGGCGCACGAGCCGCGGCGGAGTGGGTAACGTGAGTGCAAAATGAGCGCAGGTTGGTGGCATCGGCTTGTGACGGTCCGATCGCACGGATCGGTGTCAGTGCCATGAGCGCGGCGGGCGCTGTGTTCTTGCTGGCCAACAGAGGCGGCAACGCCCCAGCGCCCGGGTATGAAACGGTCGTGATCATGGCCCTCATCGCGGCCATGACCGTCGTGTCCGTGCTGATCGCGATCCACCTGCGCAGGCGCCATCGCCGCTTCAAGCCGGTGGCCGACCAGTGGCAAGCCCTGGCCGTGATGGGCGAGCTGTGCCCACACGGCTGGCAGGCCCAGATCACGCTCTACGGATGGGGCGCGCCGGTGCCCGCCGACGCCCCCCAGTCGCGCACGCCGCTGGTGGAGCTGGAGTGGAAGCAGTTCGACGAGGAGCCCGGCCGGGTGGTGGTCGCGCGGCGGGTGTGGTCGCCGACAATTGGCCAGGCGCTGGCGTCGATGGTCGAGGACCGCCGCACCGACTTGGCCCTGGAAGAGATCGAGCAGGCGGCCAGCGAGGACGACGGCGTGTGGTGGGGCGACTGACGGGCGGCTAGGAACCGCCCGAGATCACCGGCGTTTCCGCTTCAGACTGGGCGCCGCTCGGTTCACTCGGGGTGGATTCCTCACCTGGTTCTGATTCCTGTCCTGGTTCTTGTTCTTCGCCGGATTGTGGCGCCTGCGCAGGTGGCGTCAGGGTGCTCGACGAGCCTTCGCCGGACCGCTCCGCCAGAGTCGCGGTTTCACCGACGCCACGTTCGCTGGTCGCCTGCGATCGCGAACCGTTTATCGTCTTGCCAGGCACGGCGTTTGCGGCCACGGCAGCAAGCGCTCCTGTGAGCGTCACGCTGGCGGCCACGATCCAGCGTTTGACGAGAGCGAGCCTGCGCAGACCCGCCGCTCTCAGCTGGAATGGATCTTTCGGAGCCATGCCACAGATGCTTGCGCTGAGAGCAAAACCCCAGCTAAGGCCGGGGTGAGACAGCCTCTCACGCAAGTGTGCATCCCTGAAAATGGCAGCAGCCTGGCCTTCGAGCTTCTCGGCCGGTCACGTGGCGCCGGAGATATCGCACCAGAGCGCGATGCTCTGATCGCAGCGGGATCGGCATCATTGTGCCGGCATAATCGAGCCCCACTCCCACGCCGCCGAGGAGCGGTCGCCGGCCACGCTCGTCCAGCTCAGCGATCTGCATCTGCGCCCCGGTACGGAGGGGAAGGGACCGGCTGGGCGCTTGGCGCATGCGGTGCGCCGGGTGGCCGCGCTGGCACCGCGGCCTCACGCCGTGCTCCTGAGCGGCGATCTCGTAGACACACCGTCGAGCGCCGCCTATGACTTGGCACACGAGCTGCTCGCGCCCCTGGCGGTTCCCCTGCACGCGATCCCCGGCAACCATGACGATCGAGACATGCTGCGCGCCCGCTTCGGCCCCGGCCCGGCGCCCGTCGGCGCGGCCGTGTGCTTCGCGGTGAACTGCGGGCCGCTGCGCCTGGTGGGCTGTGACACCACGCGCCCCGGTTACGAAGCCGGCGCGCTGGGCGAGGAGCAGATGGGCTGGTTGGACGAGACGCTCGCCCAACAGCCGGACACGCCCACGCTGCTGGCGCTGCATCATCCTCCGGTGCTCACAGGCGTGCGCTCGATGGATGCGATCGCGCTGGCCGGCGAGGTTCGGGTCGCGCTGGAGGCGCTGCTGGGCGGCCACCCGCAGGTGCGCGCGATCACCTGCGGGCACGTGCACACCACGATGACCACCGCCTTCGCCGGGCGCCCGCTGCTGATCTGCCCGAGCACGAACTCAGTCCTGCGTCTGGACCTGCGCGCACGCGACGACCTGCCCTTCGCGGTGAACGATCAGCCGCCCGGGTTTGCGGTGCACGCGCTTGTGGACGGCCGTCTGGTCTCCCATGTTCAGCCGCTGGAGCGACTCCACGAAGCGTGATCGGGCGGTCGGCACGGCCAGATGCGCTTCTGACCTACAGCACGAACGGGATGATCGCGTGCACGCGCGCCTTGTACTGCGGGTAGGCGGCGGGAAAATGCGTGCTCATGATCTGCTCCTCTTGCCGGGCCTTCCACCACAGGCCGACGCACAGCGCGATGAACACGGCAAAGCCGATGGCCCGCCCGTAGTTGATCGCCGTACCCAGCGCCATGACGATCAGGCCGGTGTAGATCGGGTGTCGCGCCAGCGCGTACGGGCCAGACTCGATCAGCTCATGATCCTGCTTGAACGTGACCTCCGCGCTCCAGTTGCGACCCAGCGCGATCCGCGCCCAAACAGTGAAGGCGCCACCTGCGAGCACAATGCAGTCGCTCACAACTCCCAACGCGAGCCTTGTGTGCCACAGCTGTGAGTGTGAGGACACGTGCAGGAGCCGCCCAACGACGACGCAGCCAACGAAAGCGATGAGCATGGCCAGGCGATAGCCGATGAAGCCTTTTCGCTCGATCGTGCGCTTGGTGGTGAAAGCCATGATCAGCCAGTAGGCCAGCCAGGCGACCCAGCAGCACTCGATGAATATCCATGTCGCGGTCATGTCTTGGAGTTCCCGGCGCGCTCAGGGTGGCTACGGGAGCGAGCCGGGCGGCGCGAGCCAGACAGACTCGAACCCCATGATCTCAGCGAGCGTGTCGTAGTCGCGGTCGTAGTGGAGCACGGCGGCTCCGGTCTCTTGCGCGGCGGCGGCGATCAGGTAGTCGACCACCGGTATCCGCTGAGCACCGGCGGAGCGATGGGCGAGCGTGCGCATGGCGTCCTGCGCGGCGCGAGCGGTGGTGGCTGTGAGCGGGGCGGTGCGCACCGCAGTCAGCCTTTCGGCGAGCACGTCGAAGTCCGCGCCACTGCGAGCGCTGAACAGGATCTCTAGCCGCGCAGCGGGAGAGACGCGCAGACGACCTGCAAGCAGCGCCTGCACCCAACTGTCGCGGACGGCCGCATGGTGCGCGCGCGACCACGCGGAGGTATCGATGAGCAGCGGCAGCTCGCCCCAGGCGGCCCGGTTATCGAATGGGCCAGGCACGGAGCTTGCCGTCGCGCAGCAGATCCCAGTCGATGCCCGCAGTCTCTGGTTTCATGAAGCTCTCGGCGAGCCCTTCGAGCAGCATCCTGCGCTGCTCTTCGGTCGGTGGTTCATCTGCGATGTGGCGAGCTCCGGCGATCGCCAGTTCGCGCACCTGTCGCGAGCGTGAGAGTCCGGCCGGCAGATGCGGCGCGGCCGCACGCAGCGCGCGTGCGAGCTCTGGATCCTCGGTGACCTGGATGCGGGGATGGGATGTGGCCACCTGGCGAGTGTACCACCGGTGTATCGTGCCGGCGAGCCTGCGTCCGCGTGCCGTTGATTTGCAGGCGTTTCGCCATGGGCGAAACTTGGCTGTGCGCAAACCAGGCGTTGATGGCCGCGCCGCCGGTTGCGGTTGGCTGATGCCGTCCGCCGCTTGGCGCGCGCCTCTAGTGAGTCTTCCGTGAGGTTCGCTGGTCCATTGGACTGTCCGAGAACGCTGAGCGCGCCATCAAGTCGCTGGGGGTGCGGGAGGCGGCGGCGCTCTGCCCAGGGAGCGGATCGCCGCCGGCGATCGCTTCGATATGCCATCCGCGCGTGGGCGCGACGGACCAGTAGAGTCGCCACGAGCCATCAGAAGGGGGAACAGTGCCCAGCGTGCCGCAGGCTGTCGGGACGGGATTCACGCTCGCAAAGGACGTCGGGGGCTGGCTCTGGAGCGAGCACGAGAGAAGCCAGGAAATACGTGACGTCGTCTCGCGGGCGCTGCGCCTTTCGATCTGTCGCTACCACCCGTGCGCCGAGGGCGTCGACAAGTGGGTGGCTCGGCTCGAAGCCGACATGTGGGAGAAAGCCAAGGCCGTCGCCGATCCCGGCTTCAATCCAAAGAAGAGCATCGAGCGCAAGCTGTTCAGGCGCAAGATTCGCTCGACGCTGGAGTTCCCGCAGTGGGAACAGCAGCTCGAAGGCTGGGTGAAGGAGGCAGCTGTTTCGGTCGGTTGGGATCTGATCAAGGAGGAGCGGCCGAAGTGCATGTCGCTACCGGATGCCTCGGAACTCGCAAATCGCTTCCGGTATCTCTTTCGCAAGGAGGTGTGGGCGACCCCTGAACGAAATCAACACCTCCTGGGCCAGCTCCGCGACGCCGACAATCTGCGACAGGCCAACGAAGCGAGGGATCCGACCGCGCAGTGGGAGGGAGCCGGGTCTACGTTCAGCGGCCTAGCCGTGGGTTTGGCGATCGAGGCGGTCGTGAAGATCTCCGGGACCCTGCCCGAAGTGCTGATCCCGGGTGGAGCGGGCGCACTGGGCTACGCGGTGTTCCGTCTGTGGCAGGCCGCACGCAAGGAGCGCCCCACCGAGGAGCAGGCACTGCTTCACGAGGACGCCAGAGTCTGGGTTAAGTGCTTCCTTGCGAGCAGATGCGCCGGCGATGGGAGCGTCGATGAGCTCTTCCACCGGTGGGTTCTTTGGGCGAGCGCGCATCAGAGCCCTGGGCTCGGTCTCAACGGGACCGAGGCAGATGAACTCGACAAGCTGATTCAGCGGGGCACCGACTGTGGTGAGCGGCGCTTCGCGCAGGTCGCAAGTCAACTCCGAGACGCCCTCGCGACCGACCAGCACAGCGAAGAAGTGCGGTACGCCTTGCACGCGACGATCTGGAGACTTTGGGGGCCTCCAGCCTTCGACCGGCCATAGCGGCGCCGTGTGTTACGAGCAGAAGCGGCGAAGGCGTTGGAAGCGCCAGGACCCACATAGGCCGAGCTGGTCGCCGCCACTCGGCACCGACAACTGTCTGATGGACGAAACCTGGCTGTGCGCAAGCCATTCGCTGATGGCCGCGCCCGTTTGGGGATCGGCTGACTTGGCGGCGTCAAATCGGTCTTTACGCTAGCCGGAGCTACCCGGAGACTGCGGCCACGCTGGCGGAGCAGGAAGCAACGAGGTACCCGGTGGCTTGGTTGGTGGGTAAGGCGTGACCTTCTCGTGCTCGGGCAAGTCGTCGCCTTCTGGAGCACGGCCGAAGAAGTACGCAATCTTCAGCCGTAGCTCAAGCCGACGGTCGTGATCAAGCTCGGCACGCTTCATCGCCTTCGCCCAAGCGAACATAGGTTTACGCGGGAGTGACAGCAACGCGGTGAAGTCCACGATGCGCGGCTCGTCCCAGCAGGGCTCAAGTGGGTCCAGAACGTACGTCTCTATGAAGGCGAACCGCTCTTTGCTCGGATCGTGTTCGTCCGGCAGAGGGTTGTTCGACTTGAGAAGGAGCGCCTTGTCGGCGTCCGACCGTCGGTCGCTGATGTCCTGGATACGCGCGACGACGAATCTCTCGCGCTTCGCTTCGGTGAACTCGCAGTCGTGCGAGATCACCATGCAGTACTCCTCGCCCGCCTGGTATTCGAGGCTTGTCAATATCTCGGCACTCTGCTCCCACCCCTGGGGTCGCGAGATCAGCTGTGGGTATTTCTGGAGCTTCGGGAACGGCAATGGACCAATGATGTCCCCCTGTCGCAGGGTCTGGCTCCAGCGTGTCGCGTACAACTGATCGCTGCGTCAGCGACGGCGGTCGCCCAGGTACGGGATCGCGAGCAGCGCCTTCAGGTCTTCGACGTCAGCGTTGGAGATAAGCGTTGGCACTGGGTCCAGGTACTCGTGATCGTCGCCGTACCACTGCTGAACCTCGTACCGGACGGTGGTTGTCTGTGTGATCACGACACGGTGAACCTCGTAGAGATGCTGCGATCCCGTGAGCGCACCCCCCGAGCCGAGAGCGATTGCGGCTGAGGCCAGCGTGTTTGCGAAGGGATTCGCTGCCAATCCGAATATATGTGTGGCAGATCTAGCCGGCTCCACGTATTGCTCCATGGATGGCGAGTTGACCAGGATGCTTCCGCCAAGATGTTGCGCCTCAAGCGAGGCATCCATCTCCTTCGGCGCAGTGGTCACCAACTCGGCTCTCATGCAGGCTCTCCTACGAACGCATCCGCGCTCAGCGTTCCATCGCTCACGAACTCCGGGCCGGCAGTCGTCAGACAGCGCGCCGTGAGATCCATCATGGCGCGGACGCCAGCGTCGGTGATCTCCGGATCGGCGCGGAGCGTCTTCATCTTCGAGCGTGTTGTTTATGTCGATCGTGAGCCCGATCCCATAGTCTTCCTGCTCTCCTTCCCACGGCTTCACGACCACCTGTTGCTGAAAATCACCGAGCATCATCGGCCGCTGGATACGGCGCGTCTCATAGTTCGCCACACGCAACGACACGAAGTACTTATCGCGCACCTTGATACCGACCCGCGCAATCGCATCCTCAAGCTCGTTCGGATCGATCTGTAGCCGCAGGTGCGTAGCGAGGATGTGCTCGACGGGCGACACGTCCAGAGCAGCGAAGCTGAACTGAGCGAGGAGTACGCAACCGATCGACCCGGGCGTTAGCCCGACTGTCTGGAATCCGGCACGGATCCCCTCAAGCTTGCTCGAAACGTACGCAAGAGCTCGTGCGACATCCGACTCATAGTCACCGTAGAAACGCACCTCGAAGTCAGCCTGCGCGGCCGTAATAACGAGCTGCGCAGACGTGCTGGTCAAGATGAGCCTCGGGCCTTCGGTGAGCGGCCCGCCCATGAGGGGCGGCTGGCGTAGCACGACGTTAGGGAAGGCGCTACGGAGGGCGGCCACAAGCTGCTCATCGAGTTCGGGTGAGAGGGGCAGAGCACGCGGCAGCCCAATCACCCCGTGCGCAGTCACGATTCGCGGAGGTGGTAGGTCCATTGAATCGATTGTATGCCCAGCGGCCATCGGTCGCACCCGGGTGCTCATCGCCACTTGGCTACCGACGCTTGATGCTTGAGCGGTCCCGTTCATCGATGATCCGATGGCACGACGCTCGGCGCGGCCAGAACAGAGCACGACACGCCGACGCGTGTCCTCGCCTCTCGGTGAGTGGCATCCTTCCGCATTCTGCGCTAGTACAGCCGAAGCGATCGACCGCTGTCAACTTGAATGGCGCGGCGACTAGCGTCCCCTGCTGTCATCGATCCTCGGCCACAGGGGTTGGCGGCTTCGTTTCTCACCGCTGGCCCTATGACTATGGGCCCGCCTGGACTCGAACCAGGGACCTACCGATTATGAGTCAGCGGTTTAGGCTCTGCTTGGCCCACTTTCGGCGGTATTAGCCCCACTTTCCGGCCCTTACGGCGCCCTCGCTGCGCCCCCTAGGGAACGGCTGGGGAACGATGTCGCCAACACCTCCTACGCAATTCGTTGGCCGGTTCGAGCGCTAGGGGGTCATAAGCAGCATGAGCAGACACAGCAGCCCCACGGGGCATCTCCAAGTCACGCAGGAAGGCAGCAACGGACAGCGTGTCTACCGCGCCCTGTGGCGCGATGCAGACGGCGTGCGCGGGGCCAAGAGCCTTGGCCCCGCGCATGTGCGCGACTCCGGGCGCCGCACACCACGCGGCGCGACCATCTGGCGGGCCGGCGACGGCCCCCGCCCCACTCCCGAGCACCTCACGCCGAAAGACGCCCAGGAGCAGCTCGACGCGATCCTGAGCGAGCTGGCCGGCGACATCGAGGAGCGCGACGAAGCCAGCCAGCTCCACACGCTTTTCGATGCGACCCAAGGCTGGGTCGCCGAGCGCCACCGAGACAAAGACCTGAAGCGCGCCACGCTCACCGGCTACGAGGTCATGTTCGAGCGTCTATATCGAGACCTCGGCGCACAGACGCCACTTCAAGACTTCCTCGACGGACGCCTGCGCGGCTACTTCGACGACTTCCCCTCCTACAAGGTCATCAGCGAGAAGACAGCCGATCGGGCGCGGGCCGAAGGCAAGGACGTCGAGCTGGTCGACGTCGAACGGTGGACCGCTCAGCCACGCGACAGCCAGCCCGTGGAGGTCGCTACCAAGGACGAGGCAGTCCGCATCGCCGACGAGCTGCCGGGGACCTGGCACCACCTCCGCCGCGGCGCTTACCGCGTCGTCCCCCTCGACGCACAGCGCGCCAAGTCGGTCACCTACGCGAAAGCGAAGGAACTCGAAGCCGAGGGCTGGATCGTGGCTCGCCGCAAGAAGCGCCTGTGGATGCTCGTCGCGCCAGCGGCGGCGCAAACCCGCAACGAGTACCGAGACATCTTCGCAGCGTGCCTCAACTACGCCGTGCGCCAG
Source organism: uncultured Solibacteraceae bacterium (assembly GCA_963853855.1). Lineage (GTDB taxonomy): Bacteria > Acidobacteriota > Terriglobia > Bryobacterales > Bryobacteraceae > Sulfopaludibacter. The sequence goes on along the minus strand of CAWKYG010000027.1, from coordinate 6,182 downwards.
CGCTGGATACCCGCGAACCCGCTCGTGGAGGTCAAGAGGCGAAGCAAGCGCGAGCAGCGGGAGAACGTTCTTCGCCGCGACGACTTCTACGACCGCGACGAGATCAAGCGCCTACTCAGACATGCTCCAAGTGTCTTCGAGGAAGCGTTCTGGCTGTGCGGCGCCCACGCCGGCTTTCGGCTGTCTGGCGAGGCGCTGGGTCTACGCTGGGGCGCCGTGGATTTCACTGCCCTCGTCGTCCGACCTTACGACAACTGGGTTCTCAACCAGCTCGACACCGCAAAGACCTCCGGCCAGGCGATACCTATGACCCCGCGTCTCGCCCGCGCGCTACTCAAGCTCAAGCAGCGAGGCTACGCCACCGGGGATGAAGACTTCGTGTTCGTCAGCGAACTGGAACCCGATCGGCCGTTTCGGGACAAGGATCTTCGAGTTGCCTTCAAGCTCGCGTGCAAGGAGGCTGGCCTGAAGCCGATCAGGATGTACAACCTGCGTCACTCCTTCGGCACCAGCCTTGCAGCACGAGGGGTTGATCCACGAACGATCCAGGGGCTCATGCGCCACGCGCGACTGAACACAACCGAACAGTACATGGCATACGCGCCGCGCCCCGAGCTTGCGAACCAGATCACGCGAGCACTAGACCCCGAGAGCCTGCCCGAGAACGTCACGCCGATCCGCCCGGCCTCCGCCACGTCGTTCCTTGAGCGCCTCGAGGAGGAGATCCCTGCCAAGTGGCTGCACGAGGTCGAACGCATCTTCGCCGAAGGCCACATGCCGCTCCTAGCCCCCGACGCCTCGACCATTCCCGGCGAGGGTGCCGAGTCGCCGCGGCACTTGACGGCAGTTGAGGCGCCTCAAGATCGGTGACCGCTGGCTTCGAATCCAACCGGCGCTCCCTTTCTGCCAATGTCGCGTGAGACGCTGATCCGCCTGGGCGATACTGGTTTGAAGGATGCGAAAGTTGGCTTTCTGGAGCGGGATTGCGCTATGGCCTGCGATGTGTGCGTACGCCGGGAAGCTGACCGCTAGAAGGGGGAGGTCAGCCGCGCCTGAACCCGCTTGGCGCGAGGCCCCAGCAGCACGCAGGACTGCTGAAACCCCGGTGGTGTTTCAGTTTGGATTGGCGGTGGGATAGGGTCCGACCGTCATGAAACGGCTGACGATCCTCATCGCGGCGGTGGCGCTACTCGGTGGCACGGCCCTGCTCGCCGAGCATGGGCGAGCGACCGCCTTCTCTCCGCCGAACCACAACTGCCCGGCGGTCCCGACGCTCAGGAGCTTCAAGCGCGGCTACCCGATCCTGATTCAGACGCACAATGTGTCGTGCGCGCAAGCGTTGACCATGGTGCAGGCAATGGAGTCGGGCGTCGGCGTGACGTTCCTCGGCAACCCCGAAGGTCCGGCCTCCCAGTTCCGCTGGAAGCTCTACGGCCTACCCGGCTGGACGTGCTTCGGCGACGGCAGCGGCTTTCCCGGTCACGGGGCAGGCGGGGACTGCTCAAAGGGAGCCGACACCGTCGAGTGGTACCACGCCTAGACGCTCCGGAGGGAGGTCGCCGAATGGCGGAGCTTTCGCATGAGGCATGGCGCACCCGGCTGCTTCGTCGGCAGGCCGACGCCTGTAGGTCGATCGCAGCACGCTCGCAGTCGTGAGCGAGAAGCCGGGATCGCAACAGCCTCCCGACGGGAACGTCGAGGTCGCAGCCCGCGAGCTAATCAGGCTGGTCGAGTCTCACCTTCCGCAGCGCTGCTACCCGGGCGAGGGCAGGTGGCGGATGATCTGTGCGGCGATCGTCGTCCGCATGGCGGACACGCTCGAAAGCATCCTCGCGCTCATGGAGGCAGGGCTCGCAGTCGACGGGCTAACGCTGATCCGCGCACTGTACGAGGCCACGGTCAAGTTCATGTGGCTCGCGATCGACCCCGAGGCGAACCTCTCCGCATGGCTCAAGGACGCCGACGCCGCCGCCCGAAAGCACCACGACGAGACGCTTGATTACGGGATGGAACTCTTGACCCCCGAGCAACGAGCAGCGGTCCAGAATGCGAACTCGCTTCCACCGCTCACCGAGCTTGCCGCCGCCGTCGACAAGCACTGGGAAGGCGCCATGCTGGGCTTCCACGAGCCGGAGACGGGAGAGCAGAAGCTCCTGACGATGCGTGGCCTCTACACGATGATCTACAGGACCACGAGCCTCACCACGCACCTGCAGCCCGACTCCCTTGAGCCATACATCGTCGATCACACGGCAACACCCCGAGTCGTCCAACGCGCCCCACGGGGGGAGCCGTCTCTCTTCTGGACCGTCGCTGTCTCCCTCTACTCACACGCGCTCATCGTCTGCAACGACCAGCTCAATTGGCCGAACAGAGATCGCGTCCGTGCCATCAACGACGCCATGTACGCAGGGTCGTAGTCACTCGGCTTTTGTCTTCTTCTCCCAGCCCGACGGGCAGCGCATTCTTAGTGCAGCAAGGTTTCGAGTTTCCGCGTGGCCTCACTGACACTGCCGGGAAAACGCACGAATCGGACTTGCTGGCCTTCCCGCGTGAGCCAAGGGCCGTCGAGGTCCGCAGCGGCCCAATCGCTGTCGTGAGGCGGGTAGGCCAACGCTCCGAGCGGGACATCGTGGCCTGAAAGGTATGAGGCCAGTTGGTAGAGGTCGCCACGGTCGACACCGCTGGGGCTGCCTCGCCACGACCGCAGGCGCTTGTACTTCGCATCCACGACGGCAACCAATTCGCCGGTCCCGTCTCGGATGAGAATGTCTGGCTTGAGTCGCCCCAGCTGCCTGTCGGGGCGAGGGATCGACTGCAGCAGATAGGCACCGTCGCGCTTGGAGGTCCCATGCTCGACACGTGTCGGTCCAAACGCTCGGCGGGCGCAATGCACAAGGAACAGCTCCCACAGCTCGGCCACGTCGATCAGGACTCCGGCCGCGTCTGCGCTGGTGGCTGAGGTCAGATGCCCTCGACGGCGAGCGATCTCGTAGGACAGGCGCGCAACAGACTCAAAGCGCCGCGTGATCGGTGTGTAGCGCACACGCTGCAGGTCGATGGCGTCCGGCAGCTTAGGCTGGCTACCGACCACGGCGCGCACCTGACTGAGCACTTCGCCGGTCAAGACTGGCCGCCACGTCGGCCGCACCGGCAGCAGCGATCGAAGCGCGCGGTCAGCGAGAACCAGGACGCGGGCAACGGGGTTGTCGAGGTCTCGTTCGGTGCGGATCGTCGCCACGAGCGGGCGACGGCCGATGCGATGGCGGATCGTCGCGGGTGCGTCGAGCCTGCCCCGGATGAACAGATCGTCGTGATGGGATGCTCGCCGCAGTCGAGGGCCGCCGTGACGGGCCGCGTCGGCAACCGCCGCCGACCACACGCGATCTATGAGGTCAACGATCAACGGGCCGCGAGAGGCCGACGCTGCCGCTTTCGGAAGGACCGTCAAGTTGAGGGCGTGGGCCAGCCAGGCTCCCACCACGTCGATGCCGAGGCGTGGTTCTATGCGCAGTTCGCGGTCCTCGAAGCGCAGCTCGCCGATGAAGCGCCCGGCCCACCAGCTGCCGTCCGCGCCTCGCCGCAGGGCCGGCTCATCCTCGTCATCGACACGGCTGGCTCCCGTGAGACGCAGCACGTGATCGTGATCCTCGAGGTGATCGGCGAGGCGGCCGAGCCACTGCTCCTCGCTGGCGTCCGTGGATGTTCTCGGGGACAGGTCTTGAAAGACGACCGGAGGGCTGCTCACTCGACCTTTCCCGCGATCAGCACGGCCCGCAGTCGACTCAGCTCGCTGGTCGCGGTGTCGGCGTCCAGGCCGCCGAGATATTGGGCTAGCAGCGGCTCCAACGAGAACACCCAAAGGTCTTCGATCGACGGCCGCGGGCGACCGTTGGCCATCCACAGCACACCGCCGCTGAGCTGCTTACGGCCGCGCAACCATCGTCCGGCAAAGAAGGCTGCGTCGAAGAAGTACGTGTGACCGAGCTCGTATTGTGGGCCGAGGTGTGGCGAAAGCGCGATCTGCTGATTGAGGAGTGTGGCTCGCTCGGCCAGCCGGGTCATGTCGCCGATGGCGCGGTCCCAGCCCCATTTGGCTGGTGCGTGCTCCGCCCAGCGCTGCTCGTTGACCTGGATGATCGGGTCTGGCTCGAAACCGGCTGGCCGCCAGAAAAACCGACGGCGCAGCGCGAAGTCCAACTCCTCGACCGACTGGTCGATGAGGTTCATGGTCCCGATCACGAACAGGTTGTCGGGCAGCGCCAGCTCCTGCGGCTCCTTGTCTATGTCGAACCCCGGCAGTTGCGCCGGTCGCTCGCGGTTCTCCAAGAGGCTGAACGCCTCGCCAAACAGTCGGCTGAGATCGGTGCGGTTGATCTCATCCAAGACGAGGATCACAGGCAGCCGCTCTTCTGCGGGGACGGCGTTCATCTGCTCCACCAGGCGTGGCAGCAGGCCATTGACGTAGCTGGTGCTGCCGTCTGCCAGGAGCCGCAGGCCCCGGATGAACTCCTCATAGCCGTACCCCAGGGTGCAGTTGCACCCAATGGACGTTCGCCTTGACTGACTCGTCAAGCTCGGCTTGCGAGGTCGAAGAACCTAGCGGCCTTCCATCGCTTGAGCGCGACGCGACGGATCAGGCGATCGGCGAGCTCTCGCGTGCGATGGGTCTTGCCCGTGCCAGGCGGCCCGTAGAGCACAATCTGCTTCTTGTAGAGCAGCAGATCGAGGTCGCGGGTGCTGTCGGGCCGATCGGAGCCGGGGTCCCGAATGTTGCGCAGGGGTGGCCAATAGAAGTCCAGTACCGGGCGTTCCGGCTGCGCTTTCAGCTCGATGAGCTTCTGCCGGATCAGCAGCAGCTGCTCGTCGAGATCCTCGGGGATCTCCTCGCCGGTCAGCAGCTCGCCCGCGAACGCATCCACGATGTTCTGCTTGTGCGTCCTGCTGGACATCGGCTTGAACTCGCCGGGACGCAGCAGGTGCAGCAGGATGTGGCGCATCTCGCGCACCGCGATGCCCTCCCCTGCGTCGTCGGCGAAGTCCCCGCAGCGCCCACGGATCATCCAGCAATCCGCGGCGCTCCTCGGGTCCGTCCATCGCCTTGAACCGCAGGCAGAAGTCGAGCAGGTAGCCGATCTGGAGGTCCCGGCGGACGTCGTCAGCCCGGCCCTGCACTGCCGATGCCCTCGTCCATCGCCTCGGCCAACCGCTGCCAGTGTGGGGCCCGCTCCTCGCCGAGCGGCGCGATGATCGCCTCGAAGTGTTGCCCGCTTCGTTGGGTCACCGATTGTGCCCACGGCGAACAGGAAGTAGACGGCGATCAGCTCGCAGACCAGCCAGCGGACATCTTCGGAGGCCGTTTCCAGTTGTGTCGTGAGCTTCTGGCCAAAGTTCTCCTCGGTCCCGAAAAGCGGGGTTATCGAGGAAGCGCTGCCTGAAATCCTTGAGATGCCCGATCGTCCAGATCGCCCGGTCGTCAAAGAGCAGCGAACCGCTCTCGATCAGGCAGTCTTTCTTCCACGCATCGACCAGAGCGTCGATCTTTGCCCGACCCGCATCGTAATCTCGCGCCATCGCCGGCTGATCCGATCCCGCACTGGGATGGCCGATGCCGGACTGTCGAACCCGTCGAATCGGTTGCGGTCTTAGGCTTGCGGTTCGGCCGCCTTCGATCTTGATGACCTGCGTGAGCGTCGCTTCGGCGGATTCCTACCGATATGCCAACGACGCGCCCCGAACCGAACGAGCTTCCCGTGGACAGCGGGGTCTACGTTGTCGTTCTCGGCGTGATAAGGGCCGCCGGCGTTTTTGACGTGCGGCGGCGGCTGGTGGAAGAAGAAGGACCCAACGGTGCCTTTGGAGCGTCTGGAACGCGAGTGGGTCAAAGGGGTGCCGACCCTCTATATCGGAAAGGCCATGTCGCTGCGGGGGGCGTGTCGGCGAGCTGGTGCGGTTCGCTGATGGCGAGCCGGTACGACATTGGGGCGGCAGGCTTTTGTGGCAGGTTGAGCGATGCGGAGGATTTCCTCCTCGGCTGGCGAGCGGAGCCAGACTACGGTGCAGTCGAGACGGTCCTCATCGACGAATTCTTGGACATCTTTGGATGCTTGCCGTTTGCGAATCTAAGGCGAGGCGACCGTCCCCGCTGACGAAGCGGGGAGATCACGCGGATGATCTCCCCG
>CAWKYG010000026.1:0-273632 GCA_963853855.1 uncultured Solibacteraceae bacterium | reverse complement strand
TGCGGCTCCATGAGGTGACTTATGCGAAGAGTATTGATCTGCCTTCTGGTAACGGCCGCCGCCGGTTTGTCTCAGGAGAATCCGTTCAGCGCCTTTAACAAGCGCGCGTACGGACAGATTAAGGTTTGGCTGATCGCCTCGGCCGAAAAAATGCCGGAGCAGAATTACAGTTTTCAGCCCACGGACGCCGTTCGCAGCTTTGGCCAGGTGGTTGGACATGTGGCCGACGCCCAATACCTGTTTTGTTCCACCGCACTCGGCGAGAAAGATCCCGCACTGAAAATCGAGAAGACCAAAACCTCGAAGGCCGATCTCATCGCCGCTCTCAAGGACGCCTTCGCCTACTGCGACAAGGCCTACGACGGTATGACGGATGCCTCCGTCACGCAAACCGTGAAGCTCTTCGGAGGCGACATGCCCAAACCCGTCGTGCTGGAAGTCAATAATATGCACGCTACGGAACACTACGGCAACCTCGTCACCTATCTGCGGCTGAAGAACATCGTTCCTCCTTCAAGCGAGGCTGCGCCCGCGCCCCAGCCGAAGAAATAGGGCGCCTTAAACCAATGTGGTTCACTTAGCGGAGATCCACCCTGCCCTCCGCCAGGTGAATAGTATTGGGTCTACCGCCCGGGATCCCGTTTGCGGGCTCGGGCCATTCGGCGGTTTCCGCCGGGGTTCCGGCCCCACCGTATTACACTAGAGTTTCCATGTCCAAACTGTTGGAGGGTAAACTTGCCCTCATTCTGGGAATTGCCAACAAATGGAGCCTGGCCTATGCGATCGCCCAGGCATTCTCGCGGGAAGGCGCTACGCTGGCGCTGACTTACCTGGGAGAAAAGCAGAAGGATTCGATCGCGGAACTCTCCAAAGACATGAACGTGGCCGCCATTCTGCCCTGCGACGTCACCCGCGATGACGATCTGGCAGCCCTCACCGAATCTCTGCGCGCGCTTGACCGCCCGCTGGATGCCGTGATGCACAGCCTGGCGTTCGCCAATCGCGAGGATCTGAGCCGCCCGTTCGTGGAGACATCCCGCAGCGGATTCGCGCTGGCCACGGACGTGAGCGCGTTCTCGCTGGTGGCCGTGGCTCGCGCCACTGTCCCGCTGATGACCGCCGGCGGTTCGCTGAGCACCCTCACCTACCTGGGTTCCACGCGCGTGGTGACCAACTACAATGTGATGGGAGTGGCCAAAGCCGCGCTGGAAGCATCCATGCGCTATCTGGCCGGCGAACTTGGCGAACGCAAGATTCGCGTCAATGCCATCTCCGCCGGTCCCGTCAAGACCGCATCGGCCCGCGCCATCAAGGGCTCTTCCGGAATTCTGGAGATGACCGACCGCTCCCCGCTGCGCCGCAATACCGATCCGGCCGAAGTGGCCGATGCCGCGGTATTTCTGGCCAGCGACCTGGGACGCGGGGTGACGGGAAACATTCTGTTCGTAGATGCCGGCATGCAGATCATGGGGTTCTAAATGAAAGTCGAAGTCGTCCTCACGGAAGCAGATATCGCCCAGGAATTTGTGGAAGCCATGGAAGCGCGCGATCTTCCGGAGAAGTTCTTCTACTGGTTTCCGCGCTCCGCCGCCGAGTGGGCTTCCCTGATCGGTGACGCCGAATTGTATGGCGGCCTGCAGGAAACCTGGCGGCAGTTGGCCGCCGGCGCACCCGCTCTGGCAAGCCACTTCGGCGGCAAGGTGCCGGTGATCAGTTTCGGCGCGGGAGAGGGCGCGCGCGACCGCCAGCTCATGGCGGCCTTCAAAGACAAAGGCTGCGAGTGCCTTTATTTTCCCGTGGATGCCAGCCAGGCCATGCTGGAGATGGCCTGCGCCGGCGCGGAGGACGACGAACTCGAAACCATCGGCATCAAGGCCGATATCTCCAGCCCGGTCCACTTGGTTTACGCCGCCGACGCGGCCGAACCGCCGCGGCTGTTCATTATCTCCGGCAATACCATGGGCTCCTTCGATCCGCTGGCCGAGATCCGCTACATCGCCCAGTGCATGAAGCCCGAAGACCGGCTGATTATCGATGGCGAGATTTACGACGACCACAAGACCATGGGCCGGCGCGACAATCCCGCCGCGCGCAAATTCCTGATGTCGCTGCTGGCCAGTGTGGGCGTGGCCGATGACGACGGCGAAATCCGCTTCCTCGCCAAACGCGACGACCGGCACGAGGGACTGCACCTGATCACGCGCCATTTCCGCGCCGTCCGCGATATTTCCGCCACGGTGGCCAGCCAGGAAATCCCGCTGCAGCGCGGCGAGCGCATCGGGCTCAATTTCCAGTACACCTACACGCCGGATGCCTTCCGCTGGCTCTTGACCACGCATGGCGGTCTGGATATCGTGCAGGAACACCACAGCCCCGATGCGCGCTTCTTCACGGCGGTCTGCAAAAAATAAGGCACCCGGACGGCGGCAGTGGAAGACGCCGGCGGGTGCCAGTTTAGGTTGGGCCTCGACGCGTGAGGCACGATCCTATCCGTATGTGATTTGAATGTAATCCCAACGGGGTTCCGGTTCAAGACTCGAATTGGTTATCAGCCGATAGGGCGCAGGGTTAGTAGGGTCTTCTGCAGAGTGATAACCGGCACTTTCAAGTTATAACTGGCGATGCGCCGGTTCACCAAAGCGATGCGCCGATCGAGTTCCGCCGGCCCGAGGCGCGCGCGTTGTTCTTCGATCCACGCGATTTCGCGATCGATCTCCTTGCCCTCGAGAATCCATGCGGGAGCGAATCCGTTATTCTTGAGCAGCCGGTGCGCCATTCGCAGGGAAGGGTCCTCGAACGGATTTTCGTCGAGGTCCAGCGGCCGGCCGGCACCCTCCAGATGGTCGAAGACACCTTCGTCCATGGCTTCGCGAATTTTCCGCTCGGCGACCAGATTCCAGACGTCCATGATTCGATGATACTGCGGAAGGGCGGCTACCGCGCTACCGCGGAAGCAGGCCGATGAACCGGAGGTTGTCGCTTCGCAACTGCACGAACACGCTGCACCCTGGGCGGAAGCGGCGGCACGTCAGCCAGGGCCGCCAGAAGATTATTGGTCTCGTGGAAAAGATTGATATGCGCACGCCGCTTGCCCTCGGTGACCGCCAGAAAGATACCCGCCTGGCGCTTGAGGCTCAGAGCGACGTATGTCTCAAACCCCGCGCCGCCCCCGGTCTTCTGCATCAGGGTGGATGGGGAATCCGGATCTCCCAGTTGAATCCATCCCATCCCAATGCCGGTAGGGTCCCCCGCATGGCTCAGACCCTGCATCGACTTCAGTTGTGCCGGTTTCAGATAGACGGCAACCGGCGGCCCAACCTGAGTAGCTCCCGGAATGTGCAGTAGATATTCAAGCACCCGGGCCATGTCCGCGGCCGTTGAATACACGCCTCCGCTGGCTCCCGATGCTTGCGTATCGGTGCACGGCCCTTCATCCCGGGATCCCCGCAGCAACCGGCCGCATTGCTCCGGGGTGGGTGACAGCGTGGTATCGTGCAGACCCAGGGGCCGCACAATGCGTTCATTCAGAAGCTGAGGATAGGTCGTATTCGCGGCAGACGCCAGCGCGTCTCCAAGTAAGTCGAACCCGACATTGGAATACCGGGCCGCCGTGCCCGGCCGGGAGATCAGTCTCTGCTTCGGGAGCCATGTCCAGCGGAAGGTCTGATCCGGAAAAGTGAAGTGCGGCGTGTTGGCAGGATAGGCACTGACCTCGCGCGGCAGTCCGGCCGTGTGGGTAGCCAGGTCCTGGAGCGTGATAGGTATTCCGCCGGCGCCTTTGGGCACAATTACATTCGGAGGTGCAAAGCGCTGCAAAGGATCGGTGAGGGTAACCTTGCCCTCCTTGGTCAACTCCACCAGTAGTTCGCCGGCGAAGATTTTGGATAGCGAGCAAAGTCGAATCAGGGAGTTCGAATCGGGTCTGTCTCCGCTCCCGGGGAAGGTTTCGCCATAGCTTTTCATCATCACTTCGCGATGGCGAACTACAACCAGCACCATTCCAGTCGCGCCGGATTGCTCAAAAATGGTGGAGCCGCGAAGGCCGGCGTCCGCGAGCGACAGCGGTTGCTGCGCATCCATCCACGCCGCCGAAGTAATCAGCAATGTGACGTAAAACAGAAAGGACTTCATCGGCGCGCCAGAGTTACTACGATATCACGCTGTCTCGCGCCATCCGGCACAAGGCGTATCCTGGACGGGATGAACCAGTTTCCCAGTTTCGATCTTACGAATCAGATAGCCCTGGTGACAGGAGCGGCCCGCGGTCTGGGCCGGGCGATCTCCCTGGCGCTCGCCCATGCCGGGGCGGACATCGCATTGGGATTGCGTGACATCCATGCGGACGCGGGCCTGCCCGCGGAAATCCAATCGCTCGGCCGCCGTGCCTTCCCTTTGCAGATGGATATGGCCAATATCGATCAGGTTCAGCGTGCCGTGCAGGATGCCGTCTCGCAATTTGGCCGCCTCGATATCCTTGTGAACAACGCGGGCATTGCACCGGGAAGTCCCGCCGCAGACGTCTCTGTTGAGGATTACGATCTGACGATGGTGGTGAACGTTAAGGGAGCATTCTTCGCGAGCCAGGCTGCCGGACGAGTCATGATCCAGCAGAAGTACGGCCGCATCATCAACCTCAGTTCCCAGGCTGGGTTTGTTGCACTTCCGACTGAATCCGTGTACTGCATGACCAAGGCGGCAATTGCTCACATGACCAGATGCCTGGCCGTGGAATGGGGCGCGCACAACATAACGGTGAACGCGGTCGCGCCGACCTTCATCAAAACTCCGGGAACCGCCGAATGCCTGGGCGATCCAACGTTTCGCGCGGACGTAGTGGAGCGGATCGCAGCGTTGCACAGGATCGGCGAGCCGATGGACGTCGCGGGTGCGGTCGTGTTCCTGGCGTCTCCGGCCGCCTCACTCATCACCGGCCAGACGCTGATGATCGACGGCGGCTGGACTGCGCGGTAAGAACCGTTGGAGTTGGTTCACTTCTTGCGCCGGGCTTTGGTGTGATGCGCCGCCTTCGCCTTTTTGGGTGGAGGAGGGGGAGCCGGTTTTTCCGCGGCGCCAGCCGCTTTCACGTAATCATTCAGCTCGGCGTCGCTGAAGTGGATGGACTCGACGGTCAGACCCGCGTCTCCGAGCACCTTCATCATCTGCTGGCGCACGTTTTCGGCATCGGCGGCGGACTTGGCCTGGGCCAGTTGCTGGCGCAGTTTCAGCGCGTCGTCCTTGGCCTGGGCGACCTGCCGGGCACGCTTCTCAGCGTCACTGGGGCCGCAGCCCGTGAACACGAACACGACAAACAGGCTGGCGAGCAGCAAGGCGATTCGCTTCATAAATTTCCTTCTCTTCTACCGTTAACCTACGGCGGAACCCGGCGCAAGCCGCCTTTCCTCGAAGTTCTAACTGGACAAATGGAGTGGTTTCGGCTACTGTAGGGTTGGATTGACACTGACCTTTTGCGGACGCACATTCCGCCCTGACGAACTGGACTTGATGCGCCAGCTCGCGCGGGAGTATTCGAGTCTCGGGGTGACCGAGATCGCACGCACCGTCTGCGAACTGCTGGAGTGGACGCGGCCCAGTGGAGGGTTGAAGAACCACGAGTGCCGGCAACTGCTGGAGCGGCTCCAGGCCGAAGGCTTCCTGCAGCTACCCGAGGTGCGCAAACTGGGCGGGAAGGGTCCGCGGCGGGTGGATGTATCGGAAGCTTGCCTGGAGCCGGCGCCGGTCGCATGTGCCGTCAGCGATTGCGAGCCTCTGGAACTGGCCCTGGTGGAAGGCCCAGCGGAGAGCCGCCGGTGGCGCGAGCAGGTGGAACGGCATCACTATCTTGGATGTCGCGTGCCGTTTGGCGCGAACCTGCGCTACTGGGTGCGGAACCAGGATCGGGAGTTGGCTTGTATGCTGTGGACGTCGCCCGCCTGGAAGATGCAGGCGCGGGACAAGTGGATCGGCTGGAGCGACGAGCAGCGGCGCGGCAACCTGCAACGGATCGTGAACAACGGACGATTTCTGATCCTTCCGTGGGTCCACGTCAAAGGACTGGCGAGCAAAATCCTCGGCCTGAGCGCCCGTCACATGCCACGCGATTGGGAACGCCAGTATGGTTATCGGCCGCTGCTGCTGGAAACGCTGGTGGACGGCAGCCGTTTTCGCGGGACCTGTTACCGCGCCGCCAACTGGCTGCATGTCGGCCAAACCACAGGGCGCGGCCGCATGGACCGGGAGCACACAGCTCACGGTCAGGCGATCAAAGACGTCTACGTCTATCCGCTGGTGCGCAATGTCCGCCGGCAGTTATGCGGGGATCTCACGCGGTAACAGATTCCCTGCGAGCTTAACCTGATCGCGGTCATGGTACGCTGAATTCCTTGCCGCTGACTCGCAGACAATGGCTGGCGCTGGCCGCCTCGCCGGCTTTCGCCGATCTGTCTCCGGCGGATATCACGCTGCGCATCGGCGAAATCACCGCCGACCTGGGCCACGGACATTCGGTCAAGACGCTGGCGTACAACGGGCAGGTACCGGGCCCGGTCCTGCGGATGATCGAAGGACAGACCGTGGCCATCGATGTGGTCAACGACACGCGCCGGCCCGAAGTGGTGCACTGGCACGGCTTTCACATTCCGCCCGAGGTGGATGGCGCGCACGAAGAGGGCACGCCGATGGTGCAGGGCCTGGACCGTCGCCGGTACTCGTTTACGGCGCAGCCCTCCGGCACGCGGTGGTATCACACGCACGCCATGGCAGGCTTCGATTTCCGCATTGGCACCTACTCCGGACAGTTCGGCATGGTGATTGTGGCGCCGCGCAGCGAGCCCGCGCGTTACGACGCGGAGGTGCCCCTTCTGCTCCACGAGTGGGACCCGTATTTCGCATCGGACATGCGCGCGGACGTAGCGTTCCGGCTCTTTTCGGTGAACGGCAAGATGCTCGGCGCGGGCGAACCGGTTCACGTGCGGGCGGCGCAACGGGTCCTGTTCCGCATAGTCAATGCCAGCGCCACGCTGCGGCACCGGTTGGCACTTCCGGGGCATTTGTTCACGGTGGTCGCGTTGGATGGCAATGCCGTTCCCACGCCGCGAAAGGTGCCGGTGGTCGAACTTTCTCCCGGGGAGCGCGTGGATGCCATCGTCGAAATGACCACGCCCGGCGTGTGGATTCTGGGCGAGACCGACGACCGGCAGCGCGCCGCGGGGGCAGGCATCGCGATCGAATACGCCGGGGCCCGGGGAACGCCCCGCTGGAGTCCGCCGCCACGGTACGTTTGGGATTATGCGGCTTTCGGCGATGGGCGGCCGCTGGTGCAGGCGGACGTGCGCATTCCCCTGGTGATCGAACCCGGCACGGACGGCAACCTATGGGCCATTAACGGAAAATCGTACCCCCAGACGAGCCCGATCGTGTTGCAGAGCGGAGCGCGCAACCGGCTGGTCTTCGACAACCGGAGCAGCATGGATCATCCGGTCCACCTGCACCGGCACACCATGGAACTGGTCACTTGCGCGGGCAAGCCGGTCCGGGGCATTGGCAAAGACGTAGTGCTGGTGCCGGCCCACCAGACGGTGGAGGCGGACGTGGTGGCCAGGAGTCCGGGACTGTCGCTGTTCCATTGCCACCAGCAATTCCACATGGATTTCGGGTTCATGGCCCTGATGCGCTACTCGGGATGAGGCATCAGCGACAATGAGACAGAGGAAGGCCATGGCGAACTTGAGCGATTTTGAAAAAATGCTGCCGGCTTTGTCACACGGGGAGAAGGCTCAGCTCCTGAAGTGGGTGGTTCGGGAGCTTGATGACGATTTTCCGGGCATCGACTGCCGGCCGGATGTGTGCGGCGGTGAGCCTTGTATCGTTCGCACCCGGATTCCGGTTTGGCTGTTGGAACAGGCACGCCGCCAGGGGACCAGCGAGCAGGCACTGCTGGCTGCATACCCGACTCTTCGTGCCGAGGATCTGGTGAACGCCTGGGCTTACGCGCGCTCGCATGCTGAGAGTCTGCGCGAGGCTTCAGCCTCGCCCCCTGTGTTTTCGCACCACAAACAGCGGGACTGAAGTCCCGCGCGGGTTAAAACCCGCCCCACAATACAGCCAACAAGCGATCCAGTTAGACCGGCCCGATTGGGTTGGTTCCAACTGCCGTGGTCTGCGAAACTATAGGTTTCGCACGATATGGCCAGAGGCACTCTTCCCGCTACCGGGTCTCGCGCGCTTCTGATGCTGAGTCTTGCCGGGCTGGCGGGTACGGCCTTTGGGCAGAACATCTTCAGTATTGCGGGAGTACCCAATGGCCACCGACCGGCCGTGGATGGCCAGCCGGCACTGAATGCCCCACTCAATTCGGTGTATGGCCTGCTCTTCGACCGTGCGACGGGACGTCTGCTGTTTCACGACGAAACGCTGGTGGAGCGCCTGGAACCGGACGGCTCGCTTCTGGCGCTGGTTGGCCGCGGTGAGCCTCAGGACGGCGTAACGGCGTACGGCACACTCGCCAGCAATCTTCGAATCTCGATTCTGCGCGGCATGGCTCAGGACGCCGCTGGCAATCTCTACCTGGCCGATGCCGGAGCGGGCATGGTCTACAGGGTAGGGCAGGACGGGAGGGTATCGGTGTTCGCGGGTGGCCCGGCGGCGGCGGCGCCACTGGGCTCGCCGCGGGGAATGGTATTCGATTCGAAGGGCAACCTGGACATCGCCGAAGCCTCTTGCGATTGCATCCGGCAGGTTTCTCCGGCGGGAATCCTCTCAACCCTCTACACGGTCCCCGGCGCGCCCGGGCCCACGCCGGTACAGGTGGAGGGTCTGGGTATCGACGCGCAGGACAATCTCTACTTGACTGAATGGTTGGGGAATACCGTTCTGAAGATCGCGGCGAACGGTTCGGTCACTACGATTGCCGGTACCGGCGTCGCAGGATTCAGCGGCGATGGAGGAGCGGCCGCGGCGGCTCAACTGTACGGGCCCAGTGCGGTGGCGATTGGCTCCGATGGGACGATCTATATCGCGGATTCGGGTAACAACCGCGTGCGGAAGATTGCTTTAGACGGGACCATCTCCACGATTGCAGGCAACGGTTCCGGCCTCGGGACCATTCTTGCGCCGCCGTCTTCTGGAAGCTGCACATTTTCCGGCGATGGAGGGCCCGCGGCCAGCGCGACTCTGTGCGATCCGGCAGAGCTCGCCTTCGATAAGACAGGCAGCCTTTACGTCGCCGATTTCGGCAATGCGCGGGTACGAAGGATCTCGCCCGCGGGCATCATCACGACAGTGGCTGGAAGCGGCCAACCCGTCCCGGTGGGGCAGACCGGGTACGGACTCGACTACTCCCCCGCCGATCCATTTTCAAGCGGCGACGGAGGCCCGGCCATCCACGCGACCTTCGACCGGATTGGCGGAGCCGCCTACGACTCCGCGGGTAACCTATATGTGAGTGACTCCGGAGGGAATCGAATCCGTAGGATCGCTACCGATGGGACCATCAGCACATTCGCAGGGACCGGCCAGGCCGGGTATTCGGGCGATGGCGGGCCGGCTTTGCAGGCAACGCTTTTCGGCGCGGGACCCCTGGCGGTGGACCCAAAGGGCGACCTCTATGTAATCACCGGGGACAGCCGGGTCCGCAAGATCACCGTGGACGGGACCATCCATCTGGTTGCGGGTACCGGAACCGGCGTGGGCCTCGACCGCGCGCAGGGCGATGGCGGCCCGGCAGTGGACGCGACCCTCAACGAGCCGGGCGGCGTGGCATTCGACGCGCAAGGCAATATCTACATCGCGGACACCTCCAACGCCCGATTGCGGAAGATCGACACCAGCGGCATCATCACCACTGTTGCCGGACCCGGACAACCGGGCACGGACTACTACAATGGGGTCGCACTCGATCCGCAGGGGAACATTTTTCTGGCGTGGACTCATGCGGCCTTGTATCCCGCGGTGACTACCAATGCCGTCTCGGGGATGATCCTGCGAGTCAATCCCGGCGGAACGTTGAGCCGGGTTGTGGGAAATGGACAGCCTTGCACCGGAGGGCCGGACAACGCGCAGTTCGCCTTCGACGGCATGCCCGCTTTGGCGGCTCAGTTGTGCGAGGTGGTGTCCCTGACGATTGACAAGAATGGCGTCATGTATTTCCCGTATGGAGGGCAGATTCTGCAGGTGACTACCGATGGAATCATCCATACGGCGGCCGGCAACGGCCTGGCGACGGCAATTGGCGACGGCGGTCCGGTTCTGGATGCAGGACTCAACGCGGATAGCCCGGGAACGCCGGCGTTCGATCCGAACGGGAGCATGGCGATTCCGGAGCCTGGCATCGATCGAATCCGGAAGGTGACAGGGACGCCGTATCAGCTCTCTGTGTCGCTGGATCACCTGAGTTCGACCGGCACGCAGCCGCAGAGCTGGCCTATCGCGACGTCGGCAAACTTCGCGGAGCCGTTTCCATACGGCGTTCGCGTGAGCACCGATGATGGCGGGTCGTGGCTGAGCGTGAACCGCCTGAGCGGCCTGGTTGGGGAGCCGGTCGTGGTGAGCGTCAATCCCGCCGGCCTGGCGCCCGGTACGTATCGCGGGACAGTTTCGGTAACTTTGGAAGGCGGT
Source organism: uncultured Solibacteraceae bacterium (assembly GCA_963853855.1). GTDB lineage: Bacteria > Acidobacteriota > Terriglobia > Bryobacterales > Bryobacteraceae > Sulfopaludibacter. The sequence goes on along the minus strand of CAWKYG010000026.1, from coordinate 263,021 downwards.
GCCTCGGGCCAGGTCGATGTGCCGGTCACGCTCCTGGTGCCGGCGCAGTGATCGTCAATCCCGACCCTGTTATTCTGTTCTGTTGACCCCCTCCCAGCAGAAACGCATTGTCATCGCGATCGACGGCCCGGCCGGTGCCGGCAAAAGCACCATTGCCAAGAGGCTGGCTTCGCGCCTCGGCTTTATCTACATCGATACCGGCGCGATGTATCGCGCGGTGGCCCTGTGGGGACTGCGCCAGAACGTCGGAATGACGGACATGCACCGCATGGAGCAGCTCTCGATCGCCGCCGAAATCGATCTTGCTCCGGGCCGCATTTCCCTGAACGGGGAAGATGTCACCGAGGCCATCCGCACGCCGGAGGCTTCCAGCGGCGCCTCCCAGGTGGCCGTTATTCCCGGCGTGCGCCGGGCTATGGTGGCCAAGCAGCGGGAGATCGGGCAGCGCGCCAGCGTGGTGATGGAGGGGCGCGACATCGGCACGGTGGTATTCCCCGACGCCAACGTCAAGATCTACCTGGATGCCGAGCCGGAGGAACGCGCCCGCCGCCGCGCCGCGGAAATGCGGGCGAAAGGCGAGGATCCGGACGTGCGGGCGCTGGCCGCGCAAATGCGGGAACGGGATCAGCGGGATAGCACGCGCGCCGATTCGCCGCTCTCGCAAGCGCCCGACGCCATCTACCTGGACTCCACGGAACTCAGCCTGGATGAAGTGGAAGACGCGTTGTTGAAGATTGTTCGCAATCGCATCACCAACGGAAAGGACTTCAGTTGAAAGACCTGCTCATCATGAAATTCGGCGGCACCAGTGTGGGTTCCGCCGAGCGCATGCGGGTGGCCGCCGGCTTGGCCGCCCAGGAGGGCAAGCGACGGCCGGTGGCAGTGGTGGTGTCCGCGATGTCGAAGATCACCGACCTGCTTCTGGACACCATGCGCCACGCCGAAGCGGGCGATCACGCCGGCATCACGACGAACCTGGCCGCCTTGCGCCACCGGCACGAGGAAGCCTGCCGGGGACTGCTGCCGGAGGGAGGGCAGGCCGCCGTTCTGCCGCGGATTCACGAACTGATCAGCGAGTTCGAACGCATTGTCAACGGTATGGCCATGTTGAACGAGCGGCCGCCGCGCTCCGTGGATGAAGCCGTGGCCATCGGCGAACGCCTCTCCGCGCTGCTGGTCTCCGAATATCTGAACAGCGCGGGAACTCCCGCCACAGCCGTGAACGCCTGGAGCGTAGTGGTCACCGACGCCGTGTTCGGCAACGCGTCTCCCCTGATGGCTCCCACCCGGGAGAAGGCCCGCGGCGTCCTGATGCCGCTGCTGGAGCAGGGGAAGATTCCCATTGTTACAGGGTTCAACGGCGCCACCGCCGACGGACGGCCGACTACGCTGGGCCGCGGCGGATCGGACTTCTCAGCCTCCATCCTGGCCGCCGCGCTGGACGCTTCCGAGTTGTGGATCTGGACCGACGTGGATGGCATCATGAGCGCCGATCCGCGGCTGGTGCCGGACGCCCAGGTGCTGGACGAGGTCACTTACGTGGAAGCCGCCGAACTGGCCTACAACGGGGCCAAGGTGCTGCACCCGCGCACGCTGGCGCCGCTGGCCGAAAAGAAGATTCCGGTGTGGAGTAAGAACAGCTTCGCTCCCGAAAAGCCGGGCACCAAAATCGTCCCGCAGATTGCCGGAGGCGGCGCCGGCGCGCGCGCCGTCACCTCGATGAAGAACGTGGCGCTGGTTTCGCTGGAGCCGGGCAGTCCCGAACTGAACGGGGTGCAGGTGATGGCCCGGTCGCTGGACGCGGTGGCGCGGGCGGACGTGGAAATCCTGGTGGTCTCCAGTTCCAGCTACCGGCAGAACTTCTGTTTTCTGGTGCGCACCGAAGAGCTGGCCCGCACGCTGCAGGCGCTGGAATCGGCCCTGGCTTTGGAACTGGCGCACGGCTATCTCAGCCCCATACAAGTGGATAGCAACGTCGGCCTGCTGGCTGCGGTGGGCGAAGGCATGCAGGGCAAGCCGGGCCTGGCGGGGCGCATTTTCACGGCCATTTCGCGGGTTCACGTGAACATTATTGCCATCGCGCAGGGCGCCAGCGAATTGACGATCGCGGTGGTGGTGCGGCGGGACGGCCTGGAAAAAGCAGTACAGGCGGTGCACGCCGAATGCGGGCTGGGGCAACGGCCGCCGGTCCCGGTTTTCCCGTTCACGGGCAAGAATTCGGGCGTACCCAAGCCCAAGCGGCGCCAGGTACCCTGAAGCACAGCCCGGTGCCGTTCGGTTATAATAAGAATTCCTCACTTATTAGACAGGAGTTTTCTCTCGCATGTTTGATCTGTTCCGCAGCCGTGAAAAATCGGTGCGCATACTCTTGGGGGCGCTGCTGGTACTGGTGGCGTTGTCCATGCTTACCTATCTGATTCCCAGCTATGGCACGGGAGTTTCGAACACCCCGGATACGGTAATCGCCACGGTTGGCGGCGATTCCATCACGATGCTGGATATGCAGAAGGTGATCCAGGACACCCTGAAGTCGCGGCAGTTGCCTCCCTCCGCCGTGTCGACCTTTATTCCCCAGATGGTACAGGACGCTATTACCGAGAGGGCCCTGGCATATCAGGCCAGGCAACTCGGCCTCCAGGTGAGCGACGCGGATGTGGCGGTGACGATCCGGCAGACCATCCCGAATCTCTTCCCGGACGGCAAGTTTGTCGGCAAAGACTCCTACGCCGCCGTGCTGGCGCAGCAGAATCTGACTATCGAGCAGTTTGAGAGCGACCTCAAACGCCAGATTCTGATCCACAGGCTGCAGGACATTGCGATAGAAGGAACGGTAGTCACGCCCCAGGAAATCGAAGCCGAGTACAAGAAGAAGAACGAGAAGATCAAGATCCAGTACGTCAAGCTGCTCTCGGACAAGTTCAAGGCGGAGGCCGCTCCCAGCGCCGACGATATCCAGAAATACTTCCAGGCCAACGCGGCGCGCTTCACCGTTCCCGAAAAGAAGAACCTGACGATCCTGCTGGCCGACCAGGCCAAGCTGATGCAGACGCTCACCCCGACCGATAACGAACTGCAGGCCATGTATAACCTGAACAAGCAGCAGTTCCAAACTCCGGAGCGGGTTCAGGTGGTCCACATCCTGGTCAACACGCAGGGCAAAACGCCGGCTGAAGACGCCAAGCTGAAAGCCAAGGCGGACGATCTGTTGAAGCAGGTGCGGGCGGGCGCCAACATCACGGAGCTGGTTAAGAAGAATTCGGACGATCCTGGAAAGGCACAGAACAACGGGGAGTACTGGGTGCAGCAGGACAGCGGCATGGTGCCGGAGTTCAAGGCCGCGGCCTTCCGCTTGAAGCCGGGCGAAAGCGACGTCGTCAAGACCACCTATGGCTATCACGTCATGAAGGTGCTCAAGCATGAAGCCGCTCACCTGAAGACGTTCGAAGAGGCCAAGCCGGAACTCCTCACGCAGTGGAGGACGCAGCGGGTGGCCAACCTGATGCAGCAGATTTCCGACAAGGTGCAGGCCGAATTACAGAAGGATCCCACGCACCCGGAAAAGGTGGCCGCCGAATTCAATATGCAACTGGTGCAGGCCAATGCGGTCGCGCCCGATGGGACCGTTCCGGAAATCGGCGTGAATGCGGATTTCAATTCGTCCCTGGTCGGCCTGAAGCAGGGAGAAGTCTCCCAGCCTGTCGCGCTGCCCGGCAATAAACTGGCGGTGGCGGTGGTGACCGGAATCGTTCCGGCGCGTCCCCAGACGCTGGATGAAGCCAAGGATGCCATAAAAGATACCCTTACCGGCACGCGCCTGACCCACCTGGTGCAGGAAAAGGCGACCGAACTGATGAGCAAAGCCAAGTCCATGGGCGACCTGGAAAAGGCGGCCAAGTCCATGGGGCTCGAAACCAAGACCAGCGCCGAATTCGGACGCACCGGCACGGTGGAAGGGCTGGGCACCGCTACCTATCTGCAGGATGGTTTCCGGACGGCCGATGGCGGACTGTTCGGACCCATCGCCATTCCCGACGGCGAGGTGGTGGCCAAGGTAGTCCAACACATTGCACCCGACATGTCGCAATTGGAGGCGCAGCGCACCCAGATTCGCGACGATCTGAAGTCGCAGAAGGCCCGCGACCGCGATTCCCTGTTCGAAGCCGGCGTGCGCGACATGCTGATCAAACAAGGCAAGCTGAAGGTGGAACAGCAGGCGTTGCAGAAGCTGATCGCCAGTTATCAGACCGGCGGATGATCCAACATCTTTTCGATCTTTACAGGTCTCTGACGAACCCGGACAGGCTGATCCACCTGCTGGGAACGCTGCTTTCGGGGTGGTGGGGCTACCTGGCGATGTTCGCCGTGGTGTTCTCGGAGACGGGATTGCTGGTGGGCTTTTTTCTGCCGGGCGATTCGTTTCTGTTCACCATCGGGGTGGTTGCCGGCGCGGGCGCGCTGAATATCGTCACTGTAAACATTGTGCTGATGCTGGCCGCGATGATGGGCGATTCCACCGGGTACCTCCTGGGCCGGCAGACCGGGCCGCGCATCTTCAGCCGTCCGGATTCGCGCCTGTTTAAACAGGAATACGTCACCCGCACCAAAGCATTTTACGATCGGTATGGCGGAAAGACGATCACGTTTGCCCGGTTCGTGCCCATCGTCCGGACCTTCGCGGCATTCATCGCCGGAGTGGGCCAGATGCCGTATACCCGCTTCCTGCCGTACAGCGTCTGCGGCGGCGCCGGCTGGGTATTTCTCTGCACGATGCTGGGCTACCTGCTGGGCGGCATTCCGATCGTGAAGCAGAATTTTGACAAGGCGATCATTCTGATCATCCTGCTTTCGCTTTTGCCCACGCTCATCGAAGTGCTCAAAGCGCGCCGCGAAGCGTAAGACAGACCTCCCGGTCTGTCTCCTCCCGGTCTGTCTAGTCATTCCCCTCTCATACCGACCGCCCGAACAACCCACTCGCGTATAGCCGCTCGTCCACCCGTCCCAGCCTGGAGACGAGCTTGGGCGCCAGCACCGGAGTATGCGAGATGGTGCACAGGTATTCCGGAATAGCCCACACGTCCTGCTCCGCGGTCATCCAGCCTATGGAATCGAAGCGCTTCAGATTGACTGGCCGGGAGTACCGCCGCAGGGTCTTCTCTTTCCGCAGATTGTAGTAATGCTCGAAGTAGGACATGGCCAGTTCGCGCAGCGTGCGGTACACCGGCTCGCGATAGCGCAGCCCGGAGTAGTTCGATTTCGCCAGCGCACCCCAGTGCCCGCGCAGGCGGAAAATGGCCAGCACGTGATCGTCGTCGCGCACGGCTTCGAAATCCAGCAGCAGCGGCTGGTGGCCCAACATGCGCAGCGCCGCGGCCCCGAACAGGGCTCCCTCCATGCAGTGGCCGGTGCGGTCGCGCAGGACGCGGCGCGGCGAGCGGCAGGTGGGTCCGTGCGGTTCTTTGTTGTATGCCAGGTCGTCCAGGAAACGCTGGATCTTCTCGGGCGAACGCAGCCGGCGAAACACCGCGCGCTCCGCGGCCGTAAACGGGTCGAAGGCCATCGCGTCCAGGGTAACCCACTATACTGGCACCTATGCAGTGGTTGCTCTCGATTCTTTTCTTCTTCGCCGCCGCAGCCCCCTACGACCTGGTGATCCGCAACGGCCGCATCATCGACGGCACCGGCTCGCCCTGGTATGCCGGCGATATCGGCATCCGCGACGGACGCATCGCCGCCATCGGCAAGCTGGACGGCGCCCGCGCGCCGCACACTCGACGCGCGCGGCATGGTGGTGGCTCCCGGCTTCATCGACATGCTGGGCCAGTCGGAACTGACCATTCTGGTGAATCCGCATCTGCCGTCGAAGATCTACCAGGGCATCACCACCGAGATCACCGGAGAAGGCGGCTCCATCGCGCCGCAGAACGACGCCATCCTGAAGGCCGACCACGTCACCTACGAGCATTACGGCATCACGCCCGACTGGCGCACCTTCGCCGCAGTACTTCGCGCGCCTGCGCAAGCAGGGCATGGGCATCAACCTGGCCAGCTACGTAGGCGCCACGCAGGTGCGCCGCATGGTGCTGGGCGACGACAATCGCGCGCCCGACGCCGCCGAACTGGAACGGATGAAGAGCGCTGGTGCGCGAGGCCATGCACGATGGCGCCATCGGCGTCTCCACTTCCCTGCAGTACGCGCCCGGCTCCGTATGCCACCACCGAGGAACTGATCGCCCTGGCGGCCGAGGCGGCGCAAGCTTGGGCGGCACTTACGCTTCGCACATTCGCGATGAGGGCAACGGCATCGACGCCGCGCTCGACGAAGCGTTCCGCATCGGGCGCGAGGCCAAAATTCCGGTGGAAATCTGGCACCTGAAAGCCGCCGGCAAGTCCAACTGGGGCCGCATGCCCGAGATCGTCGCGCGCATCGACGCGGCGCGCCGTGCCGGAGTGGACGTGGCGGCCGACACCTACGCGTACACCGCCGGATTCAACTCCTTCTCCGCCATCATCCCGCCGTGGGCGCACGATGGCGGCGACAAAAAGCTGATCGAGCGCCTCAAGGACCCGGCCATGCGCGCGCGCATTCGCAAGGAAATGGAAACGCCGTCAGGCGACTGGAACAACGAGTGGCAGCAGGTGACCGGGCCGGAATCCTTCATCGTGGGCGCCGTGCAGAATCCCAAGCTGCTGCCGCTGCAAGGGAAGACGCATCGCCGAGATCGCGCGGATCTGGCACAAGGACCCCATCGATACGGTCTTCGACCTGCTGATTCGAGGACGACGCTTTCACCCAGGTGGCGCTGTTCATCATGTCCGAGCCCGACGTGGTGCTGGCGCTGCAGCAGCCGTGGGTCTCGGTCTGCAACGATTCGCAAGGCACCGCGCCCGGCGGCATCCTCGGCAAGGAACATCCGCACCCGCGCGCGTACGGCGCCTTCCCGCACATTCTGCGCCAAGTATGTGCGCGAGGAAAAGAAGCTGACCCTGGAAGACGCCATCCGCAAATTCACGGCGCTTCCGGCACAGCGCATGCGCTTCGCCGACCGCGGCGTGCTGAAAGCGGGCATGTGGGCCGATGTCGTGGTGTTCGATCCGGATACCATCCACGATCTCGCCACCTTCGACGCTCCCAATCAACTCTCGGAGGGCATGCGCTTTGTGTTGGTCAACGGAGTCCCGGTGATCGACGAAGGCAAGATGACCAACGCGCTGCCGGGCAAGGTGCTGGACAGGCGATGACTCACGGGCACTATACTGAAACTGACACTATTTGTGAAGAAACTTCCCGCGCTGGTGTTTCTACATGCAGAGCTCAATCTAGTGAAGTTGCAAGAACTTGGTCGGATTGACACGGAAACTTTGAAGGCTACATTACTTCCTGGGCGGCCTGCCTGTTTGAAGTCCCGGCCGGACGGCACCCTGTTGGACGGCCATCATCGGATATGCATATTGCGAGCGCGTGGTGTGGATGTGGACGCGTTACCGCGGGATGTCATCGAGAAAGACCGCGAGATCTAAGAGGTCGAGATGTATACGCCGCTATATTGGATTGAAGGTCCGTGGGTGGGGAAGCTGGCAGTTTCTCCCCGTCCTCGCGGCGGAGACTGGCTCAGCGACGAAATCATAAGCTGGCAGGGGAGCGGTGTGAATGTGGTGGTTTCCCTCCTTACTGACGATGAAGTCCAGGACTTGGCACTGGAGAATGAAGCGTTCGAGTGCGAGGAAGCCGGCATCCAGTTCATCTCGTTCCCAATTGTCGACCGCAGTGTGCCCGTTTCCGAAGGGCGAGCCGTTCGCCTGATCGAGCGGCTGGAGGCCGAATTGCAATCCGGTCGCACCGTGGTGGTCCACTGCCGCCAGGGAGTCGGGCGCTCCGGGTTGATAGCGGCCAGCCTTTTAGTGGCCCGCGGCGCACATCCGGATTCTGCGATGAAGCAAATCAGCGCGGTGCGGGGCGCGGTTGTTCCGGAAACGACGGAGCAAGAGAATTGGATCGCAACGTTCGCGTCGAACAGGGTCTAGCCTTTGGTCTAGCCTTAGTCCGATCCGGCCGTAGTCATGTCTTGCGGATGAATCGGCATGATGCCGGCATAGCGCGTGAAGTCGCGGCCGTTGAGAGTGAGCAGATGAGAGACGCCGTGAACCAACATCGCTGCGGCGATTCGAGCGTCATGCACCTGAACGCCTGCGACTGCGTGAAGCACAACCAGGCGACGCCACTCAAAATGAATGCGCTCGGTTTCGGGAAGAAACAGAAACTGGCTTTCAATTAGCCGGGCCCGCGAATCGGTTTCGCCCGTTGTTAGTCCAAATCCATTCCTGTCGACGGGTCGTGTGCAGACGTTCCAGAATTCAACCAGATTCTGTGACGAGAAGCAGGGCTGGTCACCACGGGCAACCAACGCCTCCACCGCGAGTCGAACTGTCCGATGATCCGGATCGGCGGGACTCAGCAGCCGGAGCAGGACATTCGTATCAACAAGAACCAACATCGATAGGTGTCAGCCGCGGCTTTCATAGATGCTCTCGCGGCTGAACGCGTCCGGCGGAAGCTGTGGCAGGTTCCGCCCCATCTCTGACAGAAGGTCCAACGCCGCCCGGAATTCTCGCACGCCTGCCTTGGGATTGCCGGTACTCCGGGCGAGATCCTCAACTATATGCTGCAGATATGCGTCGAGCGAGATACCGCGCGCTTGCGCTTGCGCGGACAAGCTTCGTTCAACGTCCGGATCGAGTTTCAGCCTGACAGTCATTACCATGCCTTAGGAGCGGCGCTTTCATTATCTCACGGGGATTCCCACACACACCGCCGTCATGGCGCGTTCAAACCCCGCAAGCGAGCGCTCGATTTCGCTCTTCGCAATCGTCAGCGATAACCGCATGTAGCCGCTGCGCCCGAAGCCTGTGCCGGGTACCGCCAGGATTCCTTCCCGCTGGAGCAGCCCGATGAATGCCACATCGTCTTCAATGGGAGTCCTCGGGAAGACGTAAAACGAGCCCTGCGGCCGCGGCGCATCGTACCCCATCTTCGCCAGCGCCCCGCACAGCAGATCGCGTTTCTCCTGGTATGGCCGGACGTCCACTGCCGCGTCCGGAACCTGGCCTACCACCCATTGCCAGATCGCCGGCGCGTTGATGTAGCCCAGAATCCGGTTGGCGAAGGTACAGGCGTTGCGCAACGCCGCCGCGCTCCGGCCAGACGCGGCGAAATCGCCAGATACCCGATGCGCTCGCCGGGAATCGCCATCGCCTTCGACCAGCTCCACGCCACCACGCTCCGCTCCACCAGGGCCGGCAACTCTCGGGAGGCGTCACCCCGTCGAAAGTCAGCGGCCGGTAGGGTTCGTCGCTGATTACCAGCATCGGCTCGCGAATCGACGCCATTCAGTTCGCGCAGCACTTCGGCGCGATATACCGCGCCAGTCGGATTGTTCGGCGAATTCAGAATCAGCGCCTTGGTGCGCGGCGTGATGGCGCGGCGATGCGCTCCATATCGGGCTGAAAGCGTGCGTCCGTCTCCACCAGTACCACGCGCCCGCCATGGTTCTCGATGTAAAAGCGGTACTCGGGGAAGTACGGATTCGAGACGATCACTTCGTCTCCGGGATCCAGAATCGACTTCAGTACCGTGTTGATGGCCCCGGCGGCGCCGTTGGTCATGATCATGTCGCCGGTGTCGAAAGGCGAGCCCGGTGCGCGCCGCAAGACTGCCGCGCCAGCACGCGCGCACTTCGGGGATAGCCGGCGTTGGGCATGTAGCCGTGACTGTGCGGCCGGTTCTCCGCCACCACGTGCCGCAGCGCATCCAATACGCTCGCCGGCGGTTCCACTTCGGGATTGCCCAGCGAGAAATCGAAGACGTTCTCCGCGCCGCGCTCCTGGCGCAGCTGGATGCCGATTTCGAACATCCGGCGGATCCAGGACGACCGCTCCATCTGCTCCGCTATGGCTTTGGAGATACTCATACGCTTCAATTCCGATATTAACACCACTTTCATGTGGGTGATATATCTGCACTGAATCAAACCGCTATAATCAGGCTTCCATGGCACCTGCCGTCGACCGGCCTGCGACGTCGCGATTCCGCTGGGTGATCTGCGGACTGCTGTTCCTCGCCACGGTGATCGCCTACGTCGATCGCGGAATTCTCGGGTACCTCGAGGTGACCTGGCAAGGCAGATCGGCTGGGACGACATCGCCTACGGATATGTGGCGGCCTCGTTCAAAGTGGCCTACGCCATCGGCCTTGTGGCGGCCGGATGGTTCACCGACCGCCTGGGCACTCGCAAAGCGTTTCGCCATCGCGATCGTGCTGTGGAGCTTCGCGGCGATGTCGCCCGGGCTGGCCACCTCGGCGCTCACCTTCGGCATCGCCATGTTTTTTCTGGGACTCGGCGAAGCGGCGAACTTCCCGGCCTGCATCAAGACTGTGGCGGAGTGGTTCCCCAGAAGTGAGCGCGCGCTGGCCACGAGCCTTTTCAACTCCGGCGCCAACATCGGCGCCATGCTGGTGCCGGTAGTGGTGCCGGTCCTGGTGGTAGCGTTCACGTGGCGCGGGCGCGTTCGTGGCCGCCGGGGCTAGTGGATTTGTATGGCTGGTGCTGCTGGCTGTGGCTCTACCGCAAGCCGGAAGATCACCCGCGGGTCTCGAAGGCGGAGCTGGCATACATTCAGAGCGACCCTCCGGAAAATCTGGCGCGCGTACCGTGGGCCAGGCTGCTGCCGTGCAAAGAAACCTGGGCATTCGGTATCGCCAAGCTCCTCACCGACGGCGTCTGGTGGTTTTACATTTTCTGGCTGCCGGGCTACTGGCAGAAGACCTTCCATCTGACGCTGGAAGGGAATCGGCTTCCGGTGATGCTGTCGTTCGGCATCTCGATCGTCGGCGGCATTTATGGCGGCTACCTTTCGGGGGCGTTGATCAAGCGGGGCAAGAGCGTCGGCACGGCGCGCAAGACGGCGCTGCTGGTCTGCGCACTGTGCATCCTGCCGGTGGTGCTGGTCGCCGTTCATGCACAGTCTGTGGGTGGTGGTGGGTCTGGTCTGCCTGGCGATGGCGGCGCACCAGGGCTGGTCGGCCAACCTGTTCACGGTTCCCTCGGACCTGTTTCCCAAGGCGGCGGTGGCCTCGGTGGTGGGTCTGGGCGGCATGCTGGGGGCGGCCGCGGGAGCGGGCTTCGATGTATTCGTCGGCCACATCGTCGAATGGACTCACAGCTATGTGGCAGTGTTTGGGGTGTGCGGGTGCACTTATTTCGTGGCGCTGCTGATGCTGCATCTGATCTCGCCGACCTTCGCGCCGGCCAAGTTAAAATACTGATGCGAGCGAACATTCACAACGGCGACATCTTTGTGTACGTCTGTTCATAGTTGACTGAGATACTTAGCGTCAGCCTACTTTCAGCGCGCCTGAAACCGGCAAATCTGGACTAGAATCGGGATGTCATGGCTGAATGCAAGAAAACCATTCTGGTCGTCGATGACGAGCCGGAAGTCCGCAAACTGGTGGGCGCCATGGTCAACCAGTTCGGCTACGTAGCCCTCACCGCCGATAGCGGCGAGCACGCCCTCACGCTGTGCCAGGAATCACAAAGACCCGCTCGAGCTGCTGATCACCGACGTGGTCGCAGCCCGGGATGAGCGGCCCCATGCTGGCCGACAAGCTCACGGCTCTTCAGCCCGACCTGAAGGTGCTCTACATCTCCGGCTACGACAACACCCACGTGGTGCAGAAGTACGTAGTCGAAAAAGGTCACGCCCTGCTGACCAAGCCGTTCACAGCTCGACAGAACTTCGTGCCAAGATGACCGCAGCTTCTGCGCCTGAGCGCAATTCCAGTGCTAACATCACGATGACGTGACCATACGGCCGGCCAGCGACCGCTCCCTCCTGGTCTCTTTCGGCGATGAAATCTCGCTCGCGACGCACCGGCAGGTGCTCGCGGCTCAACGCGCAGTCTGCAAGGCGTCCGCGGCATTCTCAACCTGCATCCCGCCTTCGCCTCGCGTGCTGATCGATTTCGACCCGCGCCTGCGCACCCACGCCGAAATGCGAGGTCCTGGTGCGCGAGCGCCTGGCCGCCGTCGACGCACGCAGCCGCTCCCCGAGCCGCGGACCATCGAAATTCCGGTGCGCTACGGCGGCGAATTCGGGCCCGACCTGGAAGACGTCGCGCGCCACACCGGCCTGACGCCCGCGCAGTGGTCGAACTGCATTGCGCCGCCGGGTACCTGGTCTACTTCGTGGGCTTCTCCACCTGCTTTCCGTATCTCGGCGGGCTGCCGCCGGAACTGGCCACGCCGCGCCTTTCCGCCCCGCGCAAGCACGTGCCGGCCGGCAGCGTCGGCCATCGGCGGCGCGCAGGCCGGCGTCTACCCGCTCGCCTCGCCCGGCGGCTGGCGGCTGATCGGCCGCACGCCGCTGCGCCTCTTCGACCCGTCAGCCGAGCCGCCGGCGCTGCTGCGCATGGGCGACCGCGTGCGCTTCGTCGCCTGCCGGAGGCGCCGCCTGTGAGCCGGATCCGCGTTGTCTCGCCCGGCATGCAGACCACCGTGCAGGACCTTGGCCGCTTCGGCTGGGCGCACTTCGGCGTCTCCGCCTCGGGCGCGGCCGATGCGCTGGCGCTGCGCGCCGGCAACCTGCTGGTGGGCAATGCCGAGAACGCCGCCGGCGCTGGAAATGACGCTGGCGGGCGGCGCGTTCGAGTTCGAATCCGACGCCGTGATCGCGCTCACCGGCTCGGATTTCGGCGCCGGCCTGCCGCTGTGGACCGCCGTCGAGATCCGCGCCGGCCAGACCGTGCGCTGTGGCGCCACGAGCACAGGCGCGCGCTGCTACCTGGCCGTGCGCGGCGGCATCGCCGTTCCGAAGGCGATGGGCAGCGCGTCGGTTCACATCGTGACCGGCGTGGGCGGACGGCCGTTGCGCAAGGGCGACATGCTGCCGGTCGGCGATGCCGCGGTCCGCAGACCGCGACCGGCGGCGCGCCAGTGCCGGAATACGTGCGCGGCGGTTTGCTTCGCGTCACCGCGGGTCCGCAGGCCGATTGGTTCGCGGGCGAACTGTTGGCCGCTCCCTACACCGTCACCGAGGAATCCAACCGCATGGGCCTGCGGCTCGCGGTCCGGCCATTCCGAGCCCTGCCGGCCACATGCTCACCGAAGGCGTGGCGCTGGGCGCGATCCAGGTGCCGCCCGACGGCCAGCCCATCATCCTCTTCGTGGAACACCAGACCACCGGCGGCTATCCCAAGCCGGCCAACGTGATCTCCGCCGATTTCTGGCGCCTGGGCCAACTGCGGCCCGCGCGACCAAGTTCGCTTCGAGCAAGTTACCATCGAGGATGCCGTCGAGCTGCTGCGCGATCAGGAGCACTGGCTGTACAGCCTCGGACAGCGGTAACGCTTATGAATATCGACCTCAACTGCGACATGGGCGAACTGGAGGACGCGGCGCACGAAGCCGCCCTGATGGAGTACATCACCTCCGCCAACATCGCCTGCGGCGGCCACGCCGGAGACGAGGCCACCATGGAGCGCACCGCGCGGCTGGCCATGGAACGCGGCGTCCGCATCGGCGCCCATCCCGGCTATCCCGATCGCGCCAATTTCGGCCGCCTCGAAATGCCGCTCACGCCTGGGGCGATCGAGAGCACCGTGCTCGAACAGATCCAGCGGCTGGACGGCATGGTCAGGCGCCTGGGAGGCGAAATCGTGCATGTGAAGCCTCACGGCGCGCTCTATAACGTGGCCGTGCGAAATCGCGAGGTGGCGCGGGCCATCGGCAGGGGCGTAGCGCGATGGAATCCCCGCATTCCCATCTTCGGCCTGGCCGCATCGCCCATGCTGGATGTGTGGCGCGACATGGGGCTTACGGCGACCGCCGAAGCATTCGCCGACCGGCGCTACGAGCCGGATGGCTCGCTGCGCAATCGCAAGTTCCCCGATGCCCTGATTACCGATCCCGCCGCCGCCGCCGCGCAGGCTGTGCGGCTGGCGCGCGAGGGTAGAGCCGAGACCATCTGCGTGCACGGCGATACTCCGGGCGCCGTCGCCATCCTGAAAGCCTGCCGGGAGGCGCTGCTAAACCAGTGATGAAATTGCTCCTGCTGCTGGCCGCTGCCGTTCCTCTCTTTGGCCAGACGACTCAGTGCACATACAAGCTTTCGGCGGGAGGAGTCGCCGTGAGTGCCGCCGCCAGTGTTGCCGGCAAGCTCCCCTCGTTCACCGTGACCACTCCGGGCACTTGCCCGTTTGTGGCAGTCACCGCGGCCACCTGGCTGCACATCCAGGCGCCCGCGAAGGGCACGAATTTCGCGGGCACGAGCCAGGTATCTTTTTCCGTGGATGCGAACACCAGCGCGCAACTCCGTACCGACCAGATCCTCATCTATCCCGGCACGCAAGTGACTCCCGACAGCCAGTCACTCGGATACGTAGTGGCTCAAGTGGCGGGTATCTGTGACTACTCCCTCTCCGCCTCCTCAGCCTCCGTACCGGCCACCGGCGGTTCCGGAAGCTTCACCGTCAACACGGGCTGCACCTGGGGCGCCACTACCAGCACCTTCATTACCGCAACTGCGCCGAACGGCACGCTGGGCACCGGACCCATCAATTACCAGGTCTCCGCGAATCTTTGCGCCGCACCGCGCACCGGGCTGATCACGCTGCAAACGGGATTGGCGAATCCACCGGTCTTTCAGATCACGCAGGATGGGTCACTCTCCAATTTCACGCTCTCGCCCGCCGGCGTGACTGACCCGGCGGGCGCACTCACCAATCAGAAAGTGACTGTGACCACCGGCGCCGGCTGTCCCTGGAGCGCCTATACCGATTCGGCCAACTGGCTGCACCCCACGGGCGCCTCGGGAACCGGCCCGGGCGTTGTGACTTACTCGGTGGATACCAACCAGGGCGCCTCCCGAACCGGCCACATTTATTTTCAATCGGGCGTCGATCTGGCGGAAAACCCGGTTCTGGCCGCGACTCTGACTGTGACTCAGCAGGCAATTCAGGCCACCGGGCCGATCCTGGCCGCCGTGGTGAACGACGCCAGTTACGACATCGGGACGCCTGCGCCCATATCCATCTCGCCCGGCGAGATCGTGGCGCTGTTCGGCAGCAACCTGGGACCTGTTGCGGGAGCCGTCAACACGCAGACCTTTGGGACCAGCCTGGGCGGTGTGCAGGTGATGTTCGGAAACACCGCCGCGCCCCTGCTCTACGTCTCTGCCGGCCAGATCAACGCCGTGGTGCCTTACGCGACCGGCGGCTCCAGTGTGGCGGTGACGGTGAGTTACAACAACTCGAATTCGCCGGCGTTGACGGTGCCGGTGCAGGCGGCAACGCCGGGGATTTTCTCTTACGATCGCTCCGGCAGCGGACCGGGTGCGATTCTGAATCAGGACTACAGCGTCAACTCCGCGGCGCGCCCGGCCGCGAAAGGCAGCGTGGTGGCCATCTACTGCACTGGAGCGGGAGTCACTGTGCCCGCATCCACGGATGGCGCGCTCGCCACGCTCACTCCGCCTTTTCCGAGCCTGGCCGCCCAACCGGTAACCGTGACCATCGGCGGCCTTCCGGCGGACGTAGTTTATTCCGGCGCAGCGCCAGGCGCGATCAACGGCCTGACTCAGATCGATGCCATCGTGCCCGGCGGGTTGAAATCGGGTTCGTCGGTTCCCGTGGTGGTGACGATTGGCGGCGTCTCCAGTCAGGGCAATCTCTCGATGTCCGTTCAGTAAACGCCCAGGTGGCCCGGCGGTACGGAGCGAGCGGTGTCCTTTGGAAGACCGGAAAACGGAACCGGCGATCTTCCGGGCCTGGCTGTTCGCGATGTGGCGAAATCCGCCTGCTGGAAGGCGCGGAAGTCTCAACTTCCTGTTTGCCGACGGTCCACCCCGGGCAATCTCCGAGATACCCGCCTGTGAAAAATGGATGGGCGAGATCAGTCCGGGCAAATATCGTGCTCTGTGGTCGCAATAACGGTCCGTCGCCAAAACGCGGCTCACTGGATGTTGATTGTGACCATGTTCGAGACCTGGCCGTCGGCCACCAGATAGACACTGGCCTCACCCGTGCCGGCGAGAGCGCGAGGGATAGCGACATTGACCTGGTCGAGACCTTGGTACTGGCCCTGAGTCCCGGCATACTGCAAAGTGGCTGCTTGGCCCGCGACGTAAGCCTCGACTGCTTGGGCGCCGCGGATTCCGGTCCCGTAGAGCGACACATATAAGGTGTCCGTTGAACCTCCGAGCTTTAACGGCATTGACAGGCAACTGAGCGGCGTTCCCGCCTGGCAGGTAAAGACGGTCAGCGGAGTGACCGCGCCCGAGGCTGAAACGCGCGCGGACAGCGCCGCGGCCACGCCCGCACCGTTGCTATTCCCAGCGTAGAGGCCAGGCGAAATCGAGGCGATAACGAGCGAACCGGTGAGCACAGTCGAGCCTTTGCGCATAACCTCGACCGTCGCGGCTCCTGGGGCGACGCCGCTGGGAATCAGGAAGCTGGCCTGGCTCGGAGACACGTAATACAACGGAACCGGGGTGGAGACTCCGTTGCTATCGCTGATGGCAATGGTGGTGTCGCCGAGGATCTGCGGCAGCGGCTGGGTGGCGGCGACGACGACGGTGGAAGCGAAGCCCGAGCCGAACGCAGTGACTAGTATAGCGTTTCATTAAAACATATCCATTTAATTATGCCGTTTCCTCGGCGGCTTCCAACGCCTCGAATGCCTTCCAGCGATGGACAACAGGCATTGCGTTGATTTCGGCGATTCCCAGGAGAATACGTTCTTTCAGCTCATTCTTCGATTGCACGCGAATCTGCTTCAGGAACGTCCGGGTCATCTTGCCAAACAGGGTCTCCACGATGTTCAGCCAGGAACCGTGCGTGGGCGTGAGCACGTACTTGAACCGGTTGGGGCGGGTTGCCAGATAGGCGCGTGTCTCTTTGGACAGGTGGGACGAATGGTTGTCCAGAATCACCCGAATCGTGCACTCCGCCGGGTAATAGACATCCAGATCCTTCAGTAACGCGATGAACTCCACGCTCCTGTGCTGTTCCTCGACGCGCGCAGTAACATGCCCGTCGTGAAGATCCAGACTCGCCAGAATCGACCAGGTTCCCAAGCGGGTGTAATGCGGATCGCGAGCTACCGTAGGATAGGCGCCGGCCCGCGGCGGCAGGTCCGGGGTCGTGTTAGCAATGGCCTGCACGCCGGGTTTTTCATCTACCGATACCGTAATGATGAGGGGCCGCGGAAGCCCGTTGCAGGCCGCCTCATTTTTTAGCTCAACCTCTTGATACACCAGCAGCACATTTCTCATTTTCGCCAGAAAGTCGGGGTCGCGACGCTCCATGTAATACTTGACCTTGTGCGGTTGAAGGGTCTGCCCTTCCAGGATGCGCTGCACGGTCGCCTTGGCAGCTTTGGCCAAGGCCGGATAGCCCGCTTGGACCGCATGTTGGCGCACATGTTGAGCCAGTGCCGATCTCGTCCATAACTCGGCCGCGTAGCCGAACTCCTTGGGTTTGCTGCACGCCAGATGCACAACCCAGGCCTTGGCATCATCGGTGATGACCGCCTCCCGGGGCTTGTGTGGAGTGTCCTTCTATGCCGACGTCAGCGCCGATCTGAAGGGCCTTATCGATCCATTTCAGCACGCTCTTGCGTGTCATTTTCAAGGTGCGCGCGATCTGGCTTACGGTCTCGCCGACCGAATAGAGCCACAGAATCTGTGCCCGTTGGACATCACGGAAAGAAGCGGTTTTGGATTGGCGAAGTTGATTGACGCTCCTTCTCTCCTCATCGGTGAGGACGAGTTTGGGACGGGTGGATACTCGTGCCATGCCCCAGCGTAGCATGAAACAAGAACAAATGGATATGTTTTATTGAAACGCTATACTAGTTCCTGGGGCGCCGCGGGCCCCGGTTTGAGGCTCGCGGAATTAACGATTTTGATGACCGGCGGGGTGACAAGGTCGGCGCGCAGCACGCTGTAGGCTGGAACGGTAATCGGGTTGGCGGAACTGGCGGCCTGGACGGAGATGGCGGTTTGATTCGTTGATGTGTTGGCCGTGCTGGGATCGGACGCGGCGACCCACTGTAGCGGAAAACTGCCGCTGGCCGCGGCTCCGTTCACCCGCACGGTCACTTGGTGAGTCGTCGCGCTCTTGTTGGTGATCAGCACCGACAAGCCTCCCTCTGCGTTGGTATAGCTCATCGCATAGAGCGCCGGGATGGGCGACATACCGGTGGCGGGCACGGTGGAGCCTCCGGTCACTACAGTCTGATTCGACTGGATGGCACGGTTGACTACGCCGTTCGCCACTGAAATCCCGGCACCTTGAGCGCTGATGTAGAACCCAAAGTTCAGCGTGAGCGTATCGATGGGCATGTCGGCGGCTGCCGCGGCCAGGACGTTCGGACTGATGGTCAGTTGAGGCGAATACGCCCGACTGGAAAGAAATCTCGCTTGGCCCCACGTGCAGCAGGGCAGGCATGCTGGACATCCGCAGGATGTATTCGGCGGAATAAATGCCTCCCCAAAGAGTTCCGTCGGTAATGGAGGAGGCGCCGGTGGAGGAATCGTTGGGGATGGAGGGATCGAACTCGGTGTTCAGAACTTTCACACCCGGCGGACCGAGTTGGGCGGTGGATGTGATTACCGAAGTAGTTTTTGAGGCCAAGACCGCGCTCTCGTCAGCCATCCATTGCGCAAAATCCCCATTGCTTTGCGGGGGATAGTGATGAAACGAGATGGCATCCCAGTATTTGTTCGGATATGCGCTGACGGCCACACTCCATGGGTTGGTTGCCGCGTTGGCGTGGCCCTGGTCGGTGACGAAAATGGAGATGAGGGAGGTAGGCAGCACCGCCTTGATGGCGTCGCGATAGGGCTTCATGGCGTTCAGGTAGTCGGTTGCGGTGGCCCAGAAGGTGGGAAAGAGGTACGGCTCATTGGACAGTTCCCAAGCCGCGACCTGGATATTGTTGGCTTTCACGAAGGCCGCCAGTTGGCCGGCTGACGCGGCGGTGTCGGTGAATCCGTTCACGCAGATAACCAGCGGAGCGCCCAGGAAGTTAGCGCGATTAGCGGCGTCGATCAAGCGCGCGCCGCCTCTGCCCGCGACAAGAGAAATCACATTCGAATTGAGCATGCCAGCAGGGAACTCGGCGAACCAGGCCTGGCTATCCTTGCCGGTCTGCCAGTCGTAGATGTCGCTGGAAGTTCCGCCCGGAAAGCGCACCCAACCGAATCCGATCGCGGAAGCGAGAGTATT
Organism: uncultured Solibacteraceae bacterium; assembly: GCA_963853855.1. Taxonomy (GTDB): domain Bacteria; phylum Acidobacteriota; class Terriglobia; order Bryobacterales; family Bryobacteraceae; genus Sulfopaludibacter. The sequence goes on along the minus strand of CAWKYG010000026.1, from coordinate 243,739 downwards.
GAAGCGGTAATCCCAATACTCCACCGGCAAGTTGAGATCGGCGTTAACGCCAGAGAACGCCGGGGCGATGGGAATCGTGACGTTAGTGTTGATGTCTACGGTCGCCGTGGCAGGCGCGCTAGTCTGCGCCACACCTGCCAGAGATAGAACGGCACCAAGCGCTAGGTAGCGAAGGAGCGATGCCGGGCAGGCGGGTAAGGCTATTTGAGCATCATTTGCAGCTCTTCTCGATCTCATTGACGTATCTTACACCAGGGCTCAGAAGCCCCTCGCGGGTGTCTCCAGCCACTTATAAGTGCCATGGCGGAACGTTGTCGGGAGCCCCATACGTCGGCCTGGGAAAAAATGGATCACATACGCTGTCTACGGACTCATTCGGCGATACACGAGGAGAGCCGGGATAAGAGAAGCCCGGAGTGTATCACGCGCAAACAGGAAGTTGAGCACCAGCCCCGCGAGCCAACCTCCCCGAAAGGCATCGAACCACGCCGAGTCTCGGCGCGTCATCCACCTGCGCGTATCACGGCAGCGTTTCAAAGACCAACTGGTCGCCCGCCAGCGTACCGGTCCGCTGCGCCGTGCCCGCGGGAAGTTCCAGGATGGAACGCGCCGAAAGGCACATCGAAAGCCGCCAAGCCGGCACCGCATGACGCACTTTACGGACTTTCTTTTGCTTGTCCAGATACACCAGGTCGATCGGAAATTTCATAAAGAACGTGTGGACCGATTCGCAAGGAGTGATCCATAGTCCCTGTCCGGCGTCCAGGCGGTCGTGTTTTAACAAACCGGTCCGCCGGGTCGAACTGCTATCCGCCACGTCCACGGCATCGCCTAAAACGGTGTCGCGGGTCTGATTGCGCACCAATACTTTCAATTTGATTTGAAAACTATAACACGCTGGAGGGGCGGGCGGGGAGCAGTTCAAAAAGCCGGTCACACGTGTTCCGGCATATTCTCGCAAGCCGTAACTCGTTGTTTCTCTTTATGTTTTTGTTTTTTCGACTGCCGGCGCGGGCCGGAATCGTGCAACCAGCCGGTTACACTGAAGGCGTTGGAAGAGTTCGCCTCTCTCCCGCGCCCATCCGGGTGCGGATTCATTTTCCGGAGGAAATATGTTTTCCCGTTTCTGGTTCGCAGCCGTGCTGGTGTCGTCCGCGCTCGCTGCCGGTCCTGCGTTGACCACGATTCAAGACGTGCTTTACAAGGCCGATGGTACCCGCTTCAACGGTTCGGTGACGATCAGTTGGAACAGTTTTCAGGCCGCCGATAACTCCAGCATTGTGACGCAATCCACCACGGTAAAAGTAGTGGACGGAGTGTTTCGCGTGCAACTGGCACCCACCACCACCGCCGTCCCTCAAGTGTATTATTCCGTTGTCTACACCAGCGATGGCCGCGTGCAATTCCAGGAAACCTGGTCGGTGCCGTCGAGCGGGCAAGCGTTGCGCATTCGCGATGTGCGGATAGCCGCCGCCACCGCCCCCTCGTCATCAGGTTCCGGCGCCGGCGATACCGGCTCCACATCGATACCCGAGTCCTCGGTTGTCGGACTGATTGCCGACCTTGGTTCCCGCCCGCTCAAGGGCATGTCGTACGCCGCCGGGTCGGTGGCCGTCGTGGACCCGACCGGCATGCTGTCTTCGGTGAGCGGCGCGCCGTCGGATTGCGTCCACGTGGACGGATCATCCGGCCCCTGCGGTGGGGCGCAGCCATCGTTTGTTGACAGCGAGGCGCTCAGCGGCATCGTGGACGGGGCCAACAACCTTTTCGGGATCTCGACCGTGCCGGACCCCGCCGGCAGTTTGGCCATCTACCGCAACGGAATGCTCCAGAAGGCCGGCCAGGATTTCAGCGTGACCGGCAGCACCGTGCAGTTCCTGACCGGAGCGACGCCGCAGCCCGGCGATACCCTCCTGGCCAGCTACCGCGTAGAGAGCCAGGACCCGGAGGCGCAACCCACCACCAGCCCGCAGGTGCTCTGCAGCGGCACCGGCGGCACTACCAGCAGCCTGACCCTCGAGAACATCGGCAGTTGCGCCGTTCCATCCGGCGTGCTGCAGCCGGGCGACCGCCTGGAAATCCGTTTCGACGCCGCTCACACCGGAACCGCCGCGGGCTTTTCGGTGGAAGTGGACTGGGGAGGCACGGTGCTGGTGCATCGCGATGCCGCCGCCGGCGATGCGCTGATGACCGGCACGGCCGGCGCGGCCATCCAGGGCTCCGGCGCCCAGGTGAGTTCCCAAAGCTGGGGCACCGTCCTGCCATTCGCCGCGACAGTCGGAACCGCCGCCGACGATTACGCCAACGGCATGAGTATTTCGTTTCAGGGCAAGGTCGTTCAAACCGGCGACAGCGTGACGCTAACCAACTTCACGGTGGTGCGCATCCCTTAATTTCTTCGTACAATACGTGAAGGAGACTTTGAATGCAAGACGGTCACGAGCCGGCCACGAAAGCAGACCTCTTGCAGTTGGGTGAGCAGCTACGTTCCGAGTTCCAACACGGCTCTGACGACGTCAAAGAGCAGTTACGTTCCGAGTTCCAACACGGCTTTGACGATCTCAAAGAAACCCTGCGCGACGTGCAGACCGAGCTGCTAAAGGCATTCTACAGCTTCGCCCAAAGCACCGAGACGAAGCTCAAGGAATCCGAACTCGCCGACTTCATGCTCCGGCAGCGGCTCACGGCTGTCGAAGCCCGGCTCCTCGAAGTCGAAAAGCGGCTGAACTTCCCTAATCAACCCCCTCAGTAGGGTCAGGCGCATTTTCTATCCCACATACCGCGCGTACAAACTTCGCGCGACTCCCGGATCGGCCGTACCTTTCACGATGGCGCGGCCATCCGGGAATACCGTCATCTCATAAGGCGGAATGAAAAACCGCAGGGCATATTCGTTGGCGCGGACCTCACCCAGCGGCCTCAGTCGCTCCGCCAGGTCCCGCAGATCGATGGGCCTTTCGCGATCGCGGACCTGCACCGCGTTACGGCCACACAAGCTCACCGGTGGCAGTGCGGTACGTTCCAGGTACGGGAATTCCCGCCTCCCGCAGGTAGGGCATTCGGGATCGCGCGGCGGTCCACCGATCTGGCGAATGCCGCCCTCCCAGACATCCACGGTGGTGATGCGCGGGCGCACCAGGTGCGCATTGCCGGAGAGAATCTTCAGCGCGTCGGCCACCTGCAAGGAAGCCACCACCGATACGATCGCATTCAGCACCCCGGCCGTCTCGCAGGTCGGTTGGACTCCCGCGGGCTGCTCCGGATAGACGCACCGCAGGCAGGCCGTCACGTCCGGAATCACCGGCATCACCAGGCCATAGCTGCCGACCGCGGCTCCGTAGATCCACGGAATTCCGCGGCTCACGGCGTAATCGTTAATCAGGTAGCGCGTGTCGAAATTATCGGTCCCGTCCAGGATCAGGCCGGCGCCGTCCAGTAAATCTTTCACGTTCGAGGCCGTCAGGTCCGCCACCGCGGCCCGAACGGAAATACCGGAATTGATGGCCGCAATGCGTTTTTGCGCGGCCACCGCCTTGGGCAGGGACTCGGCCGCGTCGGCTTCTTCGAACAGCCACTGGCGCTGCAGATTGCTCGGCTCGACGTAGTCGCGATCCACGATGGTGAGCCGTCCCACGCCGGCCCGCGCCAGCGCCGCCGCATGGAAACTGCCCAGGGCTCCGCAGCCTACGATGGCCGCGTGCGACCGCAGCAACGCCTCCTGCCCCTCTACCCCAATTCCTGGAAAGAGGATCTGCCGAGAATATCGCTCGCGCCCGGCCGGGTCCATGGAAGCTCATGGTAACAAAGTTGCTAGGGAGCGCTTACGCTATCATGAGGATCGTGTGCCGGCGGTTTGCCTTCATTCTTCGCGTGCTCCTGCTTGTCGCCGTGGGCGGGCTGCGGATCGGCCACGCTCAATATCAAAAGTACGAAGGCCAGCGGATAAAAAACATTCAGTTCGATCCTGCGGTGCAGCCCCTGGAACCCGGTGAGTTGTTTCAGATTCTGCCCATGAAAAGCGGCCAGCCGCTTCAAATGTCGGTGGTGCGGGCCAGCATCGAACGCCTGTTCGCCACCGGACGGTATGCCGACATTCAGGTCGAGGCCGATCCTTACGAAGACGGCGTGATCGTCCGATTCCTCACCACCAATAGCTGGTTCATCGGGTCGGTTACCGTGCACGGCGACGTCTCCAACCCGCCCAGCGCCGCACAACTGGAGAATGCCACCCAACTCAACCTGGGCGAGCCTTACACGGAATCCAAACTTACGACGGCCCAGGCGAACCAGCGGCGCCTGCTGGAAGCCAACGGACTGTACCACTCTACCGTGCGTCCTTCGTTCGATTGGGAAACCGGAAGAGCCTACCAACAGGTGAACATCACCATGGAAGTGGATAGCGGACGGCGTGCCCATTTCAGCACACCTGTGCTGGACGGGGATACCAAGATGGATCCGAACCGGATCCTTCGCGCCACCAAGTTCCGCCGGTGGATCATTCATACCTGGAAGCCGATGACCCAGACGCGCGTGCGCCAGGCGCTGGATGGAGTCCGCACCCTCTACCTGAAGGCCAACCGCCTGGAGGCCAAAGTCTCGCTGGACAGCATGAAATTCGACGACGCGGAAAACGCCGCCGTGCCCACCCTGCGCATCGAAGCCGGGCCGGCCATCATCGTGAACACCATTGGCGCCAAGGTTTCCGAAGGCAAACTCCGCCGCTACATCCCGATTTACGAAGAGCACGCAGTGGATCACGATCTGCTCACCGAAGGCGCCCACAACTTGCAGGATTATTTCCAATCGGCGGGTTATTACGACGCCGAGGTGGAATTCAAAGAGCAGAACGTGGTCAACGACCAGGCCGCGATTGATTACCTGATCAATATCGGCGAGCGGCACAAACTGGTTTCCATCCAGATCAGCGGGAATCGCTATTTCAGCACCGGGATGTTGACCGACCGCATGTTCCTGCGCACCGCTTCATTTCTGCAGTTCCCTCACGGCCGCTACAGCGAAAACCTGGTGGCGCGCGACGAGGACACCATTCGCAACCTCTACCAGTCCAATGGATTTCGCGATGTGGAAGTCACCCACCGGTCGCAGGACAACTACCAGGGGAAGACGGGCGAAATCGCCGTCTTCTTTACGATCAAGGAGGGGTCGCAGTATTTCATAAATAACCTGCAAGTGAGCGGGATCGAAAAACTGGACCGCAAACTGGTTCTCTCCCAGATCAGTTCCATCCAGGGTCAGCCCTTCAGCGAATTCAACGTCGCGGTGGATCGGGACACGATTCTGGCAAAGTACTTCGAGAAAGGCTTTGCCAACGCCACATTCGAGTGGAACTCGAAGCCGGCATCGCAGCCCTACCGCGTGGATTTGAGTTTTGTGATTCACGAAGGCACCCAGCAATTCGTGCGGCAGGTGGTCTACAGCGGCAACCGGACAACCAAGGACCGCATCATCAACCGCCTCCTGGAACTGAACCCCGGCGATCCGCTGTCTCCCTCGGCCATCACCGATACCCAGAGGCGCCTGTATGATCTGGGAGTGTTTGCGCGCGTGGACGCTGCCATCCAGGACCCAGACGGTGAGTCCGACCGCAAGTACGTCCTCTACCAACTCGACGAAGCGCGGCGCTTCTCCACCGCGTTCGGCTTCGGCGCCGAGATTGCCCGCATCGGAGGCTGCAGCACCTGTCTCGATGCTCCCGCCGGCGCCACAGGTTTTTCCCCGCGCGTCTCCTTCGACATCACGCGCAACAATCTCTGGGGGATAACCCACAGCATCAGCCTGCGCACCCGCGCTTCCACGCTGGAACAGCAGGCCCTGCTGACTTATACCTGGCCGCGTTTCGGCAACAACAACAACCTGACTTTCTCGGTCAACGGACTGTATGACAACTCGACGGACGTGCGTACATTTTCGTCCAGGAGGGAAGAGGCCTCGCTGCAGATCTCTCAACACTTCACGAAATCCACCACTCTGTTCTATCGCTATTCTTATCGCCGCGTAAGTATCGATCAGGCCACTTTGAAGATCTCGCCGTTTCTGATTCCCCTGTTGGCGCAGCCGGTCCGCTTGGGCGAACTTTCGATGTCGGTGATTCAGGATCATCGCGACGACCCCGTGGAGCCGCACAGAGGCTACTACAACACCATCGACGTGGGACTGCCGGAACACGTCTTCGGATCGCAGCGCAATTACGTACACTTTCTTAGCCGCAATGCCACCTACTATCAGCTCACCAAGCGCCTGGTGCTGGCGCGCAGCACGCAATTCGGCGTGATCCACGTGTTCAACTACAGCGGCAATCCGCTGGATGCGATTCCGCTCGCTGAGCGCTTCTTTGGCGGCGGCGGCACCTCTCACCGCGGATTCGGCGAAAATCAGGCTGGTCCGCGCGATCTCGAAACCGGGTTTCCGCTCGGCGGCACGGCCCAGTTTTTCAACCAGACCGAACTGCGCTTTCCGCTCATCGGAGAGAACATCGGCGGGGTGCTGTTTCACGATATGGGGAACACGTACACCAGCATCGATACGGTCTCCTTCCGCGTCAAGCAGCATGACTTGCAGGACTTCGATTACATGGTGCACGCGGTGGGCTTCGGTCTGCGCTACCGCACACCCGTCGGCCCGGTACGCGTGGACCTGGCCTACAGCCTCAATCCACCGCGCTTTTTCGGCTGGAATGGAACCGAGCAGGAGCTGATCAACGCCGGCGTCAATCCGTGCGCCAACGGCAACAGCCTGTGTACCGTCACGAACACGGGCCATTTTCAATTTTTCTTTTCCATAGGACAGACCTTTTGACAAGCCTCGGGACATGGAAGTGGAGGGCGGCCGCGGCTTTGGCGGCAGTGGCGCTGCTGCGCGCCGATATTATCGACCGCATCGCCGCTTCGGTCGGCAATCGCGTGATCACCACCAGCGACCTCGACCGCGAGATTCGCGTCACCGCATTCCTCAACGGCGCCAAACCCGATTTCACAACGGCCGGCAAACGCGCCACGCTCGATCGCATGGTGGAACAAAAGCTGATTCACAACGAACTGGAGAACGCCCGCTATCCCGTCCCCGCCGTTTCTGAAGTGCTGCCCGAACTGGCGCAATTCAAAGCCCGGTTCTTCGCCAACGACGCCGCCTACCAACAGGCGCTGGCCGCTGCCGCGATTACCGAACAGGATCTGAAAGACGAACTGCTGTGGCAGCGCACGCTGCTCCTGTTCATCGACATCCGCTTCCGGCCCGGCGTTCAGGTGACGGACCAGGAGATCCAGGATTATTTCGATAAAACCGTGGCGCCGGCGGCCAGGCTTGCCCATCCGAATGAGACGCCGCAACTGAAAGACTATCACGACCAGATGGAGCAGACGCTGATCGGGCAAAAAGTGGATCGCGATATGGACACCTGGCTGCAGGCTGCGCGCCGGCGCACCCAGATTGTCTATCATCCGGAGGCGATTCAGTGAGCCGGAAACGCAAAGTATGGATCCTGTGCAGCTCTCTGGTGGGAATGGCGCTGTTGCTGGCGGGCGCCCTGGTAATGACGCTGCAGAGTGCCTGGCTGTACAACAAAGTGCGGGAGCGCATCGTCACCGAAGTGGAAAAGGCAACCGGCGGGCGCGTGGAACTCGCGGCCTTCCGTTTTGACTGGCGGCAAATGCGTGCGGAGGCCCGCGGGTTGACGTTACACGGCAAGGAAGCCGCGGATAAGCCGCCGCTGCTGCACGCTGCCTCGGTGGTCATCGGGCTCAAGCTGGTGTCGCTTGTGCGGCGCGATGTGAATATCGAATCCGTGGACGTTGCCGAACCGCACGTCTTCCTCATCGTCAATCCCGACGGCAGCACCAACCTGCCCGAGCCGAAGACTCCACCGAACCCCGGCTCGCGCCCGCTGGACCCGCTCTTCCAACTGGCTGCCGGGCGGTTCCAACTGCGGCACGGCATTTTCGAAGTGGAATCGCGCAGCCGGACGCCGTTCGATGCGCGCGGCCAGAACCTGGAACTCGCCCTCTTTTTCGATGGCGCCGGTCCGCGATACCGCGGCACCCTGTCCATGCGGCCGCTGGAGGTGCAGGCGCCCGGCGTCGCGTCCACGCCGCTGGATGTCACCATGGCGCTGGAGGTGGAGCGGAATCGCATCGGCATCACCAGCGCCGACATCGCCACCGGACATTCCAGCCTGCACCTGAACGGCGAGCTGGCCGATTTACAATCGCCTCACGGTGCGGTTCACTACCAGTTGAACGCCTCGGTAGCCGATGCGTCCCGTGCATTCGGCATCAAGCTGCTGGATCGCGGCGAAGTGCAATCCCAGGGCACCCTGACATGGCCGGGCGGCGCTGCCTACACCGTGGCGGGCGACCTGCACGCCGCCGGAGTGGAGTATCGCGGCGCGTACGTGCAATTGCGAAACTCGCGCGCCGAGGGAAGCGTCTCGGTGAATCCGCAAAGGGTCGAACTGACCGGTCTGCGGTTTTCCACCAGCGTGGGCGGGTCCGGCGCGTGCAAGGGCACGGTATGGCCCTGCGCGACTCTACTGGCGGGCAATATCGCCGCGGCCGAAGTGCGGGGGAACGATCTGGAACTGCGCGGCCTCGCCGTAGCCCTGTTGGGCGGCCAGTTCCAGGGGCAGGCGCGCCTGCTGAATCTGGACCGGTTTACGGTCAACGGCGAAATCAGCGGCGTGGACGCGCGGCGGGCCGTGGCGGTTTACAGCGCCGAGCCGCTCCCCTGGAACGGCCTGGTGTCCGGCCAGACTCGCGTCGAGGGCCGGTTGCAGCGTTCCGGCGAACTCCGCGCCCAGGTGGACCTGAGCCTGACGCCGGCGCCGGAAGGCGCGCCCGTCCACGGGCAGTTAACGGCAACCTACGATACGCGTGGCAACCGCATCGACGTGGGACATTCCACCCTGACTTTGCCCTCATCCAGCGCGGAAATTTCCGGCGTCGTCGGCTCGCGCCTGCAGGTCCACCTGGAAACGCGCGACCTGAACGATTTTCTTCCGGTCCTGGGACAAAGCGCGGCGTCGCTTCCGGTGAAGTTGCAGAACGGCGCGGCCGTTTTCGATGGTGCCGTCACCGGCGCCCTGGACCGCCCGCAGTTGAGCGGTCACATGCAGACCACCAACGTAGTCTATTCGGGCCAGACCATCGATGGCTTCCAGGCGGACGTGGATGCCACCGAAGACAATCTCCGCCTGCGGAACGCATCGGTGGCTCGGGGCTCACTGCGCGCGCAATTTCAACTGGCGGTAGCGCTGCAACAGTGGAAGCCCGGGAACAGCAGCCTCATCGATGGCAGCGGCACGATCCGTGGCGCGGCGGTGACGGATCTTGCGGCGCTGGCGACTGCCAAACCGCTTCCCGTTTCGGGGACGCTGAATGCCACCGCCCAGGTGAACGGCACGATTGGCGATCCCCTGGTTGCGGCTGATGTGGAAGTGACCAGGGGCCAAACCTATGGCGAGCCCTTCGATCGGTTCACCGGCCACGTCCGCTACACCGCGCGGCAAATCGAACTGAGCGGCGGGCAAGCCACCGCGGGCTCCAAGACGGCGCAGTTGTCGGCCACGTTCGACCACGCTCCACAGGTTCTGGACGCCGGGCGCCTGCGCTTTCAGATCAACACCGGCGCGACTCCGTTGGACCAGGTCAAAACAATATTCGCCGAATATCCGGGGGTGAAGGGCACCATCCAGTTGACGGCGTCCGGCGCGCTGGATCTGGCTCCGGCCCGCAATGGGGAAATCGAGGTGCGGGTGGTGGATCTGGAAGGCGACTTCTCCGGCCGCGGGCTGCAGCTTACCGGCCAGGCGCTGGGCGATGCGCATCTCACCGTGAACTCGCAGGGGAAGGCACTGCACGCGCACCTGGAATCCGCGGTGGCGAATTCCAATATCCGCGGCGATGGCGCATGGGATCTGTCCGGCGACGACCCCGGCACCGCCACCATCACCTTTTCCCGCGTGGATTTCGCAGCCCTGCGAGATTGGCTTCTGCCGTCGCACCCGCCGGGGTCGCTGCCTGTCACGGGCTTCGCCGAAGGCCAGTTGACCATCAGCGCTCCTCTGCTGAAACCACAAGCCGGCCGGGCGCAACTGCGCATTCCCACCCTGGAAATCACCACGGCCCCGCCCACCGGTCCGAAGCCCGCCGCCGCTCCGCCGAACCTGACCCTCCGCAATTCGGGCCCCATCGTGGCCGACCTGGTGAATTCGGCCGTCACCATCACCAGCGCCCACCTGGTGGGCCGCGATACCGATCTCACCGTCACCGGCAAGGCTTCGCTCCAGGACAAGAGCCCGCTGGACCTGCGCGTCAACGGCAAGGTAGACCTGGCCATCATGCGGGAGATCAACCGGGATTTTGTTTCTACGGGCACCGTCTCCGCCGACGCCACCATTCGCGGCACGTTTGCCGCGCCCCAGGTGAGCGGCCGCGTGGCCTTTCAGAATGCCACCTTCCAGGTGAACGACCTGCCCAACGGAATTTCCAATGCCAACGGGACCATCCTGTTCACCGGGAGATCGCGCTACCATTCAGAGTTTCCGGGGCGAGACCGGCGGCGGCAGTATCGCGCTCTCCGGTTTTGCGGCTTATAGCGGCGGCCCGCTGGCGTACCGGCTTCATGCGCGCCTCGACCAGGTCCGCATCCGCTATCCCGAAGGAGTGAGCACGGTGGCCGACGCCAGTCTCAACTTCACCGGAACCACCGACCGCAGTATGCTGGCCGGCACCATCACGATCCTGCGGACCGGCTTCAATCCGCAATCCGACTTCAGCTCGATCATCTCCTCGTCCGCGGAACCGGTGCGTACGCCCGCGGCGCAGTCCGGGATTCTGGGCGGCATGAACTTCGACATTCAGATTCAAACCGCGCCCGATATTCAGGTGGAGAGCACGCTCACCCAGGATATCGATGTGGAGGCCAATCTGCGGCTGCGCGGCACGTTCACCAATCCGGCGGTGCTGGGCCGCATCAATATCACGCAGGGCCGCGTGGTCTTCTTCGGCACGAAATACAATATCAGCCAGGGCACTATCGCGTTCTACAACCCGGTTCGCGTGGAGCCGGTGCTGGATATCGATCTGGAAACCAAGGCACGCGGCGTGGATGTCACCCTGACCGTCTCCGGTCCGCTGGCGAAACTCACGCTCACACCGCGCAGCGATCCGCCCCTCCAGTTCAACGAAATTGTGGCGCTGCTGGCCACTGGGCGTGCCCCTACCAACGATCCCACCATGCTGGCGCAGCAGGCTACCTCGCCGCAATCCTGGCAGCAGATGGGCGCTTCGGCGCTGCTGGGCCAGGCCATCGCCAGTCCCGTGACCGGGCGCCTGCAGCGCTTTTTCGGCGTGAGCAACCTGCGCATCGATCCCACGCTGCCCGGAATCGAATACAACCCGCAGGCGCGCCTCACCCTCGAGCAGCAGGTGACGCCGGATATTACGTTTACCTACATCACCGACGTGACCACCAGCAATCCGCAGATTGTGCAGGTGGAATGGGCCTTCGCCAAGAAGTGGAGCGTGGTGGCGCTGCGTGAGGAGAACGGCATGTTCGGCATCGACTTCTACTTCAAGAAGCGGTTTTGACGGGCCGGGCGCAGGCCGGTGCGTCCCAGGCCCTACAATAAGCTTCTGTGGACCAGGCGATTCCCATCGCGGCGGCGGGCTTGGCCGCGGCGACCGGATGGATGACGTGGGCGGTGCGGGGACGCTCGTCGGCGGTGTTCGGCGCCTCGGTGTGGCGTGGACCGCGCGACCGGCGCGCCATCGCGCTCACCTTTGACGATGGGCCGAGCGAAAGCACTGTGCAGATCCTGGACGTCCTGGCCCGCTACAACGTGCCGGCTACGTTTTTTCAGGTGGGTGTCAACGTGGAGCGCCTGCCCCAGGTCGCGCGTGCCGTGGCGCAGGGCGGCCACGAAATCGGCAACCACAGCCACACCCACCCGATGATGTGTTTCCGTTCCTCGCGCTTCATGGAAGAAGAGTTGCGGCGTGCGCAGCAAGCCATTGAAAGGCACACGGGGACTCGTCCGGCATGGTTCCGGGCGCCTTATGGAGTACGCTGGTTCGGACTGGAGAAGGCGCAGCGGGCGGTGAACCTGACCGGCGTCATGTGGACGACAATCGGCTATGATTGGAGTCTGGAAGCGGGTGAAATCGTGGAGCGGGTAGCCCGAGGCGTGTCAAACGGCGCTATCCTGTGTCTTCACGACGGGCGGGAACTGCAAGCCAGGCCGGATGCCGGTCAGACCGTGGAAGCCGTCCGGCGCGTAGTCCCCGTGCTGCTCGACAGGGGCTATAGATTCGAAACGGTTAGCCGACTACTATGTCCGACGATTTAGTACAGAGAGTGCTCAAGGTGATCGCCACATCCAAGCGGATTCCGCCGGAAACCGTCACGATCGACAGCGAGTTTCAGCAATTGGGAATCGATTCCATGGACGCGGTGGAGATCCTGTTCGCGCTGGAGAACGAATTCGACATCACCATCCCGGATGAGGAAGTGCGCAGCGTGCGAAACGTGCGCCAGATGTGCGAGGGCGTAGAGAAGCTGGTGGCCGCGAAGTCCGCGGAGACGAAGGCCGGCCAGTAACCGATGCGGCGAGTGGCCATCACCGGCATCGGCACGATCAGCGCTCTGGGCCGGAATACCGCGGAGTTCGCGGAAGCGTTGTGGGCGGGCCGTTCCGGCATCGGCCCGATCGAATCGACGGATATGTCGCTGGTCCGCTTTCAGAACGGCGCCGAAGTGAAGGGCTACAGCCACCAGCCTTATTTTGACGACCGGCGCGCGGACTTCATCGACCGATTCGCGCAGTTCGCGGTCATCGCCGCGCGCGAAGCGGTGGAAGACGCCGCGGTGGAATGGACTCCGGAACTGCGCGAGACCGCGGCCATCATCACCGGCTCGTGCGTCGGCGGGCAGAGCACTGAAGACATCGGCTTCCAGGAGGTGTACAAACTGCGGCACAATCGCGTACACCCGCTGACCATTCCGAAGACCATGGCCAATGCAGGCGCCAGCCACATGTCCATGGAGTTCGGCATCACCGGCCCCAGCTATACCATCTCGACGGCCTGCTCCTCGTCGGGCCACGCCATCGGCCAGGCATATTGGATGGTGCGTTCGGGGGTCACCGACCTGGCAATTACGGGCGGCAGCGAAGCGCCCTTCAGCTTCGGGATTCTAAAGGCATGGGAGGCCATGCGCGTGGTTTCCCCGGAGACCTGCCGTCCATTTTCCAAAGACCGGCGCGGCATGATTCTGGGCGAGGGCGGGGCCATGCTGGTGCTGGAACCTCTGGAGGCGGCGCAGGCTCGCGGCGCGCGCATTCACGCGGAGATCGTAGGCTTCGGCATGTCTTCCGACGCCTGCCATATTACGCAGCCCTCGGCAGACGGCGCGGTCCGGGCGATGCGCGCGGCCCTGCGCGATTCCGCGTCTGGCCCCGGAGGCAGTTCGGCTATATCAATGCCCACGGGACCGCCACTCCGGCGAACGATCCCACGGAAACCGCGGGGATCCGCTGCGTTTTCGGCGACCATGCGCAGCGCCTGGCGGTGAGTTCCACCAAGAGCATGCACGGCCACGCCCTGGGCGCCGCCGCCGCGCTGGAATGCGTAGCCACGGCGCTGGCTCTGCGCGATGGCATTCTGCCTCCCACCGCCAACTACAACGAGCCTGACCCCGAGTGCGACCTGGACGTGATTCCCAACGTCGCGCGGCGCCAGCAGGTGGAATATGCACTCTCCAATTCCTTCGCCTTCGGCGGACTCAACGCGGTTCTGGCGCTGCGCAAGGCGTAAGAACTCAACGCGCGGAAGCTCATCGCGGAGGCGCAGAGACGCTGAGGAAGACGCGGAGAAACGTCAAATCCGAATGGTTTTCTCCGCGTCTTCCTTCGCGCCTCCGCGACTCCGCGATTAATGAAACAGCGGCCTTCAGGAAAACAGCGTACTCCAGGAGGGATCCAGATATTGCCAGCGCTGGGTGCTGTAGCAACTGGTGGGGATTTCCGGAACGTAGAGGAGCCCGTGGCCCTGTACGCAGATCAGTTCGGTGCCGTACCATTCCAGGAACACGTGCGAGGGGCCTCCGATGCGCGTGGGGTTGCTGAGCACGCGCAGGCATACGGGGCAGCGGCGGCGCTGATCGGCAAGGGCCCAGCGCATGGCCACCACGCTGCTCACGATGAAGCCGTGCATTTGAAACCCGGTCCCCACCAGGGACGCCACGTCGAGAGATCCGAAACAAACGACCGGCAGTAGGAGAAGGGCTTTCAATCCGAAGAAAATCCAGCGCCGGTGCCGCGCGGAGTGATGCGCCGGATACTCTCCGAGTGAAAACGTCGTAGTGGCCACCAGCAGCAATATGGATAAAAGCGTGGTCAAAACGTAAGGGAGCAGCATGCCCCCTTTCGCCAGGGAGGCGCACTCGAAGCTTTCGAAATTCCAGAGCGGCGCAGGCGGTGGGGGTGTGCCGAGGCGGGCCAGCACGTATCCTTCCGTTCCCGCCGGCAGTTGCGCGATCCGCGCCTGGTCTACGAGCAGCCAGGCATCCATGCGGCCGGGAAGGTCCCACTGTCCGCGGGGGATCACGCCGGCGACTGTAGCCTTCTGCCCGCCGATATTCAGCACCCGGCCGGCGATGTGAGGGTCGCTGTGAAAATACGCGCGCCACGCCTCGCGAGTGAGTACCAGGCGCGGGCCCGAAGCGGCGGCGACCGGGATTCCCAACAGTTCGAACAGATTGTCGCTGGCCAGCGCCACCGGCATGTGGGCCGTGTTCACGGGCAGGTAGTAGGCCATGCCGCGGAACCGGTACGGGATGCGCCGCGCCAGGGAAAGGAACTGGTCCACGGCCATGCGGTCACTCCCGCCCGAGGAGATCATCACCAGGCTGCGGGCGTCGCGATAGGGCGAAGGCAGCAGCAAGGCGCGGGGCAGCGGCAGGCAGAATGCTGCGGCCACGCAGACCGCGGCCAGCGCTGCCAGAACCAGGATGCAATGCACGGGAGAGTGCAGGCGGGCACGCGGGGCCGCGCGATTGCTCCTCACCCAGAGCGCATCCTGGAATGCGCCGGCGCAAAATGCCGCCGTATTTCCGTGGACGTACCACAGTTCCGATTGCCACTCCGCCAGCCATTCGGCGCGAGACTCGCCGGGCACCAGAAGGGCCGCGGTGCGCAGGATGGCGAGGGGCAGGCGTCATGCGTTCTCCGCTTCCGTGGCCGCCATCAGCCTGGCCAGCAGGGGATAGCGCTTGTGCGAAGCTTCCAGCGTCGCCTTGCCGGACCGCGTGAGCTTGTAGTATTTCCGCGGCGGGCGCAGGTCGGCGTCGGCTACGCTTTGCGATTCCCATTGCGAGCGGATCAGGTCGTCGCGCTCCAGCCGGCGCATCGCCGGATAGACCGTGCCGCTGGGAAGGCCGGTCATCTCCATCACGCTGATAGCCATACACGTGGCCGGCGTGGATGGCCTGCAGAATCATCGCCGCGGTATGGGAGAGCTTGGGTTCCAGCTGCCACGGATGGATTATACCTATGTAGCATGCTACTTGACAACTGCATAGGTAGCTTGCTACATAGGTAGCCATGCTGGAACTCCGCAATGTGTCCAAACGATTCACCGGCATCGCGGCCGTGGATAACGTCAGTTTCTCGGCGCGCCCGGGCGAAATCACCGGCTACCTGGGACCCAACGGCTCGGGCAAATCCACCACCATGAAGATGATCACCGGGCTGCTCGAGACCACCTCGGGCGAGATCCTGTTCGACGGCGAACCCATCCGGCGCGACCTGATCGCCTACAAGCAGCGCATGGGCTACGTGCCGGAAGAGCCGCATCTTTATGCGCACCTGAGCGGCCTGGAATACCTGGTCATGGTGGGCCAGTTGCGCAACCTGCCGGCCAGGCCCACGGCCGGCTGCATCGACGGCCTGCTGCGCCTGTTCTCGCTGCACGGCGACCGGCACGCGCCCATTTCGGCCTACTCGAAGGGCATGCGCCAGAAGGTGCTGCTCTCCGCGGCGCTGTTGCACAATCCCGACCTGCTGCTGCTCGACGAGCCTTTCTCCGGACTCGACGTGGGCACCGGCCTGGTGCTGCGCAGCCTGATCCAGGAACTGGCGGCGCGCGGCAAAGTGGTGCTGTTCAGCTCGCACGAACTGGAAACCGTGGAGCGGGTCTGCTCGCACGTGGTGATCCTGCATCGCGGGCGAGATCGTGGCCGACGATTCCATCGAGCATCTGCGCACGCTGATGGCGGTGCCCACCCTGGAAGGCATCTTCTCGCAACTGGCCGTGGAACAGGACACCGCCGCGATTTCGCGCCAGATCGCCGATCTCATCCAGGCATAGGGGGCCGCCATGGGAAAGCTGCAATTCCGCGTGCTGTATCGCGAGTTTCTCTTCCGCATGGTGGATCTGGAAGTGCTCTCCGCGCACGCGCAGGGCGACGCCAACAAACTGCTGGGGCAGATTCGCCGCCCTGCTGGTCTTCATCAGCGTATGGACGGCGCTCGGCGCGCTCGGGTACGCCGGCAGCACCATGGCTCCGCCCGCCGCTTTGGCCTTACAGTTGGTCACCAGCCAGTTCCTGATTTCCACCACCATGCTGATGGTGGGACTGTTCGCTGTGCTGAGTTGGGATTCCACCTTTCCCGACAGGCGCGACGTGCTGGTGCTATCGCCTCTGCCGGTGCGCGCGCGCACCATGTTTCTGGCCAAGGTGGCGGCCGTAGTCACGTCGCTACTGGTCTCAGTCGGCCTGCTGCACGGCGCCATGGGGCTGGTCTGGCCTTTCGCTTTCGCGGCCCACGCCACACCGCAGACCATCCCCGCCCTGACTGCCGATCCGACTCCGAATCCGGTATCGGCCGCCAGTCTGCAAGCAGTCCTGACGCACGATCTGAAGACCAACTTGAGCAAGGGCCCGCTGGCGCCCGGAGCCGGCGGAGGCCTGACGGTAGGGGTGTGGAAGCGCGGCGATTCCCGCATCTTCGCGTATGGCGCGGCCAAACCCGATTCGCTCTTCGAGATCGGGTCCATCACCAAGACCTTCACTGGCCTGATGCTGGCGCAGATGGTGGTGCAGGGCAAGGTGACGCTGTACGAACCGGTCCGCCTGCTGCTTCCGCCCGGGCTGGTCCGCAAGCCCATTGGCGATGAGATCACGTTGATCGATATCGCCTCGCAGCATTCCGATCTGCCGCGGGCCGTTTCCGAAGACTGGCTGGAGTACCTGTCGGGGCGCGGCGTCGGGAAGCGGGCGCAGGCTCCGTTTCAGTACAGTAACTTCGCTTTCGGAGTCATGGGGCAAGTGCTCGCTAATCACGAAGGCCTCACGTATCCGCAACTCCTGGAGCAGCAGGTCATAGGCCCGCTCGGCCTGGCCAACACGGTGGCATCGCCTTCGCCCGAGCAGCAGAGACGGCTCATCCAGGGGTACAACGAGGCCCACCAGCCGGTGCCGCCGGACCTGGACGGATTGGCCGGCGCGGGCGCGATTGTCTCCACCGCCGGCGACCTTCTGAAGTACCTGGTGGCCAACATGCACCCGGAGACGCTCCCGGGCACTCTGCCCGAGGCTATGACCCTGGCCCACCGCCCGCGCGCCGAAGGGCCGCCGCGCACGGAGATCTGTCTGGCGTGGTTCTACACCGCGGAAAACGGCACCTGGTCGCATGGCGGCGCCAAGCGCGGCTACACCAGCTTTGCATTCTTCAACCCGGGAGGCGATTATGCCGCGGTGGTCCTGCTGAATAACGGTCCCGATACGGCCGCCCTGGCCGATCTGCTGGGCGACCACATCCGGCAGCGCCTGGCGGGGGAGCCGGCTGTCTCGCTGGATACGGCGTTCATTCCCGCCAACCGCAATCTGCTTCGCTGGTACGCGGCCTATTGGTTCACCATGCTGGCAGCCGGAGCCTTCATTTATTGCTCGGTCTTGAGCTTGCAGGGGCTGGCCGCGCAATTGCTGCCGCGGCGGATCTTCCTGCGTATCTCCGGCCTGCTGCAAATGGGCGCGTTCTGCCTGTTCCTGTGCGGATTCTTCCTGCAGCCGGCGTTTGGCGCGCTGACGGACCTCACCGCGCCGGGCTTCGAGCGCACTCTTCACTGGCTGCCGTCTTACTGGTTCCTGGGGCTGTTTCAGCAATTGAACGGATCTCCCATTCCGCTGCTGAATATTCCGGCGACGCGCGCCTGGATCGGCCTCGCCGTGGTCATCGGGGCGGCGGCCATCTCGTACGGGCTGTCCTACGTGAGAACGCTCCGGCAAATTGTGGAACAGCCGGACATCGCACCGGGCGTACGGAAGCTCGGCTGGCTGCCGCCCTTTGGCGATCCCGCGCAGACCGCGATCGGCCAATTCGCCGTGCGCACGCTGGTGCGCAGCCGCCAGCATCGCATGATTCTGGCTTTCTATCTGGGCATTGGGTTTGCGTTCGCCATCTTCCTGTTGAAGTCTCCGGAGATGAAGCGCGCCGCCAGCACCCCCCTGCTTTCCGCCAGCATCGTCATGATGGTGCTGGCGGTAGTAGGCACCCGCGCGGTATTCTCCCTGCCGCTCGATCTGCGAGCGAACTGGATCTTCCGCATCACCAGCGTGCGGGGCGGGCCGAAAACCGTCGCGGCCAGCCGCCGCGCGCTTCTGGCCATCGCCGCGGCGCCGGTCTGGCTGATCACCGCGGTGCTCTGCCTTCGGCTTTGGCCCTTGCAGCAGGCGCTGGGACACCTGGCGCTTCTGGGGCTTATCGGGCTGCTCCTGACCGAAGCCTGTCTGCTGAACTTCCGGAAGATTCCGTTCACCTGCTCCTACCTTCCCGGAAAGTCCCAGATTCACCTGATCTTCCTGGGCTCCCTGTGGCTTATGTATTTCGCCGGGCTGAGCGTGAAATTCGAGCTCGAAATGCTGCAGCAGGCTCGCAGCATCGCTACGCTGGTGATGCCATTCGCCGCGGCTGCGATTGCTCTGAGGATTGCCGCGATGCTGCTGAAGCCGGACGAAGACGAACTGCAATTCGAAGAATCCATAGCCCCGGCAGTCATGGAACTGGGACTGCACCGCGACGGGTTCATGCCGGTGGGCGCGCCGCCGGAGAGTCCCGGATAGTGTTACCTTCGAACTTATAGCCCCTCTGGCACGTATGTGCTATAGGTTGCCGTGCGCCCGAAGAGTCATCGCATCACCGTTTGGGTAACCGCGCGTGAAGCCTTTTGGATCGCCGCGGAAGCGCTGCGGAGTCACAAGCTGCGCTCGTTTCTCACGCTGTTGGGCGTGGTGATCGCTACCACCACTTTGATTGTGGTCATGTCCGTGGTCAACGGCATGAACCTCTACATACAGGAACACATCGCTAACCTGGGCACCAACACGTTCGTGCTGCACCAGTTTCAGTGGGCCCAGAGCTTCGATACCTTCCTCCAGGCCCGCCGGCGCAACCAGCCCATCCGCATCGAAGATTACGAATACCTGCGGGACAATCTCCAGGGATACCTGCAAATCGGCGCCCTGGCAAATCTCAGCCCGAATCCGCCGGCGCGTTACAAGAGTCACGTGATCGAGGAAATCACCCTGAACGGCATGACCGCCAGCTTTGCGGATATCGGACGGGAGAAGATCCAATCCGGCCGCTACCTCAGCGAGAGCGACTATCAGCACAATGCCCGCGTCTGCGTGATCGGCCAGGACCTGGTGGAAAAGCTGTTCCCCAATATCGATCCCCTGGAAAAGGAAGTCTCGATCGGGGGCTTGCCGTTCCGCGTCATCGGCGTCGCCGAAAGAGTCGGCAGCACCTTCGGGCAAAGCGAGGACAACTTCGCCTTCGTGCCTCTTTCGACGGTGCGCAGCATCTGGCTGGGCCGTCCCGAGCTGCTGGTGTACATCAAAGCGCCGGACGGCAACCACATGATGGAGTTGCAGGACGAGGTGCGGGCCCTGATGCGCGCCCGGCGCCACGTCCCGTATCACGAACCCGATACCTTCGGCATCAATGCGTCCGACACCCTGATGAGCGCGTGGAAGAACCTGACCGGCACCATCTTCGCCGTGACCATCGGGCTCGTGGCCGTGTTCATGGTGGTGGGCGGAATCGTAATCATGAACATCATGCTGGCCAGCGTCACCGAGCGGACGCATGAGATCGGCATTCGCAAGTCGCTGGGGGCTAGGCGGCGCGACATCCTGTGGCAGTTCGTGATTGAAGCGGGGGTGATGTCAGGCGCGGGAGGACTCGCCGGCGTGCTGCTGGCTACGGGTATTGCGCGCATCGTGAACGCGTTCTTCACCGCGTCGGTGCCGATGAGCGCGATGGTGATGGGAGTCGCGTTATCGGCCACGGTGGGCCTGTTTTTCGGCATTTATCCGGCGCGTAAAGCGGCGCGCCTGGAGCCCATCGAAGCGCTGCGAACGGAGAACTGACGATGCAAATCCGCGGCCGCCACATTCGCGAAAATCTGCTGCTGGCGCTGGATACGCTGCGGACGCACAAGTTTCGCAGCTTTCTGACGGTGCTCGGCGTGGTCATCGGGACCACCACGGTGATCGCGGTGACTTCGCTCATCGCCGGCCTCGACAAGCAACTGGTGGATGTGGCCGAACAGTTCGGCACACGCACTCTGTGGGTTTACAAGCTGCAGATCGGCGCCCCCCACGCGCTGACCCGCGAAGAGCGCCTGCGCAAGCCGCTCAGCTACGAAGACGCCATGGCCATTCAGGAGCAATGCCCATCGGCCGAGTTGGTGTCCGTGGAACTATTCCGCGAAATGGGCGACTTCGGCCTGCCGCCGGTGACCGCGCGCTACAAGGGTCAGGACATGCTGGACGCCCTGTTCGTAGGGGTGACCGCGGACCACTTGCGGCTGATCAACGCGACACTCCGGGAAGGCCGGTTCTTTACCGGAACCGAAGATCAGCACCGGCGGGATGTGGCGGTGATCGGCAACGGGGTGCGCGAGCGCTTCTTTCCGCACGAGGACCCGATCGGCAAGAGCCTGCTGGTGGACGGTCATACCGTGGAAGTCATCGGCACGCTCACGCAAGTTCAAATCGTTTCTGGGCGACGATCAGAACGATAAAGGCATCCTCATTCCATACAACACCTACAAAAAGGTGTATCCGGAAGCCAAAGACAATTTTCTGTGCGTGCTGGTGCGGCCGGGCAAAATGGAGCAGGCCAAGGACGAAGTCACCGAACTGCTGCGGCGCCGGCGCCACGTGAAGCCGAAAGACGAGGACAACTTCGGCGTGGCCAGCGCCGAATCGGTAATCACGCAGTTCCGGCAGGTGATCAGCACGGTGGCGCTGGTGATGGTGGTGGTCTCTTCCATCGGACTGCTGGTGGGCGGCATCGGGGTGATGAACATCATGCTGGTCTCGGTCACCGAGCGTACGCGCGAAATCGGTGTGCGCAAGGCAGTGGGCGCGCGCCGCAGCGATATTATCTGGCAATTCCTGCTGGAGGCCATGACGGTCACGGCGGCGGGCGGCATCATCGGATTCTGGCGGGATGGGTGCTCAGTCTGACCATCCGAACGTTCGTTCCGAGCGTGCCCTCCACCGTGCCTTTGTGGAGCGTGTTCGCGGGCTTTACGGTGGCCACCAGCGTAGGCCTGTTCTTCGGCATCTGGCCGGCTATGAAAGCGGCGAAGCTGGACCCGATCGCGGCATTGCGCTACGAGTAGCTTCGCGTCTCTGATCGGAGCCGCGCGCGTCAGCAAGCGGTCTGCTTGATACGTCGGTGAACTTTTGAAACGATGTACTTAGCGTCTGTAAGAAAATAAGTGTAGCAATTAAATCATTTTCGGCCTAGAATGTTTTTGTGGCCAGCGAGGCTGAGATCAAGAAGCGTTTCTCCCAGTTAGAGGCGTGGCTGGATGAACACGCGCGACGTTTGTGGGCGGCAGCGGAAAGCGCGGCCCACGGGCGGGGTGGCATCTCGCTTGTGTCCCGCGCCAGCGGTGTTTCCAGGCGCGCCATCGCAGTGGGATTGGCGGAATTGCGGAAAAAGCCGGACCGCTCACAGCGAAAGCATCTGCCGATTCGACAAAAGGGCGGCGGTCGGAAGAAGGCATCGTTCAAGGATCCAGACCTGCTGCTCGACCTAGAGAAACTGCTGGAACCGGTAACCCGTGGAGATCCGCAGTCCCCACTACGGTGGACATGCAAAAGCGTGCGGAATCTCGCCGACGAGTTGCGAGCCCAAGGACACAAGGTAAGCCACGTGCTGGTTGCCGAACTGTTGCACGAACAGAAGTACAGTTTGCAGGCGAACCGCAAGACGAAGGAGGGCTCCTCGCACCCGGACCGGAATGCGCAGTTTGAATACATCAGTGCCAAGGCGACGGAATTCCTGAACAGTGGCCAGCCAGCCATTTCAGTAGACACGAAGAAGAAGGAACAGGTAGGGGACTACAAGAATGGAGGCCGCGAGTGGCGGCCGAAGGGTCAGCCCGAACCGGTGCAGGTGCATGATTTCGCCAAGCAGAAGGATGCTCCCTACGGAGTTTACGATCTGGGGCAGAATGCTGGTTGGGTCAGTGTCGGTACCGATCATGACACGTCCGCGTTCGCCGTGGAGAGTATCCGGCGTTGGTGGAACATGATGGGTCGAGAGACTTACCCCGGCGCCAGTCAGCTATTGATAACGGCGGACAGTGGAGGCAGCAACGGATCGCGCGTGCGGCTGTGGAAGTTGGAGTTGCAGAAACTGGCCGATGAAACCGGGCTGCAAATCTCGGTCTGCCACTTCCCGCCGGGCACCAGCAAGTGGAACAAAATTGAGCACCGCCTCTTCTCCTACATTACGAAGAACTGGCGCGGCAAACCGCTGGTCAGCCATGAAGTCATCGTCAACCTGATTGCAGCCACCACCACAAGAACCGGCCTTCGCGTTCAAAGCCAGTTGGATACAGGCAAGTACCCGAAAGGGATCAAGGTGGGTAAGTCGGAGTTTGCCGCCATCCAACTCCGCACCGACACTTTCCACGGCGAATGGAACTATACGATCTTGCCCCATTAAAAATGCTATGGTTATTTATTTACAGTTCCTTAGCTACAAAATCGTCTGAAACAGCGTCTGCACCAGGAACCAGAACATTGGCCCCGCCTGCGGCCTGATCCATGCCAGGTATACCGGCCCGTATTGCGCGGCGTTAGTCACGGTCTGTTTGCGCAGGCCCCGGAAGCCGCCTCCGAACAGCTTCTTCTGCAAGAGCTGATGATCCTTGCCGCGGTATACCCGGACCTCGATGGCGAGATTGAGGCTGTCTCCGGTCTGCGCCTCGCAGGCCGCGCCGGGCTGGATTTCCACGGTCATCTGCGCGTCGGCGTCGCTGGGCTTATCCACCTGTACGATCTGCACGATGCCCTTGCCGGAGGTGCGGGCGTAATCGACGATCTCTTTCACTGTGGCCGTCCCCAGGTCCAGGTTGGTCACTTCCTGCTTCAACTGAAGGGGAGGCATGTAGCAGGAACTGATAAGCGCTCCGGCCGCCACCACCGTATCCATGGCAATGCGCGGGTGCGGCGGTTGGGGCAGAGCCTGAAGCGCCTGCTCGTGGTCGTTGCGGCCGGCGGGCGCGAGCAGCGCCAGGCCATAGGCGGTGAAGCCGGATTTGTCGCGCGCATCGGCGCGGGCGCCTTTGGCCAGCAGCACGCGGACCGTTTCCGCGTACCCGTGCTGGGCCGCGAGCATGAGGGGCGTCCGCCCTTCCTTATCGTGCGCTTCCAGTGGGGCGCCCTTGGCGAGCAAGTCCTCGACGGCGGAAGTCTTCCCGGAAGCGGAGGCAGACAGAATCTGCGCGGAGAGGTCCGCGGCGCGAACCGGCATCACGCTGAGCGCAATCACAGCGAAGAGGAATCGCATGATTAGTGCATGGCCACGCCGCCGGCGCGGTGCTTGGGACGTTTCATCACTGCCAGCAGCGGCAGCACCAGGAGAAACACCACCCCCAACGCCAGGAAGGTATCGACGAAGGCGGCCATGGACGCCTGGCGCTCTACCAGGTTCCAGAGCGATACATAGGCCTGGCGCGAAGCCAGAACCGGATCCGAGCCATGCGCCATCAATTGCGATTGCAGTCCGTTGGTAAGCACCCGCGTCTGCGGATTGAAAGCCGTGACATGCGCCCCCAGGACGTTGGTATGAAACTGCGTGCGCCGGAACAGATAAGTAGTGGCGCTGGCGATTCCCACGCTGCCGCCCAGGTTGCGCATCAGATTGAACATGCTGGTGGCGTTCCCCATTTCCTCCTTGGGAATGGGATCCATGGTTGCGGTGGTGAGCGGCACAAACAGCAGCGCCAGCGCCGCGCCTTGAATAAATTGCGGCCAGAAAATGTCCCAATAGCCCGCCTGCAGATTCAAGCGCCCCAGCGCATAAAGGCTCCAGGAGGCGCCGATCAGACCCACCGCCAGCACCTTGCGCGGGTCGAACTTGCCGAGCACCGTACCCACCACCGGCATCATCAGGAACGAGCCCAATCCGCGCGGCGCCATGGCAATCCCGGCCTCCAGCGCGGGGTACCCGAGCAGGGTCTGCAGGAAGATGGGGACCAGCAGCAGGCTACCGTACAGGACGAAGCCGAGGATGGTCATCAGGAACACTCCGGCACTGTAAGTCCGATCGGCGAATACGCGCAGGTGTACTACGGGATCGCGCGTCTTCAGTTCGCGGATGATGAACGCGGTAAGGCCGATGCCCGCCAGCACGGCACAGATGACCATCCAGTTGGAGGCGAACCAATCCTCCTCCTGGCCTTTGTCCAAAACGATCTGGAGCGAACCCACCCCAACCGCCAACATGCCGATGCCCCAGAAGTCGATGCCGCGGCCCGAGCGCCGGATGTAGGGCGGGTCGAAAATAAAAAGGCGTGTCATGATGATCGACGCCAGCCCCACCGGAAGATTGATGTAAAAGACCCAGCGCCAACTGTAGTCTTCCGTCAGCCAGCCGCCGATTACGGGACCGAGCATGGGCGCCACCACGACGCCGAGTCCCCAAAAGGCCATGGCTTTGCTGCGGTCGCGCGGAGGGAAGGCTTCCAGCATAACGGCCTGGGAGAGCGGCTGCAGCGCGCCGCCGGTGGCTCCCTGAATGATGCGGAACAGAATAAGCACCTGGAGGGTGGGGGCCAGCCCGCACAACACCGAAGCGGCGGTAAATCCGAAAACCGCGGCGGTAAGCGTACGCTTCCGGCCGAAGTAATTGGCGATCCATCCCGTCATGGGAAGAACGATGGCGTTGGCCACCAGGTAGGAGGTAAGTGCCCACGCGGCTTCGTCCACACTGGCCGACAGGCTGCCGGCAATGTGTGGAAGAGACACGTTAACCACAGTGGTATCCAGCACCTCCATGAAGGTGGCCAGCATCACTGCAATGGCGACAATCCAAGGGTTAATCTGGGGCTGCTGTGGGGCGGACGGCATCCGTTAGCTCCATGATGCCATGCTTCCGTAAAAAGATGCGCGTCAGAAGGTGTAAGGGGGCGGTGTGATACCCTTCACCCGCAGGTACACTTCGGCCTGCCCGCGGTGATGCGCGGTGTGCGTGAAGTAGGCCCAGAGCCACTCGAAGCCGGTCATTTTTCGCGACGTGCCCACCACGGCGTCCAGTTTTTCCGGCGTCATGGAGGCGACGGCTTTATTGCAGAACTCGAAAGTATCGGTAAGGAACTTGATGGCGGCGTCTTTCTCGATGCCGAGTTTTTCGTCCTTCAGGGCGGCCGACAGGGTTTGCGGCACGGCCGGACCCTTCATTCCACTGGCCAGGCTACAGGCATTCAGATTGGCTCCGGCGATCTGCACCATCAATTGTCCGAAGCTGAGTTCCGCCGGGACTGGTTTGAAACCGTAGCTGTCCGCCGGCATCTTCTGGGCCACCGCAAGGGTAAATTCTTCGGTGGTCTTCCAGTGTTTCACCAGGCTGTCGTGCAAGGTGGATTGCGCCAGGGCAGGCAGTGCCAGGGCCACGGCGAGAATCGGGGCGAATCGGGAAGGCGAGAGTGTTGGCATAAGCACCTTACACTCTAGCGCAACAAGGCCGCTACTTTTCGCGCGTGATTGTTACATTCCCGCGGGCTTCGATCTGGCCTGAATCCTCGTGGAAATCAGCCGCGTCGGCATGCATGACCACATATCCCGCGCAGACCTGCGTGTTGCCGGGACCGGTGACCACGCAGACCCGCATCCTGATTTCCACGCTTCCTTTCAGATGGACGACGGTAGGATACTCAGCCCCGCGTTCGATTTCGAGCGCGGCAACGGTAACAACCGGCTGCCCGCTGGCAGTGGGAATCGGCAGGTGCTTGAGTTGGCCGGCAGGATAATCCTGCGCGGCGAGGGCCAATGCGCAGACGGCAAGCGCGGCAAAAAACAGTTTCATGGGCCGGGGATCCTCCGGTGGTTCTGACGCGGGCGAGCGAGCGGGCGTTTCGGCAAAAAGAGCTCTTGTAAGATAGGGAGTCACGATGAACAAACGCCCCATCCCGGTGACGATAATCGCGTGGGTGTACATAGCGACCGGCGCCGTTGGCCTGGTGTATCACTTCAGAGACCTGAACGCCGGGAGCGTGTTTCGATACGACGCGCTCTGGATCGAACTGGTGCGGATGGCGGCGGTGGTGTGCGGCGCATTCATGCTTCGCGGACGCGACTGGGCGAGGTGGGTGGCGGTAGCCTGGATCGGCTTTCACGTAATCGTGAGCGCGTTCCACACGCTGCCGGAACTGGCGATGCACTGTCTGTTCTTTGCCGTGATCGCATGGTTTCTGTTTCGTGGCGATGCCACGCGGTTTTTCCGCGCCACCGCCGGCTAAGGGAACAGCATTGTCGGTTAGACCGGGATGATCGCCTTCCGCACGGCGTACAGCACGATCTCGGCCGTATTGTGAAGGCCGAGTTTGAGCATCAGGTTCTGCCTGTGCGTTTCGATGGTGTAGGGGCTGAGATTCAGGATTGCCGCGGCCTCTTTGTTGGATTTGCCCTCCGCCAGCAATTGCAAAACTTCGCGTTCCCGTTCGGTCAGCAGTTCGAAGGAATCCTGGACGCGCCGCTCCCGCATGAGCCGCACGTAATCCTCCAGCAGCGCCTGCGCGATGGAAGGCGAGAAGAACGGCCTCCCGATAGCCACCGACCGGATGGCGCGCTCGATATCGTCATCCGCATTGTCCTTCAGCAGGTACCCCCGCGCGCCGGCATCCAGAGCCCGCACGATATAACTTTCGTCCGTGTACATGCTCAGAACAATTACAGCGATCCGGTCATTCTCACGCACGATCTGCGCTGTGGCGTCGATGCCATTCAACAGGGGCATGCCGATGTCGATAATTACGATGTCCGGTCGAAGTTCCTTCGCCAGGCGGATCGCTTCACGGCCGTCAGCCGCTTCTGCCACCACCTGCATGTCGTCCACCCGCTCAAGCAGAAGCTTTAGTCCGGTCCGGACGATCCCGTGATCGTCCGCGATCAGAATCCGTATCAACGCTCACCTCCGTCGAAGCGGGACCCGGCAATCGGAATTCCACCCGAGTGCCCGCGCCCCGTGAGCTCTCAATTCGAATGGTGCCGCCGAGTTCGCGAACCCGCTCTTCCATTCCGAGCAGTCCAAGCCCCCTGCCCTGCCGCGCTCGTCGTTCGAATCCACATCCGTCATCGACAATGGTTCCGACCACCCAGGGACCTTCGCTTTTGAGCCGCACCGATACCTTGTGCGCCCCCGAGTGCCGCGACACATTCGTGAGCGCCTCTTGCGCCAGGCGGTATACGCACGTGCGATAGGAATCGGGCAGGTGATCCACCGATGGATCGATTTCTGAATCGATTTCGATCCCGCTGGATCGGGAGACTTCTTTCACCAGCCAGGCGAGAGCCGGCACTAATCCCAGGTCATCCAGCATCGACGGCCGCAGCAGCATCGCAATATTCCGCACAATCCGCAGCGTCTGCTCCACGGTGCCTTTCGCACGGGCGATTCGCGAAGAGATCTCGCTCTCCGAGTCGGCATGGATTCTGGCGATGCTTGCCAGTTCCATTCGTAGCCCGGTCAGCATTTGACCTACCTGGTCATGCAGTTCCCGCGAAAGGTATTTGCGTTCCTGCTCCTGCGCCGTGCGAATCTGTCCCGATAACAGCCGGAGTTCCGATTCCGCGGTCTGCGATTGGCGCTCTAAAGCCAACATGCGCGCCAGCGTCCCGCCGGCAATAGACAAGCCCAGCAGCAGCGCGATTGCCGTGGTCCAGCCAAGCGAGGTTCGGAACTCGCGATCTGCCGAAGTGATCCGCTGCCGTTCCCTGGCGAAATTAGCCGATACCAGGCGTTCGGCCTGTTCCGCCAGCGCAAAGATCTCCTGCCGCTTCCGCACGCGCTGCCGGAGCATTTCCGTCCGCTGTGCTCGTTTCTCCTCGGGGCTCCAGTCCAGGACCACTTCAGTCGGATCCCAATACGTCGCCAGTTCGTCGTGGAGATGGTTTAAAGCCGCGGTTTGCTCTTCGTCCAGGCCCGCGGCTTCCAGTGTCTTGAAACTCTCCTCTGTCTTCGTCTGAATGGTATTGAACTGGTCGATATATTGCTGGGCATGGGAGACGTCCGGATCCAGCAGGTAGTCGCGAGTCAGGATGGCATTCAGGTAAACGTTGGCCCGGATCGCGGCAAGGGCCACGCCGGCTTGCATATGAGCGCTCTGGAGCGCCGCGACGCGCTCCTGGGAGTTTCTGGCGCTCCACCAGACCGCGAACGCGGAAACACCCAGTACCAGGAGCAATGCAGCCAAAGCCGCCGCCAGGAGTATGGACCTGCGAGGTCGCACGGACTACCTCATAAATCAGTATCCCTCGAATCGCGGTCGCGACGCTCTTCTACGGCACTTTCCGGGCCTCACTGGTGTCAGTTTGGGATGACGATCAACTATTTGGAAACCTTAAGCTTAAAGTGCGGAGAATGGCGTCGGAAGATGATCGAAAACTGGACAAGGAAACGGCTTCAGAATCTGGTGAGCAGCGCTTTCCACGGTGTCAAGCTGATCGTGGTGTCCAATCGCGAGCCGTATATTCACACTAAAACGGACGGCCGCATTGTCTGTGGCATGGCGGCCAGTGGTTTGACGACGGCGCTGGATCCCATCCTGCGGGCATCCGGAGGGGTGTGGGTAGCGCACGGCAGCGGCAGCGCCGACAGGGAAGTCGTAGACTCCCGCGACCGTGTGCTTGTCCCGCCGGACGCGCCTTCGTATGCGCTGCGCCGCGTTTGGCTGCCCAGGCGAGTCGAAGACGAGTACTATTACGGCTTGGCGAATGAGGGCCTCTGGCCTCTCTGCCACGCGGCTTTCCACAGACCTCGCTTCAGCGCAAGAAACTGGGCCAGCTACAAGGAAGCTAACCAGCTATTTGCCAATGCGGTTTTGGAAGAGGCCGATGGCGAGCAAGCCGTGGTATTTATACAGGACTATCACCTGGCCCTTCTGCCGCAAATGCTCAAGCGGAATAATCCAAAACTGACGGTGGCTCAGTTCTGGCACATACCGTGGCCCAATCGCGAGACCTTCCGGGCATTTCCCTGGAAGGACGAATTGCTTGACGGAATGCTGGGCAACGATCTGCTCGGGTTCCACCTGCAATACCACTGCGCAAATTTCCTGGAAACCATCGAGCGCGCCATCGAAGCGCGCGTAGACACCGAACATGGATACGTCAGCAGAAACGGCCATCGTACCCAGGTCAGGGCGTTTCCCATCAGCATCGACTTTGAAGAGCGCGTGAGAATGGCCGGCAGCGCACGCGTTGCTTCAGCTACCTTCGAATGGACGCGGGAACTGGGGAGCGCACCCGAGATCCTCGGCATCGGTATCGACCGGATCGATTACACAAAAGGCATTCCCGATCGTCTCCAGGCAATCGACCGTTTACTCGAAGAGCATCCCGAATATGCCGGCCGGCTGGTCTTTCTCCAGGTGGGCGTGCCCAGCAGGACCGCCATCGCGGATTACGACGGCCTCAATCGCGCGTTGATCCGGCAAGTCGATGCCATCAATCAAAAATGGGGCCACTCCTCCTGGAAGCCCATTCACTTCGTTCGGCGCCATGTGGAGCAGCAGTCACTGATCGCCCTGCAGTTGATGGCCGATTTTTGCCTGGTGACTTCGCTCCATGACGGCATGAACCTGGTGGCCAAGGAGTTTGTCGCCAGCCGTATTGACGGGGACGGTGTATTGATTCTGAGCGCGTTTACCGGCGCCGCTCGCGAGCTGACCGAGGCGCTGATTGTGAACCCGTTCGCGGTGGATGAGATGGCGGAGACAATTCATCAGGCCATCAACATGCCGGCCGAAGAGCGCCGGCGGAGGATGAATAGAATGCGATCTGTTGTTGCGGCGAATAATGTCTACCGGTGGGCTGCCACGATTCTTTCGACACTTTCCGCCAACGAGGCCGGCAATGCCGCATACGCACAAAGTGCCGGTGAAGGTTTGGCGTTTGCGGGGGTGGCGCAATGAAGTATTGTCTTTCCATGCTTTGCGAGTTGGATGCCATGCTGGCCGGAAAGAACCGGGTACTGATTGCGAGCGATTTCGACGGTACCCTTTGTCCCATCGCCGGTTCCCCCTCCGAGGTCCAGCTTGCGCCCGCAATGCTAGAGGTCCTGCGCCGCACCGCTGCTTGCCCGCGCCTCAGTTTGGCCGTGATCAGCGGCCGTGCCTTGAGTGACATTCAATGCCGGCTGCCCTTCAACATCTTTTTCGCTGGGAATCATGGACTGGAAGTCGCCGGAGGCGGGCTGGCGTATGAGCACAGTGGAGCCCGGCAGCTTCGCTCCAGCGTCTCCGGCGCGTGCCGGATTCTCTCCGATACGGTGCGGCAATGGCCGGGCGCCTGGGTCGAGGATAAGGGCTTGTCCGCGACTCTGCATTTCCGGCAAGTGGATCAACGCCATCACAACCCGATGCTCTTTTCGATGAGACGCTCGCTCGGAGCCCTCGGCGCAAGCCTGTCGCTGCGTGTGGGCAGACAGGCTCTCGAGATACGCCCCAAAGTTCCGTGGGACAAAGGAAATGCGCTGCGGTACCTGTTAGAAAAGGCCGGGCCGTTCGACGCGTGTGTTTGCCTGGGCGATGACCAGACAGATGAGTCCATGTTTCGGGCCAACAGCGGCCAGATGAATATTCGCATTGGCCGATCGGCCTCGCGAACCGCGGCAACCCACTACCTCCTGGATCCAGCCGAAGTGGCCATTGTGTTGTCCCACATCGTAGACCTGTGTGCCGCCGGCGCCCAAGGCGCCTGGATCGACTACAACCGGTCGGTGGCAACGGCCACTGATGGCCTCACCGGCTTCCAGCGATGATGGCGGAGGAAGAGGGATTCGAACCCCCGTGCGAGTCGCCCCGCAAACGGTTTTCAAGACCGCCGGTTTCAACCACTCACCCATTCCTCCGCACCCTTCTATTATAGCATCGCTTCGGCGCGCTCAGGCCTCGCCGCTGGTCAGCAGCAGCTCCAGCTTGCCGTTCAGTTCCGCCAGCCGCTGCATCACTTCTTCGTGTTCGCATCTTCGTCCATGGGCGGCATCTTGCGCTGGATGTAAAACGTTCCGCCCGGTTCCAGGACGCACCGCTCCACTTCCTCCAGCCCGTCGAATCCCTGGCGATGCAGCACGGTCATCAGCTCGGCGCGCGTGAGCAACTCTTTCGCCAGCGCATGCTTCAGCAAGCTGGCCATGCTCCACCAGAGTGGTGGGCTTGCCTTCGAACATCTGGTCGAGCCGGCGGTGGCGGAACAGGAAGCGCACCACCAGGTAGTTGACCGCCAGCAGCGTGAAAGCGCCGATCAGGCCGCCGGTGAGCGAATTGTCGTTGCCGATGATGGCGTTCTGCACGGTGTTGGAGAGCGACAGCAGCACCACCAGGTCGAACGGATTCAACTGCGCCAGTTCCCGTTTGCCGAATGCGCGCAGCAGCACCACCAGGAAAACGTATACGATGACGGGCCGCAGGATCTTCTCCAGCGACCGGCGCGCCGACCGCGAAAATATCGTGCCACATTCCGCTTGTAACCAGCCACTGGGACATTCGTTGAATCCTCCCAACAGCCGATTATCGCGGATTCTGTTGAAAGATCTGATGGAAATTCCTGGAAGAATAAGGAGCAGTGGCATGCTGTGGAGAGCTTGAATCCCGCGGAAAGCACTTGAGCGAGATTCCGATGCGGGCGTGCCCTGGCGCAGCGCCGTTTATCCCCAGGATAAATCGGCACAAAACAGCGGAACAAGATTTGCGGCGCCGCGGGAGCCCTGCGGAAACGCTAAGCTAGGTCATTCGGGCTAATGTCAGCAATGAACGCGATCGAAAAAGGTCTTCCGACCAATGTCGATGCCGAGCGATTCGTGCTCGGCTCCATTCTGCTCGACGACAGCCTCTACATTCAGGCCGCCGGCACGCTGGAGGCCGACGACTTCAGCCTGGAAAAGCACCGGCGCATCTTCCGCCGCATGGGCGACCTGCAGGAGCGCGGCGAAAAGATCGACCGCATCACGGTCGCCAACGAGCTGATGAAGTTCAACGAGCTCGAAGCCTGCGACGGCCTGAGCTACCTGGTCTCGCTCGACGACGGCCTGCCGCAGATTCCCAACCTCGACAGCTACATCCGCATCGTCAAGGACAAGGCGGTCCTGCGGCGCATCATCTTCGCCTCGCAGAACATGATGAACCGCTGCCTGATGGGCGAGGAGGAGCCGGGCGAAATTCTGGCCGGCGCCGAAGAGACGCTGCTCAAGCTGGGCGAAGCGCGGGTCAAGACCGGGCTGGTCGACGCCGCAGCAGATCCTGCAGGATTACGAAGGCGGCATCAACGCGTTCCTCGACCCCAGCAAGCGCATCAAGGGCATCAGCACCGGCTTCACCAAGCTGGACGAAATGACCGGCGGCATGCACGGCGGCGATCTGTTCATCATCGCCGCGCGGCCCTCCATGGGCAAGACGGCGCTCGCGCTGAATATCGCGCAGCACGTGGCGCTGAAGCTGAAACAGACGTGGCCATCTTCTCGCTGGAAATGTCCAAGGAATCGCTGCTGACCCGCATGCTGTGCGCCACGGCGCGGGTGGACAGCCAGCGATTCCGCGCCGGCTACCTGACGCAGGAGGAGCGCCGCAAGCTGAACCACGGGCTGCACGAACTGGTGGAAGCGCCGCTTTACATCGACGATACCCCGGGCGTCCACCTGATGGACATGCACGCCAAGCTGCGGCGCCTGCGGAGCGGAGCGGCAAACTCGGCCTGGTGATTGTGGACTACCTGCAACTGATGACCGGGCGCGGACGCTTCGAAAATCGCAACCAGGAAGTCAGCGCGCTCTCCCGCGGCATGAAGCTGCTGGCCAAGGAAATGAATGTGCCCATGATGGTGCTCTCGCAGTTGAGCCGCGCGGTGGAAACGCGGCAGGGCGACCACCGTCCGCAGCTCAGCGACCTGCGCGAATCGGGATCCATCGAGCAGGACGCCGACCTGGTGGGCTTCATCTTCCGCGAGGAAGTTTACAACCGCGACCGCGAAGACCTGCGCGGCCTGGCGGAATTCATCGTCGCCAAGCAGCGCAACGGCCCGGTGGGCACGGTGAACCTGGTGTTTCTGCACGCCCAGACCAAATTCGAAAATCGCGCCGAGGACACCGGGGAGTTGCCGGAGGAGTAAGTGGCCCGGCCGGCGTCTACGTGCGTGACGCGTGCAACTCGGCGGCGAGAAAGGCCGCTGGTGCGGATCTGGTCGCGCAGAGTGCTGTACTTCACCGGACTCGGCGGCGGCGCGTATGCGCTCGGTTTCGGATGGAGCTGATGGGACGCGTGTAACGGTCGGCGCGCTCGCGGTAAGAATAGCCGGCGTAGGCCATAGCGCCTTCGCTTACCACCAGCATAAGCTGATCCCAGAAAGTCCGGCGCTGGAAAAGAGACTTTTGCGCTCACGGCCTCGCGGGGAATCTCGATGGGCTGCCGTCCGCCGCGGAGCACTACCTGCACGCAGTCGGCCGCGGCGAACGGGCCGCGCGGGATCGGGATCGGGAAACGTGGCCAGCAGCGTCGCGCAGGCTTTCGGCGTCCGGCTCCCAGCCCGCCCAGCGGAATCGCGAGGCGCCGCTCACCAGCGTGCCGCGCAGCAGCATTCGCGGATGCGCGCCTCGTCCTTGCCCGGCGACGCCGAGCATGTGCTCCACCAGCTCGCGCATCGGCATCTCCTGCACCACCACCGGCGTCAGCGAGATGGCCTCGGCGGCTTCGGAGCTCAGCTTCACGCGGATGGTCTGCGGTAACGCCATGCTTTGATTTCACGCTAGCATAAGTCCGTGACGCCTCTGGAAAAAGTGCTGGCGGAGACGCGCCGCTACGATCACGCCCTGCTGCGATTTCTCCGCGCGCGAGCATAACGGCGCCATCGAACTGGTGATTCGAGCTGAAGAACCGCGGCCTGGGCCTGCATACCTACTACGCGCCGATCCACGAGCGCGACATCGAGCATCCGCAGTTTCCCTGGACCTTCCAGCGCTACCTCTACGATTGCATGCACGATTACCTGGTGGAGATGTTCATCCACACGCCGCAGAGCCGGGACGAGCGCGCCATGACCCCCGCCGGCGATCTGCTGGCCGCGGAGATCCGGCGCGACGGGCCGATTCCGTTCCGCCGCTTCATGGAGGTGGCGCTCTACCATCCGGAGCACGGCTACTACCGCCGCCCGCGCGATCCGTTCGGCAAGGCCGGCGACTTCTTCACCGCCGAGCAGATCCAGCCGGTGTTCGGCATCCTGATGGCGGCGCGCATGCGGCAGCTCTACCGGGCCATGGGCGAGCCGGCGGATTTCACCGTGGTGGAACTCGGCGCGGGCCGCGGCGAGATGGCGGACGCGTTCGCGCGAGTGGCGCTATGTTCCCGTCGAGATCTGGATTCCGGCGAACTGCCCGGAGCGTTTCGACGGCGTGGTCTTCGCCAACGAATTCTTCGACGCGCTGCCGGTGGATGTCGCGGTGTTTGCGCGGCGGCGAGTTCCGCGAGCAGCGCGTGGCGCTGGCCGGACGACCGTTTCGTCTGGAGCGAAGGCGGCGCGGTCGCGCCGCGAAGTGGAGCGATTACCTGCGCCGCTACTTTCCGCCGCCGGAAGAAGGCCGCTGGTACGAAGTCAACCTGACGCGCTGGCCTGGATGGAGCGCATCGGCCGCGCGCTTGATGCAGGGTTACGTGTTAACCATCGACTATGGATACACGCGCGCCGGAGTCGATCCGCTTTCCCGCCGGCACGCTGATGGGATACCGGCGCCACACCGCGCGCGAGGACGTGCTGGAAGATCCGGGCGCGCGCGACATCACCGCGCACGTGAACTTCACGCGCGCTCGAAGAGGCACGGCGCGCGAGTGCGGACTGGCGACGGAGCGCTTCGAAACTCTGGCGCAAACTCTTGCTCGCCGCCGGCGAAGCCGATCAGTTCGCCGCCGCGCTTGGCGGCGGCAGTCCGGCGGAGGATTTGCGCCGCCGCATGCAGCTCAAGACGCTGCTGTTCGGGATGGGAGAGACGTTTCGGGTGCTGCTGCAGCGGAAGCGGCCCTGAATCGGAGGGGAGGAAAACCGGAGGGAAAAGCCTGAAACAATGAAAAAGGCCCCGAAAACCGGGGCCTTGGAGTGGAACCTGTTGTGCTAGCCCTTTTTCAGGGCGCGCCCAAGCTACTTCTTTTTCTTCGGAGCAGCCTTTTTCTTCGGGGCGGCTTTCTTGGTTGCGCTCTTCATCGATTGATTCTCCCTAACATCAAATTTTGCGATTCAAAAATCGCAATGTGATTCATATATAAGGTTGTTCGCGAAGAAAGTCAAGAGAAAAATGCATCCACCGCGCCGTTTCGACTCTTTGGAGTTGCAAGCGCAGCGCAAAACTTTCGCGCGCCATGGCGGAGCACTCTCAAATCTTCGCCGCGCTGCGCCTCGTATATGGAATTGGAAGGACCGACGCGCTAAGATCGTACTCGGATCGAGGATTGAAGAATTGAGCATGATGTTATTCCCACTGTGGCTGGCGGTTCACGCCGCTACCGGTGATCCCGAACTGGTCCAGCGCCTGCAACGGCGCGATCCGCAGGCGCTCGCGGAGCTCTACGATCGCTACGGCCGCATGGTCTTCTCGCTGATCCTGCGCGTGGTGCGCGATGCCGGCATGGCCGAAGACCTGGTGCAGGAGACTTTCCTGCGCGTGTGGAACCGCGTGCAGGGTTTCGATGCCGAGAAAGGCTGCCATCGGGCCGTGGCTGCTGGCGGTGGCGCGCAATCGCGCCATCGATTACCTGCGCACCGCCGGCCGGCCGCGAGCGCAACGCGGTGGAATTTGAAGAGACCGATCATCCCGTCGCTTTACATCGACATGGAGCACGACATCCTCACCAGCGACAAGGCGCGCATCGTGAAGGGCGCGCTGGAAAAGTTGAACGCCAACCAGCGCCAGGTGATCGAGCTGGCCTACTTCGAGGGGCTCTCGCAAACCGAGATGGCCGAGCGCATGGGGCAGCCGCTGGGAACGGTGAAGACGTGGGTGCGGGCGGCGTTGAAAAATCTGCGCGATGAACTGGGCGCGGCGGCGGTGTCGGCATGAAATGCGAAGAATTGCGGGACCACTACGAACTTTATGCGCTTGGGCTGGCCGACGACCCGGAGCGGAGCGAAATCCGCGAGCACCTGAAGCGGGGATGCGAGGTTTGCATGGCGGAAGTGAAGCGCGCGCGGCGGATGTCTGCGCTGATGGCCGGCAGCGTCCCGGCGGCCGCGCCTTCCCCGAAGTTGCGGCGGCGCATCCTGGCTTCCACCGGGTATGAGCAGAAGCGATTCGGCGCGGCGCCGTTTCTGGCCGCGGCTCTGCTGCTTTCGCTGTTCGCGGTGGTCTACTTCAGCGGGCGGGAACGCGACTTCGCGCGGCTGGCCACACGTCTTGACGGCGAGCTGCGCAGCCAGACCATCGAACTGACGCGCCTAAACGAAGCTTTCGCCATTCTCGACGCGGCGGACACCACCGTCACGTCGTTTGGAGCGGGGCAGGCGCAGCCTCCGAAGGGGAAGGTGTTCGTGAACCCTTCGCAAGGCGTGCTGCTGATTGCATCCAATCTGCCGCCCACTCAGTCGGGCAAGGCCTATGAGATGTGGGTGATTCCGAACGGTGGGAAAGGCACACCCGTTCCGGCGGGCGTCTTTCATTCGAATCGCGACGGCTCGGCGATGCATATCCGGCGTGGGGCGGTGGACATGAGCAGCAGGCCGGTGATTGCCGTGACAGTGGAACCGGAAGGCGGATCGCCGGGACCGACATCGGCTCCGCTGTTCGGGGTGGGCGTACAGTAAGTGCGCTTATCGCGCCGTCAGATACCGCGGGCGGGCGAAGAGAGCTTCGGTTTCGGGCTTGGTGAGAGCCCAGAGACCGTAGATGCCCAGCGCGGTCCCGATGGGAATGTGCAGCAGGTAGAGCACCGACACCACGATCATGAAGATGCGCGACCACGATGCCATCATCAGAAGCCCCACGCCGCCTACCAGGCTCGGAAGCGAAAAGATCAGCAGGACGATGAACAGGATTCCGCCGATCCCGCCGAGTACCGGCACCGCCACCGCGGCATCGCCGGTTTGATCCACCGCTCCCACCAGGCCGGCTAATCCGCCGAACAGAAACAGGAAAGCGATTCCCGCCAGGACGCCCATTCCGCCGAGCACCACGTGCAGAATGCCGATGATCTTGACGTGTTGTTCCATGACCGCCATGCTACTCCCATTTTCCGGCCAGTGGCGCCGCGGGCTTGGCCAGGGATTGGAAGCGCACCAGCCGAACGCGGTCCGACCCCTTGATGGACGCCAGCGGCATGAAGCCGCGATCCATCAGCAGCTCGGCGGCGGATTCGGTCAGCAGAATCTCGGCGCAGGGTTTCAGTTCGCTGGCTCCATCGGCCTTGTAGATGTGCGCGGGCAAGCCTTCGATCTCCTGGACGATACCGGGGCGCATACGCCAGCCGTAACGGCTGAACGCCTCCCCCAGCAGATAGGCGCAGGCGATGGCCGGATTGCCCCAAAGGTAGCGTTCGTGCTGCGGCGGCGCGGGCATCTCTTCAAATCCGAAGGTTTCGGTTTCGTCGGTGGTGGCGCCGTAGGGCAGGCGGAGCAGGAAGCGCGGCATCACAAGGCCGACCCAGCGGGCCTTGAGGGAACTGCGCAGGCCGCCAAACATTTCTTCCATGCCCACCACGCTGGGCGCCAGACCGGCAAGGAAGGGTACGTTGGCGTTCTGCGCCAGCGCGGCCAGACGCTCCAGGGCCGTTTCGTCGCTCTTACCGAAAGCGTAGAGCCCGGCCATGGCGGCCATGGGCTCGGCGTCCAGGGCGCGGGCAATATCGGCGAGACCGGTGCCGCTGGTCAGCTCTTCCTGCGGCAGATCCATCAAGTAGATTTTCAATTCTTCGCCGGTATCCAGCCGGCGCGTCAGAAAGTACATTCCACGCCAGGCGGATTCCAGCGCCTGGAAATCGGGGTGATGCAGGAGGGCGCGCATTTCGCCGGTGATGGCGTCGTCGATCCGGGCGATCCATTCCGGTTGCCGGGGATCGGGACCGGCGGTGCCGTACTTAGTGACGATGTCGCCGATCATGCGGTCCCAGCCGCTTTGCTCCTCGGGGATCTCGCGAGCCGCTTCCTCGCCGGTCATCATGCGGAGCAGATCCGCGCCGGAAATGTTGGGGACGGTAGGGTGCGGGCGGATTGGCGCGCGGCTCCAGTTCGGCGGCGGCGGCGGAAAACGTAGCCGGGTCGGCCAGGCGCTGCCGGAACCCGCGCAGCTTGTGAAAGAGCGGAAGGCGGGCGAGTAGCTGGTCGGGGTGAAAGTCGTCGAGCGCGCGAAAACGCACCGGGATTTCGACCTCGCTCGATGCAAGCCGCAGTTCGGGAGCGAGAAGCGCGAGCACCTGGTCGAAATTGTCATGATCGATTTCGATCAGCCGGCGATTGCGGCCCCCGCCGCCGCTGAAGTTACCCATCACCAGGATGCGAAACGGTTCATCCGGATCGAGGACGGCTACCCTCTTGGTTTTATCCTCTACATCGATTTCAACGGAAGTGCGTGAGGTGGTGCCAGGCATTTAATGACTGTAGCTCAAAACCGTACCCTTGGTACAATAACGCACGCGTGACTAAGTATATTCGTTATCACTCGGGCTCTGAGGCCCGCTACGGAATTCTCGACGGCGAGACCGTTCGCGAACTGCGAGGGGACCTGTTCAACCACTCGGAGACAGGCGCAACGGCTAAGCTCTCCGACGTGAAACTGCTGGCGCCGTGCCAGCCTTCGAAGATATTTGCGGTGGGCTTGAACTACAAGAGCCACTTAGGAGGAAGGCCGCAGCCGGCGCATCCCGAGATTTTTTACAAACCGGTCACGGCGCTGCAGGACCCGGAAGGCGACATCGTGATTCCGCGCGATGCCACCGACGTTCACTACGAAGGGGAGCTGGTGGTGGTGATGGGGAAGCAGACCCGCAACGTTTCGCCGGAAGAGGCGCGCGGCTCCATCTTCGGGGTGACCTGCGGCAACGATGTGAGCGACCGCAACTGGCAGCACGGCGAAAAGAAGGATCTGCAATGGTGGCGCGCCAAGGGATGCGACACCTTCGCGCCGCTGGGTCCGGCCGTGGCAGCCGGGATCGATTACGGCAATCTGCTGCTGGAGACCCGGCTGAACGGCGAATCGGTGCAGAAACAATTCACCAGCGATCTGATTTTCGATTGTCCGACGATCGTGAGCTGGATCAGCGGCTGGGTGACCCTGATGCCGGGCGACCTGATCTACACCGGAACGCCCGGAAGCACGCGGAAGATGAAGGCGGGGGACTTGGTGGAAGTGGAGATCGAAGGCATCGGCACGCTGCGGAACCGGGTAGCGGGGGTTGGGGGTGGGGGTTAGGGATGGGGGAATAGTGGCTCGCTGCGCTCGCGGGGCGGCGAGCGAAGCGAGCCACTAATCCCCATCCCCAACCCCTATCCCCAACCCCCTAACCCCCTCCCTAACTAACCCCAGTCTTCAGACGTTTACCATTCCCGCACCTCCTCGGTCTGTTCACGGGTTCCTGCACCTCGCGGAGATGGAAGAAGCCGTAGACGGCGGCGGCGACTATGGGGAGGACTCCCAGGACGATGAAGATGCTGTCCGGGATGACGCGGAGCCACAGGAGCGTCTTCACGATGGGTTGCTGGTAGAACTCCAGGGAGCGGGCGCTCCAGAAGCCGTTGCGGAAGCTCTCCAGCGCCTGCATGACGCCGATGGGCACCAGGGTGACCAGGATCATGCCCATGAGGCCGATGTTCAGGCCCCAGAAGCCGGTCATCAGCCACTTTTCTTTCCAGTACCGCTCTTCGACTACGTTGCGGAGCGAGAAGAGCGCTAAGGCGATGGCCAACATGCCGTAGACGCCCATGAGAGCGCCGTGAGCGTGCGCGGCGGTGAGAAAGCTGCCGTGCTGGAAGTAGTTCACGAACGGCAGATTGATCAGGAAGCCCGAGAGCGCCCGCGCCGAACAGATTCCAGAAGGCGGTAGCCACCAGGAACCAGAAGGCGGCTTTGTACGGGAACTCGTGGCCGCCGGCGCGGATGACCTTGTATTGCCCGTAGGCTTCCACCATGAGCAGCGAAAGCGGAATCACTTCCAGAGCGGAGAACACGGCGCCGAGCGCGATCCAGGCTTCCGGCGCGCCGATCCAATAGTAGTGATGGCCGGTGCCGATGATCCCGCTGCCCAGCAGGATGATGAGCTGGAAGTAAGTCGCGCGCAATGTGGAGTGGGCGGTGACCAGGCCGAGCCGCACCATCAGGAAGCCGATCACCACCACGGCGAAGACTTCGAACATGCCTTCCACCCAGAGGTGAATGAGCCACCAGCGCCAGTAATCGGCCATGGTGATGTGGCTGCCGCGGTTCACCATGCAGGCCGAAGCAGTAGAAGACGGGGATGGCGGCGGCGGAGTAGAGCAGCAGGTGGGTGAGTCCGCCGCGGTCGGATTCGGCTTTGAGGGCGCTGCGCAGTCCGCGGGCGACGATAAAGAGCCAGATGGCCATGCCGGCAATCAGCAGGATCATCCACAGGCGGCCGAGTTCCAGGTACTCCCAACCCTGCGTGCCGAACCACCACCACATCTTGCCGAGCAGGCCTTTGATGGAGAGATATTCGCCGGCGAGGCTGCCGGCCACCACCACGACCAGCGCGCCGAACAGAATGTTGACCAGCGCGCGCTGCCCTTTCGGTTCGCGCCCGCTCACCAGGGGCGCGATGAAGATGCCCATGCCGAGCCAGGCGGTAGCGATCCAGAAGATGGCCAGTTGCAGGTGCCAGGTGCGGGCGATGTTGAAGGGCAGGTACTGCGACAGGTTGAAGCCGTAGAAGCTGGCGCCATCCACGTAGTCGTGGGCCATCTTGCCGCCCAGCAGGCATTGCACCAGAAAGAGCAGCAGGGCGATGACGAAGTACTTGGCGGTGGCCCTCTGCGAAGCGGTGAGCGGCATCCTGGCCAGTTCAAAGCGGTAGGAGGGATTGGGCACATCTTCGGCCGTGAGGCGATAGCGGTGCTGGAAGAAAAGGATGAGGGCCAGGAAGAGTATCAGACCGGCCACGCTGGCGGCGGACCACATCATCGAGCCGGCGGTGGCCGTGTTGCCGGCGGCTTTATCGTACGGCCAGTTGTTGGTGTAGGAGTGATCGGCCTCGGGGCGTTTGGCGGCGGAGAGCCAGGCGGTCCAGGTGACGAAGGCGGCCAACTGGCGGCTGGCGGCAAGGTCGTTGGCGGGAGCGCCGCCGCCTTCGGTCGCAGGCAGCAGGGCGCCTTTGGGCAGGGCGCGTTCGAGTTGGCCTTCCACGAAGAGCTTGTTGTAGCGCTCGACGATGGAGTTCCATCCGGCGACCTGCCCGGCGGTGAAGACCAGAACGCCGTTGGCGTAGCGGTTGGTTTTGATTTCCTCTACGACCTCGGCATCCACCGCGGCTTTGGCGCCGGTGCCCAGCGTGTCATACCCGGGGGCCTTGGCGAGACGCATGGCGCCGGTCATCCAGTGGAGCGCTTCGGCGGTGTAGTCGGGGCCGAGGTAAGCGCCGTGGCCGAGTACGGTGCCATAGTCCATCAGGCCGCGTTTGCGGAAGAGGTCCTGGCCTTGCTGAATGTCCGCCGCGGTAAACAGCGTGGCGCCATCGGGACCGGCGACGCGGTCCGGAATGGGTGCGCGGGAGCGGTACATCATGACGCCGCCCACCACCATGACAGTGAATCCGAATAGAAGAGTGAGAAGTAAGCCGTGCTTCCAAAGGCCCGATTGCTGTTGTTTCATTTCGCCTCCCAAGTAAACAGGCTAATGGGAGTCGATTGGCGGGGATATGACTTTGGTCACAGGGTGGACAGGCCGGGAGGCCTGTCTTACAGCCAGGCGGTTCCGAGGCTGTACAGGAGGATGGCCAGGACGGTCAGGGTGAAGACGACGTAGAGACGGTCGCCTTCGATGGCAAAGGCGACTAGAGAAAACGCGACACGCGCCACGGGGGTGGCGATGAGGATCAGGAGGCCCAGAAGGATCAGGGCTTGCGGGTGCGGCAGCGTGGCAAGGGCGTGGAGCCCCGTGACTTGGGGATGGAAGGGGCGATAGGCGGGGGTTTTTTCTCCGGCGGTTGCCAGATACCAGATGCCGCCGGCGAGCACCACGGCAGCGGCCAGGATGACTCCGGCCCGCAGGAGCTGGCCAATGATTTGATCCATGCGATCGTCAGTCACTTGGTTCCTCCCGCGATTCCGGTGTACATCATCTCCACTGCCAGAAGCGCAATCACGGCGGCGAAGACCAGTCGTAGCGATTTGATTCGCGCTCCGGCCAGGTGGCGCGCTCCGGCGAGCGATCCGCCAAGCACGCCCAACATCACGGGCATGGCGAGACCGGGTTCGATATAGCCGCGGCTCAGGTAAATTCCGGCGCTGGCCGCCGCGGTCACGCCGATCATGAAATTGCTGGTGGTGGTGGAAACTTTGAACGGGATGCGCATGAGCTGGTCCATGGCGATCACTTTCATGGCTCCGGAACCGATGCCGAGCAGGCCGGAGAGCAGGCCGGCGGAGAACATGAGGCTGAAGCCGGCTTTGACCCGCTGCACGTGATAGCGGATGGCGCCCTGGGGCCCGGGGTAGGCGCCATCGAGGCGCAGGCGGACGGCGAGCGGACTAGGCTGCGCGTCGAGACGGTCGGGCGGAGCGTTTAGCGAGTGCCACGCGGAGTAGAGCAGGACTGCGCCGAAGATAATGGCCAGCGCCGAGCCCGGAACCACCGCGGTGAGATGCGCGCCCACCACCGCGCCCAGCGTGGTGGCGATTTCGAGAAACATGCCGACGCGAACGTTGGCGAAGCCCTCCCGCACATAGGCAGCGGCGGCTCCGGAAGAAGTGGCGATCACCGAAACCAGCGAGGCGCCCATGGCGTAGTGAATATCGACTCCGAGGAGGAGCGTGAGGACCGGCGTTACCACCACGCCTCCCCCAAGCCCGGTCAGCGATCCGAGAAAGCCGGCGAGGGCGGAAGCGGCGAAGACTGTCAGGGAGAAGATGGAGAGGTGCATGCCCCTTGTGAGGATATATTAAAAAAGGGCGGGATCGCACCCGCCCTTGGTTGTTGCCCGGGAGGCAACAGCGTGTAGACTCACAGAGTCGCAGGGTTTCAGCGCCATTTGAAACCGCTGCGGCTACGGTATGTTTCGATGTTAAGACGAAACAGTGACTCTTACCATACAGCGAAGATTGTATTCTCTCCTGAAGCGCCCAGTGGGGAGAATAGAGCTTAGCCCAGGAGATAAAATATCTATAGAGTGGTTGGCGGTTTAAGTAAGCAGGCTGTGCTGCGCGCGGGTTACGGCGCGGTGATCGGCGTCCTGGTGTTGTCGGCCGTGGAGGCGTATCGCATTCAGGCCAGCGTTTCGCGGCAGCAACTGGAGATCTACCGCAGTTATGTGGACCAGGAAGGAACGCTGAGCGTACTGCGGCGGAATTTGTGGCTGGCTGGCAACGATATTCGCGACTTCTTCATCAGCACCACACCGGCGCAGGCGGCGCAACTGCGCTCG
This sequence comes from uncultured Solibacteraceae bacterium, assembly GCA_963853855.1. GTDB lineage: Bacteria > Acidobacteriota > Terriglobia > Bryobacterales > Bryobacteraceae > Sulfopaludibacter. The sequence goes on along the minus strand of CAWKYG010000026.1, from coordinate 199,589 downwards.
CAGATTGAAGCCCTGCGCAGCGAGGACGAAGCGGCCTTGCAGCACATGGAGCGTCTCCCGCGCATGAGCGCTACGGCGGCCACCTTGCGCAAGAGCCTGGGCGAGTTCTGGGCCACCATAGCGCCGCTGCCGGAAACCATGCTGAAAGTGCCCAACGAGGGACAGTTCGCGTTTCTGCAGGATGTGATTGTTCCGCGGCGCGGACAACTTTACACGGCCTTGTTGGACCTCACCACCGCGGATCAGGAGAAACTGCAGCAGAGCGAGAAGGATTTTGCCGAGACGCGCCGCAAGGCCGCCGAACGGCTCCTGATGATGCTGGTGCTGAGCGTATTTCTGGGGATCGTGGTGGCGCGTCTGAGCGTGCGTCATGCCGAGAACCTGGAACAGGAAGCGGACCGGCACTTCGCCGCGGTGGAGCAGACCAGGCAGGAGCTGCAGCAGCTATCGGCGCGGCTGCTGGAGGTGGAAGAAGAGGGCCGCAGAAAGCTTTCGCGCGAACTGCACGATGAGATCGGGCAAACGCTGGCGCTGCTGCAGATCGAGATCTCGCATGCACAGGCGGCGCTGGGGGACGGTCCGGCGGCGGCGCGGGAGCGGCTGGGGCGCGCGAGGGAACTGGTGGAGCGGACCGTGCAGACCATCCGGCACATTTCGGGCGTGCTGCGGCCGGCGTTGCTGGACGATTTGGGATTGGTGCCGGCGTTGCAGTTTCAACTGGAGGATTTCCTGCGCCGCAGCAACATTGCCTGCGAGTTTGTGGAGGAGGGCGTGGCCGACCTGCTGCCGGACGCCGTAAAGACGTGCGTCTACCGGGTGGTACAGGAGGCGCTGCACAATTGTGAGAAACACTCGGGAGCCAGCCGGGTTCGAGTAGTCGTGCGGCAGCTTCCGGAGTGCCTGGTGGCGGAAATTGAAGACAACGGCCGCGGTTTTCCCATGAACGAGCAAAGGATGCCTTATCGGACCAGCGGGCTGGGGCTGCTGGGACTGCGCGAGCGCGCGGCCAACGCGGGCGGAACACTACTGATCGATTCGGCTCCGGGACAAGGGACACGCATTGCATTGCGCATTCCGCTGACGCCGGCGTTGCCGGCGGAGTCCCCGAGCAGGAAGGAAGTGAGCGCCTGATGGCCATTCGGATTTTGTTGGCGGACGATCACACCCTGATGCGCCAGGGACTGCGACACATTCTGGAGAGCCACCCCGACCTGGACATCGTGGCTGAAGCGAGTTCGGGGATCGAAGCGGTGGAGGCGGCGCGCGAGTACAAGCCGGATGTGGCGGTAGTGGACGTGGCGATGAAGGAGTTGAACGGCATCGAGGCGACCGCGCAGATCTTGAAGCACTCGCCGCACACGGCCGTTTTGATGCTGAGCATGCACAGCGACGAGCGTTACGTGCTGCGGGCGGTGAAGGCGGGGGCGCGCGGATATCTCCTGAAGAATTCGGCGGGGGACGAGCTGGTGCAGGCGATCTATGCGGTGCAGAAGGGCCTGGCGTTTTTCAGTCCGGCGGTGGCGCGGCTGTTTCAGGACGGCGGGCTGCGGCTGAAGGACGCCAGCGAAGTGAACGACCGGTTCGAACTGCTCACGGACCGCGAGCGGCAGATCTACCAACTGCTGGCCGAAGGAAACAGCAATAAGGACATCGCCAACCGCCTGGGGTTGAGCCTGCACACCGTGGAGACGCACCGCTGGCGGGTGATGGAGAAGATGGACCTGCACAGCACGGCGGAACTGGTGCTGAGCGCGGTGCGGCGCGGGATGGTGATTTAAGCCCTCGGCTCAGAAAGAAGATCGCTTGCTGACGCGCGCGGCTCCGATCCGAGCCACGAGCGTTAGCGAATGCAGCGGACTATGCACCGGGCCGGACTACTGCGTGTTCAGCCACGCAATGAGGTCGGACATCTGCTGGGCGGTGAAGCGCGGCCAGGGGATCTTCTTCTGGCCCATGAGCGCCAGCATACCGGGGCCGTGGCTCCAGAGCGACGCCACCATGGTGATATCGGAATAGCCGTCCTTGCCTTTGCCGAGTTTGGGTGCGCCGCTGGCAGGATCGTTGTGGCAGGCGGCGCAGTTCTTTTCGGCGAAGACTTTCTTGCCGCGCTCGGCGTTGCCGTTGCCGCGGAAATACTGTTTGGCCCAAATGTAGCCGATGATCTGGCGCATCTCTCCGGCCGTGAAGGTGGGCGGCGGCTGTTTCATTTCGGGCTGGTGATTCCACATATCGACGGCGATATCGGTGAGGGTCTGGTTGCGGAGCAGGCCTTCGAGCGCGAGTTTCCCGGTGTGGCACCCGGTGCAGCCCTTGGCCTGGAAGAGCGCTTCGCCGGTATCGGAAGGGGGGAACTGGAAGCTGCCGGCGAGATGCTTGGTTTCCGGCTGATTTTGCAGGTACACCAGCAGGTCGGTCAGTTCCTGGCTGGTGAGTTTGCTCCAGGCCAGCTTCTTTTGAGCAAACTGCTGGCGCATGCGGGCGCCGTGATTCCACATTTGCTGGGCAAGTACGATGGGGTCGGCAAGCGATTCCCATTTGGCCACCGGGGGAGCGGCGGGGTCGGGCGAAGTGGTGAGTCCATGGCACGCCGAGCAGTGTTTGGCGGCGAAGACCTGCTTGCCGCGGCCGGCATCGCCGGGCTTTTCGAAATAGCGCTGGGAGACGAAAAAGGCAAACAGGTCGGCGGCGGCTTCGGGCGTCAACTGGCCTTTGGCGATGTTCTGTTTGCTCATGGCGGCCCACATGTCGGGGGCATGATTCCACATCAGGCTGGCCATGACCGAGGGAGTGAAGTCGCGATCGACCTTGGTGGCGAGGTCGGGAGCGATGTGGCCGCCGCGGCCGTTGACGCTGTGACACTGGATGCACTGCTGGCTCTGGAAGATCTGCTCGCCGCGGCTGGCATCGCCGGGAATCGCATTGCCGGCGAAGGCGGCACAGGCGCAAAGCAGGAATATGGCTGGTCTCATCGGATCACCCTCAAACCCGTCTGGAAAATGTGAGTCCGGAAGCCTTCAAACATATAGAGCTGCTCCCCGTACCCGTAATACTGCCACTCTGTGTTCCAGTATAGTTTCTTGTGAAGCGGAATGGTCATGCGGACCAGCGGCTGATAGTAGCTGGTAGGCCGGCTGCCGCTGGAGGTGAACAGAGAGCCGCCGACGGTGAGCTTGGCGTCCGCGGGGAGCGTGACATTCAGGGCGGCGGTGGCGCTGTGCGCATTGTCGCGGTAGAGCGAAGTGGCGGGGCTGAGGAACAAAGCCAGATAGGAGATGCTGGAGTCCATGGTGGAGCGGTCGTATTCGCCCATCAGGCTGATGCGCTTGCCGCCGTTGGGAGTCCAGAAGACCGACAGGGCGTTATCGCGGCTGCGGAAGCTGTACTTGATGCTGGGGTCGGGATTCTGGTTATCGAGCACGGTGAAGCGCGCCTGCACACCGAATGCGGAGTTGAACTGATACCTGGCGCGGGCGCGGCCCTTACTGTAATCGTTGAGGCTGGTGCGGAAGTAGATGTGGTCGCTGGAGGCGCCTTCGTAATCCAGATTGACATTGAGCTTCTGGGAGGGGCGGTAGGTGAGGCCCGCCGAGGGCGATGGTGCGGTTGAGTTTCCCGGAGACCAGCATTGCCGGTCTGGCTGAGCTGGCCGGCGAGCACGGTGGCGTCGCCCCTGACGCACGCGGGAGCCGCCGCGCAGCGTGATCTTCGAGCCCAGGTCGTAAATGAGATCGATTTGCTGCTGGTTGTAATTGACGACCTGCCCGTAGTTCAACGCGGTAGTCAGGCTGGCGATGGAAGAGGCGGTGGGAGCGGTGAGGTAGTACTGGGTGACGAAGGGCGATGCGGCATCGTGGTAGTGGTCGGTCAACAAGGATTCGAGGAAGCGCAGGCGATTGCGGAAGAGGCGCAGTTCGAAGCCGACCTGGCCGGTGGTGTGCGGCTGGTTGGCGGCGCCGGTGCCGATGGTCTGCTCGCTGCTATAGAAGAGCAGCGAGCTGATCTGCGCCGAAGTTGCCGCTGGCGACTTCGCCGAAATTGACGGTGGTCTTGGGTTCGCTGTAGAGGAACTGGCCGGAGACGTCCATGCTAGGAGGTGAGATGGAGTGTGGCCAGGGCCTTGGTGTAGATGCTGGTGCCGCGGATGCCGTACGCCTGGTTCAAGCCGGTGAGGCTCAGGGTCTGGCCGAGCAGCGGGGTGGTGTTGTCGCCCAGGGTGGTGATGGTGCTGGTGGCCTGGTCGTCGTCTTTGAAAGTGGTGCCGCCCTGCTCCAGCGTGATGTGGAAGCGGTTGTACTCGAAGCGGATGCCGCCGCGGTAATTGTCGGTGCTGTCGCGGAGGAGGGTGGGGACGGCGAACTCGTCGGCGGACTGATCCTGCACCCAGGTTTCGATGCCGTGGCCGTAGCCGGAATTCCGGTCGAAGGCAAGGTAGGGAAGGATGTGACGCCCTGGGAACAGATCGAGCGTGATGCTGGCATTGCGGCGATGGAGATCGAAAGACTGCTCGTCAAAGCCTGCCGGCTGGGCCGGATTGGCGAACGACGGCATGGCGTTGAAGTAGGCGATATTCCGGTAATCCACGGTGAGATCGTAGATGCCTTGCATTTGCGCACTTCCACCTGGGCGGTGCTGTAGGGATCGCCGCCCCAGCCGTAAGCGCGCGCATCGATGCGGTCGAAGAGGCGCTTCTTGGGGTCCTGGATGGTGAAATCGAGGCCGAACAGCTTGGGTCCTCGCCCAGGTTGACGATGCTGCGGTACTGCTGGAAGTTGCCGTTGACGTTGGTGAGCCAGCGATAGCCGAAATCGACACTGCCGGTGAGCCAGCTCTCGGTGGGCGGCGCGGGCGATTCGGCGGCCTTGGTATCGGCAGGCTTGGTATCGGCGGCAGCGGCGGGCGCGGCAGCTTTTTCATCGGGCTTGGTTTGCTGAACAGCTTCCGCCGGCGGCTGCTGCGCGAACGCCGGAGCGATCAGGATAAGTGCCAGTAGGAATCTCATTTGAGTAAGTCCCGGCTCACATAGGAGCCATGCACCTTCTGGTGGCAGACATTGCAGTTCTGGAAACGCGGACTGCGCAGGTCATGAATGGCCGGGGGCACGGTTCCGAGGACGCCATTGGCCGGCAGGCGTGGGCGCCGGCAGGTTGGAGTGGCATTCCAGACAGACGAAGCGCACTTCGGCGCGGATCAGCATCCGCGGATTGGCCGAGCCGTGCGGCTGGTGGCAGGCGGTGCAGCCTTCCAGGCGGACCGGGGCGTGTTCGAAAGTGAAGGGTCCGCGCTTGTCGCCGTGGCACTTGAAGCAGCCGGGTTCATTGGCATTGGCCGTCTGGATCATGCGCGGAAGGACGCTGCCGTGGGGATTGTGGCAATCCACGCAGGACATGGCGCCTTCCGGCAGCCGGTGCTTGAAGGGGCGCTGGAAGCTGGCCCACACGTCGGTGTGGCATCCGGCGCAGAGCTGGTTGATATCGGCGGCTTTGCGCGGCACCAGGCCGTTGGGGCCATTTTTGTGGATGGAGTGGCAGGCCACGCAGCTCACCTGGTTTTTGGCATGGCTGCTGTTGATGCGGCCCACGTGGGTGGGTTGATTGAGATGGCAGGTGAGGCAGACCGGTCCGCTTCCGCGGGCCGGAGCTTGGCCGGATTGCGGATATCGGCGGCGGACATGGACTCCGTGTGGTTGCTGCCGGGGCCGTGGCAGGATTCGCAGGCCTTGGTATCGAAGCCGCGCTTCTTATCGGTATCGACCACGTGGTGGGGGTTCTTCTGAAACGCCTTGCAGATGTCCTCGTGGCAGGATCCGCACATTTCCGAGCCGATATACTCGGCCGGTTTCTTGGGTTCGGCCTTGGTTTCGGCGGCGGGTGTGGGAGCGGCAGGTTTATCCTGCGCGCTCCCGGGGACGGTGAAGAATGCGACCGCGGCTACCAGCGCCGCCAGCCATCCGGTAGAGGACGGTAAGGCAGGGATCTGGCGGACGCTGGTTAACAGCGGTTTCATGGGTATCAGCTCCTATTGTCCGGCGTGCACCTGTAGTACATCATATGCTGCTCCGGCCGCATGGCAGACGGTGCAGCTTTCGCCGAACTTGGGATCGGTTTGCGAATTGGCGTGGGCGAAGCTGGGCGTGTCGAAGTGGCAAGCCGTGCAGGCCGACGTGGTAGGCGGCGCCGGATTCATAAGGCCCTGCGGATCGGTCACGTTGTTCTTACCGATGGGGAAGGTGGCTTCCGAATTGTTGACGTGGCACATGTAGCAGGCGGCGGTGTTGCCGGTGGATCCGCCCAGGGTCATCGAGGGATAGAGGACGCCGGTGTTGGTGATGGAACTCGGGACGGAAGCGAAGGCCGAGCCGAAATCGTTATGGCTGCCGCCGAATCCGACGATGGTGTAGGTTTGTCCCGCCGCGCCGTAATTTTCGCCAGTGTGAATCTTGTGGATCATCATGGCGAAGTTGACGCCTTGGTCGGGAGGGCCTTATCGGCGGCGACGACGGCGCTGGGACGGGTGGATTCGTCGCCCTCGCTGGGGTTGTGGCAGAGGACGCACATTTCGATCTGGTTGCGGTTTTCCCCGTGCAGCGAAAGACTGGCGTGGCAGCGGTTGCAGTTGGCGATGGAGACCACGGTGCGGCGTGGGACCACCGGGCTGCCATCGACTGAGAAATAGACGACCACGTTCTTGGCGCCGTATTCGGTGGCCAACTGCTGGGTGGTGCCGGGAAGCAGAGTGATTCCGCGGCGTCCTTCGATGCCGATGGCATAAGTGCCGGTGGCTTTCGCCGGAACGGCATGGGTGAAGGTATAGACGCAGGTTCCGTCATTGGTGCAGGAGGCGGTGGGAACCGGGTTTTCGGAGACGTAGCCGGGGGTGGTGACGTCGGAGCCGAAACTGGTATAGCCGTAGTCGGAGGTGGGACCGGCCATGACCAGTGCCAGGCGATTGCTGCCGCCGGTCATCTGGACCATGGGGATGCCGGTGCCGGAGTTGTCTTTAACGGTGAAGGTGACGACCGGTGTTTTGCCCGGCGCCGCCGACAACCTTGGTGATGTTCAGGTTGATGCCGGGAATGGTAGAGGACTGGGTGGGAGTGACGTGCGCGCCCTTGATGGAAGCGTCGAATTCCAGTTCGCCCTGGGGAATGTGGCACTGGGAGCACTGGTTATCGTCGGCCTGAGGCAGGTTCACGTGATTGAGGCCGGTGGCGAAGTTCACGTCCGTGTGGCATCCGCCGCAAGCGGCGCGGTTCGGGTTAGTGAGCCAAGCATTGGTTTGGGCGGCCCCGTTCTTGGGATTGTGGCAGCTCTGGCAATTCCGCGCGTCGGCAATAGAAGCCGCATTGGACGGATAGACGACGCTGGAGAAATCGCTGTAGCCATTGTGACCATAGATCTGGTAGGGCTTGCCGGCCTGGACCGTCGGCAGCGCGGAACCGTTGTGAATGCTGTGGATGAAGACCTTCATGTCCAGGCTATTGCCGGTGTTGGGATCCATGGTCTGGGGCTGGTGGCACATGATGCAGAGGTCGACTCCGCGGCGGGAGCCGCCGTGGAAGGACAACTGGTCGTGGCACTGGTTGCAGTCCGCGGTACGGACCACGTCGCGGGGGGTGGGCTTGGCGCCGCCGCCGGCGGGCACCCAATCGTAGGTGACCGAGGCATAGTTGGTGCCAAGATCCCACTGGGTGAGGTTGCGGGAGCCATAGACGCCGACGCGGTGGGTGGCGGTGGCATCGAAAGTGGCCGGGGCTTTGCTTTTAAAGGTATAGATGTATTCGCCGACGGCTACGGTGCTGGTGGTGCCACCGGAATCGCCGGCGGCTTGCGTGCCGGTGGCGCCGCCGGTTACGGCGGTGACGGTGCTCACAATATAGGAAGCAAATTGAGATTGCCCTTTAGGGATGTAGGCAATAAGGAAGCGAGGGGAAATGACACCCGGGGTTTGAATTCCCGCAATATCCAGGGGGAGCCCTGATGGGTCGGTCACTTTATAGTCGACACTGATGGTGCCGTCCGACGCGATCTTCGCCGAGACGACACTGAAAGCAAGACCTGGATTGACATACTCTACGATCGCCTGAGGCGCGTAATAGGCTTTATCATGCACCGTGAACTGGGTTTTCCTGGCGCCGCTCAAGAGAACGGCAGAGCCGGCCAGAATTCCCAGGACCAGGGCGTAACGTCCTACCGCGAAAACCGAAGAAGGCATCCGCATACTTTTCTCCAAAAAAAGACCAAAGAATCACTGAACCCAGGCAGACGGGAAACGACCCGTCTGTGCATGGGCGACAAATGGTGAAGCTACCGAGCATCTGGAGCAGTGCATCTGCCAGACCAAACCGGGGCCGGCAATTTCCGCTATGAATACCTTTTATTATCTGTTTGTTGGAAAAACCCCCACGGGCTGTTGAATTTCGCTCCGCTTGGATTTGGGTGAAATCCCGGGTGGCGGTTGGGTGATAAGCCCCAGTCGGAAGTGTAGGGTAAACTGTCGTTCATGCTGTGGAAAACAATAAGTTGTCTGGCATTCGCGGGGTGTCTACTGGCGCAGGGGCCGGCGGACGAGGCGGCCGTTCGCCAGGTGGTGCAGAAATACGTGGACGCACGGGAAGCCAAAGATGCGCATGCGATTGAAGCGCTGTTCACGAGCGATGCGGACCAACTGGTGTCGACGGGAGAATGGCGGAAGGGGCGCGCGGCGGTGGTGAAGGGCACGATGGCGAGTTCGCAGAACTCCGGCGGGAAGCGGACGATTACGGTGACATCGGTGCGGTTTTTGGCGCCGGGGGTGGCGATTGCGGACGGGCGGTACGAGATCACCGGGATGGCCGACGGGACGTCGCGCAAGATGTGGGCGAGTTTGACGTTGACGCGGGGAGCGGGAGGGTGGCGGATTGCGGCGATCCGGAATATGCTGCCGGCGGGGCGGTAGGGGGCCGGGGGCCGGGGGCCGGGGGCCTGGGGCCAGGGGCCGGGGGCCGGGGGTCGGGGGCCCAGGGGCCAGGGGCCGGGGCCGGGGGCCGGGGGCCTGGGGCCGGGGGCCGGGGGCCAGGGGCCAGGGGCTGGGGATTTGTGGCGCGCTTCGCGCGCGGGGGGGAGTCATGCGGCCATACGTTGGGGCTTTTGGAAGAGCTTTCTTGCTTCGGCGAGGCGTTGGGCGTGGAGGATTAGGGGGGCTAGTTCGGGGGCTGAAAAATCAAATTGTGGGTAGCTGGTCAGGCTCGGGAGATCGCGGGCGATGTCGAACGATTCGCCTTTGCTTGCGGCTAGTTGAGAGAGTAGCGCGGCTTCTTCTATGGCTTGCTTCAGGGCTTCGCGGCGCTCCTGCTGCAATTGGCGGAGGAGGGTGGTGGTTTTGGTTTCCTTATTTTTGATGCGCTGTTGGTAGAGGCTGAGGAGGGCGAGGCTTTTCTGGTCGTCGTGCCAGGTGCGGGTTTGGGCGAAGGCGGCGTCGATTTCGGGGTGGTGGGCGGTGATGGTATCGGGGCGGGTCATGCCGAGAGCGAAGCCGTTGTTGATGAGGGCGGCGGCGTGCTTGAGGCGCCAGCGATCGTCTGCGATCTCCTGGACGAGCTCGATTTCCATGCCTCCTACGGGGGCCCAGAATTCGTGGAGGTTGTGGCAGTGGGCCTTATAGGCTGCCTCGTCTTCAGGAGTGAGGATGAGGACTTGGCCTGTGAGGCCGTGCCTATAAGCGTTCAGGGCGCGCGGGTCGCGCGGTTTGACTGTTGTAAGTTGTTCTTCCATAGCTATACTTCCAATTTCATTGGATCATGCAGAGTTATGGGTTCCCGGGGCGCGTGCGTGTAAGTGGTTGATTATAAGTGGAAGAAAAATTCGGAAACGGTATGAATGGCATGGCGGGTATGAATAGACGCTCCTTTCTGAAGAGTTCGATGGCCGGCTTTCCTTTTTCCGTGGCGTCGCTCCCGCTTCCTTTGGGTGCCGCACCGGCAGCGGCAGCGGGGGAGGCGAGAGTGGCCGTCCTGGTGGTGGATACGGACAGGGTCATGGGATCCATCGACAAGCGGATCTACGGACACTTCCTGGAGCATATCAACCACTCGGTGGTGGATGGGCTGTTCGCCGAACAGATTCGGGGCTGCGGGTTCGAGGGCGAGGACTTCGCCACCTATTGGGAGTCTTTCGCGGAGCGCGGCAGCGTCGAGATCGCGGACGTCGAGTTCAAGAACGGGAAAAAGAGCGTGCGGCTCCGCGCGGAGGGCGGCCGCGCCGGGATCCGGCAGGGCCGCATCTATCTCGCCGCGGGGTATATGTACGACGGCTCGGTCTGGGTCCGGCGGGAGGAAGGCTCGCCGCAGTTGACGCTTCGCGTGGTGAGCTCGAAGGGCGAACAGATTGCTTCGGTACCGCTCGCGCTCGCGGCCTCGGACTGGCAGGAGGTCCACTATTCCTTCAGCAGTCCCGTGCGGGACACGCAGGCTTCGGTAGAGATTGCGGCGGCGGGATGGAACGGTGCTGCTGGACTTCGTTTCGATGATGCGCGCGGACGTTCGCCGCGACGGCATGGTGCGGCCCGACCTGGTGCAGGCGCTGCAAGGTCTCGCTCCGCCTTTCATACGCTGGCCCGGGGGCTCCTTCGCCTCCATATACAAGTGGAAGGACGGCATCGGCCCGCAGGTCTCGCGCCGATACCACCCAAACACGATCTGGGGAGGCTACTCGGACTATTACGGCTTCGGGACGGAGGAGTTTCTGGGGCTCTGCCGGAAGCTCCACGCCGAGCCGCTGATCGTACTGGCGGCGACCACGACCGAACCCGGGCAGGTTCAGTACGCCATGGACTGGGTTCACTATCTGAATGACCCGCCGACGACGGAATGGGGACGGCTGCGAGCGTCCCACGGGCATCGCGAGCCTTACGGCGTGCGGCACTTCCAGATCGACAACGAGCCCATGAATCACGGCCTGACGCCGGAGAAGTACGCCGAAATCGTCAATGTGTACGGCAGCCGGTTGCGGGATATCGCTCCCAAGGCGCGAATCGTGGCGTGCGGACAGAAGCGGTCCAACGACATGGTGTGGAGCCAGAAGGTGATCGACCTCGCCGGAAAGAACTTCGACGTCCTGGGAGTTCACAATTACGAGTACGAGCCGGAGAACTTCGAGACCGGGCTGAGGCGCATCCGCGACTACCTGTGGAAGCTGCGGGACTACGTGCGAGCCTCGGCGCACCCGCACATCGAGATCGGCGTTTTGGAGTGGAACCTCGCGCGCACCTACGATTGGCGGGCCGGACTGCATGCGGCCGGCGCGCTGATGCTGTACGAGGAGCTCAGTCCGGGCCTGACGATGAGCTGCCCGGCGCTGCTGCTGCGGAACACAACGGACGATCCGACGTGGACGTCGTTGATTTACCACGACCACGTTTCCTGGTTCCCGGGGGCTGCCTACGTGGTGGAGAAGCTCTTTCGCGAGCACTACGCGGAACGGTACCTCGCCTCGACGAGCGGCGCCTTCCGGGACGTTCCAGACCGCAAGCGCCTCTTTGACCAGATCGCGACCATGAGGCCGGAAGACTGGACGCCGGGTACGATAGACGCCATCGCTACGGGGAGCGCCGACGGCCGCCGGATCGTGATCAAGGCCGTCAATTACGGCGCGGAGCGGAACACTCTGCTGGTGCGACTGCAAGGCGCCGGGGTTCCGGGGAAGGCGGTCGTGAGGTTGCACACGGTCCGCGCCGGGCTGACGGATTCGGCATCGCTCGAGCATCCGGATGCGATCAGCGCCGGTGAGCGGAACGCTGGATTACGCCAAGGACCTCACGGTGGACATGGAGTCGTATGCGGTTTGCGTGGTCGAGATCACGGCGGAATGATTTCGCTCTCAAGCGGCCGCGGGAACGTATGGAAAGGCTTTCGAGGGCTTGGATGTGACCGACTCTTTACCGATCCCGAGACTGACTGGAGAATTGGCCGCAAGAGAGAACATGACATTCGGCGCGTTGTCGGTAAGGGAGCGGCCGTTCCACCCGGCGAAGCCGAAGACCGCGGGCGTGCCGACATCGTAAGGGAGGATGTTGGGACAGAACCGGCGCGCGATTTTCTCTCCATAGGCGCATGGGTCTTCCGCGGTGCCCATGGCGGACACCACACCGGCAATGGCTTTGGCGACGGTGCTTCCATGAGTGGCGAGGTCATCGGCAGGATGGCCGGCATTGAGCCCGTTGCCGAGCCCTTCGTTAAATTGGGTGAACAACGGGTGGATCATCGGAAGACCCACACGGTTGATCGAGCGCCAACCCCCGGCGTCTGTGGCGAGAGTCGAGACGGCCCATACGCCAATGCGGCGGTTCCCGTCCGTGGCGGCGAGTAACTCTGCGTCAGGAACTTCCAGCACGATCGAGTACACGGTATGGCCGGCGAAGAGGTTCCTGGCTTTGGCTGGATCCCATCCGGACAGGTTTACGGACGTGCCGTCCTGAAAGGCGTGGCCGACCGCGTGCAGCACATCGGGTTCGATCCAGAAGGGGTCGCCGGCTTTGCCGGCCCAGACACGCAGCCCGTCCGCGGTGGCCGTCTCGCCGGTGGTTCCCCGGACGACGATTTCGCCGGGGTCATCCGGGTCAGGCGCGCCGCCGCCCCTGATACAGCGCAGCGTGTAGCGCTGGTTTCCATCCGGGTCACGTTCCTGGAATGTGAGGCGGTAGGTGAGATCCTCGATGGCATCGCCGTCGAGATCGACCTTAAATTCGTACATGCCCTCAGGGTGGTAGCCAGGCGCCGGAATGGGGCCGAAGATGGAGTGGCAGAGATTGATCACGAAGACGGTGCCTGTCTCTCCGCGGAACAGATAGAGGTCTGTGATATCGAGCCGGATATCCTGCCGGGCGATTGGTGAATCGAGATGGTGAGACATAGTTCTCCTTTTTGGCGATCAGTGGAATCAAGTGAGTGGATGAAGCTTCAGGTTGCAGGCCCGTGCTTATGCGCTCCCGAAGTCTTCAGTTTGCAGTTTGATCGATAAGAGCCGCGCTATGCATCCCGAGATAGGACGAAGTCCAGGTACCGATTTTCAGGCGGCCGCGGCTAACACGAAATGGGTATTTGCGGAACCAGGTTACGTAAACTTGCGTTGGTTGCGGCGGTCCCTGGCTTCGAGGACAACGGCGCCGATCAACATGCAGAGCGAGATCGCCACCAGGGGGATCGCGATGCTGTCGATTGACGTGAGGACGGCGTAGCCGGCTCCGGCAATTCCGAGTGCCAGATAGCTAACGATACTCCCGGTGGGGAGGAATTGCCGGATGATGCGAGTGGCTCGCCGCCACACTACAAGAGCGCCTATGACAAGGCCGGCCAGAAGAAGGCACTGCCACAAGGCCGTCATGGGAATGTCAAATACGGCGTGGGCAAGCATGGAGGGAATGAGGGACCGGGTCCAGGCAAACACGATTCCGAAACCGATGGCGGAGAGGAGAAGGCCGACAACCATGCCGGCGTTGTAGGGGTCCGGTTTCAAGTACTGAGCGTGTGAAAAGGTAAAGAGGCAAGAGGCTCCCACGATCGCCGGCCCATCTCCCCAGTCTTCGGCCAGCCGGCGTTGAAAGTATCCGCGATAAAAAAGCTCTTCGAAGAAGGGAGCGCCGGCCCAGCTAAGGACTCCGGCGAATAACCAGAATTGCCAGCGCTGCCAGGACATGTCCATGAAAGCTTGCCGCCAGGGGACGGTGGGGCCGGGGTGGAGGGAGTTCACCAGGGAGACGCTCATGACGGGCCATTCCCAGAAGGCCGCGGCGGCGATTCCGGCCAATAACAGCATGGTCCAGGTGTGGCCAGCGCGGGTTAGGCCGAAATCGGTCAGGCGCCGCCGCCGGTACCACCAGTTGAGAGGAATGGCGAGCAGGAAATAACCGGCGTTCTGGACCAGCAGCAAGGTAAACAACTGGCGCGAGGCGGCGATCAGATAAGCATCGGAGGCGTACGCGGTCAAGCCGGTGAGCGGATTGGGAAGCGACCAGCCAAACAAGCGCCGTAAGCCGATCATGACAACCGGACCGGCAAAGAACACTCCCATTACCTCGAGGAGGGCTGCGGCTCGCCTTTGGGATTTGGCGGACATAATGAGCGAGTATAGCTTGAAGAGGGGACGGGGCGGGGTGGGGCGGGGCGGGGCGAACTGAAGTCCGCTGCAGGCTGAAGCCTGCCCCACGGTGTAGATAGCTGTGACACAGTGCAAATAGCTTGTGGCACAGTGTAGATAGCTTGTGGCACAGTGTAGATAGCTGTGACACAGTTTAGATAGCTTGTGGCACGGTGTAGATAGCTGTGACACAGTGTAGATAGCTTTTGACAACAGCAGTAGATAGCTTGTGAGTAGACGGCTTGTGACACAGCAGTAACGAGTTACTTACTGCACGACTACGTTGGCGCGGGGGAAGGCGAACTTGCGGCCGACTTCGTCCACTACGTTGATCTGGCAGACGTAGTGGCCGGGGGCGAGGCCTTTCAGCGGGACCTGGATCTGCACCGGGACGGCGTTGGGGCGGGTGGCGACGATTTGGGTGGCTTCGATGGGGCCGGCTTCGAAGGCTCTTGACGCCCTTCTGATTGAACAGGCTCATGCTGACCTCGACGTGGCGCGCTGCGGAGTCTGTCGGGGTCGGGCGCGGCGTCGTAGACATCGAAAGTGACGTACATGTTCTGGCTGCGGCGGAAGACCTTGGTGATGTTGGGGACCATCTTTTCGTCGCCGACGATCAGCGGATTGGCCGCGGCGACTTTGCGGTCGAATCTTTCGGCTGCGCCGACCGCGGCCTTCAACGGCTCGCGCTGGCTGCTCCAGATGACCGAGCTGGTCTTCAGGACCATGGAATCGGCCGCCAGATCGGGCACCACGAAGCGGGTGTCGAAGGTTCCCATCTTGCCGGACTGATTTTCGCGCACCAGGAACTATGCGGTAGCGGCCGGGTGCCGAGCGTGAAGCCGGCGTCGTAGTGGAAATTGCGGCGGGCCAGTTTTTCGGCTTCGCCGGCGTCCAGCTTCACCTTGATGATAATCGCGCACGTTGCCGACGACGCTCTTGCGCTCGTCCATGACCTTGCCGATGAAATCGAACTGCGTCTCGCCGCCGCCCTTCTTCTCGGCCAGAGCGATCACGGAGCCCGGAACCTTCACCGAGACCGGCACGAAATAAGCGGTCGGCGAGATGCGGAAATAATCGACTTCGAGGGCCAGCGGAAGATCGGTCAGCGGATCGCCCGCAGAGAGCGCCTCCTGCAACTGCTGTTCCTTGTCCGCGCCGTTGAACTTGCCCCAGACCTTCTGGGCGTAGTAGCCCTGGCGGAATTCGAGCTTGGCCGATAGTGCCGTTGTTCAGCTTGACGGTGATCTTGCGGTACTTGCCGTCCTCGGCGGTGTTGGTGGTGTAGTAGCCGAGGATGTAATAGCTGCGGAACTGCTGCTGCGCCTGCGACGATGCCGAGCGGCGAGGTCGTTGCTGTCGAGGAACGCCTTGCCGCCGGTATCGGCGGCCAGCGTGGCCAGCGTTTCCTGCGAATCGTTGATGCTGGCGCGCTGCGAATTGTAGACGGAGCCGTTGAAGATGCCGGTGCCGCGCGATGCGGCCTTGCTGGCGCCGCCGCCGGGAGGGTCGGCCATCAGGCCGCGGGCATCGATGGGATAGATGGCCACGTTGGCTTTGACGGCGGCGTTGATGGAGGCTTCGAGCTGCGCCTGGTTGTCGATGCCGGTCTTGCTGATGCCGCCGGTGAAGTAGACCAGCGCCTTCTTTTCCGGCAGCGCGGCCAGCTTCTTGACGGCGTCTTCGATGGCGGCCAGCTTCCGATCGGTGTTGAAGATGTTGAACTCGGTTTCGTCGGCGACGAAGGCCGCGCCGGTGTCTTCGCCGTTATCGTCGCCGGTATCGGCGGCGTCGGCCAGGTCGGTCATTTCGCCGATGGGCAGGCTCTTGATGATGTCGTTGAGCTGGTCGCGGTCGGCGGTGAAATCGGTCTTCACCTGCACGGTGGTGGTGTACAGCAGGATGGCCACCATGTCGGACTTCGGTGATCTGGGTGTCGAGGAATTCGAGGGCGGCTTCCTGGGCGCGCAGCTGCTCGGGGATGCCCATGTTGGAGAAATCGAAGAAGAGGACCAGCAGGCGCTTGTCGTGATACTGGATCTGCCGGGGCCCTCGGATGGTGATGGTGGTCTTGGGATCTTCGGGCAGTTCGTTCTGGTCTGCCGAGAGTGGGGGGCGGTTCGGGCGGCTCGGGGTCGATGGCGAGCTTCTGGAATTCGAAGACCTGAATCTTCTGCGGCTTGCCGTCTTCGAGGACGGTGAAGTCGTGCTTTGAGGCCTTCGATGGGCTTGCCGGCTTTGTCTTTCACGGTGACGTCGACAATCACCAGGTTGGATTCGGCGGTGAACTTGATGTCGGTCTGGCGGCACCGTGAGCGGGCGCCGGAGTCCGTGGCGGCTGCTGCTGTCCGGCAGCCGTGAGAGCGATGAGGGAGACAACGGCGTAGAGGTCCGCATATTAGAAATTGAACCTCAGAAGCAGGGAGACGGTGCGCGTGCCGGATGCGGCGGTGGCCAGTCCGTAGGTGCTGGAGTTGACGGTGGTGCCGAAGCCGGTGATCTGGACGTGGTTCAGCACGTTGTTGGCGGTGAGCCGCAATTGCAGCTGGCGGCGGGTTTCGCCGAAGCGGAAGGCGCGGTTGAGCGAGCCGTTGAGGCTGACGGAGGCGGGCCGGGGATGGTGTCGCGGCCGGCGTCGCCGTATTCGCCGGCGGGCGGGAGTGTCGAAGGCGGCAGGTTGAATAGGGATTGAGGCCGCCGGAGACGGGGAGCCCGGTGGCTTCGGCGCGCAACTGGCCGATGACGCGCTGCCCCGGTTGGCGAGATTGCCGGAGATGAGCGCGGTCAGCGGCGTGCCGCTGTGGGCGGTGAAGGTGCCGTTCAGGGTCCAGCCGGAGAAGGCTTTGGTCTTCCATCCGCCGTTGCGCAACAGGCCGTGGATGCCCACCGGCGACGACAGCACGTAAGTGAGCGTAAAGTTGTGGCGCTGGTCGAAGGTGGAGAGGCCGCGCTCGGCGCTGAAGATTGTTGAGGTTCTGGACGACGGTGCCGCCGGTGCCGCCGGAGAAGCTGGAGGCGTCGTCGATGGATTTGGAGAAGGTGTAGAGAGCGACAGCCGACATGCCGCGGGTGAAGCGGCGGGTGAGGCGCACCTGGCCGGCGTGGAAGATGGAATTCGGCGTGGTCGGTCTGATAGGTGAAGGCGGTGGCGTTGAGCGATTGGCCGTGGCGCTGAGCGGCGGAGCTCGGGCGGCAGTTCGATTGGGCACGTAGAGCAGATCGAGGCCGGTGCCCTTGGTGCCGATGTATTCGAGTTCCAGCAGCAGGTTCTGCGGCAGCGTCTGCTGCAGCGCGAGCGACCCAGGTCTGCGCGTAGGCCAGCTTGTAGTTCTGATCGATGGCGTAGGTGTTGGTGATGGTCTTGTTGCCGACGAGCGGGGAAACCGTTCTGCAGCGTGAGCGGGTCGGTGAGACTGGTGGTGAGCGAGGCGGTGTTGGCGAAGGGCGGCTGGGCGGCCATGGTGGTGGCGATCTGCGAGTAGGCCGAGCCGCTGTAGAAGATGCTGTAGCCGCCGCGAATGAGGCGGTTGTTTTTGGCGAAGGACGCCAGGCGAAGCCGAGGCGCGGGGAGTAGTTGTTCCGGTCGGGATTCACCAGGCTGGCGGGGAACTGGCCGGTGTAAGGCCCGCTGGCATTTTGCGCGGTGACCACGGAAACGGCGGTGAGGGTCGGGTTGACATCGAGATTCGCCAGGTGGCCGTGCAGTTCGGTGTAGGGCGCGAAGTATTCGTAGCGCAGTCCGAGGTTGAGGGTGAGGCGGGCGCTGGCGCGGAAATCGTCCTGCGCATACCAGCTGTAGGCCTGGCCGCGGAAATAGTTGTTGGAGTTGCCGATGCGGCGCGAGCTGGTTTGCGGATAGCCGAGCAGGAAATCGGCGAAATCGAAGCCGGTACCGGGGATGGTGGTGCCGTCGGAGTTGAAGCCGCTGGTGAGCAGTCCGCCGAAGCTGAAGGAGCCGCGCGAACCGGCGTAGGAGAGCGCATTGTTCTGCATACGCCGGTAGCCGAAGCCGAAGGTGAGATTGTGCTTGCGCTTGTAGACCCAGGTGACGGTGTCGGTGAAATTGGTGGTCTGGGCGCGATTGACGGAGGCGGTGCCGTCGGAGAGGCCGCCGAAATTGGTGAAGGAAGGTTGGGCGGGCCGTAGTCGATGGGGGTCTGATCGGTGCCGGTGATGCCCAGTTGGGCGGCGATTTTTCCTTGTAGGCGAAGAAGGGCGATCCGGTGCTCTGGCTGCGGCTGAAGGCGAGGGTGGCGTTGTTGTTGAAGCGCGGACGGAAGATGTGGCGGTATCCGGCGGTGGAGCTCAGGCCGTAGCCGCTGGAGGTGTCCTTGAATCCGAATAGCTGCTCGGTGGTAGAGCTGTTGCCGCTGTATTGGACGTTGAAGTTGAGATTGTCTTTCGGAGTGACGGGTCCGTTCAGGCGGACGCCGACGGCGTTGTTGGAACTGGGGGGCGAGGGCGAGATGCTGTAGTTCTGAATGATGCCGCTGTAGATGGGCAGAGGGAAATATTGCAGCAGGGCGACCGACGCCGGGTTGAAACGATTGGTGGGGATGAGGTTGCCGGGGAAGGGAGATCCGGAGAGCGGATCGTAGATGGTCATGAGGTTGTTATTGACGGTGGCGGCGGAAAAATCGCCGTTGCGCTCGGCAATGGTGGGGACGGTGGAAACGCTCTCGCGGCCGTTGCGATTGCGGGCGTCCTGGAGGGTGAGATAGACGAACCACTTGTCATTGGTGACGAGTTTGGGAATGCGGACCGGTCCGCCGATATTGAAGGCGATGGTTTCGCGCTGCATATAGGGCTTGGGAACGCTCTGTCCGTTGAGGGAGAAGGGCGCGGCGTTCAGAACGGAGTTGCTGGAAGTAATGGCGAGCGATCCGGTATAAGAGGGCCGCACGCGCCGGCGATTGCCGAAGGCGGCGAACTGGCCGTTGAAGGGACCGCGACCGCCGCGGCCTCCGCGTCCGCCTGCTCCACCACGACCGCCGCCGCCGCCACCGCCGCGTCCTCCACCGCCGCCACCTCCGCCGCCACCGCGGCCGCCTCCACCACCACCACCGCGTCCACCGCCGCCGGGAGGTCCGAAGCCGCCGCCGGTATCGGCGCCGAAACCGGCGGCTGCGCCCGCCGCGCCGAATCCGCCCATGCCGAGTCCATCGGCGCCGCCCGGGACGCTGAAGCCCAGGTCCGCGAGGCTGGCGTTCATGACGGCGCCGCCGCCGGGACCACCGGCACCGCCGGGTCCGCCACGACCGGCGAGGCGGTTCAAGCGCTGCTGATCGTCGGAAGCCTGCTGCAGGCCGCCGCTGATGCTGCCGCCGATGGTCAGGTCGTCGGGGTCGGCGACGCCGAGGTCGGCCATTTGTTCGGTGCCGGCAGCGGCGATTTCCTGCGCGCCGGCCTCAGTGGCGGTGACGTTGACGTTGGTAAATCCGGGCTGGCCGGGCTGAGCGTTTCGGCCGCCTCTGCCGCCGTTTGCGCCATAGGTTCCGCGGCCGGCTCTGCCCTGGCCGCGGCCGGTCTGGGCCTGTTGGCGGGTGGCTGGATTCGGCCGCGCCGCAGCGGGAGCGGGAGTAGAAGCGGCGGGCTTGGGAGCGGACGCCGGTGTGGGGGCGGTGCTCGCCGGGGCGGATTTGACTGTGGCTGCGGGCGGAGTGGGAGTACGGGCGGGCTCCGCGGTTTCGCCGTAGCGGGGCACTTCGAGGGTCCAATCGCGCTGAGTGGGCGAGCCGCCATCGACTTCCGCGTGCAGCGTCCGGAAGCCCAGCATCTCAATCTGAATTTCCCACTTGCCGGGCGTGAGATCGAGTTGGTAGCGGCCATCCTCGTCGGTATAAGTGACCAGCTTTGCGCCACCCTGGCGCGCAGTGACGGTGGCGCCGGGAATAAACTGATCGGCGGCGCGAACGGTGCCGCTATGTTGGGCGGCAAAGAGACAGGCGCAACCGGACAGGCCGGCGAGGAGGAGGAAGAGTCGCACGGGAATCTATGTACTTAGTTCGCCGCACCGTTGATTTAGTTCGCTTTTTTCGCCGTGAACTCCACCGGTGGCGGCGCCCCGTCGAAGCCTTCGATGCTGCGTGTGAACTTGATTTCGGAGCCGGAAACGGCGCCTTTGAAGGCGAGTTTGATCTCGTTGCCGCCGAAGTTGCGGACGACGTTGAAGGAGATCGTGTCGCCATCCACTTTGCCATCGGCGATATCTACGGGATTGCCGTTCCCATTGTCCATGGTGCCGGTGAGTTTGGCGCCGTCGGCTTTAAAGGTGAAGGTAGTTTTGGCGGTATTGCCGCCACGACCGGGGACGTCCGCGGTCCACTTCCCGGTGACATCGGCGGCTACAGCGGCCACCGAAAGAATGCCCAGAAGAGCAGTCACAAGCAGAAATCTCATGCAAGCTAAGGTGTCTTCTGGGCGAGTGGATGTTACAGGGAAGAGGAATTCCCCGGTGGGGCGAGGTGGCACTCCGCCCCAGCCAGGGACCAATTTACAGACCCTTGTTAACCAGGAAGGCGATCAGGTCGACGACGCGGCAGGAATAGCCCCACTCGTTGTCGTACCAGGCGACGACTTTCAGCAGGTTGCCGTCCAGCACCTTGGTCATCTGCGAATCCACGATGGAGCTGTTGGGGTTGTGCAGCATGTCGGACGAAACGACGGGATCCTCGGTGTAGGCCAGAATGCCCTTCATGGGGCCTTCGGCGGCGGCTTTCAGGGCGGCGTTGACTTCCTCGGCGGTAGTCGGGCGGTCCAGCACAGCGACCAGGTCCACGACCGAAACGTCGGGCGTGGGCACGCGCATGGAGTAGCCGTCCAGCTTGCCCTTCAGTGCGGGCATCACCAGACCGATCGCCTTGGCGGCGCCGGTGGTGGTGGGGATCATGTTGAGGGCGGCGGCGCGGGCGCGGCGCAGATCCTTGTGCGGGAAGTCCAGGACCTTCTGATCGTTGGTATAGCTGTGGATCGTGGTCATCGATCCCTTTTGGATGCCGAACTTGTCGTGCAGGACCTTGACCACCGGCGCCAGGCAGTTGGTGGTGCAGGACGCGTTGGAAATGATGTTGTGTTTGGCGGGGTCGTACGCGCCGTCATTGACGCCCAGCACGATGGTGATGTCTTCGTTCTTGGCGGGAGCCGAGATGATGACCTTCTTTACCGGGCCGTGAGGTGCTTGGAGGCATCCTTGGCGTCGGTGAACAAGCCGGTGGATTCGACCACGATCTGGGCGCCGACGGAATTCCAATCGAGCTGCGCGGGATCTTTCTGGGCGAATACCTTGATTTTCTTGCCGCCGACGGTAATGGAATCGGCGTCGTGAGTTACCGTTTCCGGCAACGGCCCCAAAACTGAATCGTACTTCAGCAAGTGAGCCAGCGTCTTCGTATCGGTAAGATCGTTCACCGCCACGAATTCCATGTCATCCCGATGCAGACCCGCCCGGACCACATTCCGGCCTATGCGGCCGAAGCCGTTGATACCAACTTTTACTGCCATTATTTCTCCTGTTCGAAAATGAGGGGTTAATACAAAGGATATCAGGAGGCCGGTATCCCAGGCAACTCGGACATGTTTGTCTGAAATGTTACAGCGTGAGGGCGAAGCCGCCGATGAGCTCTTTGGTTTCGGCGAACGGTCATGCGGACGCGCGCGCCCATGGCGCTGGGGAGCCAGCCTTCGGTGGAAAGGAGCCAGCCTTCCGGTTTGCTTGGTTTGTAGATGCAGAGGAATCTCATCTTGTGAAATCGACAGGGGGACAGGCCAGGAGGCCTGTCTTACCGATTTTCGTACATGATTTTGCCGCCGATGATGGTGTAGAGGACATCGGTGGTGAGGATCTGGTCTTCGGGGATGGTCATGATGTCGTTGGAGAGGACGGTGATGTCGGCCAGCTTGCCGGTTTCGAGCGAGCCCTTTAGGTTTTCTTCGAAGGCGGCGTAGGCGTTGTTCCAGGTGTAGGACTTGAGGGCTTCCTCGCGGCTCATGCGCTGATCGGGATAGAACACCTTGCCGTCTTTGGTTTTGCGGCTGACGGCGGCATAGAAGTTGGCGATGGGGCTGACGTCTCTCCACCGGCGCGTCGGTGCCCTGGCCGACGATGGCGCCGCGACTTCATGAGCTTCTGCCAGACGTAGGCGCCTTCTTCGGCGCGTTTATCGCCGAGGCGGAGCGCGACGTACGGGGCGTCGCTGGTGCAGTGGCATGGCCTGCATGGCGGCGATGACGCCGAGTTTGCCGAAGCGGGGAATATCGGCGGCGTTGAGGTGCTGGGCATGTTCGATGCGCCAGCGGAGGTTCTTGCTGATCGGGATGCTCCTGGAAGATCTGCTCGTAGACGTTGAGCACTTCGCGATTGGCGCGGTCGCCGATGGCGTGGACGCAGAGCTGGTAGCCGTGGCGGATGGCGAGCCTCGCCGGTGCGCTTGATGTTGGCGGGATCCTCGGTGGGAGTGCCGGTGCTGTCGGGCTTATCGGTATAAGGTTCGAGCAGCCAGGCGCCGCGCGAGCCGAGCGCGCCATCCATATATTGCTTGATGGCGCGGACGGTGAGGTGATTGTCGCCCACGCCGATCATGCGGTACTGATCGAGGTTGGCTTCCAGGTTGGGCTGCGAGCCGCTGACCATCACCCAGAGGCGCAGGCGCAATTCATGGCTGTCGGCGAGGCGGCGGAAGGCGTCGATGGTGGAGAAAGGGGAGCCGGCGTCTTCGAAGGTGGTGATGCCGTTGGAGAGGCACTCGGCGGTGGCCAGGTCGATGACCTGGCGCAGTTCGGCGGCGCGTTCCGCGGGGGTGCGTTTGGCGAGCCAGGCTTCGTGGGCGGCGGTGGCGAGGCCCTGGGCGCGCTCGCGCAGCAGGCCGGTGGGGTTGCCTGCCTTGTCTTTGAGTATCTCGCCGCCGGTGGGGTTGGGAGTGGCGCGGGTGACGCCGGCGGCTTCGATGGCTTTGGCATTGACGAAGGCGGCGTGTCCGCTGGCGTGGGTCAGCAGTACGGGGTTATTGGGGGAGACTTTGTCGAGCGAGGCGTGGAGGGGGAAGCCTTCGACGTTGGGATCGGGCGGGCGGTCCCATTTGGACTGGTGCCAGCCGCGGCCGATGATCCACTCGCCGGGCTTGGCTTTGCTGGCGGCGCGGGCCACCTGGGCGACGATATCGTCCCAGGTGCGGGCTTCGCGGAGGTCGAGGCCGAGGCGGAATTCGCCGATGCCGGTGAAGTGGCCGTGTCCTTCGATGAGGCCGGGGGTGGCGAGGTGGCCGTGGAGGTCGATGATTTTGGTGGCGGGGCCGATCCAGCGGGCGGCGTCGGAATCGCTGCCGAGGGCGGCGATGCGGTCGCCGCGGACGGCGAGGGCCTGAACGACGGGCTGGGCGGCGTTCATGGTGACGATCTTGCCGTTGCGCAGGACGAGGTCGGCGGGTTGCGCGCAGACGGCAGCGGGCAGGGCGGCGAAGGCGGCGAGCGTGGAGAAACGCATGGAGCTAGGATATCGGAAAATGCGTCTGACCCCTTTTTTAAATGCGTCTGTCCCCTTTTTGTGTGTGGTTTTTGTGGTATATTTATTCATAGTAGCGAATAAATACACATGGTGGTCAGGGTTGGAGTTGTCGGATATCGCGGGTATAGCGGTGCGGAGCTGGTTCGCATTCTGGAGCGTCACCCCAAAGTGGAACCGGTGCTGCTGGAGCATCGCGCGGACGCCGGCGGGCACTCGGGGCTGCTCCATCCCTCGGGACCGGCCGTCATTCCATGCGACCCACAAGTAATTAAAGCCGAAGGGATTGCGTTGGTTTTCCTGGCTACTCCTCCGGAAGTTTCCATGGAACTGGCGCCGGAGCTTTTGGCCCTCGAGCGCCGCGTGGTGGACCTGAGCGGCGCTTTCCGGCTGCGGACCGTCGAAAATTACGCCGCGTGGTATAAGGCCGTGCACACTCAACCGGAACTGCTGGCGGAGGCTGCCTATGGGCTGCCGGAGTTCTGCCGCGCGCGCATTCCCGCGGCCCGCCTGGTTGCCAACCCGGGCTGCTATCCGACGGCGGCCAATCTGGCCATCCGGCCGCTGATGGAAGCCGGGGTGGTGGATCGCGCGGCGGGCATTGTATGCGATGCCAAATCGGGCGTCAGCGGGGCGGGGCGTAAGGCCAGCCTCACCACCAGCTTTTGCGAAGTGACGGGGAACTTCTCGGCCTACTCGATTCTCAAGCACCGGCACGTCCCGGAAGTCCTCCTGACCTCGGGTCTGGAGGAGCGCGAATTCAGTTTTACGGCGCAGCTCATCCCGGTGGATCGCGGCATTCTGGAAACCATTTACTTTCGGACGGTGGGTGTGAACCGCGCCGAGGACCTGCTGGCCATCTACCAGAGCCGGTATCAGGGCGAGCCGTTTGTGCGCCTGTACCGCGCGGGCCGGGCGCCGGACCTGCACGCCGTGGCGCACACCAATTTCTGCGATCTCGGCGTGACCTTCGACGCGGCCACGGGCCGTGCCGTGGTGGTGAGCGCCATCGATAACCTGGTGAAGGGCGCGGCCGGGCAGGCCGTACAGAACATGAACCTGATGTTGGGATTTGCCGAAACCGAGGGGCTGCTGTGAAGCTGCTGGTGAAGCTGGGCGGGACCTTGCTGGATGCGCCCGAATCGCGTACGCGGCTGGCGCGGGAGATCGCGCAGGCGCAGCGGCAAGGGGTCGAAATCGTGGTGGTGCACGGCGGCGGAAAGCAGATGACCCGCTACCTGGCCGAACGCGGCGTGGAGAGCCGTTTCGTGAATGGCCTGCGGGTCAGCGGGCCTGAAGTGATCGATGCGGTACTGAAGGTGTTTGCCGGCACGGTGAATCATGAACTGGTGGCCAGCCTCAATCGCGCCGGCGCGCCGGCCGTGGGGCTCAGCGGAATCGACGGGTACCTGGTGGAGGCGGAACAGATGGATCCGGCGCTGGGCGCCGTGGGCCGCGTCACGAAATCCAACCCCGGGCTGCTGCGGGTGCTGGTGGAAAACGGGTTTGTCCCGGTGGTGGCGTGTGTGGCGGGCGACCGGCAGGGCGCCATTTACAATGTGAATGCGGACCAGATGGCGGTGGCGTGCGCCGTGGCTTTCGGCGCCGGCCAGCTTGTCTTTTTGACGGATGTGGAAGGCGTGATGGACGGATCGAAACAGGTGCGGGGCTTGCTGACGGCGCGGGAAAGCGAAGAGCTGATCGCCGCGGGCATCGCCACCGGCGGCATGCAGGCCAAGCTGAATGCCGCGCTGGAGGCGCTGCGGGGCGGGGTGGGTGAGGTGCGGATCGCGCCCGGCGCCGCAGAGAATATTCTGAGCCGCCTGCTGGAAGGCGAATGCGCAGGCACCCGCATGGTTTTGCAGGAGGGACAGGCGGCATGATCAGCTCATTATTTGCGGATTCCTTTGTGGAAGCGCCGGCCGGCGGCCAGCAGCTCATGGTGCGGAAAGCGGTGATGAACGACATCCCGCTGATTCTGGACCTGATTAATTCCTATGCGGCCAAGGGGATCATGCTGCCGCGCACGGAATTCGAATTGTCCGAAGCCATCCGCGACTTCATCGTAGTCATGCAGGGCGCGGAATTGCTGGGATGCGGTGCGCTGCACTTCTACAGTCCCACGGTGGGCGAAATCCGCTCGCTGGCGGTGCGGGAACATGCCAAGACGAAAGGCGTGGGCCGCATCCTGGTGGAATCGCTGGCACGCGAGGCGGAGAGTTACGAGCTGGACGTGGTGTTTGCCTTCACTTACGTTGTGGAGTTTTTCAACAGGGTAGGTTTCCACGTGGTGGAGCGGGGCGTGCTTCCGCTCAAGGCGTGGAAGGACTGCCTGCGTTGTCCGAAGTTCGCGGCGTGCGATGAAGTGGCTGTTTTGCGGGTGTTAAGGCCGGATCACTGGTCGGAATTGCAGCCGCAGCAGTGGGTTCGTACGGCCTCGGCGGACGATCAGTTCATTCAGATTCCTACGCCTCTATCCCTGAAGTAGATACCCTCAAAGTAGGGATTCACATCACTCCCCGCAAAAGACCGCATAAATAGGCCGTGTTTTCAACAGGTACCGGATGTATGATTCTGTTTAAGGATAAACAAGCCTTAAATTAAGCCATCCGGGTAACGAGGGCGCCAAAAAATGAAAGCACAAACCGTTGATGTGAAAGCTTCCACCGGCAGAGTACTCTGCTGCACCGTATTCCGGCCAGGCGGCAAAAAACTGCTTGCCAAAGGTCATGTGATTAGCGACGAAGACGTCCGCGTACTCGAATCGGAAGGCATGGAGACCATCTGGGTCACGGAACTGGAAGACGGCGAGATCGGCGAAGACGAAGCAGTCTGCCAGGTGGCCAGCGAGATGGGCTGCGGGAGTTTCGAAATCCGCCTGGCCGCCGGAGGGCGTGCCAACCTGCTGGCCACGGAAAACTGCTGCCTGCTGGTGGACGATGAACTTTTGAAGGCCATCAACAGCACCGCCAGCGTGGTGATTGCCACGGCACTGAACTTCAGTTACGCGGTAGCGGGGCAGCGGATCGCAACCGTGAAGAGCGCTCCGTTTGCCGTGGCCAAAGAGCAACTGGAAGCGGTCATCGGAATTCTGAAGGAGCGAGGCCCGATCCTGCAGGCGCGCCCCGTCCGCACTCCGAGTGTGGGAGTTCTCTACACCGACCCGATCAGTGGGGAGCGCGCACGGCAGTTGTTCGAGAACATCATGCGCCAGAGGCTGGAACGCTTCGGTGTGAATGCGAATTTTGTTTTAGCGTGCACCGAGGATGAAAACTCCGTCGCCCGCTGCATGCAGCACCTGCTCCGGTCGAAGCCGTGCGTGATCCTGGTGGCATCCACCACCGCGCCGGCGGGTCCGGAAGACGTGATCGGTCAGGCCATGCTGCGGGTGGGGGGTACGGTGGAACGGTTCCTGGCTCCGGTGGAGCCGGGTAATCTGCTGTTGCTCTCCTACAAAGACGAGGTGCCGATCATTTCCGCGCCGGGATGCTTCCGGTCCGCCAAGCCGAACGTGGTGGATCTGGTTCTGCCCCCGCTGCTGGCACGCTATCACGTCACGGGTTGGGAAGTAGCGTGCTTGGGACACGGCGGTCTGCTGGCGTAACAAGCCCCCTCCACCCTGAAGCCCGCTACCTCCGAGGCAGGCTTCAGGTGCCCTCGCCGGGTCCTTCATGGACCCGGCTTTTTTATTTCCACTGAATGTTGCGGGCGGCCAGTTCGCGCTCGATCTGGGCTGCCGATTGAAATACCACAGCGTCGATACCCAAGCTGCGGGCGCCTTCCACGTAAGCAGGAATATCGTCGGTGTAGAAGCACTGTTCGGGCCGGCAGCGGGCGGCTTCGATAGCGGCCTGGAAGATGGCCGGAGCGGGCTTCATGGCCTTCACTTCATAGGACAGAACCAGTTGGTGGAAGTGCCGGAGAAGGGGCGCATAGCGGCCGCGGATCGAATCGAAATGGATGGCGTTGGTGTTGGAGAGCAATACCAGGCGGTAGCGCGCCGCGAGTCCCTCCAGCATGGCTTCGGGAATGAGCGTTTCGGTGAAGATGCAACTCCAGATATCGCAGAATTGGTCGTAGCCTATGTGCACATCCAGGATGGCGGAAAGCTGGGAGACGAAATCCCGGGGTTCCACCAGGCCGGTTTCGAATCGCTCTACCAGGCCGGTGGCGCCGATGCGATTGGGGATCTCGGCGGCGGTGTAGGGACAGAGGCCCTCGAGGGCACGGAATCCGCGCTTGAAATCGAAGTGGACCAGAACCTTGCCGAGATCGAAGATGACGGCGCGATGCATCGGCGGGTTCAGAACCGGCGGTCCGAGCGGCGAAACATCTGAAACCAGCCGCCCAGCACGCTCACCAGCGCGGCCAGGAGCAGATATCCCGCCATCCTGGCGCTGGCCGGATCGAAGCGGTAGCCGCCGAAGATGTAGCCCTTGATCAGGAAGAACACGACCACGAGGGTCCAGACAAAGAACAACGGGCGGAGTTTGCCGAGGATGGCCAGAGCCGCGAGAATCACCCCGCACAATCCGCCAAATAGCAGAACGTAATCGAGCGTGGAACCGGTCCAGGGCAGCATTCCCAGATTCAGGGAGGTGCCGGACGCCAGGGCCAAACCGGCGATGGCCGTCAGAAAAAGGGCCAGCAGGCCCTCGAACAGGAAGCTGAATGCACTCACAAGGAACTTGACCGCGGCCACTACGCCGACCTCCTCATCAGATGGAATGGCTATTCTACCAGCTATCCGCCTTTATAGGGCCGATTCACAATTCTTCATTGACCTCTTTACTTTCAAGCCGTTAGAATTGTTGTAGGGGACTTGTAATCTCAGGCCATGAGAATGGACGCGCCGCTCCAGACCAGGCACCAGGAGGTTCTCACTTCTATTGTGCGTGCCTACATTGAAACCGGTGAACCTGTGGGTTCGCGGACAATATCCAAGCGCCGCAACAGCGAACTGAGCCCGGCGTCCATTCGCAACGTGATGGCGGACTTGGCCGAAGAGGGCTTTCTCTCGCAGCCGCACACCTCGGCGGGGCGGGTTCCCACGGAAAAGGCTTTTCGTTTTTATGTCCGGTCGCTGGCCGCCGGCCGGATCTCGCCGCTGGATGCGGAACGGGTCCGGGTGGAATTCATGGGGCTTCACACGCTGGGCGCGCGGGTGGAGCGTTCGAGCTTCCTGCTGATGGAATTGACGCGCAACGTGGGAATCGCGGCGGTGATTCCGGCGCTGGCCCAGGAACTGGATCAGATCGAACTGGTGCCGCTGGCCGAGAACCGCGTGCTGATCATTCTGGTGACGCGCGATCAGACGGTGCGCAATCGCGTGGTGGCGCTGGACGAGCCGATGCCGCCGGAAGAATTACTTTCGATTCGCAATTACGTGAATCGCAATTTCAGCGGATGGCGTCTGGGTGACGCGCGGCGCGAGTTGCTGCGGCGCATGCTGGAAGAGCGCGCTCTTTACGACGCGGTGATGCGTAAGCTGCAGGTGCTGTACCAGAAAGGGCTTCTGGAGGTGGACATCTCTCCGGAAGTACACATGGAAGGGGCGTCCAACCTGCTGGGTCTGGATCTGCACCTGACGCGCGAGAAACTGCGCGAACTGCTGCGCGCGCTGGAAGAAAAATCGCGGTTGATGGAACTGCTGGATCGTTTCCTGGAACAGCCTGCCGGCGAGCTTGCCGTGCACGTGGGCCTGGAAGATGCGCATCCGGCGATGAAAGACCTGGCGCTGATCGGGATGAATGTGCAGATGGCCAGCGGGCTGCCGGCGAAGGTCGCGGTGCTCGGCCCCATGCGCATGCACTACGAGCGGGTCATGGCCGCGGTGCTGCAGACCAGCCGCGCGCTGGCCAACGCGCAGTTCTGAGGCTGCCGTTCGAAGCGAAGACGAACACGTAACGCGGAGAAAGGCGGAGGGGGCGCGGAGGGCGCGGAGGATCGCGGGGGCGAATTCACTACCGTTCGAAGCGCAGGCAGGCGCGGCCCAGGTAGATTTCGTCGCCGGCGCGGAGTTTTTCGCCGCGGCGATTGCCGGCGGGCACTTCGATCGAGCGGCCGTCGCGGAAGACGCGCGTGCCGAATTCGCTCCCGTCGTCGCAGATGCGGTAGTCGCCGGCTTCCAGGCGGATGTGGGCGTGCCTGCGCGAGACGGTGGCGTTGGCTTCGTCGGCGCCTTCTTCGAAGACCACGTCGTTGCGGCGCACCACGCGCTGTTCGGCATCGGTCAACTCCGCCAGGCGGCCGATGTTGGTGCGCGCTTTGTCGAGCGGGTACTCGGCTTGCGCGGTCTTGCCCTTCACCACGACCAGGCGCGCCGGCGCCCGCGGGCGGCTGCGCGCTCGGCGCCTCCGGGGCTGCGACGCCGTAGTCGATCTCGAACGTTCCCGTCGCCGGCTTCCGCCGTCTTCGACCTCCACGGCGAAGCCGCGCGGCACCTCGCAGCCGGCGCCCTCCAGGCCTCGCGGATATCGCTTCTCCAGGCGGTCCGTCCGTCGCCGAACGCGGCCTGGTACAGCGCGCGCCGGTCGGCATCGGCGGAGATCAGCGTGACCGTCACGCGCGGGTACGGGAACATCGCGCCGGCCGCGCGCCACCGTCTGGACTTTGCCTTCGATCTCCTCCAGGATGGCGCGATGCACCAGCAGCAGTTCGTCCGATTCGCGCGGGGCCGAAGACGCGTTCGGTCCATTTGCGGAAGCCGCGCTCGATGGTCTTTTCGATTTCGGAAAACAGGCTCATGGCTGGATCAGACCCAACTTCACGCGCGGCGTTGACGATCTCCGCCGCGGCCGGGCGCCGCGGCCGTGCCGCCGTACACTCCATTTTCCACCAGCACGGAGAAGGCGATCTTGCGCGGGCTGCCGCCATAGGGCGCGAAGCCGATGAACCAGGCGTGCGAAGGCGCGTCGGCCAGTTCGGCGGTGCCGGTCTTGCCGGCCATCGGGACGCGGCCGCCGCGGCGCGCCGGCCGGTGCCGGCGGTCACCACTTCGCGCATGAATTTGCCCAGCGTCTGCGGCGGCGTCCGGCGCCGAGCACCGGTCTGCGGCGGCGCTGGTGCGGGTGTTGGTCTCGTCGGTGATCCAGCGGCCCTTGCGGCATGGCGCCGCCGTTGGCCACGGTGGCGGCCACGCGCGCCATCTGGAAGGGCGACGCCACCACCTGCCCCTGCCCGTAGGACGATTGCGGCAGCGACTTCTTCAACTGCGCGGCGGTATTGGGCGAGGCCGCCGCAATGCCCAGCAGGTTGGCGGTGTCCAGCAGCGGCTCGCGCGCCCACGTCGTAGGTGCCCAACTGCGCGAAGTAGGCATTGCAGGAGACCACGATGCCGCGCTCCATGTCGACGGTGCCGTGCGGCGCCTGTGTCCTGCATGTCGTCGCGGATGGGCCGCTTCGAGCCCTTGATGTAGTTGCCCACGCGGCCATCCGGCAGGCGGATGCACTCGTAGGTCTTGTGGACCAGTTGCGGGATCCTTGCGCAGCGCCGCCATGGCGGTGACCACTTTGAAGGTCGAGCCGGGCGGATAGAGGCCGTAGCGGGCGCGGTCGAGATAGGGGTTGGCATTCCTGCTCGGCGGCGGCAGAGTCGCCGGCGGTCGGATCGAGGCGGCAGCGGAAAGCTGACCGCGGCCAGCAGATCGCCGGTGGCCGGGTCCATCACCACGGCCGCGCCTTTATCCTGGCCGCGCCTGCTGCAACTGCTTCTGCAGAATCTCGCCACGCGCACCTCGAGGCGCGCGTCGATGGACATGTGCACATCGCGCGGGCGGTCGAGCACGCGGCGCACGGCGGGATTCTGCGGATCGTAGCGATGGCGCAGCAGCGGCACCAGCTCGCGGTAGTCGTAGCGGATCACGCGCTCCATCTTGCCGGTCTTGGGATTCTTGACGTCGACCAGCGTGGGCCGGTCGTCATAGCCGCGCAGGCGGCGCGCGGAATCGCGCTCCACGAAGGAAGTGTTGCTGGCGGCCCAGCGGATGCGCGTGCGCAGATCGCCCAGCAGGTCGAACATCAGGCCGCCGAACGGGATAGTGGCGGCTTTCGGTGCGCGGGCAGGCGCGGTCGATATCGATGCCGAGCTGCTGGTATTCGGCGCGGTGCTTTTCCAGCTCGTCCCAATCGCTGGTGGCCAGCGGCAGGCCGTTGCGATCGTAGATGGTGCCCTTGGGGATCTCGCGCATGACTTCCTGGAAGCGCGGATTGTACTGGTAGCGGCGGGCGCCATCGGCCTGCACCACCAGCGTGCCTTCGCCCATCACGGCGGCGCTGTGCAGCACCTGCACGTACGCCGCTTTGGCCAGCACCACGGCGCCGGCCAGCGGCGAAGAGAATGCCGGCGACGCGGCGACGGCACGGCGGAACGGCGCGGTCACGCTTCCATCGGCGCGGCCGCGCGGAGATCGACACCAGGATTCCGATCACCAGGAAATTGGCCAGCATGCGCGGTGCGGCCGTAGCTCAGGAACGGCGTCACCACGCCGGAAAGCGGCAACACGCCCAGCGCGCCGCCGGCGATCAGCAGAATCTGCAGCGCGGTGGCCGCGGCCAGGCCGGCGGCCAGGAAGAATTCGTAATCCGTGCGCGCGCGCAGGGCGATGCGCAGCGCGCGCCAGACGATGAACGCCGTACAGCGCGAAGACCGCGGCCACGCCCAGGAAAGCCCCACTCTTCGCCCAGCGCGGAAAGAATCAGGTCGGTGTGGGCGGCCGGCACCAGTTGCGGATCGCCCAGCCCGATGCCCATGCCGGTGACGCCGCCGGTGGCGAAGGCCCACAGCGAATGCGCCAGTTGATCGCCGCCGTGCACCAGGTTGTTCCAGGGCGAAAGCCACATGGAGACGCGCTCGCCCACGGTGTGCGGCACGCCGATGAAGTAGCCGACCACGAAACCCGGCGACCACCAGCGCCAGCCCGACCACGGGCACGAACGCGCTGCCGCGCGCCATGCCGTAGAGCACCAGGAACAGGCAGGCGAACACCAGCGCCGGGCCCATGTCCTTCTGCAGGAAGAAAAAGACCAGCGAGAGCGCCACGCATACCAGCGCCGGCAGCGTGTACTCGACGCGGCGGAATATCGAAATGGCTGGTCAGCGCGCGCCAGCGAGGCGCGCGTTTCGCGCGCGTGGCGCAGCACATCCCAGCGCTTGGCGAAATAGCCGGCCAGGAAAAACACCAGCAGCATGCGGATGATCTCCACCGGCTGAAATCCGAACAGGTTGACCTTGGCGTCGCTCGTGCCGGGACCGGTGCCGAACAGAATCAGCAGCGCCGAAAGCGCGAAGCTGGCCAGCAGCGGCACGAAGCTCAGGCTTGCCGAAGAGCCGCTCGTAATCGAGCTGCGCGGCGCCGGCCAGCAGCAGGCAGCCCAGCCAGCCACGCCCTGCGCGAAATCCACGAACAGCAGGTTGTCGCGCACCGGATCGCGCAGGCTGACCATGAGGATCAAGCCCGACGCCGGTGAGCAGCAGGACGGCCGGCAGCAGCCATCTGGTCGCCGCGGAATCCGCGCAGGCTCCACAACAGGTGGGCCAGCAGGAAGCCGGCGAAGAAGAGCGCGGTCCACAGGATAGAACGCGCGGCGGAACTGCGCCGGGCGGCGCACCACGAACAGGGGCTTCAGCTGGCGCAACTGTCGCCGGTGAGCAGCGGCATGGATTCGCGACTGCCCAGGCGGTCGCGAAAGCTGCTGCAGGCCGCGCCCGTGCGCCAGTTCCTCGGCGGTGACGCGAATGCGCGCGATGGCGCCGACGTTGGGCAGGCCGCCCGACGATGTAATAGATTTTGCGCGCGACGAAGTTCGCGCTCGGCGGTCTGGGGAACATCGGAGAGCGCGGGCAGCAGATCTTCGCGCGCGCCCAGGTCGTTCAGGTTGAGCAGCTGCTTGGCCGCCGAGGCCCGGATCGATCTCCGCCAGCCCCTGCGATTTGGCCTGTAGACCAGGTCAGGCCGAGACGCCAGCGGCCGCGCCGCGGCCAGAGCGCCAGCAGTTCCTGAATGCGCCAGCGGAAGCGCGACGCGCGCCGCTTCGCGGGCGCGCGCCGCACCTCCGAACGCTCTAACGATGTACTCCGCGTGACCGCCATAGCAAAGGTCGCAGATAGCCGTAAAGCGAGACCTGTTGCCCGTTTCGATCTCCTTCAACCGGTAATTCGCGCTTTCCAGGCTGGTCTGCACCCGGCCGATCTTGGTGCTGGCGTTGCCGTAGGGAGCGATCTCCTGATACAGCTCCAGCGCGCGCTGGTAATCGTCTGTCGGCGCGCTGGATCTGGTCCTTTTCCTGCGGCAGGCCGCGCACGTTGCGCGAATCCCAGAAAGTGCGGTCGGCGCGCTCCAGGTAGCCGTCGGCCAGAAACAGCTTCTCGCGATTGCCCAAGTTGATACCCGCGCTTCTCGGCCTCCTGAAAGGCCTGGGAAGCCTTGTCGATATCCTTCAACCCGTACACGTAGACGCGCGCCAGCCCCAGCTCCGGGTCGGGCGAATTGGGCAGCAGGCGCTCCGCCTCGGTGAAATCGTCCACGGCTTCGGTCAGCGCCTTGGGATCGCGATGGGCGGTGCCGTTGATGCGCGCGAGGTGGCCTTCGGCCAGCCGCAGCTTGCCGCGCACGGTATCGTCGGGATCCATCGGCAGGGCGTCGGCCAGCAGGGTGCGGGCGCGCTCCCAGTCCTTTTCATAGACCGGCTGGCGCCTCGCTATTCCGGTAGGTGTCGATCACGTGGTCGGCCGCCTGCACCAGTTTCTGCTTCACCGCCTTGCGCGGCCCATACAACAGCAGAGACGAGGGATTGCCCTTGGAAAGTTCCGTCCATCGGGTCCAGATCTGGTCCGGGTCGGTCAACTGCTCGGCGGAGATCTGGCGTTCCAGTTCGCTGGCCGTGCTGGTACAGCAGATAATCGGTAACGCCCGCGTAGACGCCGTAAGGCCATGCGCCGCCAGGGCCGCGAGGCCCACAAGTTTCATGAACCTGGAAAACACGGCCTGCGGCTTGCGCGGGGCAGGGGCGGCACTGGGGCGCGGTGCGCCGGGTTTCGTCATCGACGCGTCTGCCGCGTGCGGGCGCGGTGCGGCGCGTTTCGTCGTCGATGCGCGGCGGAAGTGCGGCGCGTGGCGTCCAGGTCCTCGGTCATGGCGCGCACCGGCGAGTCCGCGGCGAAACGCCGTCAGGTCGTCGGCGAATTCGCGCGGCGGTCTGGTAGCGCGCTTCCGGATCCGGCGCCATGGCCTTGATCAGGATGCGGCGCAGCGGCTCGGGGCACGGGTCGGGCGCGGGCGGCGGCGGAATGCGCGAGCGGATCATGCGCTCCAGCCGCTCGGTGGAATCGGCCTGATACGGCTGCAGTGCCCGTGACCATTTCGTACAGCATCACGGCCAGCGACCACAGGTCCGAGAGCACGTTCACGTCGCCCGGTTTCGAGCCGTTCGGGCGAGGCGTACGGCACGCTGCCGAATTCGTTGCGCGTGAGCCTGCGCGAAAGCGAAAGCGCCTTGGCGATGCCGAAATCCAGCACGCGCACTTCGCCGCGCGCATCGATGCGGATGTTCTTGGGCTTGATGTCGCCGTGGACGATGCCGCGGAACTCCTTGCCGTCGATGTTCGACGCGCAGGGTGTGGGCGTTCTCCAGCGTCTCGGCCACGGCCATGGCGACATCGGCGGCGAACTCGACGGCCAGCGGGCCGCGGCGCATCAGCTCGGCCAGGTCCTGCCCGTCGATGTATTCCATGGCGACGAAGAAGTAGCCGTCCAGTATCGCCGCAATCGTAGACGCGCACCACGCGCGGATCGATGTCCGCCAGGCGCGCCTGCAATTCGGCGCCGCGGCGCTCGGCCTCGATGGCGTCGCGCGTGTCGACGTCGGGGCTGTGCTCGATCAGCTTGAGCGCCACCTGGTGCCCCAGTTCGGTGTCCTGCGCCAGGTACACGTCGGCCATGCCGCCGCGGCCCAGCTTCTGGCGGATCTCGTATTTCCCGATTGCGGCTGGCCGGAGCGATCATTGCTTCTTCCTCTCGGGCGCCGCGCGGTGCGCCGGAACGACGTCCAGCAAACTGATTGTTGCGCTTTGGCTGCCTCCATGCATTTCGGGCGGCAGTTCCACGCGTGTTCTTTTCGAACATGTTGCCGAGCAGCACGGGCTTGGCGCCATCGCGCGCCGCCAGGCCGGCGCCTTTGTTCCGGCGGAAGATGTTGTGCGAGATCCAGGGCTCGGCACCGCCCGGAGATCAGCATGCCTTCGGCCAGGCAATCGTGGATGGCGTTGGCGCAGCAGGATACGGCTGGCCGCCGCGCATCTCGACGCCGATGCCGGCGCCGTCGCACCTCCACGTTTTCGATTTCCACTCCGGAATTGATCAGCACGATGCCTGCCGAAAGCGGCACCTGCGCGTCGCCGGCGATGCGGAACCCGCTAAAGCGCGCATCTTTGAACATTTTCCGCGATCACCGCCGGCCCGCTGCTGAGCGGCCGGCGCGCGCAGGACCGCGTCTCACGCGGCACGCGGCTGCGCAGCGTCACGCCGCTCTTGAGACGCACCTGCTCGCGATACTCGCCGGGCTGCACCTCCACGGTATCGCCGGTGCGCGCTTCGGCCAGCGCCGCGGCGATGGTGCTGAAGGAGCGTGCCGGCGCCGGCCACCAGCACGCGCGGCGCGGCGGGAGCAGCCACGGGGCGCGGCGCGAACTTCTGGCCGGCCAGAAAACCACGCGGCCAGCGGCGAGCGATCACCGCCGCGGCGAACAGAAGCCACCGGCAGGGCGCCGCCGGATTTCTCGGGCGCCGGCGGAAGCTGGCGCGCGCGAACTCCTCGCCCTCCACCACCACCACCGTGACGTTGTCCTTGCCGCCGGCGCGGTTGGCCGCCTCGATCAGTTCCCGCACGGCCGCCTTCGGGATCGCCGGCATGGCGCTCCACGGCTGCGCGGATCTCGGCCGACGGCACCTGGTCGCTCAAGCCGTCGCTGCACAGCAGCAGCGCGCAGTCGGGATCGAACGGGATGCGCGCATCTCGATGAAATCGGGGTCGTCGGGCGCGTGCTCTTCCGAGCCGACGTCGCGAAACACCTCGTTGCGGCGCGGATGGCGCATGGCTTCGGCTTCGGTGAGTTCGCCGATTGTCCTCGCGCTCGCCCACCGGCGAATGATCGTGGGTGATCTTGCGAATCTCGCCGCGGCGGATCTGGTACAGGCGCGAATCGCCCACGTGGCCCACCACGGCCGATCCGTTTTCCAGCACCGCCACGGTCAGCACGCAGGCCATGCCGTCCCACTCGGGATTGTCGCCGCGCGGCGTGCAGGATTTCGTTATTGGCCATGGCGATGGCTTCGCGGATGCGCTGCTCGGTGGTGCCGGTCTGGCGCTCCAGGCGCGCGCGCACGCGGTCGACCGCGATTTCGGCGGCCTTTTCGCCGGCGGCCTGCCCGCCAATGCCATCCACCACCAGGAAGATGCCGCGCTCGGCGTCGATGTAGAAGGCGTCTTCGTTGTTGCGGCGCACCCGCCCGGGTCGCTGGCGCCCGCGCATCCTGAGCCTCGACTTTAACCATTCTGCGGTGCTTCGGAAATTCCAGGAACAGCACGTCGGCCAGCCCGATGCGCGCCTGCGGCGGCACGGGAGCTTCCACGTTGCGGTCGCGCTTTTCGCCGCCGAAAAAATCCATGCTGGAGGGCGCTTTTTCGCCGTTGATGGTGGTGCCCAGCCGGCTCAGATCCTTCAGGAAAAACTGGCCGGATTCGGGGTCGCGGCGCAGGCGGAAATGCTCGCGCGAAACGTCCGGGCAGAGTGTCCAGCTTCAGATCGGTCCAGTAATCGCGGCCGCCGCGCCCCACCACGATCTGATCCTTGGTCATGCGGAACTGCTTTCGTCCGCCTTTCTTCATACTCGATTACGGCCAGAGTAGTTCCATCATTCTGGGGATCGGGCGCGGCTTCAGGGGCCTTTTCGTACTCGCGGGGATGCGGTGGTCTCGACGCCGCTCAGGCGGCGCGTGGCGATGCGCTTGGTCATGGAGCCGGCGCCGAGTTCGGCCTTGGCGGGCAGCGCCAGCTCGGAGTAGATGACGATATCGCCGGGTCCGACGTCGTCGTCGGTGTTTTCCAGAATGCGGATCTGCCAGCCGCCTTCGGGCACGGCGATTTTCGGAGCGCTGCGCCGCGCCAGCTTCAGCCGCTCGCCGAGGGAGGCCCTGTTGAGCGCTCCAGTTCCGCATCGAGCGCGCGCCGCGCCTCCTCGATGATGCGCGGAACGATGCCGCGCAGGCGCTCCATATCTTCGGAATGCAGGTAGACGTGATAGATGGCGGGCGCCAGGGTGGAGTAGTGCAAGCGGCTCCAGCCCCTCCCGCATATTGCGGACGATTTCGAGAATGATTTCCCGGGCGGTGGCGGGATGAGTGGCGGCAGGACGGTCCATAGAGAGAACCCATCAACGATTCTACCAGGGACCTGCTTTGGGGGATCGCCGTCAGGCCGACTTTCGTTCCAGACGGAGGAGGCGTTCGCGAAGCTCGGCGATTTCGCGATCCTTGGCTTCGAGCGAGCCATCCACTTTCTCGGCCCAGGCATCCATGCGGGCGCTCCAGCGGGAACCGGTCTGCCACAATCCGGCGTGACGGTCGAGGCGGGCGGCCTGATCGTCGAAGCGCTGCAGTCACATTGGCGAAGCCGTCTCGGATTTCCTGCCTTAAGCTATCGCGGATCTCGCGTTCCACAATTCTCCTTGAGAGCGATATCAGCTGCGATGTGCTCTACGCTGCTCTTCGTTATCCCCATTCACTGCGCGTCCTTCACGCAGCGGAAGCCTATGTTGGGGTTCTTCCAGCGTGCCGGGACAGTGGTGGCATCCCAGATCAACTCTTTGACCAGGGGATCGCTGAAGGAACCGCCGCGGATGGTGTACCAGGGCTCGTCCGGCGTGGCCGGGGGCTTCAACTGCTTGCCGAATTCCAGGGCATGCGGACCGGGAGTGCGGAACTCATCCACCAGTTCCCAGACATTACCGATCATCTGCAGGGCGCCGTAGGGACTGGCGCCCGCGGCGTAGCCGGTTACGGGTTGAATCTGCTTGCCGTTGATGTTGGCCTTCGACAGGTCGGCTTGGTTGCCCCAGGGAAAATCGCGCCCGTCGGTACCGCGGGCCGCTTTCTCCCACTCGCGAGCCGTGGGCAGGCGCTTGCCGGCCCATTTCACAAATAGCTGCGCGTCCAGAATCGATACGTTGACCACCGGATAGTCTGGTTGATTTTCCGGGAAGGCCGGAGGCAGGGGACGGTTGGTGGCCCGGCAGAAATCGGCATAGGCGGCGTTGGTGACTTCCGTCTTGTCGATGTAAAACGCGGGCAGGGAGACAGGCTCCTTCTTCTCGCCGAAGAGAAAACTGCCGGCGGGCACCAGCACCATCTCGCCAGTGGGCGTGGAGATGGTGGCCGGCAGAGACTTCACTACCGGAGGCGGAGGCGCGGGCTTGGGACGCGTGGCGAAGAACACGCCGGCCGCAATCGCAAGGACCAGAGCCGCGATCGCGGGAAACAGCCAGACGGGCCGTTTGGAAACCGGAACTTCGGGAGGCGCAGGCGCCACGGGCAGCACCGTCGTAGGCGCGTCGAGTCCGGCGAGCACGCGCTCGAGCTCCTCGACCACGGGCGCGAACCCCGGGGGCCGGTCGTTGGGATCCTTGGCCGTGCAGCGCGCCACCAGGTCGCAGATGGATTGCGGCGCACCGGCCTGGCGCAGCGGTTCCAGGTTCAGCGGCTCGTTCAGAATGCTGTAGAAGATGCGCTCCACGGTATCGCCGTCGATCGGTTTGGCGCCGGTGAGCAGTTCGAACAGCAGCACGCCGAAGGCGTAAACATCCACCTGTTCGGTGACGTTGTGCCCCATCACCTGCTCCGGCGCCATGTAGTAGGGCGTGCCCAGCACATAGCCGGCGCGGGTCATGGAGAGGCCTTCGGTTTTGGCGATGCCGAAATCCATCAGCTTGACCACGCCGGCCTGGCTGATGTGCACGTTCTCGGGCTTGATGTCGCGGTGGATGATTTTCTGCGAGTGGATGTAGACCAGCGCGCGGGCCACCTGCAGGGCGATCTTCAGCTTGCCGCGCAGATCGCCGGTGTGGCCGTTCTTGATGGCATGGCGCAGGTCCTCGCCGCGCAGAAACTCCATCACCATGAAGGGGTGATGCTGGTCATCCTCGCCGAAATCGTAGATGCTCAGGACATTTTCGTGCGAGATGTTGCCGGCCATGCGCGCCTCGGCCAGAAAGCGCGCTTTGGCTTCGGCATCCTCGCAGCCGGCCTCGGTGAGGATCTTCACCGCCACGGTGCGGCCGATCACGGTGTCGCGCGCGCGGTAGACGTGCGACATGCCGCCGCCGAGGAACTCTTCCAACTCGTACTTGCCGATCTTGGCGGGCAGTTGCATCTAGGGTTTCGCCACCTCCGCCACGCAGCTCATGCCCGAGAAGTAGCCCTTGTCGAAAATCGGCGGCGTGGCTGAGATATCGAACGTCACAGTGATGGGCTGCCCGTTAGCCGCATTGAGCGCGGGACGCCCGCGGGCATCCACCAGGGGTTCTTCCACCAGGGTGCCCTGGCGCTTGCCAACGGCGACGAACTGGAAGATGCCCCATAGACCATCGTACGCCGGGTACGCGATGGTCGAGCCGCTCTTGAATTTCAGCGTCATCGTGCACGCCCTGCGCCGTACCGGGCCAATTGTATTTTTTGGCGCCGGAGTTGGCCGCGTTGAAATCGACGGGCTGCCCGTCGATGGCCAGGTGAACGGTATCGATGTCGCTGGTCAATACGGGCTTCACCGAGTAGGTGAAGTGCACGTCCGGCGAGTTGGCATCGAACGCCGCGCCGCTGAACGCCGCGGACCGGTTCAGGAACGCCAGGAACGCCGGATTGATGGTGATGCCGCCGGAGGAAGTCGGCACGAACTGCGCGCCCTGGCGGGTGAGCGCCTTTTGCAGGTTGGCATCCACGAACTGCCACAGCAGGCCGCCCTGCGGCTTGAACACGGCATCGATGTCGGCCACGGTGGCCAGCGCGGCGGCATTGGGACTGAAGGGATACTTGCTCAACAGGGGCCGCATCTGGGCGCAGAGATCCTTGCCTTTGGCGTTCAATTCGGCGGGTCCGAGCGTGCGCAGCAGGCCCTGGGCGTAGGTGATGGGATCTTCCAGCAGCTTCTGCGTGGTGGTTTCCACGTGCCCTTCCGGATCGATGCGGAAGGCCTGCGCCATCTGGCGCGTATTGAGGATGGCCTGTTGCGCGGCGGCCAGCGTGCCGGCCGCGGCGGTGTCGCTGGGAATGCCGGGCTGACCGGCAATCTGTTCGATGGAGGTCTGGAGGGCCACCAGGGCATTCATGTAATTCTGATTGGCGCCGGCGATGTAGCGGTCCGTGCTGGTAGGCGGCACCACGGTCTGGACGGGTTGAAACGCCTGCCCGATGCCGGTGTCATCGACGGCGGTATTCTGCGAGGCCAGCGACATCAGTTCCAGCAGCGGCGATTGGTTGCCGGAAAGCTTCGTAAGCTTATCCGAGGCGTCCTTCAAGCCGGTGTAGCGTACCACCGAAGCGCCCTTCATGTAGGCGCGCCATTCCTTGACGAAATCGCCGGAATAGCGCGCGCGCAACTGGTCCAATTGCGCGGGCGTGATGCTGGTAGCGCCCTGGTCGCCGAGCACCCACTGCTCGCCCTTGAAGAAGCGGTCGGGATGCTGCAGGGCGTCTTTCATCACGGCGTATCCGGCCTTGGAGAACGCGCCCGGCACCTCGTGCGATTCCACTACGACGGCGGCCGAGCCGGGAAACTGCTTGTTGAAATTGATGGGCGGATTCTTGCCCGCTTCGGCCAGCATGGCGGTGTAGACGCGCTCCATCCCGCCGAACTGCGCCAGGTAGTGCCGCGCTTTTCCCACCGCGCCCATGTCGCTGTCTTTGGAGTAGGGGTTATTTTCCTGCAACTCGCCGGCGTAAAAATCGAACTGCTTCTGGGCCAGTTGCAGGCGATCGGGATCCACGCCGCGCGCGTTCAGCCACCACTTGGTCAGGACGGGAGTGAGAAAGCCCGCGGTGCTTTTTTCGTGGAACGAGGTGGTGATCAGGTAGGCCTTCAACGCGTCGTAGGTGGGCGCGTAGTCGGGTCCCGGGGTCACCGGAAGGTTTTGCAGGAAGGCCAGCATTCCGGCCTGCGTCTGGCCGAAGAGAAGCTGTTTGAAGCGCTCGAAATAGACGCGCCGGGCTTCGGGATAGAGATCGTTGCCCACGTAGAGGCAGCCAGCGATAGCTCCAGGGCGCGCCATCGCGGCGATACTCGACCAGCCGCTCGAGAGCCTGCCGCAGGGTATCGAGTTTGCGCAGCGAATCGACCGAGGCCAGGTCGCCGCCCACCGATTCGGTGGATGAAATTCCGTGGGCCGCATCGCGCACCTGCGCTTCCAGGCCGCGGTTCTTGAAAAACGAAACGGTGAAACCGGTGATGAGCAATGAAGCACAGCACCGCGGCCGCAATCAGCAGCAGACGCCGCGCGAAGCTGGTCTTGGTGCTGGATCCGCTGGCGCCCATGGCGGCACGGTCGGCCAGCAGATACGTCGTTGAAGAAGTGGCTCAGGAAGACCCACTGCGGCACTTTGCGCGAGCCGCGCAACCGGCGCCGGCGCGGCGTACTGCGGCTGCGCCGCGGCGCGCGCGCCCACGTTGAAGATGCCGGTGGCGCCGGAGGCCGAGCCGTAGCCGCCCGGTCCCTGCTGCTGCTGCGCCGCCGCAGCTACGGGCGCCGCTTCGTTGATGATCACCGGCCGCACGCCGGTGAAGTAGAAGCCGCGCAGGAACGGCCCCGCGCTCAACTGGCTGGGCCGGCACAGGTCCACCAGGAACTGCACCGCGGTCTGCCGCATCTTGCGGAACTCGCGCGGAAATTCGTAAGCAGGCGGGCAGTTTGGAAGCGTCGGTTTCGCGCGACAGAAACTCCGGCCGGGCATCCGCCAGGGACCGGAAAAGCCACTCGAAATGGCCGCCGAGCCGGGCCGTTCCTCCTCGGCGTAAACGCCTTCGCCGCGCGACCTGGATCATGGGGAGCGTCACGCCCACCACCTGGACGGCTTCCTCGTTGCTCAGGTTGCGCACGAATTCGGTGAAGAAGGGCAGGCGGTCCATCTTGGTGAACAGGACGTAGACCGGCAGATTGATTCCCAGCGCCTGGGAGATCTCGCCCAGGCGCGCCCGCAGATTGCGCGCGGCCGCCACCGCCGCTTCGAGCGCCCCCTGGCGTGGTGAAATTTTCGCAATCGAAGCAGACCACGGCCGCGCGCCGCAGCCTGCTCGCCTTTGCCGACCACGGAACCGCGCGGCTGCAGTTTACGGACGAGCCGGTGCCACTTGTCCGGAATCGCCGGGCAGCTTGCCGCCGGCTTCGACGAAGACACTCCGGCGCGCAAACCAGAAGTTGGCCGCGCGCGTAGGCACGACGGCGTTGTTCTGGTAGACCTGGCCGGCGAGCAGCTCCGCTTCCAGCCCGGAGTGAGTCATGATGCTGGTCTTGGTGCTGCCGGATTCGCCCATCAGGAGGTACACCGGCAGGTTGGCCACGCGC
Source organism: uncultured Solibacteraceae bacterium (assembly GCA_963853855.1). Lineage (GTDB taxonomy): Bacteria > Acidobacteriota > Terriglobia > Bryobacterales > Bryobacteraceae > Sulfopaludibacter. The sequence continues at coordinate 156,381 of CAWKYG010000026.1, read as the reverse complement.
GCGCCCTGTTCCAGCTTAGCGGCGGCTAGCTTGGCTTCGGCCTCGCGGACCAGCAGCGAAGATTTCATCGCCGCCGGGGCCAACTGGCTCGCCTCCTTCCGCCGCGGCCGCGGCGGCCTTGTCTTTCTTCTTCTGCATGCAGACAGGTACATCACCGCGACCAGCGCGATCAGCAGCACAACGGCGACGAGCATATACACGAGTCGTACGAGCGATCTCGCTCATACTGCCGCGACGGCCCGTACTCCGGCCTCGCCAGGATCAGACTCGCTTATAGACCACGAACAACAGCACCATCAATGCCGCGCACGCGATGGCCAGATAGCCGAGCTTGCGGACCAGCGGGTCTGACCCGGCTGCGACAGCGTTTCGTTGCGGCAACTGCCACGCCGGAGAAAGCAGTCCCAGGTTCCCGCGGATGCGGCGGATCTTCTCCGCGGTCATGTTCATGACCTGCGCTCAGTTCGCCGCGATTGCCGGCGCTGTACCGGCCGCCGAACCCCAGCAGCATGCAGAGATAGTGGACTTCCAGCAGGTCGGCCAGATCCGTGCGAATCGCTGCCGGCCCAGCAGTTGCTGCAGATTCTGAAAGAACGTTTCGCCCGCGATGTGCGTGCCGAACAGTTCCTCCTGCAGCGGCTTTCTGCAGCCAGTCCGCGAAGATGGGGTTCTGCGAATTCAGGACGGATTCATCCAGGAACGCCACGGCAGCGAAGGTGGCGAACTTGACGTCATCGCCCGGATAGCCGGCCTGCCAGCGCCTGGTCGGCAGCGGTCTTGAGCGCTTCGCGCGTGTGGTGGCGAAACGCGTTGGCGTCGGTGACGCCCTGCCGGTTGGCGCGCAGCCGTTCGATGGCGGTGAGCACTTCCTGGTAGATGAGCGGCCAGGTTTTCGGGCCTGCGGTGATCGGCGGAAGGAGTCATAGCTAGCTGTCCAGCACCACAAAAATTTCCACTTCCGGGTTGGGAAATTCGCCCGGGACGTATACCCCGATCTGGCGCGTCTGGACCATGTGGTCCCAGCACGGGCCGCTGCGGCTGATGCCGAAATATTGCGTCTCCACGCGGGCGGAGATGGCCGGCGGCGGCACGGGCAGGTGGGTCAGCGCCAGTCCCGGAAGGGCGCGCTTCACCAGTTCGCGCACGAATGGCGGAGTGCAGACCTTGACCAGTTGCGGCGCCCTGGCCATCAATTCGGCTTCGCCGATGTCGCGCGCGACGGCCAGCACCCAGCGCGAGCGGCCGAGACAGCGCTGGTCGGTGATCTCGCCCTCCCAGAAGTATTCGCCCGCCGGGTGCAGCGGAATCGAGAGGCAGTTGGTGGGGACGATGGTTTCCAGGTGCGCGCGAATGTGCGCGATCGAGCAGGCTCGAAACATTCGCTCAGGTTCTCGTGGTCGTACAGCGGCAGCTCGCGCGGGTGGGAATCCAGCGCGAAGGTGCACAAGGCGCCGGCCAGCCGCGACATTTCCAGAAACAGCTCTTCGGGATGGCCGCGCTTGGAAGTAACAGGTGCCGCAGAGGAGCGAGGGCCGAATTGACGGCGTGCAGCAGCCAGAAGTTGGCGATTTCGCGCGTGGAGAACTCCAGGCCCGCCGCTTTGCCGGCGCCGCGTGCTGATGGTGGCGCTCTTTTCGTCGAGGATTTCGATCAGGCGCTGCACCAGCACCATCAGCCGCGCGCTGGCGCTGATCTGCAGCACAGGCGGCACGAAATTGGCGTCGTAGGCGAAGTGGCCGGAACCATCGCGCACCACGCGCGCGACGGGCATAGTGAGCAGGTCGCCGGCCGGCTCGGTATCGATCAGCAGTCGCAGATTCTTGCGGCCCAGGCGCACGCTGCGCTCGTCGGCGCCGGTGTTCTCGTCGTGCAGCACGCGGGCTTCCGCCAGGTAGCGCGCATCGGTCCCGGTCTCGGACTCCAGCGCGCAGTTGAAACCGTTCGGCTTGCGCGGGGGAATGGCCAGCAGCACCGTGACGCCGTCGCGCGTGGGAGGAAACAGATCGGCGACGGCGCGCGGCTCGGGCAGCGCGTCGCTTTCCGGCATGTTGAAAGGTCAGGCCGTCGGGGAAAATGCCGCGCGCGTGGAGCAGCGAAACCGTTCCGTTGTGGAGCGCCTCCGCGTCCAATTCCACACCCGGCCAACCCGTAGGCGGCGAACCAGAGCGACGAGGTGGCGAATTGGATGGAGTCTTCGAAATAGCGGCTCTGTACCTGGAAATGGTGCGGCCCCAGGTACATGCCTTCCGACCAGACCACTCTAGACAGGAGCTTCATAAGGCCCGTGCGATCAAATGTAGCATAGGCCGAACAATCGAGGACGATTTTCGCCCTTCCGCGGTACCATGATTGTGAAACAGCGGGGCGACGCATGGACTTCTATCAGAAATACGAACTGATCGAACCACTGGGGGGACAGGGTTCCAGAAGCTTCCGCGCCAGGGAGAAGGCCACCGGCAGAGACGTGACGGTCCATCTCCTGACTGGCGGCCAACCGGGGGAGAACGAGGCAGTGCTGGCACGGGTGCGCGGCCTGCCTTCGGCATCCCTGGGAAAAGTGATTGAAGTGGGTGACAACGAAGGCACGGCTTACGTGGCGACGGCCGCGCCGCCGTTCCAACACCTGGAAGAGTGGCTTGCCGATCAGCAACCCACAGCCTCGCCGGGTCTACTTTCCACGCGCGCCGGAATGTGGAAGGTGCCGGTAGCGGGGGAGCCAGGCGAATTCACGCGCATGTTCCAAACCGCGCCACCGGCGGCGGCGCCCGAGCCGGAAATAGTCGCGCCTCCGCCTCCGCCTGCACCTGCACCGCAAGCGGCAGCGCCTCCGCCACCCCCTGCGCCGGCGGCATCGTCGGAGCCAGGCGAGTTCACGCGCATGTTCCGGTCGACGCCACCCGCGGCGATGCCGGAGCCGGAAATAGTCGCGCCTCCGCCGCCTGCACCTGCACCGCAAGCGGCGCCACCACCGCCCCCTGCGCCGGCGGCAGCATCCGAGCCAGGCGAGTTCACGCGCATGTTCCGGTCAACGCCACCGGCGGCCACGCAACAGGTGGAAGCAGTCGCGCCTCCGCCTCCACCTCCGCCTGCACCGCAAGCAGCGGCGCCACCGCCGCCCCCTGCGCCGGCGGCAGCATCCGAGCCAGGCGAGTTCACGCGCATGTTCCGGTCGACTCCGCCAGCGGTCACGCAACAGGCGCAAGCAGTCCCGCCTCCGCCCGCACCGCAAGCAGCGGCGCCACCGCCGCCCCCTCCGCCGGCGGAAACATCCGAGCCCGGCGACTTCTCGCGCTTGTTCCAGTCGGCGCCACCAGCGGCCACGCAACAGGCGCAAGCAGTCCCGCCTCCGCCTGCACCGCAGGCAGCGCCACCACCGCCCCCTGCGCCAGCGGCAGCATCCGAGCCCGGCGAGTTCACCCGGATGTTCCAGGCAGCGCCGCCGGCTTCAAGCGGGCCTGCCCAAACGCCGCGTGCGACACCGGCCCCCGAGCCCGGTGAATCCACGCGGATGTTGCAAAGTGCGCCGCAGAGCGCACCCCCATCGGAAGAGTCCCGCGTCAGCGGTCCGGGCGAATTTACGCGCTTGTTCAAGGCGTCGCATCCGGCGCCTCGACAGGCGCCCCCACCCGCCGCTCCGCCCGCCGTGCCTCCGCCGCCGGCCAGTGGACCGGGCGAGTTCACGCGCATGTTCAACTCGCCGCTGCCGACCGCGCAACCACAGAGCGACTGGCCCCCGCAGGCTCCCAAACCAGCCGAACCGGGCGAGTTCACGCGGATGTTTCAATCGCCCGCAGCGGCGCCGAAGGCCGCGGAACCAGCGCCGGAAGAGAGCGAATTCTCCCGCTTCTTCGCGCGTTCCGGGCAAGGACAGGCGCCGCCTTCAGCACCGCCGGCGGGATTCCCGCAAGCGCCACCCCCGCCGCCCGGGCCACTGCCTTCGAATCAGCCGGGCGGCTTCACGCAGATGTTCGGCATTCCGGGTTCGTCCGCGCCACCGCCGCAAGCGCAGAGCGCGCCGCGCCCGGGAACAGGAGCGACGCAGGCATTCTCCATTCCGCAGGGGCCGCCCGCCCCGCCGGCATCGCAGGGGCCCAGCGAATACACGCGCATGATGCAGGCGCAAGCGCCTGCGGCGGGGGCACCGGGTGCGCCGGGGGCGCCTGGAGCACCGGGTGCACCGGGCGGCGCGGGTATGGGCCAGTTCGGCGTGCAGATGACTCCGCTGCAAGCGCCACACATGCAGGTCACGCCGCTGCAGGCGCCGCACATGCAGGTCACGCCGCCGCAGGCGCCGCACATGCAGTTCCAGCCGCCAATGGCGCACTATACGCCGCCGCAGGCGCCGCATGTCTCGGTTACTCCGCTGCAGGCTCCTAACCTGTCGGTGCCCTCTCCCGCCTTGCCGGCCAAAGCGCCGGTGAACTGGCTGCTCATCGCCATCGTGGGGCTGGCGATGTTCATCGCGGGAGCGTTGATCGTGATGCTGCTGGTGAAAAAGTAGCGCGCCTCATCCGGCTTGCGGAAGCAGGATGATCAGTTCCAGTTGCGGATTGGGCAAGTCCCCGGGCACATAGGCCGCCAGGTTGCGGGCGCGCTGGACGGCCTCCCAGGCAACGCCCGCCTGGCTCAGGCTGAAGTACTGGTAATTGAGTTTGATGGGAATGGCGCTGGGCGGCGCGGCCACGTAGGTGAGCGGCACACCCGGCAACGCGTTGCGCACCAGGTGTTCGATGTGGTTGGCCGAACAGACCTTCACCAGGTGCGGAGTCTTGGCGACGATCTCGGCCTGGCTGGCTTCGGCGTTCACCGCCAGGTACATCTTGGTGTTGATCAGGTACTTGTCGTTGTCGATGGCGGTGGCGTAGATGGACGGCTGCACCAGCTTCAGCGGCAGCGAGACGAAATTGCTGGGCACCACGGTTTCCAGCAGCAGGCGCAGCTTCTCGTCCAGTTCGGTGAAGCAGGCGCCCAGATCCTCGTGATCGTAGGTGGGCAGATCGCGCGGATGGATTGTGGTGCGAGAAGGTGGTCAGCGCTCCGGCCAGCGAGAGCATGGCGGAATAGAGCGCTTCGGGATGGCCGCCGCGCGTTTCGAAGAGGTGGCGGAAGGTCGGGAAACGCGGTGTTAATGGTGTAGAGCAGCCAGAAATTGGCGATATCGGCGGCGGTGAAATCGGCCAGGCTCTGATTCTTCTGGCGGCGCATTCCGGAGATGCCGCTGGAGCGTGCCGACGAGAATTTCCACCAGGCGGCGGGCGATGGAGACCAGATAATCGCTGGCGTTGAAATTCGAGCAGCGGCGGCACGAAGCGCGGGTCCAACTGAAATGTGCCGGCCTCGGTGCGGCGGACGCGCGCCACGCGCAGGGTGGAGTAGCCGTCGAGAGCCTCGCCTTCGACCAGCAGGCGCAGATTCTTGCGGGCCACCTGCACGGGCTTTTCCGAAAGGCCGGTGTTTTCGTCGCGGAACAGCTCGATTTCGGCGCGGTAGCGCGCGCCGCCTTCCCGCGCGGTAGGTGGCCACGTTGAGGCCCCGCTCGCGGTACTGCGGCACCGCCAGGTACAGGTCCAGCGACGTCTGGTCCGGCTCGAAGCAGTCGGCCAGTTGCTTGGAGCGGCGGCGCGGCGTCGGATGCCGGAATATCGAACAGCAGGCCGTCGGGCAGTATCCCGGAGCGCTGAAGAGATGGTCAGCGCTCCGGCCGCCAGAGCCTTCCTGGCTGATCTGAGAGTGCGCAAATCCCCAGGGCCGGAAGGAGAGGCTTTCCAGTTGGAACTGCAGCAGGTTTTCGAGGAACCGGTCCTGGATTTGCAGGTGCTGCGGGCTGAGAAAAGTTCCCTTGGTCCAGATCACCGGTTGCAGTCGCTTCATTTGCAATCACAGTACCAGAACTCGCCAGTTAAGCCAACTGATTCCGCATCGCAGGCCCCGTGCTGCTGCGCTACAGTGGCAAGAAGGTAAATTCGATGCTCACACCTTTAGCCGCGAGTCCCCGGCAGCTTCGCGAGTTCTTCAGCGGAGCCGGCTTCACCTTCGAACGGTTCTTGAACGACCCGACGCTGAAGGACCTGCCTTCGTCCCGCCTCGGGAATTTGCCTGCCTTGATGGAGCACACCGCCGAACGAACGGCCTCGAACGTCCTCCTCCGCTGGTTCTTCCTGGGCCAGTCGCAGGAGTCCGACTCCTTCGCGGAGTTAATCCCCGCCTCCGTGCTCGGCGACCTGGTGGAAACCGGAATGCTGGTTCGCCAGGGCAACGGGTTCACTCCCACGGTCATGCTGTCGCCCTCCGAAGCGTATCTCTTCGCTGCCGATCCGGCCCACACGCTGGAATCGCCGGAATCCTCAGGCATGGTTCTGTGGCCCAACCCGTCCACGCGAGTGCTGCAGATGTTCACCATCCGCAGGCCGGCAGGTACCACACTGGATCTTGGCGCCGGCTGCGGAATGCTGGCGGTGCTGGCTTCGGCACACAGCCGCCACGTGGTAGCGACCGACCTGAATCCGCGCGCCGCCGAATTTACAAGATTCAACGCCTGGCTTAACGGCGTCACGAACCTGGAGTGCCTGACGGGCGACACCTTCGAACCGGTCCGCGGCCGCACCTTCGACCTGATCGTCAGCAACCCGCCGTTTTTCGTAACGCCGTCGGCGGGCCAGATGTTCTGCGAGAACAGTATGGAGCTGGACGGGTACTGCCGGGAGCTGGTGCGCGCGGCGCCGGAGCATCTGAACGAAGACGGCTATCTGCAGATCACTTTCGAGTGGGTGCAGGTGCGCGGCCAGTCCTGGCAGGACCGTCTGGCAGAGTGGCTGAAAGATAGTTGTTGCGACGCCTGGGTGCTGCGCACCTACGCGCGAAAGGCCGCGGATTACGCCGCGGAGCGCATCGGCCGGCAGATGCCGTACTCCGCGCAGAAGGCCAATCAGAGGGTCGAGGAATGGATGGCGTACTACCGCGAACGGGGGGTCGAGGAAGTCCACGGCGGAATTCTGGCCATGCGGCGGAGGACCGGCAAGAACTGGATACGCATCGAGGATGTGCCGGGCCTGGACTACACCGAGCCTTTCGGCGAATCGATTGAAGAGTTGTTCGCTAATCAGAACCGGCTGGAAGCGGACCGGTCTACCGGGGAAATGCTGGCTTGGAGGCCCCGCGTGGCGCCGGACACGCGGATCGACCAGCGATTGCAGCTCGTGGCCAGCCAGTGGAAGCCTTTCTCGACGCAGATCAGCCGGGGCGGCGGTCTACCCAGTTCTCTGGTCGCGGACGCGCAGGTGGTCGAATTCCTACGGTGGTGCGACGGCACGCGAACGCTGTCCGAGTTGGCGGATAGTCTCGCGCCCATGGTGCATGTCAATCCCGAAACGGTGCGCGCGCAGTGCTGCGCCGTAATGCGGAAGCTGGTGGAGCGGCGTCTGGTTCTTCTGTGAAGCCGGAAGATGTGTATCCAGGATGGGGGTTGGTACCCTACTTTGCTCGAACGCTTGACGTCCCATCCCGTGAGGCTTATATTGGACCAGACGTTCCTTGGAGGGTTCCATGGCGAGAGAAAGTACACAGCATAAGTTAGATCGAGTACGCTCCCCGCGCGTACAAATCACGTATGACGTCGAAGTCGGCGGCGCCATCGAGTTGAAAGAGCTTCCATTCGTCGTCGGAGTGCTCGGCGATTTCACGGGCCAGCCGGAGCAACCGCTGCCCAGAGCTGAAGGACCGCAAATTTGTCGAAGTGAATCCGGACAACTTCGATACGGTCCTGGAAGGTATGAAGCCGCACCTGAGCTTCGCGGTGGAAAACAAGCTGAGCGAAGATCCCGATGCCGCCAACCTCAAAGTGGACCTGAAGTTCAACAAGCATGGAGGACTTCGAGCCGCGAGAATGTGGCTCGCCAGGTAAAGCCGCTCAAGGAACTGCTGGATCTGCGCACCAGGCTGTCCGACCTCCGCGGCAGCTTGCAGGGCAACGACAAGCTGGAAGAGTTGCTGCTGGAGAGTGTCGGCAATACCGAGAAGTTGGACAAACTGAAGGACGAAATGGGCAAGGGAGGGGAGTCCAATGGCTGATGCAAAGAGCTGCGCAGGCTGCCGCGGCGGCCAGCGAACAGGTTCAGGAGAAGGAGCCTGCTCGATCAGATCGTCGAAGAAGGCCGCTTCGGCGTAGAGCCCGCTTCAAAAGAGCGCGGGCAAGAACCTGGTCAAAGAATTTGTAGCGCAGGTACTGGATGGCTCCATGACCATCGCGCGCGACGCGGAGATGATGATCAACGCCCGCATCGCGCAGATCGATCACCTGGTCTCGATCCAGTTGAACGAGATCATGCACCACCCCTCGTTCCAGAAACTGGAAGGCACCTGGCGCGGCGTGAAGTACCTGATGGATCAGAGCGAGACCGGAGTCGATGCTGAAGATCCAGGTCCTGAACTGCAGCAAGAAGGAGCTGCTGAAGGATCTGCAGCGCGCTCCGGAATTCGACCAGAGCGCCCTGTTCAAGAAAGTGTACGAAGAAGAGTACGGCGTGTTCGGCGGCGCTCCGTTCGGCGCGCTGGTGGGCGACTACGAATTCGGCAAGCACCCCGAAGATATCGAGCTGCTGGACCAGATCTCCCACGTGGCCGCGGCCGCTCACGCTCCGTTCTGCACGGCGGCGAACTCCGACATGCTCAACCTGCCGAGCTGGACCAGCCTGGATGCGCCGCGCGACCTGGCGAAGATCTTCGACACCACCGAGTACGCCAAGTGGAAGAGCTTCCGGCAGACGCGAAGATTCGCGCTACGTGGCCCTGTGCCTGCCCCGCGTTCTGGGCCGCCTGCCTTACGGCAAGGACACCAAGCCGGTGGAAGATTTCAACTACGAAGAGCACGTGGACGGCACCGACCACTCCAAGTATCTGTGGATGAATGCGGCTTATGCGCTGGCCTCCCGCATGACCAATTCGTTCTCGCAGTACGGCATGTGCGTGGCCATGCGCGGCGTGGAAGGCGGCGGCCTGGTGGAGGGTCTGCCGGTGCACAACTTCTACACCGACGAAGGCGACGTGGCCATGAAGTGCCCCACCGAAGTTCCCATCACCGACCGGCGCGAAAAAGAACTGGCGGACCTGGGCTTCGTTCCCCTGGTGCACTGCAAGGACACCGACTACGCCGCGTTCTTCAGCGTGCAGTCCGCCCAGAAGCCCAAGCTGTACGACACCGATTCGGCCAACGCCAATGCGCGCCTGTCGACCCAGATTCCGTACATCATGGCCGTCTCGCGCTTCGCGCACTACCTGAAGGCCATGATGCGCGACAAGATCGGCAGCTTCATGTCGCGCACGGACGCCGAGATCTTCCTGAATCGCTGGATCACCAAGTATGTGATTCCGGACGACACCGCGTCGCCCCCGATGAAGGCGCGGTGTCCGTTGCGGGAAGCACGCGTGGATGTATCGCGAAGTCCCCGGGAAACCGGGTTGCTATCGCGCCGTCGCGTTCCTGCGGCCGCACTTCCAGTTTGAGGAATTGACGCGTTTCCCTGCGGCTGGTGGCCGATCTGCCGGCGCCGGCGAAGTAAACGGGCCGCCCTAGTTGTCGTGAAGCAAGTTGTGATCTCTAGCAGGAGGAAGGAGAGTAACTGTGGCTGTAAACGCATATTTGTATCGTCGATGGAGTCGAAGGGCCAAGCACCAGCAAGACGGGCTGCATCGACTGCCTGTCTTTCAGTTGGGGTGTGAGCCAGACGGCCGTACTATGGCGCCGGAGCATCGGGGAAGGAAGCCAAAGCCGGGCGGGCCGATTTTTCGAACCTTACGATCATGAAGGTTCTGGACAAGACTACACCGCTGTTGTGCGATCATTGCGCCAGCGGCAACATCCTGGACAAGGTGTATATCCTCTATGACAAGCCGGTGGGCGACAAGCAGGCAGGCGTATTTCCGGATCTGGATCAAGGACGCTCTGATCACTTCCGTGCAGTTGTCCGGCAGCAACGAGAATCCCAGCGAGTCGGTCAGCTTCGCATTCCAGGCCGTCGAGATCGCGTATTCAAGCCCGAGAAAGACGACGGTAGCCTCGACGCCGCCATCCGCAAGGGCTACAACCTCGAGACTGCTGACTGCCGACTTTGCCGCGGACGATCCGCCTTCCGACTAACCTGAGGTCATGATGAAAGCCAAGGAACTTCTCGATGCCGGGAAGGTCCGGGAAGCGGAGAAAGCACTCAGTGCCTTTCTCCGCGATAACCCTGCGGATACCACGCAGCGAACATTTCTATTCGAGCTCCTCTGCTTCTCCGGGCAGTACGATCGCGCGGAGAAGCAGTTGGGCGTTTTGGCGAAGGGCGGCCACGAAGCGGAAATGGGCGCGGTGCTGTACTACTCCGCCCTGCACGGCGAACGAACACGGAATTCCATGTTTCAAAACCAGGAATTCCCCAAAGCTCCGGCGGTTCCGTCCCGACCGGGGAAACTGAACGGTAAGCCATTTCAATCCATCAGCGACGCCGATCCCGGCGGTCGGCCCGCGTCTGGAAATGTATGCGGCCGGGGCCTATCTCTGGATTCCGTTCGAGCACATCGCCTCGGTCCAGATCGAGCCGCCTCGCGTCCTGCGCGACACCCTGTGGACTCCCGCGTTCGTCCTCACCGGTCCGAGCTTTAAAGGAACCGACATCGGGCAGGTAATCATTCCCGCCATCTATCCGTTTTCCTTCAAGTCCGACGACGAATCCATCTGGCTGGGGCGCACCACGGAATGGGTTGCGGACGACGAAGGCCACGAGTTTCCCGTAGGCCAGAAAATATTCATCGTGGATGGCGAGGAAGTGCCGCTGCTTGAGATCCGGTCGCTGGAGTTCACTTCCGATGCCGCTTCGTGAAGATATTCTCAACCCCATTGCGGGGACAATCCAGCGGTCAGAACCTTCGGTACGCTCCCATCTACGACAAGATCAAGGAAGCGCGGCGCGAGGACGACGAACTGAACCAGGGCGCCTGGCAGCACGAGCGCAAAGTTGCCGATTGGGCCCTGGTTTCCAAGCTCTGCCAGGACGCCATCGCCAAACAGAGTAAAGACCTGCAACTGGCTGCGTGGCTGTGCGAAAGCCTGGTCAAACGCGAGTCCATTGCCGGCCTGCGTGAAGGTCTGGCTTTGTGCCGGGGGCTGATCGATAAGTTCTGGGACAACCTGTACCCGGAACTGGACGAGGGCGATGCGGAGCAGCGGGCGGCGCCTCTCGATTGGGTCACCACGAAGCTGCTTGTCGCGGTGAGGACGGTGTCTCTTTGCCGGGGCGGCTACCACATCCTGCAATACAAGGAATCGCGGTCTGTTCCCGAGGAATCGGTTACCAGTAAGGAGGCCAAGGCCGCCCGCGACAAAGCCCTGAAAGAGGGTAAACTCGCGCCCGAGATGTTCGACAGGTCTTTCGCCGAAACTCCCAAGGCTTTTTACTCCAGCTTCGAAAAGAGCATCGACGGGACCGTAGCGGAGATCAAGGATCTCGACCAGCTTTGCCAGGAGAAGTTCACCGACACAGCGCCGGGCTTCAGCAAACTGACCGAGACGCTCGCGGAACTTCGGCAGGTGGTTCACACCCTGCTGCAGAAGAAACGCGAGACCGAGCCGGACCCGGTGGAAGAGGCTCAGCCGGAAGCAGTGGCCGAAGCACCGGTGGAAGCTGCGTCCGGGGCCGTTGCCGCGCCCGCGGCGGCCGGCCGTGCGGAATTCGGTCTCGGCGGGCGCGTCTCTTCCGAGCCGGAGGACAAGCGCGCGGCCATTGCGGCGGTAGTGGCGGCAGCCGCCGCCCTCCGCAAACGCGACCCAGCCAGCCCCGCGGCCTACCTGATGCTGCGCGGTCTGCGCTGGGGCGAATTGCGCGGCTCCTGCGACCCTATCGTGCTCGAAGCGCCGCCCAGCGATCTCCGCCAGCAGGTGAAGGCGCTGGCCATGCGCGACCGCTGGGCCGAGCTTCTGGAACTGGCCGAGCAGATTATGGCTCTGCCCGTGCAGCCGCGCGTGGCTGGATCTGCAGCGCTATGTAGTGGAGGCATGCACCGCGCTGGGCGACGAGTACAACGCCATCGCCGTAGGTATCCGGTCCGAACTGCGCACCCTGTTGCGCGACCTTCCTCAACTGCTGGACGCAGCCCTGACGGACGATACGCCCGCGGCCAATTCCGAAACCCAGAAGTGGCTTCGGGAACTCCTGGCGGAACCTTCCGGCGCGCCCCCTCTGCCGAATGCGCCGCACGGCCCCGCCGCTGGACGATTCGCGCGCGCCGGGCTGGCAAAAGCGTTTCGTGGATCCGCAGGCCCTGGCCCAGGAGGCCATGCGCATCGGGCAGCAGCCGAAAGCAGTCGAGATTCTACAGCGCGAAGTGGAGCGCGCCGCGCAGCGGGCGCGCCCGCTTTCTTCGCAAAATGCAACTGGCGCGAGTGTGTCTGGCGGCCGGCAAGGACGCCATTGCCCAAATCCTGCTGGACGATGTGGCCGCGGCCATCGATACCCACAAACTGGACGATTGGGAGGATCGCGAGATGATCGCCGGAGCTCTGGTTTTCCTGGTCCAGAGCAGCAAGAAGATCCAGGCCGATGCCAAAGCCAAGCAGGCGCTGTTCGAGCGGATCTGCCGGCTGGATCCGGTTCAAGCACTATCGGTGTAAGCTATGCCTCGATCCGGTTCTGATACCGCTGTTACTCTGTCGGTGCTCGATCGCCTGATCAACGACGACCCGCGAAACTCGAGCGAGGCGCCTCCCACCCGGGCGCAGTCCGTGCGGATGCTGCGCGATGGCGTGCGCCGCGACCTGGAGTGGCTTCTGAATACGCGGCAAGTGGCCTTTCCACCCTCGGAGAGTCTGCGCGAGCTGTGCCGGTCGACTTATGTGTACGGCCTGCCGGATTTCAGCGGCTACAACCTGGGAGCTGTCGCCGCCGAAGCCAAGATCACGCGTCAGCTTCAGTCCGCCTTGAAGTTGTTTGAGCCGCGGCTGGCCAGAGTGCGCCTGGTGCCGCTGGAACCGATGGCCGCCAAAACCCGCACGTTCCGTTTTCGCATTGAAGCTCTTCTGCTCATGGACCCGGCTCCGGAGCACATCTCGTTCGACACCGTCCTGCAACTGACTACCAACCAATACGAGGTTCAGAATGCGGGATGACCTCCTGCTGTACTATGAACGGGAACTGACCTATCTCCGCGAGATGGGATCGCAGTTCGCCGAGAAGTACCCGAAAATCGCTTCGCGGCTGATGCTGGAAGAGTCCAAGGAGTCCCAGGACCCGCACGTAGAGCGCCTGATGGAAGCCTTTGCATTTCTGGCGGCGCGGGTGCATTTAAAGCTCGACGACGATTTTCCCGAGATCACCGAATCGTTCCTGGGCATCGTCTACCCGCATTTCATCCGGCCCATTCCTTCCATGTCGATCGTGGAACTGAGGCTCGACCTGGAAGGCGGCAAGCTGACCACGGGTCTGACGATCGACCGCAATACGGTGCTCTATTCGCGTCCCGTCGCCGGAGTCCCCTGCAAATTCCGAACCTGTTACGACACCACGCTGTGGCCGGTCAGCGTGACCGCCGCGGAATGGAAGAGTCCCGACCAATTGCGTCCGCCGCTGCGCGCCCTGGACGCGGCATACGCGCTGCGGCTGGTGGTGGAGGCTCCGCCGGATGTCCCGCTGCCGAAACTGGAGATGGACCATCTCCGCCTTCACCTGACCGGCGACAACAACCTGGTGCACGGGCTGTACGAATTACTGTGCGCCAAGCTTGCCCGCATCGTGGTGCGCGACCCCGGCAATCCCAAGGTTGCTCCCGTGACGCTGCCCCCGGCCTCTGTGAAGCCGGTGGGATTTGCCGAAGACGAGGGAATGACGCCGTACCCTCCGCGTTCGCACATCGGCTACCGCATCCTGCAGGAGTTCTTTGCGCTGCCCAGCAAGTTTCTCTTCGTGGACGTGACGGGCCTGGACGCCGTCTGGAGCCAGGGCTTCAAAAGCAGCGCGGAACTGATATTCCTGTTTTCCAATGCCGGCGACGATGAACGCATCCACCGGATGGAGACCGGGATTACGCCCAAAACATTCCGCCTGGGCTGTGTTCCCATCGTCAACCTGTTTCCGCAGACCGCCGAACCGCTGCTGCTGGACCAGCACAAGTATGAGTACCAGATCAGGCCGGACATCCGGCGCCCCGCCGCGGTGGAGGTATTCTCCATCGACGAGGTCAGCAGCATCGACGCCGATACCCGGCAGGTGGTGAACTATCGCCCGTTTTACTCCTACCGCCAGGAGAGCACGGGCACCCGGAACGAGTGCTACTGGATCGCCAACCGCCGCTCTTCCAACCGCCTGAATGACGATGCCTCAGACCTTTATATAACGCTGGTGGATCGCTCCGGCCGCACCGTGTTCCCCGACATCGACACGCTCACCGTGCGCACCACCTGTACCAACCGGAACCTGCCCGCGCGCCTGCCCTTCGGCGGGGAGGACGGCGATTTCGAACTGGAAGGCAGCACTCCCATCAAGCGCATCGTAACGCTGACCAAGCCTTCGCTTCCTTTGCGGCCGCCCACCTCCAAGATGGCGCTGTGGCACCTGGTTTCGCACCTGTCGCTCAATCATCTGTCCCTGGTGGACAGCGGCCGCGATGCCTTGCAGCAGATTCTGCGCCTCTACGATTTCACCGAGTCGCCGTTTGCCCAAAAGATGATCGAAGGGATCAGCGATTTGAAGAGCCGGCGGCATTTCGCGCCCATCATATCCGACAACGGCGTGACCTTCGCCGCCGGCACCCGCGTTGAAATCGAACTCGACGAGGAGCAGTTCGTAGGCGGCGGCGTGTACCTGTTTGCCAGCGTGGTGGAACAATTCCTGGCGCTTTACGCCACGCTCAACAGCTTTACTCAACTGACGGCCCGAAGCCGTCAGAGAAAGGAGGTGATCCGCGAATGGCCCCCGAGAGCCGGACAGAAAATCCTGGTGTGACGCTGCCGTCGGCCTCCGCCGAATCGTTCGCCGAAGTGCGTAACGACATGCGGCAACACCCCGGCCGCTTCGAGTTCTTCCAGGCTGTTCGCATGTTGTTGCGGATTTTCGGAGATCGCGAAGTACCCGGGTCCGCCACCTCCGTCAATCGCGAAGCCGTGCGCTTTCGTGTCAACAACTCCCTGGCATTTCCGCCCAGCCAGATCTCTTCCATCGATTGGGATGGCGCGGTGCCGGCAATGGCGGTGAATTTCATGGGTGTGACCGGCCCCATGGGAGTGCTGCCGCGGGTTTATTCGGAATTCGTCATTTCGCGCCTGCGCGCTCGCGACCGCACGCTGGCCGACTTTTTCGACATCTTCAATCACCGCATGATTTCCCTGTTTTACCAGGCGTGGGAAAAATATCGTTCCGCGGTGGCCTACGAACGCGATGGAGAAGACCGCCTCTCGAAGTACCTGATGTGCCTGATTGGCCTGGGCACCGATGGCTTGCAGAATCGCATGGAGGTGAACGACGATTCCCTGCTTTTCTATTCCGGCCTGCTCTCCCTGCAGCCGCGCTCGGCGGCGGCGCTGCGCGGCGCGCTCCAGGATTATTTCGGCGTTCCCGTGGAAGTGGAGCAGTTCGTGGGCGCCTGGCAGCCTCTCGGATCAAGCCGATCAGTGCGACCTTGGCAACGGCTTCTCTTTCGGTTCGCAGCTTGGCGTGGGCAGTGTGGTGGGAGACGAAATCTGGAATCAGCAGTCGCGGATCCGCCTGAAAATGGGCCCGTTGACGCAAGAGCAGTATTTGGGATTTTTACCCGGCGGGGCCGGCAATCGACCCTTGCGCGACCTGGCGCGGTTCTTTTGCGGCACCCACCTGGAGATCGAGGTTCAGCTCATCCTGAAGCGCGCGGTAGTGCCGCGCTGCGATTTGGGCGAAGATAGTTTGGCGGGACCGCGGCTGGGCTGGTTTACCTGGATGAAATCCGGACAGGATTTCGACCGCTCCCCCGCCGATACGGTGTTGTTGCTGGCATAAGTGGAGGATATATGGGACTCAATTTACGATCACTCATCGCGAAGTTAAACGACTCGGCACGCCTGACACTCGAGGCCGCCGCGGGATTTTGTATGTCCCGGACGCATTACGACGTCGAAATCGAACATTATCTGATGAAGCTGCTCGATTCCAGCGACGCGGACCTCGCCTTCATCCTGAAACAGTTCGGTGTCGACAAATCGCGCCTTGCCGCGGAATTGACGCGCAGCCTCGATAAGCTCAAGAGCGGCAACGCGCGTACACCGGCACTAAGCCCGTCGTTGCTGAAGATGCTCACCAACGCCTGGACCATCGGCTCGATCGACTTCGGGGCCACGCGCATCCGCACCGGCTTCACGATTCTGGCCCTGGTCTCCGACGACGAACTGGCGCGCATCGTGCGCGAAGTCAGTAAAGAACTGCAGAAGATTCCGGCCGACGCTCTGAAGAAGGATTTCATGAGCATCGTGGCTTCTTCGGTGGAAAGCGCGGAAATGGCCGAGGCCGAGACCGCCGCGCCGGAGGGTGCGCCGCGCGCCGTGGGCGGCAAGACGCCCAACCTCGATCAGTACACCGTCAACCTGACCGAGAACGCCAAGCTGGGCAAAGTCGACCCCGTGCTGGCGCGCGATTTCGAGATCCGCCAGGTGGTCGATATCCTGACCCGCCGCCGGCAGAACAACCCCATCCTGGTCGGCGAAGCCGGTGTGGGCAAGACCGCCGTGGTGGAAGGTTTCGCTCTGCGCATCGCCCAGGGCGACGTTCCGCCGGTGCTGAAGAATGTCACCCTGCGGACGCTGGACCTGGCGCTGCTGCAGGCCGGAGCCGGGGTCAAGGGCGAATTCGAAAACCGCCTGAAGGGGCTGATCAACGAGGTGAAGTCCTCGCCCACGCCCATCATTCTGTTTATCGACGAGGCCCACACCATGATCGGCGCGGGCGGACAGGCCGGCCAGAGACGACGCCGCCAACCTGCTCAAACCGGCCCTGGCCCGCGGCGAACTGCGCACCATCGCCGCCACCACCTGGTCGGAGTACAAGAAGTACTTCGAAAAGGACCCGGCCCTGGCGCGCCGCTTCCAGTTGGTCAAAGTCGACGAGCCCACCGAAACCCAGTGCGCCGCTGATGCTGCGCGGCGTGGTTCCCACTCTGGAGAAACATCACAATGTCCGCATCCTGGACGAAGGGCTGCTCGCCGGCGTCAAGCTCTCGCACCGCTACCTGCCCGACCGCCAGTTGCCGGACAAGGCGGTCAGCGTCCTGGATACGGCCTGCGCGCGCCTGGCGCTGGGTCAGAACTCCACGCCTCCGGCCATCGAGGATGCCACCCGCACGCTCGAAGATCTCGCCGTGCAGTCGCGCATCCTGGAACGGGAAGCTGCCGCTGGGCGCCGATCACGCGGAACGGCTGGCCGAGATTGCCGAGCAAGCGGTCGACGACGGAGGCCCACCTCAAGGAATTGATCCGGGCGATGGGAGAAGGAACGCGACCTGGTCAACCGCATTCGCGAAATCCGCGGGCAACTGGAAACCGGCAATGCCCCCGCGCCGCCTCCGCCCGCCGAAGCAACCGCATCAGCCCCTGCCGCTACCGCCGGCGCGGCGGCCGGCGTTGCCGTCCAGCCCCCGCCCACGCCCGATGAACTTCGCGGCCAAGCTCGCGGAACTGAACCAGGAACTGGAGACCATGCAGGGCGAGACTCCGCTGCTGCGCGTCTGCGTGGATGCCCAGATCATCGGCGAAGTGGTCTCCGGCTGGACCGGCATCCCCGTCGGCAAAATGCTCAAGGACGAAATCGCCACGGTGCTCGACCCTGGAGCAGCACCTGGGTGCCCGCGTGATCGGCCAGGATCACGCGCTTGCGGGAATCAGCCAGCGCGTGCGCACCGCGCGCGCCGGTCTGGACGACCCCGGCAAGCCTGTGGGCGTGTTCCTGCTGGTGGGCCCCAGCGGCGTCGGCAAAACCGAAACCGCGCTGGCGCTTTCCGATCTGCTGTTTGGCGGCGAGCGCAACCTCATCACCATCAATATGTCCGAGTTTCAGGAAGCGCATACCGTTTCCACCCTGAAGGGATCGCCTCCCGGCTATGTGGGCTATGGCGAAGGCGGCGTGCTCACCGAAGCGGTGCGGCGGCGGCCGTACTCGGTGGTGCTGCTGGATGAGGTGGAGAAGGCCCACCCCGATGTGCTGGAACTCTTCTTCCAGGTGTTCGACAAGGGCTCGATGGAGGATGGCGAAGGCCGCCAGATCGACTTCAAGAACACCATTATCATCCTGACCTCCAATGCCGGCACCGACAGCATCATGAAGCTCACGGCCGATCCGGAAACCATGCCGGCGCCGCACGGGCCTGGTCAAGGCTCTGAAGCCCGAGCTGGACAAGATCTTCAAACCGGCCTTCCTGGGGCGCCTGGTGATCATTCCCTACTTCCCCATTCGGGACGAGGCCATGAAGAAGATCATCCGTGCTCAAACTCGCCAAGATCCAACGCCGCCTGCAGGAGACCCACCGGGTCGCGCTGACTTACGACGATGCCCTGGTCGATGAAGTGGCCCGCCGCTGCACGGAAGTAGAGAGCGGCGCGCGCAATGTGGATAATATTCTGACGAATACCATGCTGCCCGAAATCTCCACGCAGATTCTCGGCAAGATCGCCGAAGGGCTGAAGCCCGATGCCGTGCACGTGGGCAGTCGGCGAAGGCGGCGAGTTCACCTATTCGTAGACGGAATCCGGCGCCGGCCCGGTTCGCCGGGCCGGCTGGAGGGCGATAGATTGCCAGCAACACAGATTAACCGTCCATTTCGCATCAAAACGCCGCTGGGCGACGATGCCCTGCTGCTCGACAGCTTCGTCGGCGTACGAGCGCGTCTCCACGCCCTATCGATTCGTGATGCGAATTGCTGGCGGAGGATCCCAACATCGACATGAAGGGCCTGCTGACCAAGCCGGCGGTGCTCTCCATCAAGCTGGAGGACGAGACCGAACGGCATATCCACGGCATCATCAACCGCATCAAGCTGGTGGAGTATGGCGATGACGGCATGGCCCAATACCAGGCCGAAATGGTTCCCTGGTTCTGGTTTCTCACGCTCTTTAGCAACTGCCGCATCTTCCAGAACAAAAAGGTCCCCGATATCATTGAGCAGGTCTTCAACGACCGCGGCTTCACGTAACTACAATCTGAAACTCGGCTCCTACGAACCACGCGAATATTGCGTGCAATACCGCGAAACCGATTTCAACTTCGTCTCGCGCCTGATGGAGGAAGAGGGCATCTTCTATTTCTTCGAGCAGACTGAAGACAAGCACACCATGGTGCTGGCTGATGCCAAGTCCTCATTTGCCCCGTGCCCCAAGAAACCGGCGGCGCGCTACACGCCCGCCACCGGCGGCCGCCTGGATGAAGACACTGTGCTGAGCATCGAAGAGGAACATCGTGTCAACACCGGGAAGACCTACCTGATCGACTACGACTTTGAAAAGCCTAAGACCAAACTCGACGCCACGCTCTCCGGCGCCGACATGGGTACCGACGAGGCCGGCGAGTATTACGACTATCCCGGAAAATATAAAACCAAGGACGAGGGCGACAACTATGCCAAGGTTCGCCTGGAGGAGTGCGAAGTCGCCCTGGTAACCGTCCGCGGCCACAGTAACTGCATGGGATTTGAGTGCGGCTATAAGTTCACCCTGTCGGAACATTTCCGGGACGCCGCCAACCAGGACTACACCCTGATCGCGCTCCACCAGGTCGGGCAGAACACCAGCTACCGAGCCGGCACTCCCGATCCGTTCGAATACCAGAACGATTTCGAGGCGATCCCCAACTCGGTGCCCTTTCGTCCGCCGCGCCAGGCGCGCAAACCTTTCATCCCCAGCGCCCAGACCGCCGTGGTGGTGGGCAAGTCCGGAGAAGAGATCTGGACCGATCAGTACGGCCGCATCAAGGTGCAGTTTTTTTGGGACCGCGAAGGCAAGGCCGACGAAAACAGCTCCTGCTGGATCCGCGTGGCCCAAGGCTGGGCCGGCAAGGGCTGGGGCTCCATCTTCATACCCCGCATGCACCAGGAAGTTGTGGTCAGCTTCCTCGAAGGCGACCCCGATCGTCCCCTCATTACCGGGTCGGTTTACAATGCCGACCAGATGGTGCCCTATACCCTGCCCGACGAGCAAACCAAGAGCACCATTAAATCCAACAGCTCGAAAGGCAGCGGCGGATACAACGAGATTCGCATCGAGGACAAGAAGGGCAGCGAGGATCTGTATATCCACGCGCAGAAAGACGAGAATATCCGCGTGGAGAACGATCGCCTGGAATGGATTGGCGAAGACCGCCACCTCATGGTCACCCGCGACAAACTGGAATCCATCACCCGCGACACCCACTCCACCGTCAACCGCGATCTTCTGGAGCAGTACAACCGCGATCATCATCTCACCATAAAAGGCAAGGAGTGCATTGCGATTACCGGCAACCAATCGATTGCGGTGACGGGCAACGTGGACGTGAAGTATTCGCAGAATCACTCCGAATCCACCACCATGAACATCTCGATCGATGCCATGCAGGTGGTGATTCAGGGCAAAACGGGAATTACCCTGGCTGTGGGCGGATCGTTCATAACCCTCAACGCCTCCGGGGTGCAGATAAGCGGGCCCATGGTCATGATCAATAGCGGGGGCGCGGCGCTTTCGGGCACTCCGGCCAACCCCATCAACCCAACGGCACCCTCTGCCCCTAAGGAAGCCGAAACGGCCGTAGCCGGCAGTATGGGCACCGCGGATCCCAAGGGCATTACCCAGGACAGCATGACGCTGACCGACCTGAGCCCTGCCAAGGCAGGCCCTCCGCCGCGCAACACCGACACGCCGAGTCATAATCCGAATTCCCCGGAGAACCAGGACAAGCCGCACTGGATCGAAATCAATCTGAAGGACGAGATGGGACAACCGGTGGCCGGCGAGCGGTACAAGGTTAAGCTCCCGGATGGCACTGTGGACGAAGGCACTCTGGACGACCAGGGCCACGCGCGAGTTGCCGGTATCGATCCCGGTTCCTGCGACATCACTTTCCCGGATCGCGACAAGGATGCGTTTAAATAGGCCCGCGGGTGAGAGCTTAGAAGATGCCGATTTATATCGTACAAGACGGAGATTGCCTGGCGAGCATCGCCAAACAAGCCGGCTTTGCCGACTGGCACACCATTTACAACGACTCGCATAACGCCGATTTCCGGACTCTTCGCCCCGACCCCAACGTGATCTTTGCCGGCGATCAACTGTTCATCCCCGATAAGGAACCCAAGACCAACACGAAAGGCACCGATAATGCCCATGCCTTCCAGTTGGCCGCCCAGAAAACTTTTCTGAAGATCCGGCTCAAGGATGAAAAGGGCGCCGCCTTTTCCGGCAAGAAATTCAGCTTGAAAATCGGCAGTACCGTTACCGAGGGCGTCACCGGCGGCGATGGCATGGTTCAACAGGAGATCGCCGCCGACACCAAGACCGGCCAACTGACCGTGTTCCTTGACGACGACACCACCAAACCCGGTTTCATCTGGGATCTCAAGGTAGGCGGCCTCGATCCCGTAAGCACCGACAAAGGAGTGCAGGCGCGTCTGAATAATCTCGGCTTTTTCTGTGGGACGGTGGACGGAATCATTGGCCCTAAGACCAAAGCCGCGCTTAGCGGCTTCCAATCCAAGAACGGACTCACGGTAAGCGGCGACGCCGACGACGATACTCGCGCCAAGCTCCGCCAGCTTCATGATTTACCGTGAGGACACAAGGACTGATGCATGCTTGAAGCTCGTGTAACCCGAACCAGTGACGGCCTGGCGATTCTTAACACGTTAGTCATGCCCACCGTGCGCCTGCGTTTCCAGATCTGCCCCGGAACCGACGCCGGCCTGGGCATCGCCGGCGCCCCCTACCAGGTGCTGCTCAACGGAGCCAAGCTGAAGGACGACACCACCGACGCCAACGGGGAAGCCACCGTGGAGATCCTGGTCATCGTGCAGGGCGGAGCCGTCCTCCACATTTTCGATACCGATTACAATCTCTCGTTCAGCCTCCTGCAGGCGCTCACCACAACCCCGGGCCAGCAGAAGCGCCTGGAGGTGATGGGCTACCTCACCGGCTATCAGCTCGCGCCGCAACTGAATAGCGCCGTCGATGACGGCAACGACACGCCGGCTTTCCAGCAGGCCATCATGAATTTTCAGACCGACCAGGTAATTGCCATGGACGGCACCATCGGCCCGGTCACGCGAGGGAAAATGCAAACGGCGGCGGGGGAATAAGTCATGGCGTCTTTTAATATCGGCCTGATCAATCCGCAGTTGAATAGCAAGCTCACGCCGCATCGCATTGTCCCCATCCGCTTTGCGCGCGCGGTGGAGAATTTTTCCGACGATACCGCTCCGGATCCGGACGACCACGGCTTCACGATCCCGGCGCAGTTTTGCACCGCGCACGGGCCGGTGGTGGGGCTCATGGGTCCGGCGGCGGGGCAGTCTACCGGCCCGGTGGTGCGCATTAAGGTGATGCGCGACCGCCTCAGCAATACTGCCCAACTGTTTCCCACAGTCGATGACCCGTCAGTAGCGAAGATCGAATTCCCGGTGAACGCCGCCTTGAATCCGAACGATGCGGCCGGCCGCCCGGGCGATTGCGTCTTTCTGCAGGCGGCCACCACCAGCGAATCGGAAACCAAGTTGAAGATTCACCACGGCAGCGCCGGCGGCCCGGTGATGGCGGAATGTGCCGTGCGAGCGTATCCTCGGCTGGTAATCAATGTGCAGGTCCACCTGGTGAGCATCAACGGCGTTGCGCCATCCACTGGCTTCGCTACCGCCCAGGCGTTATTCCAGAACGTCGCCAAAGTTTACGCCCAGGCCGGCGTGGCTTTCGAAGTGGCCGGCAGCGCCATGAACGAGGCCGTGACCGGTTATGCCCGCGATGGCACGGTGACCTTGAGCAATGTCGCCGACCAGGAAAATACGGAGTTACAGACCATCCTGAACCAGAATCAAGTGGCCGGCTCGCTCAACGCTTATATCTTCGGCCACTACTTCGATAGCAGCGCGACTAGCAACCAACTCGACAACGTGCTCGGAATCGCATTCAGTTCCGACGATGCCAGCGCGCATCCCGCGCATGGCACCTTTCCGGGATGCCAGCCCGGAATCACCCTGCGGGATTCCGACGATCCCATCAAAGCGGCCCACACCGCGGCGCATGAGATCGGCCATTCGCTGCGCCTGGTTCACTATGCCAACGTCGACAACCCCGGACGGCCGGATATCTGGGCGCACCGCTGCCTCATGTTCCCGGTGGTCACACTCAACAGCCGTCCGCCCTCGTCGGATGCACGCATCGATGTGGGCTACGGCACGTTTGCCAATGGCCGCACCTCCGCAGGGCAGTTGCTGATGACCAAGCCCCGGGCGGGAGTGCAACAGAGCGATGAGATCAATGTTTTGCGGGCCGCTCAAATCGCCAATACCTTCGCGCCGGTCTGAGGCAGCCTATGGCGGAGCGATACTGGAAACGGCCATTCTGGCGGCGCTCGTGGGGTTCGCAGCCCCGGCGCGTCCCGCTCAGGAGCCCACTATGACGGATGAAACAGTAATTTCGATCCTGCGCAATAACGATCGCAGAATTCTGCAGGCGCCCTCGCCGCCGACGTCGAATTTCGTGCCTGCCCTGGAACGCTCCTTGTCGGGCTTCAGCGATAGCGCGCGCGAACTGGCGGTACTCTACCTGGCGAAATTCAATCCGCCCGGATCCGGCACTCTCCTGCTTCGCCTGACCATCGACTCGAGCCTGCAGACGGCTGCGGCGGCCGCCCGGTCTCTGGCCGGCGGCGACTATTCGGTGGCCGGCAGTGAGATCCTTGTCGCCATCCCCTCGCGCCGCGATCGCCACGTCCGCGGCTATCTGTACCTGGCCGCCGGCAATAGCAAGAACCCTCCCGCGCTCTCCGCGTTCCGCGATGTGGCCCGGCTGGAAAAGGATCCCGATGCCGCCGAGAGCGCCGAAGTCGCTGCCGTCAAGCTTGGTGGCGATGCCGAACGCAAGTCCTTCCTGAAGCGCATCGAGGAGGCGCAGCCGGAGAAGGCCCTGGTCATCCAGGACCAGATGCTCTACGTCGGCGATCCCAAGCTGGCCAAGGCGCTGCTGACATGGTTCGATAACACCGCCGGGGTGATGCGCCTGGGCAGCGACCGGCAGGGCGGCGGCTCGGTCCGCATGTGCGATCTGGCAGCGTGGATTGCTTTCCGGCTCGGTGTAAAGTTCGATCTCCAGCCGCAGTACCTGACGAATTTCGCGCCCGGCGTGCTGGCTGCCGCCAAAGCTGCCTGCGCGGCGCTTCCGGACTAAAGCGATGATGCCGAAGTTGCCCCCGATACCCCAGTTGCCGCC
This sequence comes from uncultured Solibacteraceae bacterium, assembly GCA_963853855.1. Classification (GTDB taxonomy): domain Bacteria; phylum Acidobacteriota; class Terriglobia; order Bryobacterales; family Bryobacteraceae; genus Sulfopaludibacter. The sequence goes on along the minus strand of CAWKYG010000026.1, from coordinate 131,954 downwards.
GGTACCGAAGTTGCCTCCGCTACCGCCCGTAACCGCGGAATACACCAGCGCGGTGAAGTTGCCCCAGCCCAACGTTCCGCCCGTGCAATCGTCGTATCGATTCACTCGCGCCACCTCCGGCCAGACGCGCACGGACTCCGGCAACACGTCGGTGATCTCGAACCCCGCCGCCGGGCAAACGATCATGCTGGACCACGTGAAGAAGACGGCGACGATTCAAACCGCGCCCCCTCCCATGCCGGCGGCGCCGGGCATGCCGGCGATGCCGCAATTCGCGCCTCCGGGACTCCCGAAGCCTCCCCAGGCGCCCAATATCCAGATGCAGGATCTGGGTAAGAGCGTCCTTCAGGGCTACGAAGTCGAAGGCAAGAAGTTGCTGGTTCCACCGCAGACGCCGCCGCCGCCCACGATGCCGAAGCCGCCCGGCTTGCAACTGCCGGGGGCGCCCAAACTCCCGCAGGCCCCGGCGCTCCCCAAGCTGCCGCAAGTGCCCGGAATGCCGAAGCTGCCCCAGCCGCCGGCCCCGCCTCAGACGCTGCAAGCCCCGACGGTGCCAGGAGGGCCGCCAGTGCCCACGCCGCCGGGTATGCCTCAACCACCCAAGCCGCCCACGATAGCGGAAGTCTGGACCGCTCCCAAGATCGGTCTCCCCATGCTGACGAAGGTGAGCGGCAGCTTCGGCCAATTGACGCAGGTCTGTCAAAAGGCTATTCCCGGCGAACCTAATCCCGCGGCCTTTCAAATTCCGCCGGGCTACAAAGTGATTGTGCTGCCGCCGCCCAAGCCGCCGGCGCTAACGCTACCCAAGCCGCCCGCCCTGACGCCGCCCAAGCCACCCGCGTTGCCGAAGTTGTGACGGGGAGCTGGGGCAGACGCCTATGGAACCTCTACTGTGAACTCTCCCGGTGTGACGAACGTGATCACTCCGCCCCACGTGCACATCAGCTTTGAGATGTTGTCCAGCGTCGGCTGGTTGCCCAGCAAAACCGTGGGCGCACCAATGACCCACGGCGACGGGGTCACCGGAACGCAAGGCATGGGAGTCAGCACGCCTAACGCCGCGGCGGTGGCGCTGGCGACCTCGGGATTGGACGGCGTGGTGCACATTCCGAACGGCGGGATATTCGTTATGGGAATGTGATCCATAATGTTGGCGTCTGGCACCTCGTCGGTCTGAACGCGGTTGATCGGCAGCACTATCAGATTACTGGGCGCCAACCCGAAACTGCACATCATCTGAGCTCCCATGCAGACTTGCATCGTCGGCATTCGAATACCCTCCTGTCGCGCTTTTTATTCTATCCGAATGGCAAAGTTTTAAAAAGATCCGGCGATTGAAGTACAATGCCAAGAACCGATCAACAACGAGAACCCGTTTCCGGGTATCAATCTTCTGGAGGGTGTCCGCAGGTGAGAACCGACATTTTGGCGCAAGGATCGAGCAGCGAGGCATTTGACTACTGCCTGCGCAAGTTTAAGAAAATGGACTCGCCTTTCTATCCGAGAAAGGCAAGGGATAAAAAGTGCATCCTGTATTACATTGCCGCCTCCATGAGCAATCGCGGAGAGGTGGAGCACGCCTACCAGGTGGCTTTCAAGCAGTTCTTTCCCGATGGGGCGGACCTGATTGAAAAGCAGATGCAGTTGAAGGCCGACAAGCAACAAAAAAAGTCCAGTGTCGAGTGGCGCGAAGAAACAACCGGCAAGATTGAAGATGGCCGGCAGTTGCTCGAGCTGCTTAAAGATTGGAAGGCAGGGCAGAAATATCAGGAAGGCGAAGGGTTCTTCCTGGAACTGCAGTCGAAAATTCGCGACTTCGATTCCAGCCTCTGCGATCCCACCGAGTTCCGGTCCGAGGCGGAAATACTCCGCGTGGCGAAACTGACCGGAAAGATGAACAAAACCGCCAAAGAGGTGGCGGTGGAGTTCGAGGGCATGATCGGCATTCGCCAGACCGCATCGATCAAGTTCGAGCATTTCAATGAAAATTGGGGTGTCATCAACGCGGCGCTCGAAGAGGAGTTCAAACTGGGCGCCTGGACCAGCGGATCGGCGAAGGCAAAGATGGAAAAGCTGGGCTTCACTCTGGAAGCCCAGGCCGCGCTCGCGATCGGCGCGCAACTGAATATCGACGGCAATCTCACCTGGAGGAAAGGCAAGGCGGGCCTGGATCTCAAAGGCAGCGGTGAACTTTTCGCGGGGGCAGAAGGATCGCTGAGCGGCAGGCTGAGCGTCAACGTGCGCAAAGGGCTGGAGGCGTCGTTCCAAGCCAAAGCATTTGCCGGATTCCGGGCGAAGGTGTCGGGCGAGGCGTCGTTCGTGTACGGTGAAAAATCGCTGGTGGGGATCAAGGCCGAGGCCGAAGTCAGTTTCGGCGTTGGCGGCGAGATCAGCGCCTCGTTCAAAGCGCCCATCTTCGGCGCCACGCAGGTCAGCTTCACCAGCTCCGCGGCAATCGGTCTGGGGACCGGAGTGTCCGTTGAGACCACAGTCAACTGCTCGGAGATCTACCTGGCCGGCGCTGAAAAATTCCGCGAGGTCGTCTACTGGCAGATGATTGCCCGGGGATACTCGCAGGAGCTGATGACCCAGGACTTTAAGAATCTCTATTACCTGAACAAATGCATCAATCGCATCGGCCTGGAGGTGGAAGGCATGGAGGAACGGGTGAGAAGCTTTGACAAGACTAAACCCGAAAAACAGGCCCTGCTGATGTAACCAGCCGGAAGGCATAGGGGCGTTACAATGGGAGAACTTCCATGAAGACAGCCTTTCGGCCTTCTCTTCTCCGCATTCTTCTGGTGGCAGGATGTATCGCTTTGGGCGCGTTGTTGAGTTCGCAGCCGGCGCCGCGCGAGCGGGTGGGGCCGCTGCCCGACGGCGGATTCCTCCTCAACAGCTTCTGGAAGCTGGACCCTGTGGGGCAACAAATCCCGCTCGATACTTTCCCCATGGCCTCAGCGCTTTCGCCTGACGGAAAGTACCTGGTAGTCCTCAACGGCGGTTACAAGCCGCCCTCGCTTTCCGTGATCGATGCCTCCGCGGGCAACGTGGTCAGCACCACGCCGGTCGCCGATGGCTGGCTGGGGCTGGCCTTCGCGCCGGGCACGAATCGTCTCTACGTGGGTGGCGGGTCGCGCGCGTCAGTGTTCGAATTTACTTTGGCCGATGGCAAACTCACGCCGGGGCGCACCTTCGAGATCGTGCCGAAGGCCAACCGTGCGCACGATTTCGTGGGCGACGTTGCATTTTCGCCGGACGGGCGCATGTTGTACGCGGCGGAATTGTACAACAACTCCATCGCCGTCGTGAATCCGCAATCGGGCATGGTCGTCTCGCATATCAAGACCGGCCGGCGGCCCTATCGAATTCTGTTCGATCCCGACGGAAAATCCTTCTTCGTCAGCCATTGGGCGGACGGCAGTATCGGACACTACGATACCGCCAGCGGTAACCTGATCGTCAAAGTACCCATCGGCCAGCATCCCACCGACATGGTATGGCGCAACGGCGCCAGCGACGGAGCCCCCGGCGAGCCGCAATGGACCGCCCGGCTGTTCGTAGCCGCGGCCAACACCAACAACGTCTACACCGTCGGTGTGAATGAGGCCGGCACCCTCACCGTCATCGAAACCGTCAACCTTTCCATGACCGCCCAGCAGCCGCTGGGCATGACGCCCTCCGCGCTGGCGCTGTCTCCGGACGGCAAGCGCATGTACGTGGCCTGTTCCGACGGCAACGTGGCCGGTGTGGTGGACGTCTCGGGCACGCGCAGCCGCGTCGAGGGTTTCATTCCCACCGGCTGGTATCCCACCGCCGTGCGCGTGCTGCCTTCCGGCACGCTGGTGGTTCTGAACGGCAAGGGACTAGGCTCACACGCCAATCCCAACGGCCCCAACCCCCTCAAGAAAGCCGCTCCCTTGCACGAAGGCAACCGCCAGGACGAGTACGTGGGACAGATCCAGACCGGCACCGCATCCTGGATCGCGCCCTTTTCGCTCTCCCAGCTCGAAACCTGGACGCACAAGGCCATGGCCGATTCCGCCTACAATGACGATAAGCTGGACCAGCCCTCGGCGCTGCCGCCCATCCAGCATGTGCTCTACATCGTCCGCGAGAATCGCACCTATGACCAGGTGCTGGGCGATCTGAAAGAGGGAAATGGCGATCCCAACCTGGTGCTGTTCGGCGAAAACGTCACGCCCGAATCTGCACAAACTGGCTCGCGAGTTCGTGCTGCTGGACAATTTCTACGTCAACGCCGACGTCAGCGCCGACGGCCACAACTGGTCCACCGCCGCCATCGCGCCCGACTACGTGATGAAAATGTGGCCCAACGAATACGCCCACCGCCGGACCACTTACGACTTCGAAGAGCAGGATCCGGCCTCCCTGCCTCCCGCCGGTTATCTGTGGACCGCCGGCGGACAGTCCGGCCTGAGCATCCGCAACTTCGGCTACATGGTCGATAACGACCCCAAGAGCCCGCCGCCCGGTGCCGAGCAGATCACCAAGGTGCGCGACCCGGTCCTGGCCAAAGTCACCAACCATTTCTATCGCGGCTTTGACCTGGCTTATCCCGACCGGGAACGCGCCAAGACATTTATCGCGGAGTTGAAGGATTACGAACAGAAGGGCGCCATGCCGCAACTCATGGTGATGCGTCTGGGCAACGACCACACCTACGGCGTGGAGGCCGGAAGGCTAACCCCGCTGGCCCTGGCGGCGGACAACGATTACGCCCTGGGCATGATCGTGGAAGCGATTTCGAAATCCAAATTCTGGGGCAGCACGCTGATCTGCGTCCTGGAGGACGATGCGCAGAACGGAGCCGATCACGTGGATTCGCACCGCTCTCCGGCGTTTCTCATTTCCTCTTTCGTGAAACGCCATGCAGTGGACGGCACCATGTACAACACCACCTCCATGCTGCGCACCATCGAACTTATCCTGGGTCTGCATCCCATGACCCAGTTCGATGCGGCCGCCCGTCCCATGACTGCTTCGTTCCAGAAGACGGCCGATCTGGCGCCCTACACCGCGGAGCAGCCTCGCGTCTCCCTGACCAGCAAAAACCCCGCCGGCACTGCTGCCGCCAAGGAAATGGCCGATATGAGATTTGACGAGGCCGACGAGAACGACGACGATAAATTGAACGATATTCTCTGGCGGGCGATTCGTAAAGACTCGCCGCCGCCGCCCGTTCGCAGCTACTTCGGGAAATAGTCGCGGCAGACCGCGCCGTCTGCATATTTTATGAAAATCTGATGGCTCAAATTCGATTGTGCTTTCTGTGGCACATGCACCAGCCCTTCTATAAGGACCTGGTCTCCGGCGAGTATAAACTGCCGTGGACGCGCATGCACGCGCTCAAAGACTATTACGGCATGGTGCGCATTCTGGAGGAGTTTCCCCAGATCCGCCAGACCTTCAACCTGGTGCCTTCCATGATGGCCCAGGTGGAGGAATACGCTTGCGGGCGAGGCGGCAGACCCGTTTCTGCAACTGGCGCTCAAACCGGCCGAAAGCCTGAACGATGCGGAGAAGCGCCTTCCTGCTGCGGCACTCGTTTTATTCCGATCCGCAGCGCATGATCTACCGCTACCCGCGCTACGGAGAGCTATTCGATGCCTGGCAGGCGCAGAAGAGCCTGGGATCGCGGCGTCATGTTCGGCGCCCAGGAGTTTCGCGATCTGCAGATGTGGTCGCAACTGGCCTGGTTCGACGAAGAGTCTGCAGGCGCAGGACCCGGAAATTCGCGAATGGATGCGGCGCGGCCGCGACTTCACTCTGGCCGACCAGGTCCGCATGGGCGAAAAGCAGCGCGAAATCGTGAACCTGGTGATTCCCGAATACCAGAAGCTGGCGGCCATCGGGCCAGATCGAAGTCTCCACCACCCCTTATTACCACCCCATTCTGCCGCTGGTGTGCGATTCCAATATTGCCTCGGTGGCGCATCCCGGCGTGCCTTTGCCGCCGCGCTACCGGTATCCGCAGGATGCCCGCCGGCAGCTCGCCCTGGCGCGGGAATATTGCAGCACGCATTTCGGCGTGGCGCCGGTGGGGCTGTGGCCCTCGGAAGGCTCGGTCTCCGACGAAGTGTTCGCGCATCGCCGCGGAATTGGGCTTTCAGTGGGCCGCCACCGATAGCGGCGTGCTCAACCGGACCCTGTCGCGTCCGGTGCCGGTGGACGGGCTGTATCGTCCGTACCGGTGGCATCAGGGAGGGCGAAGCCTCGGCGTCATTTTCCGCGATCATTTTCTGAGCGACCTGATTGGTTTCGTCTATTCCAAGATGGACGCCGCACGCGGCGGCCGACGATTTTCTGCGGCGCATTCGCGAAAACTGCTCCGGCATTCTGCATTCCGGGCGCGATGCCCCGTGCCGATCATCCTGGACGGCGAAAACGCCTGGGAATATTACGACCACAATGGCCGCCCTTTCCTCCGCGAGTTATACCGGCGCATTTCGGACGACTCCGGAATGCGCGCCGTCACCGTGAAGCGAGGCTCTCGACCTGGCCGCGCCCGAACCGCTGGACCATATCTTCCCCGGCTCGTGGATCAACGCCAATTTCGATGTGTGGATCGGCGCCGAGGAAGACAACCAGGCGTGGACCCAACTGCTGCGCGCCCGCCAGACGTTCGATTCCGCGGGCAACGTCAGCGACGAACAGACGACGCATGGCTTTCGAGGAACTGCTGATCGCCGAAGGCAGCGACTGGTGCTGGTGGTACGGTCCCGAGCACGATTCCGCCAACCGCGAAGAGTTCGACCAGCTTTACCGCAGCCATCTGGCGAACGTCTACCGGTTCCTGAATCTGATGCCTCCCGAAGAGCTGTCGCGGCCCATTCTGCGCATGGAAGTGCCCGACGTGCGCATTGAACCTTCCGGCCCCATCGCGCCGGCGATCGATGGCGAAGTCACTTCGTATTTCGAATGGATCGGCGCCGGCATTTACCGCGTGGACGAGCGCAGCGGCTCCATGCACGGCAAGAAGTTCCTGGTGAAGGAAGTACAATTCGGCAGCGATGGCGCCAACCTGTATCTGCGCGTGGATTTCCACACCGGCTACGAAGCCGAACTGCCCGGCATGGAAGCCCGCCTGACCGCGCAGCCGTTCGACGAATGGCAGGGCAGTCACGTGGTGGTGGGCTTTTCCCCCGGATCGGCGCACGTGGTGGAAAGCAAACTGGCCGCGCCGCTCCCGCCCACTGACCCGCCTGCCGTGGAATGCGCCTTCGCCCGCATCCTGGAGGTGCGCATTTCACTGGCCGCCCTGGGAGTCAAAGATGGTCACGGGCTGCGGTTTCAGTTTTCGCTCTGGCAGGGCGGCCTGCCCATGGATGCCGTGCCGCAACAGGGCTGGCTGGAGATGCGTACCACCGAGCCGGCTGAACTGGCCGGGTAGCCGCGGCTCATGCTAGACTCTATAGAGTTATGGCAATTCCGAATGTGAAGCGGTTCCGGCCTTTCTGCCCGACCTGCAACGATAGTTTTACGGTTATGGCCGTCCTGCCGAGCGGCGCCAACATCGATCAGTACCTCGCGGACGCCGTGGCGCGCCACGATCATAAAGCGTTCCAGGATGCCAAGGTATTGCACTTCAAGGTACGCGTCGGCCAGCAGAAGCAGAAGAAGGCGAAGTAGTCACCAGTTTAAGGGCAGGCAGGTTCGCCTGCCTCTCATCCGCGGGTTCCCCTTACATTCTTGCTTGCAGATTCCGCACGGCCGTAAGCGCGGCCTGCGCCACGGCCGGATCCGGATCGTTGGTCAGCTTCTGCAAGGGCGCCACGCTGCCCGAATCCCCACTGCGCGCCAGAACTCCGGCCAGCCCGATTTTTTCCGCCCTGGTGCCGGACTGCATGGGTGCATAGAGTGCGTTCCGGACCTTCGGGTCTCGCGCCAGTTCCACCAGAAACGGCTGGGCTTCGCCGTTGTACGCGGCGGAATTCAGATTGTTGATCAGAAACTGTAGCGGGCTGAACTCGCTCAGTTCCGTCTTTCCATCCAGCACCATGGCAAACGCCAGCGAAAGTCTGGGCTGCGGCTTGGCTTCGTCCTGCCATGCCTTTTCCAGCATCGGCAGGTCGGCGGGATTCTTCAGGCGGCCTATCCCTTCGGCGGCTGCGGCGCGCAAGCGGTCGTCCTTATCGTTCATGTACTGCATGTAGACCGCGCGGCTCTTTTCCGCCGGCAGCATCGCCAGCGAGGTCAGGGCGGCGCGCTTGACCTTGGCATCCTTGGAGTGGGTCAGAACGTCCGTCAAGGCGGGCACCGCATCTTTGTTGCGCAAGCAGTCCCATGGTCTCGATGGCCGCGATTTGCACCTTGGAATCCAGGTCGTGCAGCAGGAAACTAATGTGCGGCCCGGCGGATTCGTCGCGTATCTTTTGCAGCGCGATCAGCGCCTCATAAATCAATTCGGAGTTCTTCGAGTGGGCCGCGTCTTCCAGGTCCGGCACCGCGGCCTTCCCGCGCAGAATGCCTACCGCGCGCGCAGCGTTGGCACGCGAATCCATACTCGAGCCCGAGCGCACCAGTTTGCCGAGCGCGGCGATGGCGTCGGGCCGCGGAGTCAGATACGCGTCAATCACCTGATCGTTGGTGTCGGTGAATTTTCCCTTGATGCTGGATCCCACTTTGCGCAACGGCGCGGTGACGCCGGTCTTCACATACCCGGGCAGATAGAAATTGACGATGCCGTCGGTGGCCAGCATCTGTACGTCGGGGTCGTTGTCCTGGGTCGCCAGAATCAGGGGATCCAGGCTGCGCGGCGGCCCGATTTCCGTGATCTGTTTGACCGCCTCGATACGGATGTCGCGGTCGGGATTCTTCAGCAGTTCCTGAAGCTGGGGCAGGGCGCTGGATCCAGCTTTGGCGATCTCACGTACGTCTTTGGGGCGCGTTACCGTTTGCCCCGCCAGGAACGCCACCGCCATCAGACCAATCAGGGAGGCTCGCAAGCTGCGCATAATTCTACTCTACCAAAAAGACCGCTTACTAACGTGCGCGGCTCTGTAGATTCAGTATGTTACAGAGCCGCGACCGTAAGGGAGCGTGTTACCGGATGAACTCCACGGTCACGCGCTTGGAGATCAGGCCCGCATCGTAGCCCAGGTCGAGCAGTTTTTGCACCGCTTTGGGAATCATTTCGCCGGCATCCAGGGTGTAGTGGTTGACGTACATGCCCACGAATTTTTCGGCCAGCCGCGGATCCATGTCGCGAGCGAACTGCATGGCGTAGGCCAGCGCTTCATCGTGATTATCCAGGGCGTACTGAATGCTCTCGCGCATCATGCGGCAACATTCGCTTTGCAATTCCCCGCCCAGCGACCGGAGCAGGACGTTGCCGCCCAACGGCAAGGGAAGGCCGTAGGTGTTCTTGAACCAGCGGCCCAGATCGGCCACCTTGTGAAAACCCTCGCGGTCGTAGGTCAACTGCGCCTCGTGAATGATCAGCCCGGCATCCACCGTGCGGTCGCGGACCGCGTTGATGATTTTGTCGAAGCGCGTCACCACCGGTTCGAATTCGGGCTGGTAAAGCCGGCAGGCCAGGTAGGCGGTGGTCATGGTGCCGGGGATGGCGATGCGCTTGCCTTTCAGTTCCTCCGGCTCCATCGGCCGGTTGGCGATCACCATGGGCCCGTACCCATCGCCGATGCTCGAGCCGCTGGCCATCAACACGTATTTATCGGCCACGTAGGGATAGGCGTGATACGAAATGGCGCTCAGTTCGTAGACGCCCTCCATGGCCTTACGGTTCAGAGTTTCGATATCTTCCAGAACGTGACGGAACGACACTCTTGGCGAACGGACCTTTTTCGTTGCGAGCCCATAAAACATGAAGGCGTCGTCGGAATCCGGACTGTGCGCGCTGACAATTTCCCGGGGTAAGACCGATGTCATAAGTGGGAGAACTCATCTCAGTTTACACCACTGAGACTGGCGGTCTTGGAGAAATGGCGTGAATTTGACGCGGGGGCTGAATCTGAAAAATAGAAAAGGGCGGTCATCCTGCGGCTCGCGAACTAAAGAGCTCCCGGTTTACAGTCATCCAAAGTGCGCATCACGCGCCGTGCCTGACACTGCGAGGCATTCGATCCGACCGTATCGAAACTCTCCGTACTGCCTGTTCACTCACCGCGGATGAGGCCGCCCTCATCGTGGTCCGGCTCTATCTGTCACCTCCCGCCAGCCCAGGGTGGGCCGGCTGCTTCAGCGACTGTCGGAATCCCGAATCTGCCGGATTCCAATTTCAATATGCGCCTGCCTGCTATTCTTGTCAATAGAACTTAGGATAGTCCGCAGGCGAGGAGAAACAAATCGTGTTTCGGGGCTTTTTTTCACGGAAACCTACGGCCCTTACCGGTGCCCCGCCGGTGCGCCGCATGAAGACCTATTCGGCCCAAAGCGGCTACGTCTACCAGTATTATTACGAGGGCCAACGCCTCGTCCAGCATGGTCCGGACCAAGGGACCGAATTTGTCTTCAGCCTGTCCCACGACCGCAAGGCCTGGCACCCCACCTCCGTCATGGTGAGCCACGCTGTGCTGGCCGAATGGGGGCGGGCGCATACCCGCGAACTCTCCGCTACGGAACGGTACGCCGTAGCGAAAATGGCGTTGTTTCAGGCCTTCGACGAACGGGCCGCTCCGGAGCAGATGAAAGAGCCCGTCCGCCTCCGCCCGGCCGATGTGGATGGCATTATCGAATCGCTCGGGCTTTGAGCTGCTTCGGATGCCTGGCGTTGCCCGCACCCTTAATCGCAGCGGCTCGTACCGGCTTGTCGGCTCGCGCCGGCGGAAGCCCCGCCAATCGAAATCAGTGCCTCCGAGGTGTACGCGTCGGGCCCGGCGATATCGAGGTAGTTGTCGCCTGCCGTCAGCCCGGTGGGTATCGTGACATTGACCTGGTAGAGACCCGCAAACCCTGGCGCGAGCCCAGCGAATGCTACCGTGGCTGTGGTGCCGCTGATATCCGCCGTGATGGTGTTCGAGGTATTCACCAGGCTGTCTGAAGGTGCCGCCGCTCCATCGCCCACCGAGGGCGTGACGGCTCCCAGCCCGGTCATATACACCTGCACGGTCTCGCCGATCTGCGCGGGGCTCTGCGGCGTGACCAGGGAATAGTCGGCATGCAGAACCGCGCCATAGCTCAAGCCGCCCGGAGGCACGGTGAACACGCCAGGAGCCGTGGTGCCAATCGCCATGGTGACCGTGTTCGATAGCGTTCCGGCGTTGGACACCTGGAACTGGGCGATGGAGCCGGTGATCCCATACGGCACGATGACGGAAATCTGCGTGGGGCTCACATAGTAAATCGGCACGGCAGCGCCATTCACCATCACCTGCACATTACCCACAGTCGTTGGGAACGGAACCTGCGCCGCAATCGCCAGCGCGGCAGCCAGATTGTTGCCGTAGAGCGTCAGCAGTTCGCCGGGTGCGATCCTCGCGGTGAACGGCGCCGAACTGGCCGCATTGACGATCCCCTGGGGGTTCAGGTACACCCCCGTGGGACTGAGTGCCGGCGCGGGTAACGCCACGTTGATTCCCAGGTATGGCCAGATGCCCGACCCAATCCGAATTCCATCCGCGCCCACCACGTAGTTCGTCGTCGACGTGCTGTAGGCGCCCGTAGAACTCAGAGAATAGCCGTCGGAGTAGGTGTAATCATAGGAGCCGCCGTAGGAGAGCAGTTCGAGAATGCGCTGATGCCCCACGATCGAGCCCGAATTGGCCGAGAGAGCGCCGTAATAATTGTCCAGAAGCGCGTACCCGGAAGTCAGCAGTTGCGACTCGTCCTGATCGATCCCTGCCTGGTAATACAGGCCCCCGAGCGCGGGCGTCCCACTCCCCGTGCGCACTCCTACAAACATATCGAAACTGCCGGGCGACCCGCCAAATACGAAATTTCCGTCCGGAGAAATATAAAGATAATACTGCCCGGTCAGGAATATTCGTATTGGAATTCGGGAATGTCAACACCATCGCGCCGTTGGACGCGCCGTAAGTGCCGGTCAGAGTTTGCGGGTATTTTGTGGGTCCGTTGCCGCCCACGTATCCGGTTAACGACACCGTACCCAGATTATTGACGCCGTTCGGGCTCATCTGGATCATGGCATTCAGGGTGTATTGCGGGCTGCCGCTCGAAAGGTCCATGTACGCCAAAGTATAGTTGCCTTTGAAAGCTGGCCGCGGTCGGCACCGGAGAACCCACCGGCACCGCGATAAACAGATCGTTGTATCCGTCCAACGATTCGGTGTCCCCGCCAATGAAAATTCCCTGCTGATTCACCATCCCGTAAATGACCTCGTCCGTCCGCGACAATCGGGTTGGACATGAAGCCGTACCCCGAAGCGGCAATCGAGTAGGTGCCCTTGAACGTGAGTTGCTGACGTCACACCCTGCGCTTCCACGAACGTATCCCGTAGACCGAAGAGAGAAGTCCACCGTTGCCGTCGAATGTCACCACGTCCCATAAACGGTACCGCATCCGATAGAGATCCGTCGTTATACCCGATCTGGTAATAGACCTGGCGGAAATAGTAGGCGCCTTTCAGCATTCCGTTTCCGCTGGTGTCCCACGTCGGAGTCTGAGCAGCCGCCGGCAACGCGGCGGCGAAGGAAAGAGCAAGCAGGAATCTGGCAGTTTGTTTGAGTGGCGCAGGCATGTCTCAGAATCCCTTACGCGCCGGAAAGCCCGTGGGTTACTAAACACCCACCGGAACAGAGGAGGAAAAAAAGCGGCCCGATTGCTCGGGCCGCTTGGGAAATTGGAAAATCTCTGCGTTCTCGACTTCTAGACCTTACGGCGGCGAAGGAAGCCCAACCCGATTAGGGCAGAACCCAGCAGTGCCATCGTAGCCGGTTCAGGAGTCACGCTAGGGGACTGCGGAGCTCAGCTATCTCCACCGCCGATTGACCCACCGCGTCTGACTCGACTGAAACGAAACTGTGTCGTCAGGAGCGAAGCCCGCGAAGGCTCCCGTGTGGACCGGTAAACAGTGCCACGCAGGTAAACATCCAGAGAAGGTTGCATGTCCGACTTTCACTCAGACGTCGAAACTCGGCGACCGATCGTCGGTAAAACGCGCCAAGTTCGCGCTTGAGAATGATGAAACCCCCAAGTTGGCCTGCGGATGCCATGCGGAGGATATGGCCAGCACCGACCGGGCCCGTGAAAGCAGTACCACACGGAATCGCGCTGTAATCCCGAGACCGGCTTCAATGAACAAACATTCATCGTGTTCTGATGTGTTATTGGCGAGATTCGTGCCTCCATCCGAATAGAATCAGACCTGACTGAAAGTCAAAGACCCCAGATCGGCCCCGCGGACGCGACACCCGACAGCGCAATCGCCATCGTAACTCCTAAAGCTGCCTTTGTGACAACCTTCATATTTTTTAAGTTCCTCCTCCAAGAACTCTTTTTCCTGCCAAGCCCTCACTAGTACCACGTCGGCTTGAATCCTATACGCACTGGGCTCGGTACAAGGGAGTATAGCGTGACATTCCGGGCTAATGCAATATAAATCGCAAGCGTTTTTGGATCTCCTGGTACTCCCGAGACAACACCGGGATATCAAGGGTAAATATTCACATTCTAAACGTATGGGAATTCACTGATCCTGCGGGTATTATCCGTATATCAAGAGGAGAGTTCACCTTGGTGAAGTGTCTTCAAAATGTCACCAAACGTCCTATCGCCGACCGTAAGGTAGAGCACCCTTGAATTGGCCTCGGAAATCCGCCCTTCCGAGGCGCCTTCACCGAAAACCAGGGCCACCAACCCGGCATCCGCGGCAGCCTGGCCATCGTGAAGATCGTCCGTTCGATATACCAGGTAGCCACGATCGAAAAGGGTCCGCTCCACCTCCTCCGCCGTGGATGCATCGGCGTTGGGAAGCAGGATCAGGTACGGCCGGTGGCCGATCCGGGCCTCGCGATCTTCGGCAGTCACCGGTCCCACAGGCGCCAGCGTCTCGGGGCCGGAAATCATGCCCGCGGCCAGCGTGTCGTTACTAATCGGGTCGATCAGAATAAAACTGCCGGTCTGCCGGTTCCGCCCATAAGAATCGCAGAATAATGCCCGCTGCGATTCCACTAAAACAAAGCCGATTTCATTCAAATGCAATTGATTTGCGGGTACTTGGGCGAGGGAATGGATATCCACACGGTGCCGGATCTCCAGAATCCTCGCCTGCACCACCCTGGTGGTGTGCTTCAGGAGCAGTGGGCGATGGGGCTCCAGCGGCTTGCCGCTCATCCACACCAGGTTGGCTTCGAATCGCCGGGTGGTCTCGGGCAGATTGTGCGGATGCACCAGCATGTCGCCGCGGCTGATATCGACTCTCGTCTTCCAGGCACACCGTGACGGACATCGGGGCGAAGGCCTCTTCCAGTTCGCCATCCCAGGTGACGATGGACTTCACCCGGCTGGTCCGCCCGGAGGGCAGCACCGTGCACCGCGTCGCCCTTGCGAATCACGCCGGAGGCCACCTGGCCGGCGAAGCCGCGGAAATCCAGGTCCGGCCGGATCACGTATTGCACCGGAAAGCGCAGGTCCGCCAGATTGCGGTCGCGGGCGATCGGGACCGTCTCCAGGTGCTCCAGCAGGCTCGGCCCGCGATACCAGGGGGTGCGGCGGCTCGGCTGGACCACGTTATCGCCATCGAGCGCGCTGATGGAATGAACTGCGACCTCGCGCAGATTCAGCTTGCAGGCGAATTCGGTGAACTCGATTCCGGATGTCCTGAAATACCTCTCTCGCTGGAAATCCACCAGGTCCATCTTGTTGACCGCCACCACCAGGTGCGGAATGCCCAGCAGGGCCGCGATGTAAGCGTGGCGGCGCGATTGCGGCAGCACGCCGTAGCGGGCATCGATCAGGATGATCGCCAGGTCGGCGGTGGAAGCGCCGGTCGCCATGTTGCGCGTGTACTGCTCGTGGCCGGGCGTATCGGCGATGATGAACTTGCGCCGCGGCGTGGCAGAAGTAGCGATAGGCCACGTCGATGGTGATGCCCTGCTCGCGCTCGGCGCGCAGGCCGTCGGTGAGCAGCGAGAGGTCCAGACCGCCTTGGTGGTCTGGTTGCGTGGTGGCCTTGCGGACCGCGGCCAGCTGGTCTTCGTAGACCGCCTTGGAATCGTAGAGCAGGCGGCCGATCAGCGTGCTCTTGCCATCGTCCACGCTGCCCGCGGTGGTGAAACGCGCAGGAGTCTCGCGACTCAGAAATAGCCCTCGCGCTTTTTCATCTCCATGGAGCCTTCCTGGTCGTGGTCGATCACGCGGTTCTCGCGCTCGCGAGCGGCGGAACGCGATCATCTCTTCGATGATTTTCGGCAGGGTGTCGGCCTCGGAGCGGATGGCGCCGGTGCAGGGCGTGCAGCCCAGCGAGCGCATGCGGCACATCACCATCTGCGGGCTTCTCGCCGGGCAGCAGCGGGATATCCTGTTCCAGCGGGAATCAACGACTCGCCCCGCACCACCATCGGCCGCAGCTTGGCGAAATACAGCGGAACGATGGGAATGTTCTCCGCGTGAATGTAGTGCCAGACGTCCAGCTCGGTCCAGTTGGAGAGCGGAAAAACGCGGATGCTCTCGCCCTTGTCGATGCGGCCGTTGTAGAGATTCCACAGTTCGGGCCGCTGGTTCTTGGGATCCCACTGGCCGAAGGAATCGCGGAACGAATAGACCCGCTCCTTGGCGCGGGACTTCTCCTCGTCGCGGCGCGCGCCGCCGAAGGCCGCGTCGAAGCCGCCCTCCGCCAGCGCATCCAGCAGGGCCCGGGTCTTCAGCAGGCCGCAGCACTTCTGCGTGCCCAGGCGGAACGGGTTGGCGCCGTCCTCGATCGCCTCGCGTGTTGGTGTGGACGATCAGCCGCGCTCCGATCTCGGCGCAGAAACGGTCGCGGAACTCGATCATTTCGCGGAACTTGTAGGTGGTGTCGATGTGCAGCAGCGGGAACGGGATCTTGCCCGGGTAGAAGGCCTTTTGCGCCAGCCGCACCATCACCGAGGAATCCTTGCCGATGGAATACAGCATCACCGGCTTCTGGAATTCGGCCGCGACCTCGCGCAGAATATGAATGCTTTCGGCTTCCAGCGCGCGCAGATGGGTGAGAGTACGATTGACTCATGTAGACTCTGAAGCGTACTTTTTGAGTTTATCATGTCAATCACCTATAAGTCCATCGGATTAGTCATGATTGCTGCCGCGCTGCTTCTGGCCGAAGACAGCTCGATCTCCGCAGTGCGCATCCGCGAACACACCCGCTTCCTGTCGAGCGATCTGCTGGAAGGGCGCGGCGTAGGCCAGAGGGGCGGTGACCTGGCCACCGAATACATCGCCACGCAGTTCGCCCTGGCCGGCGCCAAACCGGCGGGCGAGGGGCAGACCTTCTTCCAGAAGGTGCCGCTGGTCGGCCTCGAGACCCGCAGCCCGCGTCGCAGCTCTCCGCAGGCGCCGCGGGCAAGACCGTCGATTTCCGCTGGCGGAGACGATTTCGTGGGCTGACGACCTCACCGCAGCGGCCGATCCGGCAGCTTCGAAGGCGATGCGGTTTTCGTGGGCCATGGCATCACCGCGCCGGAATATCAGTGGGACGATTATCAAAGGCGTCGACGTCAATGGGAAGGTGCTCCTGCATGTTCACCAATGAGCCGCCCTCCCAGGACCCGAATTCTTCGACGGGCCGCGCCCTCACCTACTACGGCCGGTGGACCTACAAATACGAAGAGGCCCTCCGCCGCGGAGCGCGCGCCGTGATCATGATCCACACCACGCCGACCGCGGGTTACGGCTGGGACGTGGTGCGCAGTTCCTGGGGCCGCGAAACGCCGTTACGTGAAACTGGAGCCGGGCGCCAGGGCCCTTTCGCTGGCCGGCTGGATGACCCACGATGCCGGCGCAGCGCCTGGTCGCGCTCGCCGGAAAGAACGTGGACGAACTGCTGGCCGCCGCGGAAAAGCCCGGCTTCCGGCCGATGGATCTGGATATTCCGGCTGCGCGGCGCCATGCCGTGCAGAAGGTGCGGCAGCTCGACACGCGCAACGTGGCCGCCGTGGTGCCGGGAAGCGACCCCGAGCTGAGAGACGAGGTAGTGATCTTCAGCGCCCATTGGGACCATCTGGGCATCGGCACGCCGGTGAATGGAGACGCCATCTATAACGGCGCGATCGATAACGCCACCGGGCTGCGCCATCCTGCTGGAACTGGCACGGGCGTGGGCGGCGCTGCGGCAGAAGCCCCGTCGCTCGGCCCTCTTCCTGAGCGGTCACGGCCGAGGAGGGCGGGCTTGAAAGGCTCCGAATATTACGCCGCGCATCCGCTATTTCCCAGGGAAAAGACCGCTATCGATTTGAATTATGACGCGCTTTATCCCTTCGGGCCGCGCCAAGGACGTGGTGATCACAGGCGCGGAGAAGACGCCCTTCTGGCCGCTGGCGCAGCAAATCGCCGCCCGCCTGAACCTGGCGATTTCGCCGGACAGCCAGCCCGGCCAGGGTCATTATTTCCGCTCCGATCATTTTTCCTTCGCCCACGCCGGGATTCCCGCCTTTTCCATCGAGCACGCCACCGAATTCGCCGGCAAGCCCGCGGGTATCGGCCAAGCCATGTGGCAGGAGTACAACAGCAAGCACTACCATCAGCCGTCCGACGAATTTCAGGCCGATTGGGATTTTACGGCGCTCCAGCAGGCGGCCCAGTTCGGCTTTCTGCTGGGCCAGGAGATCGCCAACCGGTAAATCGCAGCCACGCCGCGGACTCGTACTCCCGCTTACCCGTACCGGCCTGGCGATTGAAACTTTCGTTTCCAATCCGCATCTGCTGTGATATAGTTTTCCCCTGACCTAGGGAGGGTGGCCTATGTCCACGGTGCGTGAGATTGTTCATGATCGCGATCTGTTTCAGGTTGGCGAATTCGATACCGTCGCCCAGGTGGCGCGACAAATGGCGGAATTGCACGTTGGGGCAATTCTGGTGCTGAATGGAGAGAGCCTGCGCGGAATCTTCAGCGAGCGCGATCTCATGAAGCGTGTGGTGCTGGAACATGTGGATCCGGAAACGACGCCCGTGCGCATGGTCATGAGCACAAACGTGGTTGCGGTCGATGAGTTGGCCAGCCTGGAAGAAGCCATGGAATTAATGCAGAGTCACAACTGCCGCCATCTGCCCGTAACGCGAGGCTCGCGCGTGGTCGGCTTCCTTTCTATGCGTGACCTGATGAATTTCGAACTGGCGCGCAAGACTGAGGAACTTCACCACATGCGGGCCTACATTCACGGCCAGTGAGCGTCGGGATCATCGTCTTCGGACACGGCTCCCGTATCGAATCCGCCAATGAATCGGTGCGCGATGCCGCGCGGGAACTGGCGCGCGCCGGCGGCTTGGAACACGTCGAGCCGGCCTTCCTGGAATTAGGGCAACCGGACCTGGAAGGGGCCGTGGCGCGCCTGCTGGCTCAGGGTGTCCGCCGCATCCGCGTGATCCCCTATTTCCTGACCCTGGGCACCCACCTGGAACGTGACCTGCCGCGGATTGTGGGCGATATCTCCCGTGCCAACAAGGGGTTAGAGATCGAGGTGACGGCGCCTCTGGACGGCCATCCGGGCCTGGTGGCGGCGCTACTGGACCGGGCGAAAGATTGAGCCGACCACACTCAGATAAAACTTGACAAGTCTGCACTAAACCTTGATAATGGTCTTGTACTAAATGGCCGCCCTCCGGCGGCACGCCATTATTCAATTTCACAATAACTGAGGGAGGCTTTCGACAATGGGAAAAATTATCGGCATCGACCTGGGCACCACCAACTCCTGGTCGCCGTGATGGAAGGCGGCCAGCCCACCGTCATCGCGAATCAGGAAGGCGCCCGCACCACGCCGTCGGTGGTGGCGTTCACCAAGAGCGGCGAGCGGCTGGTGGGCCAGGTGGCCAAGCGCCAGGCCATCACCAACCCCGAGAACACGGTTTTCTCCATCAAGCGGTTCATGGGACGCCGCTATGACGAAGTCAGCGAAGAAATGAAGATGGTCCCGTACAAGGTGGTCCGCGGCGAGAACGGCGACGCCCGCGTGGAGATTCAGGGCAAGAAGTATTCTCCGCCCGAGATTTCGGCCATGATCCTCACCAAGCTGAAGGAAGCCGCCGAAGCCTATCTGGGCGAGAAGGTCACCCAGGCCGTGATCACGGTCCCGGCCTACTTCAACGACGCGCAGCGCCAGGCCACCAAGGACGCCGGCAAGATCGCCGGCCTGGAAGTCATGCGCATCATCAACGAGCCGACGGCGGCGGCGCTGGCCTACGGGCTGGACAAGAAGAAGAACGAAACCATCGCCGTCTACGATTTCGGCGGCGGCACGTTCGATATCTCGATCCTCGAAGTGGGCGATGGCGTGGTGGAAGTGAAGTCCACCAACGGCGACACCCACCTGGGCGGCGACAACATCGACCAGCGCATCATCGACTGGATCGTCTCCGAGTTCAAGAAGGAGAACGGGCATCGATCTTTCGCAAGGACCAGATGGCGCTGCAGCGCCTCAAGGAAGCCGCCGAGAAGGCCAAGATGGAGCTTTCCACGCTGCTCGAAACCGAGATCAACCTGCCGTTCATCACGGCCGATGCCACCGGCCCCAAGCACCTGCAGATGAAGCTGACCCGCGCGCGCTTCGAGCAGATGGTGGAAGACATCTTGCAGCGCTCCGTGGGCCCCTGCAAGCAGGCCATGGCGGATGCCGGCGTGACGCCCGCGCAGATCGACGAAGTGGTGCTGGTGGGCGGCCAGACCCGCATGCCGCGCATTCAGGCGATGGTGCGCGACCTGTTCAACAGCGAGCCGCACAAGGGCGTGAATCCCGACGAAGTGGTGGCGGTGGGCGCGGCGGTGCAGGGCGGCGTGCTGGGCGGCGAAGTCAAGGACGTGCTGCTGCTCGACGTGACCCCGCTTTCGCTCGGCATCGAGACCATGGGCGGCGTGTTCACCAAGCTGATCGAGCGCAACACCACCATCCCGACGCGCAAGAGCGAAGTCTTCTCCACGGCGGCCGACAACCAGACCTCGGTCGAGATCAAGGTCTACCAGGGCGAGCGCGCCATGGCGCGGGACAACCGGCTGCTGGGCGTGTTCCAGCTGGGCAACATTCCGCCGGCGCCGCGCGGCATCCCGCAGATCGAAGTGACCTTCGATATCGACGCCAACGGCATTCTGAACGTGACCGCCAAGGATCGCGGCACCAACAACGAGCAGAAGATCACCATCACCTCCTCCTCCGGCCTGTCGAAGGACGAAGTCGACAAGATGGCCAAGGACGCCGAATCGCATGCGGCCGACGACCGCAAGCAGCGCGACACCATCGAAGCCCGCAACCGCGCCGACGCCATGGTCTACAACGTGGAAAAGACGCTGAAAGAGCATCGCGCCAAGGTCAGCGACGCGGAAGCCAAGGAGATCGAGGCGGCCATCGAAGAGACCAAGAAGGCGATGGAGGAGAACGAGCCCGACAAGCATCAACGCGGCGGCCGACCGGCTGACCACGGCCAGCCACAAGCTGGCCGAAGCCATGTACAAATCCGCCGTCGCAGCCGGGCGCCGGCTCCGCCGGGCAGCGACGGCGGCGCGGCCCCGGACGGCGATGCCGGCAAGAAGGACGAAAGACGATGTGGTCGACGCCGAGTTCGTCGACGTAGACGACAAGAAGTAAGTAAGGCCGGGATGGGGGCTGAGCCGGTTCCAGCCGTCAGCCACCAGCCCTAATCCCCGGATCTAACCATGTCTCCTCCCAAGCACGACTATTACGAAACGCTGGGCGTTCGCCAAGAAGGCGTCCGCGGACGAGATCCGCAAGGCTTACCGCAAGCTCGCGCGCAAGTATCACCCCGATCTGAACCCCGGCGACAAGTCCGCCGAAGAGCGTTTCAAGAACGTCAGGAAGCCTACGACGTCCTGAGCGACCCCAAGAAGCGCCAGATGTACGACCAGTTCGGCTTCTATTCGGAGAACGGCTTCCCGGGCGCCGGAGCGGGCGGCGCGGGCCAGCAGGGTCCGCACCCCAACATGGATTTCAGCGGCTTCGATTTTTCGGATTTTTTCGGCGGGCGCGCGGGCCGGGCGGCGCGGCGCCGGCGGCGCGGCAGCACCGGAGACCGGCGGCGGATTCCGCGACATCTTCTCGCAGTTCTTCGGCGGACGCGGCGAAGCCGAAGCAGACCGGAGCCGGAAAAGGGCGGCGATCTCGAATACGTGATGGACATCGATTTCTGGCAGGCCATCAGAGGCACCCAGGCGCGGCTCAACATCACGCGCTACGAAATCTGCGCCACCTGCCACGGCATCGGGCTCGAGCGGCGCGGGCGAAGTCACCTGCCCGCAGTGCAACGGCACCGGCAATGTCACCCAGATGGCCGGCGCCATGAAGTTCAACCTCACCTGCCCGCGCTGCGGCGGCACCGGCAAGCTGCGCAACGCCTGCCCCACCTGCGGCGGCGACGGCCGCGTCGCCGCATACCGAAACGGTGGAAGTGCGCATTCCGCCGGGCGCGCGCAACGGCTCGCGGCTGCGCGTGCCCGGCAAAGGCAACGCCGGCACCATGGGCGCGCCTCCCGGCGATCTCTACATCACCACGCAAGGTGGAGGAGCATCCGTTCTTCCGGCGCGAAGGCGACAACATCGAAATCAAGGTGCCGGTCGCGGTGTGGGAAGCGGCGCTGGGCGCCAAGATCGAAGTGCCGACCATCGACGGCCGCACGCTGCTCAAGATTCCGCAGGGCACGCAGAACGGGCAGAAGTTCCGCCTGCGCGAAAAGGGCGTCTTCAACTCGCGCACCAACCAGCGCGGCGACCAGATCGTGGAGGTGGCCATCGAAGCGCCCGAGTCCACGCGACGAGCGCACCACGGAACTGCTGCGCGAACTGGCCAAGCTGCATCCCGAAGATCCGCGCGCGGAGATCTGGGCGAAGGTCTGACGGAGAGATCGATTCATGGCGCAAGCAAATCCAAAGCGGCCTACATGATCTCTGTCGGTGGCCGAGCAGTACGGCATCCATCCGCAGACGCTGCGGCTCTACGAGCGCGAAGGGCTTGCTGAAGCCCTCCCGCAGCGATGGCAACACGCGGCTTTATACCGATGACGACCTGGAGCGGCTGGAAGTGATCCTGCATCTGACGCGCGACCTGGGCGTGAACCTGGCGGGCGTCGAGATCATCCTCAACATGCGCGAGAAGATGGGCGAGATGCAGGCGCAGATCCAGGAGTTCGTCGCCACCCTGAATCGCGAACTGGCCGCTCGCACCGCCCGGGCTCCCATTCCGGAGGAGCACAACGCGCTGCTTCCCGTCATCAGCCTGCGCGCTCCTTCGACGCCCAACCGCCGCAAGGGGTAGCCAAAAAGACCGCTTACTAACGTGCGCGGCTCCGTAGATTCAGTGTGTTACAGAGCCGCGACCGTCAGGGAGCGTGTATCATCTGATCCGTAATGTGGGGTACAATGATACTCATGTTGGAGCCACGCCATATTGGAGAAGTCCTGGGCGGCAACCGCGTTTTGGGTAAGCCGGTCACATCCTTGTTGGAGCTGAATGATGCCGTCGAGCGCGGCTTGCCCAAGGCAACCCTTCGCAACGTGGCACGGCACGTCTTTTCAGATGCCGCCGAACAGCGCGCCATGATGCACAGGATCGTCCCGGAGGCGACATTCAAGCGGCGGCGGGAACGGTTGAGTCCCGCGGAAAGCGAACGGACCGAGCGATTGGCGAGGGTCGTGGCCACAGCCGAGGACGTTTGGCAGGATCGCGAGCAAGCCCGGCGTTTTCTGACGACCCCTCATCCGGAGATTGGGGGCAAAACACCGCTCGATGCGGCTCTAACCGAATTGGGCGCGCGGCAGGCTGAAGAGGTCATGGCCCGTATCGTCTATGGCCTTCCTGCGTAGCGGTCCGCTGCGGGCGTTCCGCATCGCCGATATGCGGCATACCATCTTCGACGGGAGCGGGGCCATGATCCACGGCGCCCGCTGGAATTCTCCCGGGCGGCGCGTCATCTATGCAGCCGAAACTTACTCGGGCGCGTTATTGGAGATTCTGGTCCATGCTTCCGGTAGCGTCCCAAGAAGTCAAGGCTATGTCGAGATCGGGATTCCGTCCGGCTTGTCCATCGAAGAAATCACGCCGGACGATTTGCCGCGGTGGGATGCTCCATCATTTGAAGCCACCCAAGCCTTCGGCGACCGATGGTACGACGAGCGCCGCACGCCGGTATTGATCGTGCCATCGGTAGTGACGCGCGTGGAACGGAATGTGCTGATCAACCAGGAACATCCCGAATTTCCCCTCATCCGAGCCAGCCAAGCGGTGCCTGTCCGCTGGGATTCGCGTCTGTGGACAAGTCCTCGATAGATGCCGGGCAGGGGCCTCGGCCGCCATTCCCGATGGCGGCATCAGTTTTTGATTCTGCGCTTTCGCCGGTGCCGGCCATCGCCGGGAACTGCGCCACGGCGATGAGAATCATCGGCAGCAATCTTCGCGTCATAGTGAACTTCTCCTGGGGGGAAGACCGGGCCAACCTTCCAAACCATTGGGAGTAAAATCGAACCACGCATAGGGAGGCACTGGAATGACCGCGGAACGCTGGGCGCGGATCACCGAGGTGTTTCGCGCGGCGTCGGAAAGACCGCCGTCCGAGCGGGCCGCATTCCTTGACGAAGCGTGCGGCAGCGATGCAGCGCTCCGCAGGAACATCGAACGCCTTCTGGCGGGAGAAGCAGAACCGAGCCTGACGAGTCCCGTTGCGGAATTCCTGGAGAGCGGCGCTCTCGACATGGCCGCGGGCGAGACGCTGGCGCAGTACCGGATCGAAGCCAAAGCCGGCGAGGGCGGCATGGGAGCCGTGTACCGCGGCTACGACACCCGTCTGCGGCGGACGGTGGCTCTGAAGGTTCTGGCGCCGGAACGTTTCGCGGACCAGGAACGCAAGCGCCGGCTCCTGCGGGAGGCGCGCGCGGCTTCGGGTTTGAACCATCCGAATATCGTCACGATTTACGAAATCGGCTCGGACGCGGGCGTGGATTTCATCGCGATGGAATACGTGGACGGGAAGCGCCTGGACGAAGCGATTCCTCCCAAGGGTCTGCGTCCGGAGGAGGTGCTGCATTACGCGATCGAGGTCGCGGACGCGTTTGCGAAGGCGCATGGAGCGGGAATCCTGCACCGGGACCTCAAGCCTTCCAACATCATGATCACGGCGGAAGGCCACGTGAAGGTCTTGGATTTCGGCCTGGCCAAGGTGCTGGACCCCGAGCCTTCAGCGGACGGCGCCCTGAAGACGGGGCTGCAAACCGAAGAAGGAACCGTGATGGGTACGGCCGCCTACATGTCGCCGGAGCAGGCGGAGGGACGCAGGTTGGATGCGCGGAGCGATCTGTTCAGTTTCGGCACCCTGCTCTACGAGATGGCGACGGGGCGCAGGCCGTTTCACGGAGATTCGCGCCTGGCCCTGCTGAACATGATCGTGAACCAGGAACCGGAGCCGCCCGGCCGGATCGCGCCGCTGCCGCCGGGCCTGGAGAAGGTGATCCTGCGCTGCCTGCGCAAGGATCCGTCGCACCGTTACCAGACGATGTGTGATCTGAAGGCGGCATTGGAGGATCTGGAGGCGGAAACAAAGTCCGGGGCGATTCCCTGGCGCCGGCGCGTGCCCGTAAGAAAGGTCGTGTTGCTGGCAGCGGTCTTATCGGCGGCCGCGGCGATCGCCATCGTGGCGCCGCGAAGTTTCCGGCCGTCGCCCGAAGGCGGCCGGCCGCGGACCGTGAAGTTCACCATCACCCCGGCCAACCTGGTGCGAAGCGGCGCCGTTGGAGAGATTGACGCCGAGGTCTCCGTCTCACGGGATGGCAAGCATATCGCCTACGTCGCGTCGCCGGGCGGGCAACTGTGGATTCGGGATCTGGACCAGGAAGAGGCGCTTCCCGTCCGCGGCGCCGAGGGCGTTTACCAGGTGTTCTGGTCTCCCGACAATCAGTCGGTCGGCTACTCGGCGGGGCGGGGTTGCGGGATCCGCGGCGGGTGCGACCTGGTCCGAATTCCGGTACAGGGAGGCACACCGCGACGGATCGTGAAACTCGCAGGGGCATTCCGGCGGGCGTCCTGGAGTTCCGACGGCCAAACGATCCTTTTTTGCGACACCAGCGGAATGTACACAGTTCCGGCGAACGGGGGCCCGGTTACGCGCATTGTGGAGCACCCGCACATCGAGCATCCTTCGTTCCTGGACTTGCCTGGCGGCCGGCGGGCGTACCTGTACCAGGCGTTGGACGGCGAGCATCCGGACCATACGATCTATGTGCAGGTGGCGGGCGAAAGCAGGAGGCGGCTGGTCAGGACATCAACTTCCGTCAATCCTTACCCGGCCTACAGTCCCACAGGGCATATCGTTTATGTGGATGGCCAGCGCGACGAGTCGGCGATCTGGGCGCTGCCGTTTTCCCTGGAGACACTGCAGGCCACGGGCGAACCTTTCCTGATCGCGCGGCATGGCGCTTCGCCCGCCGTGTCGCTAACGGGAACGCTGGTTTACAGCGACGTGCCTTCAGGCAAAAAGCAACTGCTGATGGTGAGCCGCACCGGGGAGACCCTGGCCACCGTGGGCGAACCGCATCAGCAGAGCGGCCCGATACTGTCGCCGGACGGCCGGCGGCTTGCGGTGGAGGTCAACGGCGACACTCCCGACCTTTGGGTGTACGACCTGGCGAACAGGAGCATGAGCCGGCTCACGTCCGATGCCGCGGCAGAGATACCGGGATCCTGGACGCCCGGGGGAGACCGGGTCACGTATGCCTCCAACCGCAACGGGAACTTCGATATTTTTTCGAAACCGTTCAACGGGAGCGGCGAAGACACGCTGCTGGTGGGGACGCCGCAGCACGAAGTGAACCCGAGCTGGTCTCCAGACGGGAGATACATACTGTACTCGGCGTTGTCGCCGGAGACCAAGACCGACCTGCTGTATCGCGAACGGCGCCCGGATGGAAGTTTCGGGGACCCGGAGGTATTCCTGAAAACTCCGTTCGTGGAGGCTGCCGCGCGGTTCTCTCCGGACGGGCGCTTTGTGGCTTACGTGTCCGATGAATCGGGCAGCAACCAGGTGTATGTCCGCGATTTTCCGGACGGGGCGCACAAATACCAGATCTCGACGCAGGGAGGAATCGCGCCGCGGTGGAGGGGTGACGAAAAAGAGATTTTCTATGTCGAGCAGACCAGGCTGATGGCCGTGAACGTTACGGCACGGCCCGTGTTTTCGTCCGGGACGCCGGTGCGGCTGTTTGAAAGAACGTCCATCCGCTCTATGCGGGCAGTCGGGGTGGATGTGAATCCGCAATACGATGTATCCGCCGACGGCCAACGGTTTGCGATTCTGGACAGACCGGAGGGGGAGCGTCCGCTCTCCATTCACGTGGTTTACAACTGGTTCGAGGAGTTTCGGAGCCGGGAGCAAAAGCGATAGTTAATGGTACGCCTGGTTTTGACGAGCGCGTGTATTGTCCTGGCTGCTGCCGCGTTTACGGCCTGGCAGCCCGGCAATGCTCCTATTCTTTTGTTCAACGGAACTGGAACATCGCCGGGAGACGTCGCGGCGTTGGAAGAGATTCTCAGCAGCGAGCGCCTCAATTATGCGACGGTCAGCTCCCGGCAGTTGAACGGAATGAGCGAACCAAGGCTCCGGGAATATCGTCTGCTGATTGTTCCGGGTGGGAATTTCGAACGGATCGGCAACGGCCTGACTGCGAGCGCGACGGCGAATATTCGTAAGGCCGTACAGGGTGGGTTGAATTATCTGGGACTCTGCGCGGGTGCTTTTTTTGCGGGCAACTCGCCCTACAATGGTTTGAATCTGACGGCGGGAGTGCGGTTCGGGTTCTACGCCGCGGAAGGCCGGGGAATCCGCAAGGCGCCGGTCGCGGTTACCGCCGCCGGAGGACAGACGCTGGAACAATACTGGGAGGATGGCCCGCAGTTGACGGGGTGGGGCGCGGTTGCCGGCAAATATCCCGACGGAACCCCGGCGATCGTGGAGGGGACATTCGGAAGCGGGTGGATGATTCTCTCGGGGGTACATCCCGAGGCGCCGGCGGGCTGGCGGCGCGGGATGGATTTCAGAACGCCCGTGGAGAGCGACCATGCCTACGCGGCGCGATTGGTCCGCGCCGCGCTGACTCGAGAGATGCTGCCGCATTATTGACGTTCGGAGCAGGCACGCGATGAAACGAAAATATCCCGACGGCCCCCGGCTCAAGCTCCCGCTGGTGATCATTGGACAGATGCTGCCCAAGCGGTTCCCTTTCGACCCACTGGCTTTCGGTTTGGGAGTCGCGCGGGAGTTCGGAGACATGGCTCACTACAACCTGGGTCCGCTGCACGTGTACCAACTGAATCACCCCGACCTGGTGCGGCAGATTCTGGTGGAGCAACCGGAGAAGTTTTACAAACCACGGCTGATCAAGTGGGCGCTTCGTTCTATCGGGGGTGAGGGCCTGCTGACCAGCGATGGGGCGCTCTGGAAGCAGCAGCGCAAGCTCATGCAGCCCGCGTTTCATCAGCGGCAACTGGCAGCGTATGCGGATGTGATGGTCGCTCATGCCACACGCCTCATGGATGGGTACGTTGACGGGGAAGTCCGCGAGATCGGCGCCGATATGTCGAAGCTGACACTCGGGATCGTGGTGGAATCGCTGTTCGGGGCGGATCTGCCGCCGGAGGCAGCGGATATGGGCGAGCCGGTGCGCGCGGTGCTCGATGCCGTGAATCAGCGCGTGAACTCGGTGCTGCGGATTCCGTCGTGGGTGCCGACGGGACGCAATCGCCGCGAGAAGCGGGCCATAAAGGAACTGGATGCGATTCTCCAGGAGCTCATCCGAACGCGCCGGGACTCGGGGGAAAACCGTGACGATCTGCTCTCCGCGCTGCTGGCGGCGGTGGAGGAAGATAGTGGGGCGCGGATGTCGGACCGGCAACTGCGCGACGAGATGATGACGCTGTTCATGGCGGGCCACGAGACCACGGCAAGCGCTCTGACGTGGGTGTGGTATCTCTTGTCGCGCCATGGCGAGGTGGAGGCCAAACTGGCGGAGGAACTACAGCGCGTGCTGGGGGGCCGGGCGCCTTCGGTGAGCGACCTGGCGAACCTGCCTTACACGGAGATGGTGATTCGTGAGGCCATGCGTCTGTATCCGCCGGCACCGGGGTTCGCGAGAGAGCCGATTGAAGACGTGATCGTCGGCGGGTACCAAGTCCCCAAAGGCAGCCTGGTCACGGTAAACACCTACGCCCTGCAGCGGGACGTCCGCTTTTATGATGACCCGGAGCGGTTCGATCCGGAACGGTTCGCGCGCGGCTGGGAAGAACGCATACCCCGCTACGCGTACTTGCCATTTGGCGGCGGTCCGCGAGTCTGCATCGGCAGCGGTTTCGCCATGATGGAGGCGCGGCTGATTTTAGCGACGGTGGCGCAACGCTTCAAACTGCCCGTGGAGGCTGCCGAGACGATCAGGCCGATGCAGATGGTGACACTCAGGCCGAACGGTCCCGTCCGCGTGCGCGTGGAGCGGCGCGCACTTAGTGCGGTGTGTCACGAATGAAGAGTTGCGCATTCGCTCCCTAACGGTCGGTGCGCCAGGATAAGCCTGGTTAAATCCGTGGGCTGAAGCCTCAGGAAGCGAAAGCGTGAGCCGTAGCTGGGAAGCCCGCACGGGGGCGGGAGATTCTGTAAGAGGAGAAAGACCCGCTTGGATGAAAATCCCAATACGGAGCCTGGCGCGCATATCGAAGCCCAGAAGAAACTGGCGAGCGGAGACGGACGGTCAGGGAAGCTTGTCTGCCAACAAACGGTCGAATCGATATTCCAACCGCAGAGTGTGTGGCCGAATTGGTTTCGGCTCCCACGCCCTCGTCCTCGCGGCAGCAGCGCGAGTCAAGCTCGGCTGACCACTTCGCTGATGGACATTCCTTTGGCCGCAGCAAACGTGCGGACGCGCCGGACCAGGCTGTGTGGAAGTTTGGCGGCAGTTATCTTTTGCGTTCGGTAGTACTTACTCTCTATCAGGTTGCCGAAGTAATTCGGATTAGTTAGCCAGAAGCACCGCCTTCATGTTACTTTGCCATGTTACACTTCTCCTCCGATAGTTTCAGTTTCACGAACCTATCGGTGGAAGTGAACTCGGGGTGCGATCCGTTTCACGCGGCTTTGGAGGTGGGGCAGGACAGGCGGCATGGCCTGTCCTGTATCAACGAGGAGGATTAGTAACTAAACACGGCGGCATCGGTGTTTGCGCTTGCTGACGCGCGCGGCTCGGATCGGAGCGCTCTGTTTAGAATTCGAGCTTGGTGTTGGTGTCGCGCAGTTCGATGGATTGGATCTGGTCCACGCCGTTGTCCGTCTTGGTGTCCACGGCAGTGTAGCCGAACTTCGTTGCGCCGTTTTCGACCTTCACCGGCACGGTTGTGGTGTGGCTGTTGTCCGCATTACGGAATTCCACGTTCGAGCCGTTCACCTTCACGGTGTAGTGGCCCGGGGCGAGCTTGGTCTGACCGGCCAGGGCCGGGTTGGTTAGAACGATTTCATAGCTCTTGGCGCTGACAACGGACAAGCTGGCGATAGCGAGAGCGGCGACCATCAGAATGGATTTCATGTGAGTTCTCCTCTTTGTTTTGTTTTTGCTTTTGCAAGCGCTTCGGCTTGCAATTATAAGGGCGCAGAAAGGCAGGGGCGGGTAACTACCATCGAGAGGGTATAAGCGCCGCTGAAGGCGCCTGAAAGAGGGCGCACCTCCGGTGAAGCCCGGCGATGCGGTCGCTTACTATTACGATGTGAGTCGGATTATTTTCGCAGGATACGCGCTGGCAGTTTTCGGCGAAGGCGCTGGCCGCCTTCAGGGGCAGTTGCTTTGGGACCGAGCTTGGAACCGGTGCGGCGCGCGATCCACGTGGATCTCTAGCCGCGTTCAGGCAGGAGTAATACGGGACAGGCCGGGGAAGGCCTGCCCCAGGGGAGGAGAACTAACGGGGGAAATTAGAACTCCAGCTTGCTATTGGTGTCGCGCAGTTGGATCGACTCAATCTGCGAAACGCCGTTTTCGGTCTTGGTATCCACGGAGGTCACGCCGAACTTGCCATCGGCATTTTGGACCTTCACCGGCACCATGATCCTGTGACTGTTGTCGATATTCAGGAACTCGGCGTAAGCTCCGTTCACCTTCACCAGGTAATGACCGGCGCGCAACTCGGTCTGCCCGGCGGCGGTGGGGGTGTTCAAGGTAATCTCATAGCTCTTGGCGCTGACAACGGAAAGGCTGGCGACAGCGAGAGCGGCGACCATCAGAATGGATTTCATGTAAGTTCTCCTCTTGTGTTTTGTGTGATTTGCAAGCGCTTTTGGCTTGCAAAGGTAAGGGCGCGGAGGGATGCCGCCAGGTAACTACCGTCCAGAGGGTATATTGCGATATTGCGCCGGATCCTCGTAACGGATTTTCAACACGCTATATTCGTATTGAGTGCGATACTTTTTGACGGGCAGGCTGCCCGATGTGAGTTCGATCCTGCTGGTGGAAAGCGGATCTCGCGGGCTGGTGGAAAAGGTCCTGCCAGGCCTGCGCCAGACGTGGGGCGGCGAGATTCCCATCGATCTGGTCTCGTGCTTTGCCACTCTGCCCCTGGGATTCGAAGCCGCCACTACGCGGGTGTACCGAGTGGGCGACTATCGCGGCCGCGAAGGGCGCCGCAAGCTGTATCGCGAGTTGAACGCCCGGCGATACTCCCTGATGGGGATTGTGTGCTCCGAAGAGCCCATCATGCTGAAGTGGAAATGGGCACTCACCGCGCGCGTGCCGGCCAAGGTTTTCGTCATCAATGAAAATGGCGACTACTTCTGGCTGGACCGGCTGCATCTGAAGCCTATCCGGCAATTTGTGCTGTTTCGTGCAGGTTTGGCGGGGGCCGGCGCGGTCCGCACGCTGGCACGAGTAATTTCGTTTCCGTTCACGTTACTGTTTCTGCTACTCTATGCAACGACCGTGCATACCCGCCGGGCGCTTCGCAAGGCGATCTCATGAAAATCATTCAAGTACAAGAACCCGGCGGCCCCGAAAACATGAAACTGGTGGACGCGCCAGTACCTCAACCGGGGCCCAAACAGGCGCTGGTGCGGCTGCATGCCAGCGGCGTCAATTTCATCGACGTGTATTTTCGCATTGCGCTGTATAAGGCCGATCTGCCTATCACTCTGGGCAATGAAGGCGCGGGTGTGGTGGAGGCCGTTGGCGCGGAGGTCACCGAGGTGGCGCCGGGAGACCGCGTGGCGTATGCCATGGCTCGCGGTTCCTACGCGCAGTATGCCGTGGTTCCGGCGGCATTGCTGGTGAAAATTCCCGACCATCTGGATTTTCCCTCCGCGGCGGCCGCCATGCTGCAGGGCATGACCGCCCACTACCTGACGCATTCCGTCTACCCTTTGAAAAAGGGCGATACATGCCTGGTGCACGCCGCGGCGGGCGGGGCGGGCGGGTTGATTGTGCAGATGGCGAAAATGCTGGGCGCGCGTGTGTTCGGCACCGTTTCCACGGAGCAGAAAGCGGAGATTGCCCGCGGTCACGGAGCCGATGAAACCATTCTGTACACGCAGCAGGATTTCGAAGCAGAAGTGAAAAAGTTTACCGGCGGCCGCGGTGTGGATGTAGTGTACGATTCGGTGGGCAAGACCACCTTCGAGAAGAGCCTGAACTCGCTGCGCCCGCGGGGCCTCATGGCGCTATTCGGGCAATCCAGCGGCGCGGTGCCGCCGTTCGATCCGAACATTCTCAACGGCAAAGGATCGCTGTTTCTGACGCGGCCCAGTCTGGGGCACTACGTCGCCACGCGCGAGGAACTGCTGTGGCGGGCCGGCGACGTGCTGGGCTGGATGGATTCCGGCCGGCTCAAGGTGCGCATCGACCGCACTTATCCGCTGGCGGACGCCGCGGATGCGCATCGCGACCTGGAGGCGCGGAGGACCACCGGTAAACTGGTTCTCTCCATTCCCTGACTTTCATGACTCTACAAGCCAGACTCACGCTGTATTATGTGCTGCTGGCTGTGCTCATGGTGACCACGATCAGCGCCATCAATCTCGGCGATGAGATGCAGGCGAAGTTCGAGGACACGTTGAAGCTGGCGCAGCGCTTCCAGCAATTCGCCGCGGACGTGGTCACCCAGGCGCTGAACAGCGACCGGCAGGTCACCGTTCGCGAAGCCCTGCGCAAACCGGCGCTGGTGGACCAATTCAAGAAGATGATGAGCGATTCGAAAATGGACGAGCTGGCCGTGGTGGATCCAAGCAATAACGAGATCCTGCTCGACAGCATCGAAGGCCTGCTGGGCACCAAGCTGGCGGACCATCCCGATTTCGAACCGCTGGTCAAACAGGCTAGCTGGTACCAGAAATTTCGCGCGCTGCGCAGCGTGGCGGACCTGTACCAACTGGACCCGATCGTGCTTGACGTTCCGCCCTCGCTGAGACTCTCGGTGCGCGCCATCATCAGGCCCAACCGGATTGAGGACGATATTCTGCCGTCGTTGAAGGATAACGTCAAAGTTGCGCTGGCCGCGCTGATCTGCGCGGTTATCGCCACCTTTCTGTTTTCGAAAGTCGCTTTCCGGCCGCTGGGAGTTCTGCGGCACCAGCTCGACCTGGTGACGGCAGGGCAGTTCGAGCCGGCCAGGATTGAGGATGGCAAGAGCGGCAGCGATGAATTCAGCCTGATGGCTTCCAAGGTCAACCTGCTGGGCCAGCGCCTTCGCGGCGCGCAGTTCGAGGTGTCCGATCTCCGCGGCAATATCGACCGCCTGTTGCAGGATCTGGAAGATGCCGTGCTCATCTTCAACCGCGAGCGCCGCCTGGTTTTTGCGTCCGGTTCGGTGGAAAAATTTCTGGGCAAGGAGCGGGTGGATCTTGCGGGCGCCACGATGGACGATATTTTCCCGCCCTCGGCAACCCTGGGTCTGCTGATCTCGCAGGCGGCGGAGATGGGCCGGACGGTACGCAACCGGCGCGTCCCGGCCGCATTTCCGGCACAGGAGCCGGGCACCCTCTCGGTGGTGCTGCTGAGCGTGGATCTGCTGGAAACACTTCCCGGAGCGACGCATGCCGGATCGGGTATTCTGGTGCGGCTGCGCGATCCGGAAGCGCAGCGTAAACTGGGGCGGGAACTCCAGACGGCGGATCGCCTGGCCGCCATCAGCCGCGTTTCCGGCGGGGTTGCCCACGAGGTAAAAAATCCGCTGAATGCCATCCTGCTGCACGTGGAAGTGGCGCGCGCCAAGCTGGCCCAGGGCGATACCGATGTAGTGCCGCAAATGGAGATTATTTCGCGCGAGATTCTGCGGCTGGACCGCGTGGTGAAGACGTTTCTGGATTTCACCCGTCCGGTGGAGCTGAACGTCTCGCAGGTTCCGCTTCAGGAACTGGTCAGCGAGATGGTGGAGCTGGCCCGCCCGCAGGCGGATGCAGCCGGAATCCGAATCAGCGTGGAGCAGGAGGCGGAAGGCGCGGAGGTGCGCATTGACCGCGACCTGGTGAAGCAGGCCCTGCTGAACATCGTGGTCAATGCCATGCAGGCCATGCCGGACGGAGGCGAGTTACGTTTTGAATCGAGTGTGACTGAAGACACCGCGGAGATTCGTGTGTCCGATACCGGTCCGGGCATTCCGCCGGAGTTACGCGAGAAGATTTTCCGGCTATACTACACGACAAAGAAGGATGGATCGGGTATCGGGCTGGCGATGACATTCCGGATCGTTCAGTTGCACGATGGTACAATCGATTTCACTAGCGAGCCGGGGAAAGGAACGACCTTTCTGGTCCGCCTGCCGATCGCAATTTAAGGCGCCAGCATGAAGACCGCGTACGCCATTCTCGCCGTCGCTATCGCTGTTTCCCTGTCCGGATGCGTGATGCCCGGCAAGCCGAAGGTCAGCACGCCGCCCCCGCCGCAGCCGGCTCCGGTCGCGGCTGCTCCCGCGCCCACCCCGCCATCCCAGCCGCTATCGATGCCGCAGACCGAGGTGAAGCTCGCGCCGGACCAGCCGATCGATCCCGACGCCTTGACCAAGGAGGCGACGGCGGCGTCTCCGCAGGAAGCGCCGCCTCCCACACGTCCCACGCGACCCCGGGTGAGGTCCGCGCCTCCGGTGGCCACCGAACCTCCGGCCGCGCCGGTGACTCCACCGGCCGCAACGCCGCTTGAGACGGAACGCGGCACCGTGCGTGAAGTGCTACCGGAGGCCGAGCGAAACCGGTTGCAAAACAGTGCCCAAAGCCACCGGCGTGAGGTTACCGGGTGGCTGAACGGCAGTAAGGGCCGCCGGATCGACCCCAATAACCCTACGGTGGTTCGCATCCGGTCTCTGTTGGCGGCCTCCCTGGAAGCGGAGGGCAAGGGCGATATGCGTGAGGCTTCGGACCTGGCGGACCGGGCAGTGACTTTCTTGCGGGAGCTACAGAGTGGCCGATAACGAATTCGAGCACAGGCGCCAGACGGTGTCCGCGCAGCTTTCCGAGCGCAAGCTGGATGCATTTCTGGTTTCCTTCAGTCCCAACCTGCGCTACCTGACGGGGTTCACCGGAAGCAACGGCAATTTGCTGCTGCTGTCCGGGGAAGCCATCCTGTTCACCGACCCGCGATACCAGATTCAGGCCGCACAGGAAGTGACGTGCCGGGTCCACGTCTCCAAGGGGCCGCTGGTGCCGGACGTGATGGCGGCGATTGCCAGGCGGAGACTGCGGCGCATCGGCTACGAGCCTTCGCGGATGACTTGCGACACGCTGGGTTCGCTCGAGGCGCGGCTGCCGATGAAGAGCACGCTGGTGCCGGTGAATGGGTGGGTGGAGGGACTTCGCATGGTGAAGTCCACGGACGAGATCGCGCTGATCCGCAGGAGTGTGGAGACCAATTCCCGCGCGTTCGAAGCGGCGGTCGCGAAAGTGCGGCCAGGCATGAAGGAGCAGGATCTGGCGGCGGAACTGGAGTACCGGATGCGCCGTTTGGGCGCGGAGAAACCGTCCTTCGAGACCATCGTGGCAGGCGGCGCCCGGTCCGCATTGCCGCACGCGCAACCCACCGCCGCGCGGCTGGAGTCTGGTCAGCTCGTGGTGGTGGACATGGGCGCCTTGCAGGACGGCTATTGCAGCGATATGACCCGCATGCTCTTTCTGGGCACGCCCACGGCGAAGGTCAAGCGCGCGTATCGCGCCGTGTTGGAAGCGCAACTGGCTGGAGTGGACGCCGTGCGTCCGGGAGTCTCGACGGCGCGCGTGGACGCCGCTGCGCGCAACGTGCTGAAGGCGTACGGACTGGCCGAGGCGTTCGTGCACTCCACGGGTCACGGACTGGGGCTGGAGATCCACGAGCCCCCGCGCATCGGCAAAAAGGATAAGGCGAAGCTGGCGCCGGGCATGGCGATCACCATCGAGCCGGGAGTCTACATCGAAGGCTTCGGCGGCATCCGCATCGAAGATACCGTCGTGGTCACCGCGACTGGGTGCGAGATATTGACCCCCACGCCGAAAACGCTGCGCATCATTTAAGAGCCCGGGCTCCTTGCATGGCGTTCGTCGCCCGGCCCTGGCCGTGGCGCGCGTTGCTCCAGCGCGCCGGTTGGGACGTGGACGCCCAGGGCTTGTTCGATGTTCCGCCAGGTCTGCTATGCGACAGGCGGGGAGGTCAGGAATCCTGACTTCCTGGAATTAACCACCATAATTGCTATGAACACCACGGGCAAAATCCAAAATAAGGGTCAAGTCACCATTCCGACTGTGGTCCTGGAAAAGGGCGCCTGGCGCGCTGCGCGCCGAATGAAGCCTCCGCCTACCAATGAAGCCCCCCGCCTACCATGGATAGATGGACAAGCTGCTGGAATCTGTCGCTCTGCGCGCCGGGCGATATCTGGAGGACCTAAAGGAACGGCGCGTGAGCCCTGCGCCGGAAGCGGTGCGGGCGCTGGAGGCGTTCCAGGAATCGATGCCGGACTGCCCGTGCCCGCCCGAGCAGGTGGTCGCGATGCTGGATGACGTGGGTTCGCCTGCGACCGTGGCGATGGCCGGGCCGCGCTTTTTCGGATTCGTGATCGGTGGCGCGGTACCGGCGGCACTGGCCGCCAACTGGCTGGCCGCGGCGTGGGATCAGAATGCCGGGCTGTTCGTCTCCAGCCCCATCGCGGCCGTGCTGGAAGAGGTTTCGCTGGGCTGGCTGCTGGACGTGCTGGGGCTGCCCGCCGGATGCGGCGGCGCGTTCGTCACCGGCGCCACGGTGGCGAATTTTACGGCCCTGGCCGCGGCGCGTCACGCGGTGCTCCAGCGCGCGGGCTGGGATGTGGAGGCGCAGGGCCTGTTCGATGCTCCACCGGTGGCGGTGGTGGTGAGCGAGGAAGCGCATCCTTCCCTGATCAAATCGCTGGGCATGCTGGGAATGGGGCGCGAGCGCGTGGTCCGCGTGCCGGTGGATGGGCAGGGCCGCATGCGGCTGGACTGTTTTCCGGAAGTGAGCGGCCCCGCCATTGTTTGCATGCAGGCCGGCAACGTCAATACGGGATCGTTCGATCCGGCCGGCGAGATCTGCCGCCGCGCCCACGCCGCGGGCGCCTGGGTGCATGTGGACGGCGCCTTCGGACTGTGGGCCGCCGCCAGTCCGCGCTATGCGCATCTGGCGGAGGGCGCGGGCGAGGCCGATTCCTGGGCCACCGATGCGCACAAGTGGCTGAACGTTCCTTACGACAGCGGCCTCGCGTTCGTCCGCGATCCGGAGAATCTGCGCGCTGCCATGGGCCTGACGGCGGCCTATCTGCCGCAAGGCGAGCATCGCGAGCCTTCGCAATTCGTGCCCGAGCTTTCGCGGCGCGCGCGGGGAATCGAAGTCTGGGCGGCGCTCAAAGGACTGGGGCGGAGCGGGCTGGCGGAAATGATCGAGCGCAGCTGCCGCTGCGCCGCCCGGTTCGCGGAGGGCCTGAAGGCCGCCGGGTTCGAGGTGCTGAACGAGGTGGTGTTGAACCAGGTGCTGGTGCGGTTCGGCCCGCCGGAAGTGACGCAGCGGGTCATCGCCGCACTCCAGCAGGAGGGCACCTGCTGGTGCGGCGGAACGGTGTGGCAGGGTCACACTGCCATGCGCATCAGCGTATCGAACTGGGCGACTACGGAGACGGACGTGGATCGCAGCCTGGAGGCGATGGTGAGGATCGCTACTTCACGGTAGCGATCACCGACGCCTGGTGATTCTCCCAGGCCAACTGCAATTTCACTTTGCCGCTGCCTGCGTTCGAAAGGGTGTATTTCAACTGTTCCACCATCGCCGGCGGTTTGGACATGGTCATCCGGACGTGGCCCAGGTCCTGCTTGGCATCGTACTCCAGGCCCGACTGGCCCGTCTGCTTGTTGACGATCAGCTCCCAACTCTCAGGATTCGCCAGGTTGACGAACAGCGAGTAGTCGCCCTTGGGAATGTTCAGCGAGCCGATTTGCAGATCGGCATCGGTGTGCAGGGCCGTGGCTTCATTGGCGCCGGCGCGCCACACGGGATAATTCTGGTCGCTGCCGATGGTGCCATCCTTACCGAATAGCTTGCCCACACGGCCGTTCACCGCGGGAGATGAGTACTTAATGCTGATGGTCTTGCCGTTAACGGTGATCGATTCGCTCTGCCCCGGCTTGGTGGCAGCGAAGGCCAGGCCGGCGGCAGCGGCCAGAACGCCGGCCCAGATCAATTGTGATTTCACGTTGAATTCCTCTCACAAAGGATAACGCCGCTTTCGTTCCGCCGTGCGGACCTGGAGTTCGTTCATGCCGAAATAGTGCGCCACCTCGTGCCACACGGTGTCTTCCACGAGCTTGGCGCAGTGCTCGAAGCTGGAGGCCAGGCGTTCGTGCGGCCCTTGAAAAATAGTGATCCGGTCGGGCATGGCGAAACTGTCGAACACGCTGCGTTCGGTGAGCGGGCGCCCTTCGTAGAGTCCCAGCAGGGTGCTGCCTTGGGGCACGCGGCCGCGGGCGAGCTGCGCGCCGCTGGGCTCGGGTTCCACGATCAGCGCCACGTTTTTCAAGCGCCGCCGGAAGCGGCGGGGAATGCGGGCGTACGCGGCTTCCACCAGGCGATCGAATTCGGCCGTCTGCATAGGCTAATTTCATTCTATTGCGCTACTTTGAAAGGATGGATTCGCTGCCGCTGCACTCCCGCACGCCCATCGAGTGGGCGCACGCCGTGCTGGCCGATCCCATCCGCCTGCTGATCGATCACGCCTTTCTGGAAAAGAAGGCCGCCAACAACGCACTGGAGTTGATGACCCGCTGGCCCAACGACTGGCTGGACGGATGGGTCGAAACCATGACCGGCGTGGCGCGCGACGAAGCGGCCCACCTGGCGCAAGTGACGCGCATCCTGATGCGCCGCGGAGCACGGCTGGAGAGGGTCCACAAGAATCCTTACGCCAACGCGCTGCGGCTGCTGGTGCGCAAGGGCGACCCCGCGGAGATTCTGGATCGCCTGCTGGTTTCGGCGCTGATCGAACTGCGCTCCTGCGAACGGTTCGAGGCGCTGGCGGCGGCATCCGGCGATGCCGAACTCGGAAATTTTTACCAGGCGCTTTACAGTTCTGAACTGGGGCACTATCGGGTTTTTCTGAAGCTGGCCCGCAAGTTTACCGAGAAGAACGCGCTGGAGGCACGCTGGCAGCAGTTGCTGGCGGCGGAGGCGCGCATTCTGGCGCAGCAGGAAGCCGGTCCGCGGATTCACTCGGGCTGGCCTGGAGCTACGGCTTCGCCTGGGACTTGAAAAAGTCCAGCATGGGGCCCATTTGCGGCGCGGCCACACCGGTGTGGCTGCCGCCCGGGACCTCCACATAAACGATGTGCGCGCCGGCCTTCCTGCCGGCTTCGACCATGGTGCGCGACTGCGTCACCGGGACGGTCCGGTCGTCGCCGCCGTGCACCACATACTCCGGAATCCGGCTGATCTTCGCCATATTCGCAGGGTTGCCGCCGCCGGAGATGGGGCCGAGTGCCGCGAATACATCGGGATGCGTCCATGGCCACGCTCCAGGTGCCGAACCCGCCCATCGAGTGACCCATCAGGTAGATGCGCCTGGGGTCGATTTTGTAATCGCGGCGCACCTCGGCCAGCACGTCCATCACGTCCTGCCCGGCGGCGCCGCGATACATGGAAGCGGTGTCGCGCCCTTTGGGGCAGACCACGGCGAAGCCCACGCGCGCGGCCTCCCGTTTGAGTGTGCCGCCGTAGCTATCGAACATGCTGTTCTCGTCGCCGCCCATGCCGTGCAGCGCCACCACCAGCGGAACCGGCTTGCTTCCGTCGTAGGATTCCGGAAGGAAGAGGCGATAGGGCTGGAGCGTTTGATCCACATCCGAGCGATAGGCCTTGCGCATATCGCCGCGACGGTGGGCGAACGGGTCGCGGCCGGCATCCAGATCGTCCAGGATGGCATTGGCGGCGGCAAACTCGGCGCGCCACTTGACGCGCGTGGGATCGACTTCACCGGCGTCCGCGCGGTCGTAGAGCGTCAGCGAGTATTCCGCCGAGAGGAGCGCCGAGCCGTTGCCCTTTGTGAGTTTCTTCACGCGGCCGTGCAATTGTTGCACGGCCGCGGCAAGCGCTTCTACGTGGATCGGGACCGGCTTCACCGAAACCGGCGAGGGCCCGTCCACTGAGAGCCGCACTTCCACCCGGTAATCGCCGGCCGCCGTTTCGGGCACCTTGGCCGCGATACGCAGCGGCAGCGAGGCCGGATCGATGGCTACCGGCGAACTCAAACTCTGCGGGGCGCCCTGGTTTCCCGCGGGGACCAGGAATGCCGCGGCGCTCAGGCGTGCGCCCTCCGCGGGCGGCACGCGGTACAGCGGCGAAAGGGTGACTACCACCTCGCTGCCGGGCTCCACCATGGAATGGACCGCGTGAGCCCGCAGCGACGACGCCAGTTCCAGCGTGGCTGTCCACGAGGCGCCGCGCATGACGTAACAGAGCCATGAAAAAAATCAATTTGGCCGCGGATGAACACGGATGAACGCCGATAAGATTAATGTCAAGGCTCGGGACAACACCTGACGCGTTCTAAGCCGCCTTGAATTGGGATTCGCGCAATGCCTCGCAATACAGCACGATGTTCTTTCGTGTATAAAGCACATACCCTTCGCGGCGCAGCCGGTTCATGTAGTGGGTCACGATCTCGCGCGACGTTCCCACGTACTGCGCCAGTGTTTCGTGCGTCAGCGGAAGCATGCGCATGCCGCCATCGTCCTGCCGTTCGCCCATGCGGTCCGCGAACCGGATCAGCGAGCGCGAAAGGCGCTGCCCGATGTCCTCTGTGGAGAAGCTCTGGACCCGGCGTACGAAATCCAGCGAGCGCTGTCCCAGCATCTGGACCATGGCCACGGCCAGGCGGGGCCGCTTTTCCATGATCTCCTCAATCTGCGCGGAACCCCACATCATGATCCGCGTTTCCTCAATCGCCACGGCCTGCTCGGCGCGATGCGGCAGGCTCAGGAAGGCGCTCTCCCCGAAGAACTCATCCGGCCGATAAATGTCCACCAGCGTGGGCTTTCCATCATCGGAAACACGCAGGATTTTCACCTTTCCCGAGATCACCAGACAGAACTTGTCGGCTGGCTCGTCCTGAGTGTAGATGGTCGCGCCTTTACGAAAGGACGCGATCGTGGAACACGGCAGATAAGCCAACGGATCTTCAAACGACTTTTGAGCGGGCGCCGTTGAGGCCATTGTCGCCATCGGTATTTTCCTCCCCAAATGAGATAACTCGGGTACCTCTATAGCAGGTAGCACGCCACGGTTCGCAGCCATACACTCGAATCTACTTGACAAAAAAGTAAGTACTTACTTACAATGCTCACAATGTCCCCCCACAAGTCCCCATCGGCCCGGCTGCCTGCCGGGGAACGGCGCGAGCAGTTGCTCGAAACCGCCCTGGACCTGTTTTCCCGCAAGGGCTTCAAAGGCACTACGACCAAGGAGATTGCCGCCGCCGCCGGAGTCACCGAAGCCATCGTTTTCCGGCATTTTCCCTCGAAGCAGGCGCTCTACCAGGCGGTGCTGGACAGCGGTCACGAATCGGCCGAGATGCAGGAGTGGCTGGCGAAAACCACGCGCCTGCATGGACCGCAACGACGATGCCGGACTGCTGCGCACGATCGCACTCAAGATTCTGCAGGCTTACCGGCGCGACGCGCGCTTGCAGCGCGTGCTGCTATTCGCCGCGCTGGAGGGCCACGAACATGGGTTGGCGCACCATCGTCAGATTTCCATTCCGCTGTACGAACTTCTCTGTCAATACGTAGAGCGGCGCCAGGGCGAAGGGAAGCTGGTGGAGTATGACAGCGGAATGATTCTGGTGGCGATTGCGGGCATGGCAACTCATTTTGCCACCATGACGCAGATGTTCGGGTTCCACTGCGATTTGCCTGACGAGCAGGTGGCCGATATTTTTACATCCATGATGATGAACGGGATTCATCCGAAGAAAGAACGAGTTCGGAAATGAACAAAACGACTCTCGCATGCCTGGGGATGTGCGCCCTGTTTCTGGCCGGCTGCGGCAGGAACGAAACCGCGTCCGCCTCTCAAGCTGTTCCAAAAAGACTCACTGTCACGACCAGCCAGGCCGTCACCCGCACCGTGCCGGCATCCTTCGAAGAGACCGGCACGTTCATTGCCGATGAAACGTCGGACATCGCCCCGCTGGTGGCCGGGCGCGTGGTGGCCACGCCGGTGAACGTGGGCGACTTCGTAAAGCAGGGGCAGGTGATCTGCGAGCTGGACCATCGCGACGCGCAGTTGCGGCTGGACCAGGCGCAAGGCGCAGCTCAACGAAGCGACCGCGGCGCTGCGCCAGACGCAATCGCGCATCGGGTGGAACGGGCAGGCGCAAGTTCGACGCCAGCGCGGTTCCCGAAGTGGCGGCCGCGCGCGCCAATTACGAATCGGCGCAGGCGCAGGCGCGGCTGGCGGCGGCGGACGCCAAGCGCTACGAAAACCTGGTGGCCACCGGCGACGTCTCGCGCAGCGCGTACGAAAAGGCGCGCACCGCGCAGGAGACCGCCGACGCGCAGGCCAACGCGGCGCGCCAGCAGTACGAAGCCGCGCTGAACGGCGCGCGCCAGAGTCATGGCGCGGTGGAAACCTCGCAGGCGTCGCTGGACGCCGTGCGCGTCGCAACTGGCGCAGGCCGAAAAGGCGCTGGCCGATACCACCATCCGGGCGCCCTTCGATGGCTACATCACGGCGCGGCCCGTGGCCGCGGGCGTGTACGTGGCGCTGACCAACAAGATCGCCACCATCGTCCGCATCGGCATTCTGAAGCTGCAATTGCAGACGCCCGAGCAGCGCGCCGCGCAGGTGAAACTCGGAATGCAGGTGGTGGCGCGCGTGGCGGCGTATCCCGGACCGCGAGTTCAACGGCAAGGTTACCGCCATCGAACCCTTCGGTGGACCCCGGTTCGCGCGTGTTCATTCTGGAAGCGCGCTTCGAGAATCCGGGCGCGCAGCTTCGCCCGGGCATGTTCGCCACCGCGCGCGTGCTGCTGCCGGGCGGCGAAAACGCCGTCTTCGTGCCGCGCAGCGCCGTGATTCGCGATAAGACCACGGACTCCTACCAGGTCTTCACTATCGAGAACGGCACGGCGCACCTGCGCGTGGTAGTCCTGGGCGATGCCGATGGCGACCTGGTGCGCATCGCCTCCGGCCTCACCGGAGGCGAAAAGGTTGCCGTCAGCCACCAGGGCGAACTGTTCGACGGCGCCGCGGTGGAGGTCACAGGGCTGACATGCACGCACTTGCGCAACTCTGCGTCCGCCGGCCGGTGTTCGCCACCATGCTGATCCTGTCGCTCGTGGTGGTGGGCATCTTCTCTTATTTCAGCCTGGGCGTCGATCTGTTTCCCAAGGTCGATATCCCGACGGTGCTGGTGACCATCGCCAATCCGGGCGCTTCGCCGGAAGAGATCGAAACCGAAATCACCAAGAAGGTCGAAGACACGGTCAACACCATCAGCCAGGTGGACGAAGTCCGCTCCACCTCGTCGGAAGGCCAGTCGCCTGGTCATCATCACGTTCCTGCTCTCGAAGAACGGCGACGTGGCGGCGCAGGAAGTGCAGAACAAGGTCAACCTGATTGTTCCACAACCTGCCGCAGACCGCCAAGCAGCCGGTGGTCCAGAAGTTCGATCCCGACGCCGCGCCCATTCTGCAGATCGCCGTCTCCGCGCCGCGCTCGCTGCGCGACGTGACCCTGATCGCCGACAAGCAGATCAAGCAGAAGCTCGAAAACGCCAAGGGCGTCGGCGAGATCACCATCGTGGGCGGCGCGCAGCCGCGAAATCCACGTGCTGGTGGATCCCGACCAAGCTGCGCTCCTACAACCTGACCGTCACCGACGTGTTCAACGCGCTGCGCTCGCAGAACCTGGAACTGCCCGGCGGCAACCTGAATGCCGGCGCGAAGGAATTCACGGTCCGCACCACCGGCCGCGTGACCGACGCGGCGCAGTTCAACCAGATCGCCATCGCCAATCGCAACGGCTACGTGGTGAAGGTCAGCGACAT
This sequence comes from uncultured Solibacteraceae bacterium, assembly GCA_963853855.1. Lineage (GTDB taxonomy): Bacteria > Acidobacteriota > Terriglobia > Bryobacterales > Bryobacteraceae > Sulfopaludibacter. The sequence goes on along the minus strand of CAWKYG010000026.1, from coordinate 88,312 downwards.
CGGCTACGCCGAAGACAGCTACGAAGAGCCGCGCAGCGCCGCGCGTCTGGACGGCGTGCCGGCGGTGACGCTGGTGGTGGCCAAGCAATCGGGCGAGAACACGGTGGCCACCGCCGACGAAGTGCAAGCAGCGGCTCAAGGAAATCATCCGCCACGCTGCCGCAAGGACGTGCAGCGCGCAGGTCATCAGCGATCAGTCGCGTCTTCATCAAAGCCGCGGTGGAGAACATCAAGCGCCACCTGATCGAAGGCAGCTTCTTCGCCGCCATCATCATCTTCCTGTTCCTGGCCAACATCCGCACCACGCTGATCGCCGCCATCGCCATCCCCACCTCCATCATTTCCACCTTCGCGCTGATGGCGGCCATGGGATTCACGCTGAACCAGATCACCATGCTGGCGCTGACCCTGATGGTGGGCATCGTGATCGACGACGCCATCATCGTGCTCGAAAATATCTACCGCTTCATCGAAGAGAAGAACATGCCGCCGTTCGAGGCGGCCATCCACGGCACCAAGGAAATCGGCCTGGCGGTGATGGCCACCACGCTGTCGCTGCTGGCGGTGTTTCTGCCGGTGGGCTTCATGGGCGGAATCGTGGGCCGCTTCATGAGCTCGTTCGGCTTCACTTCGGCGTTCGCCATCGCGGTTTCGCTGCTGGTCTCGTTCACCCTGACGCCCATGCTGTGCTCGCGCTTCGTCAAGCCGCCGGCGAAGCACGCCGCGAGGACACAGCTCGCAAGGAATCGTTGCATCTTCCAGCTTCCTGGATACGCATTACACGCAGCATGCTGAAGTGGTCCATGGCGCACCGCAAGACAGTGGTCGCGATCAGCGTGCTGGTGATGCTCGTCAGCATCGTGCCGCTGTTCGCGTTCGTGGGCAAGAATTTCCTGCCGGAGGACGATCAGTCGCAGTACAACGTGCTGGTGCGGACGCCGGAAGGCACTTCGCTGGCCGCCACCACCAATGTGGCCGAACGGATCGCGCAGGACATCCGCGCAGCTGCCCGGCGTGCAGCACACGCTGATGACGGCCGGCGGCAGCGCCGACAAGTCGCGTCAACAACGCCAGCATCTACGTCAAGCTCACCGACATCGACCAGCGCCAGGTCTCGCAGTCAGCAACTGATGCAGCGCACGCGCGACCTGCTGAAGAAGTATCCGCCGGAGATCCACACCGGCGTCGAACTGGTGAGCACGCGTCGGCGGCAACCAGAGCAATGCCGACATCCAGTACTTCATCCAGGGGCCGGATCTGGACAAGCTGGCGCAATACTCCGACAAGCTGCTGGCGAAGATGAAGACGATTCCCGGACTGGCCGATACCGACTCCACGCTGCGCAGCGGCAAACCGGAAGTGCGCCTGGAGATCGACCGGCCGCGCGCCGCCGACCTGGGCGTCTCCGTGATGGATATCGAACAGCGCGCTGAACACCCTGGTGGCGGGCCAGACGGCCTCCACCTTCAACGCCGGCGAAGATCAGTACGACGTGGTGGTGCGCGCCCAGGAGCAGTTTCCGCGGCAGCGCCGAAGGGCTGGCGCAAGATGACCGTGCCTTCGTCCAAAGGTCGGCTCGCGTGGGCCTGGATGAAGTGGTGCACATCGTGCCCGGCACCGGCCCTTCGTCCATCAACCGCATCAACCGGCAGCGCCAGGTGACGCTCACCGGCAACGTGCTGCCCGGCGGATCGCAGGCCGCCATCCTGGGCGCAGTTGGACCAGCTTTCGCACGGAGCTCGACATGGATCCGGATTACCGTTCCGGGCTCACCGGCGCATCGAAGGAACTGGCGCGCACGGGCTATTACTTCGTGCTGGCGTTCTCGCTGACCTTCATCTTCATGTACATCGTGCTGGCGGCGCAGTTCGAATCCTTCATCCATCCCATCACGATTCTGCTCACGCTGCCGCTGGCGGTGCCGTTCGGCATCGTGTCGCTGCTGATCGACGCACCAGACGGTGAACATCTTCTCCGGCCTCGGCCTGCTGCTGCTGTTCGGCATCGTCAAGAAGAACGCCATTCTGCAGATCGACCACACCAACGGCCTGCGCGAGGCGGGCATGAACCGGTACGACGCCATCATTCAGGCCAATCGCGACCGGCTGCGGCCCATCCTGATGACGACCATCGCGCTGGTGGCCGGCATGGCGCCGCTGGTGATTTCGCGACGGCACCGGCGCGGCCACCAATCGCTCCATCGGCGTGCTGGTGGTGGGCGGCCAATCGCTGTGCCTGCTGCTGACGCTGCTGGCGGTGCCGGTGTTCTACTCGCTGTTCGAAGATCTGGGCGATTCGTTCGTGACCGGCCGCGTGGCGCGCCTGGTGAAGTTTGTGACCGGCCGCGTGAAGAAACCCGCGATGGCCGCCACCATGATGATCGCGCTGGTGACGGGCCTGTTCGGACAGACCGCGGTGCAGGTGCAGCCGCTCCAGGAAGTGGAGCTCAAGCCGCGGGTAGGGATTATAGGCGAGACCGGCATCAAGCTGCCGGAGGTGATCGAGCGCGTGCTGGCGAACGATCCCGACATCCAGATCTCGCGCATTCAACTCAAAGAGGCGGGATACGCGATTCGCAGCGCGCAGGGATTTTACGATCCGGTGGCCGGCGCGCAGGCTTACCATACGCGGTCGGTGACGCCGGTGACGTCGATTTTCGGCGGCAGCGCCGATGGAAAGCTGACGCAGGAGACCTGGAGTGCGACGCCGCAGGTGAACGGCCTTTCCCCATGGGGCGGCAGTTACTCCGTGAGCTTCTCCAACCAGAACGTGCGCACCGACAACCAGTTCATCACGCTGAACCCGGTGTACCCCACGCAGTTGAGCCTCAGCCTGACGCAGCCGTTGTGGCGCGGGCTGCGCTTCGATGAGACGCGCCATCGGCTGCAAGTGGCGCGCAAGAGCCGGGAGATCAGCATGGAGCAATTGCGGCAGCGCACCATCGAAGTGGTCACGCAGGCGGTGCAGGCGTACTGGGAGCTGAACTCCGCATGGCACAATTTCCAGGTGCAAACCGAAGCCGTGAAGCTGGCCGAGCGGCAATATGCGAGCAATCGCCGGCAGGCCGAGCAGGGCGTGCTGGCGCCCATCGATGCGGTGGCGGCGCAGACGCAGGTGGCCACCTTTCAGCAGAGCTATTTTCTGGCGCAGCAGGCGCTCACGGTAGCGGAGAACAATCTGAAGACCCTGATGCTGGCGGGCCGCGCCGACCTGATGTGGAGCGCGGCGCTGGTGCCGGAAACGGAGGCCGATCCGCACGCGCCCGTTCCCGCTCTGTCCGACGCCATCAAGCAGGCGCTGGCGTCGCGGCCCGAACTGGCGGAGAACACGCTCGCCGCCGGCGTGAACGCGCTGGACGCCCGCCTGGCGCGCGACGGGCAGAAGCCGCGGATCGACGCTTTCGCCAATGTGGCCACGCAGGGCCTGGCGGGCACGAATAACCCGTCGCTTTCGAATAGCGCGCTGTCCAGCTTTTTCCCCTCGGGCTTCGGCGCCGTGCCGCAGCTCATCGGAGGGTATGGTCAATCGCTGAGCAATCTGGGCTCCGGCAATTTCGCCACGGTGCAGGTGGGGGTGCAGTTCTCGCTGCCGATTCGCAATCGCACGGCGGATGCACAGGCGGCCATCGCCGTGGCGGAAGCGCACCGGCTGAAGATGCAGCAGAACCAGATCGAGATGGCCATCGAGGCCGAAGTGCGCAACGCGCTGCAGTTGGTCACGGACGCAGAACTGCGGTTCGATGCGGCGGCGCTGGCGCGGCGTTCCGCGGAAGACCAGTACGCCAGCGAACAGCGCCAGTTTCAGGCCGGCACCTCGACCACGTTCCTGGTATTGCAGCGGCAGACGGATCTGATCTCCGCCCGCGCCCGCGAAGTGCGCGCGCGCGCCGATTGCGCCGAGGCGATGGCGAGTCTGGAACGCGCCACCGCCCGCACTCTGGAGGCGCAGGGGATTGCATTGAAGCCGTAGAGAAGTTGCTGGATTCCAGAGTGGCTTCAAAGACCGAGGTCGGCGTTCTCCTGGTGAAAGGTCCGCAGACTCTGCCAGCCCGGCACGTCCCGGGAGGTCCACATCATCTCCATCAGCATCTTCTTGGCGGCTGCGGCGGGCGCCGGAGAATCCCCTTGGGCTAGCCTGCATGAGTCCGGCGAATTTCTGCACGGCGCGCCGTGCGGGCGCCTGTCGATTCGGCCCCCGCCCGTTCGATAAACAAGCAGAGGAGAACACAACAATGCGATTTATGATGCTGATGATTCCGAAAGGATATGAGAAGGCCGAACCCGGGGCGATGCCGTCCGCCGAAGCTGTCGCCGCCATGATGAAGTACAACCAGGAGATGCAGAAGGCGGGCATTCTGCTGGGGCTCGAAGGGCTGCATCCGCCGTCGATGGGCGCGCGCGTGTCGTTCCCGGGCGGGAAGCCCAAAGTGATCGATGGGCCATTCATCGAGACCAAGGAGGTAGTCGGCGGGTTCTGGATGATCCAGGTGAACTCGAAAGCCGAAGCCATCGAGTGGGCCTCGCGCTGCCCCGGCGGGGAGAATGAAACGATCGAGATCCGGCAGGTGCGGGAGTTCGCGGAGTTTCCGGCGGACGTCCAAAAGGCCGCGGGCGGATTTCAGGAGATGCAGTCCAAGCCGGAAGCCTGAGGCCTTGGTTGCCTTACCAGCGCAGAACGATCTTTCCGATATGCGCGCTCGTTTCCATCAGCGCGTGGGCCGCGGCTGCCTCTTCCGCCGGGAATACCTGGTGGATGAGCGGCCGCACTTTGCCGGATTCGATGAGCGGCCAGACGGCGTCGTGCAGGCGTTGCGCGAGCGCCGCCTTGAAGGCCACCGGACGCGGGCGCAGGGTGGAGCCGGTAACAGTCTGGCGGCGGCGCATCAGCTTGCTCATATTCAAGGTCGCGCCGGCTCCACCTAACGTGGCGATGACTACCAGGCGGCCATCGTCGGCGAGCGCGTTCTGTTCGCGCGCTACGTAGTCGCCGGCCACCATGTCCAGGATCACATCCGCGCCGCGCCCGTCAGTGAATGCCAGCACACGTTCGACGAAATCCTCGGTCTTATAGTTGATGGCGCGCGCGCCGAGCGCCTCGCAGGCCCGGCATTTTTCGTCGCTGCCCGCCGTGGCGAAGACGGTGTGTCCCAGCGCGTGGGCCAGTTGGATGGCGGTGACACCAATGCCGCTGGTGCCGCCCTGTACCAGCAGAGTCTCACCGCGGCCCAACTGGCCGCGTTCGAAAACATTGCTCCACACCGTGAAGAACGTCTCCGGGATGGCGGCGGCTTCGATGAGGCTCAAGCCCTTCGGCACCGGCAAACACTGCCCGGCGGGCGCCACGGCATACTCGGCATACCCGCCGCCGGCCAGCAGCGCGCAGACCTCTTCGCCCGCCCGTTCGCCTTCCACAATAGTGCCCGCCACTTCCATGCCCGGCAGGTCCGACGCACCGGGCGGCGGCGGATAGTTTCCCATGCGCTGGAACACGTCCGGCCGGTTCACTCCCGACGCCGCTACCTTAATCAGAACCTCGCCGGGGCCGGGAGTTGGGATGGGGCGCTCCCGGACCTGCAATACCTCCGGGCCCCCGGGGCGGGTGATTTCGATCACTCGCATGGCTATCGCGCTTCGACCGGCGCGGGCATGTTGTCTTTGGTGAAGCGCGGAACCATCTGGTCGCGATTGGCCACCTGCCACACGGCCGCCGCCACTTCCGCCGCGGCCTTCTTCACATCGTCCGGAATGATGCGCTCGTAAGTGTCGAGGTTGGTGTGGTGGGTCAGGGTGTTGTATTCGATGGGGTCCTGCTGAAAGCCCACGCCCGGCAGCCCGGCATTGTTGAACGAGGTGCTGTCCGTGCCGCCGGTGGCGCGGCTGTTGGTGGTGTTGGCGCCGCCGACGCCCCAATCGGTAAACTGCGCCAGAACGGGACGCAGGACGGCGGCGGCTTCGGGCGGTCCGAAGATGCCGGCGCCGCGCAGCCGGCCGGTGCCGGTATCCACGTTGAAATAGCAATCCAGCTTGGCGAACTCGGGCTTGGGATTCTCGAACGTGCCGAAGTGCTGCTTCACGTAGGCCAGCGAGCCGAGCAGGCCTTCTTCTTCGCCCGACCACAGGCGCCACGCGGATGGTGCGCCGCGGCTTGAGCCCCATCGGCTGAATCAGCCGGGCCGCTTCCATCATGATGGAAGAGCCGATGGCGTTGTCGGTGGCGCCGGTTGCCGCTGTGCCAGGAATCCAGGTGTCCGCCCAGCATCACGATCTCATCGGCCTTGTCGCTGCCGGGAATTTCGCGCCACCACGTTGTAGCTGGTCTTGCCCTCGGGATAGACGTGGTTGACGATGGTGAATTCCAGCTTCACGTCTTCGCCATCGGCCAGCAGGCGCTCGATGCGGCCGTAGTCTTCGTTGCGCAGGATCACGGTGGGGATGGTCTTGGCGGGGTCGTAGGCGCGATGCTGCTGCGCCACGATGATGCCGTCGCCGCGCGCGCGCATCGTTGATGCGCACCAGCGCGCCGCCGGCAAGCAGCATGGCATCCACGGCTTCGCTCACCTGGTTCGCGCGTCAGGCGGTTGGGGTCCTGATTGCCACGGCCCCGCGCCGCCGCCGAAGCCGCCGCGCCCGCGTCCGCCGCCGGGATTGGCCGGGTCGTACTGCGCCTTCACCTGCTCATCGTCGCGGCGCTTGTGCGGAGGGTCGAAGTTCACGGGAATGACGGCCGCTTTGCCGATCAGCACCATCTTGCCGCGGATCTTGCCTTTGGTGTCGGCGACCCAGCGATCCATCTCCTCCTTTGTAGGACCGAGCCGCGCCGGCGCGCCTCCGCGCCCGCCGCGGCCCCCGCGAGCGCCACGCCCGCCGCCTGCCGCCGCGGCGTCCGCATTCACCGGCGACAGGCGGTCCCTGCGGCAATTCCACTTGAATCGCCGAGCCGGTCGCCGTGCCATTAGTCGAGGGCGTCCACGCCAGCACTTCGAACTTCAGATTCTCCCGCACGGGCGCATTGATGAATCCCGCAGGCGCGCTCGTTGAGCCAGCCGGGATGCCCGAAATCCCACGCTTCCAGATGCGCGTTCTTCATGCCCCACGAGGTCATCTCCGCGACTGCCCACTTGGCCGCCGCCTCGTGATTCGGCGTGCCGGTGACGCGCGGGCCGTAGCGGTCGGTGAGCATGTGCAGGGTATGCATGATCTGCGAATGCTCCATTTCTTCGCTGCGGAATTTCGCGGTGTTAGCCTCGTCCACTTTGTCCTGCGCCATCAGGAGACCGGCAACGGCGGCAGCAAGCAACAGCTTTTTCATATCGGACCAGGATATCTCATCGGGGGTTAGGGATGGGGGGTGCGTAACAGAGTCTTGTAACTTCGCTTGCGGTGCGGTTGACGCGGGCGGGGAAACGGAAGATACTCTTTGTCGAAGGGGTCCATATGCTCTCTCCCCGCGCGTGGTTTTCCGCACTGTTCGTTTTCGTTTGCGTCGCGCTGACGGCTGCCGGTCAATCCGTAGTTTCGACGCGTGCCGGCCTGGTCCACTATTTCGAAGGCGTGGTCGCTATTAACGGCGAGCCCCTGCAGGCGCAGTTCGGCCGCTTCCCGGAGATCGCCGAAGGCGCCGAACTCCGCACCGGCCAGGGACGCGCGGAGGTGCTGTTAGGCCCCGGCGCGATCATGCGGGTAGCGGACGATAGCGTGGTCAAAATGCTCTCCACGGGCTTGGCCGACGTGCGGCTGGAACTGCTGGCGGGCTCCGCCATCCTCGAATCGAAGGATGCCCTGCCGGGCAACTCCGTAACATTGTTGTATAAGAACTGGCAGGTGCACATACCCAGGCAGGGCGTGTACCGCATCGATGCCGATCCGGCACAACTCCGCGTCTACAGCGGCGAAGTGGAAGTGCGGGCCGCGGATGGCACGCCGGTCACCGCCAAGGCCGGCCAGACGCTGCCCCTGGGCACGGTCCTGGTGCCGGAAGAGACCGTGGGAGCGCCGGGCGACAGCTTCAACGAGTGGGCCTTCCAGCGAAGCGAAGCCATTGCCGCGGACAATGCCACCGCCGCGCAGATTGTGGACGATCCGGCCCTCTACCCGAACCTGATCGATGCCTCCGGGCTGTCCATGGCCGGCTACACCTACTTCCCGCCGATGGTCGGAAACCCCTACCTGGGCTACGGCGGCATCTATAGCACCTATGGTCCCGGCGGGTATGCGGGCTATCTTGAAAGCTTCGGAGCTTACGGTTATCCCTATGCCCTGGGCTCGGGGTACGGTCTGCGTTCCCCCTATCCCGGAGTGCCCGGCAGGATCGGTGTAGGCGGATTGCCGCGCCTTCCCAATAACGGTGTGGGCGTGGGTGGTTATCGTCCTGGCGGATATACCGGCGTGGGCGTCTATCATCCCGGCGTGGGTGGGGCTGGAGGCATTCGCCCTGGCGGTTTGGGCGGCTCCGGCTTGGGCGGCTACCATCCCGGCGGGGGCTTCTCCACCCGGCCCGGCCTGGGCGGAACCGCTATGCCGCATCCGGCGGGCGGAGCCCCGGCGATACACGGCGGGCGTCACTGAGGCGCGTAGTAACCGAGTCTCCAATGAGCCTTTAACGGCGGCAGTCCGGGTTGGGGGTGGACGCGGACTTCCACGCGGCGGTATTTGCCGTCCTTCTGTTGGTTGAGGGGCTGGTAGGCCAGCACATATTGATTGCGCAGTTCGATTCCGATGCGTGTGGCCACGCCGGGCAGGTCGCCCGCCTCGGTAGCGGAGAAAGCGCGCCCTCCGGTCTGTTCGGCAATCTCGGCGAGGAGCCGCGGGCCGCTGACTTCCTCATTGCTCAGTCCCAAACTGAGCGTGGGCTCGAATACGCCCATGGCATAGATCTGCACATCGGCCTCGCGCACCAGTTCCTGAATCTCTTTGGCGGTGTACTGACTGTGATTGTCCCCGCCATCGGATACAATCAGGAGCGCCTTCCGTGGATTCCGCGAACTCTTCATCTCGCGCAGGCCCAGGTGGACGGCATCCAGCAGCGCAGTGAGGCCACCGGGTTGCAGGAAGGCCAGCTTGAGGTCCAATTCTTCGGCGCGGGTCGTGAATCCCTGGGCCAGTTCCGCGCTATCGGCGAAATCCACCAGGAAGGCTTCGTCGGGCGTGTTCATGGTTTTGAGAAACTGCTCTATGGCCTCGCGAGCGGTTTGCCGCTTGTCGCCCATGCTGCCGCTGCGGTCGTACAGGAGGCCGACGGAAAGCGGCGTATCTTCCCCGGAAAGGCTGACGATTTTTTGCTCCACGCCGTCTTCCAGAATCTGAAAATCCTGTTGGCGCAAGCCCAGGACGAAGCGGTTGGAATGGTCGGTGACGCTCACCGGAATCAGGACCAGGTCGGAGTCTGCTTTGAATTTGGGAATATCCTGCCCGGTGAGAACGGCCGTACCCAGTAACAGAAACGCGAGACAGCGGTGCAGCACATTGGCTCCTGCTGGTTACAGTGTACCAGCCATGCTGCGCTATGATACGGGTGCCTTGATTCGTGTCTCCATTCCCGACGATTTCCCGCCGGTGCTGGCATCGAGCGCAGCGTGGCGCGATCTTTCGGCGCGTGCGCAGTTGGATTATTACGATACGCTTCCCGGTTCGGAAGACCGCCTGATCGAACGCATCGCGCCGGCCGACGCGGTGCTCAACATCCGCGCCAGTTCCCGATTCAGCGACGCGGTCATGGCCGCATGCCCGCGCCTTCGGCTCCTGTCGGTTTGGGGCACGGGCACCGATCACGTCGATCTGGTGGCGGCCGGGCGCCGGGGTATCCGCGTGGCTACTACGCCGGGGGTTTCCGCCGTGTCCATCGCCGAACATACCCTGGCGCTGCTATTAGCGGTGGCACGCCGCATTCCGGCTGCCGACGCGGCAACGCGGCGCGGCGAGTGGCCGCGCGGCCAGTCTGTGGAACTCAACGGCAAGACGTGCGGCATCCTGGGGCTGGGCGCCATCGGCCGGCAATTCGCCCGGCTCGCCCTCGGAATGGGCATGCGCGTGGTGGCCTGGACCGTGCATCCGCGGCCCATCGAGGGTGTGGAACTGGTGGAACTGGACGAACTGTATCGCATCAGCGACGTGGTCAGCATTCATCTGCGGCTCTCGCCCATGACTGAAAATCTGATCGGGGCGGCGCAATTCGCGCTCATGAAGCCGGGCGCGATTCTGATCAACACGGCGCGGGGCGCCATTGTGAATGAAGATGCGCTGATGGAAGCGCTGGCGGTCAACCGGATTGGCGGAGCGGGCCTGGATGTGTTCGCGCACGAGCCCCTGCCGCCGGCGCACGCATTGACGTCGCTTCCCAATACGGTGTTGACGCCGCACTGCGCCGGCATCACGCCGGAGGCGCTGGAAGCCGGCCTGCGTATGGCGGTGGAGAACCTCTGGCGATTCCTGGGATGAAGGGGCAGGGGGCCGCGGTCGGCATTGATTTTGGGACTACCAACAGCTCCGTGGGGCTCGCCACCGGCGGACCGGATGTGCGCCTGGTGCAATTTCAGCACGCCGGTGGAAGCACCGAAGCCTACCGGTCGCTGCTCTACCTGGAACAGCTCAAGGAGCGGGGACGAATCACCCTGAAGAGCTGGACCGGTCCTCAGGGCATCGAACAGTATCTCGCCGCGGAGACCAAAGGGCGGCTGATCCAGTCGTTGAAATCGTACCTGACCAGCCGGACCCTCACCAGCACGGAAGTGTTCGGCCGCAGGCTCACCGTGGAAGCGCTGATCGCGCGCATTCTGGGCGATCTTCGCGAGCAGGCGGAGCGCTACTTCGGCGCGCCGGTGCGTCATGCCGTCTCGGGCCGTCCGGTACGATTCGTGGGCGCGGAGACCGAAGCCGACAATGATCATGCCGTATCGCGGCTGCGCGAGGCCTACCGGATTGCCGGGTATGAATCGGTCGAGTTCGAAATGGAGCCCGTGGCGGCGGCCTACTACTACGAATCCACCCTGGACCACGACGAGCTGATCCTGATCGGCGATTTCGGCGGCGGCACCAGCGATTTCTCGCTCCTGCGCGTGGGACCGGGCGTCCGCCGCCGCGGAAGGTCGCCGCGCGATTTCCTGGGAAATGGCGGCGTGGGAATTGCGGGCGATGCTTTCGATGCCCGGATCGTGCGCAACCTGGTGTCGCCGGAGTTGGGCGCGGGCTCGCAAGCCCGGTCCATGAACAAGATTCTGCCCGCGGTACCGAACTGGGTGTACGCCAAGCTGGAACGCTGGCATCACCTCTCGTTTCTGCGCACGCAGAAAGTTCTCAACATGCTGCGCAGCTCCAGGGCGGAGGCGTTCGAACCGGAGAAGATCGAGGCGCTGATTCATTTGATCCAGGAGGATCTCGGATACCACCTGCACGCGGCGGTGCAGCGGGTCAAATGCCGGCTTTCGGAGGCGGACCAGGCGGAGTTCCAATTTACCGATGGAGGGCTGGAGATCCGCGCGGCCGTGAACCGGCGGGAGTTCGAGAGCTGGGTCCACGAAGAACTGGAGGCGATCGACCGCTGCGTAGGTTCGCTGCTCGATACGTCCGGAGTCGCGCCCGGCGATGTGGATGTAGTGTTCCTGACCGGCGGCTCCTCGTTTGTGCCGGCGGTGCGCGCTATCTTCGAACGGCGCTTCGCGAAACGCGTGCGCACCGGCACTGAATTCACTTCGGTGGCGCGGGGCCTGGCGCTTTCCGCGTCAGGGGGCCGCCGATGAATCCTCGTTCCGAAACAGTTCCAGCGTGTCTCCGGGGTAGGTGACGCTGGTGCCCTCCACGTGGGCGAAAGCGGTCAGTTTGTGCGGCGTCCTGGTCTGGGCGCTCATGATGTGTTCGACTGGAATTCCGTGAGCGGTGAGCGCATCGGCAATCATGGAGCGATGGCACCGCCAGGGCACCGCTTCGGCGCACATGATGGCGACTTTTCCGGGCAGAGCGATCAGGGCGTCGAGGGCGGCGGAGAACTCCGGCGTCTGCATATAGTCGGCGTAGCCGCGGAAACTGGCGTTGCGCCAGCCGAGGTTGATGGAATCCTTGCGCGCATGGCGCAGGCCGCCCAGCCCGGGCATGTGCAGGTAGCCGATTCCGGCTGCCCGGAGCGTGTCCGGCAAAGCGTCGCGATTGAATTGCGGGTTGTGGCGCGACTTGGGAACCGTGCGCACATCCACCAGCGTCTCGACGCCATGCGCCTGCAACATGGCGATGAAGTCCACCGCGGACCGGTTCGAGTGACCGATGGTCATCATGCCGAGGGTGTTTCGCTGACGGCCCGCCGCGAGCCGAAGGGAAAGTGGATGCGCAGCACGCGTTCGCGCAACCCCTCGTCTTCCAGTGCACGCGTGCGCGCATGGAGCAGGTCGTGTAACGCTACCATACCTACCAGTTTGCCACCGGCTTCGCGGTCCACCACCGGGAAGCGCGTGTAGCCGGATTCGGCCATGCGATTCACCACCAGCCGCAATGGCTCGCCGGCATACGCCACCACCGGATCTGTGGTGGCCACCTCCGTAAGAGGCGTATCGCGCCGCGGCCCATTCTCCAGCAGGGAATGAAGGGTGTTGCGGGTAATGGTGCCGCGCAGTTTGCCTTCCTGGTCTACCAGAGGGTAGAGCAATTGGCTTCTGCGTTCGTTTCCGGCGTGCAGCGAATCCGCCAGGCTGGACAGGGGAGCCTGGGCCGGTAGCGCCACAATGTTGGTGCGCATCACTTCCCGGACGGAGAGAATCTCCAGCGGGTCCACAGAATATTCGCAGCTCAGGTGGTAGCCGCGGCGGGCCACCTTTTCGGTCAGGATGGAGCGGCGCAGCGTGAGCACGGTGAACCCGTAGGACAACGTCACGGCCAGAAGCAGCGGCAGAAGCATGTTCATATCGTGCGTCAGTTCGAGCGCGAAGATGACGCCGGTGAAGGGCGAGCGCATGGTCCCGCCCAGCACCGCCCCCATGCTCACCAGGGGCCAGAAACCGGCGCCTTCGTGCGGTAGAAACATGGCTTCCATACCACCCAGCGCGCCCCCCATCATGAGCAGCGGAGCCAGCACCCCGCCGGAGGTTCCGGAGCCAAGCGACACCGCCCAGATGACCGACTTCACCAGCAGGATCCCGAGTATCAGCTTGCGGGGAACGTCGCCTTGCAGCAGCGCGCCGATAGTGTCGTAGCCCACGCCCAGGGCCTGCGGAAAGATCAGCCCGCCCAATCCGATGACCACGCCGCCGAGCGCGGGCCACCACATCCAATGGATCGGCAGTTTCCGGAACAGGTCTTCGGAACCGTAGACTGCCATGGTGAGGATGGCCGAAAGCGCCCCGGCCAGGACGCCCGCTACGACGCAGCCCACCAGGCCTTGCGGCCCGATAAAAACAGGGTGCGCCGGGGCGGGAAACAGCGGACCGAACCCCAGGATGTAGCGCCGGGCCGCGCCCGCCGTGACACTGGCCAGCGCCACGGGAATCAAACTGCGCGGCTTCCATTCAAACAGCAGTAGTTCGACGGCCAGGAGTACGGCGGCCACCGGGGCGGCGAAGGTCGCCGACATGCCGGCCGCGGCGCCCGCCACCAGAAGCGTTTTGCGCTCCGTGGCGGTCAGCCGGAAGAGCTGGGCAATCATGGAGCCGAAGGCGCCGCCGGTCATAATGATAGGGCCTTCGGCGCCAAACGGGCCGCCGGACCCGATGGAGATGGCGCTGGAGAGCGGCTTCAGAATGGCCACCTTGGGCTCCAGCTTGCTGCCGTTCATCAGGATGGCTTCGATGGCTTCGGGAATGCCGTGGCCGCGAATGCGATCCGAACCGTACCGCGCCATCAGTCCGATGACCAGCGCTCCGGCCACCGGCACAGCCACCTCCCACAGACCCAGATGATTGGCGGCGGGCGATGCCAGCGAAGTGCTCCATCGTTGAAAGAAGAACAGGTTTGTGAAAATTCCGATCAGCTTGAGCAGGGCCAGCGCAATGTAGGCACTGGCGAATCCGATGACGATGGCGAGCCCCGAAATACTCAGCGCCCGCGGCGTCATGGTGAAATCGCCCAGTTCGTGTGTGATGGCTTTCTGATGCATGGTCTACCTCTTGTGTTATCTGGCCCGGGCGTCCGCCGCCCACCTCTGAAGCAGGGAGCTGAGCGCGTTGACCAGGACGGGACCGGACGCACGCAGTTCCTGAAGGTGGATGTTGGAAAGGCGCTTCAGCTTTTCGAGACCTTCCGGCGTAAGGTGAACGCGCACCTGGCGCCGGTCGCTCGCTTCGCGGACGCGTTGCACCAGTCCTCGCTCGGTCAGACGGTCCACCAAGCCCGACCGCGCTGTGGTGCTTCAGGAGCAGATGCTCCGCCAGGTCGCCGATGGTCGGATACGCCGGACCGGTTTCGGGCGCGCGCCAGGAACGAATGGCCAGCATCAACTGATGTTGCTGCGGCTCGAGGCCCTCGGCACGAGCGGCATCTTCGCTGAAGTGGAGAAACCTTCGGATCTGATACCGAAACTGGCCAAGAGCCTGGTAATCGGAGAGGCGTAGATCGTCCATGAGGTGCTTTGCTACCTCATTATATCGTATTACGATATTTATTTGAAGGGAAAAGTTACAGGGTATTAGTAAGTACTCCTACTGATAAAGGAAAAATCCTGGAACGTACCAGATTTTCCTTGATTCTGTACGAAAAAGTGTTTATCCTGACATTTCGCTCGGAAACACCTTAATACTGACTAGGAACCTCCTGATCATGACGCCAATTCCGCTTCCTGCTGCCGATGCTTCTGAACGTAGCCGCTTGCTTGTGGTGGATGTGATTCGACGCCGCGCTCTACGGCGCCTGTATGAGCGCCGCGAAGCCGTCGATTTGTTAATTCAGTCCCTGGAAGATTACCAGCGGACGCACCTGTCTGGTAATGGCCGACCTGTGAGTTTTAGCGCCGCACGGAAGTGCTCGTAAGGTTCCGTTCAATCGCAAACTTCACCAAGCCCACCAGATCGTGGACATTCAGCTTGCGCATAAGGCTGGCGCGGTAAGTGTCCACGGTTTTGGGGCTGATATCCAGCAGTTCCGCAATATCCTTCGCCCGCAAACCATTCACCAGGTAAGAGAAAACTTCCATCTCACGCGGGCTCAGGGAGGCCAGCGGGTCTTCCGAAGGACCCCGGTCGGTGCGCGTAAAGAGGCCGGCGCCGCGGAGTTGCGGGGCCACGTAAACGCCTCCGTCGCGAACGAAGCTGATGGCGGCAATCAAGTGGCGCGCCTCGCCATCTTTCAACAGGTAGGCATCGGCGCCGGCGCGCAGTGCGTCCAGCACCATGGATTCGTCACGGCTGATCGACAGAATCATGAGTTTGGAGGTACAACCCTTGGCGCGCAGGCGGCGGATCACCTCGACGCCGGTCATCATCGGCATATCCAGGTCCAGTATGGCGAAATCCGGCTTCAGGTTGAGAACCATGTCGATGGCCGTGGGCCCGTCGGCGCATTGACCCAAGACATTCATGCCGTTGGCCGCGCAGAGGGCCACAAAGCCCTCGCGCACGATCGCGTGATCGTCGGCCAAAACTACCGTGATTGGCTGCAATTCCTGCATGTTACTCCTTCGGTCGCGGTCGGAAGGGGAAACTCGAAGCGGCAGGCAAATCGGATTCCCAGCGAATGGCCCCATTTCCGTTCCGTTCAGGCATCGGCAGGCAAATAGGGCGCGGTAACTTCCAGTTTAGTACCATTCGGTCCGCTTTCGATCTCCAATTTTCCTCCCACGGCGAGAGCTTGATCCCGAATGGAGCGCAAGCCGATTCCGGCCGAAATACTGGCAGGCGCAGCGAGCAGGGCCTGGACGTCAAAACCCACTCCGTCGTCCCAAACCACCAGCGCGATTCCTTCCGCCCGCGGTTCCAAGGTAATGGTGACGCGGGTTGCCCGGGCGTGTCGCGTTAAATTCGAAAGGGCTTCCTGCGCCGCGCGGTACAGCAGCACCTTCACCTCAAGCGCCGGTTCCTGGGCCAGGGGCCGCAACTCCAGGGTGGCCTCGATGAGCTGCGGAACGCCGCTGGATTCCCAAAGCTGGCGGAGCGCTGCTTCCAGGGTAAGCCTTTGCCATTCCGGCGGATGCAGTCGTTTTGAAATGGTCCGGACCTGTTCCAGTGCGTCGGCAGCCAGATTCGAAATATGCGCCAGGGCCTGCTGCACCAGAAGTGACGGTCCGGGAAGTTGGGCGCCGATGACCTCCAGTTGCATGCGGATCGCGGCCAGAAGCTGGCCGACCCCGGTGTGCAATTCCCGGCCCAGGCGCTGCCGCTCCAATTCCAGTTGCCGGATGGTGGCCGGCCCGCCCGAACGGCGCAGCCTTCGGGTCCGGGTGGAAAGGGTATGCTCCATACGCTGGAGCTCGAAATAATGGCGTAGAAAATCGCTTTGGACGCGGAGCAGGGTCGTGCCCTCGGCATCGGGTCCGGTCCCGGAGACTTCCCCGCTCAGCAGAAGCCGGTTGTGAGCCGTCCGGATGCGCGCGAAGTGGACCGTAGCGTAAGAATACTCGGGGAAGGCTGTAATGGCTGCCGAGATGTTTCCGGCCTCGCCTATGGCCGCGCGCGTCTGATCACTCATCCAGACGATTTGGCCATTCAGGTCGCATTCCAGCAGCAAGGGGGCACTCACTTAGGGTAACTTTTAAGATAAGAATTGGACCCGGCTCTCCGAGCCCCGGCTCAACCGGAAATCTCCTGGTTTAGCGGATCTTTCCTAGCTAGAATGCCAGCATCATTAACCTCCTGCAATCGCGGTACGTACCTAGTACTGTTATTACTAAGTGGAGTACTTGCAAGGAGTTCTGAATCCGTATTATAAGTGAATCACCGATGTCACGAGCTCTAAATTTTGTACCGCGAATGGCAATCTTCCTCGCGGGAGTTGCCGCGGGCGCGATTAGTAATACTCGCAGGGAGCGGACTACGGGCGATTCGGCGGCGACGCAGGAGATTAAGCAGTCACTTGCCGGATTGGAAGCACGCCTGGCGGCGCAGGATTCAGCGGCTGCGGCCCGATTCACTCAAATCGAGTCCCGGCTGGACGAGCACGCAACCAAACTGGCGGAAATACCCTCCACATCCCAGATCGTTTCCGCCATGGAGCAGTTGTTGTCCAAGACCATGGCGTCCCTGGATGACCGGCTCACTACTCAGGCGCATTCCATAGAGGTTTTGAAGACCACGGTATCGCAGACCGACAGCCTCCTCGAGCGCGTTCTGGAATCTCTGGATTCGTTGCAGGCTTACACGGATCCGGCGGAGCTCGCGGATGATCCTCTACTATCCCGTCCCGCGGTGTAGAAGTCGTAGGAGTACGATTACGGACCAACCCGCGGGCTGGACGCTAGAGGTCTCATCTTCCTCCCTCCGGAGTACTCTTAAACCATTTGATCCATTTGATTTTTCGGTGGAACGTTCTATTCTCATGGGCGGCGCTCATGGATCTTACCAAAGTACTGGCGCAACTACGCGCTGAACTGGCCAATCTCGACGCAGCGATCATCAGCCTCGAAAGGCTGCAGCAGGAGGGGGTGCGTCGCGGCCGGCCGCCGAAACTGCTGGCCGGAATCAAGGAGGGCGTGCGCGCGAAACGACGCGCCACCGGCGGCGAGACCGAAGATGGCAAGAACGGCGGACAGGCTTAATCGCCCGAACCTAAATCTGCTTCAGCGAGTCCAGCGGGTTGAGGTTGGCGGCGTGCCTTGCCGGAATTGCCACTGCGCCTAAAGCCACTATCGTCAACACGGTAGCCACCGCCGCGAGGGCCGTTCCCCATTCCACGGGATCGAAGCCGAACAACAAAGTGCGTACCAGTCTGGATCCGGCATAAATCGCTGGCAGGCTGAGGGCGAATCCGCTGACCAGAAGAATAAGGAATTCCCCCAAAAACATACGTAAAATCCGTATGCGGAGCGCGCCCAGAGCCATCCGTATGGCGATTTCGGGCGAGCGTCGCGTGACCGAGTAGGACATCAATCCATAAATTCCGACGGCGGCGAGCAACAGAGCCGCCAGCCCGAGAGCCGTGGCTAGCGATGCCAGCATGCGTTCCTTCACCAGCGCCCGATCGATTACCAGATCAGTAGTCCGGATATAAAGGGAATACTCCCTGCCCATAGCTTCGACCTGCCGGCGCAGTTGCCGGATTAAGGCAGCGTCAGGCGTCCCGGCGGTCCGGATCAGCACCAGCGGCTGCCGAGCCGAGTCCTCCTGGTACGTGGAAACGAATAACTGGGAGGGGTTGGGATTCTGAAGGCTGCCGATCTCGGAGTCCCGGACAATGCCGGCAATAACCAGATCTTTCCCCTCGAACCGGAGACGCCTGCCCACCGCCGAACCGTGCGGAAAAAGGCGGCGCGCCAGCTCTTCACTCACTACGGCCACACGGGACGCGCCGGGCCGGTCCTGAAATGTGAATTCCCGTCCATCTACAAGTGAAATTTCCAGCGTCCGAAAATAGTCCGGACCCACCCGGAAGGCTTGCACCTGTATGGTCACTCCGTCCCCCGTAACGGTTTGATCCGGAAGGAATGGGGGGATAATGGGCCCGAAGGATGCGCCGGCAACCGAACGGACTCCCGGCACGCTCGAGAGCCGACGGTATAACTCCGGATAATACACGTTGGCGTCCATCCCCGCGTAGCCTCCAGGCCGGTTCGTCAACTGCATTTCGAGCAGGCCGGCGGTGTTGAAACCCAGAGGAACAGCCCGGAGATTGCGCTGCGACTGGCCGAAAAGTGCCGCCGCCAGAACAAGAAGTACGGACAATGCGACCTGGAATACGATCAATGCATTACCTGCACGGCTGCTCCCGGTCTCTGCCGCGGCCGGCGCGCTGGAGCGCCATCGAAGGGATCGGAGCACAGCGTGCGCCAGGCGGGGATCAGGCCGAAAAGCAGTCCGCTCCCAATGGCAATCGTGGCCGTGAAAGTTAGCACGCGCAGGTCCAGGGAGAAGTCGTGGGCGCGATCGATGTTGCCGGCCCATACGAATTGCGCCAGGAAACTGGTGGCCCATGGCGCGAACAACACCCCGCCCGCCGCGCCAGCCACAGCGAGCAGCAGGCTCTCGGCCAGATACTGCCGCAGGATCCTCACGCGGCCGGCGCCCAGCGCCAGGCGAATACCGGTTTCGCGCTGCCGGGCCGAGGCGCGCGCCAGCACCAGCGTCACCAGGTTCAGCGATGCCAAAAGCAGCAGCACTCCGGCCATCCCGAGCAGGAGTTTCAAAGGGTAGCCAAACCGCACGCGCGCGAAGTTGAATCCCGTTCCAGCGGCGGCCGGTTCCACCAGGAGCCGTTCGCCGGCATCCGGCCTGATTTGCGGCCAAAGCGCCTCCAGTTCGGTTCGGGCACGGTCAATGGTGACGCCGGGGCGCAGACGGCCCGTCACATCCCAGGAGGGAATGCGCGATTCCCGCTGCCGGTCCAAGGAAGTAAAGGCGGCCAGGGGCACGATGGCGTCCACTGCCCCGGCGCCCTCCATATCGGTAAAACGCTCCGGGGCGACGCCGATGACGGTGAAGGGCTTTCCTTGAATCCGAATGAGTTTTCCGAGCGCTCCGGGGCTCCCGTGGAAGGAACTGCGCCAGCGGGCATAGCCCAGCACGGCCACCGCGCCGTCATCCGGAGCGATTCCGCGACCCAGCACCGGGCGCAGGGGCATGGTGGCAGTGAAGCCCTCGCCGGCAAGCAGCGCGGTTCCGGGGAACAGGGAACCCCCGGCTTCGAAAGTGAGGACACTGCCGTCGGACCAGGCAAAGAGAGCGGAAAACGCCCGCTGATGCGCGCGCATCTTCTCATACGTCGAGTAGGTGAAGCCGTGGCGCTGCCCCCGGGGGTCGATGCCGGCGAGCCCCACCAGCCGCTCCGGCTGGACGGTGGCCAGCGGCCGCAGCACCACGGCATTCAGCAGGCTGAAAATCGCGGTATTGGCGCCGATACCCAACGCCAGGGAGAATACCGCAATACAGGTGAAGCCGGGGGACTTGAGAAGCACGCGAACGGTGTAGCGCAGGTCGGACATGACCCTATTGTCCGGCCTTTTTATCGGTAACTTCCAGAATGAAGCTCTGACGCGGAACTTTATGCGGCAGGCCCTTTGATTGGTGGGAACGTTGTAAAACGGATCCGGCCAACAACTTCCGGTAATGTAATATTCACTTATAGGAATTCAGCGATTCGCTCCAGCACCCGCTGTGGGTTATCTCCATTGCTGTCCACTACTCCAACGCGAAGTTTGAGCAGCGGTCTAACGGTCTTCCCTTTGTGTAAGCAGGCGTAGGATCCGCCTAAGTGCTCGGCAATGAATTTTCCATGGTTAGTGGTATCGGACTTGGATGTGGGAAGGATGGCGACAAAATCCTCTTCCGCCCATCGGCCAATTATGCATTGCTCGGGCAGGCTGTTCTTCAGTCTCTTGGTAAAGGCTCCGGTCAATTCAGACGAAACCTCACGGCTGAAACTTACCGCCGCCATGCGCAGCCCGCCCGCCCTTACAAGCAATAGACAGTAACCACCGGCGTGCGACCGGATCCTGTCTTCCATTTCCGCGCGATTGAATAGCTTAGTCAGGTCATCGATGGATGCCGCCGACTCCAGGGCGTCGATCCGCTGGTGCAGCATCCGGATCTCGGTCAGAAATTGAGAAAGAGTGATCTGGTTTTGTTTCCGAATCTGCTCCAGGCTCTGTTCGATGGTATTAGCCGCTCCCGCCAGCGAATCGCGCAAGCCGTCATCGGTGGATCGCGCGATGGCCCGCAGTTTGAGCAAAGCGCCTCGCAACTGCGCTTCGTGATCGTCGTCGCTCTGGGTCATGGCCTCGGTGATTTCCTGAAGAGCCCGTGCGGTCCCGGCCAGTTCGTCACGGATCTTCGCCACGTATTCCGCGGCTTTGTCCCGATAGTCGCGCAGCAACCCACGCAGTGTCGCACGACTCTCCGTCAACACCTCGGTCTCGCCATGGGCGACCTCGTCGGCCAGCGAGTTCAGGAATTCGCGGTGCGGCGCGGTGATTTGGGGATCCAGTTCAATCGCATAGTGGGACGCATTGCGGAGTGCATTCACATAGCAATCCAGTGCAAGATCGCGGCCCTGGTGACAACGTTCCAGTTCGCTCAAGTTCTTTCGAATCGAGATCATTTCCGGCGATGCTCACAGATATCATCGGCAGGGAGCAGGAAAAGCTTTACTTTCCCTTTTTGTTCGCCAATAATGAAAGAGGAGGTTGCGGCAGGCAGACCAGCTATGGCACTCACCAAGCGGCAGAAGGAGGTGCTCGACTTCATCGCCAGGTTCGTCGACGAAAATGGCTATTGCCCGAGTTATGAAGAGATCGCTCGCGGACTGGAGCTGGCATCCCTGGCCACGGTCCACAAGCACATCTCGGTGCTTGAGAACAAAAACTACCTGAAGCGCGGTTTCAACCAGAGCCGCTCGCTCGAGCTGGCGCCCAAATACCTCCAGGAACAGCGCCGCGTGCGGACCGCGCCCACAGAGATTCCCTTACTGGGCCGCATTGCCGCCGGCACGCCGGTAGAAGCCGTCGAGCACCGGGAATCGTTGAGCTTTGCCGATTTCACCGGCAGCGGCGACACGTTCGCGCTTGAAGTTCAGGGCGATTCCATGATCGACGACCATATCTGTAGCGGCGATATGATTCTACTCGAGCGGATCGCGCAGGCGCGCGACGGCGAAATTGTAGTTGCCCTGGTATCCGGAAGTGACGCAACCCTCAAGCGATTTTACCGGGAGGGTGGAGACATGGTTCGCTTACAGCCCGCCAACTCCGCGTTGAAGCCTATTTTAGTTCCGGCGAAGGAGGTGCAGATACAGGGCCGGCTTTTGGCGGTGCTGAGAAAGTACCGGTAATTATGCAGTACGGAGGCGAAGTTGCTGTTCGGCGCGCACCCAATCCTCGTCGGGTGAGCCGCCCTGGCAACCGCGGGCTTCCCAGAAGCTGTAGGCCAGCGCTGCAACTTCTTCGTAGGAGGGCTGATGCAGGGCAACCACTTCAACTACCTGCGCGACAGGTGCTACGGCGAGAGCGGGTTGTGACACGGGCTCAGCCGGCGAAACCGAGAGCTTCTTCCGGGGCCGTTCGGCGATGGTTTTGCGGCGCGCCGGGACTGCGGCGGCTGAAGAAGACACAGATCGTTCAGTTTCGGAAGATCGCTTTCTTGTCATATTTTCCTTGGAGTCCTGTCGGGACTGAGTTAATCTTTTTCATTTTAACCTACGGTGTCGCAATATCTAAATCAAAAGTTTCTATCAGTTTAATTACCATTGAGTCTTTTCAGACCATCGTGTCCGGGTGGTGTATAGTGAGGGTAGATTGCGAGGAAGAGGTGTCATTCTCGCGTTAGCGTTAGCGCTTGCCGCGCAGGCGCTGTCCGCCGCCAAGGTCATCGTGGTGGACGTGGATGGCGTAGTGCATCCCATCACGACCGAGATTGTTTCTTCCGCGATCGCCCGCGCCAAACAGGAGAACGCCGCGCTATTAGTGGTCCGGCTGAATACCCCCGGCGGCCTGATGGATGCGATGCGGGAAACCATCCAGCAGATTGTCTCCTCGCCGGTTCCGGTGGCCACTTATGTAGCTCCCAGCGGAGGCCGCGCGGCATCGGCTGGATTCTTCATCCTGGAATCCGGCGACGTGGCGGCGATGGCGCCGGGCACTAACACCGGCGCGGCACATCCCGTGGAAATGTTCGGCGAGATGGATGCCGAAATGAAAGAGAAAGTGACCAACGACGCTGCCGCCTACATGCGCAGCATCTGTAGCCGGCGCGGCCGTAATAGCGCGGTGGCGGAGAGCGCCGTTCGCGAGAGCAAATCGTTCACTGAAAAAGAGGCTCTGGATCAGCACCTGGTGGATCTGATTGCGCCCTCGGTGGCGGATCTCCTGCGCGAGGTGGACGGCCGCACGGTGACGCGCTTTAACGGCGAGACGGTGACGCTGCACACCGCCGGCGCCACAATCGAAGTCTACGAGCGTTCGCTGCGGCAGAAGATCATCTCGGCCATTGCCGATCCGAATATCGCCCTGATTCTGCTGGTAATCGGCGCTTTGTGCATCTACGTGGAATTCTCGTCGCCCGGCATGGTGGCGCCGGGAGTGGCGGGCGCTATCCTGGTGCTACTGGGCTTGTCGGCGCTTTCGGTACTGCCCATCAACTGGCTGGGAGTGGCGCTGCTGCTGCTGGCGTTCACGCTGTTCGTGCTGGAGGCGAAAATTGCCGCGCACGGTGTGTTGGGCGTGGGCGGCACGGTCTCGATGGTGCTTGGCGCGGTGATGCTGGTCAACAGCCCGTACCCGGAAATGCGGATCCATTGGACCACGGCCATCGCCCTGGCTCTGCCCTTCTCGCTCATCACGGTGTTGCTGCTCTCGCTGGCCATCCGCGCGCGGCGCAATAAGGTGGCGACCGGCAGCGAAGGCATGATCGGCGAGACCGGAACCGCCTTTACGGCCCTCGCGCCGGAGGGTAAAGTGTTCGTGCACGGCGAATACTGGAACGCGGTATCACAGGTGCCCGTGGCTGCCGGCGCGCGCGTCCGGGTCAAAGCCATCGACGGACTCATCCTGACCGTCGAACCTCGTACAGGAGAATGAAATGATCGACGCAACTACGGTAGTCATTGTGATTCTCGTTTTGTACCTGCTCAGTTCCATCAAGATTCTGCGGGAATACGAACGCGGGGTCATCTTCCGGTTGGGGCGGGCACTGCCGCAGCCCAAAGGACCCGGCGTGATCCTGGTGTTCGCGCCGCTGGACCGCATTGTGCGGGTTTCCCTGCGGATCGATACGCTGGAAGTTCCCTCGCAGGACGTGGTGACGCGGGACAACGTGACCGTCAAAGTGAACGCTGTGATCTTCTTCCGCGTGCTCGAACCGCGGAAGGCCGTGCTGGAGGTTTCCAATTTCCTCTATGCCACTTCACAGCTTGCCCAGACTACGCTGCGCAGCGTCCTCGGCGAAGCGGAACTCGACGAACTGCTGAGCCAGCGGGAACAACTGAATGTGCGGCTGCAATCCATTCTGGACCAGCACACCGCCACGTGGGGCGTAAAAGTGACGATGGTGGAATTGAAACAGGTGGATCTGGCGGAGCAGATGATCCGGGCGCTGGCCAAACAGGCGGAAGCCGAACGCGAGCGGCGCGCCAAGATCATTCATGCCGAAGGTGAGTACAGCGCATCGGAAAAAATGGCTATGGCGGCTGAGGTACTTCAGAAGCAGCCGGCGGCCATCCAGTTGCGTTATTTACAGACCCTGGTGGAAATCGGCACGGAAAAGAACACCACCATCGTGTTTCCGCTGCCGCTCGATATAATTGCATCTTTGGGACGCGCGTTGGAGCGGGCGGGTGGGCCGCCGCCTCCGGCCGCGTAAATCCAGCAACCATGAGAAACAACGAGACCGGCGAATTAGAATTTGTAGTTGGCAACCGCCAGATCATGAGTGGTTTTTTCATCGTCGTACTGCTTTTTGCGGTAGGCGTGGCCATGGGTTATTTCCTGGGGCAGAACTCGCCCCGATCGGCCAAGATGGCGACGGAGACATCCGCCGCGGCTCCCGCGGGCGCGACCGATGGGCGTCCGCAGCCGGCCGCTCCCGCGCAACCAACTCCACAGGAGACTCCGCCGCGCCGCCAGCGACCAGACTCCCGCCGAGACGTCACCGCAGCCTTCCACGCAGGCGGTGCGCGACGCCTCGACCGCCACTCCCGCAGCCGAGCCTCCCGCCGCGCCCGCCCCTGCAGCGGAGACCGAGGCGCCCCCTGGAGCCTACTGGCAGGTGATGGCGGTGCAGGGCAAGAGCGACGCCGCCGTCGTGGTGCGGACGTTGAAAAACAAGGGCTTCCCCGCCACCGTCAGCCCCGGCACCAAAGGCCTCACGCGCGTCCTGGTGGGTCCGTATCCGGAACGCACGGCGCTGGGGCGCGCCAAGACGGATCTCGAAGCCGCCGGGTTTAACGGTCTATACAGAGTCGAGATCGGAAAATAGCGTGAGCCAGCCGCTGGTACAGATCCTGGGCACGCCTGACCGGACTGCGCGCCCGCGCCTTCCCGAGTGGGCCCGCAAGAGCCGCACGCATTTCGAATCGCTGAACCGCTTGAAGAGCGGGCTTCGCGAACTCAACCTGCACACCGTGTGCGAATCGGCGCGCTGCCCCAATATTCACGAGTGCTTCCACCGTGGGGCCGCCACCTTCATGATTCTGGGCAACTGGTGCACGCGCGGCTGCGGCTTCTGTTCGGTGCCCAAAGCCAACCCCGCCAAGCAAGATATGCGGCTGGATCCGCGCGAGCCGGAAAACGTGGCCCGCATGGCCGCCGGCATGAATCTGCGCTACGTCGTGATCACCAGCGTGAATCGCGACGACCTGCCCGACGGCGGATCGCACCACTTCGCCGAAACCGTGCGCCAGGTGCGCCGCGCCCTTCCCGATGCCCGTGTGGAAGTGCTCACGCCGGATTTTTGCGGCGACCTGGATGCCGTGGCGCGCGTGCTGGATGCCGCCCCGCACGTCTTCAATCACAATATGGAGACCGTGCCGCGCCTGTACCGCAAAGTGCGGCCGCAGGCCGATTACCGCCAGTCGCTGGATGTGCTGGCCTTTGCCCGCCGCCATGCTCCCGGCGTGCTCACCAAATCGGGATTCATGGTGGGGCTGGGCGAAACCGAAGACGAGGTCCGCGCCCTGCTGTGCGACCTGCGCGCCAGCGGCACCGATGTCGCCACCATCGGGCAATACCTGCAGCCCACGCGTCGCAATCTGCCTGTCGCGGAGTACGTCACGCCCGCGCTTTTTGAAGCCTACCGCGATTACGGCCTGGCGGCCGGCTTCAAAATGGTATTCAGCGGACCTCTGGTTCGCAGTTCCTATATGGCGGACGAAGTGAGCGAGGAAGCGCGACGGTCCCTGTGCTGAACGCAGCCCTGGCGCTGCTTTCGGCGGTGCTGCTGATCCTGGCATTTCCCAAGTTCAACCTGGTGTGGCTCGCCCCTGTGGCGCTGGCGCCCCTGCTGGTAGCCGCCGTGCGGGAGATGCGCCCGCTGCGCCGCTTTCTGTGGGGCTGGATGGCCGGCGTGGTCTACTGGTTCGGCGTCTGCTATTGGATTCAGTTCGTGCTTTCCTATCACGGCGGCTTGGGCGACGCGGCCGGCTGGGCCGTCTTTATGCTGTTTTGTTTCGCCAAGGCGCTGCACATGGGCGTGTTTACCTGGCTGGCCGGAATTCTGATGCGGCGCTGGTGGGCCATTCCGGCGGTGGCCGCCTTATGGGTGGCGGTGGAAGTGACGCACGGCCCTTTGGGCTTCGCCTGGCTGGCGTTGGGAAACGCCGGCATCGATATGGGGTATCCACTCCGCCTGGCGCCGATTACCGGCGTGTACGGAATTTCGTTCGTGTTCGTGATGATGTCCGCCGGGCTGGCCCTGGCCGTGCTGCGACGGCCCCGGCTGGAACTGCTGTGGCTGATCATGCTGCCCTTTCTTGGGTTTCTGCCCGATCTTCCGCCCGCCGCCCGGGGGCACGAGACGGCGCTCCTCAACCAGCCGAACATTTCGGAAACCGCGGAGTGGACTGCCTCCTCGCTCGACGATATGGAGCGCAACCAGGTGGCTCTGTCACTGCGCAGCGCGCTGCTTCAGGCTTCCAAACCGCCCTCGATCATCGTGTGGCCGGAAGTGCCCGCGCCCTTCTATTACTATGAAGACCAGCGCTTCCGAACCTATATCGATACACTGGCGCGCGCGGCTCATGCTTACGTGCTGCTGGGTGTAGTGGCGCATACAGCCGAGGGCGCCCCGCTCAATTCCGCCACCCTGGTTTCTCCTGCCGGCATCGCCGTCAGCCGGTACGACAAAGTGAACCTGGTGCCTTTCGGCGAATTCGTCCCGTGGCCGTTCGGCGCCCTGGCCACCAAGATTTCCACCGAGGTCGGGGATTTCGCCGCCGGCCGTCGCGTGGTGGTTTCGCCGGTAGACGGGCACCGGATCGGCGCATTCATCTGTTACGAATCGGTCTTCCCCAACTTCGTGCGCAAGTTCGCAGACGACGGGGCGGAGGTGCTGTTCAACATATCCAACGACGGCTGGTTCGGCCACAGCGCCGCCCGTTTGCAGCACCTGGAAATCGTCCGGATGCGCGCCGCCGAAAACCGCCGCTGGATCCTGCGCTCCACCAATGACGGCATCACCGCCACCATCGACGCCGCCGGACGCCTTCGCGGACGCCTGCCGCTGTATGTCCAGGCTACCTCCTACACCGGGTTCAATTACGAAAGCCAGAAGACGCTGTACACGCGCTTCGGAGACTGGTTTCCACTGCTGTGCGCCACGCTGGCGATTGCCTGCCTGATCGCGCAGAAGGTGGTATTGTAGCGCGGACTATTCGTAGCGCAAAGCGTCGAGCGGGTCCACGCGGGAGGCACGGCGGGCGGGCCACCAGGCGGCCACTGCGGCGGTAAGCGCGAGCAGCAGGGTGGCGGCGGCGACAACGGTCACGTCCCTGCCTTTCACGCCGAAGAGGCGGCTTTCCACCAGGCGGGTGGCGGCGAGGGCGGCGGGGACCCCCACGCCCAGCCCGAATCCGAGAATCCAGATCAGCTCGCGCATCACCATGGAGCGGATCTTCGCGGGCGCAGCGCCCAGCGCCATGCGAATGCCGATCTCGCGTGTGCGCCGGGCGACTCCGTGGGCCATCACGCCGTAGAGGCCCAGCATGGCAAGGATGGTGGCCAGAACGGCAAAGGCGGCGGCCAGGCGCATGGTCAACTCATCCTGCCGGATATTGAAGTGCACCTGCTCTTCGAGCGTGCGGAAATCATTCGAGCGGCACGTCAGCGATCGATAGTCCGCATCACGCTGCGAATCTGCGGGACCATCTGCTGCGGCGGCAGAAACGTGCGCACATAAAAAGACATCTCGCCAAGGCGCTCTTCCTGCCGCCAGGGGAGGTAGAACACGGGGGGAATTTTCTGCCGCACACCGGCATAATGGCTGTCCCTGACGATGCCGACGATCTCCGATATCCAGAGGGCCTTTGTCGCCCCTTCCCGACGTGCAGGCCAACCGGATAGCGCCCGTCCAGGAACTGCTTGACGAAGGTTTCGTTCACCACAATTACCTTGGGCGAGGCGGCGGTATCGGTGTCGCGGATTTCGCGCCCGGCGAGCAGCGGTATGCCGGCTTTGCTGAAGAACCCGGGGCCCACGGCGTTCAGCTTCGAGTTCACGCCGCGATCTCCGGCAGGCCTGCCCTCCAGGTGGATCGTCGTGCCCCAGTTACTGCCGCCGATGAGCGGGACCTCGGCCCCGACGGCGCTGCGCACGCCCGGAATGGCTGCCAGTCCGGTCTCGGCGCGTTCGAAGATGGACTTGCTTTGCGCCGGCGTGTACCCGTTCCACTGCGGCGTGATGCTAAAGCCGATCACGTGGTCCGTGCGGATTCCCAGGTTGACATTCAACAGGTTCACCAGGCTCTTCAGGAAGAGGCCGGTGGGGATCAGGAGGACAATCGAGATAGTCAGTTGCGCGCACACCAGCACTTTGCGGAGCCGGGCGGAGCCGCGCGAGGAAGACGACTTGCCGGTTTCGTCGCTCAGTGTCGCGGCCAGGGTGACGCGCGAGGCGTCCCAGGCGGGATAGAGTCCGAAAAGAACGCCGGTAGCGACGGCGAGTCCCAGGCTGAACCAGCAGCACCGGCCAGTTGAGTCCGGCGCTGTTGAAAGCATCGTTGGCGCCGCCGCCCCAGGACGCCAGCAGAAGTTTCAGGGTGACCTGCGCGATGGCGAGCCCGGCGGCCCCTCCCGCGCAGGCCAGCAGCAATGCCTCGGTGAGAAACTGGCCCATCAATTCGCCGCGGCCCGCGCCCATGGCGGCGCGGATGGCGAACTCCTTGCGGCGTTCGGCCGACCGTGCCAGCAGCAGGTTGGCGGCGTTGGCCATGGCGATGAGCAGCACCATGCCGGTGGCCAGCATCAGGATGTTCAGCGCCGAACGGTATTCGTCGCGGAAATCGCTATTGCCCTGGCGGCCATCCTTCAAGGTGAGTTTCTGCTGGTGGAAACCGAGCGGTTTTCGCGATGTCCTGGTGGAGTGCCGGCGCCATCTCTTCCACCAGGGCGTGGTAGTTGACGTTCAGCGACGCTTCCGCCTGCGGCGCGCGTGACGCCCGGTTTCAGGCGGGCCATCAGGTAGACCCAGTAGTCGGCGAGTTTGTCAGTGCCGTCCCAGCCCTCGGTGAGGTGCGGCTTGAAGGACATGGGCACGAAAACGCTGGCGTCGCGGCCCACCGTGGTACCGGTGAAGTTCGGCGGCGTGATACCCACGATAGTGAAGGGCTGGCCGTTGACCTTGACGGTCTGATTCAGGATGCCCAGGTCGCCGCCGAGCTTATCGTGGAAGTAGCGGTACGAAACGTCGGCTACGGGATTGCCGCCGCCCGGAATATCGTCTTCGGGACCGATCAGCCGGCCGGCGAACGGCTGGATCCCGAGTACGGAGAAATAGCGGCCGGAGACCAGCATCGACACTCCGGAGACAGACTGCCGCGAGAAGGCGAGATTGCCGGGAAAGGAGCGAAAGCCCACCACATCGGCGACCTCGGTATGCCGCTCCAGCTCGCGGAAGGTGTGCCAGTTGAAGATGTAATCCTGGCCGCCGGAATCGTCATCCCAACTGCGTCCGTTCTTGAGATCGCCGGGCGCGGTGAGCAGTACCAGTTGTTCGGGATGCGGGATGGGCAGGGAACTCAGGACGACCTGGTGCAGCAGGGAAAAGATGGCGGTATTGACGCCGATGCCCAGGCCCAGAGACGCCACCACGACCAGGCTCAGGAGCGGCGCTTTGGCCAGGCTGCGCAGCGCGAAACGGACACGTCCCATGGAAACTCCTCCTCGCTTGTTTCTGATTAGACGGAGTAAAGGGGTGTGGCGTTGGCAGGAAATTTGACGTAGAGTGCGGGGTGAGGTCCGGCAGATGTTAATGGTATTGCGGTGCGTGGCGGTGTGGACGCTGGCGGCGAGTGCACCACCGCAGGCCCCTTCGTTCGAGGTTGCCTCGGTGAAGCCCGCGGCGCCGAATGGGATGGATGCGGCGATGTCTGTTCTCAAGGGTCCGGCGGAGGAACTGATGCGTTTCCGCGGAGGCCCCGGCAGTAACGATCCCGGCCGGATCGACTACGTCGGAGTCACCCTGAAGATGTTACTGAAGCGGGCCTACGATGTGTCGGCGGACCAGATTGTGGGTCCGGACTGGCTCGATACGGAACGGTATGACATTGTCGCAAAGGTGCCGCCGGGAACTCGCGGCGAACAGTTGCCGTCGATGTTGCAGGAGTTGCTGGTGGAGCGCTTCCAGATCGGCATGCACCGCGAGACGAAGACTCTGGCCGTGTACTCTTTGACAGTGGCGAAGAACGGTCCGAAACTGCAGCCGCCGGAAAAACTGCCGGAGTATAAGGACGATGAAGAGAGGAAAGCCGCCATGCGGAAGAACTCGTCCGCCGCTCTGGAGGCCAGAATGGCTGCCATGCGCCGGGGAGAGCACGTGCCCGGGCGCTCCATGCATATGGCGAGCGCGACCATGGCGAAGTTGACCGCATGGCTATCGTCCAATCTGGATCGCCCCGTCAAAGATAAAACGCAGTTGGACGGAGTGTACTCTTTCAGCCTGACGTGGGAGCCGGACGGCGCCAGGCCCAGGGGCGATGAGCCCTTGGGACCTTCGCTTGTCGCTGCCGTCGAAGAACAGCTAGGTCTCAAGCTGCTGCGGGAGAACGAACAGGTGGAACTGGTGGTGATCGACCAGGCGCTGAAGGTGCCAACGAGAAACTGAATATGACCAACAGAGGGCCGGCCTTGATTTTTGCTTTTTTGTGGTTCTGCGTTGCTGAATTCGGCTCTGCCGCGGCTCAGACATTTGAAGCCGCCTCGGTTAAGCCAGCGACGCAAACCACAGGCGTTCGCGTGCGTCCGTCACAGAGTGGCGGACCGGGGTCGAGCGACCCGACCCTCTTCACCGCGCACAACTGGAGCCTCACGGTGCTGATAGTTACCGCGTACGACCTGAAATACTATCAGTTCTCGGGACAGCCTTGGATGGATTCATCGTTCTTCGATGTTGTCGCCAAGGTGCCACAAGGCGCCACGCGGGAGAAGTTTTGTTTGATGCTGCAGAGTCTGCTTGCGGATCGATTTAAATTGAAGGTTCATCACGAGGCGAAGGAAATCCCGCTGTACCAGTTGGTGATTGCCAAGAACGGCCCGACGTTTTTGACGGAGGCGAAGGGGCCCGAGGAAGAGCGGGGAACCGCGGCCGTCGCGCCACCGCCGGGACGCGCGAAGATCGTTCTCGATGAAAATGGATTCCCGATCCTCCAGCCGGGTGGCCCTCCGATGCTGTCGACGCCCGACGGCCATGCTCGCATGAGAGCGAGCCATGAAACCATGGAGCAGTTTGTGAATTTCTTGTCGTTTCAGGTCGAGAAACCTGTGATTAATGCTACGGGGTTGACTGGAAGGTATGACTTCATTCTTTCGTGGGTCGGTAGTCCTATTCCCTCCCTTCCGGCCGGCGACGCGGGAGCACAGGAGCCGAACCTGCAAGCTCAATCGGGACTCGGATTGATGGGGGCTATTCAGAAACAGCTTGGCCTCAGACTGGAATCGAGGAAGGGGCCAATCGATATTCTCGTTATAGATCACGCTGAAAGGGCTCCCACTGTCAATTGAGAGCGAGCAGCGGGGGCTGGACGAGTCGAAGTTTGATTCTGCTATGGTATGGCTATGGCGGTTGAGATGCTTATCCCGGTCGAAGAGTATCTGCGCACATCGTACTCTCCCGACGTCGAGTACGTCGATGGCGCATTGGTGGAGCGCAACGTGGGGGATTGGTTACATTCGCTGGTGCAACGCAACATTATCATCGCTTTGAGCCGACGGTATCCGCACATCTATGCCCTGCCGGAGTTGCGCTACCAGATCGCGAATACCCGCTTCCGGCTGCCGGACGTTTCTGTCCTTTTGCAGGCCCTCACCACGAACGTGCTTCTCGATCCGCCCTTCGTGGCTATTGAGATTCTCTCGGAAGATGACCGCATGTCCCGGGTGATCGAGAGGCTTCTGGAGTTTGCAGCGATCGGCACACCGAACATCTGGGTAATCGATCCGCGCCTGAAAAAGATGTTCACGTTTCACGGCAACACGCTACAGGAAGTGGATGGCGACGCGATCGCCACTGCCGATCCGCGCCTGGAACTGAAGCGCGCGGAAATTTTCCAGGAATAGCTTGCGCTGCATTGTAGCTACGGCAGTTGAGACACTGATCCCGGTCGAGGAGTATCTGCCGCACATCGTACTCTCCGGATGTGGAGTATATCGATGGCGAACTGGTGGAGCGCAATGCGGGAGATTGGCTACATTCGCTGGTGTAACGTAACATTATCATCGCTCTGAGCCGACGGTATCCGCGCCGGAGCAGATGCAAACGCTGCTGCACAATCTGATGCGCCACCTGGCATGCGGCACCGGGCAGGCGCTGCCCAATGACGTAGTGCGGGCGGCGACCCTGTTGTGCATCGTCACTTTCGCAACCGGGGCTTCGGCAGTATGCAACATCACAGTGGGCGCACTGGCGGCCCTGCTGAATCGCGGTGTGACGCCGGTGGTGCCGCGCTACGGATCGGTGGGCGCGAGCGGGGATCTGATGCCGTCCGCTTACATCGCGCGTGTGCTGGTGGGCTTCGGCGAAGCGGAGGTGCAGGGCCGGCGCCTTCCCGCGGAAGAAGCCTTGGAATCGGTAGGGCTGCGCCCCATTCATTTCGCGCCGAAAGCCGAACTGGCGCTGATCAATGGCACTACCGTGATGACTGGCGCGGCCGCTCTGCTATCTATGGGCGGACGCGTTCCACGTTCTGCGCGCGCTTCTGGCCGCGGTGGCGCTCTCCATCGAAGCCATGCAGGGGCGGCGCACCTGTTGGAATCCAGCGGCCAGACCACAGGGAAATTCAACTCCGCCAACGAAAATCCGCTGATCGATCCCGATAGCGGCGTCGTGGGCGGGGCGATTAATTTCACCACGAAGGCACGGAGAACACGGAGAAAGCACGGAGGAACTCATCGCGGAGACGCGAAGGCGCGGAGGAAAAACGTGGAGAAGAACTTCAATTTTGTCCTCTTGATTTTCTCCGTGCTTCCTCCGTGTTCCCCGTGGCTCCGTGGTCGAGAGAAGCTCGAGAGTTAGTGCGGTCCGCTGCTCACCACGGGTCTCACCTCCAGATACGGGTAGCCGCTGATCGACTGAACATCGCTGGTGACGAACTGTGTGTAGCCGGTATCGTTATTGTAGACTTCCAGGGTGGCCTTCACGGGGCATCCTGCATTAAATATAGGGGTGGCACCGGTAGTGGTTGACGAGGCCAGGTCGGTGCGCACCACGCCGCGGATAGCGAAACGCGCCGTACTGGAACCGGTCACCTCCGTGCGCGCCAACGTCAGGGAGGCGGAGGCGCCCGGCGAGACATTGGTGATCGCAACCTGTTTCAGCAGGGCGTTATTGCTGTCGAAGAACTGCAATTCCACCGGGCAGACGGTGGCCGTAGCTCCGGTGGTGCCCGCCACCGGGTTCAGATTCACCACGTTGAGTTGGGCGGTCTGATTGGTGGTAAAGCTGATAATTCCCGTCGATACCGCCTGCAAATAAGTGGGTGTGGTCGTGGTCTGGGCGATCAGGACGACGCCGTAGATGAAAGTGCCGATGAGCGCGCACCGGCCGGCTGAAGCATACTTCATACTGCCTCCGTAAAAAAGTTGCGAAAAAACACGCGCGCCAAGCCGCCCGAGGTAGGGGGAGCGGACAGCCTGGCGCGACTTCTACAGAAGACCGACCATGAAACGAGTCGGGATGCTCTGTCCCGATCTCTCACGATAGAACCCGGCCCTTGCGGGAAAGTAGCGGTCATTCGTGGCGCAGAGCTGTCATGGGATCGAGCGCCGCGGCGCGACGGGCGGGAACAAAGCAGGCCAGCAGTGCCGCGGCCGCCAGGAGGGTTACGACGCCCAACACAGCAACGGGATCGGTGACCGGAACTTGAAACACTTCGCTGCGCAGCAGGCGCGCCAGCACGAAACTGCCCAGCAGCCCGGCGCCGAGGCCCGCAAGGGCCAGCCTGCCGCCCATGGCCAGCATCAGGCTGAGTACGTCGCGGCGCTGCGCTCCCAGGGCCATGCGCACACCGATTTCGTGGGTCCTCCGCGCGACTGTATACGAAAGCACACTGTAAATTCCGATGGCGGCCAAGGCGAGCCCCAGGAGTCCAAAGAAGCTGAACAAGGCCATGTTGAAGCGCGGCTGCACGGTCTCCTGCCCGAGGATGTCCTGCAGAGTGATGGGGCGGCTCACCGGCAGGTCTTTATCGAGTGCGGACACCTGTTGGCGCACCGCATTCAGCAGCAGCATAGGGTCGCCATGGGTGCGTACCGCAAGAACGCGGCCGGGAGGCGCGACGATGGTGTAAGGGACATAAATTGCCGGGGCGGGTGCGTCCCGCAGCCCCTCATTTCTGGTGTTCCCGAGGACACCGACGACGGTGACATAGCCTGTCGCGCCGGGGGCCGGCAGCACCGAACCAGGAGGTTTTTCGAGCAGATCCAGCTTGATGCGCCGGCCGATGGGGCTCTCGCCGGCGGGCCACAGTTTCAGCGCCGCTTCGTTGATGAGGGCCACGCTATCGGCGTGCGCCACTTCCTGCCCGGTGAGGCCGCGTCCCAGGCGCAGCGGGATTCCCAGCGTTTGGGCGTAGCCTGCGCTTACCAGGCCCATGATGATGTTGGGATCGGCGGCGGGCGGCAAGCCTTCAATGGTGTACCGGGAGGGGATGCCGCCGAACGGCATGCTGCCGTTGCCAATGGCCGCCGATTGCACTCCGGGCAGGGCCTGCACCCGTTCCAGGACGCTCTGCGTGAACGCCACGCGCTGCTGATAGGTGACGTAGCGTTTGGGCGGCAGTTGCAGACCGACCATGAGGACGCGGTCCGGCTGAAAGCCCAAATCCACATGCTGCAAATTGATGAAACCGCGGATGGTCAGGCTGGCGCCCACAAGCAGCATGACCGAAAGAGCCACTTCGGCCACCACCAGCAGGGACCGGGTCCGGCCACCGGCGGTGGAAGCGCCGGACATGCGCGCGGCGTCTTTCAGCGCTTCCACCAGGTCCTGGCGCGAACATTGCAACGCGGGCACCAGGCCGAAGAGAATGCCGGTGAGGAGCGAGACACCCACGGAAAACGCCAGCACGTACGCGTTGACGGTGATGCGCGCTTCGTTGGGAACGTAGAAGTCCGGCATCAGCGCGACGACGCCTTTGGTGAGCGCTTCGGCGAACAGAATACCCAAAACGCCGCCCGCCACGGAGAGGACCAGACTTTCTGTGAGCAACTGGCGGAA
This sequence comes from uncultured Solibacteraceae bacterium, assembly GCA_963853855.1. Taxonomy (GTDB): domain Bacteria; phylum Acidobacteriota; class Terriglobia; order Bryobacterales; family Bryobacteraceae; genus Sulfopaludibacter. Next base: position 52,846 of record CAWKYG010000026.1, on the reverse strand, counting down.
GATGTGCCCGCGCGCGGCGCCGACGGACATGCGGACGGCGATTTCGCGGGCTCGCGATGTGGCGCGCGCCAGTTGCAGGTTGGCCACGTTGGCGCAGGCGATGAGCAACAGGAAGCCCACCGCGCCGAACAGCAACTGGAGGCTGGATTGCATCTCTCCTTGCGCCACGGTGATGTCCAGGTAGTTGTGCAGCACGGAATCGAAGCCGGTCCGCGGAAAGTTCTCCGGATGCTCGGCGGCCAGGCGCGTGTAGAGGGCCTGCAATTGCTGCTCGGCAGAGCTTTTGGAAACGCCGGGCCCGAGTCTCACGATGGCGGCAACGTTCAGATCGCGATGCAGATCCACCGGCATGGGCAGCCAGCCGCCTTCGTTGGTGTACCAGCCAAAGCGCGGCGGCATGACGCCGATTACGGTGCGCGGCTGATCGTCGAGAATCAGCTTCTGGCCTATGGCGTCGGCGCGGCCATCGAAGAGGCGCTGCCAGGCTTTGTAGCTGAGAACGATCACCGGCTCCGGCACTCCGCCGGGCGAAACGTCAGAAGGCTGAATGGTCCGGCCGATCACCGGGGGGACGCCCAGAAACTGAAAAGCATTGGCGGAAACGAGGATGGACTGAAACCTCTCCGGCGCGTGGTTGCCGGTGAGCAGGGCCCCTTCAGGGTCCGTAGCCATTACGGCCGAAAACGCAGGTAACTTTTGCACTTCCAGAAATTCGGCCAGATGGTAATACCCGCGGCCCTGCTGCGGATTCTTGAGATTGCGGATTTCGGGAGCCCAGATCTCGCCCGGGCGTGCATACGGGTACGGCGAGATTAGCACGCCATACACCACGCTGAAGATAGATGTGGTGGCGCCGATGCCGAGCGCCAGGGAGAGCAGCGCTACCGCAGTGAACCCGGGGCTTTTGCGGAGCACACGCGTGGCGTAGCGGAGGTTCTGCCAGAAATTTGCGATCACATCCGGTAGACGATGTGAAGGAAGATATTGTTAGGATGCCGATCTGGATTCTTGCGTTCTTCCTGGTTGTCCAGGATCATCCCACACAAACGTGCGCGCTTTCCGGGACGGTGGTCAACTCTTTGACCGGCGCGCCGCTGGGAAAAGTGGAGCTGATGGCCGAGGGAACGCAGGGGGGCATTCCGCCGTTTTCGACCTATACCGATGCCAAGGGCAATTTCGCCATGGTCAATCTCCCCGCCGGGCAGTATCGCTTGAAGGGCCATCGCAACGGTTACCTGGATACCTATTATGGCGCCCGGCGGCCGGGTCGTGGCGGGACGGTCATTGTGCTGGAAGCCGGCCAGGAATTGAAAGACCTGCAGGTGAAGCTGGCGCCTTTCGGTGTGATCTCCGGAATCGTGCGCGATACCGATGGTGAGCCGATGTCCGGCGCGGAAGTGGTGCTGTACCGGCAGTCCTACGACCAGACCGGCCATCGCGAAATACGGCCGGCTGTGGAGCTCACCACGGACGACCTGGGTCAGTACCGGGCCAGCGACCTGGCGCCGGGGAAGTATTTCCTCCGGGCCGCAGCGAGATCGCGCAATGATTACGGTTTCATGACCCCGGTGGACCATTCGCGGAATCCGGCCGAAACGCCACCCGTGCTGCTGCCGACATTTTATCCGGGAGTGGTGGATCCGTCGGGGTCTCGCACGGTGGAAGTCGATGTGGGCGGGCGCTTTCCCGGGATTCACATCACTCTGATGCGGAGCCCCGTGTTTCAGGTGACGGTGCCGGCGACGGGCTCCCTGGAATCCGCTGCGCTGTTTAACGCTCCTCCGGAGTGGCGGTTCGGGCTGCTGATACAAACTCAGGTCAGGAACCGCGCCGGCGAGTTCGTGCTCCAGGGAGTGCCCGCTGGCGCCTACACTCTGGAGGTCCGGTCCCGAACCGATGGAAATCGCTCGCGCATTCCGCTGGTGGTCGGCGGCGACGTGGAAGGCGTGCGAGTGCCGCTGGGATTGCCTGCGGAGCTGACGGGCCATATCACTGTGGAGGGCAGCGAAAAGACGGACCTCTCGGGCGGGCGAGTCCTCCTGGATGGCGGGACTGGGAGCAGCGCGGCCCCCCTGAACAAGGAAGACGGCACTTTTACGTTGCGGATCTATCCGGGGCACTACCAGCTATATTGCGATACGGGGAATCTAAAGGCGATCATCCAGAGCATTCGCTCGGAAGGCGTGGACGTTTACGAAAAGGGGATCACCATCGCCGATTCATCGAAGACAGCACTGGAGATTGTGCTGGCGGCTGAGGGCGGACAGGTGGATGGAGCGGTGCTCGGAGAAGGCGACAAGCCGGCCGGGCGAGTATAAGCTGTTCGCCTGGGACGATGTGGAGCAGTACGACTGGTTCGATCCGGAATTTCTGAAGGACTTCGAGGCGCGCGGGGAATCGATTACGGTAGCGGCCGGCGGGCACAGCACCACCCAGCTCCATAGCTTGCGATAAGGGTTACGATACCAGCGCCTGTGCGACGCGCGAGGCCAGTTGGTCGAAGGTCAGGATTTCGTAGAGCGACGGATCGCACATGATGCTCGCGACCAGCGCCGCATGCATGGCGTGGCCGGCGCGTTCGGCGATCACGTGGCCCAGCAGCGGCCGGCCGAGCAGGGCGAGATCGCCGATCAGGTCCAGCGCTTTGTGGCGGCAGCACTCATCGTCGGCGCGCGCAGTCCCTCGGGATTCAGCACGCCTGCCTTGGTGAAGCAGACGGCGTTTTCCAGCGACGCGCCGCGAATCAGGCCCATATTGCGCATCTGGTCCAGGTCGTGCTCCCAGCCGAAGGTGCGGGCGAAAGCCAGTTGCGACGCGTAGCGCTCCGGCGTGACTTCCAGTTCCAGCGACTGCCGGCCGACGGGCGCGGGTAATCGGTATCGCAGGTCAGGCGGAAACTTTCGGCCGGAAGGATGCTGATGCGCTTGCCTTTGTCCTCCACCGAAATGGGGCGGCGGATGCGCAGGTACCGGCGCTTGCGGCGGTACTGCCGGATGCCGGCTTCCTGAATCAGTCGCACGAAGGGCAGGCCGCTGCCATCCAGGATGGGCACTTCCAGGTTGTCGATCTCGATGATAGGCGTTATCGATCCCCATGGAGTAGAACACGCTCAGAAGATGCTCCGTGGTGGAGATCAGGACGCCCTGCCGCATCAGGCTGGTGGCGTAACTGACGCGCGCCACGTGCCGCCAACTGGCCGGGATCGGGAAGTTGTCCAGATCGGTGCGCAGGAAGACGATGCCCGTGGATACAGGCGCGGGCAGGATCCGGATGCGCACCGGCACGCCGCTGTGCAGGCCGACGCCTGTGGCTTCGACGGGTCGTTGGACCGTAGTTTCAAATCGCAAGTGACAGCTCCGGAATTCCTTCTACCATGGTAAATCATCTCGGAATTTAATGGGAGCAAACATTTGATTCAAAAGGGTTGGCGACTGCAAAGTGTGGCTAAAACGCAACACTTCTGCGGCCTGCTGTGTGGCGGAATTGCTCCGCTTTGCAGGATGGCGATAGGATGGAAGCCAAGTGCCCCAACAAAAACTATTCCTGATCGACTCGTTCGGGTTCATTTTTCGCGCCTACCATGCGCGCGCCCGCAGCGGCGCGCCGCCCATGCGGACCAGCACCGGCCTTTCCACCGAGGCCGTATACATCTTCAACAACATGCTGCGCAAGCTCAGCAAGCAGTATCGAGCCGGCGTATATCGCGGCGATCTTCGAAAGCCAGGAGGCAACGCACCGGGTGCAGGAGTTCGCCGAATACAAGGCCAACCGCACCGAAACGCCGCCGGATCTGCTGGAGCAGATCCCGTATGTGCGCCGGATTCTGGAGGCCATGCGCATTCCGATTCTGGAGTACCCGGGGTTCGAGGCCGACGACGTGATCGGCACGCTGGCGCGGCGGGCGGAGGCGGCGGGATTCGAAGTGGTGATCGTCTCCAGCGACAAAGACATGCTGCAACTGGTGACCGATCGCGTCTCCATGCTCAATCCGGCGAAGGACGATGCCTGGTACGACCCGGCGAAAGTGAAGGAGTTCATGGGCGTGCGGCCGGACCAGGTGGCCGACCTGCTGGCGCTGAAAGGCGACGCCGTGGACAACATTCCGGGCGCGCCCGGCATCGGCGATAAAGGCGCGCAAGGACCTGATCGAGCAGTTCGGCATCGTCTGGAGGCGGCGCTGGAGCGGGCCGGCGAAGTGCAGCGCAAGACGTACCGCGAGAGCCTGCAGAACAACGTGGACCGGATCCGCATGAGCAAGCGCCTGGCCACCATCGAGACGAACGTGCCCATCGACTTCGTCGCCGGAGGCGGTGAAGGCGCAGCCGGCCGATCCGGCGCTGCTGAAGGCCATCTATAAGGAGCTGGAGTTCCACAGCCTGCTGAAGGAACTGGGGCCCTCGGAAGATGCCCGGCAGCGGGATTACCGCGTGATTCAGAGCGCCGAGGAACTGAAGGCGTGGCTGACGGCGATTCCGGAGGGCGCGCCCGTTGCCGTGGCGATTTCGACCATCGGCGGAAGGCGAATTCGCGCTGGACACCGTCGGCCTGGCGTGGCGGTCGGGAGAAGCGCGCGCGGTCACGGCGGAGAATCTGGCGCATTTGAAGCCGTACCTGGAATGCGCGGCGCTGCCGAAGATCGCCTGCGACGTGAAGTCCGCGCTGCTGATGCTGGACCGCATGGGCATTCAGGCGCGCGGGTTCGACCACGACGTGATGCTGTACGCCTTTCTGCTGGACGCCGACCCCTCGGGCTGCCCGCTGGACGAGCAGGCGCGCCGGCGCCTGGATTTGAAACTGGGAGCTTCGCCCGAGCAGCACGCCGATATCACCCTCGAGCTCTGGCAGCAGCTTGCGCCGGCGGTGGATGCGCGCGGCCTGCGCGAGCTGTACGCCACCATCGAACTGCCGCTGGCCGGTGTGCTGGCGCGCATGGAGCGGACCGGCATCCGCATCGATCCGGTGGAGCTGAAGCGGCTGTCGCGGCTGATGGAGGGCGAGATCGCGCGCCTCACCGGCGAGATCCACCGCCTGGCGGGGAAGCCTTTCAACATCAGCTCGCCGCAGCAGTTGGGCAAGGTGCTGTTCGAGGATCTGAAGCTGCCCGCGCCGGTGAAATACGGAAAAGGGCAAGACCATCTCGACCGCGGCGGACGTGCTGGACGAACTGGCGGCCGAGCACGAAATTGTCCGCAAGGTGCTGGAGTACCGGCAACTCACCAAGCTGAAGGGCACCTACGTGGACGCGCTGCCGGCGCTGATCGACCCGGCAGACCGGGCGGCTGCACACCAGCTTCAACCAGACGGGCGCGGCCACGGGGCGGCTTTCGTCGTCCAATCCGAACCTGCAGAACATTCCCATCCGGACGGCGCTGGGCCGCGAGATCCGCGCGGCGTTCGTGCCGCGGGAAGGCTGGAAGCTGCTGGTGGCGGACTATTCGCAGATCGAGCTGCGGCTGCTGGCGCACATGTCGGGCGATCCGCTGCTGCTGGAGGCGTTCCGCAACGGCGAGGACATTCACACGCGCACGGCGGCGGAGGTGCTGGGCGTGCCGCCGCTGATGGTGACGCCGGAAGCGCGGCGCGACGCCAAGGCGGTGAATTTCGGAATCGTGTACGGCATCAGCGCGTTCGGCCTGGCGGCGCAGCTGGGCATTTCGCGCGGCGAGGCGGAGAAGTACATCAAGAATTACTTCGCGCGCTACGAGGGCGTGCGCGCGATTCATCGACGCGACCATCGCGGAAGTGCGACAGACGGGCGTGACGCGGACGCTGTTCGGGCGCGAGCGGCCGATTCCCGATATCAACAGCCGCAATCCGAACGCGCGCGGATTCGCCGAGCGCACGGCGGTGAATTCGCCGCTGCAAGGGACGGCCGCCGACCTGATCAAGCTGGCCATGGTGCGGATCGATCAGGCGCTGCCTGCCGGCGGGTACCGGAGCGCCATGCTGCTGCAGGTGCACGACGAGCTGGTGTTCGAATGTCCGCCGGAGGAGGTGGACGGCGATGACAGAGCTGGTGAAGCGGGAGATGGAAGGGGTCTACCAGCTCGCCGTGCCGCTGCTGGTGGATGTGGGCGTGGGCGACAACTGGCGCGACGCCAAGTAGGACAGACCTCCCGGTCTGTCTCTGGAGTTTGTACATTTTTCACGCGGCGGCAGCGGCGATATGGGTCCGCTCAGTGGGATTTAATTAAGTAGGGTGATCAAATCCAGAGCCGAAGGCCGGGCAGCGCGGCGACGCCACTTGGGAAGGGCCGCATAGGCTTTGCCCCGCTCGGCGTCGAATGCCTGTAGGGATCCCAACGAGAAAGCAGGCCAACAGGCTGCGTGAGCTTTCCGGTGGTGGGCCTTCCGGAATGCGCTTTGGAACAGAGGACTGGATGGTTCGAGCGGTCCATGCGACCGCGTCCCTGGGTCATGCCGACGGGGTCCAGTTGGCCGCGCGATAACAGATGCCCGGGTAGTGGGCCGGGTCGACCAGGGTTTCCAGGAGCACGGGGGTGATGCCGTAATGCGTTTGCCAGTCGCACGGCAACTGGCGCGCGGTGAGTGCCAGGATATGGTGGCGAGGTGGGGGATGCGGGCCCAGGGGAGAATCAGGAATCGACTGTGATTGACCACCAGGGGCAGATTGCGCCAGGCGGCGCTGGTAAATAACAAAGCGGCCAGAGGAGTGATCGAGCGAACCGCCCAGCAAAATCGGCGCTGGGACCGGCTCCGGGACGAGCTTCGCCAGAGGGGTGCGAGGGGTCTTTGATTGCGGAGCGGTGAGCCAGGGCAGCCAGCCGCGGCGGTGCAGATCCCGCAGGAACAAACAACATTCGCGGCTCTTGAGGCCTCCATTGGGGCGCCGCCATTCAAGCAATTCACGACAAGATTGGCGAACTCGCGTGTGATCTGACGGATCAGCTCGAGTTCCGCATCGGTCAAAGCATGACCGCAAAACGCCAGACCATCGCCGATCGTGACTGGCATGGTAACCGGCCGACACTGCGGGTCTCCACGCCTACATTACCGGAATCCTGGACCAAAGTTCAGCGAAATCTTCGCCGACGGATCCCCAAAACTGCACATTTGCGCCGTAAGGTCGGCGGGTCTGATTTTGCCGGACTTTTTGCCGATTTTCCTCGACTCAGTCAGGCGGAGTTGGCCCATACCATTTGCGAGTTATTGGAATGGCGCCGGCCCGATGGGAAGCTGAAAAACCCTGAGTGCGTGAAGTGGCAGCAGCAGGTTCTTCCTGCTCTGCCGGAGTTGCGAATCACCAAACCACGAGGCGCTCATCACCTTCTGGCTGACGATACGCTAAGATCCCCAGACACGCTTACACGGGCGATTGCTCGACTACCAGACTCTGCACTTGCAGTTGATCGAAGAGCTCGCCGGCCGCCGGCTCTTCCAACAGTATATTCAGCGCTACCATCCGCTGGGATATCGGGTCCCTTACGCGCACAACTGCGCTATCTGGTACGCATTCCGTCTCAGAATGTACTGGCCTGCCTGCTGTTCACGAGTGCCGCTTGGACGATGGCGCCGCGCGATTCGGCAGGCCGCCTACGGCGTGGAACCCCTGCTGCTGGAAACCCTGGTGGACCGGCCTTACACCGGGACCTGCTACCGTGCCGCCAACTGGATTTGTGTGGGCCGGACGCAGGGCCGCCTGGCAACGTGTGCAACGTCTGACTTATGGTCTGCTCTTGTGCCTGCGCACGCATCTGACCAGTAACGCCATTTGCGCCACCCGCCGCCAGTTCCTGGATTGGAGCGCCGACTATCGTCTGTTCTCGCGAAGATCCGCACGCCCTATTCGATCCCATCTTCGATCACCTGCCGCCGTTGCTTTGAGCCCGCACCCCCGGCTGTCAACCGCCCCGCCTCAAGTGCCCATCAGCACACCCGGAAGGAAGCGGCGAAGCAGAAGAAGAATCCAAACAGGACTGCCCACAGGGGGACTCGACTCCCGAAAAAACTGCGCGCTCTAACCCAAGTGGGAGCGCGTGTGTGGCAGTCTCGGCGTGATGCCTTGGATGCGCGACCGGATACGCGCCAACGTCAGTTGCTGGTGAGCGGGGATGGCAGCTACACCAACCGCACGGTCCTGAGGCAACTGCCCGAGCGGACCACTTTCCCGTCTGGCATTGGCGTCCGCCAGCCGCTACCCGCTCCGGCCCCACCGCTATGGCGCGCCGGCGCCCACACCCGAACAAGTGCTGCACGATGAAGCCGTGCCGGTCGCCAAGGTCCTCTGTTTCGCGGCGGGAGCAGTTCGCGAAATCCCGGTCAAGGTGGTGCGCATGGTCTGCTGGCGCAAAGCTGGTCGCGATCTGCCCCTGCTGCCGATGGTCATCAAACCGCTCGGCTATCGCTTACGCAAGGGTTCCAAGTTACTCTACCGACAGCCCGCCTTTTTGATCTGCACAGCATATGTTGACCGGTGGGAGATCGAGTGCAATCATCGCGACGAAAAATCTCTCATCGGTACGGCGCAGGGCCAGGTATGGAACCCCTTGGCAGTCGCCCGCCGCAAATTCCAGGTAGCCATCTACAACTTGTTGCTGTTCGCTTCCATTCCGGCTTACGGGCAGGAAGTCCATTCGCCCTTCGACCCTGGACCTGCTGAATCTGGAATGCTGGACAACCCGACGCTGAGTATCGACGACTTCGCGGCGCTGGCCCCCGTAGACGAGAACTCGCGGAAACCGCCGTTGGGATCGGAGACACTATTCACTTTCGCGGCTTAGCCTAGCCTAGCAGGGACAGGCCGGGAGGCCTGTCCTACTGTCCGAGGAGTTCGAGATAGCGGGCCACCGATTCAATTCCGCGGTAGAAGTTGGGGAGATGGAACTTCTCGTTGGGAGCGTGCAGATTGTCGTCGGGGAGGCCGAAGCCCATCATTACGCTGGGAACGCCCAGGTACTGATCGAACACCCCGACAATGGGGATTGATCCGCCCGACCGGATATACACGGTGTCTTTGCCGAAGATCTCTTTCATGGCAGCGGCGGCTGCGTGGATGAACGGGTTATCGGGATTGGTGAGGGAAGGGGCGCCCGTGTGGAGCACCTTGAGTTCCGCCGTGACGCCCTTGGGGCACGCCGCCGCGACCGCCGCGCGCAATTGTTCGATGGCCTCGGCGGGACGCTGATCGGCCACCAGCCGGGTGCTGATCTTGGCCACCGCGCGCGCGGGAATCACGGTCTTGGCGCCTTCCCCGGTGAAGCCGCCGCGGATGCCGTGGACTTCCAGCGTGGGGCGCGCCCAGGTGCGCTCGAACAGCGGAATTTCGGGCTCGCCCACCAAAGCCCGCGCGCCCATTTCCTTTTCGGTGTACTCTTTTTCATCGAATGGCAGAGTGGCCCATGCGTCGCGCTCTTTCTGGCTGGGCGGCACGACGCGGTCGTAGAATCCGGGAATCCGCAGGTGCCCTTCGCGGTCCTTGAGGGCGCACAGAATCTCGGCGATGGCCTGGATCGGATTGGGCGCGGCTCCGCCGTAGACTCCGGAGTGCAGGTCGTGACTGGCGCCTTGGACGAACAACTCGGCATACACCATGCCGCGCAGGCCGACGCAAATGGTGGGCAGTTCGGGCGCGAACATTTCGGTATCGCAAACCACGGCGGCGTCGGCTTTGAGCCGCGGGGGGCGGGTCTTGACGTACGCTTCGACGTGCTCGCCGCCGGTCTCCTCTTCGCCTTCGAGGAGGAACTTCACGTTGACGGGAAGTTTGCCGGTGGTTTTCAGCAGGCTCTCGACGGCCTTGATCTGGAGGTACACCTGGCCTTTATCGTCCACCGCGCCGCGGGCGAAGATGTCGTTGCCGCGGATGGTGGGCTCGAAGGGTGGAGATTTCCATTCGTCCAGCGGATCGGCGGGTTGCACGTCGTAATGGCCGTAAAAGAGGACGGTCGGTTTGCCGGGCGCGGCGAGCCACTCGGCGTAGACGAGCGGATTGCCCTCGCCCTCGATCAATTCAGCGGAGGTCATGCCGGCATGTAATAGCTCGTTCCGGGCGAACTCGGCGGCGCGCCGGATATCGGGCTTGTGCTCCGACAGCGTGCTGATGCTGGGGATGCGGAGGAAGGTTTTGAGGCCTTCGAGGAAATCGGACTGGTGCTGCTGAAAATAGGTCATCTGGTTTCAGCTTACAGCAGGGCCGGGGCACGCTTCGCGTGCGGGGGTTAGGGATGGGGATTGGGGATGGGGGGTTAGTTTAGTTTCGGCGGCTATAACGGGGGGGCTTTTGGGGGTTGGGGAAGAGCTGATTGAGATGGGAAATTCAAGTCTCGAAATGGTGTGATTGTAAACCGGCGATCAGGTCATGGAGTTTCCCTGGGGCCACTGGTTTGGTCAAATAGCCGTTCATGCCGGCGTCCAGGCAGATATCGCGATACTCGGCGGTGGCGTGCGCGCTCAGACCGAAGATTAAGGGCTGGCGATCGAGGGGGAGGCGCTTGCGGATTTCGCGGGTGGCAGTGACGCCGTCAACGTCGGGCATTTGCACGTCCATCAGGATCAAATCGTAAGGGCGGCCGACCGCCGCCGCGATGGCCTCGGAGCCGTCCGCCGCGAGGTCCGCGTGAACTCCGAATTTTTCCAGGAGCTTGAGAGCCACCCTCTGGTTCACCGGATGATCTTCGGCCACGAGCACTTTCAGATGGCGGGCAGAGAAGTTTGGCGCTGAGGCAGGGAGCGGCGGAGCGGGTTGCTCGGCGCTGCCCATAACGACGGTGAACCGGAACCGGCTGCCCTGGTGGGGCACGGACTCGACGGTGATGGACCCGCCCATCAATTCCACCAGCCGCTTAGAAATCACCAATCCCAGGCCGGTCCCGCCGTAACGGCGGCTAATCGAGGCATCCGCCTGAGTGAAAGACGAAAACAGGCGAGGCAACTGGTCCGGGGCAATGCCGATGCCGGTGTCGTGCACTTCGATGGTTATGCGGCGCGATGTCTCTTGCTGTCCGGCGACTCCCGCGGTAACGACGACTTCTCCGGAGCTGGTAAATTTCAAGGCATTAGAGACCAGATTCAGGACCACCTGCCGCAAGCGGGTACCGTCACCGGCAACCCATACAGGCAATTCAGGCGCGAGTTCGCAAACCAGGCGCAGGCCTTTTTCCGCCGCACTGGCACGAAACAATCCAACGCTCTCGCGCAGGCACCGATGAAGGTCGAAGGGCGCGACCTCCAAGTCCAGCTTGCGCGAGTCCAGTTTCGAGAAATCCAGGACGTCGCTGATCACGCGAAGGAGCGCCTCGCTGGAGGAGTGAATCATGCGAATGACCTGCAGCGCCTCGGCAGGAACCGGCATGGACTCCAGTTCGATGGTCAGCCCGATGACACCATTGAGGGGTGTCCGGATCTCGTGACTCATGTTTGCCAGGAAACGGCCTTTGGCTTCGACCGCCTCGTCGGCACTCCTCTTTTCTTCCAACATGCAGGCGCGCTCGATCTCCAGTTCGGCCGTTCGCCGGCGGACGAACGTGCGGCCTTTCCAGAGGATGATGCCCCCCAACGCGCCGGCGCCAAACAGCATGGCCGACAGGCGCGCCCACCAGGTTTCCCAGGGCTTTGGCTCAATAAGGAAATCGGCTACGGCCACTTTTGGCGAAACCGGTCCATCCCGGACCCGACACTGGATTTCCAGGCGATGCCAACCCTGTGACAGGCCGGCAAAGGAGATGATCCGCTCGGTAGTATCGGTCCAGCGTCCACGGTCCCAGCGGTAAGAGAACCGGGTCAGTTGCTCACTTTTGTAACTAAGCGAGGAAAACCCGGCCCTGAGAGTTCGCGACTTCTGGTCGACCTCGAGGCTGGTAATGACCGGATTGGCCGTCAGCGGTTTCGCCAAACCCCCGCCGGGAGGCCGGTAGTGCGCCAGGCCGCCGCTTGTTCCGATCCAGACGCTCCCATCGGCATCGGGCCAGAACGCCTCACCGTCGGTATCGTTCCAAATCAGCCCGTCTTCGGTGCTGAGGCGCCGCCAGTAGCCGCTGTCCAGAACTGACACACCATTGGCGCTGCCTCGCCAGAGGCGCCCGAATGCGTCGAGGCCGTGAAAGGCGGTGACTTCGACCGAGGAAGCATCCCAGGGGAGGACCGCGGTTGATCGGAGAATACGGTCTCCGGCCAGCTCGACCCTTTCGATTCCGGCATCGTACCGGTGGTGCAGCCACATGGCCCCGTCCGGAGAAATCATGGTGATGTAGGGGTGGTCGGTGAGGAGCCCGTCGGCTTTGCGGTGTAGGCGCCAGCGATCGCCGCTGAGACTCCACAACCCGTCCTGGTTGGTGATCCACATGTTCCCGAGCTTGTCTTCGGAGAAAGCCCACGCGCTGTGCGTCAGCGAAGACGGTTGCGGGAGCCGGTGAAAGCGGTTGGAAACGGACGGCCGATCGTTGCGGAAGACACCGCAGCCTGTGCCTATCCACAAGCGATCCAGGCGATCGACGAAGCCGCGGTGCAAAGTCACGCAATCGAGACCATCCGCCGGCCCCAACTGGCGGATGTTTCCGGTTGTTGGATCCACTCGCGTCAGGCGGCCAGGCTTCATTACGGCCCACACGGCACCGTCAGCCGTCTGACCCAGCCAGCGCACATTATCGCCGCCCAGACCATCCTTCTTCGTCCAGACGCGGGGAGGACCGCGCAGGTTCAACCTTGCCAGGCCCAGGGAGGTCCCCACCCACAGGGCTCCTTTTTTATCGCGGAGGATGCTCCAGATCAGGTCGGACGGCAGGCCTTGCGCCTGGGTCCACGACTCCCATTCCCCAGGACCAAGCCAGCGGGCCACACCGCCGCCAATCAGAGCGATCCACAGCGATCCTTCGCGATCCTGCAGGACAGCGCTGACCATGGGCGTGTGAAGTCCGCGTTTGTCATCGACTTTGCTCCAGCTTCCTTCGTGGAGAATTTCCACGCCCTGGTCTGTTGGGACCATCAGGGACCCATCCGCGGTCACCGTCAAGGCGCCCCAGAAGATACTGGACGGAATGTCCGGTCTTTCCTGTACAAATCGCCGGGCGCCAGGCGGCTTCCGGTAGAGCTTGCCCGGGCTGCGGACCCAAACGGAACCTTCAGGCGTGACGGCCACCGCATCCCAAGTGTCTTCCGGCAGGCCCTCCGGAGGCCCGAACGTGGAAACGCGGCCACGTTCCGCGACACATAACCGGCGCTCGCAGCTAAACCAGAGTTGCGAACCGCTGCGCGCGATTCCGCGTGCCGGTTTGCCGCTAAGTTCCGGTGGCAGAGGATAGGGCCGCACGGGCGCCGAGGTGCTCCGAGAATCCGCTTCAAACAAACCCGTGGGGGTCGCCACGACCACGCCGGACTGCTCGCCGTTGGCCATACCCTGCGCACTGGACAACATGCCGGCAAGCCCTGCTATGGAGTGGAACCGGTTCCCGTCCCACCGGTAGACTTGCCCGCATGTGTTGGCCCAGAGGGCGCCATCCGCGGCGGTGTGCAGGGCATGGACTTCAGAGGTACACGGCAACCCTTCTGCGGTGGCCATGAGGCGGAAGCGGCTACCATCATAGCGGTACAATCCGCCTTCCGAGCCAGCCCAGATATAGCCCGCTCCGTCCTGTGCGAGCGACAGGATGGTTAGATTCTGGAGCCCTTCGGCGAATCCGTAATGGCGGAAACTATACTGCTGGGCCGCACCGGGAACGGTCAGCGCCAGAAGCAGCGCGGCACACAAACCGGGATTATGGGCTCGACACTTCATGCGTCCGCACCAGTGGCCACAAGCTACTTATCGGCCGGACGACCGGGGAACTGTAGGCGGGGGCCGCGGGCCAGGCGGCGTCCTCTGCAAGGAAGGGCGGAGAATGTGCTATTTTTAACGCAATTCAGCTCGCGTGCCATGGGTCTGCCGGCGCCTGCCAATCCCCCGGTAATAGAATGGCTGGAAGCGGATTCGCGATCAAAAATCTGAAAGCATTTGCAGGGGGAAACGCCAAATGATGCCGCAGCCCGACCGGTGGGCCAAGGACCGCCCGGTCAACTATTTCGATGATATGCTGCAAAACAAAACGATGAAGTTGTTCCAGAAATATTCTGTCCATGCAGCCGACAATCCCGAGGGCTATACCGTAGCCACTACCGGGATTAAAGATCTGAGCCACACGGGCGATTTCGAAGGCGGAAGCGTTCCGGGCACCAGACGGATTTCCTGGGTCCACCTCGAGAAGTTGCCTCGCCGGGCCAACTACGTACCGGGAGCGGCGGATTTAAAAGAGGGCGGCGACACTATCGATTGCAAAGCATCCATCGCCCCTAAGGCCAATTGGGTGCCGACCTGGTTCCTGCCCTGGAAACCACAGGCGATGGTCTATATGACTATCCCAACCAAGGGCATCGGCACTGGCGGGCGTGATCCGGATATTTTCTTCACCGCCGCGATCAATGGATGTTCGGTATTTTTCCAGGGGACCGCGCAGAACCCTACGATCTACCACTGCGGCGGAGACCCCGACTACCGTCCCAATCCGAAAATGAAGACAGTCGATGGATTTAAGAAACCCGTGCGGGACCCAAGCGAGGCCGCGGCATTCTGGCGAGCCCTGGTTTTGGCGCATGGGGATATGACCAGAGGCGTAGTCGGCGGCGAGGTGAACAAACTCGATTACCTCATGGATTCGCCCACCGCGGACGCGAGCAAGAAGAGCACCGACAGGTCCGACGCATATTTCAAGTGGCTGACGAAAAACCACCTGACAGACAAAGACAAGTACCGTTTCATGGAGGTACGTCCCTGGGGCTGCGTGTTTGGGGTGCGCACGGGAAATGACTGGCAGTTTTATCTTCAGGAAAATGCCACCATCCGTTACACCACCGTGCAGACGACGCGCAGTTACAAGGCCATTGCCATTGATGGACCGTTAGGGATTCATGCCGAGTTTACGCGAAAGAATCCGACGGTCCGTGTGGATGTGAGTTTCTACGACGTAGCGCGCCCCATGTGCGTGCGCCCTATATGGCCCAACGGCGGAGGCGGTATTGAGTTACGTCACCCGGCAGGTCTGGAATTACTTTAGAGGGCCTTTCGGCAGCTACACCTGCGATTCCGCATGGAGCAATTGTTCCAGTTTTTCTTCGGTCAGGCCGGATTTTTCGCGGGCGACTTCGCGGATGGTGCGGCCGGAGGTGTAAGCCTCTTTGGCCAGTTCGGCGGCGCGGTCGTAGCCGATTTCCGGGGCCAGCGCGGTGGCCATGGCGAGCGACTGTTCCACCAGGCCGCGAGCACGCTCGCGATTCACTTCCAGGCCGTCCACCAGCTTTTCGGCAAAGTTGCGGGAGCCGGCCGCCAGCAGGTCGATCTGGTCGAGGAGGTCCACGGCCATGACCGGCAGCATCACGTTGAGTTCGAAATTGCCGGCGGCGGCGCACCAGGCGATGGCGGCATCGTATCCCACGACCTGGGCGCAGACCATCAGCAGGCTCTCAGCGATGACGGGATTGATTTTGCCTGGCATGATGCTGGAGCCGGGCTGCACCGGGCGGCAGTTTCAATTCACCCAGCCCGCAGCGCGGACCGGAGCCGAGCCACCGGATATCGTTCGCGATCTTGGTGAGCGCGAGGGCGTAGTTGCGGAGGGCGGCGCTGAGGAAGGCAGCCGCGTCGCGCGCCGCCTGCGCCTCGAAATGGTCGGGTGCCTCGACAAAGGGCAGGCCGGTGCGCGCGGCGATTTCGGCAATCACTTCGCGGGCGAATCCGGGGGGCGCGTTGAGACCCGTTCCGACGGCGGTTCCGCCGAGGGGTAGTTCGAAAATGCCGGGAAGGGCGTCCTGGACGCGCCGGCGAGCGTTGGCCACCTGGCGGGCGTAGCCGCCGAAGCGCTGGCCCATGCGGATGGGCACGGCGTCCTGCAGGTGAGTGCGTCCGATGGTGAGGGCCGGGTGAAACTCCGCCGCTTTGCGGGCGAGGGATTCCTGGAGCTGCTGCATGGAAGGCAGCAGCCGTGAGTGGACAGCCTCCGCCGCAGCGATGTGCAGGGCGCTCGGGATGGCATCGTTGCTGGACATGCCGCGGTTGACGTGATCGTTGGGATGTGCGCCCGCGAGGCGGCCGATCACTTCATTGGCATTCATATTGGTGGAGGTGCCGCTGCCGGTCTGAAAGATATCCAGTGGAAATTCGGCATCGTAACGGCCTTCCATTACCTCTTCGGCGGCGGCTTCGATTTTTGCCGCGAGGGCTACAGGGAGATTGCCGTGGCGTCCGTTGACGCGGGCGGCGGCGCTTTTGATGAGCGCGAGGGCGCGCAGGAACGGGCGCGGAAAGCGCCGGCCGCTGATGGGGAAGTTCTGGATGGCGCGTGCGGTCTGCGCGCCGTAGAGCGCGGCGGCGGGGACGCGCATTTCGCCCATGCTGTCCTTTTCTATGCGGAAATCCTGACCCATGCCTCCATTCTCGAATGAAGCGGTAACATAAAAGCGTGCCAAAACGTGCGATTCAGGGCATTGTCACCGCGCTAGTGACGCCGTTCCGCGAGGACGAGCGGATCGATTGCGACGCCTGGCAGAGTATTATCGATGTGCAGATCGGCGCCGGGGTGGATGGGGTGCTTGCCGGCGGCTCCACCGGGGAATTCTACACTCTGAATCTGGAAGAGCGGACCGTGGCCCTGCGATTTTGCCATCAGTGCGCGGCGGGCCGCGTTTCGGTGTATGCCAACGTGGGCTGCGTGACGACGCGGGAGACGGTACGACTGGCGCTGGCCGCGGAGGCGGAGGGACTCGACGCGGTGGCCGTGATTACGCCGTGGTTTGTGCGGGCCACCCAGGAAGAACTTCTGGAGCATTACACGGAGGTGTGCCGTGCCGTGCGAATCCCCGTGCTGGCGTACAACTTTCCGTATCATGGCGGCACCGAACTGCTGCCCGAGACCGTATCGCGGATTGCGGCACGCTGCCAGAACCTGGCCGGCGTGAAGGATTCGGGCGGACGGCTGGAGCAGGCGATCGCCTACCGCGATGCCGCACCGGGGCGGGATTTCGCGGTATTTGTAGGACCCGAACGGCTGCTGCTGCCCGCGCTGGCCAACGGATGCGCCGGGGTAGTGGCGGGCTGCGGGAATATCGCACCCAGGCTTTTCGTCAATCTGTACCGCGCGTTCCAGGAGGGAAAGATGGATGAGGCCGCGCGGCTGCAGACCCTGGCCAGCGGCCTTTCGGAGCTGGTCTCGCTGCACACCTTCCCGGCGGTCATCAAAGAGGCCATGAACCTGACGGGGCAGCGTGCGGGAGTATGCCGGCGGCCGGTGGGGCCGATGCCGGCGGCGGGCCTCGAGAAGCTATCCGAAGCGCTGGCCAATCTGGAAAGAGAAGGCTTGCTGCCGGCCCTGGCGAAAGCGCCCGTTCTGTAACGAAGCACTCAGAAAGCCCTATGCATACCAACAGGCTCGCTAACGAGAAGAGTCCCTATCTGCTGCAACATGCCCACAATCCGGTGGACTGGCACGCCTGGGGAACCGAGGCTTTTGAAAAGGCGAGAGCCGAAAACAAGCCTATCTTCCTTTCGGTGGGTTACTCCACGTGCCATTGGTGCCATGTGATGGAGCGGGAGAGTTTCGAAAGTGAGAAGATCGCGGCCCTGCTCAACGAGCACTACGTGGCGATCAAAGTAGATCGGGAAGAGCGCCCTGACGTGGACCGCATTTACATGACGTTCGTGCAGGCCACGACGGGCGGGGGCGGATGGCCAATGTCGGTGTGGCTGACTCCGGAACTGGAGCCGTTTTTCGGCGGCACGTATTTCCCGCCGGAAAACCGCTATGGGCATCCGGGCTTCGCTTCGATACTGGGGCAGATCGCGGAAGCGTGGCAGAGCGACAGGCCGCAGATTCTGAGTTCCGCACGCGACGTGGTGCGGCAATTGCAGGAGCATGTGGCGGTGGAACCGTCGGCTTCCGGGGTGCTGACGGTGGACCGCGCGGTGCTGGACAGCGGGTTCAACGTGTTCCGGCGGAGCTTCGACCCGCAACTGGGCGGATTCGGGGGAGCGCCGAAATTTCCGCGCCCATCGGTGTATCGCTTTCTGCTGCGATACCACGCGCGCACGAACAATCGCGAGGCGCTGGACATGGTGCTGCTCACGCTGCGCGAGATGGCCAAGGGCGGGATGAACGATCAACTGGGGGGCGGCTTTCACCGCTACTCGGTGGACGAGCGGTGGTTTGTGCCGCACTTCGAGAAGATGCTGTACGACCAGGCGCAGCTTGCCTCGGCCTACCTGGAGGCGTTCCAGATTACCGGGGAACGGGAATATGCGGACGTGGCGCGCAGTATCTTCGACTACGTGCTGCGCGACATGACGGCGCCCGAGGGCGGATTCTACTCGGCGGAAGACGCGGACAGCGTGATTGTGCCGGAGGAGCCGGGCTTGAAAGGGGAAGGCGCGTTCTATATCTGGAGCGCGGAGGAGATTCGCGAGCTGGTGCCGGAACCGGCCGCCTCGTGGTTCTGCTACCGCTACGGGGTGGCGGATGGCGGGAATGTGGCCAGCGACCCGCACGGCGAATTTACGGGCAAGAACATTCTTTACCAGTCCATGACGCTGGAGGAGACGGCTCAGCAGTTCGAGCGGCCCATTGCGGATATCGACGCCGGCATTGCGGAGGCGGAGCGCACGCTGCTGCGCGCCCGGGCGGAGCGTGTGCGGCCCGAACTGGACGATAAGATTCTGGCGGGTTGGAACGGCCTGATGATCTCGGCGTTCGCGCTGGGCGGCGCGGTGCTGCGGGAGGAGCGTTACGCGGAAGCGGCACGGCGCGCGGCGGAGTTCCTGGCCACCGCGATGTACAGCACCGGGACGGGGTACCTGATGCGGCGCTACCGGCAGGGCGAGGCCGCCATTCCGGGATTCCTGGACGATTATGCCCTGGTAGCTCAGGGGCTGCTGGATCTTTACGAAGCGCAGTTCGACTTGCGCCACCTGCAGCTTGCCATGCGCCTGACCGAGAAGCAGCGGGAACTGTTCGAAGACCGCAAGCATGGCGGGTTTTTCAGTACCGACGCGCGCGACAGCAGCTTGGTGATGATGGTGAAAGAAGACTACGACGGCGCCGAGCCGAGCGGCAACTCGGTGGCGGCGCTAAATCTGCTGCGCCTGGGGCAGATGACCGGAAACGCCGGGTTTCGGGAATCGGCCGAGCGGCTGCTGGCGGCTTTCGGACCGCGGTTGATTGCGGCTCCGGTGGCTCTTCCACAGATGCTGGTGGCGTGCGAATTCTTCCTGAGCGAGCCGCGGGAAGTGGTGCTGGTGGGAGCGAAAGGCGCGGCGGATACCGAAGCTCTGGCACGCACCGTGCGGGAACATTTTGGCGCGGGGCGGGTAGTGCTGCTGGTGGATACGGAAGAGACGCGGGCGTTTCTGGCGGCGGGCAACGGGGCCATCCAATCCATGACCACGCTGGATGGACGGGCGGCGGCCTATGTGTGCCGGAATTACGCTTGTAAGCTGCCGGTGGCCGAGGTTGGCGCACTGGCCGAGTTGTTACAATGAAGAATTCACGAAAAAACTGGAGGAATGAAATGGAACGACCTGGAGCAACGACTCTGAAAGGGAAACCTTTGACCCTGATCGGTCCCGAGTTGAAAGCGGGCGAAACCGCACCCGATTTTGCACTTGTGGATACCGGGCTGAAGCCGGTCACATTGCAGGATACGACGGGGCAGGTTCGCATTATCAGCGTGGTTCCCTCGCTGGACACGCCCGTGTGCGATGCGCAGACCAAGCGATTCAACGAAGAAGCGGCCAAAATGCCGGGCGTCAAGATCATCACAGTGAGCATGGATCTTCCGTTTGCGCAGAAGCGGTGGTGTAACACGTTCGACGTAAATCAGGTGACGATGCTTTCGGACCACAAAGATGCATCGTTCGGCTCAAATTACGGAACCTTAATCAAGGAACTGCGAATTGAAAGCAGGGCTATTTTCGTTTTGGACCCGGACAACAAAGTGCGCCATGCCGAGTATGTGAAGGAAGTGGCCGATTTTCCGAATTACGAAGCCGCACTCGCGGCCGCCCGAAGCGCTGGGGCCGCCACGGCTTAAACGCGCGAGGTTTTCCTGAACCCCACAACATCAACTCCGTCGCAGGCTGGAGAACATCTCGCCCGCGCGGTGGAAAATCCGCTGGTGCGGGGCGGACTGACGCTGATTGCCGGTGTACTGGTGGGCAATATAGTGGGGTTCGCGCGGGTAGCGGTGACGGCTTACCTGCTGGGGACGCATAGCCAGGCGGACTCGCTGGCGGTAGCCATGGGTCCGCTGGACACGCTGAACAGCATGCTGCTAAACAGCATGATTTTCGCGTTCGTCCCCATGCTGACGGCCTGCAAAGGGCAGGAACGCACCGCGCTGTTGTTGAAGCTGAGCCGGGTGTTCACCTGGGTGTTCAGCGGGGTCAGCGGCGGGGTGATTCTTTGCGCGCCGTGGCTGATGCGGGCGCTGGCGCCGGGCCTGGATCCGCATTATTTCGGGGCCGCGGTGACGACGCTGCGGATTCTTTCGCTTTCCACGGTGGCGGCCGGGTCGGGGGCCCTGTACTGCGCCCTGCTGTATACCGACCGGCGATTCGCGCCCACCGCGTTTTACCAGGCGGCCATCAACGCGTTCACCATTATTGCCGCCCTGACGCTGTTCCGCGTGCTGGGAGTCTACGCTTTCGCGATTGGGTATACGGCCGGAGCGTGGGCGCAGTTGGGCATTGTGTGGTATGCGGCGCGGCGTCCTTTGAAAACCGCCGGCCTGCCGGAGTGCCGCTTTCGCTGGACGGAGATTCTGGGCAAGCCGGCATTCTTCGTGGTCTACGCGTCGGGACTGGCTCTCAACGTTACGTTCACGCGGGCTTATGCGACGCACGCCGGTCCGGGGATGGCCGCGGCGCTGGACTATTGCATGCGCGGGGTGGGCGTGCCCATGGCGCTGCTGGTGAGTCCGATATCGAATTCGCTGTTGCCGGAGATTGCCCGTTTGCGCAGCTTGTGCCGGTTGCGGCAGGCGTTCCGCCTGATCGATCGGACGGTGGCGCTGGCGGCGCTGGTGGCGGTGGCGGGATGCGCGTTTGCGCTGGTGTTCCGGAGCCCGGCGGTGGCGATTTTCTTCCAACGCGGGAGCTTCACTTCGCAGTCCACGATGCTGGTTTCGGCGGTGTTTCTGGGCATGGGTCCGAGCCTGGTGGGTTGGAGCCTGCTGGAGATTATGTCGCGCTCGCTGTTCGCGCTGGACCGGCCGTGGCTGCCGGTGATTGCGGCGACGATTCCGGTGTTGTTCAACGTGAGCCTGACGCTGTGGCTGCGTCCTCTGCGTCCGGAACTGCTGGGGATTGGCTCGTCTTTGGGATTGCTGCTGGGGTTTGTGGTTCTGTTTGCGATGGCGCATGGGAATCGCAAGGTGTGGATGGGGGAGAAGTAGGGGGTTGGGGGTTGGGGGCCGGGGGCCGGGGGCCGGGGACCGGGGGCCAGGGTGGTGTGATATACTATGGTATATACCATGGAGGCAACATGCCGCGCACCGCAAAGCTGTTTCGTAACGGGCGAAGTCAGGCTGTCCGTTTGCCGGCCGAATTTCGCTTCGAAGGAAGCGAGGTTTTCATCCGGCGGGATCCTTCGACTGGCGATGTCATCCTTTCGCGGCGGCCTGAGTCCTGGGAGGGCTTTTTCGAGTTGGCCCAGGGAGTACCTGAGGATTTCCTGTCTGACCGCGGAGATCGGCCACCGCAGAAACGCAAACTGCTGCGATGAGCCAATACCTGCTGGACACCAACATCGCCAGCTATGTCATCAAGGGCAATTATCCAGCAGTCCGCCGCCGACTGGTAACGGTCCCTCTGTACCAAGTTTCCATTTCTGCCGTGACGGAAGGCGAATTGCGATACGGCGTGGCGCGATTGCCGGCTGCGACGAGTTTGAAAGCGATTGTCGAGGAGTTTCTGGCCCTCGTGGTAATTCACCGCTGGGACTCGGCGGCGGCGAAAGAGTATAGCCGGATTCGCGCCGCACTGGAGCGGGCAGGCGCCGCGCTGGGCAACCTGGACACCATGATTGCCGCGCAGGCGCTGGCCACGGGATCGACGCTGGTCACGCACGACAAGGCCTTCTCCCGCGTCAAGGGCCTGGCGATTGAGGACTGGACGAAAGCGTGATGCGGCGGGATTCAGCGGCTGCGGAGGCTGACCTGGACGGGTGTGTTTAGCGGCAGGACTACGTTGGCTCCGCGGGCGATGAAGGTGGTGTAGAGGCTGAAGGCCGCGCCGGAGAAGGCGATGGTGGACGCCAGGGGGCGGGAGGCTTGGGCCAGGAACGTGCCGATCAAGCCGAGTCCTACGGCTCCGGATTCGGCGCGGCCGCCGATGTCCTGATCGGGGACGCCCTGGGCGTTAAAGTCCTGGTGCAGGGAGAGGCCGGCCACGGCTGCGGCGATGGCCGGGAAAATGAAGCGCGTTTTGGAAGTGGTGACGCGCGCGGCGCCTTCGGAATCGAGGGCGAGATGGGCGTTGAAATCGGCGTCCACTCCTTCGAGATAGCCTTGGGTGGATTGCGCGGGACCCGCCGGCGGCTGGACCTGGTGAAATACGAAAAGCAATTTGCCGTTGCGGTGGAGCATGCGGGCGTGTTGCGCCTCTACCACTTCGCCGGTGAGCCGGGTGCTTTCCGGAAACAAGAGGGTATGGCTGGCCGAGAAAACGGGGCGAGTGAGCATTGCCTCCACGGGCGAGCCTTTGCGGGCAGTCGCGGAACTCAGGGGAGTGAGCAGGCGGGCATAGACTTGCTGACCTTCGGGCGCCGCGGGGTAGGCCATTTGCGGCAAGGTCAGAGGCTCCGCTAAGGCGCCGTTGAACAGCGTGCCCGCGGACCAGCCTTGCCGGTGATACGGGAGCATGCTGAAGAGGCGCGATTTCAGGCGGCTGAGTTTGCCCGGTTGTTTATAGGCCAAAGCCGCCGCCGGATCCATCCCATCGAGGCTGGCTTTGGCGGCAGACTTCGACACGCGCGTGGTATGCGCGCTTCCCAGCGAGGGGACGGTGTGGAGCGGCAGGCGCGAGCCATCCTTCAGTAGAACGGCGTCAAACTGGGCGCGGACCTCTCGCGGGGGGTGAAATTGCCGGAGAGAATGGCCGCGATGCGCCGGCCGGCAGGCACGCCGCCGATTTTGGCGATGTGCCCTTGCACGGTGGTTCCGGCGGGCAGGACTACGCGATCGTAAATAAAGATCGGCTCGACCAATCGTCCCTGGATGGGTTCGCCCACCTTTTTGATGGAGACGTGCCGTTCCAGCATGACCCGGAGAGGAACGCCAGGGGCAAGCACGGGTGCGTCCTGCGCTCCGGCGGCCATGGCAATAAGGAATAAGATTGCGCATCCACGCATGAGTGAGTTCAGTCTATCAAAGGCATGTGAATTTTCGACTACGGCGCGGGGAAGAGCCACTCGAGCACGGCAGCGAAGCGGGCGCCCCAGGCCTGTTCGTTGTGACCGGCGCCGTGGGCTTCCAGGTAATGGAGCGTTGTGCTTTCATGCCAGCCCTTCTGGAGCAGCGCGTCGCGCAGGAGGCGAAGATCTTCGATCACCGCTTCGGGAGATTCGCCCTCCTGCGTGCCGGAATCGAGCCAGAGGCGCGGGCGCTCCGGGGCCTTATAGTTGCGCACCATTTCGAGAATGGAGCGGCGGTCCCACCAGACCGAAGGAGACAGCACGGCGGCGGCGGCAAACACGCGCGGATACAACAGGGCGGCCTCCAGCGCCACAAGGCCACCGAGGGAAGAACCGCCGACTGCGTGTCCCGTTTTGCGCGTGCGGTACTGGCTGTCGATGAATGGCTTGAGTTCGCGCGCCAGCATCTGCGAGTAGCGATCGCCCTTGCCGCCTTTGCGGCGCGCCGGATCGCGCGTGGGCGTGTATTCGGAGATGCGGCGGACGCCGGTGTTGTAGACACCGACCAGGATGGCGGGCTCGATGACGCCGGCGCGGATGAGTGCGTCGGCGGTGATATCGGCGCGCCAGTCCTGCCCGAAGAAGGCGGTGGCGGGATCGAACAGATTCTGGCCGTCCTGCAGGTACAGCACAGGCAAACGGGCGGTGCCCTGGTCGTAGCCGGGGGGAACGTAGACTACAATATCGCGCGGCGTGGAAAGGTAACCCGAGGGGAAGCGGCGATGGAGGCGAATTCTGCCTTCGTCTTTAGCGCGGCAAACGGACAATTTCCAGTGTACGCTACGGAGAGGCCATGCGCAGAGAATACGTGAAGTGGTACAGCCCGTCGCTGGGTCGCGAGATGGAACTGCTGGCTTACGGGGAGGGCGGCTTCCCGGTAGCGGTGTTTCCCACTTCGGGCGGACGCTTTTTCGAATATGAAGATCGCGGCATGGTGAATGCGCTGCACGCGAAGATAGAGCGGGGCGAGCTGCAACTGTTCTGCGTAGACTCGGTGGATTCGGAATCGTGGTACAACCAGGGAGCCCAACCGGCTGACAAGCTGCATCGCCAGAACGCGTTCGATGCCTACTTTGCGCTGGAGTTCGCGCCCTTCGTGCGCGAGCGCACCAGTTGGCCGCAGATGGGCCTCACCGGATGCAGTTTCGGCGGATACCACGCCATCAACCTGGCGCTGCGCCATCCGGATATCGTCACCTATGCGGTGAGTATGTCCGGCGCGTTCGACGTGCCGCGGCGTTTCCTGAACGGCTTTTACAACGACGATGCGTACTTTCACAGCCCGCTCGACAATCTGGCAAACTTGAACGATAGCTGGTATCTGGATCGCTTCCGGAGCAACTATTATGTACTGGCGGTGGGCAACCAGGACTCGCTGTTCGATCAGAATGTGAAGCTGGCGCATTTGTTGGGGAGCAAAGGAATCCCGCATCTGCTGGATGTGTGGGAAGGGTTCGGGCACGATTGGCCGTGGTGGTACAGGATGGCGCAAAAGTTCTTTTCTGTAGGGAGACGGGATGACGAAAATCGGCGTGCTGTACGGGATGGAAGAGTCGTTTCCACCGGCCCTGGTGGAGCGGATCAACGCCATGGGTGTGACCGGCGTTGTGGCGGAGCACCTGCGCGTGGGCGGGGTCGGGATGGCGGATGCCGAGCGGGTATGACGTGATCATCGACCGCATCTCGCACGATATTCCGTTCTACCGCTCGTACCTGAAGAACGCCGTGCTCACGGGAACCAAGGTGATCAACAATCCGTTCTGGTGGAGCGCCGACGATAAGTTTTTCAACTATGCGCTGGCCTCGAAACTGGGCGTGGCGGTTCCGCCCACGGTGCTGCTGCCGCATAAGCAGCATCCCGCCGGGCACCACGGACAGGTGCATGCGGAACCTGGAGTATCCGCTCAACTGGGGAGCAATTTTCAATTATGTCGGCTTTCCCGCCTTTCTGAAGCCGCACGACGGCGGCGGATGGAAGAGCGTTTACAAAGTGGATTCGCCGCAGGAGTTCTTCGCGGCTTACGACGAAAGCGGCGATCTGTGCATGACCCTGCAGGGGGCGGTGCAGTTCCAGGAATATTTCCGCTGTTACGTGATCGACCGCAGGAAGGTCCACGTGATGCGCTACGATCCGGGCCAGCCGCACCATTTGCGGTACGTGCCGGGCAATCCGCCGCCTTCGAGTAGTCTGGGCGAGCGTATGGTGAACGATGCCCTGACGCTGTGCCGCGCGCTGGGCTACGACTTGAACACGGTGGAGTTCGCGGTGCAGGACGGCATTCCGTACGCCATCGATTTCATGAACCCGGCGCCGGATGCCGCGCTGGAATCGGTGGGTCCGGAGAATTTCCGCTGGGTGGTGGATGCGGTGGCGCAAATGGCGGTAGAGCGGGCGCTGGCGCCTGCCGGATCCGCTGCCTTACCACTGGGCGCAGTTGCTGGCGCCGCCGCGGGCGAAGGGGACGGCATCATGAGCATTCGACACGCCACCCAGTCTGAGCATCGGGATCGAAGAGGAGTATCAGACGGTCGACCCGGTGACGCGCGACCTGAATTCGCACATCCATGCCGAGATCGTGCAGAAGGGCAAGAGCTGCTGGCCGAGCGGGTGAAGCCGGAGATGCACCAATCGGTGGTGGAGATCGGCACGGGCGTTTGCAAGAACATTCAGGAAGCCAAGGAAGAGATTCGCGACATCCGCCGGCAGATTGTGGGCCTGGCGCGCGAGAACGGGCTGCGCCTGGCGGCGGGCGGCACGCATCCTTTCGCCGAGTGGCGCGAGCAGGAGATCTACCCCGACGACCGCTACAAGGTGATTGTGGAAGATCTGAAGATGGTGGCGCGCGCCAACCTGATCTTCGGCCTGCACGTGCACATCGGCGTGGAGGATCGCGAGACCGCCATTCAGCTGATGAACAGCGCGCGGTATTTTCTGCCGCACCTGCTGGCGCTCTCGGCGAATTCGCCCTTCTGGCTGGGCATGGATACGGGGCTGAGCTCTTACCGCTGCAAGGTGTTCGACAAATTTCCGCGCACCAACATCCCGGATCTGTACCAGAGCTGGAGCGAGTTCGATGACTACGTGAAGCTGTTGATCCAGACCAATTGCATCGATAACGCCAAGAAGATCTGGTGGGATATCCGGCCGCATCCGCACTTCCCTACGCTGGAATTTCGCGTCTGCGACATGCCCATGCGTCTGGAGGAGAGTATCGCCATCGCGGCGCTGTGCCAGGCGATTATCGCCAAGCTGTACCGCCTGCACGAGCAGAATCTCTCGTTTCCGGCATTACAGCCGCTCGCTGATCATGGAAAATAAATGGCGCGCGGCGCGCTACGGGCTGGACGGCAAGATGATCGATTTCGGCAAGCAGACGGAAGTGCCGGCGCGGCAACTGGTGGAAGAGATCCTGGAATTCGTGGCCGACGTGATCGGCGGAGTTGGGCAGCCAGGAAGAGATCGGCTACGTGCGGCGCATCCTGGAGCATGGCAACGGCGCGGACCGCCAGTTGCGCGTGTTCCAGGAGACCGGCGATCTGAAAAAGGTAGTGGACTATATGATTCAAGAAACCGAATACGGACTGGCCAACGCAGCGGGGACAAGCCATTGACCCGCGATGCGACCCGGAGTTGATCTCCCGGCGCGCGCAACGCCATCGAGACCTGCCTGCGCATTCAGCCGGAAGAGAAGACCACGCTGATTACCGACCGAGCCTGCAGCGAGATCGGCGCGGCCCTGGCGCAGGAGCTGGACCGGAAGGCGCTGCGGTACAGCGCGTTCATACTGGAAGACCTGGCGCCGCGGCCGCTGGCGGACATGCCGCGCGGCGGTGCTGGACGACATGGAGACCAGCGACGTCAGCATCTTCGCCGTGAAAGCGCAGGCCAACGAATTGCGCACGCGCATGCAGATGACCGACGTGGTGAACCGGCGCAAGATGCGGCACGCCCACATGGTCAACATCGACCGGCGCATCATGCTGGAAGGCATGCGCGCCGATTTCGAAGAAGTGGACCGCATCAGCACGCAGGTGTGGCAACTGGCGGGCGCGGCGCGCGAAATCCGCGCCACCAATCCCGCCGGCACCGACATTCTGGGCCGCTTTTCCAGCGAGTTGAAATGGCTGAAGACCAGCGGCATCATCAGTCCCGAACAAGTGGGGCAACCTGCCGGGCGGCGAGACGTTCACCACGCCGGCGCAGGTGGACGGCACCTTCGTGATCGATGGCGTGGTGGGCGATTACCTGTGCGAAAAGTACGGCGACCTGCGCGACAATCCGCTGACCATCGTGGTGGCGGGCAGCCGCCTGCGGGAGGCCCACTGCGCCAATCAAGCGCTGGAGGAGGAGTTCTGGCAGCTATTGCCACACCGACGAGAACAGCGACCGCGTGGGCGAGTTCGCCATCGGCACCAACATCGCCGTGCATGACGTGATCGGCAATATTCTGCAGGACGAGAAGATTCCCGGCATTCACATCGCGTTTGGCAATCCGTATGGCGCGCATACCGGCGCGGACTGGTATTCCTCTACCCACATCGACGTAGTGGGGCGCAAATTCGACGTCTGGATCGACGGCCGGCAGATCATGCATTCGCGGAGCCTTCCTGCTTGATTCCCTCACACCGCCAGTGGTTTAACCGCAACTACACGCCGGAGAAATACGGCCGCTTCCTGGCGACTGCTGGAAGCGCAGTGCGGGGAACCGGTGCAGTTCCGCCATAGCGAAACGCCGTGCTTTCTGCCGGCGTCGCTGATCGCGCAGATGGCGCGGTACGGCCGCGAGATGGTGGAGCAGTTGATGGCCGATCCGCGGTATACGGCGGCGTCGCGCGCCGCGATTCCGCCGGAATATCGCGTGCCGAATGAAGATCCGCGGCCGCTGTTCGTGCAGGCGGATTTCGGCCTGGACTGCGGAGCGCCAGCCCAAGCTGGTGGAGATTCAGGGCTTCCCTACGCTCTACGCGTACCAGCCGTTGATGGCGGCCTGCTACCGGGAAGCGTACGGCCTGGACGACCGCCTGACGCCGCTGCCCGATGGCCTCGGGGCTGCCGAGTATCGGAAACTGCTGCGCGAGGCGATCGTGGGCACGCAGGATCCGGAGAATGTGGTGCTCCTGGAAATCGATCCCTGGCATCAGAAGACGCGCCACGATTTTCTGCTCACCGAGCGCCTGCTCGGCGTGCGCACCGTGGATATCGCGCACGGTGCGCAAGCGCGGCAACCGGCTGTTCTACGATCGGCGACGGCGTGGAGACTCCGGTCCACCGCATCTACAACCGCGCGATCGTGGATGAACTGGTGCGCAAGCAGGTGCCGCTGGCTTTCGATTTTCGCGACGAGCTGGACGTGGAATGGGCCGGGCATCCCAACTGGTTCTTCCGCCTGAGCAAGTTCTCGCTGCCGTACCTGGACCATCCCGCGGTGCCGCGCACGCGATTCCTGACCGGCGTGCCGGCGGTGCACCATCCCGAGCGCTACGTGCTGAAGCCGCTGTATTCGTTCGCCGGCGCGGGCGTGATCGTCGGGCCCACGCGCGGAACAGATCGCCGCCGTTCCCGCCGAGCGAGCGCGGCGAGTACATCCTGCAGGAGCGCGTGGATTTCCAGCCGGTGGTCGAGACGCCGTTCGGCGCCACCAAAATCGAGGTGCGCATCATGTATCTCTGGCTGGACCGCTTGCGGCCGGTGAACACCATCATCCGCATGGGCCGCGGCAACCAGATGGGGGTGGACCACAACAAAGGAATGGACTGGGTGGGCGGCTCGGCCGGATTTATCGATCCCACGCGATAGCCATGCTGAACACCGAACTTGCCATCCGCGGCGTAGCTACCGGCCTGATCATCGCCGCACCGGTGGGTCCGGTGAATGTGCTGTGCATGCAGAGGACCCTGGAGAAAGGCTGGAAATCGGGCCTTGTCTCGGGGTTCGGCGCGGCCGTGGCGGATACGATTTATGGCTCCATCGCCGCCTTCAGCATCACCCTGGTGATCGATTTTCTGCTGCGCGGGCAGTTCTGGATCCGCGTGGTGGGCGGCTCGCTGCTGATCCTGATTGGCGTGTTGTACTACTTCCGCAAGCCGCCGGCGCTCAGGGGGAAGAAACGGGACGAGGCTACGAACTCCGACTTCGTCTCCACCTTTCTGCTGACCGCAACCAATCCCACGACCGTGCTTTCGTTTATCGCCGTGCTGGCCACGCTGGGCATGAAAGAGCAGCGCGCCGTCTCGGCGACGGTTCTGCTCATCGGCGGTATTTTCACCGGTTCGATGATGTGGTGGATCATCCTTACGATCACGGTCAGCGCGCTGCGGCAGAAGATCAATGACCGGGCCATGGTCTGGATGAACCGCGTGGCGGGCTTCGCCATAGGAGGTTTTGGGGTGGTCGAATATCATCCTGGGGCTGACGGCGAAACGGCATTGACATGGCATTTATATCCGGGTAATATTATTACATGACGACCGAACAGCGCAAAGAGGCCATCCGGAAGTTTAAAGAAAAGAAGCCACTTCTCGGCGCCTTCGCGATACGCTGCACGGCTACCGGGCAGGTTTGGGTAGGGGCATCGCGGAACCTGGATGCCACCAGGAACGGTTCGTGGGCCTTCCTCCGGAATGGCGGTCATCCGGATAAATCGCTACAGCGGGAGTGGAATATTCATGGCGAGCCCGCGTTCGAATACGAGATCCTGGAAAAGCTGGACGAAGACCTTCCTGCCTATCGCCATCGCGGACCGATCTGAAGGAAAGCAAGCGCCGGTGGGTGGAACGGTTGGGCGCCCGGCCTATGTCACCGTAGCGGGAGGCCGATGCCGCGAAGCACTTCCGGCGAGACATTGCGCCCGCAGAGGACGACCACTACGTTCCTGTCCGCATAGCGATCGGCATCCTTGAGGAACGCGGCCACGGCCACGGCGGCGGCGCCTTCGATGAGCCAGTGCTCCTGGTAGAGCACGCGCTCCATGGCCGCCTGAATTTCGGCTTCGGATACAAAGACTGCGCGGTCTACCACGCGCCGGCAGAGTTCCAACGTAATGGAGCCGGGTTCCAGCCCGCCGGCCGTGCTTTCGGAGAGCGTCGGCAACTCCGGAACGTCGATGATGGCGCCGGCTGTCATGCAGGCGTGCATGACCGGCGAGTTCGCCGGCCAGCAGCCCACGATTTCGGTGGCGGGCGAGACAGCCTTCAGGTACGAGCCGATGCCCGCGATCAATCCGCCGCCGCCGACGGCCACGAAGACCGCGTCGATCCGCGGCAACTGGCGGCACAACTCCACCGCGATGGTGCCCTGGCCGGCCACGACGTCGGCATCGTTGTAGGGCGAAATGAAGACCTTGCCGGAGGTCTCGGCGGCTCGGCGGGCGGCCACTTCGGCGGCCAGGGGATCTTCTCCCGCCTGCCGGATGCGCGCGCCCAAGGCTTGGATGCGGCGCGCTTTGGCGGGCGACACCTGCGAGGAGACGTACACCTCGGCGGAGACGCCGCGTGCCTGCGCGGCCGCCGCCACGCCCAATCCGTGATTGCCGTTGGAGGCGGCAATCACGCCCGCCGCGGCCTCTTCCGGCGTCAGGCGCGCCAATTTGTGCGAAGCGCCGCGGAACTTGAAGGAGCCGGTGTGCTGCAGGTGCTCCAGTTTCAGATATGCGCCGCCCAGCGCGGGGGAGTGTTCCACGGGTGTTTCGCGGACTACGGGCTTAATGCGTTCGTAAGCGGCAAGGATGGCGGCTTCCACACTATATAGAATAGATGGCTATGCCGCCAATTCGATTTGCCGTACTGATGCTCGGCGCCGCCGCCCTTTTCGCCCAGCGCGGGCCGCGAGCGCCGGTATCGCAGGAGAAGACTCTGATCAAAGCCGGACACCTGGTGGATGTACGGGCGGGCCGCGTTCTGACCAATCAGAACATACTGATTCAGGGTGACCGGATTGTGGAGGTGGGACCGAACGTGGCCGCGCCGCCGGACGCTAAGGTCGTGGACCTGAGCAACTCGACGGTGCTACCGGGGCTGATCGACAATCACACCCACGTGCTGCTGCAGGCGCATCCCACGCCGACCGACTATGACGAGCAACTGATCAAGGAATCCATCGCGTACCGCGCCATCCGCGCCACGGTTTCCGCGCGCATTGCGCTGGAGAACGGCTTCACGACGATTCGCGACCTGGAAACCGAAGGCGCCATGTATGCCGATGTGGACGTGAAGACGGCCATCAATCGCGGGATCGTCCCCGGACCGCGCATGTTCGTGGCGACGCGCGCGCTGGCGCCCACCGGGATGTACAATCCCACGCGATTTTCCTGGGAACTGGAGATGCCCGGCGGCGTGCAATTCGCCGATGGCGCCGACGGTGTGCGCAAAGCCGTGCGCGAGCAGATCAAGTACGGCGCGGACTGGATCAAATATTATGCCGACACCGGCACGCAGTTCCGCGATGGCGCGATCCACTCGCGGCCGAGCTATACCGACGAGGAATCCAAGGCGCTGGTGGACGAGGCGCATCGCATGGGGCATAAAGTGGCCGCCCATGCCGGCGGCAAAGAGGCGATCGATTCGGCGCTGCGCGCGGGCGTGGACACCATTGAGCACGGCAACGGCATGGACGAGGAACTGGCCGCGCTGATGGTGAGCAAGGGCGCGTACTGGTGCCCGACGCTGTACATCTACAATCGCGGCGGCCGTAACGCCAATTCCGAAATGATGCAGGCGCGCGAACGGGGATTCCGCAGCGCCTTGCAGAAGGGCGTCAAGATTATTTACGGCACGGACATCGGCGGGTATGCGTGGACGGATTCGGAGAGCAAGGATTTCGCGCTGATGGTGAAGTGGGGCATGACGCCGATGCAGGCGATTCAATCGGCCACACTGGTGGGAGCCACGGCCATCGATCAGCAGGAACGCTTCGGCGCGATTGAAGCGGGGAAATTCGCCGACATCGTGGCGGTATCGGGCGACCCTATAGCGGACATCACACTGCTGGAGCATGTCCAGTTTGTAATGAAGGGCGGGGTGATTTACAAGAAGTAGGCTGGGCTTCATCGCGGAGGCGCTGAGGCGCGGAGGAAGACGCGGAGAAAGGCTATGAGCCTTAGAGGCCGCGATGAAGAACTCGAGCCCCAGGACCAATACGGTTAACCTAAAGCCTGACCTGTCGCGAGGTCGTCGCGGGCGCCTCCTCATTACCCTGTATCCGGCCGGTTCGCACCTGCAATGCACTTCGGCGGCTTGGCAATTGATCCGAATGTCCAGCGGTCCGAGAAAGGGCCGTTAAGATGAGCGGCAACTCGCGCGTCACTTGCTCATGTGGCGAGAGGGACATGGTCCGTGTCGATTACGGGGATTACCATTTAGGTCTATATGAAGCTGCACAATCCGCCGTACCCGGGCGAGGTTCTTGAAAGTCTCCGCGGTATGGCCGCGTTTCCCCACCAATGCCGATTCGCCGGAATTGGCGCGGGGCGCTAAGCTGTAGTCGTGTCCTGTAGGGTTCTAGGTAGGCTTTCTGCCGTCTGCGTTGCAGCCGCGCTGTGTGCAGCGGCGACCCAGGGCGAGACGCGCCAACCCATCGCCGATGAAGCTTTGCGCATTCTTGCCCTGCGCGCGATATTCACCGGCATGGAGGTTTCCATCGACCAGGGCAAGAGAATTGACGACTCCTCGCCGGGGAAACCCAAGCCCGGTGAAATCGCCTCCCGCGACGCACTGGCAGACGAATCCGTTTATCGGGTCGTCGGAAAGGCGATGAACAAAGCGGAGGCGTGGGCATCGGATGACGCTAGTAACCCCGGGCGATTCTCAGATACGAGACGGGTGCGTTTCAGACTGTTTCACTGGCCAAACGAGAACGGCGATGGGCTTCTTGTGGTGCTCCAGTACGACTTTCGAGATGCAAGTCCGGCGATGTCCTGCCCATCAATTGGTCTGCTGGTTCACCTCGTCAGAAACGCCGCGAACTGGGAACTACGGGACGAGTACTTACTGGAGACGACCCATCATCACTCCTTACAGGGAATTGAAATGTTGGACCTTACCGGCGACGGCATGGACGAACTGGTTATCGAGTCGGATTTTGGCGGCGCCGGGCTATGGGTCAGTAGTATACAAGTGTTCGAATTGAGCCAAGGCCACTTCCAGGAGCTTCTGAACACGGACTCAAAGTTGTGGGATGGGGACCAAGAAGCCACGCAAACGCTGGATGTTGGCCAGACCTTGCGAAGCCGGGGCCAGCGATTCTGCTTCTCGAAGACAACTCTGTTTGAAAAGGGCAAGTGGTTCGAGTCTCCCCGCATTTCACATCCCTGTTATAAGCGTGGTCACCTGATTTACACCGGAGCCAGCGAGCGCAATGCCGAATTGTTGGCCCCGGTGCAGTGAACTGGGACGAGAGCAAGCTCTACAGCGCTTTCTTCTTTTCGCCGTCGCCCACTGAGACCGGCCCTCTGCCGGTGGAGACGCGGATGGTGTCGCTGGAGCCGTTCATTTGTAGCGTCTGCCTGCTGCCGTCGGAATTGCGCAAGGCACTGTCGCAAGCCTGATGATGGCAACTCATGGGCGACCCTTGCGACGCTTCCACGCGCACGCCGGAGCGGAACCCGGCGGGCAGCAGCAGGGTCAGCGGACCGTTGGATGTGCGGGCGTCCAACAGCGAACCGTTCCAGAAATCGCCAGAGACCTTCACCGAGATGGGACCATTGCCGGCCTGAAGGTGGACCTCGCCCCCTGCGCCGGAAAAAGCGATGGGGCCGTTGGCGGTCTGGGCATCCACGGTGCCGCTGCAATCCTTGATGGAAAGCGGGCCGTTGGCGGCTCGGGCCTTGATGGCGCCGCTGACCCCGGTGACGGAGACAGGCCCGTTCCTGGCTTCCAGGTCGAGGCTGGCGTTGGCGGGCGCATGGACGATGAAGTACACCTGCCAGTTGTTGCCGTCACCCTGCGGCCCGGTGAAGGTAAAGTGGCCGGCGCTGCGGCTGACCGCAATGGCGCTGAGGGCGCGCTCGGCCGATGCGCGGTCTTCGGCCACGGCGATCTTGCAGGTCTCCACGGAATACGACGGCTGGTTCCAGCCGCGCACGCGGATCAAGCCGCGGTCCGCGGCGTTCAGTTCCAACGTGGAAGCCTCGGTGCGCTGAAGGGTGAATTTTTCCGCTGACTGCGCTACCTGGCCATCGGAGGTGACGCGGAGATCGGCGCAGCTTTCGGCTTCGCCCTGCATATTGATGCTCAGGTTGTGGTTGCGCGAGCGGTTTTGCGCGTTGGCCGGGACCGTTGTCAGAAATACCGCCACGCCCAGCAGGGCGGCTCCAAGGTTCTTCATGTCGAGCCTCCAGTGGCGGATTAGACGCTGGGTTGGGCGTTTGGTTAGGTGGAGACAGCGCTATTGCACTTTGACCGTTACCGGCTGTTCGTCCTTATCGCCGGCGGGGCCGGTGGCGGAGACTGTGTAGGTAGTGGTCTTGCGGGGCTGCACCATGGTGCAGCCGTGATTGCTGGCGCCGCTGTGAAAGCCGATGGGCGAAATGGTCACGCTTTGCGCGAAGTGGACGTCGTAGCAGAGACTCACCGCGTCGCCCGGCTTCACCGAAAGGGAGCTCACCGTGACATTGATGATTTTGACTTTGGGCGGCCCCAGGGTGACAGTGAGTTCGCTGGTGGCCGGCGGACCGCTGTCGCCTTCCGCGGTCAGGGTGTACGTGGTGGTGGACTCTTTGGGCGTCACTTCGACGCAGCGCGAGAGCGCCGCCGACAGTTCCTGGCGCGGCGGAGTGAGCCAGACGTTCTTCGCATTGGCGACTCCGTAGCACAGCAGTTCCTTTTCACCCGCGGCCAGGCGCGGCGCGGTGGCGTAAAACTGGGTAATCCGCGGCGGATCGGGCTGCGCCTGCTGCGCGGCGGCGGACTTGGACGCGGGTTCCGGCGAACGGGAACAGGCCAACTGAAAGGCGCAGACCGCGAGCAGGAGTGCGACGGCAAAGCGCATGGGGAGACGCTACCGGATCACCGGCGGCTTGTTATCCACCTCGGTCCCCAGGCCGGCGTAGGAATCCTTGACCTTGGTTACTTTGTCGCCGATGAAGGTTACGAAGGTGATCTTCCCGGGAGGGGTGCCGTAGACCCAATCCTCGGTTTCATTGCCTTCTTTATCTGGTTCGCGCGACTTGTACCGGGGACGGCCCAGCGCCATGACCACCTGCTCATGGGTCATCCCCACCATGGCCCGTTTGTCTTTGATGGCCTTCTGGGTTTCGGGAGGCAGCGTCTCGGAGTACACCTCGGTGACGGTGTGCTTGTCGAAATCGAAGACCGGGGCGAGCATCTTTTTGATCTCGGCCGATTTGATGGTCTCTAGCGGCTTGTGGAACAGAATGGCGATGGAGGTTCCGCCGGGGGCGTTGGAATCGCCCTGGCTGATGGGCACGGTGGTGGGGACGCCCATGCCGCCGCCCATCTGGACGCCATCATACCAGTGGCGGCCGCCCTTAAACCCGCCGTTGATCTGGAGCACCAGGCGGTCGGTCTCGATATCGATTTTGGTGATCTGCACCAGGTCGCCCTGGCGCGCGGCGGGGCCGCTTTCCCTGGCTATCAACGCCCAAGTCTGCTTATCGTAGGTGCCGGCGGATTCGAATTCCAGCGGCTTTTTGGATCGCGGCAGCAGGACTTTCACGGTGGCGTATTCGGCCATCAGGCCGCGAGTCAACTCTACCCTGTCTTCGAAGCTCAGCTTGGCAGCGAAGCCCAGCGAAGGCAGCGTGCTCACAATCGCGATGGCGGCAACGGCTCGCATACGTCAACCTCCGTCACACAGGCGGCGGCGCCGAAGGCGCCATACTACCCGCCAAGTGGCTTTCCGTTGGGGGATCGGTGATGCGCGAAGTCTGCCGTCGAATGGGGGCCTTCCACAAATATGCCAGAAGCGCCAACAGCACCAGGGAAGTCAGCAGGCTGGCTTCCGGACCATAAGCTCCTCCGCTCCACAGCGTTCCGGCAGACCACGACATCTCGTAGCCCGTTATCTTCATTCTAAGCCCGCTTACGTTCGCCCCGAACAGGGGCAGTGTAAAGTTCCACCCGAAGTGCAGGCCGATGGGTAGCCAGAGATCCCGGCTGCGCCAATACGCAAATCCGAACAGGATCCCAAAACCGGCGGTGTTGACGATCCCGAAGGGGGTGGCATTGGGGTTGCCGGCGTGCAGCAGGGCGAAGATCACTCCCACCGGGATGATGGTAGCGAACGCCCCGTAATTCGCGAGCAGGGTTTGAAAGGCGTACCCGCGGAAGCAGATCTCCTCGCCGGCGGAGCCGGCGGCGAGCATCAGGCCTACCGTGACGATAGCGCCCCAGCCGGGCTGATCTCCCGGTGTGGCAGCGATGCGGGCGGCGTGGAACAACAGCGGCGGCGCCAGTACCAGACAGGCGGCGCCCACCCCTCCGAACAGGCCGAACGCCAGGTTGTCGGCAGACCAGCGGTTCCATAGGAGGCCCAGGTCGGCGAGGCCCAGACCTTCGGTACACACCTGAAGCGCCAGCCAGTTGACCGTCAGAGCGCCGAATAAATCAGCGCCAGTGATGCCTGCCAGGTATCCACCCACCCAGGTCAGGAGGGTGCCAAACAGGACGGCGGCTACGATGTAGACAAAGGCGTAGGCGACCACTTCCCCGGCGAGTCGCAATGGGCGTTTGGGCGGCATTTCGACGTGTAACCAGTGAGTGTAGCGCAGCCGTGCCGGGAGAGTATCGAAACTCGCCGGGCCGCCGGCGCATCTTTAGTGACAGATGAACCTAAATCCGAGGGAATGGGGAGACCAGGGGCTGTTTGCCGCATGGGTAGGCCACTCTACCGTACTATTGAAGATCGATGGCGTGACGATTGTGACCGATCCGGTATTCAGTCGGCGGATCGGCATCCGCGTGGGCATCGGTACGGTGGGGGTGAAGCGCTTGGTGGCCCCGGCGCTGGCTCTCCGCGATCTTCCGAAGATTGACCTGATCCTGCTCTCCCACGCGCACTTCGACCACTTCGATATTCGCACGCTGAGGCGGCTGGAGAACCGCGGAACTCACGTGATCACGGCCGCGCGAACCGCCGACCTGCTCCGCCGGAAGCGTTACGCGGGCGTCACTGAATTGGGTTGGGGGGCCGGGACCCACGTAGGACCGCTCCACGTGAAGGCCTTCCAGGTGAACCACTGGGGCGCGCGGATTCTGCGCGATACGTGGCGCGGTTACAACGGCTATACGGTGGACGCGGGGAGGTATCGCGTGCTGTTCGCCGGCGACACGGCCGCCACTTCCGGTTTCCGCAGCCTGAAGAGTTCGCGGCCATTCGACCTGGCGCTCATGCCAATCGGCGCTTACAACCCGTGGATTCGGGCCCACTGCACGCCGGAACAGGCCTGGCAGATGGCCGGCGATGCGGGCAGCGAGTTCATCCTGCCCATTCACCATCAGACCTTCGCGCTGAGCCGCGAACCTTATCTGGAGCCGATTGAGCGCGTGCAGGCGGCCGCGGGGGATCACCCGGACCGGGTGGCGGTGCGCCGGATCGGCGGCCAATTCCAGATGCAAATATGATCGTTCGGCAGGATCGACCCACTCACTAACGCCAACCTTGTGCGGCTGCGGCGGCCTCTGCAACGCTAAGTAAAACGGAGGACGAATGCGGCGGATTCTCGAGGGCATGGCAGCGCTCGTTCTGGCGGCGTTTGCGGCTCATGCGCAAAGTTGCAGCGGGATGGCTACCGGCCAACTCAGCAACTTGAATGGCTATCGGCCATTTCCGGCCGGGAGTGCGTGGAATACCGACATCTCGGCGGCGCCGGTGGACCCGGACTCGGCGAACCTGATCAATTACATCGGCGCCACGGCTACGGTGCACGCGGATTTCGGCTCGGGCACTTATGCCGGCCAGAGTATCGGCATCCCGTACCAGGTGGTGGCCGGAACGCAGGCCAAGGTAGCGATCAAACTGGGCGCCTATGCCAGCGAAGACGACCCCGGGCCAATGCCGGTTCCGGCTAACGCCCTGATTGAAGGTTATCCCAAGCCGGGCAACGGCGACCGCCATGTGCTGGTGTTGGAAAAGGACGGCTGCTGGCTCTACGAGTTAGGTAACGCGCGGTTGTCGAGTGCCGGGGTCTGGAGCGGAGATGCGGCCGCGGTGTGGGACATGACCATCAACGAGCAGCGCCCGTATACCTGGACGTCCGCCGATGCCGCGGGACTTCCACTATTCCCGGGGCTTGCCCGCTATGACGAAGTTGCCGCCGGCGCCATCCGTCACGCCCTGCGGTTCACCGTTCCCAGCACACGGCAGGCCTTCACTTTGCCGGCGACTCACTGGGCTTCGTCCGTTACCAATCCGAACGCTCCGCCCATGGGCATGCGGCTGCGGTTGAAGGCTAATTTCGATATCTCCGGTTACTCTGCGCAGAACCAGGTGATTCTGCGCGCGATGAAGACGTACGGGCTGATTCTGGCCGATAATGGAAGCGCGATTTATATCAGCGGCGCGCCAGACCCACGCTGGAACAACGACGACTTACACAAGCTGGGACAACTCACTGCGGCGGATTTCGAAGTCGTGCAGATGGGCACGATTTATACGCCGTCCAACGTGCCCGTTGGAGCATCGCCGGCCATTGGCAGCTTCACGGCGAATCCCACCTCTATTTCGGCGGGGCAGCAGGTTACCTTGAGCTGGACTGTTAGTAACTCGGAGTACAACATTGTAACTCCGCAGGTGGGTGCGGTACGCGGGAATAGTTTAGTACTTACTCCGGCGGCGACAACCACTTATAAGTTGGAATCCACCAACCAATACGGGCGCACGCAGAAATCCGTGACAGTTACGGTGCATTGAGTTCGATGCGGAAGGTAGCTCCCTTACCGGGCTGGCTCTCCACCGAAATGCTGCCGTGATGGTCGCTGATGACCGATTGCACGATGGCCAGCCCCAGTCCGGTGCCGTGAGTCTTGGTGGTGTAGTACGGGGTAAAGAGGCGTTCGCATTCCTCGGGTGTGAGCCCCTGGCCGGTGTCGCAGATTTCGAGGCGCACGCCACCGTTTGGCAGGGCGGTGGTACGCACGGTGAGGGTTCCGCCCTGCGGCATGGCATCGATGGCATTGAGCACCAGGTTGCGCAGCACGCGGGTCATCTGTTCGTGGTCGGCGGGAATGGGACGCAGGCGCGGATCGAGTAGCACGCTGGGGACGATGCGGGCATTGGCGAGTTGGGCATCGAACAGCTTCATGGTTTCGGCGGCCATGGCGTTGAAGTCCAGGGGCTGCATTTCGGGCGCGGGCATTTTGGCGAAATCGCTGAAGCGGCCGATGATCTGCTTCAGATTGGCCAGCTCGGCCAGCAGCGTGGCGGTGCCCTCGCGGAACACTTCGTCGAACTGGTCGGGGTAGCGCTCGCGCGCCCGCTGCATGTTTTCCACGGTGATCTGCAGCGGGAAGAGCGGGTTCTTCAACTCGTGCGCCAGGCGGCGGGCCAATTCGCGCCAGGCGGCCACGCGCTCGGCCTGCAGCAGGCGCTCGCGCTGTTCCACCAGTTCGTGGGTCATGCGATTGAAGGCGCCGCGCCAGTTGGCCGATCTCGTCGGTGGCGACTACCTCGACGGTGGTGTCCCAGTTGCCGGCGGCCACTTTGCCGGCGCTTTCCGCCAGCCGCCGCACCGGCCGGGTGATGCGCGCGGTGGCCCACCAGCTCAGCAGCATGCCCAGCAGGATGCCGCCCGCCGCCACGAAGATGCCGGTGCGGCGAACCGAGCGCTTCCAGTTCCACCAGGTCGCGGCGGGAACTGCCGATCAGCAGCACGCCCAGCAGATTGTTCTCGTAGCCCGGCAGCGGCGAAGCGTGAAAGGTTTCGGCCTCGGCGCCGCTGCCGATGGTTTCGACGGTGTCTCGGCGCTGGCGGATGACCTGCTCGATCAAGGGCCGCAGCGGGGCGGCGTTGGCTGCGGTGCCGTGCGCATCGATCAGTTGTTCCGGCGAAAACTGCGGGTCCAGATTGCGATACAGCAGCACGCGCATGCCCGCGGGCAGCACCAGCGTGGCGAGGAAATCGCTGTCCAGCTGCTGGCCGCCCACCACGTACAGTTTCTGATCGCCGGCGCTGGCGTGCCCACCGCCACCAGGCGAGAGCACCACGCCGTCCGGCAGCTCTTCGCGCTTCAGAAAGCGCGCCGCGCGACTTCCAGTCGCCGTCTGCGGTGAGCCAGTCCTCTTTGTAGCCGAAACGCGCCGGCCACTCGGCCGAAGAGACGATGGTGCCGTCGGCGGCCACCAGTTCCAGCAGGTCGAGCCCGTGGCTGGCGGCCAGCGGCGGCGCTTCGTTGACGAACGCGCGAGTAATCGGAGGCGATGGCGATGTTGGCGGCGGCATCGGAATCGGCGATGCCTTGACGGCGCGCACGATCTCCTGCTCGCGCCGCGCGAACTCCTTGCTGAAACTGCGCCACCAGGGCGTCCACGCGCTGCGCTTCCATGCGCTCGAACGCCTCGCGCGTGATACCGGCAACCAGCCACTCCACCATGCCCACCGAGGCCACCACCGCCATCGTGAAGATCAGCAGCAGGCGCGTGCGAAAGGTCATGGCCGGGGGCTCTCCAGCCACAGGTTTTCAAAGCGCCATTCGCCCAGCGGCGTGATGCCGGGCGCGCCCTTTACGCGCGGGCCCACGCCGTAGACGTCGGGCAGATGGAACAGCGGGATCACGCGGAAGCCTTCGAGCAGGCCGCGCTCGGCGGTGTAGAGCGCCTCGGGCGTATCGGCTGCGCGGCGGTTCGGGCAGTCCCAGCGCGGCGGCGACCGCGGCCAGCGCGCGCGCCGGTTCCGAGGAGGCGATGCGCACTTCCACCAGTCGCACGTCGGCGGGGGCGCCGGAGGGGACGACGGAGAGCGCTCAGGCCGGCGTCGCGGGCATTCAGGGCGATGCGGTCGGCGATGCGGCGGAGGGCGGGGTCGTCCACCGCCAGAGATAGCGTGCGCGCCGAGGCGAGCGACGCCGCCGGCGAGCGAGCGCGCGCGATTGAGATCGGCGGCGGACGGGAAATAGAAACGCGTAACCCGGAGAGCCACTGCGGCAGCAGGGCGCCCGAAATCTCGCCCTGCCGCTGCAGCAGCACGCTGTGAATGGCGTCGCGATCCACCGCCAGCGCCAGCGCTTCGCGCACGCGCGGGTCATCCACGCGCGGGCCGAAGACCAGCGCCACCAGGCGCACGGGCGCCGACGACCAGAGCCGGCGGCCATTCTGCAAGCGCGGCATTTCGCCGAGGCCGAGCTGGACGATATCGGCGCTGCCCGAGGTCGAGGTCGGCCATCTGTTCGCGGGCGGCGCGTCCCATCTGGATTTCGACCGCGTCCAGGAACGGGCGGCCGCCGGCGGCGTTCTCGTCGGCCGCAAAAGCGGCGCGATGTCCGCCTTCCCAGCGGGTGATGGTGAAGGCGGCGAACAGGTCGGCGATGCCGGGCCCGGTCTGCGGCGGGTCGGCAGACTGCACGGCATCGCGGAGTTCCACGCGCAGGGTGCCGCCGTAATGGGGCCGGGTGGCGGAAAGGGCGCACAGCGCGAGGAGGGGACAGGCCAGGAGTGCTACTCTACTCACCGCACACCACCGTGACGAGGTACGCCGCGTACTTGCCCGAGGTGGGATC
The DNA here is from genome assembly GCA_963853855.1 of uncultured Solibacteraceae bacterium. Lineage (GTDB taxonomy): Bacteria > Acidobacteriota > Terriglobia > Bryobacterales > Bryobacteraceae > Sulfopaludibacter. The sequence goes on along the minus strand of CAWKYG010000026.1, from coordinate 10,739 downwards.
GCACGCGCGCCACAGGTTGAGGCCGGCCATCTGTTCGCGGGCGGCGCGTCCCATATCGATTTCGACCGAGTCCAGGAACGGGCGGCCACCGGCGGCGTTCTCGCCGGCCGCAAAAGCGGCAAACAGGTGGGCCATCCCGAGCCCGGACTGCGGCGGCGCGGCGGACTGCACGAGGAGTGTTACTCTACTCACCGCACACCACCGTAACGAGGTACGCCGCGTACTTGCCCGAGGTGGGATCGTGGACCACCGCCACCGCTGCCGTAGGGCCTGACGGCCAGAGCGCGGTGACCGAGCCGGTCATCGCGACCGGGCGGCCCAGCGGCACGGCGGCGCGCTCCACGATGGCGAATGCCTGGATGGAATCCGGGTCGCTGCTATCGCCCGGGCGAGTGGCCAGGATCTGCGCGCCCCCCGCGCAGTGTGCGCTGGTTCCGGCGATATCGCTGCCCCAGCCGGCCAGGGAACCGGCGGGATCGAGGGCGCTGTTGAACATTTGAATGCGGCCGTCGAGCATGGCGGTAAGCCACACGGAGCTTCCCTGATCCTCGACGGCGGCGGCGCTGTAGAAGGGAGCCAACTGTCTGGGCTGGCCGGTCTGGGTGACTACGCGGCCGTCGAAGTAGTTGCGCGCCGGGGCAAAATTGGCCAGCAGCAGGGCACGGCTGCCGGATTCCAATACCCAAGGTTCATCGCTATCCTGACACGCCAGTGCGAGGGAGGGTTCGACGGAGCCGCTGCACAGTTCGCCGGGCAGAAACGCCTGGAAACCGGGGCCGGCGGTGCGGAGATGGCCGCGCAGATCGCGGGGCCACGGCTTGCCGGCCGGGAGCGCCTGGGACTGCCGCGCTTCCCAGGCGCCGTTGGAACGCGCATAGAGCGTCACATGCGTGGGCGTTAGCACCAACATGGCGGCGCCGGGGAAGGCAACATCGAGAATCTGCTCCTCCTGCTCCCACACCAGCTTTCGGTCCAGCGACACGCCGGGAACCGTGACCTTGACCGGCCCGGCGCGCTTCCAGGAAGCGATCCAGACCCTCCGGTCGTCGCCATTCTGCGCCTCTTCGACGAGCATGTACTGGGTGGGGGTCTCGGAGAGCGTGATGCGCACGCCTGCCGGAGCAGTGGAATTGAGGCGGCCGCCGGCGTCCTGGAGGGCAGCTTCGAAAGCGGCGCGCGCCTGTGCCAGTTCCGCGGAGCCGAGCGAGGAAAGGTTCCGCCATGCGACCGATACGGGTTCGCCCCGATTTCCAAAGCCGGCGGTTTTCCGCGCCAGTTCGCGCGCGGCGCCGTTCAGATCGTCAGAAGCTCTGGCGGCCGAGGCAATGAAGAACAGGAGCGCGGACAAAATCGCGTGCCACCGCTTCACGGCTGCGATCATAGCACATCACTGCTGTTGCTCCGCGGCGGGCGCTGTGGCGAGCCTGGCCACGGCGACAGTGGAAGGGGCCGGGCCAAAAATGCGCGCTGTTTCGGCGGTTCGCTCGCCGTAGAGTTCCACTTCGTCGCCGGCGCCGACCATGGTGAACAACTCTTCCACGTCGCGATTGCGCAGCCGGATGCACCCATGCGAAACATTTCGGCCAATGGACGAGGGGACGTTGGTACCGTGAATCCCGTAGCCTTTCAGACTCAAGCCGAGCCAGCGGGTACCGATGGGACAGTTCCTGCCCGGAGGAACGATTCTGCCTTTGCCGTACCAGGTGGGATTTTCCAGAGCCTCGACAATTTTGAAACTGCCGGTGGGGCTCGGCGATTGCGGCGCGCCCACCGCGGTGGCGTAGATTTTGATTACTTTCCCATCCTGTACGAGCGCCAGCTTCCGGTCGGGAATACTTACTACGATGCGCTTCACCGGCCGGAGTTGCTTTTCCTGCGCCATGGCTTCCATTGCGGCCATCAACAGAACGCCGGTGAAGGCCGCTATCTTTCTGACTTGATCTTCCACTCTGAGCATCATACGTTTCCTCCGTAACGCGGGGGAAGGATGCAGGAGAGTGTCCGAAAGGTAAGTGCTTGAGGCGATTGAGCCAGTGAATTTACGAGCCCGTGTCAGCGCCCACACGCGTGGGTTACTTGGGACAAGGCTTAATTGACTACCGGCTCCATCAGCCGGATGACCTTCTTCTGGATGGCGTACTGCACCAGTTGCGCCTTGTTGTGGATATCCAGTTTGCGCATCAGATTGAACTTATGAGCTTCGACGGTCTTCACGCTGAGCTCGAAGTAAGTGGCGATCTCTTTGACGCTGCGGCCTTCCGCCAGCATCTTGAGAATTTCGCGCTCGCGCTTGGTGAGGGTACCGAAACGCGGCAGGCGCGGCGCGCCGTCGCGGCCGTGGGCGCGGAAATCGGCCACTAACCGGGTGAGCAGGCGCGGGCTGAGATAACTGCCGCCGCGATGGACTTCGCGGATTGCCGTTACCAGTTGATCGGCCGGGCTTTCCTTGAGGATGTAGCCGTTGGCGCCCATATCGACGCATTCGGCGAGATAATCCTCGTCGTCATACATAGAGAGGAACACGACGCGAGTCTCGGGCCGATCCTTGCGGATCTGCCGGGTGGCTTCGAAGCTGCTCATACCGGCCATGCCGATATCCATCAGGACTACGTCAGGGCGCACCTGGCGCGCCTGACCCACGGCATCGGCGGCGTTGCCGGCTTCGCCGACGACCTCCATGTCGGGTTCCGCGGAGAGCAGCGTCCGGATTCCCTGCCGGAATAAAGTGTGATCGTCAGTTAAGAATATGCGAATCTTTGCCATTTGGCGCCTCTAGTGCGGATTTTCGCGGCATTTGAAGAATCACGGATGTTCCCTTTCCGGGTGCGCTCCGCAATACCAGCGTGCCTCCGAGAAGCGCCGCGCGCTCCCGCATGCCCGCCAGGCCGAATGACATCGGCTTCTTCACCGCCGTTTCCGCGCAAAAGCCGGCGCCATCATCGGAGACGCTCAGCCTGACATACTCATCGGCCGATCGCAGGCAAAGGTTTACATGGGTGGCCTGAGAATGTTTGGCGATATTCTGCAAAGACTCCTGTGCCACCCGGTAAATTACCTCCTGAACCTGAGGCGAAACCGCGCCGGCGGACTCGGCAATCGCCATTCTGACCTTGGCGTCATGCATCTTTTGAAACCGGGCACCCAACTGGCGAAGCGCCCGCTCCATTCCCAGCCGGTCCAACACGGCGGGACTCAGGGCGGCGATGATGCGGCGCAACTCTGTGACGGTGCGTTCGGTGATCTCGCGGGCCTCCGCCAGCCGCGGCTGCAAGTGTTCCGGCGCGGACCGCTCCATCATTTCCAATTGCAGGCGAAGCAGCAGGAGCGACTGCCCGGCCTCGTCGTGCAGTTCCCGCCCGATGCGCCGGCGTTCCTGTTCTTCGGCTTCCAGCGCTTTCGCCTCCAGGCGCCGGATCTCGGTTTCCAGGCGTTGCTGATCCCAGGCGTAGAGGCAGCGCGCGGCGACCGACTCGAGCAGCGCCCGTTCCCTGGGCAGCCAGCGCCGGGACGTGGGGAAGCCGAATTGCACCACCCCCATGGGGGCCAACGGATACGACCAGTAGGACGCATACCGCCCGCGCATTGCCGGGTCTGCCACCAGCGCTTCGGCGGCCTGCCCGCGTTGGATGTAACGGGGCTGCGCCAGCTTATCGTCGGGCGGCTGGAGCACCAGGCGTCCGGCCTGGGCACGAAATGTATGCGTCAGAATGCGCACGAAGCGGCGCAGCAGGTCGTCCAGACCCTCTGCCTCCTCCTCCGCGCAATAGATTCCGAAAAAGGCCTGCGACTCGGCCTCGCGCACCCGGTAATACGCCTGGTTGAGGGTGAGGGTGGTGACCAGGTGAAGCTGTTCACGGGCAGGTTGGAACTGGTCCCCGAGCAGTTCATCGAGCAAACGCGCGAACTGGCACAGGGCCTCTTCCAGTTCCGCGGGTGGGACATTGAGTTTGGCCAGACGCCGGCCGTATTCCTCGACCTGATCGAGGAAGGGGGTCAAGCGGCCCAACCGTGACGCCGCTGCCGGAGTAATCGACAAAAACGCGCGGATCTGCTCGGTATCGTAAGGCCGCTCCTCCAGCCAGGTAGCGAATTGGCGGTCCAGCCGCCGAACGGACGGACCGATTGCGCCGATCATCTTTAAGATATGTCGCCGCGCCGCGGGAGTAAGAATCGCACCAGTCATTAAGGTAAATATCGGCTGATGCGCGGCAAAACTTTAGTTTCCATCTCCAGGTGTAAATCCTTCGCCGGTCGGTAATGCCTCCAGAAAACGGGGAGGCCGACGAGGGCGTCGGCCGCGGACCAGGGGTCCGCCTTACCAGCGCGCATCACGGTTCGCGCAGAGTGATCATGGGGTCGACCTGCGTGGCACGGCGAGCCGGCAAGTAACTAGCCAGAAAGGCCACGGCGCTCAGGAAGATGGCCGAGGCGGCAATCGTCAGCGGATCGTCCGGTTTGACGCCCACCCACAGGCTCGCCGTCGCTTGCGTGGCGAAGGCCGAAATGAATATTCCGAGCGCAATGCCTGCCGCCGTGAGCGCCAGCCCGCGGCGCAGCACCAATCCCAGCGACGTCCCGTGGCTTCGCGCCGAGCGCCAGGCGAATGCCGAACTCATGCTGGCGCTGGCTCACGGAGAACGCCAGCACACTGTATATCCCAAGCGCTGCCAGAAGCAACGACACCGCTCCGAGCACGCCGAGCAGCGCCGCCGCCACCTTCTGGGCATATACCGCTCCGGCGATCTCGTCCTGAAACGGCACGATCGCCGACACCCCGGCGTTGGCTTCGATAGCGGTCGCCTCGCGTTGGATCGCTGAAATAAAGCCGTTCGACGGCCCCGACGTGCGTATGAAGAACGCCATCCAGAACTGGCCGCCATTGGTCTGGCGATAGGGAGTATAGGCGTACGGAGTTTGCGGTTCCATCAGCCTGCGATACTTGCTGTCCGCCACCTCGCCGACGATCGTGGCCCAAGGACCGTCCGCGCGGATTCTGCGTCCGACCGGGTTCCCACCTTTGTAATACCGTTGTGCGAAGGCGTGGTTGACCATCACGACCGGCGCGTGGGCGCCATCGTCCAATTCCGTAAAGTCTCTCCCCTCGATCAAAGGAATGCGCAAGACGTCGAAGTAATGGGGAGCCACGATCGCGCTGGCGATGCCGATCTGCTCGTTGGCGGCGGGCGTGTATCCTTCGACAGTGATGTCGGTGACCGAGCGGGTGCCTAACTCCAGCGGAACGTCGTCAGAGAAACTGACCGCCGCGATGCCCGGAAGAGTCGCTGATGCGGTCCCGCAGACGCAGACAGAACCGTATGCCGCGACGCGTCGTCGGGAGCGAATGTGTCGAGGTGGTATTTCGCGAACAGAACGTTATGCGCGTCGAATCCGGGGCGAATCGCGCGCGCGGCCTGAAAGCTTCGCGTGGCGAGCGCCGTCCCGACCAGCGCTACCAGCGCCAGCGCCACTTCGGACACCACCAGCAGACTACGCGTCCGATTCTGGCCGACGCCGGAGGTCCCGCCGCGGCCGCCTTCCTTCAGTGCGTCCATCATGCCGCCTCTCACCGGATGAATGGCCAGGGCGAGGCCGGTCAACAGAGAGCCGGCGCAGCACAACAGCACGGTGAACCCGAGCGTATCCGCATTCAGGCTGAAATCGAACTGGATGGGAAACCCCACGGGCGGCATAAGCCAAAGCAGCGAGCGTCCCAACCAGGAAGCGATCGGGATTCCGGCGAGGGCACCCATCGCCGCCAGCAGCAGGCTTTCGGTGAGCAGTTGCCGCATCAGACGGCCGCCGGTGGCGCCGAGCGCCATGCGCACACTCAATTCCTTGCGGCGGGCGGTGGCTCGGGCCAACTGCAGGTTTGCCAGATTCGCGCCCACAATAAGGAAGAGTACGAAGCAGACCGCCATCAGAATCCGCAAGGGAGCGAGCAGCACCACCTGGATTCCGAAATGGGCTTTCCACACCGGCAGCACAATCTCGTGGAAACCCTTGCTGGTGCGCGGCGATTCCTGCGCCAGGTGCCGCGAGGACGCATCCACTTCCGCATTCGCCTGCTCTATCGAAACACCCGGTTTGAGGCGGCCGGTGATCCACATCTGCCGCGCCGGGCGGCCCTCCAGTAACCAATTGCCCTGCCCGTTCAACTGCGGCGCCATGGTGATGGGAATCCACATGTCCATCACCATGCCGGGCATGGTGCCGCGAAACTCGGGGGGTGCGACGCCGATTACGGTGAGCTCATAGCGATTCACGCGGATCGTCCGGCCCACCGCGTTCGGGTCGCCGTGCAGAAGGGTTTGCCAAAGCTGATAGCTGATCACAGTTAGCGGAAATGCCCCCGCGGAATCGGCAAATTCCGACGACAGGAACGCGCGCCCGCGCACCGGGTTTACTCCGAGCACAGTGAAATAATTGGCGGAGACGTACTCCCCGAAATACGCGCCGTGGGCCGTTTACAGGGCCGACGGTGAATGGGTTGAACAGCGAGGCGGCCAGTCCGGAGAACGACGTTAGCCGGTCGCGATAATCGCGGTAATCGCGGTACGACGTGGTGGAATATTCGCCTGCCGGTGATACGGTTTCCAGTTCCACCAGTTGCTTGCCCGCTGTGACGCCCGGGAACGGGTGCAACAATAACGTGTCGATCCAACCAAATACGGTGGCGTTCGCGGCTATGCCGAGCGCCAGTGTGATTACGGCCACCGCCGTAAAACCTGGGCTGCCCCGCAGAACGCGGAAGGCATAGCGCAGATCCTCATAGAGTCTGCGCATGGTGTTCTCTCTTCAGTATGCACCCGGATTGCCGGTGCTAACTCGCGGATTCTGGAGCGCTTGTGCTTCGCGACGCCGTCCAGTTTCGGATTTTGGCGTCCGCTATTGGGATTTCGGCCAGCTCACTTTATCTCACCGACATATTGGACTTCTTCTACGATTTCGATGCCAAAACGGGTCTTCACGCGGCTCTTCAGTTCCCGAATCAAGGCCACCAGCTCGGCCGCTGTACCGCCGCCGGCGTTGTAGATCAGGTTGGCGTGATAGCCGGCCACGTGGATTTCGCCGACCTGCATGCCCTTGGCGCCCACCTGTTCCAGGAACCATGCCGCGGGCACTTTGCCCTCGCGGACCGCCGAAGCGGGAACCTCCGCCGCCACCGCCGGCGGCAAATCGCGCAGCAGCAGGTTCTTGAAAATACTGCCGGCGCACTTCATGGTCACCGGGAATTTTTCGTTGCGGACCTTGAGAATATCCGCCGAGATTTTCTGCAACTCCGCGCTGTTCGCCGGCGCGAGGCGCAACTCGGTCGAGAAGATGATCCACTCTTTGTGCTGCTTGAAAATGCTCTCCCGGTAATGGAACTGGCATTCCTGGTTATCGAACAGGCGCACCTCCCGGCCATCGAAGAAGCGGACGCGGATCACCAGCTCGGAAATGGAGTGGCCATAAGCGCCGGCATTTCCATAAACAGCGGCGCCCACCGACCCGGGGATGCCGGCCAGCGTTTCGAGCCCGCGGAGCCCATGGGCGTTGGCGAAATCCACCAGATCCTGCAAGACGGCGCCGGCATCGGCCATCACGCGGTGCTGGGCGGTGTGCAGGCGGTCCGCCCGGTAGCGCAGCACCAGTCCGCGGAAGCCTTCGTCGGAAACAATCAGGTTGGTGCCGCCGCCGATCACCATGACGTCCAGCCCGGCGGCGCGCGCCATGTTCAGGGCAGAGACGAACGCCTCGGCGCTGCAGGTCTCGGCGTAAAGATCGGCGGGGCCGCCGATGCCGAAACGGGTGTAGAGGGAGAGCGGAGTATGGGCGGAAACGGTTACATTAGGAATTTCGGCGAGACGCGCCCGCGCCTCTTCCGGAGTCGGCATTACTTTCAATTATAAAGGAGCCTTACATGCGGTCCGCCTTTTCCGGTTTTCCTCCCGAGGCAATGCAGTTTTTTCGCGGCCTGGCCCGCAATAACAATCGCGACTGGTTTTTGCCGCGCAAAAGCATTTTCGAAGAGAAGGTGAAGCAGCCCATGCGTGAACTGGTGGAGCTGGTGAACGCGGGAATGCAGCGGTACGCGCCGGACCATGTGAACGAGCCGGACAAGGCCATTTACCGTTTCTACCGCGATACCCGATTCAGCAAAGACAAGACGCCTTACAAGGACCACATCGCCGCGACGTTTCCGCGACGCGGCATGGGCCGCCACGAGGGCGCGGGATATTACTTCGCGGTATCGCACAAAGAAGTCGCCATGGGCGGAGGCGTGTATATGCCGATGCCGGAGACCCTGCGCGCCATTCGCGGGCACATCGCCGCGCATCCGGACGAATTCCGGCGGCTGATCGGAGGCGCCGCCGCGAAAAAACTGTATGGCGGGGTGCAGGGCGAACAACTGTCGCGCGTTCCGAAGGGCTTCCCTTGCGATCATCCCGCGGCCGACCTGCTGCGCTACAAGCAGTTCCTCTTTTACGTGACTCTGCCGCCGGAGATTGCCGCCGATAGGGGGATCGGCGGGACGATTGTCGGAGCACTTCCGCGCCATCGCCGGTTTTGTGGATTTTTTGAATGCGCCGTTTGCCCAGAAAAAGAAGAGTGTAGATGCGAGGGAACTGCTGCTATGAGGGAAGATTGAAACGAAAGGGACCCGTGGGGAAGACACGGGCCCCCCGATTGCTGCTCGTCAGGCGACGAACAGAGCCCGTTCCGCTTCGCGGCGCCGGGTTAATCCTAACATAGGCTCTCCGTTGACGCGGTTGATATCCAGAAGCTCGATGGATGCGCCGAACCGGTCGCCCGTTTTTAACTTTTCGACCAGCTTGGGAGCAATGCGCGGAAGCCGCCGCGCGCCGCCCTTCAGGTTGAAGCACAAGGACACGAGCGCATCGTATTGGCCCTGCGTGAGGGAAACGGCGATGGTTCGCGCCAGATCTTTCTCCACCTGGTCGATGTCCTGCTGCAGTAGCCTTTCCGCATCTTCGACGGTGATCCGCTGGCCCGGCTGCACACCTTCAGTGTGCCCCCAGCCAATGGTCCGCACCCCGGCCGGACACAGGTAGGCTTCGAGCCGCAGCGATTCGAAGCGTTTGATTAAATTAATTGCCGCCGGACTTGCTTTCATCCACACTCCCTACTTTGTCGAAATTGGCCAGCACGAGGTGCGCGAAGCGGAACAGCCACAGATACAGCCGCGATCCGCCTGGCGCCGGCTCGGGCAAGGCGCGCGCGGCCGCCGAAACCACCAGCGCGCCGGCGCTGCCCGTGACGAGATTCCATGCATACTGCCGCATGGTTCAGGCCTTGAACCCGGTAACGGCGATTTGCACGGCGGCATTGAGAATGTTGGTGGCGGTGCCGGGGCATTCGTTGGCCAGCACCTCCGTGGCCAGGTGCAGCAGCACGTACCCGCGCTGCGCCAGCGGCGTGGCGAGAAACGCCGCCGCGCCCGGCACCGCATACTTTTGAAAGGCGGCCAGTATTTCCTGGTCGGTCCGGTTGGGCACCATGGCGGCGATCTGCTCCACGATGGGCAGGGCTTTGGGTACCAGGTTCGCGGCCTCCGTGAGGACGGCCTCGGCTTTTCCGGATTTGAAGAACGCTACGATTTTCTGAATGATAGATTTGAGACTCATTTTTGGCTCCTGTTTCCGCACGCCGAAACGGCGTTTGTGAATGTCATTTCTGCTCCTGATTCCCGGTACGCCGGGCCGTTTCCGCCGGCGTGCGCTGGTGCACACCGCGGATGATTTTGGGGTGTTTACTGCTGCTCTTTATGTTTGGTGAACAGCCCGCGAATCCCTGCCGCCACGTTGTAGCCGGGGTTGAGATCGCGGTAGGCCGCGCCGAGACTGAGTCCATACCCGAGGACGCGGTCGTACCATTTCGGAGTGGTGAGTTTCTTGACGTTGCCTGTAATGCCGTGAACGTCGTCGCCAATTCCCTGCCAGGAATCGAGCGCCCGAGGGAGCGCCCCTCGCACGTCAGTGGACATCAGTCCGAAGTTGCCTGCCGCTTTTTCAATCCCTTTGGATGCGCCCACGTAGCGGTTAAACACGCAATCCGGGTTGTGATCGCAATCGAGGAACAGGGGGAGGGAATCGTTCACCTGTCCGGTGATGGCGGCCGAGTGTTCCAGAGTGGGCCGGAGATCCTGCCGGAGTCCATTGACGGTGTCCAGCACCGCGTCGGCGCGCGCCAGGGTGTCACCGACGCGCCGGTCGGCAGTCTCGCGGATCTGCGTCAACTGCGTCACGGCATCGCCACGGATGGCGGCCACCTGGCGCTCGGTACGCACCAGCACGTCGCGCCGCGCGGCGCGGGCCTCCTGCAGAAGTTCGCTACGGGTTTCGGTAATCTCTCGAGGAATAGCCGCGACTGTCAGAGTCGCGGTATGAATCAAAATCGCCGTGTACCCTGCCAGCGCCGTCAAGGCCGTCAGGAGGGTACACAGCAGGACCTGCTGTACTGTCTTCATGGAAAATGGTCGAACCGGTATGCGGCGGCGGTCTCGCCCAAGACCGCCGCGCAACACCGGGAGGCGTCCACCGCAACGCCTCATTGACCAAAGAGTAGCAGGCGTGTTTCGAGGTAAATCAGTAAGTTACTGAAACTGCAAGGCAAGAGTGTTGTGACCCGGTTTCACGGCGCCGCAAAATCCGATGGGCAGGCGATCTTGCGCGCCGCGACAGCCGGGGACCGCGAAACCAGGAGGCCTCAGGCCGCAACTCGATCCAGCTTATAAC
>CAWKYG010000025.1:0-88244 GCA_963853855.1 uncultured Solibacteraceae bacterium | reverse complement strand
ACCCTCAGCAGCACGCTGGGCGAGTCACTCCATCTCGACTCTGTCACCGAGGATGAACTCTATGAGGCCATGGACTGGTTGTTGCCTCAGCAGGCTAGAATTCGAGGATGATTTGGCCAAACGGCACTTGGCCGAAGGATCGCTCGTCCTCTATGATTTGACCTCCACCTATTTCGAGGGGCGTCACTGTCCGCTTGGCAAACTAGGCCACTCGCGTGACGACCAGAAGGGTAAGTTGCAGGTTGTTTTGGCCTGCTGACCAATGCCGAGGGTTGTCCCGTGGCAGTCGAAGTCTTCGAGGGGAATACTTCCGATCCTAAAACCGTGGCCGCTCAGGTGACCAAACTTCGCCAACGATTCGGACTTCAGAGGTGTGTTTTAGTCGGCGATCGCGGCATGATCACCAGCGCGCGCCTGCGTGAGGACCTGAACCTGCTTCCGGCATCGATTGGATCTCCGCGCTACGCGCTACCAGCCATTCAGAAAATGGCCTCTGATGGTGGTCTGCAGCTCTCCTTTTTCGACAACACGGATCTGGCCGAGATACCCATCCGGATTTTCCCGGCGAGCGCCTTGTCGCCTGCTTCAATCCCCTGCTGGCCGAAGAACGCGCCCGCAAACGCCCCGAGTTTCTGGCCGCCACCGAAAAGGAACTGGAGAAGATTGCCGCAGCTACAACGGTGCAAAAAGGCCGCCTCGGTAAACAAAATATCGGACTGCGCGCCGGCAAAATCCTGAACCGCTACAAAATGGGAAAGCATTTCAACTTCACATCGAAGACGACAGTTTCATTATACAGCAAAGAAGCCAATATCGAGAACGAACAAAGCCTCGACGGAATCTACGTCATTCGCACCAATGTCCCCGCCGACGCGCTATCCAGGGAGCAAGCGGTGCGAGAACTACAAGAGCCTGTCCGGAGTGGAGCTCGCCCGTCGCAGCCTGAAAACGGTAGATCTGCATGGTGCGCCCCATCCACCATCGCCAGCCCGATCGCGTCCGCGCTCATATCCTTCTCTGCATGCTTGCCTATTACGTGGAATGGCATATGCGCAAGATCTGGCCCCCATTCTTTTTGACGACGAGGATAAGATCGCAGCGGAAAAACTGCGCGCTTCCGCCGTCGCGCCCGCCCAGCGCTCCCCTTCAGTCCAAGCCAAGGCCCTCACGAGGCGCACTCCAGACGATCTGCCCGTGCACAGCTTTCAGACTCTTCTCGGCGACCTCGCCACGATCGTCTCCAACCGCGTACAGCCCAAAGATGCCAGCACCCCAGCTTTCGACATCATCACCGTCCCCACCCCTCTCCAGCGACGCGCCCTCGAACTCCTCCAAGTATCTCTGTAAGCCTCCGAAAACGGTAAGCCTCCGAAAACGTAGTCAGTAGGCCAAGCTGTGAACTAAACCGCTGCGCGGTATTCAGCTTCGATCCGGTTGAAAACCCCGGACGGTAGCGTGGCGCGAGGCTCCTTGAAACACTGGATCAGGTTTATTCGACATAGACCAATCCAACATCCAAGGAGCCTTCGCATGACACCGCTTCGCAAACGCATGATCGAGGACATGCAACTACGCAACCTCGGCTCTGAAACCCAGAGAGCGTACCTGTGTTACATCGCCGGACTGGCCCGATTCTACCAAACCAGCCCCGAATATTTGAGCCTGGAAGAAATTCGCGAATACCAACTCTACATGATCAACGAGCGCCGCTATTCGCCCGAGACGGTCAACGCATTTGTTTCCGCCGCCAAATTCCTCTATACCGTCACCCTGGAAACGCCCTGGCCGGAAGACGCCCTTCCGCGCTGCCGCGTGCCGCACAAGCTGCCGGTGGTCCTTAGCCCCGCCGAAACCCACGAGTTTTTCCAGCGGGTATCTACGATTCGTTACCGCGCCGCCCTCATGACCGCCTACGGAGCCGGCCTGCGCGTCAGCGAGGTGGTGAACTTGAAAATCGGCGACATCGATTCCCAACGCATGCTCCTCCGCGTCCGGCAGGGCAAGGGCAAAAAAGACCGCTACGCCATGCTCTCACCCCTTCTCCTCCAGGTGCTACGCTGCTGGTTCCGCTCCCAGCACCCCGCCGGACAGAAGCACAACGCCTCACCGGAGGATTGGCTCTTTCCCTCCTGGCGCAAAGGCCGTCACATGAATTGTGCCTCGCTCCAGACCGTCTGCCGGGAGGCGGCCCGGGCCGCCGGCATTAGCAAGCGGGTTACCGTCCACAGCTTGCGCCACGCCTTCGCCACTCACATGCTGGAGAACGGCACTGACATTCGCCTGATCCAAGCCCTCCTCGGCCATAGCCGCATCGATACCACCGCGCGCTATGCCGCCGTCTCTCCCAACGCCATCGCCAAGGTGCGCAGTCCGCTCGACACGTTAGGGATGCCTGTGCCCTCCGCCCGCGCCGCCAAACACTGAGCATGACACCGCCAACTCCAGAGTTGGCCGACATCTTTCGACTCCACGGCCCCGCATACCGGCAGACGCATGATTTGCCCTGGCACCAGCTTCGTCTGATGCGAGCCATTGAAAACTGCCGTACTCCCCTATTGGGTGGGGTCATCGAATGGTGCGACCACTGCCAGTTCACCCACATTCGCTACCGCTCCTGCCGCAACCGGCACTGTCCCAAGTGCCAGGGGCTGGCGCGTGCTCATTGGCTGCAGCAACGCCAAAGCGAACTGTTGCCGGTGGCCTACTTTCACATGGTCTTTACGGTCCCCGAAACTATCGCCTCAGTGGCCTTCTATAACAAGGAGATAGTCTATGACATTCTCTTTCGCGCCACGGCACAAACCATCCTGACCATTGCCGCCGACCCCAAACGGCTGGGCGTGGAAACCGGTTTCTTCGCCGTCCTGCACAGTTGGGGGCAGAACCTCCACTTCCATCCGCACCTCCACTGTGTCGTTCCCGGCGGCGGGATCTCCCCCGATGGATCCCAGTGGATTGATGGCCGCCGCCGCTTCTTCCTCCCCGTCAAAGTGCTCAGCGCGCTTTTCCGCCGGCTCTTCCTGCAAGAACTGCAAGCAGCGTACGCTGCGGGCAAACTGCGCTTCTTTGGTGAGTTGTCCGGACTCACCGATCCCCAAGCGTTTTCCGCTTGGCTGGCACCCCTGAAAAAGATCCCTTGGGTGGTCTATGCCAAAGCTCCCTTCGGCGGACCGCAACAGGTGCTGGAATACCTGGGCCGCTATACCCACCGCGTGGCCATCAGCAATCAGCGCTTACTCAAACTGGAAAACGGCCAGGTCTCCTTTCAATGGAAAGACTACCGGGATCAAACCCACAAAGTGATGACCGTTGCCGCTGAGGAGTTCATTCGTCTCTTCCTCCAACACTCCCTACCAACCGGTCTGCAACGGATTCGCTACTACGGCTTCCTGGCCAACTGTCACCGCGCCCAGCGACTCGCGCGGTGTCGCCAACTCCTCGCCGCACCTTGCGCGGATCTCCTGCCCCGACCCGGCAATTATCGCGATTTCTATCGCGCGCTGACTGGCAGGAATCTCCGCCTGTGCCCGCGCTGCCAAGTCGGCACCATGCAACACCGGCAAACCCTGTTCCCCCCTCACGGACCGGTGCCACTGCTGGTGGACACTTCATGACGGTAGCCAGCCATCAGCAACCAGACAACCGGTTCTGCCCCGGCGTCAGAACTGCGCCGCAGTGTGCCTCTATCCCTTCGCAAGAGGGCCCACCGCTGTTGCGGCGCGTCGGATTCCACCAAAACTCAAGCGCCCAGGCCTCTTCTGCCTCGTTTCGCCCACCATCTTCGACCGCCCACCGTCCGGACCTTCGTGTTTCATGGCCACTCTGGCCTCCTTGCGGAGACCGCTGGCGAAAGCAAAACCCAGTAAAGACCACCCTTGATCATGCGGTTTAGTTCACCGAGCGGTTTACTCGGTGTTCGCGGCGCACAAGATCACCTGCTGAACCGGCTTTTCGGCGCCGCGAAACCGAGCAAACCTTTTTCGGTCACCGATATTATTGCCAACCTTTTCCACGCTCCATCAATAACTTACAGACTTGAATTTCAGAGTCGAGCCTGCCCGGTTGTTACCGTAAGCTTGCTGAGGAAAGTTGATGACAACCAGAAAACTGTTTCTGATCAAACCGCGCTTAAAATCGGACCTCGATCCCAAGAAGCATTGCATCCCCGGCGAATCGCCGGAAGAGTTCGCCGCGCTCCAGGCTGAATATTTCGACCGCTTCGCTCCGGGCGACGGTCCCGAGAAACTCCAGGTCGACATGCTGATCGAGGATGAGTGGCAGCTTCGGCGCTACCGGCGCATCGAAGCCGTAATGCTGCAGATGCCCAGGAGCGAGAAGACCGACCTCTCCTTGATGCGCCTGCAGCGGATCATAGCTTTCCACGCCAGGACCAACAAGCGGACCGCGGTCCAGATCGAACACGTTCAGAAGGCGCGGCGCAAGGAAATGGCGGCGCTGGAATGCCAGCCCTATGTGATATGATCCGGTGCCCTTACCGGGTCGTCAGTTCTTTGGCCTTGGCTGCGTCGGCATCGGCGCCCGATTTGTCACCGGACGCGCGGCGGGCAGCGGCGCGATTCTGGTAAGCGTTGGCGTATGCCGGATTCAGCTTGATGGCTTCATCGAAATCGGCGATGGCCTGGGTGTAGTGTTTCAGACGGTACTGCGCGAAGCCGCGAGCGTTGTATGCCAGTGAGAATCGCGGGTCAAGCTGAATCGCCTGCGTAAGCACCTCGATCGCTTTGGGGAAGTTACCATCCGTCAGGAACTGCCGGCCTTGCGCATTCAGCGAAACGGCGTTGCCGGCTCGCCACCGGCTTGGGTGGCTCGGGCTTGGGGAGCACGGCCTTCGGCGGTTCAGTCTTGACCGGTTGAGTCTTGACCGGTTCAGTCTTGACAGGTTCAGTCTTGACAGGTTCGCGCTTTGGCGGTACGGGTTTCGGAGCCTCAGCCATGGGTGGTTCGGCCTTCGCCGGCTCAGCCTTCGGAGGCTCGGGCTTGGTCACGGCAACAGTCGATTGGGGCGCTGGAGAGCCATCCGCCGGCGCCGGCAGGGTCAATTTATGGGTATCCGGCGCAGCCTCTTTGGCCATCGCCTTCTTGACCAAGGCATCCACTTCCGCCTGCGCCTGGTCCAGCAGGTGACGAGTCTCCTGATTGCCGGGTTCGAGTTCGGCGGCACGCTGCAAATCCGATACCGCATCGTCATAGCGGCCCAGCATGTAATAGGCGTTGCCCCGCGCTTCCCATGCCAGCGCATAGTTGGGGTCCAGGGCGATCGCGGCGGTACGGTCCTTTAAGCCTTCCTCGTGCCGGCCCAGTAAGTGATAGGAACTGCCGCGCGCGACCAGGGCCTCGGCGCTTCGCGGCGCAAGTTGCACGGCTTTGTCGCGGTCCTGCAGGGACTCCTGATATTTCTGCATGCGCGCGTAAACAGACCCGCGCGCCAGGTACGACCGTTCATCCTTGGGGTCCAGGCGAATCGCCTCGGTGAAATCCTCCAGGGCGCCCAGATCGTCGCGCAGGCGCTCTCGCACGGCGCCCCGGACCCGCCGGGCGCGCACATCTTCGGGCCGCAGCCGCAGTGCCGAATCCAGGCTCTGTTCGGCGCGCGGAAAATCGTTAAGCGCGGTGTAAGCCAGCGCCTGCTCCACATACACATCCTGGTAATCGGGACGATGGCGGAGGCATTGGTCGAAATCGTCCACCGCCTCGCGGTACTTGCCCTGCGCGGCGTAAGCCATGCCGCGGCCTTTGTATGGCTCGGGGTTGTCCAGGCGCAGCTTAATAGCCTCCGTGAAATCGTCGATGGCCTTGTCAAACTGAGAGGTCGCCAGATAGCTCTTGCCCCGCCCCGTGTAAACATCGGTGTGCTCTATCTTGAGGCTGATCGCAGTGCTGAAGTCCTGGATGGCGCGGGCGTGGTTCTCGGTCAGGGCCCAGTATTCGCCGCGGGCGGCATAACCTGCTCCGTCGGCAGGCGCGAGTTGCACTGCCTTTTCCAGGTCGGGGATGGCTTTATCTTTCTGCCCGCCGGACATGTACAGTTTGCCGCGCTCGCGATAGGCCGCGGCGTTGGCGCCGTCGGACTGAATCGCCATCGAAAAGTCGGCGATGGCCTCGTCGCGACGGCCCACTTTCTCCGCCTGCAGCCCTCGCTGCAACTGAGACTGCGATTTCTTCCCGTCCGGCTTGGCGTCCGCACCGAATGCGGGTATAAACGTCACCGCTAGACCAAGCGCGAGTACTAGACGCCCTGGTACGAACTTCGGTTTACACATGGCTTTATAAGAATAGTGTACTATTGGAATGTAGTTAAATTCACGCTGGTGCACGGGAAGCTGGTGAAAATCCAGCACAGCCCCGCTACTGTAAGCGCGGAGGGCCGTTCGACTCAAGCCACTGTTCCACTTCGTGGAATGGGAAGGCCGGACGGTCTGATGAGGCGCAAGTCAGGAGACCGGCCAGCGAGATTGCACGGACCGGCTCTCGAGGGAGGGGCCTAGAGTGAATCATACGTCTTTCCGGCCTGCTGGCTGGCTGCTTGTTTTTTTCCGCCTGCCTTACCGCGGCGTCGCTTCAAGGTACGGTCGTCGATCCGTCGTCCGCGCCCCTTTCCGGCGCGCAAATTTCAGTTGTGGACCGGGTCGGCGTGGTACAGCAAACCGTCTCGGCGTCCAACGGAGCCTTCGATCTGAAGCTTCCCGACCCTTTGCCGCCGGCTGGCGGCTGGTGATTACCGCGCCGGGATTCGCCACCGCGGAAGTCCGCCTGGATGGCGCCACCTCACCGCTTACTGTGAAACTGGCGCTGGCTCCCGTAGTGGATTCGGTGCGCGTGGTCGGCTCCGCGATCGACGTCACCGCCAGCCAGCAAGGCGGCAGCATCAGCATTATTCCTAGCGCCGAGATCCGGCAAAGCAACCTGCCGATGGCGGTGGATCTGCTGCGCTATATTCCCGGGCTGGCCTTCAGCCAGACCGGGGCCACGGGCGGAGTGGCCGGCCTCTCCATTCGCGGCGGCTATAACGATTTCAACCTGGTGCAGATCGACGGCGTTCCCGTGAATGCGTTCGGCGGCAATTTCGATTTCGCCCATATTCCCACCGAGTCTCTGGATCGCGTGGAGGTGATTCGCGGGCCGCAATCGTCGCTGTACGGACCTTATGCCAACAGCGGCGTGGTCAACTTCGTAACGCGCCAGCCGGACGCCCCTTGAATCTGGACGTGGTGGCGGAAGGCGGCAGCAATTACGAACGCCGCTTCGGGGTCTCGGGCGGCGGGCAGTTGCTGGGATTCGGCGTGGCCGTTTCCGCTCGCGAACCGACGACAACGGGCCTGTCACGAACAGCGATTACCGCAACCAAAACCTGATGCTCAACCTGACGCGGCGGTTCGGCCGCCAGTCGCTCAACCTGCATGCCGATTTCGATTCCAACGCCGTGGGCGAGCCCGGCCCGTGGGGCTCCGATCCGTATGGATACTTCACCGGCATCGACACCATCAGCCGCAGCAAGAACAATTTCGGCGATTACCTGGTGCATTACCAGGCCGATATTTCGAACCGTGTGCGCGAAGACCTGTCCGGCGCCTTTTTTCTGAATAACAACGGCTACACCAGCCCGTACGGATTCAGTTACAACAAGGACCTGCGGGCGCAGGGAGAATCGCGCACCATCGTCAGCGTGACGCGCCATTACATGGTGGCCTTCGGCGCGAGCGAAGCGCTGGAGGAGGTAAAGAACACCTACATCACCGATGCCGGCTTCGACACCTTTCCCGATCCGCCGCAACGATACGGCCTTCTACCTGGAGAACCGCTTCGAGATTGGCCACCTGTTCCTGACCGCCGGCGTGCGCGGCGAATTCATCCGCACGGGCGCGATCCCCGGCGATGGCTACTCGCGGCCGTTCTTTCCCACTCAGACCATCGGCACGGCCAATCCCAAATTGTCCGCGGCCTACGCGGCCGGCGCCACGCGGCTGCACGCTTCCTTCGGCACCGGCATCCGGCCGCCCGGCGGCTTCGACCTGGCCTATACCAATAATCCCGCGCTCAAGCCCGAGCGCACTCGCAGCTTCGATGCGGGCGTCGAGCGCCGGCTTCTCCGCGATCGCCTGGCGCTGGACGCCACTTACTTTTACAACCGCTACTATGACCTGATCGTCATTCTGGGAGGCGATCTGAGCAGGCTCAGCTATTACCAATCGGACAACATCGCCAATTCGCGCGCGCAGGGCGCGGAGTTCTCGGCGCAATTGCGGCCGTCGCGGTGGATGTTCGTCACCGGTTCGTACACGTTTCTGAACTCGGAGATTCTCTCGCTGAATGGCGCGGGCAACCTGGCGCCGACGCCCTTCAGCGTGGGGCAGGAACTGCTGCGGCGTCCGGCGAATTCCGGAACGGTCACGGCTTCGTTCACCCGCGGAAAGATCAGCGCCAATATCGACGGCTATTTCCGCGGTTCGGTACTGGATGTGGAACCCACTTATGGCGCTACCGGCGGACTGTTTCAGAATCCCGGCTACGCCAACATCGGCGTCAACATCAACTATGCGCTGGGCCACGGCCTGACGGCTTACGGCAATCTGCGCAATATGCTGAACCAGCATTACGAAGAGGTGTTCGGCTATCCTTCGCTGCGGATCAATTTCGTGACAGGCTTGAAGTGGACGCTGGCGGGAGCGAAATAGCCATGGCTGAAGAGACTTTCGACAAACCGCGGCTGGCCATCAATCGCGTCTACACGCGGCAGGGCGATCAGGGCGAAACCGGCCTGGCCGGCGGCCAGCGCGTGCCCAAGGACGGCCGCCGCATCGAAGCCTACGGCACGGTGGACGAGCTGAACTGTTTCATCGGCGCTGGCGCGCGTCGACGGCGTCCGGCGAAACCGGCGCGAACCGCGCTCGCCGGCCATCCTGCTGCGCGTGCAGCACGAGCTGTTCAACCTGGGCTCCATCCTGGCCACCCTGCCGGAGGACGTCCATCCCAAGCAGGCGCGCGTCACCGATCGGGAAGTGGCGCAACTGGAAAGCGAGATGGACCGGATGAACGCGGCGCTTGCGCCGCTGCGCTCCTTCGTGCTGCCCGGCGGCAGCCGGCTGAACGCCGAGTTGCACATCTGCCGCACGGTATGCCGCCGCGCCGAACGCGCCTGCGTGGCGCTGGCCCGGGTGGAGAGCATTCCGCCCGAAGCGGTTCGATATCTGAACCGGCTGAGCGACGCGCTGTTTGTCTGGAGCCGCTGGGCCAGCCATGTTACCGGCGCGCCGGAAACTTTATGGGAACCGAACCAGGCCGCTTCGGGCTTGACTGATAGATAATTGAGACTTAAGGAGAAAGCAATGCAGAAGACTACCGCACGGCCGCTGGCCATCGGGCCTGATCGTTCTGGGGGCGCTCGTCCGGGCCACGCAGGCCGAATTTCGCGCCCGTGGGAGCGCTGAGTCTGTTTGCCGGCGCGCGTCTGCGCGGCTGGCAGGCGTATCTGTTGCCGCTGGCGCTGATGGCGGTCACAGATCCGCTCCTGGGCGGCTATTCGTTCGCCACGCCGTTCGTCTATGCCAGCTTTCTGATCAACGTGTGGATCGGCACGCGCCTGCGCCGTACGGAAAATCCGATGTGGATCGGCGCCGCGGCGCTGGCCGGCAGCGTGCAGTTCTTCCTGATCACCAATTTCGCCGCGTGGCTGGCGTATCCCCAGACGCTATGCGCGCACGCTCGGCCGGACTGTTGCACTGCTACGCCATGGGGATTCCGTTCTTCGGGCGCACGCTGGCTTCGGACCTGTTCTATGCCGGCGTCCTGTTCGGCCTGCACGCCTGGCTGAGCCGCACCGTAGTGCGCAGCTGAGCGGGTCGCGCGTACACGACCTAGCTTGAAATCCTGCTCGCCTGGAGTTCCGGGCAAGGACAGCGCCTGGGCGCTGCACACGCTGCGCCGGCAGGGCCTGGAAACCGGCGCCCTGCTGACCACCCTCAACGAAGCGGCGGACCGGGTGGCGATGCACGGCGTCCGCCGCTCGGTGCTGGAAGCTCAAGCCGAAGCGGCTGGGCCTGCCGTTGTGGCAGGTCCCGCTGCCGTGGCCCTGCACCAATGAAGATTACGAAGCCCGCATGGCGGAGGCCTGCCGGCGCGCCGTGGCCGAGGGCTTCGACGCGCATCGCGTTCGGCGACCTTTTCCTGCGCGACGTGCGCGCAATACCGCGAACGGCAGCTGGCCGGCTCCGGCCTGACGCCGCTGTTTCCGCTGTGGGAGTTGCCCACCGCGGCACTGGCGCGCGAGATGATCGCGGGCGGTCTGCGGGCGCGTCTGACCTGCGTCGATTCCAAGGCGCTCGATGCCACGTTTTGCCGGCCGCGAATTCGACGAAGCGCTGCTGGCGGATCTTCCCGCCACGGCCGATCCCTGCGGCGAAAACGGCGAGTTTCACACCTTCGTCTACGATGGGCCCGATGTTCCGCCACCCCATCGCGCTGGAAGCCGGGGAGATTCGCGACGTCAACGGGTTCGTCTACGCGGACCTCGTGGGGGCGCAGTGCCACGAATCGTCTCGCTGATCGCCAGCGCCACCGAGATCGTCGACTGCCCTCGGGCAGTTCGATTAGCTGGTGGGCCGCTCGCATGAGTGCGATTATCCCGGAAGCGGTGCAGCGCCTGCCCGTCTGCACGCGGCCGCGCATCCCGGTGGACGGCCGACAGCCGCGAAATCGACCGGCTGGTGAAGGAGGCGGCGCGCACCTCGGTCTCGATCTACGAAGTCTTCGACGACGTGCTCGAGCGGCTGGAGCCCACCCACATCCTGACGCAGATTCAGTGCGAGGTTTGCGCGGTGAGCCTGCGCGACGTGGAACAGGCGATGGCGCGCGGATGAAGGGGCAGCCGCAGATCGTCTCGCTGCAGCCCGATTCGCTGGCGCAGATCTGGGAGGATTTCCGGCGCGTGGCGCGCGCGCTCGGGATCGCGGAGCACGGCGAAGAGGTGATAGCGCGCACTGCAGGCGCGGATGGCGGGATCTCGCCGCGTCCGCGCCGTCGGGAACAGCGCCGCGCGTGGCCTGCATCGAGTGGATGGAGCCGCTGATGGCGGCGGGCAACTGGACGCCCGAGCTGATCGAGATGGCCGGCGGAGTGAATCTCTTCGGCGAGGCCGGCAAGCACTCGCCGTGGATGACCTGGGAAGAACTGCGCGCCGCCGACCCGGACGTGATCGTGATTGCGCCCTGCGGCTTCGATCTGGCGCGCACGGAGCAGGAAATGCACTGGCATGACCGGACCGCCCCGGGTGGAGCGATCTGCGCGCGGTGCGCACCGGCCGCGTGTATCTGGCGGATGGCAATCGGTACTTCAACCGGCCCGGTCCGCGCGTGGTGGAGACGCTGGAGATCGCTGGTCGAGATGCTGCACGACCGGAGACCGCCCGGCCCCTGGCCTCGGACCGCCGGCGCCTGGCGGCGTTATCATGAGCTTGTGACATGGCGCTGATCGCCGTTTCGGGTCATCCGGGGTGCCGTTTCGAAGAGGTAGCGCGCATCAGCGCGCAGCGGCTGGGGTTCGAGCTGCTGACGCAATCCCGCATGCAGGTGCTGGCCGGCGAGGAATTCGGCGCGGATACGCAAGATTCCCGATCAAGCGCCTATCCCAGCCTGGTCACCTCGCATCCTGGCGCGCCTGGCCACCGAGCATCACATTGTCTATTGCGCGGTGGGCGGCGAACTGCAGGCGCGCCACTTTCCGCGGCATGCTGCGCGTGCACGTGGTGGCGCCGGAGAACGTGCGCATCGGCAACCTGATGCTCGACCACCGCCTGGAGCGCGCCGCCGCGCGCCAGCTGCTGCTGGAACTGGAAGCCGCAGACCGCGCCGGCCGCAAAGCCAAATTCGGCAAGACCAAAGCCACCGCCGATCTGTTCGACCTGGTGCTCAATGCCGAAGCCCTGACCACGCGAGCAGATGGCCGAGCTGATCGAGACCGCCGTGGCCTCCACCGGGCTTGAGAGAGCGCGGCTATCTTTCCGCCGCGGCCGAAGCGCAGCTGCAGTTTCAGATGCGCCTCAGGCTGGCGCGATACGGCATTGTGCCGCCCGGCAACGTCACCCTGCGCAAGAAAGATCTTCGCCAACCAGAGCGAGGAGATGTTCGCCAACCTGCTGGATTTTTACCGCATCGCCTGGGAGTACGAACCGCGCAGCTTTCCCGTGCAGTACGACGCCGACGGCAACGTGCTGGAATCGTTCACGCCCGATTTCTACCTGCCGGAATTCGATCTCTACGTGGAACTGACCACCATGAAGCAGTCGCTGGTCACGCGCAAGAACCGCAAGGTGCGGCTGCTGCGCGAGCTGTATCCGCACCTGAACATCCAGGTGTTCTACCAGAAGGATTTTGAGAACCTGATCTTCAAGTACGGCCTGGCCGAGCGGCCGGTGCAGGCATGAGCGCGCATTCCGTTCCCGGGCATCGAGCGCGTGCTCTTCACCGAAGAGCAGATCGACCAGCGCATTCGCGAAGTGGCCGCCGAGATCTCGCGCGATTACCAGGGCAAGACCGTGAAGCTGGTGGGCGTGCTGAAGGGCTCCATCTTTTTCCTGACGGCGCTGGCGCGGCACATCGAAGTGCCGCGTCAAGATCGATTTTCTGGGCATCTCCAGCTTCTCCAACAAGAGCGGCGCGCCGGGAGTGGTGCGCATCGCCAAGGATCTGGACGAGAGCATCGAAGGCGAAGACGTGCTGCTGGTGGAAGACATCGTGGACACCGGCTTCACCCTGCGCTACCTGCTGCAGACGCTGGCCGGCCGGGCGCCCAACTCGCTGGCGGTGTGCACCTTTCTCGACCGCAATTCCCGCCGCATCGTGCAGGTGCCGGTGGATTACCGCTGCTTCGAGATCCCCGACCGCTTCGTGGTCGGGTTCGGCCTGGACTACAACCAGCTCTACCGGAATCTGGGCTATGTGGCGGTGATGAAGCCGGACAGAACGTAACATCACATAAAAACACCTCAAGTAACTCAATCTTTCGCGCACCGTCACCTCAGATTGATCCGGCGGGAGTAGAATAGAGACCAAACAGGAAGGAAGCGTGCGTATGAGGTTCCGGATTCTCTTCATATCCGGGTGTCCCGACGACGCCCGGCGCCTCTCGCAACTGCTGCATTCTCTGCCGCTCGACCTGGATCACGCGGAGACCCTGCGGCACGCCTGCAAACTTCTGGATTCCAACGCCTACCATGTGATTCTCACGGAAGCCGAGCTTTCCGATGGGACCTGGCTCGACGCTCTCGAAGTCGCCGGCCGGTCCGCGGACCAAATGCCCGTGATTGTGACCGATCCGCATGCCGATGGCCGCCTCTGGTCCGAAGTGCTCAACCAGGGCGGATACGATTTGCTCACTCAGCCTTTCTACGCGCCGGAGGTGCGCCGTATCCTCGGCAACGCCGTAAGCCGGGGCTTCTCGATGGCCGCCACCGTATAATGGTTTCTTCCGTTTGAGGAAACCATGTCCGCCGCTACCGATTCGTTTGTTCAGCAGAATCGTGACCGTCTCCTGGCCGAGTTGAAGGAGTTCATCCGGATTCCGAGCATCAGCACGCTGCCGGAGAACCGGCCCGATATCGAACGGGCCGCCGGATTCGTGGCCGAGAGTCTGCGCGCCGCCGGGATTGGAGAACGTGGCCGTCATCCCCACCGACGGCCATCCGCTGGTGTATGCCGATTGGATGCACGCGCCCGGCAAGCCCACTGTATTGTGCTATGGCCATTACGACGTGCAGCCCGCCGATCCCCTGGATCTTTGGGTCACCCCGGCGTTCGAACCGGCCGAACGCAACGGCAATCTGTACGCCCGCGGCGCAGTGGATGACAAAGGCCAGATGTATATGCACATCAAGGCCATTGAGGCGTTGCGCGCGGCCAACGGAACCCTGCCTCTGAACGTGAAGTTCCTCATCGAAGGCGAAGAGGAGGTGGGTGGCGCCGCCATCGCCCGGTACGTGGCCGAAAACGCGGAGAAGCTGCGCGCCGATGTAGTGCTGGTTTCCGATACGGCGATGTATGCCGAGGGCATGCCCACGCTCTGCATCGGGCTGCGCGGCCTGATTTACATGGAGGTGGAAGCCCGCGGACCGGCGCGCGATCTGCATTCCGGCCTGTACGGCGGCGCGGCGCCCAACGCGGTGTACGGGCTGATCCAGCTATTGGCGAAGGCCAAGGACGCTGATGGCGCGCTGCTCATTCCGGGCATCTACGACAATGTGGACGAGCCCGCCCCCGCCGAGCGCGAAAGCTGGAGCCGCCTGCCGTTCGATGAAAGCGAATTCCTTTCAAAGGAGGTCGGCGCCACGCAGTTGACCGGGGAACCGTCGCGGACCGTGCTGGAGCGTGTCTGGTCCCGGCCCACGTTTGAAGTGCACGGGATTGCCGGAGGCTTCACCGGCGCCGGGTCGAAGACCGTGATCCCCGCGCAGGCAACCGCCAAGGTGAGCATTCGCGTGGTGCCGCGGCAGGATCCCGAGGCCGTAGTGGCGACGTTTCGCAACTGGGTGAAGCAGAACACACCCAAAGGCATTCTCACCGAAGTGCGGGTGCTCAACGCGTCTCCGGGATTGGTGGTCAATCCCGATCATCCCGCTATCCGGATTGCGGCTCAGGCGTTCGGCGATGTGTTCGGCGGGCAGACCGTTTTCACGCGATCGGGCGGGTCCATTCCGATCGTGGGAGATTTCGCAACGCACCTGGGCATTCCCACGGTTCTGATGGGATTCGGCCTGCCCGATGACGGACTGCACTCTCCCAACGAGAAATTCAAGATCGAGAATTACTACCTTGGCATCATGACGATTGCGCACTTCTTCGAACAGTACGGACAATCAGTTCCGGATTGATTCGTCCGAAGGCGCATAATACAAATGCTGCCAGCAGCGAAAGGCCGGTAGCAAACGCACCGGCCACCATGTAATGAATCGTCTCGCGCGGATGCGGCAGAGCCAGCAGAAACACTTCGGCCATGGCGGCGTAGAACAGTACAAACAGGATGCACACGGCTGCGGACTTCCGCGTTGGAGTCATCTTCCTTCATCATAGCGGCCGTGGGTACTGGAACGGCTGGTAAAATGGTTAATAGTCTTGCGTTCAGGTCTCATATCAAAAGTTAGCTTTCCAGCGGCGCTGGTCCTGGTGTTGGCAGCTTGCCAGACAGGCCCCCCGCGCGATCCATCTATAGGCGAGGCCTACGTGGGCCCGTCTACGCTGAATCTGCGAAGCGACATTCCGCTGGAGTCGAAGAAGGTCGCTACCGTCAGGCATGGAGACCGGCTGGAGATCTTGCAGCGGCGGCGTAAGTTCTTTCGGGTACGCGCCCCGAACGGCGCCGAGGGCTGGGCCAACGAAAACGCGCTGCTGGCGTCCTCGGATATGGCGGCTTTGAAAGACCTGGCGGCGCACGCAGCCAAGATGCCGTCGCAGGGCGCCGCCACGGTGTACAGCGACCTTCCGGTCCATACGACCACCTCGACCAGTGCGCCGAGTTTTCTGGTGATCAAGCCCGGCGAAAAGGTGGATGTGCTTTCCCAACTGCGCGTGCCCAGGACGGATGTGCGGCGAACCGCGCTGATCCCGCCGGCGCCCAAGAAAGCCAAGGCGCCTCCCAGGAAGAAGGAGTCAAAGTACCCGCTGCTGCCGATGCCCAAACCTCCTCCGCCGCCGGCGGACTGGCTGGACCTTTCCAAGACCGACCTTTCCAAGGAGGAACCGGAACCCGAACCCGAGTCCGGTCCCAAGATTGTGCCATCGGACCTCTGGAGCCTGGTCCGCGCGGCTTCCGGGCAGTCAGGCTGGGTGCTGACGCGCCGCCTGACTATGGCAATTCCCGATGAAGTGGCGCAGTATGCCGAAGGTCACCGGATCGTATCCTATTTCTCTCTGGCCACTGTGCAGGCCGATGGAGAGACGAAGCACACCTGGCTGTGGACGACGGTTCGCGGCAGCGGCCAACCGTACGATTTCGACAGCTTTCGCGTTTTCGTCTGGAGCCTCCGTCACCGGCGTTATGAAACGGCCTACGTCCTGCATGAGGTGGAGGGCTACGAGCCGGTGCTGGTGAAAGAAGTGGAATACGGCGGCAAGGGTGTGGCCTCGGGGAAGTATCCGGGATTCTCGGTGTGCGTTGTGAATCGAGACGGAGCGAAGGTTCGTCAGGAGTTCGCTCTAATCGGCAACATCGTGAGGTTCGCCGGCGAAACGCCTTGCGAGACTTCGGCTACTCCGGCTTCACAGGCGGGGCCGTCGCCGCTGCCGGGTGAGGCGCGGGCGCCTGTTCGTCCACCAAAGCCCAGCTTGTGGCAGCGTCTGAAGGCCCACGTGCGTGGTCTGACGAAGCACTGATCGCCGGCTGCAAGCGCTTGACAGCGGAGGCGTTACATTTATATACTGCCATCCGGGTAAGATGTGCATTTTCCGGTGAGGGGCCGGAGCCTGGATGCAAAGATTCGTTCTTGTCTGCACCGCCCTGTCTGCGGCTGCAACGGCCTGGGGCCAGACTGCCGCTCCGGTGCCGCCGGTCGTTTCCGGGCGCGCCCTGGTGAAGCAATATTGCAGCGGCTGTCATAATGATTCGCTGAAGTCCGGCGGCATGTCCCTGACCCGGCTGAATCTGGCTCACCCCGATCAATCCGCCGAACTCGCCGAAAAAGTGATTCGCAAGCTCCGCGCCGGCCTGATGCCGCCGCCCGGGATGCCGCGGCCGGACGCAGCCGCGATGAAAGCGTTCGTCGGCACGCTGGAAACGGGCATCGATCGCGCGGCCGCCGTTCATCCGAATCCCGGCCGGCCCGCGCTGCACCGGCTGAATCGCACCGAATACGCCAACTCGGTCCGCGACCTGCTGGATCGTCGACGTGGACGTCGCGCCGCTGCTGCCGACCGACGACATGAGCCACGGCTTCGACAATATGGCCGACGTGCTGACCATTTCGCCGGCGCTGATGGAAGGCTACATCCGCGCGGCCGGCCAGATCAGCCGGGAGGCGGTGGGCGATACCGGCGCGCAGGCTCTCACCACCACTTACAGCATTCCGCGCGTGGTCTCGCAGATGCGCCACGTGGAAGGCACGCCGTTCGGCACGCGCGGCGGGATTGCGGTGATTCACGATTTTCCGGCCGACGGCGAGTACATTTTCAGGCTGGGCTTTTACTATTCGCCCGACGGGCCGCTGTTCGGGCAGAACCAGGGCAAGGGCCAGCAGATCGAAGTCGCGGTGAACGGCGAGCGGGTGGCGCTGCTCGATATCAATCCGGGATGACGCTGGCCAAGGACGGATCAAGACGCCGCCCGATTCAAGTCAAGGCGGGTCCGCAGAGGATCTCGGCGTCGTTCATCTCCGAAATTCGACGGGCCCCTGGAAGACGAGTTCCGATGCCGTGGAGCAGAGCCTGGTGGATGTCAGCACCGGCAACATTCCCGGGCATGACGTCGCTGCCGCACCTGCACGAGTTTCAGCGTCACCGGGCCGATCAAGTCAGCCGGGATTTCCGAGACGCCCAGCCGCCGCAAGATCTTCACCTGCCGTCCCGCGGCGGCCGCCGACGAAATTCCCTGCGCCAAGAAGATTATCGCCGCGCCTGGCGCGGCAGGCGTATCGGCGGCCGGTGACGACAACGATCTCGAAGACCTGCTGAGCTTCTATCAGTCGGGCCGCAACGGAGGCGATTTCGAGACCGGCATCCGCACGGCGCTGCAGGCGATGATCGCCAGTCCCGAATTTGTGTTCCGCTTCGAGCGCACGCCCGCCGGCGTCGCGCCCGGGACGAACTATCGCATCAGCGATCTGGAACTGGCCTCGCGGCTCTCGTATTTCCTGTGGAGCAGCGCGCCGGACGAGCAGCTGATCACCCTCGCCGCGCAGGGCAAGCTTCAAAGATCCGGTGGTGCTGGAAAAGCAGGTGCGGCGCATGCTGGCCGATCCGCGTCGGAAGCGCTGGCGACGAATTTCGCCGGCGAGTGGCTGCATCTGCAGAACCTGAAGGACGTGCAGTCCCGACCTGTATCTGTTCCCGAACTTCGACACGAACCTGGCCGAATCCATGCGGCGCGAAACCGAGCTGTTGTTCGACAGCATCGTGCGCGAGGACCGCAACGTCCTGGACCTGCTGACCGCCAACTACACGTTCGTCGATGAGCGTCTGGCGAAGCACTACGGGATTCCGAATGTTCTGGGCAACCGCTTCCGCCGCGTGACGCTGACCGATCCGAATCGCTTCGGACTGCTGGGCCAGGGCAGCATTCTGACGCTGACCTCGACCGCCGATTCGCACTTCGCCGGTGCAGCGCGGCAAGTAGGTGATGGAAGTGCTGCTGGGCACGCCGCCGCCGCCGCCGCCGCCGAATGTTCCGGCGCTGCCGGAGAATGCCGAGCTCGCACCGGCGATGTGGCCAAGCCGCTATCGGTGCGCGAGCGCATGGAGGAGCATCGCACGAATCCGACCTGCGCGGCCTGCCATAAGCTGATGGACCCGATCGGGTTCGCGCTCGAGAATTTCGACGCGGTGGGCGTGTGGCGCACCAACGACAGCGGCATGCCGCATCGATGCCACCGGGCCAGATGTTCGACGGCGCCAAGCTGGACGGTCCGGTCGAGCCTGCGGCAGGCGATTCTGAACCATTCCGACGCGTTCATCGGGACGTTCACCGAAAATCTGCTGGCCTACGGCATGGGCCGCGTGCTGGAGTATCGCGATATGCCGGTGGTGCGCGCCATCGAGCGGCGAGGCGGCGCGCGAACAACAATCGCTTTTCGGCGTTCGTCCTGGGCATCGTGAAGAGCACGCCGTTCCAGATGCGGCGGGCGGAAGAAGCCGCAGCCGCGCCGAACCGACGGCGTCGCTGAACCGAGCAGTGAGGACAGGAGACTTGATGTATCATCACCAAGAAACATCTTTCGCGGCGCACGGTTCTGCGGGGCATGGGCGTGTCGCTGGCGCTGCCGTTGCTGGATTCGATGGTGCCCGGCGCAGACGCCGCTGCGCAAGACGGCGGCGGCGCCGCCGACGCGTCTGGCCTGCATCGAAATGGTGCACGGCGCGGCGGGCAGCACGGTGGAGGCATCGAACAAGCATTACTGGTCGCCCGAAAAGGAAGGCCGCGATTTCGAATTCAGCGCAGACCCTGGAGCCGCTCGAGCCGTTTCGCGACTACCTCACCATCGTCAGCGACACGGACCTGCATCCGGCCACGCGCCTGGTCGCCGGCCGAAGAAGGCGCCGACCATTTCCGCTCGAGCGCCGTGTTCCTCACCGCCGCGCACCCCAAGATGACCGAAGGCTCGGACTATTTCGTGCGGCACTTCGATCGACCAGATGTACGCGCAGCAGTTCGGCCAGGACACGCCGCTGCCGTCGCATTCAGCTTTGCATCGAGATGGTGGACGCCTCGGGCGCCTGCGATTACGGCTACGCCTGCGTCTATGCCGACACCATCAGTTGGGCGTCGCCGACCACAGCCGCTGCCCATGACGCTCGATCCGCGCATGGCGTTCGAGAGTCTGTTCGGCGACGGCGGCACGCCGGAGGAGCGGCTGGCGCGGCAGCAAGGTGAACCGCAGCATCCTCGACTGGATCTCGCACGACGTGGCGCAGGCTGCAGAAGGACCTGGGCCCGAGCGACCGCAGCCGCCTGAACGACTATCTGGACGACGTGCGCGAGATCGAGCGGCGCATCCAGAAGATCGAAAAATACAATGCCAGCGGCGAAGCGCGCGCGCTGCCCGCCGCTCCGCTCGGCGTGCCCGATTCGCTACGAAGAGCACGTGAAGCTGATGTTCGACCTGCAGGCGCTGGCCTTCATGACCGACATCACGCGCGTTTCGGCGTTCAAGATGAGCCGCGACGTCAGCGGGCGCGTGTTGCCGGAGAGCGGCGTGAAGACGCCGTTCCACTCCTGCTCGCATCACGGCGAAAACCCGCGCGAAGATCGCGGAGTTCGCCAAGCTCAACCGCTATCACGTCAGCCTGGTGCCGTATTTCCTGGAGAAGCTGAAGAACACGCCGGACGGCGACGGCAACCTGCTGGATCATTCGCATGGTCCTGTACGGCAGCCCCATGGGCGATTCGAACGTGCACAATCACAAGCGCGTGCCGCTGTTCCTGGCGGCACGCCAACGGCCAGCTCAAGGGCAATCTGCACGTGCGGCACCAGGACGGAACGCCGATGGCGAACGTCCTGCTGACCATGCTGCACAAGCTGGGCGTGAACGTGGACAAGCTTCGGCGACAGCACCGGAGAAATCGCGATTTGAGGAGGCTGTCATGCTGGCTCGAACTCTGGCCGCGCGCTGCTCTCGGCGCTGCTTTCGCGCGCCACCGATACGCGCCTGGCCGACGCGGCCATGCAGGGCGACAGGGCCGCCGTGCGGTCGCTGCTGAAACAGACAGTGCCGATGTCAACGCGCGCGCAGGGCGACGGCAGCCACCGCGCTGCACTGGGCCGCGTTCAACGACGATCTGGAGATGGCGAAGATGCTGCTCGCCGCCGGGCGCCAACGTGAAGGCCGCCACGCGCGACGGCGCCATCACGCCGCTGTTCATGGCCTGCACCAACGGCAACGCGCGCCATGATCGAAGCGCTGCTGAAAGCCGGGCGCGGACGCGAATTCCGTCGAAAGCCAACGGCACCACGCGCGCTGATGACGGCCGCCGCCTCCGGCAACGCCGACGCCGTGAAAGTGCTGCTCGATCACGGCGCCGACGTCAATGCGAAGGAAGCGCGCTCACGGGCAGACCGCGCTGATGTTCGCCGCCGCGCTGAATCGCGCGCGACGTGGTCGAAGCTGCTGCTCGAGCGCGGGCGCGGATCCGAACGTCGCCACCAAGAGTCGCGAAGCTGGAGCGCGTCCGCTTCGATCAGGACGGCAACGTGATTCCCGGTGGCGGCGGCAGGCGGACGCCGGCGGAGGCGCAGCCGCGTCCCGCCGGAGAGACGCGCGTGCCGGGAGTCCGGACGCGGCGGAAGAGCCGGCGATGTGGCCGCGCGATTCGCCAGGTCGGACCGAGCTTTATGGGCGGCATGACGGCCCTGCTGTACGCCGCGCGCGAAGGCCAGGCAAACGCCGCCCGCGCGCTGGTGGAAGGCGGCGCCGACGTCAACGAGGTCAGCGACGGCGAAGGCAGAGCCCGCTGGTCATGGCCATCAGCAACGGCCATCTGGAACTGGCGAAATATCTGCTCGATCACGGCGCCGATCCGAACCTGGCCGCCGTCGCCGGCCTGACGCCGCTCGTACGCCACGATCGATGTGCAGTGGGCGCCGCACGCCTGGTTCCCGCAGCCCAGCACCGAGCAGGAAAAGGTCGTCTACCTCGACCTGATGAAGGCGCTGATCGCGAAGGGCGCCAATGTGAACGCGCAAACTCGGCGAGAAACTCTGGTTCCGCTCCTTCACCAACGATTACACCTGGGTCGATCCGGCCGGCGCCACCGCGTTCTGGCGCGCCGCGCAATCCGAGCGACGTCGCCGCCATGCACCTGCTGGTCGATGCCGGCGCCGATCCCAAGATCGCCACCAAATGCCGGCGACACGCCGCTGATGGCCGCCGCCGGCATCGGATGGGCGCGCGAACTGGACCGTCAACGCGCCGTACCCTGCCTTCGACGCCGTCAAATATTGCGTCGAGCTGGGCAATCGACGTGAACGCGGCCGACGACCGCGGCTACACAGCGCTGCACGGCGCGGCGTATCTGGGCAACAACGACATGGTGAATTTCCTGGTATCCAAAGGCGCCAAGGTAGACGTCAAGAGCAAGGCCGGCGATACGGTCGCCGATATGGCCAACGGCCCCACGCGCTTCGGCCAGCCGCATCCGGAGACCGTGGCGCTGCTGGAAAAGCTGGGCTCGGCGAATTCGCACAACTGCCGCTCCGACCAATGCGTGGTGGCCCCGCGCGCCGATACCGCTGGCGGACGGCGTGGAGGCGCGGCAACACCCGCGGCTAAGGCACCGGCCAAACCGGGCCGATGATCGGACTGGCACTGGCACTGGCAGCGCAGATTTATCAGCAGAATCTGCCAGTGCATCCGCAGGAACCGCTCGGCGACCCGGTTTCGCAACTCATCGCCTCTCACCCGACGCTGTCTTTGCGGCCCGGCCCGTTGGGCTATCTGCCTGCGCTGCTGGAAGCCCTGCATATCAATCCCGATTCCCAGGCGCTGGTGTTTTCGAAGACCAGTTTTCAATCCCGGAAGATTTCGCCGCGCAATCCGCGTGCGATCTATTTCAACGACAACGTCGCCGTGGGTTACGTGCCCGGCGGCGATGGTATGGAACTGGCGTCGCTCGATCCCAAACAGGGAATCGTCTTTCACACCCTGGATTCCCGCGCCAATTTCACGCGCCGCGATGTGTGCCTGAAATGTCACCAGGGGCCCGCAACGCAGGGTGTGCCGGGCATCTTCATCGGATCGGTATTCCCCAACGCGATGGGTGCGCCGTCCCGCTCCGCCGCCATCATCACCGACCATCGCACGCCGTTTGCCGACCGCTGGGGCGGCTGGTTCGTGGACGCCGCGCACGGCGAACAGCCCGACCGCGCCAACCGTGTGGCGGGCGACCCCGCCGAGCCTGAGTCTCTGGACACGCGCGTCGTCAAATCCTTTGACCGGTCGGCCTATCTTTCCACCACCAGCGATATCGTCGCGCTCATGACCTTCGAACATCAGACCCAAATCGTGAATCTGCTCACGCGACTGAACTGGGAAGCGCGGATGCCCGAGACGCCCACCGGGCAACTGAATGCCGACCTCGATGCGGCGGCCGCGTATCTGCTATTCCGCGATGAAGCTCCCCTCAAGGAGCCCGTCGCCGGTGTCTCGTCGTTCAGCCGGACCTTTCCGCTGCGCGGCCCCCTGCGCGAGTTCGACCTGCGGACACGGCTGTTTCGCTATCCCCTCAGCTACATGATTTTCAGCCCGGCATTTGAGGCCTTGCCTGACGGGATTCGTGCGCGCCTGTGCCGTCGAGTCTCCGCGGGCTTGAGCCGCGAAGTGCGGGAGATTGTAATTGCCGCACGACCCGAGTGGAAAGCCTATTTCAGATGATCGCCGCGGTCACTTGCCGGCGCAGGCCGCTGCGTCCGAGGGTGTGATGGTGGCGGTGTTGTTGTTCAGTTGATCCAGCAGCGGCTTGTACGCATCCAGCGCGCCCTTGTTCCTGGCGAGATACGCATCGCTGACGCGCTTGATCAAATTGTGAATGGTGACCCAGTCTTTGACCACGGGGTCCTGCACAGACCCTTTGCCGTCCAGGGTGCCGATGTCGGCATTCAGGCCGGCGACGGCCTGCGCGGCTAGGAAAGCCGAAGGCGGCTTGCGCAGCCAGGCGCGGAACTGCGCGTACCGTTTGGGGAGGAAGCGCGTGCCCTCCGGCGTGGTGAGGTAAAGAGTATTGATGAGCTTCTTCCACTCGCCGTAATGGTGGTCCACCGCATTCTGCCCTTTGTCGCCCATCCAGAATTTGGCATCCCTGGCGCCGCTGCTCGTCACGGTGCAGGTCTCCGGGAAATCCATGCCCACAGCATCGCCGGCTTTCAGGTGAACCGTCTTGGAGTTGACGGTGTACACCGGATCGGCATAAAGCGGATCGGCGGGAAGAGAAATACTAAAAGCCCCATCGGCGCCGGTGGTCACTTTGCCGGACTCGGCTCCGCTATAGGCAATTTCCCGCCCCTGAATTGCGGGCTCATCCTTCTGGCGCGTCCCATCGTGATTGAGATCCATGTAGGCCACACCGCCGATCATCCCTCGAAGGCACCCTGGCAGGCGGAAAGCGCCGATGCGCGTAGAATAGGTCGCCGCGCCTTTCTTCAGGTAATCGCCGACGTACCAGAAAGTGCAGTCGTCGCTCGGATCCATGGCAGTGGTGGTGTAGTCTTCCCAGCGATTGCCGCTGGTTTGGGAAGCCTCGCCTTCCGCCAGAACCGTTTCGTGGAACGACAGCACGCCCGCCGGATCCTCTGCCATGCGGGCGGCAAACCGCTGCCCCGCGAAGTGCGGAGTGCCGCCGAACGAATAACCGATTCCGATATTGCCCCGCTGGTCCATAGCCGCGCTACCCATCCAGCGGTAGAATCCATCGGGAGCGTACGTGCCCTGTTGAAACAGGTGCGGCTGGCGCTTCTCGTCCAGCCGGAACTCGTACCAGCGCACTCCACCCGCTCCAGTGGAGCTGTTGACCGAGTGAATCGCGACGATGGACTCACGCCCGCCGATATTCCGGTAGACCAGCCGCTGCATGATCTTGTCGCCCTGCGCATCGAGCCTGCGCGTGGTATCCGGCTGCGGCACGCAGTTACTCAACTGCCCATTGCACAGGTAGTGGTAGGGCGCCACCGGAATCTTCACCGCTTCGCTCACCTTGGTGTTCTTGGGATTGGTCCAATCCACGTGGAAGGTCCAATAGTAAATGCCGTCGTCTTCGAAAATATTCTTCAGTTGCGTGCCGCCGGCGGCCATCATGATGTTGGGCGCGCCTGCCGGCGGTACGGCCTGGCCATCCACATCGGCATTGTTCAGAAAGTTGACGTTGTCAAGGATCACGCACTGTTCCGTGGCCGGCTTGCCGGTGAGCATTTTGGCGCGATCCACCACGCAGGCATGCTTTTGAATCACTTCGTCACCCGTGCTGGTTGGCAGGTAATATCCGTCCGGCCAGACGGCGGGCCGGGGATAGTCCGGAAACAGTTTGCGGCGGAATTCGTAGCGATAGTAAGGCCCCAGCGGGTCCGGGCCGCTGCTCAGTGCGTAGCATACCGAGTACGGCTCCTCGGGCCGCTCCTCGATGCGCCTGAAGATGGGCATCACGTAAAGCCAGCGGCCGGCCAGTTGATCGTAGCGAACCACCGCGTCGCCGTTGTTCCGCGCTTCGCACACGCCGCCGAAGCCTTTGAAGATGGTGTTGGTCGCGACCGCGCCGTAGAGCACCTTGCCTTGTTTATCGAACACCGCCAGGCGCGAATTGACGATCTGCACGATGCGATCCGGCCCGACCGCAATGCTGTTGTCAGAGGGATTGCGTCCGGCCGCCGGGCCCTGCGGTCCTTCGAACCCGGCGCCCATGCCGTCAAAGGCGGCGATCAGTTTGGCAGCCGGGCGAGTCCCCTGCGCCTTCTGTTCCACCGCGATGGCCGCGGCCGGCACCGGCGGTGGAGGGGGCGGCGGCGCATCGCTGCGTTTGGGAGCCTGGTCGGGGTCATCGGGCGCATCGCAGTTTTCGCACGAGACTGACTCCTGCGCGGCATCGTTTGCGCGCATTGAGGACAACGGCGGCGAGACATCGAATTTCGCCGCGGAGTGCACCACCACAGACGGTTGCGGAGCCCGCTGGAAAGCGAACAGGGAAATAGCGGCGAGAATCGCTGCCGCGCCTAAAACCCGATTGATCATCCTACGGCAATTATACGTTCCGGCCCTCGGAGGGATCTGCGCGCTGAACCGCCTGCTTCTCACCACGGACTCACGGAGGACACGGAGGAAGCACGGAGGAACTCAACGCGGAGATGCGGAGGCGCGGAGGAAGACGCAGAGGAAACCAACACGAAACCGTGCAGAGCTCCTTCTCCGTGCCTTCTCCCTGTTCTTCGTGTCTCCGTGGTAAGGTCTCAGCCTCTCTTAGACCGCGGGTGATTCCGCCGCCAGCCATGCGCGCTCTGCAGCTTCTTTGCAGCGGCGGATCGTCTCCAGCTTGCCGTCCATGTGGGGCTCGAGCGAGAATGGGCCGTCGAACCCGCAAGCGCGCAGGCGTGCGAAGTGGCTGCGGTAATCGACCATGCCTTCGCCCGCGGGGACCCATTCGGGATGGGCCGCGCCGCGCGTAAGAGGACGCAGATCCTTGATGTGCACGTTGGCAACGAAAGGCGCGACGGCGTCGAAATCGGCAAGCGGGTCGCGGTTCAGCAGCCACGCGTCATTGCCCGGATCGTAATTGATCCTCAGATTCGGGCTGCCCGTACGGCGAATGAGCGCGGCGGTGGAACGGGCGTCCTCCGCCCAGCAGATGGGTTCCGGTTCGATCATCAACAGCAGGCAATCGCGCGCGGCCCGTTCGGAGGCCTCGGCGAGGCAGTCCACCACTTCTTCCGGCGGATCGCCCGCGCGGATGCTCGCGGCATTGGCTTCGGTGGCGCCCGGCTTGTGGAAGCCGAACACGATCAGGCCGTGCAAGCCCCAGCGGTGGGCCAGTTCGGCGCCACGCGGATACACCTCTTCCATCTGGGCGCGGAACTCCGGCGTATGTTCAGTGAGTTTGAAAAGGCCGGGAGAAATCGCCGTGATCGCGGCCCCGGCGGCGCGGATCGCTTCTTCCACAGCACGCAAGTCGGATGCGTCGCACAATGGCACGCGTCCGGAGGGAAGATTACGAATCTCGTAGCGCCGCAGCCCCAGTTTTCCGCCAATCTCCACGGCGACCCGGATATCGCGATCGATTTCATCGGCGACGATCCCGAGTTTCACACGGTCTCCGGCGGCCCGAGTGTCTCACGCACCTTGGCGGCCAGCGCCTCCGGGCTCAGCGGTTTGGGGATGAAGGCGATGCCGGAATCGATGACACCCTGCGTCGCGATGACGTCCTCCGTATAGCCGGACATGTAGAGCACCTTAGTCGCGGGGCGCTGTGACTTCATGCGCGCGGCAAGTTCCTTTCCGGTCATTCCGGGCATGACCACGTCGGTAAGCATCAGATGAATCGGCCCCCGATAATTCTCGGCAAGCAGCAGTGCGTCGGCGCCGTGGGCGGCTACCAGCACGAGATAACCGAACGATTCGAGCACCTCCCTGGCCAGGTTTCGCACATCCTCCTGATCTTCCACCACGAGTACGGTTTCGCGCCCGCGGTACGAGCCTGCCTGGGGCAGTCCGGTCTCGTGCCGCACTGTCCCGCCTGCCACGCGCGGAAGATATATCTTAAAAACGGTGCCGTGCTCCAGCTCGCTGTAGACCCAGATCCAACCGCCATTCTGCCGGACGATTCCGTAAACGGTGGCCAGCCCCAGGCCGGTCCCCGCGCCCTTTCTCTTGGTGGTGAAAAACGGCTCGAACACGTGATTGCGAACGTCGGCACTCATTCCGACGCCGTTATCGCTGATGGCCAGCCGGACGTATGGGCCCGGAACCAGCCCCGGGTGATGGTGGGCAAACTCTTCGTCCAGTTCCACGCTGTCGGTCTCCACCATCATCGTGCCCCCTTCCGGCATGGCGTCCCTCGCGTTCACCGCCAGGTTGATCAGCACCTGGCTCAGTTGCCCGGAATCCGCCAACATATGCAGGGGCTCAGGGTGCAGATGCAGGAACATGTCGATGGTTTCCGGCAGCAGGCGCCGTAACATGGGTTCGGTCTCACGGATGAGGAGGTTTACGTCCAGTGTTTGCGGTTTGATTACCTGTTTGCGGCTGAACGCCAGAAGCTGGCGGGTCAACTCGGCGGCGCGATCCCCGGCTTTGCGGATCTGGTCAACCCGCGACCAGTTAGGGTCCTCCTGCTGGAGACGCTGCAAGACAAGGTCGCTGTAACCATTGATCACCGTCAGAAGGTTGTTGAAATCGTGAGCCACGCCGCCAGCCAGCCGGCCGATGCTCTCCAGCTTCTGCGCCTGGTGCAACTGTTCTTCCAGTCCTTTCCGTTCGGTGATGTCGTCGGCGGCCACCAGCAGGCAAGCCTGGCCGTCGAGTTCGATCACTTCGGTGGAAAGCAGGTGGTACACCATTCCGCCACTACGCGTTTTCACACGGGCTTCAAAGTTGCGCACGCGCCGGTTGGACTTGGTGAGTTCCGTGAAGCGGGCAGCTTCGTTCGGGTCCACCCATAAGTCCGCTTCGGTGCGGCAGCGGCCTATCAATTCCTCTTGCCGGCGGCCTGTGCTCTCCAGAAATCTCTGGTTTACGTGCAGGTATCGTCCGTCTTCCAGAGCAACGATCGCCATTGGAACAGGGCTCGACTCAAACGCTTTGGCGAAGCGCTCTTCCGAGATCCGGAGTACTCCTTGCATGCGTTCGATATCGCGGCGCAGCATCTGTTCCTGCTCGAGCTGTTTTGTCTGGCGCTTCAGTTTCCGGCTCTGAATGCCATAGCCCGCCCCGCCCGTGATGGCTGTTAAGGCCAGCACCGCGGCGAGCCGGAACCAAAGCGTCTCCCAGTAAAAGGGCTGTATCACGATGTTCAGCGACGCAGTGCCGGCATTCCAGATCCCTTCGCTATTGGTGGCACGCACGCGAAACACATAGCGAGCCGGCTGCAGATCTCCGAAACTGGCGGAACGTCCCTCCGCATCCACCCAGCCTGGGTGCAATCCTTCCAGGCCATATTGAAAGCGAATGTGCTCCGGTCCCCGGAAACTGGGCTCGGTGAAGGAGATTTGCAGGTGGCGAGTTCCCGGTGGAACGTACAGGGTATCGCCGGCAATCTGTTCAATGGGGACGTGACGATTGCCGATAGTGACCTCTTCGATGCGGACCGGCGCGTGTAAGGTGCTTTGCCCGACCTGCCGGGGATCGACCATAGCCAGACCCTTGAGAGTGGCAAACCAAAGCCGGCCATCGGCGCCTTTCGCGGCAGCCGGTTGGAATCCGGCGCGCAGTTGATTGGTGGCTAACCCGGCGTCGCGCCGCAACCAGACCAGGTTGAGCTGCGGCTGCCTGCCGGCTGCGACCGCGTCCAGCGATGCGCGGGTCACGCCCACCAGTCCCTGCTGTTGCGTCGCCAGCCACAGCCGGCCCTCGTTATCTTCCAGGATGCTGCTCACGCGCAAGGCGGCCAGCCCTTGTTCCGGGCCGTAGGCGATGAACTTGCCGTCGCGCAAACGGTCCAGTCCGCGGTCGCGAGTGCCAATCCACAGCGATCCCTCCCGGTCGGCATATAGCGCGGTAATTGGTGCATAGTCCGGAAAGCTCGGGGGCACATACTTTTCGAAGCGGCCGCCATGCAGATGGAACAGCCCTTCGGTTCCACCCACCCACAAATCGCCGCGGCTGTCTTCGGCGAGCGAGACGATCTCCATTTGAGGGGCTCCGGTGACACTTGTGTAAGCCGTCAACCGGCCCTCCGCGTAGCTGGCCACTCCCCGCTGGTAGCCCATCCAGAGAGTGTTGCGGGAGTCCAGGAAAAGAGCCGGAATCTGCCACTCGCCGTCCGCGGTTTCGGCAATCTGCTCCGCCTTGGAACCGCGGATGCGGAAGAGTCCGCGCCCGAACGTGCCGGCCCACACGGTGCCCTCACCGTCGCGCAGTAACGAGAGTACCAGGCCGGTGGAGGTCAGGTTTGCTGCCGGAGGCGCCACGGGCGGGCTGAATCGCAGTGCGGTTTCGTCGAACCGCTGGAGGCCGCCGCCATAAGTGCCGATCAGCAAACTGCCGGGCGCTTCCTCGAACACGGAGTTCACCACGGAATGGTTCAAGCCCTGGGATTCGTCGAACATGGTCACGCTGCGCCGCCGGAACCGGACCAGGCCGCCCCCGTCGGTGGCCGCCCACACGCTCTGTTCCTTGTCTTCGAACAGCGCCCGGATGGTGGGATTCGGCAGGCCCTGCTGGCGCGTAAATTGGAGCACGGTGCCGTCCTTGCGAAACAGAACCAGGCCCGCGCGGTAGTCACCGGCCCACACGTTTCCCAGAGAATCCTCCAGCAATGAGACGGGAGGTGTGAACCGGAATCCCGGCGGCGCTGGGCGGATTGGCGACCAGACACCGTTTTGATACCTTCGGATTCCGGTAAGGCCTGCCACCCAAACAGCGTGATCGCGGCCGGGAGCAGTGCCGCAGCATGTTTTCAAATCGGCCGGTAGTTCGATCTCTTCCCATTTCGCATCGCGGAAGCGTCCGAAATAATTTTCGGCGCCCGCCCAGAGGCCTTGGCCGGGCACGGCGAAGAGTTTCAGATATAGGATGCGCGGAGGCGCAGGCATTGCCACGAACCGGTCTGCGGACAGACGATGAAACCGGTTGTTGCTGATGGCGACAATGGCTCCGCT
The DNA here is from genome assembly GCA_963853855.1 of uncultured Solibacteraceae bacterium. Lineage (GTDB taxonomy): Bacteria > Acidobacteriota > Terriglobia > Bryobacterales > Bryobacteraceae > Sulfopaludibacter. The sequence continues at coordinate 58,243 of CAWKYG010000025.1, read as the reverse complement.
CTCCTCTTCCGTGATCTCGCTGGCGAACCGCAAGGGCCGCCCTTCCGGGCCGGGGTAGCTGCGCCACCGGTTGGCTTCGCGGCGGACGATCCCGTTGCCGGTGCCCGCCCACAACTGGCCGGAGCGGTCCACGTGCACCGATGTTACGGCGTCGTCCGGAAAATCCGGCGTGTTCCGGTGGTTTATGACCGTGAAGCGGATTCCGTCAAAACGCGCCAGGCCTTCAAACGTGCCGATCCAAAGGTAGCCATCGGACGTGGCGGCGATCGATGTGACTGCGGAGCTGGGCATGCCGCGGTCTGTGTCCCACACCTCGACGAGGTATTCGGAAGCGGCAGGCTTTGTAGCGGGAGCAGCGGCATGGAAAGCCGGGGACAGCACCCCAAGCAGCAAGGCGCCCATCAGACGGACGACAGAGTGCCGGCAACGGTGAGTCATCCACCTCCGAAACTATATTGTACGCTCAGCTACAATCAGGCTCATCCATGCTTGTGTACGATTTCGCCGTAATCGGAGCGGGCGTTTTCGGTTCCTGGACCGCCTGGCATCTGGTGCGGGCCGGCCGCCGGGTGCTGCTGTTGGACGCCTGGGGCGCGGGCCACAGCCGTTCCAGTTCCGGGGGAGAGAGCCGCATTATCCGCATGGGATATGGGCAGGATGCGCTTTATACAAGAATGGCGGTGCAGTCTCTCGCCCTGTGGAAGCACCTGGAAAACGGCGCCGGCGAGACCCTCTTCCATCGGACCGGCGTTCTGTGGATGGCCCGCGGAAACCACCCGTACAGTTCGGCCACACAATCCGTACTGGCGGAAGCCGGGGTGCCGTTCGAGGTTCTGTCGTCGTCGCGCCTGGCCGTGCGGTATCCGCAGTTCAGACTTCCTGCCGCCGATGCGTATGGCATTTTCGAGCCCGACAGTGGAGCGTTGATGGCCCGGCGCGCGGTGAACGCGGTGGTCCGCAATGCCGTGGCCGGCGGTCTGGAGTACGCCACCGCGGCGGTACGCGTATCGGCCGGTGGCCGCGTACAAACGGAAAACGGAGAGGAGCTTCACGCGGGGACTTTCGTCTTCGCTTGTGGCCCGTGGCTGCCTAAAGTGTTTCCCGACGTGCTGGGCAGGCGAGTCTTTCCCACGCGGCAGGAGGTGATGTTCTTCGCGCCAAAGGCCGGCGATTCCCGATTCGCGGCGTCCGCCTTCCCCGCCTGGATCGACTTTAGCGACCCGCACGGCCCCTACGGATTTCCCGACCTGGAAGGACGCGGCGTGAAACTGGCGTTCGACCTTCACGGGCCGGCATTCGACCCCGATACCGGCGGACGCCGGGTGAGTGCCGCCAGCGTGGACGCGGCGCGCCAGTTTCTTGCGGAACGGATTCCCGCCCTGCGTGACGCCCCCCTTACAGAGACGCGCGTATGCCAGTACGCGAACACGTCCAATGGCGATTTTCTGCTGGACCGGCATCCCGAATTTGCCAACGTATGGCTGGCCGGTGGCGGATCGGGGCACGGCTTCAAACACGGCCCTGCCGTGGGCGCATACCTCTCCGCGCGTCTTGTGGAGGGCGGTGCCGAAGAGCCGCGCTTCTCGCTTGCCGGCAAGCAGGAGACGCAGCAGCGCACGGTGTACTGAGGCCGGCGGCGATATAATTGCTCGCATGTTTCGAAATGCCGTCCTCTTCTGCGCGGGTGCGATTGCGGTATTCGCACAAACGCCAACCATCGATGAATCTCTGAGCATGAAATCGGTCGCGGGCGCGCAGATCTCGCCGGATGGCCGGTACGTTGCCTACACCGTGCAACAGGCTAACTGGGATGACAACGAATTTGCCACGCAGATCTGGATCGCGGTCAGTGCCACCGGAGAGCGCTACCAACTCACCGCCGGGAAAAAGAGCAGCAGCGGGCCGCAATGGGCGCCGGATTCGCGGCGACTGGCATTTACCAGCGATCGCGACGGCAAGCGTCAGATCTACGTGATCGCTCCGGCCGGTGGCGAAGCGGCTCAACTCACCACGGAAGATAATGGCATCGGCAGCATGGCATGGTCGCCGGATGGCCGGTCGATCGCCTTCACGTCGAGCGGCCCGGAACCGAAGGAGATGAAGGATCGCAAAGAGAAATACGGCGAGTTCAGTATCATCGGCGCCGATTATGCGATGAACCATCTCTGGCGCGTCACGGTTCCCGCGGAGATTCCCTCCGATGTGAAGAAACTTCCCAAGCCGGAAGCGCTCACCAAAGGGGAGAGCTTCAGTGTATCGGGATTCTCATGGTCGCCCGACGGGAAACGGATCGCGTTCAGCGCGACGCGCGATCCCGACCTGGGCTCGCAGGATACCGAACAGCTTTATGCGCTGGACCTGGCCGATCTGCACGTGCGGAAACTGCTGGAATCGGGCGGACCCAACAACCGGCCAAGGTGGTCGCCGGACGGCAAACAGATTGCCTTCGTGACGGCTAACGGCGATCCGTTCTTTTTCTATGCCAACCGCTACATCGCGGTAGTTCCTTCGGAAGGAGGCAAGCCGAAAGTCCTGACGCAAGCCTTCGATGAAGACGCCAACCTGATCGACTGGGGTCCGGACGGCATCTACTTCAGCGCTCTGCAGCGTACCAACGCGCACATCTTCCGAATGGACCCGGCAGGCGGCACGGTCCGGCGCATCAGCGGGCCGGTGCAGTTTCATGCCTCAGAGGCAACGTTTACGCGCGATCACAAAACTATGGCGGGGATAGGCGCGGCGCCCAACCATTTTGCAGAAGTCTACCTGTCGCCAGTGTCGGACTTCGCGCCGAAGTACCTCACCAGCGTGGGCAGCCAGTGGAAGGGATTCAAGCTGACCACCCGGGAAGCGATTCAATGGAAGTCCACCGACGGCGCCGAAGTGGAAGGCATTCTGATGAAGCCAGCCGATTACGATCCGTCGCGCAAGTATCCGCTGCTGGTAGTGATTCACGGAGGTCCCACCGGCGTGGACACCACCGTGGCGTCGGCCGACCGCTATTACCCCATCGAGCGATTTGCCGCCAAGGGCGCGCTGATTCTCAAGCCGAACTATCGCGGCTCGGCGGGTTACGGCGCGAAATTCCGGGCGCTGAATGTGCGCAACCTGGGGCTGGGCGATTACTGGGATGTCATCTCGGGCGTCGACTATCTGATCGGGAAAGGCATGGTGGATAAAGACCGGGTGGCCTCCATGGGCTGGAGTGAGGGTGGATACATTTCGGCGTTCATTACGACTTACAGTGACCGCTTCAAAGCTGTGTCCGTGGGCGCGGGTATCTCGGACTGGATGACTTACTACGTGAATACGGACATCCATCCGTTCACGCGCCAGTATCTGAAGGCCACGCCCTGGGAGGACCCGGAGATATACCGCAAGACGTCGCCGATCACTTACGTGAACCAGGCGAAGACGCCCACGCTGATCCAGCAGGGCGACCAGGACAAGCGCGTTCCCCCGCCGGATTCCTACGAGTTGTACCAGGCGCTCAAGGATCGGGGAGTTCCCGTGAAGCTGATTTTCTACAAGGGCTTCGGGCACCCTATTAACAAGCCCAAGCAGCAGCGGGCCGTGATGGAACATAACTACGAGTGGTTCAGCAAGTACATCTGGAACGAGTAGCGGAACGCGGATCGGGTGCCCGCTCAGGCCGGTACGCCGGTCTCCTCCGGAAGCGGGCCGAGAATGTCAACCTTGTATTTCGCCGCCACCGTGACCAGCCTGGTCATGTCGGGTGGCGTAAGCGGCGATTCGGGGTCCTCGCCCAACTCCAGCACGAAACGCTCGAAACCGGCGGGAGCGCACAGAAGCAGCATCCTGGCGGGCGCCGTGCCCACCACCTTGAAGCCGTGAGGAATTTCGCGTGGTCCAAAAACGTATGCGCCCGGCCCCGCGTGAATCCACTTGCCATCGCACACGAATGCGATTTCTCCTTCGAGGACATAAAATGCTTCATCCTCGAGATGGTGCACGTGGTACGGCGAAGCAAAGCCCGGAGGCATACTCCAGTGCTCCATCAGACCGAATGCTCCATGAGTCGTTTCACCGGTAGACCGCATGAGGGTCGGTACGCCCAGAAACCGGAATGCCGAGTCGTCTCGGGTGTTCATGTAAGGCTGCAGTGTCGGTGTGGTCATATGCCCGGATGTGTAATGATCTGGACCGCCGTTACAAAAATAATGACTACCAGGCGCCCGGCCCCGGCATGGTGCGGGTATGGTTGAAGGTATATTCGCCGAGCAGACGCTCCACGCCGCCTTCATCGAAACCGACCAGGCGTGCGATCATGGTCTCCGAGGGAGCCGCCTTCGCGTAGGTGATGGACTGCTGGAACGCAACGCTGCCGGCTTCGGCACCAAAGGGGATGTCCGGCAGCCTGAGCCGCTCAACGCCCTGGCGGTCACAGAAACAGAGATCGACTCGCCTGGCCCCGCGCAAGTCCGCCCCTAATCGCCCGATCAGAAAGTCGTCTTCCGCGCTCACCGTGCACTCGATGCTGCCGGAGCGGGGAGGCGCATATTCCCGAACACGCAAGCCCTGCTCCCTGGCCCGTTGCACAAAGGCGTCGCTGACGACCATAATCAGCGATCCCTGACGCGCCAACTTGGCGACGCCTTCAGCCAGCGCGATGGTTTCGCGAAGCCGCGCTCCGCATTCGTCGCAGGCGAACAGATGCTCTTCGACGGACTCTTCTTCGGACTTCGGCAATACTGCGAGCCAGTAATCGGCGAGGACCGCCGCATCAATGGGAGTCTCGCAGGTCATGCGGCAACTCCCAGGCAGTTTCGCAATTGGTGAATGGCGCGGTGACGAATCACGCGCACATTCGCTTCAGAGACGCCCAGGAAATTGCAGACATCCCCGCTGGTCTGCTCATCGTAGAAAGTCATGATCACCACTGCGCGTTCCCGCTCCTTCAGATTTTGCACGCAGCGCGCGAGTTGCTCGCGATCGAGACGCGGTCCGGGCGCCGGCGCCGGCGCGAGTACATCCGGCCCGAACTGTTCAAGCAGGCGCTCCTTCCGCCGAGCCCCGCGCCGCAGGTCCAGCACCGTCATCCGGCAGGTTCCCAACACAAACGATGCCAGCTTTTCAGGCTCCCGCAGGCGGCCCGCCCGAAGCGCCTCCAGGGTGGTGATGAGTACCTGCTGGGTCAGGTCGTCCGCGGCATGTTCGTCTCTCAGGTGACGGAGACCGTAGAGCCGGATGCGCGGAGCCATGCGGCGGAAAAGCTCGGCTTCCGCATTGGGGTCGCCTGCACCAATTTGCCGCACAAGCTCGGCATCGCTCAGTTCGAGGATCATCAACACATATTTTATGTGTAACGAGGAGCCTGTTGGTTACACATCCGGTCATGGCAACAAACGTACAACCTGATCAATCCCTGAAGAGCGCTGTCGATCAGACCCGCGCCGGGCACGTCGCGGCCGTCAATGCGGGAGACGCCGGCGCAGCAACCAACCTCTTTGGGCCCGCGGCCATTTTTCTTCCGCCCGGCCAACCCCCGCTTGAGGGAAGCACGGCGATTCGCGACTGGTTCACCCACGTGTTTGAATGTTTTCGCGTCCAGGATTTCAGCCTGTGGCCAGGCACGGTCGAGCAGCACGGCGACATCATGATGGAGCACGGCAACTGGAACGCGACGTTCCAACCCAAAGATGGATCTCCGGGGCGGCCGGCGGGCGGCACCTATCTCACGGTATACGCGCGGCTCGCAGACGGCAGTGTTCGTATGATCCGGGACACATTCAACGGCATGCCGGGTTGATCGCCTTGAGATGTGCGACGAGCCGGTCCAGAAAAGGAAGCTGGCCTTTCAGAATTTTCTGGCGGGCGAGTTCCAGGGGGAACCAGCCGGCGCGATCGATCTCGGGAAACTCCTGCATCCGGCCGGACCCTTTGGGCCATTCCATCGAAAACAGATTGCTGCGAACGGCGGCCGAGTCACAGTCGCTTTCGAAGGCCCAGGCGGTCACACGTTTGCCTCCGGGTTGGCGAAGCTCTCCGAGCGGGATGAATTCTCCCTCGGGCCGCATTCCGGTTTCCTCTTCAAATTCGCGTTGCGCGGCGGCGAAGGCGGGTTCGGTTTCCGGATACTCGCCCTTGGGAATCGACCAGGCGGCGAGGTCTTTGTTCTTCCAGAACGGACCACCCGGGTGAACCAGCAGCACCTCCACGGTTTCCGCTCTGCGACGGAACATCAGAAGGCCCGCACTGAATTTCGCCTTGGCCATTGGCCATTCTACGATGAAACGGATTACCCTGAAGCTTCGGCATGTGGATACGAATACTGTTGCTCTTGCTTGCCGCCATGGCGCCGGCGCAAGCATTGACCCCGCGGACTCTGCGGGTGGATCTGGTCCACACCGGCACGGCGAGCGAGGAGCATTTCGCGCTGGGCGGCGTGGTGCGCGAAGGCGAGTGGCCCGGCCCGCTGGACCGGTGGATCGACGAGAGTAATCTGGGCAAGTACCAGTTTCAGGTGGTGGATCCAGGCACCAATCGCGTGATCTACTCGCGCGGCTACGCCAGCATTTTCGGCGAATGGGAGACCACCGGCGAAGCCCGGCAGTCGCGCAGTTTCTCCGAGAGCGTGCGCTTTCCCGAGCCCGCAACGCGCGTCAAACTGGTGATCCGCAAGCGCGGCGCGAATAACGAATTTCGCGAGTTGTGGTCGGTCACGGTGGATCCGCGGGACCGGGCCGTTCGCACCGCGACGCCGCGGCACAAACCCTGGGCCGTGATGCGGAATGGCGCGCCCCGCGACAAGGTGGATCTGCTGCTGCTGGGCGACGGATACACCGCCGGCGAGATGGGGAAGTGGCATCGCGACGCAAGGCGCACCGCGCAGTTGCTGTTCGCGGCATCGCCTTTCAAGGAGCGGCGGAACGATTTCAATGTGTGGGCCATCGATACTCCCGCGGACCAAAGCGGCGTGGCGCGTCCGAGCGATGGTGTGGCGCGGCACTCACCGCTGGGCGCCAGCTACGATGCGTTCGGCTCGGAGCGTTACATCCTGACGATGGAGAACCGGCGCCTGCGGGATGTGGCCGCCGCGGCTCCGTACGAATTCATCGAAATCGTGGTGAACGATCGCAAGTACGGCGGCGGCGGGATCTTTAATCTGTACGCGACGGTTTCGGCTGACAACGCGTTTACGCCTTACGTGTTCGTGCATGAGTTTGGGCATCATTTCGCCGGGCTCGCGGACGAGTACTATACGTCGGACGTGTCCTATGGCGCGGCGACAGACCGGCCGGAGCCGTGGGAGCCAAACGCCACCGCCGATCCTCGCGCCGGAAAGTGGAAAGACCTGTTGAGCGCCGGAATCGAACTGCCGTCCCCATGGCCCAAACAGCAGTTCGAAAGCCTCGAGACGGAAATCCAGAAACGGCGCCGCGAGATTCGCGCGCAACATCGTCCGGAAGATCAGATGGAAGCGCTGTTCCGGGAAGAGCGCGAAAAGACGACCAAACTGCTGGCGTCCGGCGCAAACGCCGGTAAGGTGGGCGCGTTCGAAGGGGCGATGTACGAGGGGCGGGGCTACTACCGGCCGCAGCAGGATTGCATCATGTTCACCCGCGACGAAGTGGGTTTCTGCGCGGTATGCCGCCGGGCCATCGAAAGAGTGATTGGGATGTATGCGAAATAAACTGACGCGAAGACACTGGCTCTTGCGTGCGGCATTGCCGCTGCTGCTGGCATGGGCCGCGCCGGCCGCGGATACGGCGCTGGACCGGTATGTGCATGCGCCCGATCCTGCCTACCATTACGACGTGGTGAACACCATCCGCGGCGATGGCTACACCGTGTACGTGGTGAACATGATTTCCCAGACGTGGCGCAAGCCCGATGAGGTGAACCAGACTGCCTGGAAACACTGGCTCACTATTGTGAAGCCCGACAAGGTGACGGGGACCACCGGGTACCTGTTTATCGATGGCGGATCGGTCACCGATAAAGCCCCCGAGCGCGCCAACCCCGCCTACGTGGAACTGGCGACCACCACCCACACCGTGGCGGCCGATTTGCAGGACATTCCCAACGAGCCGCTGACGTTTTCAGACGATGGCCGGAGCCGCTCGGAGGACGGCATCATTGCCTACACGTGGATCAAGTTCATGCGGACGGGCGATGAAACGTGGCCCTTGCGCCTGCCCATGACCAAGGCGGCGGTGCGCGCCATGGATACGGTTTCGGCGATTGCGCACGTGGAGAAGTTCGTGGTCTCCGGCGGCTCCAAGCGGGGCTGGACCACGTGGACAACGGCCGCCGTGGATAAGCGCGTCACGGCGATCATACCGGCGGTGATCGATCTGCTCAATGTGCAGAAATCGTTCGAGCATCACTACAAGGTCTACGGCTTCTGGGCGCCGGCAGTGAAGGATTACGTCGAGGCCGGCGTGATGGATTGGAGCGGCACCCCGGAGTACGCCAAACTGCTCGCGCTGGTGGAGCCGTACAGCTATCTGGACCGGTATACCATGCCGAAATTCCTGGTCAACGCGGCGGGCGACCAGTTCTTTCTGCCGGATTCTTCGCGATTCTATTTCGACGACCTGAAGGGCGAAAAATACCTGCGATACATTCCCAATACCGACCACAGCCTGCGCAACAGCGATGCGCGGCAGAGCATGCTGGCCTACTACCAGGCATTCGTGGAAGGCAAACCGCGCCCGCAGTTTACCTGGAGTTTCGAAGCCAACGGCGATATCCGGGTGGTGAGCAAGACCAAGCCCGCTGCGGTGAAGTTGTGGCAGGCCACCAACCCCGAGCATCGCGATTTTCGACTGATGACGATTGGACCCGCATATCGCAGCAGCGACCTCGAGGAACAGGGCCGCGGTGTGTACGTGGGCCACGTTACCCGGCCGGAAAAAGGATGGATCGCCTACTTCGTGGAGATGACTTACGACGCAGGCGGCAAATACCCCTTGAAGTTCACGACCGCGGTCCGCGTTGCCCCGGACACCGAGCCGTTTCCCGCGTACGTGCCGAAGAGGCCCGTAAAATAATTTAGCCCCCTTGTGATTTCCGGCCAGGTCTGCGCGAATAACTGGTTGTGAGTGAAGTTCAGCAACAGTTCCAGACCCTCATGGAGGAGCACAAGGGAATCCTCTACAAGGTCTGCAACTCATATTGCCGCAACCGCGACGACCGCGAAGATCTGGCGCAGGAAATCGCCGTTCACCTCTGGCGTTCGTTCGGAGCGTTTGACGGACGCTGCCGCTTCTCCACGTGGATGTACCGGGTGGCTCTCAACGTCGCGATTTCGTTTTACCGCCGCGAGAGATCCCGCGCGCGGAACGTGGTATGGACCGATCAGCGGCTTCTGGATGCGGTGGAAGCGCCGGCGGACCAATCCGGCGCTGTCGCCGCCCTACACCACTTCATTGCGCAGCTTGAGCCCTTGAACAAGGCGCTCGTGCTGCTTTACCTGGACGGCAACAGTTACCGGGAGATCGCCGAAGTGCTGGGTATCAGCGAGACCAATGTTGCCACGAAGATCAATCGATTGAAGAAGGAGATGCGGGCATGATGGACCTGGACGAGATGAAAGCGAAATGGGAGCAACACGACCGGCAACTGGCCGGGAGCATCCGGTTGAACCGGGAACTGCTGGGCGTCATCCAACGGGAAGGCGGACGGTCGCGAGTGCGGCGAGCGGCCTGGTTAACCGGGTTTCACGCTGCGGCCTGGGTGACGTGCATTGTGGCGCTGGGCGGATTTCTGTATGCTCACCTCGCCAGCGCGCGGTTCCTGGTGGCGGCAGCGGTTCTGGACGTTTATTCGATTGGATTCCTGATCGCCCTGATTCGCCAGTTGGCGATAGGCGGCCGGATCGATTGGGGACTGCCGGTCGCAGCGGTCCAGAAAGAGTTGGAGGCGCTCCGGAGGGTGCGGGTCCGGAGCACCCAATGGGCTGTGCTGGCGGGGGTCGTGGTCTGGCCGGCTTTCGCCATAGTGGCCGCCCAGGCGCTTTTCGGAATCGACATTTACCGTGCATTCGGCGCGGGGTGGCTGGCGGCGAATGCTCTATTCGGGTTGGTTTTGGCGGCGGTGGGCTTGAAATTCGGCGGAGCCTGGATCGTCGATGACCTGGCCGGGCGCAGCTTAAACGAGGCCGCGACCTTCCTGGCGCGGCTCGCGGATTTTGAAGCCGATTAGCGCGTGCCCGCCCTATAGGGCCGCGAGGACTTCTTTATAGAGATACTTGGCGCCTTCCACACCGTCCCACGGGCCCTCTTCGTACTCCAGGGCAAAGGTGCCACCGAAGCCCGCGTCATTCATGATTTTTACCGAGCGCCGCACGTTGTTGTTCTCTTTCCAGCGGCTCCAGTATTTCGCGTGAACGTTGGTGTGAGCGTACGGCGCCAGATCTTTCAGGCCGTTGTACATCAGGTACTCGTGCTCCCAGTTGCAGAAATCCGGCGAGGCTTCGCAGAAGGGGCTGCCCACTTCGTCCACGATAATGCGGATATTGATGGGATTGGCCGTGAGCCCCCAATGATTTTCGAGCGTCACTTTGACTCCCGCCTTGGAGCCGTGGTCGGCCATCTCTTTGAACGACTCGATGCAGTTGGTCAGGTAAACGGCCAATTGATCGTTCTTGGGATAGTCGGAGGTGACCACGGCAGAAGGGGCGATGCGGGGACCGCCGCTATTGACGCGCATCGACTTGGCGCCCAGAATGGCGGCGCCATCGAGCCACTTCTTCGCCACGGCCACGCCGGCTTTGCGCTTTTCGGCGTCGAGTTCGCAGATGTCGCGCGGCGCATTGTTGGAGATGTGCTGGCATTTGGTGCCGGTCGCCGACATTTTCGCGGCGAGCTTCTCCAGCCACTTGCGTCCCGATGCGCTGGAGGGATCGAATTCGTGGGTGACGCGCGTGGCGGCGCCCACGCTCAGCGGCACCTCGACGTACATGCTGTTATCGCCGACATCCCCGAACAGACCCGAAAACAGGTCCATGTGAGTGACGCCGGGGAACGTGTCTTTGGTGAATTGGGGGAAATCCATCATAGTGATCTCGCCGTACTTCCCCTTCATCTGTTGGCTCATCTGGTTGGCGCTGAACTGAGTACGGCTTTTGAAGATGTACCGGATGGGCCAGGTGTTGGAGGCCAGGCGATCCAGTTTCTGTTTTTCGGTAAGGGGCGCGGCGGCCGCTTGCGGGGTCAACGCCACGGCGCCGGCGGCCCTAAGGAAATCGCGACGGTGAACAGGAAAAGCCATATCGCGATTGTACTGGATTCGGCAGTTGATGGCGGAAAGTGCCGACAAGTGACGACAGTTCGGCAGGGTTTCGACAGCGCGGTGCCTATTGATCGAGGTCGGAGGCCGGCCGGTTCTTGACGAATTGCTCCCATACCGACATCTGCATCAGGCCGGCGATGCGGGTATTGGCGGTGAGCAGAAGACGGGACGGCTGGAAACACTGGTTAAGATCCTGATAGTCCTCCACGAACCGGAAGTTTCTGACGAAGATCGAGGGCGATTTGACCAGGTCGCCCCACAAGCGTAAGGGAGCGGCGGTCGCAGACTCCAACCAGAGTTCGCCTTCGAACAGGCCGGAACGTTTGTGCCTGGGCTTCAGATGAAACACAAAGGCCTGCAAACCGTTGTAATCCGACGTCTTGATGTATGCGAACGAATAGTTCTGACGATTAACGGCGGTGTCGGCGCTTTGTTTGTCCAAGCCGGAATCCTGGGCGAGAAAGCGCGCAATCACGTCGGTTTTCACCAGTTTGTCACCGGTAAACTGGAGACCGTGATAGACGATCTTCCCGGTTTGGGAGAGCAGTTTGACCCCGCTCATGCTGCCGTGTTTTCTGAGCTTGGGCAGCGAGGCATCGATCTGAATCGTGAACGTGAGGCCGGCGCATCGGTCGCGCGGATTGTGCGAAGTCGCGAGGTAGCGGTCCAGGGCTGCAGCCGGCGTGAAAACTTGCGCGGCACAGGCTCCAGTGAGAAGCGTCGCGAACGCGATGATTTTCAGCAGTTGCATATTTATCGCGCGGGAACCACGGTCCCGGCAACGCCGGAAGTGCGCAGGATGGCTTGCCGTATTCGCCACGACGTGCCGCTATGTTCGATGTGCGCGTCCGAGACGTGCTGGAGCAAGGCTTCCGCGTCCCCCTCCGGGAAATTTGTTTTTTCAAGCAGCGCGCGGGCTCGTGTTAATCCGCCTCCGAACCACTCCGGGGAATCCACGTAAAACTCGAATAACTCCCGTGCATACTCCTGGTTATGGGGGTCGATGCGGACCGCCTGCTCCAGGCTCCGGCCGGCCCTTCGCGCATATTTGGGTGCGGTGAACGGGCCCGCCATGTCGGCCTCGCGGGCGTACGATTTGCCGAGCCAATAGTGAAACGCAGCCCGGCCGGGTTGCTCCGTCACAGCTCTTTCAAAGGCATGCGCGGCCTGTTTGAACTCGCAAGAGAGGAAAAGGGCGCGGCCTTGCGCGGCCGACCTGTCCGCGACTTCGGCAGGCGTGACTCCCCAAGCCACGGACGCTGCAACCGCACTCAACCACAAAATGATGGTTCCATGGCGCATTTCAGTTTCTCCCTTCTCCCCGTCTCCGCCGCTTGGGCGTTGGATTTTCCATCAGCGACAAAATAAAACACAGGCCCACCAACGAGCCCAAACAGCCTACGATCCACATTTCAATTCGTCTCCCCTACACCCGATGCCATAACTCAATGCATTTCAGTATCCACCCGGATTCTGTTGATCCTGCGATGGAGAAGTGCCCAAGGATGGTCGTTCCGGCAGCAAGTGCCGACAGATCGTCACCGGATTTGGTGCCTCGGATGCTAACTAATACGCGAAGCAGAAACATGGAAGAAGCAGATACGAAAAAGGCGTCGGTGCCGGATGCCTTGATCCACTGGAGTACGGCGGGAGCCCTGATCGCATTCGGGGTGATGTTTCTCAACGATGCCGTGATCATGGGGAAGACAATCCTGGCATTGGGTGTTCTCAGCGCGGCGAATGAGGGGTTGAAGCTGTATGCCCGTCACGCCGGGTCCGTCCGCCAATACAGCTACGTCCGGCTGCTGGTAGCTGTGGCGTACGTAGCGCTGATAATAGTTGGCTTCTTTTTTCCGCCCGGTGCGTCTTAAGGCTTTGGAAAACAGAATGCAGGCACCAGAAGAGATGCAGATTTACCTTCATGACAGGTCGGCGGCGTTACAGTTCGTGCTGAAGGGCAGGCTCATGGGCGAGTGGGTGCCGCATCTGGAGCATGCCTGGGACACGGCACGGTCCGTGCTCGCGGGGAAGGACCTGGTAGTGGACCTTTCCGCCATGACCGGCGCTGACTCCAAGGGCTTGGCTTTGTTGTCTCGTATGCGGGAATCCGGCGCACGCCTGACGGCAGCGGCGATGCGTCCGGAGTCGGAGGCCTTCCTCACGACTTTGGGGGTTTCGGCGCCGCGGTCCAGCGCCGGCGGCAACGGGTGGGCGTGGCGGTTCCTGCGGCTGTCCGGGTTGTGCGGCTGAAGTCTCGCGAACGGGTCAGCAGGTGGAGGCCAGCCCGCGTGGCGCGTTGTTATACTTGAGTCTCCCGTGTTCCATTCCATTGAAAAGCAAGTATCCAGCGCATTCCATACGCATATTCAGATTCGCTACGGCATAGATCTGGCGGTGCCCATCGAGCAGCCGCGGCAGAGCGAATTCGGCGAAATGGCGGTGCCGGCGGCGTTCCAACTCGCCAAGCAGTTGCGGCAGGCGCCGCGTAAGATCGCCGCGGAACTGGTCGGGGAGATCGGTCCCATCGCCGGCGTCGCCGCTATGGAAGTGGCGGGCAACGGATACATCAACATCCGGCTGGATCGCGGCGCTTATGGAGCGGCGCTGCTGCACAGCGATTCTGCCATCGTGCCGGTTCCCGGTGAAAAAATCATCGTCGAGCACACCAACATTAACCCGAATAAAGCCGCTCACATCGGGCACCTGCGCAATGCGGCGCTGGGCGATACGTTTGTCCGGATGCTGCGGGCCTGCGGCTATCGGGTGGAAGTGCAGAACTACATCGACAATACCGGCGTCCAGGTGGCCGACGTGGTGGCCGGCTTCCACTACCTGGAGAATAAGAGCCTGGCAAATGTGCGCGCGCTGCTCGAGGATCCCGCGGTTCGCTTTGATTATTACTGCTGGGATTTGTACGCCCGGACTTCCAGCTATTACAACGAGCATCCCGAGGCGCTCGCCTGGCGCAGGGAGACGCTGCACGCCATGGAAGCCGGCGAGGGTGAGGTAGCCGAACTGGCGCACGTGGTTTCGGACGCCATCGTCAAGGCACATCTGGCGACCATGCTGCGGCTGGACGTGGAGTATGATGTGCTGCCTCGCGAGAGCGAGATTCTGCACCTGCAGTTCTGGGCTGCCGCATTCGAACTGTTGAAACAGCGCAAGGCGATCTATTTCGAGACCGAGGGCAAGCACGCCGGATGCTGGGTAATGCCGGGCCTTTCCGAAGAAGGCAAGGTGATCGTGCGGTCAGACGGCACGGTGGTTTACACCGGAAAGGACATCGCGTATCAGCTCTGGAAATTCGGGCTGCTGGGAAAGGACTTCTTCTACCGTCCCTGGCACACCTATGCCGACGGGCGTGTGTTGTGGGTGACCACGGATCAGCCAGCCGATTCCGGACAGCAGTTTGGTCACGGGACGCGCGTCTATAACGTGATCGATACGCGTCAGTCCTATCTGCAGGATGTGGTGGAGGCGGGGTTGCGCGCACTGGGATACGAAGCCCAGGCGGATCAATCGATCCATTTTAATTACGAGATGGTAGCGCTTTCGCCGCGCTGTTGCGCGGATCTGGGCATTCCCCTCTCCGAAGAGGATCGCAAGCGGCCCTATGTGGAAGTCTCCGGACGCAGGGGTCTGGGCGTGAAGGCGGATGACCTGATGGACAGCCTGATTGCCAAGGCGCTGGAAGAGGTGGCATCGCGCCACGCGGAAGCGCCGGCCGGGGAGCAGCGGCGCGTGGCGACGCAGATTGCCATCGGTGCACTGCGCTATTTCCTGCTGAAATTCACGCGGAATTCGGTGATCGCCTTCGATCTGCAGGAAGCTCTAAGCTTCGAGGGCGAGACGGGCCCGTATGTGCAGTACGCCGCCGTCCGCGCCCAGAAGATTCTGGACAAACTGATCGAGCGCGGCGAGACGATGCCGGACTTCGCCGCCGAGCTGAGCGGTGACGCCATGGCGCGGCAACTGGCCTCCGAGGAAGTCTGGCAAATGCTTTTAGCGGCCTCCAAAACAGACGCGGCGGTAGAGCGTGCCGTGGCCGCGGGCGAACCGGCCCACGTAGCCCGCTACGCTTTTCAACTGGCGCAGGCGTTCAGCAATTTCTATCAGCAGAATCCCATCCTGATCGAAGAGAATCGCGAGAAGAAGGTGCTGCTGCTCTGGATGACCGGGTTTTTCCGCCGGCAACTGGAGCGCATTGCGTCGATTCTGGGGATTCAGATTCCCGTATATATGTAGTGGCGTTTATTTCTTCGGCTCCGCCTTTTTCTCCTCTCCAGGTTTTTCGTCCGCGGGCTTTTCCGCTCCCGGCGGTGGCGGCAGGTATTGGACGATCACCGAAATCCGCCGGTTGGAAGATGCTTCGGGAGTCGTCCGGATGGCGCAGTTGGCGATCGGCGAAACCTCGCACCTGGGCCACCTGTTCGGGCCTAAGGCCGTTTGCCTCCATCAGCTTTCGCGCCGAGTTGGCACGATCCGTGGAGAGTTCCCAGTTCGAATACAGACCATCGGCCGAGAAGGGTTTGGAATCCGTGTGGCCTTCGATCAGCACGGCATTGGGAAGCTTCCCCAACTCCGACGCCAATCGCTTCAGCAACTCCGCGCCTCCTTCGGTAGGGATGGCGCGGCCCGACTCAAAGAACATGCCGGCATCGGTCTCCAGCAGTTCGATGCGCAGGCCATCCGATGTGATGGTGATCTCCACATGGTCTTTCAGGACGCGGAAATTCGGGATGGTCATGAGCGCCTGCTGGATCTTCTCCGCCAGTTTGTTCATGTCGTCCTTGGGCAGATCGATGGCATTGCCGAGCCCGGCTGCCGCGGTGCCGGTCAGTTTTCCCGGGCCGGACGGATTGTTGAAGTAGGCGCTGACAGCCTGTTGCACTTCCTTATCCGCGCTCATCAGCCAAAGCACGATGAAGAGCGCCATCATGGCGGTGACGAAATCGGCGTAGGCCACCTTCCAGGCGCCGCCATGGTGCCCGGCGTGGCCGGCCTTCTTCCGCTTGATGATGATGATCTTCGGCGCCTCGGTTAAGGCGGGTTTTGGAGATTCCGGTTCTGCCGCCATACCTATGCCGCCTGACTCGCCACTTTAGCGCCGCCGCGGCAGGCCGCCTCCATCTCCTGAAAGGTGGGCCGCACCGTTGTCGGAATCGACCGGCGCGCCAGTTCCACCGCCATCATGGGGCTCAGCCCTTTGACAAACGCCAGCGCCGCACATCCGCAGGAAGCCGAAATAGTTGGCCTCGGCATCGTTCTGCTTGCCCATGGCCGCGGCCAGCGGGCCGAAAATTCCGTAACACAGCAAAATGCCGAGAAACGTGCCCACCAGGGCCGCCGCCACGCGGTGGCCGATCTCCTCCTTGGGACCGCCCAGCGCTCCCATGGTGATCACGACGCCCAGCACCGCCGCCACGATTCCCAGACCCGGGCAACGCATCCGCCATGGTGGCTAGCGCGGCGACCGGCTCCGCCGCTTCCCGGTGGTGGACCTCCAGATCCACCTCCATCATCTTGTCGATATCCATCGGATCCACGCCGCCCGACACCGCCATGCGCAGCGTGTCACATAAGAAATGCAGGGCGTGATGCGATTTCAGAAATTTCGGGTACTTCGAGAACACCGGGCTCTTTTCGGGATTGTCGACATCCTCCTCCAGCTTGGCGGTGCCCGCCTTCCGGGCATAGTTGAACAGCTCGTACATCATCTTGAGGTTGTCGGCGTAAAAGGCCTTGGTGTAGGGGCTGCCTGCAAGAACGCCGGCCAGGCCTTTGCCGATGCGAATCAGCGTCGGCAGCGGGTTGGCAACCACCACCGTGCCCACCGCCGCACCAAAGATGATAAGCAGCTCCGCCGGTTGCAACAGCACCAGGAGCTTTCCGTGTTCCATCAGATAGCCACCGGCAATGGCGCCCAGAACGATGACAATTCCAAGAATGGAGATCATTTTTCGGCTACGTTGTGCTCCCAATACTTATCGGTCTGGCGGCGACGGGGACTTTAGGGTCTCACCGGCAACGGTTCAATAGCCGCAATTTGCTCTTGCCAATTCCGGGATAGTGCCTGGAACAATAGGTGCTTGGTCGAAACCTATGCGCATACGGGTGCTGGGCATCGTGCTGGCCGGCGGCAAGGGAACCCGGCTCTATCCGCTGACCAAGGAGCGGGCCAAACCGGCCGTTCCGTTTGGCGGCAAGTATCGCATCATCGATTTCGTCCTGAGTAATTTCATCAACTCGGGCATCTACTCGGTCTATGTGCTGACGCAGTTCCGCAGCCAGTCGCTGCTGCAGCACCTCAGCGAGGGCTGGCAGTTCGGCAGCCTGCTCAAGTCGCAGTTCGTGATTCCGGTGCCGGCGCAGATGCGCTCGCGCCGGGGAGACCTGGTACCAGGGCACGGCCGACGCCATTTACCAGAACATCAACCTGGTGGAGCAGTCGGACCCGCACGTGGTGGCGATTTTCGGCGGCGATCACATCTACCGCATGAACATCACGAACATGATCGAATACCACGTGCAGAAGAGCGCCGAGGTCACGCGTGGCGGCCATTCCGGTGGACCGGAAGCACGCCGCCGAATTCGGCGTGATCGAAGCCGCCGAGGACGGCCACATCCTGGCATTCCACGAAAAGAACCCGGACGCCCCCACCATGCCCGGCGACGGCGAGCGGGTCTACGCCTCCATGGGCAATTACGTTTTCTCCACGCGCACGCTGCTGCGGCTGCTGCACGACGATGCCGCCGACGAAAACAGCAACCACGATTTCGGCCGCGATATCCTGCCGAAGCTGGCGGGCAAATCGGAGATCTACGCCTACGATTTCCAGACCAACCGCATTCCCGGCGAGCCGGCCGACGCCGCGCCCTACTGGCGCGACGTGGGAACCATCGACGCCTATTACGAGGCCAACATGGACCTGCGCTCGGTCAAGCCCGGCGCTGAACCTCTACAACCGGGAATGGCCGCTGCGCAGCACCAGCTACCCCGACCCGCCGGCCAAGTTCACCTTCGACGAAGAAAACCGCCGCGGCCAGGCCATCGACAGCATCGTCTCCGGCGGCTGCATCCTTTCCGGCGGCATGGTGCGCAACTCGCGTGCTGGGGCGCGGAGTGCGCGTGCACGCCGGCGCGCTGGTGGAGGACTGCGTGATTCTGGACAACTGCGACATCGGCCGCCGCGCCAAATTGCGGCGCGCGATTCTGGACAAGAACGTGCGCATTCCGGAGGACGCCGTGATCGGCTACGACCTGGAGCGCGACCGCCGGCACCATCACGTCACCGAGACCGGCATCGTGGTGGTCGGCGGACCGCGAACGCCGGTCGGTGTCACCGAACTGGTGGTCGACGCGCCGGGCGAGCGCCTTAGCGCTGTCAAGAATAACCATGCCAATCGCTCCTCACGGTCGCGGCTCCGATGCAGGTTCAGAGCCGCGACCGTGAGGGAGCGGTGAGCCAATCTGACGACCACTTACCACATGGAACAGCAGATCCTCGGCTGGATCACGCAGTACGGCTACTCCGCGATTTTCGCGCTGCTGATGTTCGGCATCGTGGGGCTGCCGGTTCCCGATGAGACGCTGCTCACCTTCACCGGGTTCCTGGTGTTACAAGGGCCATCTGGCTCGCCGTGCTGGCGTTCGGCACGGCGCTTGGCCGGCAGCGCGTGCGGCATCACCCTCAGCTACATCGCTCGGGCGCACCTTCGGCATGCAGCTGATCCACCGCTACGGCCGCTATGTGCGGATCACCGAAGAGCACGTCAACAAGGCGCACGCCTGGTTCGCGCGCGTGGGACACTGGGGGCTGACGTTCGGCTATTTCATTCCCGGCGTCCGCCACCTCACCGCGTATGCCGCCGGCATGAGCGAGGTGGAGCCCCGCAGTTCGCGCTCTTCGCCTACAGCGGCGGGGTGCTCTGGGTGGTCCGCTTTCTATCGCTGGGATATTTCCTGGGCGAGCGCTGGGAAGCGGTGGAAAAGAACATCCACCACTACCTGGTCTGGCTCACCGTGGCCGGCGCTATCGCGCTGGCTGCGTACCTGGTGTGGCGGAAGGCGGCGGCGGGCGAAAGGTAAGTGACCGCCAGGGCCACGGCCACCACCACCACGCAGCCGATCACGTTGTACCAGAGCCAGGAGATGTCGGTAAACAGAAGGTAGCCAAGATCGCCGCTTCGCCCGCCAGCATGCCGATGAATGTCGCCGTCCCGCGGACCCGGCGGAACGCGAAGGCCAGCACGAAGCATCCCAGCAGCGAGCCGTAAAACAGCGAACCCACCACGTTCACCGCCACGATCAGCGGCCCCAGCCGTCCTGCCCATCCGGCGAACATCACCGCGTAGACGCCCCAGAACAGCGTGGCCCAGCGCGAGGCCATCAGATAATGATGGTCGCTGGCCCCGGCCGGAAGTGGCGCTTGTAGATATCCACCACGGTTACCGTCGCCAGCGAATTGATCTCGCCCGAACTGGCCGACATGGTGGCCGCGAAGATCACCGCGATCACCAGCCCCACGATCCCCACCGGCAGATAGCGCGTCACGAACGAGAGAAAGATGTAATTGGTGTCGCTGAAGCCTTTCTCGCCGCCGGTCTGCTCGACCAGTTTCGACGCGCTGGGCGCGCGCGCCGTCCATTCTCCTTCTGCGCGCCGCGATAGTCGATGCGCGCCCGCGCTCTCGGCCGCCGGGTCGCCAGCGTGGTGCGCCTGCACCAGGGCCAGCGCCGCCTGCGCGCCGCCGGTCGAACGCCTGGTTGTACTGCGCCGCCACCGCGGGTATTCGGCCGCTGCGCTCGATGCGCGCCAGTTCGGCGTGCTGGAACAGCACCGGCGGCTGGACGAACAGGTAGAACACGAACACCATGGCGCCGATGAACAGGATGAAGAACTGCATCGGGATTTTGGCCACGGCGTTGAACAGCAGGCTGAGGCGGCTCTGGGCGATCGACTTGCCGGTCAGGTAGCGCTGCACCTGCGACTGGTCGCAGCCGAAATAGGAGAGGAACAGGAACGTGCCGCCGATCAGGCCGCTCCAGATATTGAAGCGGTCGTTCCAGTCGAAGTGCGTGGTCACGGCGTTCAGCCGGCCGGCCGCGCCCGCCAGAAATACCGCGTCGCCGAAACCGACCGTATGCGGCAGCAGCACGATGACGGTCACCAGAGCGGCGATCAAGCCCGAGGAAGATGACGCACATCTGCTGCACGTCCGACCAGGTGACCGCCTTGATGCCGCCGAGCACCGTGTAAGTGACCACGACCGCGCCCATCAGCAAGGTGGTGATGCGCTCCGGCCATCCCAGGATCACCGAGAGCACCAGCGCCGGCGCGTAGATCGTCAGCCCCGCGGAAAGCCCGCGCTGGCAGAGGAAAATGATGCTGGCCAGGGCGCGGGTCTTGCCGTCGAAGCGCCTCTCCAGGTATTCGTACGCGGTGTAGACCTTGGTGCGGTGGAAAATCGGCACCACGGTGGCGCAGATCACCACCATGGCGAGCGGCAGTCCGAAATAGAACTGCACGAAGCGCATGCCGTCCACGTAGGATTGGCCGGTGGTGGAGATGAAGGTGATGGCGCTGGCCTGGGTGGCCATGATGGAGAGCGCCATGGCGTACCACGGCATGGATCTGCCCGGCCAGCAGGTAGCGATCCACGGTGTTGCTGCCGCGGCTGCGGTACAGCCCGTACGCCACGATGGAGACCAGGGAGGTGACCAGGACAATCCAGTCCAGAGTTCTCATCGATAGATCCGCGTGAACAGGTAGAAGGCGAAAATGAGCAGCACCAGGTAGACCAGAATGGCCGTATAGACGCGTGCCCACGTGCCCAGGAACGGCGGCGGTTCGTCCGGGAGAATCAGTTTATGGCTCACAGGTTAAAACTCACAGCTTGTCAAGCCAACAACTCACCTGTCATTACGGTGACCGCCTGGCCTCCGAGTTTAACTCTTTCGCCATCCACCCGTACACGCACCACGCCTCCGCGCGCGGACGCCTGAAACGCAGTCATCTCGATCTTTCCCAGTTTCTCCGCCCAATACGGGCCCAATGCGGTGTGGGCGGAGCCCGTCACGGGGTCTTCATCGATCCCGGAGCCGGGGGCGAAAAAGCGCGAAACGAAATCGAACTGCCCGGTGCCGCGAGCGGTTACAATGACGCCGCGGACGGGTTCTTTGCGCAGCGTGCCATGGTCGGGCGAAAGGCTCCGCAGGGTCTCCTCGGAATCCACTTCCACCAGGTAATCGAAGGCATTCCGCCCCACGTATTTGGCGTCGTTCACGCCCAGGGCACGCAGCATTTCCGGCGGCGCCTGGGCCGGTAAGGCGACTTTCGCCGGAAAATCCAGCTCGATCCATTCGCCCCGGCGGTCCGCCGTTAACAGGCCGCTGCGCGTGTGGAAACGGGCCTGCCGCCCCTCCGGCAGGTGACCGTCCTGCCACAACACGTGGGCGCTGGCTACGGTGGCGTGCCCGCAGAGGTCCACTTCCACAGCCGGGGTGAGCCAGCGCAGGTTGTAGCCGCCATTTTGGGGCGTCAGGAAAGCTGTTTCGGAAAGGTTCATTTCCCGTGCCACATCCCGCATCCAGTGGTCCGGCCGGGGTTCGGCAAGGACGCATACTGCCGCGGGATTTCCGGCAAAGGGCTGGCTGGTAAAAGCATCCACCTGGACGATTCTGATTGCCATAACCTAGTGTAAACCGACAGGTTCGGTTCACAGACATGAAACTTTTGCGGGTCAGCCGGAGTCTATCAGACAGCGCGATGTTCTCCTTTTCGGCCAAAATCCTCGGCGGAGTGGCGCTGCTGGTAGGAATGTGGGGCCTGAACTCCGTAGACCGGCCGGAAACGCACGCCTGGCTGCGTCCCGCGGGCACTCCTCCCGGCCCGGTTCGAATTCTCCGGTTTTACGCCAGCGTGGGCCTGGTAGTAACCGGCGAATCGGCGCAACTTTGCTATGGCGTGGAAAACGCGAAATCGGTGCGCATTTCTCCGCCGCTACCGGGCGTTTACCCCTCGGCCCGCCATTGCCTGCAGGTTGTGCCGGAACATACGACTCACTACACCATCCTGGCCGAAGGTTACGATGGCCGGGTCGCCATGCAGTCGTTGACACTGCCGGTAGAGAGCGCTCCTGCGCTACGCGCCCCGTCGGTGAGCTACGCCATGGTGGATCAATTGCCGAGCGCGGCAGCGATCGCCTTTTCCGCCAGCGGACCCATGAGCTCGTATCCGGCATCGTTCGGATGCAGCCCGTCCCAGGTAAGTTCCTTGCGCAGCATCCCGTGCTCGTCCAGCATCGCGGTCCAGTAATCCAGATAGATCAGTCCGTTTTGCGAGGCATATTTCTTGAGCCACTCGTTCATAGCCCGGAGCTTTTCCGGGGGTCGTTTTCCCGTCTGCGGGCTAATGTAATCGCAGACAGGAGTCAGTGAAGAGAGAACGACGGCGATATGGTGCGCGCGCGCCAGATCCACCATGGACATGATGTTGTTGCGCGTCGCCTGGGAATCGATGGGCCCGAGCGACCCGCCGATATCGTTGGTGCCCGCCAGGATCACCGCCACGCGAGGGTCCAGCGCGATCACGTCCTGCCGGAAGCGGAGCAGCAATTGAGGGGTCACCTGTCCGCTGATTCCCCGATTGACATATGGCTTGCCCGGAAAAAACTTGCCATAGCGGCGTCCCCAAAAATCGGTGATGGAGTCACCCAGGAAGACCACACGCTTTTCGCCCACCG
The DNA here is from genome assembly GCA_963853855.1 of uncultured Solibacteraceae bacterium. Lineage (GTDB taxonomy): Bacteria > Acidobacteriota > Terriglobia > Bryobacterales > Bryobacteraceae > Sulfopaludibacter. The sequence goes on along the minus strand of CAWKYG010000025.1, from coordinate 35,240 downwards.
CGGGAGACGCGAGTTGGGCATCCTCCGCGGCATAGCGCCGCAGATTGGCGACGTCGCTCAGGGATCCGCGTGCCGGCGCCGGCGTCTGTGCCGCAGCGGAGCACACCAGGGCCAAAGCAATCAGCATTCGCATACAGGAATATTGTAATAGGCAACTTGTAGAGGGTAGCTGAGTTTACCGTACATCCAGGCAGAGCCGCACGCGTCAGCAAGCGCATGCAGGCAGTTACTTTGTGCGATGCGGGGGTTGCAACAGGCGGCCCGGCAGTTTCGAAAAGTAGACCAGGCGCTCCACGAAAGGCAGGAGGCGGCGGACGGTGCGGCCGTGGAGGAGCAGGCTGCCGGTCACGAGTGCGGGGTGCGGGATGGTGGTGCAGCAGCGGGAGCAGATATCCACTTCGCCGCCGCGGCCAGCGGCGTGCAGCCGGCGCATTTCGCGCATGGCAGGGGCGTTCCAGATCTGCACCAGCGACTGCTGTTCCAGGCTGCCGAGCGGGGCGCCGTCCAGCATGTAGCTCTGGCAGCAGGGGTACACGTCGCCATTCTGCTTGACGTACATGGGGCCGCGCCAGAGGTAGTGGCAGGGATGCTTCCACTCGACGGAAGCGTGGCCGGCATCGGGACGCATGAGGTTGGTTTCATCCTCTTTGATGCGAATCTGGTCCACGCCGGGGATGGCGCGCCAGAAGGCGATGAAATCGTCCACCTCGCCGGCGTTGCCTTCCATTTTGACCATCTGCACCACGACTTGCAGTTTGGACCGGCGCTGGTGCTTCATACGCGCGAAACGTACGAAATTGTCGCGCACTTTTTCGAATTTGGCGCCTTTGCGGTAAAACTCGAAGGTCTCTTTTTTCGCACCGTCGAAGCTGAGGGTGATCTGTTCCAGGGGCGAATCCAGGACGCGGGCGGAGACGGCTTCGTCCAGAAATGTGCCGTTGGTGGAGAGCAGGCTGGAGACGCTGTGGCGGTGGCAGAATTCGATGCGCTCAAAGATGTGCGGGATCCATGAAGGGCTCGCCCAGACCGATCAGCATCATGTGTTCGGCGGTGTCGCCGGATTCGCGCACGAGGCGCTCGAAGACGCCATCGGTCATGTCGGCTTTGGGCTGCTTGTGGGTTTCGCGCGGGCACATGGGGCAATAGAGATTGCACTTGGCGGTGGTCTCCACGATGTATTCCACCGGAAGCGCCGCCAGAGTGGACCGGCGCGCAAGGTAACCCCAAAGAAGCTTGGCGCGGTTCCATGCCCTCATGCTGAATTTTCATTGTAGCCGGGCGCGCCGCGCGGGAATCACATGTGTGATGGACGCACGGGTTCGATGGCTGAACGGGGCAGAGCCAAATCCCCTGGGACAGTATGTTTTGTATCGCTGCGGACGCAACCGGAGGGCGGCGGGAAACCATGCGCTGCTATTCGCGGCGGGGGTGGCGAACCGCATGCGAGTGCCGCTGCTGGTGTACGAATCGCTGGGGTCCGACTATCCATACGCCAACGACCGGCTGCACACGTTCCTGCTGGAGGGCGTCTCACAGACGGCGGCCGATTTGCACAAACTCGGCGCGGGGTACCTGTTCGAGCTGTTGCGGCGCAGGGGGGAGAAGTCGCAGGCGGGCGAACTCGATAGGGACGCGGCCGCGGTGGTGGTGGACGATCATCCGCTCGACAAGGGAACGCTCGCGGCGTACGGCGTTTGCGCTTATGCGGTGGATTCAAGCTGCGTGGTGCCGGCCCATTGCATCGAAAAGCAGATGTACGCGGCCTACTCGCTGCGACCCAGAATTCGCCGGCTGCTGCCGCAATTCCTGAAGCCCGTGCCGCCGGTGACGCTCGACAGGCGATTTCGCGGACCGGTTCCGCCGGTGCATACGAAGGTGACCGCGAGGAACGTGGCGGAACTGGTGGCGTCGTGCGAGATCGATCACACAGTGCCTCCTTCGACCGCGTTTCGCGGCGGACGCAAACAGGCAGAGCAGCGCCTGGAGACGTTCTTGACGCACCGGCTCCGGCGGTACGCGCGGGAGAAGAACGAGCCTTCGGCGCATGCCACCAGCAATCTGAGTCCGTACCTGCGCGCGGGATTCCTCTCGGCGCTGGAGGTGGCGCTGGCGGCGAGCGAGCATGGCGAGCGGCACAAGCTGATGGTGGAGGAGTTCCTGGAAGAGTTGATCGTGCGGCGGGAACTGGCCTACAACTTCGCCTGGTACGCGGCGCGCGTCGACAGCCTGGAGGCGCTGCCCGCCTGGGCTCGCGAGACCATCGGCAAGCACCGGAAAGACAAACGGCATCCGGCCTATACCCGAGAGCAATTCGAACGGGCGGCAACGTACGATGATTTATGGAACGCCACGCAAAAGGAACTGCTGCTGCGCGGCACGATTCACGGATATTACCGGATGTACTGGGGCAAGAAGATTCTGGAGTGGTCGGAAAGCGCGGGAGAGGCGCTGGCAACCATGCTGTATCTGAATGACAAGTACGCGCTGGACGGCCAGGACCCCAACACGTACGGCAATATCCTATGGTGTTTCGGACTGCATGACCGTCCCTGGCCGGAGCGGCCGGTGTTTGGAACCATTCGCTCCATGGTGCGGTCGGGAATGGAACGAAAGACCGATGTGAATGCGTACCTGCAAGAGATCCGGTATCTGGAACAGACCGGTAAGGAACTGATTACGTGAAGATTACTATTTCGGGTGCATCGGGATTCATTGGGCGGCGGTTGCTGAAGGTGTTGGGCAGCGAAGGGCACACCCTGCAGGTGCTGAGCCGGCACGCGGGCACGAATATGCCGGGCAACGTTAAGGTATGGGCGTGGGACCCGGCGAAAGGCGAACCGCCCGCGGATGCGCTACGCGATACCGATGCCGTAATTCACCTGGCGGGGGAACCGGTGGCGCAGCGATGGACCGAGGAGGCCAAGCAGCGCATCCGGGAGAGCCGCGTGGCGGGAACGCGTAACCTGGTGCAGGCTCTGGGGCGGCTGGGCAAGCCGCCCGCGGCGCTGATTTGCGCTTCGGCCATTGGCTACTACGGTTCCCGGGGCGATGAGATCCTGACGGAACAATCGGCGGCCGGCAGCGGTTACCTGCCAGAGGTGTGCGTGGCATGGGAAAGCGAAGCTGCCAAGGCGGAGTCGCTGGGAATGCGCGTGGTGCGGGTCCGTACGGGACTGGTGCTGGATGGGCGGGGCGGCGCTTTGCAGAAGATGCTGCCGCCGTTTCGCATGGGTGTAGGCGGCAAACTGGGGGACGGCAAACAGTGGATGGCCTGGATCCATCTGGAGGATCTGGTGGGCATCTTTCGCCTGGGATTGGAGAGCCGCGTGAGCGGGCCGTTGAACGGGGTGGCGCCGCACCCGGCGATCAATGCCGACTTCACCAAAGCGCTGGCGGCGGCGGTCCACCGGCCGGCCATTTTTCCGGTGCCTTCGGTGGCGCTGCGCCTGCTTTTTGGCGAGATGTCCGGGGTCCTGCTGGCAAGTCAGCGGGTGATTCCCAAGGCGGCGGAAGAGGCCGGTTACAAGTTCCAGTTTCCGGAGTTACGGGCGGCTCTCGGCGATCTGCTGCGGTAGTGTGTCACAATAGGTAAGGACGTTCTGAGAGGATTTGTGTCTGTTCGCGCCTATTTTCGTTTGTTCACCCACAGCATGATGTTGCCGATTCTGGAGAGCGGCGAGGAAACCCTTGTCGGCGGCCAGGCAGTGATGGAAGGCGTGATGATGCGGGCGCCCCATAGTTATTGCGTGGCGGTGCGCCGGGCCAATGGGGAACTGGTCACCGAGGAAATGCCGCTGGCGCGCATGAGCGAACAGTACAAGATCTTTAGATACCCGGTGTTCCGCGGGATCGGCACGCTCTACCAGGCGATGAAACTGGGCATCAAGGCGCTTCAGTTTTCCACCAACGCGGCGATGAAGGATCTGCCGCCGGAAGTGGGCAAAGACGGCAAGGTGAAAGAACTGCCGAAGGAATTGCCTGGGTGGGCCATGGCGGCGAACCTGATCCTGATGCTGGGTTCGTTTCTGTTTCTGTACAAGTTTCTGCCGCTGTATCTGGCCACCAGTCTGGGGAAGTTGTATCCGGCTCTTAGCGGACGCGTGGCTTCCAACCTGGCGGACGGTGTGATCCGTATCGGCATCTTCCTGTTTTTTATGGTGCTGATCTCGCGGATGAAAGACATCCGGCGGGTATTCGAGTTTCACGGCGCGGAGCACAAGGTGGTCTTTAATTTCGAGTCGGGCAAGCCTGTGACGGTAGAGAACGCGCAGAGCTTCACCACGTTTCACCCGCGGTGCGGCACCAGTTTTCTGATGCTGTTGATGATTGTCTCGCTGATCATTTATCCCTTTGTGCCGGTGGATGGGTTCCTGCCCAAGCTGGCGATTCGCCTGGCTCTCCTGCCGCTGGTGGTGGGTGTGTGTTATGAACTGATCCGCTTCGCCGCGCGAAAGCCCGGATTCTTCATGAGGATTTTGACAGCGCCCGGCCTGTGGCTGCAGCGCATCACCACCAAACCGCCTTCCGATGACCAGGCGGCGGTGGCGATCCACGCTTTGGAAGGTGCCATGGCACTGGAAAAGGCGCAGGGTGGCGAACTGGTCATCGCCTAAAAGTATCCATGCAATTTGTTCAGAAGCTCGAGCAACTGGAGAAGCGCTTCGAGGAGCTAACCCAGCAGATGGCCGATCCGGCCGTCATCAGCGACGCGGAGCGATACCGCAAAGTCACCAAGGAACAGAGCGAATTTTCCGACCTGGTAGGGAAGTTCCGCGAATGGAAGCAGGTGGATGACAGCCTTTCGCAGGCACGCGGCATGCTGCAGGAGAGCGATGCCGAATTGAAGGCCATGGCGGAAGAGGAAGTGGCACGCCTGGCGCCTGAGCAGGAGAAGCTGGAAGAAGAAATCAAGGTCCTGCTGCTGCCCAGAGACCCCAACGACGATAAGAATGTAGTGCTGGAAATCCGCGCAGGCACGGGCGGCGACGAGGCCACACTGTTCGCCGGCGAGATATTCCGTATGTACTCGCGCTATGCCGAAACGCAGGGCTGGAAAATGGAAGTCACTTCCAGCAGCGAATCTTCCGTGGGCGGTCTGAAGGAAGTGATCGCGCTGGTGAGCGGAAACAAAGTCTACGGCAAGCTGAAGTACGAAAGCGGCGTGCACCGCGTGCAGCGCGTGCCGGTGACGGAGCAGCAGGGGCGGGTTCACACGTCGGCCATCACAGTGGCGGTGCTGCCGGAAGCCGACGAAGTGGAAGTGAAGATCGAGCCCAAGGATATCCGCATCGATACGTTCTGCTCTTCGGGGCCGGGCGGGCAATCGGTCAATACCACGTATTCCGCGGTGCGGATTACGCACCTGCCTACGGGCCTGGTGGTATCGTGCCAGGACGAAAAATCGCAGATCAAGAATCGGGCCAAGGCGGAGCGGGTGCTGCGTTCGCGGCTGTATGAGCTGGAACTGGAGAAGCAGCAGGCCGCGCTGGGCGCCGAGCGGCGCAGCCAGGTGGGATCGGGCGACCGCAGCGAGAAGATCCGCACCTACAATTTTCCGCAGAACCGGGTGACGGATCACCGCATCGGGTTCACGCTGCACCAACTGGAGTTCGTGATGGACGGCAAACTGGAGCCCGTCATCGAGGCGCTCACCACCTACTACCGCACGCAGCAGGGCAGCGAAGGCACCTCGTCGGCCGCATGACGGTGCGGACGGCGCTGCTCCAGGGGACCGAACTCCTGGAACGCGCCGGCATCGCAGTTCCCAGGCTGACGGCGGAAGTGCTGCTGGCACACGCCATGCGTTGCGAGCGGGTTTACTTCTACGCCCATCCCGAGCAGGAGCTGAAGGAAGTGGAGTGGCTGCACTACGGGCGCTATCTGCACGAGCGTTTGCAGGGCAAACCCACGCAGTACATCACGAAGCGGCAGGAGTTTTACGGCCGCGAGTTTCGAGTCACGCCGGAAGTGCTGATCCCGCGGCCGGAGACGGAGCACGTGGTGGAGGCGGCGCTGGAAGTGGCGCGCGGGTCGGGTCGGGTACTGGATATCGGGACCGGCTCGGGCGCGCTGGCCGTCACGCTGCGGCTGGAATTGGGTGGGGAAACGTGGGCGACGGATATTTCTCCGGCGGCGGCGGTGGTGGCGGCGGGCAATGCGGCGAAGCTCGGCGCGCCGGTGCATGTGGTGGTGTGCGACCTGGCAGAAGCGATGGCGGCACATTCGTTCGACCTGGTGGTTTCCAACCCGCCGTATGTTCCGCTGACGCAGAAGGACGGACTGCAGCGCGAGGTTCGCGACTTCGAGCCGCACGTGGCGTTATTTGGCGGCGAGACCGGATTCGAACTGTATGACCGCATTGTGGACGATGCGCCGCGAGTGCTGCGCGCCGGCGGCTGGCTGATTATGGAACTCGGCTTCGGCTGTGTGAACCACGTGGAGCAATTGCTGCGCGGGTGGCGGAGCGCTGCGCATCGTGCCCGACCTGGCCGGCATCCCGCGCGTGATCGCGGCACAGCGCCAATAGAGAACGCTACAATCGAAGAACGCCTATGGGGATCGCCATCCGCATCGAGCATCTGCGCAAGGTTTATGATTCGCCTCCGCCCTCGGCGGCGCGGGGCGCGGGCTTTTCGTTTACCGCCGTGCGTTCCGGTCCCAAGCAGGACAAGAAAAAGAAGTTCGAGATTGTAGCGCTGGAAGATGTTTCGATGGAGATTCGCGCGGGCGAACTCTTCGGGCTGCTGGGCCCCAATGGCGCGGGAAAATCGACCACTATCGGCATCCTGACCACGCGCACGCAGCCCACCGGCGGCCGCGCCATTCTCGGCGAATACGACGTGTGGAAGCAGCAGGTGAAGGCCAAACAGTTGATCGGCGTGGTGCCGCAGCGGCCGAACCTGGATTTTTCCCTGACGGCGCGCGAGATTCTGCTGTTTCACGGCGCGTACTTCGGGCAAAGCGGGCGCGAGCGGGAGCAGAAGTCGCAGGTCCTGCTGGAGAAATTCAAACTCACCGACCGCGCCGACCAGATGGTGCGCGGCTTTTCGGGCGGCATGATGCAGCGGCTCTCCATTGCGCGCGCCATGATGCACGATCCCGAAGTGCTGTTTCTGGACGAGCCGTCAGCGGGGCTGGATCCGCAGACACGCCTGCTGCTCTGGGAGATCATCCGCGATTACCACCGCGCGGGCAAGACCATTGTGCTGACCACGCATTACATGGATGAAGCCGATGCGCTGTGCGAGCGGCTGGCGATTATCGATCACGGCCGCATTATCGCGCAGGGCACGCCGCAGGAACTGAAGAGCTCGATTCCGGGCGGATACCTGTTGCGGCTGCGGTTCAATCGCGTGCCCGAAGAGTTGACGGCGGCTCTCGAAATTCTGCCGGGAGTCAGCGAGGTGCGGTCCAAGGACGGGACCGGCGTAGACCTGTACGCGGATCGCGGAGGGCCGCTGATCGCCGGCATCGTCACGGCGGCGCAGGCATCGGGCGTGGATCTGTGCGACGTGCACATTGCCGAGCCCAGCCTGGAAACTTTGTTCCTGCATCACACCGGAAGGAGCTTGCGCGATTGAACTGGAAAACTTTTTTCGCATTGCTGCAGCGTGACGGGCACGTGGCCCGCCGCAACCTGCTCCCCATGCTGCTGCAGAATCTTTTGCAGCCGCTGCTGTTCACCTTTGTGTTCGGGCGCATCATGACCACCAGCGGTTTGATGCCGATGGAATACAAGAGCATGCTGCTTCCCGGCATCATGGCGATTGCCATGGTGCTGTCCGGGGTGCAGGCGGTGGCGATGCCGCTGATTACGGAATTTCAATTCACACGCGAAATCGAAGACCGCCTGCTGGCGCCGATCGAGACCGGCTGGCTGGCGATAGAGAAGATCGTGGCAGGCATGGTGCAGGCCCTGGTGGCGGGCCTGGTAGTGATTCCGTCGGCGTGGCTCGCCATGGGCTCAGGAGTGAATCTGAATTTCAGCCATCCGTTGGAGTTCGCGGTGGTGTGCCTGCTGGTGGCGTTCATGGCGTCGGCCGGCGGGCTGACGCTGGGGTGCAGTATCGGGCAGACGCAGATCGGGCTGATGTTCAGCCTGGTGATCGCGCCCATGATGATGTTCGGCTGCGCCTATTATCCGTGGAGCAAACTGGCGGCGTTTCCGATTTTGCAATACGCCGTGCTGATCAATCCGCTGGTGTATGCCAGCGAAGGCTTGCGCGGCACCATCGCGCCGCAGTTCCCGCACATTTCGACAGTGTTGGTGATCGGCGCGCTCGTGGTGCTGGACGGCATTCTGCTGGCGGCGGGGCTGAAGAAGTTCAATGGCAAAGCGGTAAGCTGAGCGGACAGGGCTTAGTTCCTGCAGATGAAGACTTACTTCCACGTCGATATGGACGCGTTTTTCGTATCGGTGGAGGAGTTGTTCGATCCCTCGCTGAAGGGCAAGCCGGTGGTGGTGGGCGGCCGGCCCAACGAGCGCGGTGTAGTCTCCGCTGCGTCTTATGCGGCTCGCGAGTTTGGTGTGCATTCGGCCATGCCGCTACGGACGGCTTACAAGATGTGCCCGCAAGCGATTTTTGTGGACGGGCACCCGGAGCGGTACCGCGAGTATTCGGAAAAAGTGTTCGAGACGCTGCGCGGATTTTCGCCGCTGGTGGAAATGGCCTCCATCGACGAAGCGTATCTGGATATGACCGGCACGGAGCGGCTGCATGGACCTCCGATGCGCGCGGCGCACCGCTTGCACCAGCGCATTAAAGAGGCCACTAACCTGAATTGCTCGATCGGCATCGCCACGTCGCGGCTGGTGGCCAAGATCAGCTCGGACCAGGCCAAGCCGAACGGTGTGCTGTGGGTGATTCCAGGGTCGGAGGCGGCATACCTGGCGCCGCTGGATGTGCGCAAGGTGCCTGGCGTGGGGAAGGTGACGGAGAAGAATCTGCACGCGGTGGGAATCCGCAAAGTGGGCGACCTGGCGCGTCTGGAAGAGAAGTTCCTGGGAGAGCGCTTCGGCAAGTGGGGCCTGGCGCTCGCGGGAAAATCGCGCGGGCTGGATGCCGGCGGGTGGTTCGATACGGAGATCGGCGCGGAGGAAGGGCCGAAGTCCATCAGTCACGAACATACCTTCAATGAAGATACGGCCGACGTGCCGCAGATCGAATCCACGCTCTCGCGACTGTGCGAGATGGTGGGCCGGCGTCTGCGCGAGCACGGCCTGCATGCCCGCACCATTCAACTGAAACTCCGCTATAGCGATTTTTCTACCATCACGCGGGCGCATTCGGTGGGGCGCGCCACGCAGATCGATACCGAGATCTTCGAAGAGATTCGCGATCTGTTCCGCGCCAACTGGCGCGCGGGATGGCCCGTACGGCTGCTGGGCGTGCACGTTTCCGGATGGGCCGGCGGCGGCGAACAGATGGACCTGCTGGGTGAGGACCGGCACCAGAAATGGAGCCGGACCCTGGCTGCCGCGGACCGGTTGCGCGACCGTTTTGGGGAGAAGGCCGTCTCGCTGGCCGCGAGCATGCGCGGAAATTTCAAAGAGCGGACGCACGAGAACCCCGCCGGCCTTCCGGGGAAGCGCCCAAAAGCAGATCGCTGACTCGCGCCAGGCTTCCCGATCGCCGACGGCCGCGGCCAATCCGCTAACATCGAATTGGTATGGACTCCGAACAGTTCCACCGCATCAGCCGGGCACTCGCAGACCAGACCCGCATGGAGATTCTGGAACGGATCGCCGCCAACGATGAAGAGATGGGCTGCTCGGCGCTGACCAGCGAGTGCCCGGTTTCGCAGCCTACGATTTCCCACCACCTGAAGGAACTGGCCAATGCCGGGCTCATCAAATCGCGCAAGGAAGCGAAGTTTATCTACTATCGTGTGGACCGGAAAGTGTGGGCGGAATATATGGCGGAGATGCGGCGGCGCGTCCCGGTTCGGGGCTGAATCCTTCTGTCTCCCCTGACATCATATAGACGGTTGTCGATACGTCGATATAGCGAAGGGAGACAGAACAATGGGAAAGTTAACGGGCAAGGTAGCGGTAGTCAGCGGCGCTTCCAAGGGGATTGGCGCGGGTATTGCGGAGGACCTGGCGCGGGAAGGCGCTGCGGTCGTCGTGAATTACGCCAAGAGTCCGGCGCAGGCCGAGGCAGTGGTAAAGAAGATTAAGGCGGCGGGCGGTGTCGCCAAAGCAGTGCAAGCGGACCTGAGTAAGCCCGGCGATGCCAGGAAGCTGATCGCGGCGGCGGTCACGGAATTCGGCAAGCTGGACATTCTGGTAAACAATGCAGGCGTCTATTCTTTCGTGGCGCTGGATAAGATCGACGAAGAGCTGTACGAGCGGATTTTCGGGTTGAACGTGAAAGGGCTGCTGTTCACGACGCAGGCTGCTGTAAAGGCATTCGGCGAAAATGGCGGTGCGGTGATCAATATCAGCAGCATCGCCTCGCTTTCGGCGGTGCCGACGTCCTCGGTTTACAGCGCTACGAAAGCGGCCGTGGATTCCTTCACGCGGACGCTGGCGGCGGAACTGGGGCCAAGAGGGATCCGGGTGAATTCGGTGCTGCCGGGTCCGGTAGAGACGGAAGGCACGCAGGCCATGGAGGGCTTCGAGCAACTCCGCGATACGTTCGTGCCCCAGACTCCGCTGGGCCGCATTGGCCAGCCGCGCGATATCGCTACGGCGGTTTCGTTTTTGGCTTCGGAGGACTCGGGTTGGATCACGGGCCAGGTGATTCCGGTCTCGGGCGGATTGCGGTAAGGGGGCTCTCGCTCGGGCGGGTGGATCCACCACGGAGCCACTGAGAACACGGAGAAAGCACGGAGGTTGAAGAGCGGCGAGGGGGATTCATCGCGGAGCCGCGGAGGAAGACGCGGAGAACACCGGAGAAAAAGCTAGAGGTAGTGGCGCCAGGTCATGAAGCCGATCATGGTCTTGGCGTCTTCGATCTTTCCCGCTGCGGATCATGTCGGCCAGTTCCCTGGTGCGTGAACCAGCGGGTTTCGATGCGTTCGTCGTCCATGGGCGTGGCCGTGCCGGCGGTGAGACCGGTGGCCAGAAAGATGGTCATGCGCTCCTGCGACGTAGCCGGGGCTGACGAAGAACGAGGCCAGCTTTTTCCAGGTGCGGGCGCGATAGCCGGTCTCTTCGATCAGTTCGCGTTTGGCGGCCTGGAGCGGTTTTTCGCCGGGATCGAGGCGTGCCGGCCGGCAGCTCCCACAGATACTTTTCCGGCGGGCAGACGGTATTGCCGCACCAGCAGAATGCGCTTCTTTTCGTCCACCGCCATCATGACGGCCGAGCCGCCATGGCGCACGACGGAGCGCTTGATTTCGAAGCCGGTCTTGGGATCGACAGCCTGGTCTTCGGTGACGCGGAACAGGCTGCACTTGTAGACTTCGCTGGAAGAAGTGATTTTCATGGTCTTGTCTGGAGCGCGGCGGCGAATCTGGTCGGCCGGCAGCGTATTCAGAATGTCGCTGGGCCCGAGCCAGCCGCGGCGCGCGGTGACCACGCCGTAGCGCATGCTGGCCCAGATGCTTGGGATGGTGCGCGTCGGTGGAAATGGTGAAGTGCGCGCCCTTGGCCTTGGCGGTGCGGATCAGCGGGCCGTTGCAGGTCGAGCCGTTCGGGGCTGGCGTTGATTTCGAGCCAGACGCCGCGCGCGCACGGCCTCCGCGACGACGCGGTCGAAATCGAACGGGAAGGGGTCGCGCTGCAGCAGCAGGCGTCCGGTGGGATGGCCCAGGATGCGCAGGTGCGGGCATTCGAGCGCGCGCAGCAGGCGGTCGGTCATCTCGGCGGCTTCCAGGTTCATGTGGCTGTGGACGCTGCCGATGACCAGATCGAGCTCGGCCAGGGCATCGTTGGCCAGGTCCATCGCGCCGTCTTTCAGAATGTCGCACTCGATGCCGGAGAAGACGCGGATGCCCAGGCCGTCGCGATTGAGCTCGCGCACCTGCCTGGCGAAATGCCACGACGCGCGCTTCGTCCAGACCGTTGGCCATGGCGAGCGCCTTGGAATGGTCGGTGATGGCGATGTATTCGTAGCCGCGCGTCGCGCGCCGCTTCGGCCATTTCTTCGAGCGTGGCGCGGCCATCGGTCTCGGTGGTGTGCATGTGGAGATCGCCGCGAATCTGCGCAAGTTCCACCAGTTCCGGCAGGCGGCCTTCGGCGGCGGCTTCGATTTCGCCGCAGTTCTCGCGCAGTTCGGGCGGAATCCAGGGCAGGCCGAGCGCTTCGTAGACGCCGTCTTCGGTTGCGCCCGCCACTTTGGCTATCGTCCTCCACGCGGAACAGGCCGTACTCGCTGAGCTTCAGCCCCATCTTGACGGCGCGCGTGCGGATGGCCACGTTGTGATCCTTGCTGCCGGTGAAGTACTGCATGGCCGCGCCGAAGCTGTCCGGGCGGCAGCGCGCGCACGTCCACCTGCAAGCCTTCACGCCCCACCTTGGCGCTGGCCTTGTTCTCGCCGCGGCCCAGCACTTCTTCCACGCGCGGATACGCCGACGAAGCGATCGAGCGCGCGCCGTCGGCGGTCGGGCCGGTGACCAGCAGGTCGAGATCGCCCACGGTTTCGCGGCCGCGCCGCAGGCTGCCGGCGGGCGTGATGGCTTCCACGCCGGGCACCTGCGTCGAGATACGGCGGTCAGTTCCTCGCGCCATGTCCTCGGCGTAGCTCAGCAGGTAGCGGCCGGTGCGCTGGCGGTATTGCGCGATGGAGCGGAGCACCTTCTCTTCGAGCTTGGCGCCCATGCGCGGCAGCACGCGCAGTTTCTGTTCGTGGCAGAGCCGCTCCAGCTCGTCCATGGTGCTGATGCGGTAGTGCTCGAAGATGAGCGCGATGCTCTTGGGACCGAGGCCCTGAATCTTGAGGAATTCGAGCGCGGTGGGCGGAAATTTTTGCAGCAGCAGCATCGCGCCGCTCGCAGGAGCCGCGTTCGACGATCTCGGCCAGCACCGCGGCCAGCCCTTTGCCGATGCCGGGGATGTCGGTGACCTTGCGCTCGGGGTCGCGCAGAATGTCCTGCGATGCGCTCGGGATAGCCTTCGACGGCGGTGGCGCCGTTGCGATAGCTGCGGATGCGGAAACCGTCTTCGCGCGGCGATCTCCATCAGGTCGGCCGTCTCCCAGAGCACGCGCGCGATTTCTTTATTCTCCAAAACGATCCTTGCAGATTCATGCTCAAGCTTGCGCGTGAACTGCCTGCGGCCGGCCTGCGACGTGGGTCTCATCCGCGGCAGCGAGACGGCGCTGTCGCCGGAACCTAGCTCGAACGATGGCGCCGGTACGAGGAGGCGCCGCCTTCCCACTGCGCTCACGCGACTGAGGGACGTAGCCACTTCGCTATCCTGGAGTTTCCATGCCCGAGGGATCGTATCTGTACTGCGACGTCAGTCTGCCGGTGCCGCTCGATCAGCCGTTCACCTACGCGCTGCCGGAGACGCTGCGGCATCGCGTGCAGCCGGGCAGCCGCCTGGTGGTGCCGTTCGGACCGCGCAAGCTGACCGGCGTGATTCTGCGCTGCCATGACGATCCGCCCGCGATGGCCACGCGCGAGGCGCTGCGGCTGATCGATGCCGAGCCGGTGCTCGATCGGCGAACTGCTGGCGCTGGGACGCTGGATCGCCGGCTACTACTGCGCGCCGCTGGGCGACGTGCTGCGCGGCATGCTGCCGCTGGCGTCGGAAATTCGCCAGGGCAAAGTCTGGTCGCTGACCGATGCCGGGCGCGACGCCGCGCGGCAGTTGCTGCTCGATTCGTCGCCGGACGACCCGGTGGCGCAGATTCTGCGCATGCTGGAAAAGCGGCCGCTCTCGGCGGCGTACCTGGCCAAAGCGCTGCCGCTGGCCGATAAGGCCGATCCGCTCGCTGGAGCGCAAGGGCTTCATCGTGGCCGAGCAAGTGCAGACGGAGCGCGACCCGCTGCGCGCGCCATCCGACCGGCTGCGCGTGGAACTGGCCGCCGGGCGACGCCGCCGCCGACGTCAAGCTCAACAAGCCGGAGCGCGAACTGCGCGCCTTTCTGGAACTGCATCCGGGGTCGCACAATCTGAAGGAACTGGAAGCGACGGTGCGCAACGCCAGCCCCGCGGCGCGCTCGCTGGCGCGCAAGGGCATGGTCACGCTGCAAGCCGAAACCGTGGCGATGACCGCCGGGCCGGTGCGCGTTCGCGCATACGCTGAATCCCGCCCAGCAGGCGGCTTACGACCAGATTCGCGAAGCGCTGAATGCGCGGAGCAGTTCCACACGTTTCTGCTGCACGGCGTCACCGGGTCGGGCAAGACCGAAGTCTACCTGAACGCCATCGACACGCTGTCGCGGAAGGCGCGGGCGCGCTGCTGCTGGTGCCGGAGATCGCGCTGACGCCGGCCATGGCGGGCCAGTTTTTTTCGCGCTTCGGCGACCGCGTGGCCATCCTGCACAGCGCCTTCACCGATGTGGAACGCTCCGAGCAGTGGCGGCGCATCCGTTCGGGCGCGGCGTCGGTGGTGGTGGGGACGCGGTCGGGCGTGTTCGCGCCGGTGCGCAACCTGGGGCTGATCGTGGTGGACGAAGAGCACGACGGCAGCTACAAGCAGGAGGAAAATCCGCGCTACAACGGCCGCGATGTGGCCATCGTGCGGGCGCAGGCGGCCGGCGCGTGCGTGGTGCTGGGGTCGGCCACCCCCAGCCTGGAGAGCCGCTACAACGCCGAACGCGGCAAGTACACGCTGCTGGAACTGCCCGGACGCATCGAGGAGCGGCCCATGCCGGCGGTGGAACTGATCGACATGCGGCAGGAGTTTCTGGAGACGCGCAAGCAGGCCACGTTTTCCCGCAAGCTGCTGGAGGCCATTGGCGCGCGGCTGGAGAACGGCGAGCAGACCATCGTGCTGCTCAACCGCCGCGGCTTTTCGAGCTTCGTGGCCTGCCGCGCCTGCGGCGAGCGCGTCCAGTGCATCAACTGCTCGCTCACCCTGACCTATCACAAACGCGACCGGCGCCTGCTGTGCCACTATTGCGGCTACGCCGAGAAGGTGCCCAGCGTGTGCCCCAAGTGCGCCAGCGAGCACATCTACTTTCTGGGCCTGGGATCGGAGAAAGTGGAGGAGGAGCTGCACCGCGCGTTTCCCGGCGGCGCGCATCGCGCGCCTGGACCGCGACACGGTGACCGGCAAGCGCCAGTACGAGACCATCCTGCACGAATTCCGCGAGGGCAATTACGACATTCTGGTGGGCACCCAGATGATCGCCAAGGGCCACGATATTCCCAACGTGACGCTGGTGGGCGTGGTCTCCGCCGATGTCGGCCTGGGCGATGCCCGATTTTCGCGCCGCCGAGCGCACCTTTCAATTGCTGACTCAGGTGGCCGGACGCGCCGGACGCGGCAACGTGCCGGGAATCGTGCTGATCCAGACCATCAATCCCGACCACTACGCGGTGCGCATGGCGGCCGCGCAGGATTATCAGGCCTTCTACGAAAAGGAGCTGCACTTCCGCCGCATGATGCACTATCCGCCGTTCAGCGCCATGGCCAACGTGCTGGTGCGCAGCGAAAAGAAGGAACTGGCCATGCGGATGAGCGCGGAGCTGGGCATGCTGCTGCACGCCGCCGCCGGAGAAGCTGCGGATCATGGGTCCGGCCGAAGCCCCGGTGCCGCGCCTGAAGAACGAATACCGCTACCAGTTCCTGATCAAGGCCGCCAGCCGCAAGGCGCTCAACGAACTGCTGCAGAAGATCCGCGCGTTCGCGCGTGGAGCACAAGTGGGGCGCCACGGCGTTGGTGATCGACGTGGACCCGCTGACGTTGATGTAACCTCAATTCGCGAACAGCCCTTGAAATTCCGGACTGTACGAATCGGCCGTGGCATCAGTTTTCCGGTAGGCCTCTCTATATGGTCGATCACCAACACGTCCACGGGCCCTTTGGCCGGCACCAGTTTTAAGCCGAGTTGTTCCTGAATGGCTTGAAATATGCCGGGAGCGTCCGGTTCCCTAACGGCGGCGGGCGCGCCAGGGTCAGCCGTGGCTGGCCGGGGCGCGAGCGGAATCGTCGGGCGCAAACTTGAGTTGGATCTCGAAGTAATTCGTAATGCCGGTCTTGTCGATAACGGGACGATCCAGGATAAGGGCCAGCAAGCCGGCGAGCATCGAGAGCGTGCCACCCTCGAAGTTGACGGCGCGCGGAGACACCAGGTTCCTGCAACGGTGCTGGCCAGTCGGGCAGCGCGGGCAAAGGATGACCTACGGCCACGGGGATACAGCTTCCCTCCTGGAGCGGTTTCAACTTTGGAGAGCCTTTGCCCAATGCGAGCTCGTAAACAGGTCCCTGCCTGGTCTCGCGATGGATCTTCAGCTTAAACCTGTCCTCCAGAATTTCTCTGCATCATGGGGCCCACCATCATCAGGATGCTCGGGTGACCGTCCGATTTGGCGTCGATTTCAAACGATTCCGAATGGATCCAATCCGGGCCGCCCTCGATAGGAATCACTCCATACGAAGTCAATTGGCCGTCTGCATACCTGTTATACGCTTGCTGAATCAGCCCGGTGTTATCGGTATCGGCCAGAAGCGCACAGCCGATGCTCAGCCTTCCCGGCGATGAGCCGCCGCCATCGCGTAGCGCCCGGCTTACATGGCTTGATCGAGACGACATCGAATTTGGGCGTGGCTGGCGGCGACGCCGGTTGAGCTTGCAACAAGACACTGGATAGCGCAGCGATTAATGGCGTAGCCTTCATGTCAGTCTCCCCCGACTCACCGCAGCCCGGCGTTGGCCGCTATTCGGAACGGAATCAGTTCGTCGGCAGTCAGGTAGCCGTCATGGTTGCGATCGAGCCTTCTCAGCGACGATGCGGCGTGATCGATTTCCCAGGCCGAGATCTCGCCGTCATGGTCGGAGTCGAGGGCGGCCAGCACCGGATGGAAGCTCATGAAACGCCGGTGCAGTTGCGCCAGCACCGCCGGGGACAGGGAATTCGGATCGATGTGCAGGCCGCATGCTTCGGCCGTCAGCTTGCCTTCGTGGTTAGTGTCCAGTTTGCGAAGCGCCGCCGGGGCATTGCCTATCTCCCACGGCGAAAGCGTCAGATCGCGATCGGCGTCTAGCGCACGCAGCACGGCCATGCGAAGCGAAGTAGGGCCGGGCGAGCTTCAGCCACGCCTCGAAGGGGTCCGGTCCCAGCTTGACGGTGGTGTTGAGGCCGCTGGCGGCCACCGAACTCCGGTCGATCGGCAAGAGACTGGGCCTGGAAGAATGCACGCCGATGAGAAACGGCCTGCGCGACGCCGCCGCCCTTACCAATCAGGATCACCGCGGCAAGAATCGAGAGGATGGCCAGAAGTCCGCCCTGAAGTAACGCCGCGGGGCGCGGTCTGTAGGTCTCGATGGTTTGAAACAGCGGCACGGCCAGCAAAGCATCCGCGGTTGCCGCGGGCGAATCGGGGTGGCGGAATTCCGGGCGCAACAGCCACTGGCGGGCCAGCGATGCCACGGCGTCGGCGAGGTACCGCGGTCTGGCGCGACTGGGGGCGCGGTCGAAATCGTCGAGCATGTCGTCGCCAAAACGCCAGCGGAACGGCGCCGGATGAAGCCAGATCAATTGGATAAACAGCCATCGCAGCATCAGGCCCTCCTGGGTTTGAGCGAGCGGAGGCGCGTTCTGCCCTCATGCACCACCTCTTCCAGCCGCGCGATTTCCCGCGAGAGCACACTGCGCCCGAGCGAGCTCAGGCGATAACAACGGCGGCGGGAGTTTTCCTCTTCGCGAGGTCCCGCAACTTCCTCCACCATATGCTGCTTCATCAGCCGCTGCAGGTTGTCGTAGAGCGTGCCGGGCCCCAGGTTATAGCGGCCGCCCGATTGGCGCAGCACCTCCTGCATGATGCCGTAGCCGTGCAAGGGTTCTCCGGCCAGCGAGAGCAGAATGTGCAGCGTGGCCGGGGCCAGTGGAAGATAATCGTCAGGGTCCGGTTTCATGATCGGATTCCGTTATATCAGATTCCGATAATCACCGCAAGCCATCGCCGGGGCGCGGGCTATTCCAGTCTCGGCAAATGCTCCGGTTTTACCAGCAGCCGTATGGATCGTGCCTGGCCCGGGGTGCGCTTTATGAAGCCGCCGAGTTCCAGCGTCAGGATCATCTGGTGAATCGAGGGTGGCGTGGTTCGAAAGTACTGCAACAGGTCGGCTTCGGAGGGCGCCTGGCCATGGATTTTCGAATAGTTGTAAATGAAGGCCAGATATTGCCCCTGCTTTTTGGTGAACGGCGGTGCGGCCGAAGTGTCCAGCGCCTTCGCCGGATCGATGCGCACGCGAAACGCATCCTCGCCGAAGCTATCGTAGACGCTCACCTTCAGAATCCACACCTGGCCGCCGATCGCAGTCCGGATGGGCTTCTTCCGGGCAGCATAAAGATTCTCGCGCAGTTCCTTGGCTTCGCGGCTCGAACTTTCGAAGTTCGCAGTGGAAAAGCCCCGGTCGCCGGTGCGCGCAAAGACCCACTCGCGGTGGTCCTTATATTCCACCTCCAGCGAGTCGGCGCCGCAGGAGAGAGCGTGCGCGCACAGGTCTTCCAGCAGTGTCTTTGGCTTGCTCATGGCTTGCGGGCATCCGGCGCGGCGAACTTATCGCAGGCCCCTTCGATCTCGTAATCGTCCGAGGGGACCGCTTCGCCGGTGATACACGTAAAGCACATCAAGCCGGCTTGCGCGGAACCGATCACCCAAATGGGATTGCCGCAATCGCAGCGCTCCCCCGCGTTGTATCGCTGCAGCATCGCGCGAAGACGTTCGGCTTCCTCTTTTTCGTTCGCCCCCCGATTCGCCTCGCGGTGCTTGCGGGCATAGTCCGCAATTGAGATGGGAACGAAACTCATGGGGCCGGAGTCAGAAGGGTACGTCGTCGTCAGTGATGCCCTGGTTGAAATCTTCGGCTGGCGCCGCGGCGGGTTGCGGGCGCGGCTGGGCCGACCGGGGCATGGAAACCGGACGCTCGGAGCGTTCGAAATCGCCGCCTCCGCCTCCGGGGCCGGAATCGCCGCGGCCACCGAGCAGGATGAGCTCGTCCACTACGATTTCGGTCATGTAGTTCTTCTTGCCATCCTTGTCATCCCAACTGCGGGTCTGCAGGCGGCCTTCCACGTAAACCCGCGTTCCCTTGGTCAGGTAATTGGCCACGTTCTCCGCTCGCCAGAAAATGATATTGTGCCAATCCGTTTCCTCTTTCCACTCGCCGGTGGATTGATCTTTCCAGCGACGGTTGGTGGCAATCGTGAACGTGGAACGGGAAACGCCGCTCGGCGTGAATTTGGTCTCGGCATCTTTGCCGAGATGTCCAATCAGTATGACTTTGTTGACGCTTCGGGATGCCATCTTATCCTGAACTGTAACACACAGGGCGGTTCCCCGCCGATCAATTCACGCTGGCGGTTTTGGGACAGGCATTGATGCGGGAAGCGGCCTCGCGTTTAGGGAAAAAGGGCGAGACCAACGGCAGATCGCGGCTCAGAAGTCCCGCGGAAGCGCCGCAACTGCCGGCAGCCACGGCGGAGAGATGCCGCCAGGCAGTGGCGTCGGTGCGCAGGGAATCGGGGATGGAAAAGTTCAGCGCACTGGAAAATTCGTCTTCCGCGCGTGCGAACTCCTTGCGCCGGTATGCCGCGATGCCGCGGTACAGGTGCGCTTCCCCGGACGCCAGGTCGCGGACGGACGCGAATGCCGTGCGGGACGCAAGCACATAATCGGCCAGGGCGGAATCCGGGTGGCCGGCCAATTCCTTAGCGCGCGCCCGGTAGAAAAAAGTCCGGGCGTGAGCGGGATCGATTTTGATAGCCTGGTCCAGAACGGTGATGGCGCCAGTGGCATCGCCGGAAGCCAGGAGCGCGCCGCCCAGGTCGGTAAGCACCAGACCCAGGTCGGGTTGCGGCGCCAGGCGTTGGCTCTCGCCACCCTGCCAGACATCCACCGCGCTGCGGTACTTCTCCGCTGCTTCCCGGTAATTGCCGGCCGTAAAAGCTTCGCGACCGGCTACCCAGGCGGGCCAGCCCGAGTCCGGAAAGGCCGAGAACTCCCGCGCAGCTTCGGGCAGCTTGTCGTTTTCTATAGCGATCCAGCCCAGCCATTCCCTGCCGAGCTGCAGATCTTTCTGGCATGCGGCGGCAGGCATTACCGTGGCCGGACAGGAGGGCGCCGCAAGCGCGGACGCGAGGTCGTGTTGGGCGGAGTCCCTGACCGCGGCATCGCCCGGCGATTGGAGCAACCGTGTGATCGCCAAAAGCACCGGTAGGGCCGCGGACAGCGGTTCCGGCGTAGTCTTCCTGGATTGGAGCGCTACCCGCCCGGGCCACGTCTCGATGGATTTTCGGAAATCGGCTTCGGCTTCGGAGAACAGGGCCGCGTAGTGCGTCAGCGTAGCGCCGATCAAGGCGCAATCGCCCTTGCGATAGTAAACCAGGGGGAGATCGGCCGCCGACGATACCGGCAGCAGCGCGGCCTGCGAGGCCACACAAGCCGACGTGTCGGGTAAACGCGGAGTCGCGCTCAAATCCACACGGTTGAAGTCCGTCTGGGCCTTCAAGAGCAGCGCCAGTTGGGCTTCATCGGCCGCGCCCGCGAGCGAGGCGGCCAATAGCGTCAAGACCAGAACACGCACGCCATGTGTGACCGCAGTCATGCCTCCATTGTGCCGAAACATACCCGATTTATTTTGTGAAGATTGTCACATCCACGTTCATTCCGGGCCGCAGGATCAGGCTATTCTGCGGATCTACCAGAATCTTCACGGGAATCCGCTGCACCACTTTCACGAAATTGCCGGTGGCATTTTCGGGCGGAAGCAGGCTCATTTTGGAACCGGTGGCGCCGGCGATGGAATCGACGTGGCCCCATACACTTTGCCCATACATATCCACGTGGATTTCGGCTCGCTGGCCGGGATGCACATCGGCCAGTTGGGTCTCCTTGAAATTGGCCGTGACCCAGGTGTCCTGCAAGGGGATGATGGTCATCAGTCCCTGGCCGGGCTGCACCATTTGGCCGACTTCCACGCTCTTGCGGGTCACCACGCCATCGATGGGCGCGGTAATGGTGGTGTAGCTGAGCTGCAATTCGGCGGCCTCCAGATTGGCGCGCGCGGCGGCGATGCCGGCGGAGGCGGTGCCCACATCGGCCGTGCGAATGCCCACCTGCTTTCGATTGGCGACGCTGGTCTGCAGTTGCGCTTTGGCCTGGTTCACGCGCGATTCGGCGGCGGTGAGCGCAGCCTTGCGGATGGCAGCGTCCTGGCGCGCGGATGACAGTTTCTGCTGGGCGGACTGCAGTTCGCTTTCGGCCACGCGCGCCGCGGCTACGTAGGCGTCGTATTGCAGTTGCGAGATTTCGGCCTTATCCACCAGCGGCTTCATGCGGGCCAGGTCGGCCTGAGCGCGATCGTTGCTGGCCTGTTTGGACCGGACATTGGCCTGGGCCACGGCGATGTCCGCCGAGGATGCCTGTTCGTAGGCCGCGCGGGAGCGCTGCTCTTCGGCCTGGGCGTCGGCCAGAGCGGCGCCGGCGGCGGTGGATGCGGACTGCGTGGTATCGGTAGTGAGCGGCACCATCTGCCGGGCGGCATGAGCCTGGCTTTCGGCCTGCAGTACGGCGGCCTTGGCCATATCGACCCTGGCCTGATAATCGCGCGGATCGATGCGCACCAGCACCTGCCCGGCCTTGACCGGCTGGTTATCCAGCACCGCCACTTCGATGACATTGCCGTTGATCTTGGGCGCTATGGCGGTGATGTGGCCGTCGACATTGGCGTCGTCGGAGGAGACGCGGTTGCGATAGTGCAGCCAGACGGCCGTGGCGCCCCCCGCAAGCACAAGCAAGACCACCAGGAGCACGAAGATCCGCTTGCCGGTGCCGCGAGCGGGCGGCGCCTGCGGCTCGTTCCCGGAATCTTGCGGGGTAACGGTTTTCGGTAATGTAGCCACTGAAATGTACCTTTCTCAATCCACAGCACCGGGCCCTTTCACCGGACCCGATTTCTTCATTAAAAACATCAGGGGAATGATCGCGAGGAACAACGCGCCCATCACCCAGAAAGCATCGGAGAACGCCAGCATGCCGGACTGCCGCTGCATGCTTCCATAAAGCAGGCCGTGGGCCTGTGCGGCGGCATCGGGAAGGGTCGCGCCGTGCGCGTGCACCAGCGCGGTGGTGCGCACCAGGGCCTCCCGGTAGGGCGCGTCATAAGGCGTCATGTGCGCCATCAGGATCTGCTGGTGCAATTGCGAGCGCCGGGCCAGCAGCGTGGTCACGGTGGCGATGCCGGAACTGCCGCCGATATTGCGCGCCAGGTTGAACAGCCCGGTAGCGTAGTTGGTGCGCTCCTTGGGAATGAAGGCGAAGGCCACGGCGCTGATGGGCACGAACAGGAACGCCAGGCCCAGGCTCTGCACGATGCGGCTCCAGACGGCGGTGCGATAGTCGATCTCCAGCGTGAAGCCGGACATGCAGAACAGCCCCAGCGAAGAGACCGCCACCCCGAAGATCACCAGCCAGCGGGCCTGGTAGTGGCGCAGCAGAATGCCCACCAGCGGCATGCAGATACAGATCACGATGCCGCCCGGCGAGAGCACCAGGCCGCTGAGCAGGGCGGTATAGCCGAGCAGCGTTTGCAGGAACAAGGGCAGCAGCGCGGTGCTGCCGTAGAGCACGAATCCCAAGCACCAGCATGGAAACCGTGGCCAGCATGTAATTGCGTTCTTTCAGGATGCGGAAATCGATCACCGGTTGCTTCTGGCGCAACTCCCAGAACACCACCGCCACCAGGCAGACCACCGTGATGACGGCGAAGGTCACGATGAAATGGGAAGCGAACCAGTCTTCGCGCTGGCCTTCGTCCAGCACCACTTCCAGCGCGCCCAGCCCGAGGGCCAGCAAGCCCAAGCCGACGTAGTCGATCTTGAGGCCGTCTTTGAAGCCGCGGCGCACGAGGTACGGCGGGTCGAAAATCAGCAGCGTGGTGAGCGCCAGGGAAAGAATGCCGACCGGAATATTGATGAAGAAGATCCAGCGCCAGCTATAGTTGTCGGTGATCCAGCCGCCCAAGGTGGGGCCGATGACCGGCGCCACCACCACACCCATGCCGATATACCGCCATGGCCATGCCGTGCTTCTCCTCGCGGGAAGCTTTCCACCAGGATGGCCTGCGACATGGGCTGCAAGGCGCCGCCGCCCATGCCCTGCAGAACGCGGAAGACAGATCAGCAGCGCCCAGCGAGGGCGCCAGGCCGCACAGGAACGAGCTGACGGTAAAAAGCGCCACGCAGATCATGTAGAAGCGCTTGCGGCCGAACAGCATGGAGAACCAGCCGCCCATGGGCAGAATGATGGCATTGGCCACCAGGTAGGAAGTGAGCACCCAGGTGGATTCGTCCACGCTGGCCGAAAGGCTGCCGGCGATGTGCGGCAGCGACACGTTGGCCACGCTGGTGTCCAGCACTTCCATGAAGGTGGCCAGCATCACGGTCATGGCGATGATCCATGGATTGATGATGGGGCCGGGGGCCGAGGGCCGGTGGCAGGGACTGGCCACCTGCCATGGTACCGAGGCGAGGCGGGCCCTGGCCCCTGACCTGGCCCCTGGCCCTGTTACCTGCCATACAGCGCCTCCATCTGGCCGGCGGCGTGGGCCAGATCGGCGCGCGCCTGGTTGTAGCGGTAGAGGGCGGCGATCTGGTTGTCGTTGGCGCGCGCCAGGGCGTCCTGCGCGGTGACCACTTCGATATTGTTGGCCACCCCCGCCTGGAAGCGGTCGCGCGCCTGGTCGACTTCCTGCTGCGCCAGTTGCACTCCCAGGTTGGCCACCGTGACCTCGCTGCGCGCGGATTCCAGTTGCGCAACGGCGGTCTTCACTTCCAGGGCGATGCGGTTGCGCAGTTCCTGCTCCTGCTGCTGGAGCTGGCGGATGGCCAGGTCCGCCTTGGCGCGTTCCGCCTGGATGCGCCCCCCGGTGAAGATCGGGAAATCCACGCTGCCCTGATATTGATAGACCGGAATGACGCTGTCGGGAGTGAGCCCCTGCTGCGCCCAGCTAGCCGCTGAACGAGAGCTTGGGGAGCCGCTGGTCGGCCGCGTACTTCTGGCTCCAGCGCGGCGCGCTGCTCCTCGCACCAGCAAGCTGGCGCAATTCGGGCCGCGTGCGCGTAAGCGCGCTCCAGGGTCTGATCGATAGGCGATTTCCGGAGTATCGAAGAAGGCCGACCTGGTCGGCCAGTTCGAGCTTGCGGTGCGGGTCGACATTGAGCAGGCGGGCCAGCCCGAAGAGCGAGGTTTCGAGCTGCGTCGTGGCGACGATCAGCCGCTGCTTTTCGTTCTGCAGCTCGACGTTGGCGCGCAGGGTATCGATGCCGGTGCCGACGCCGTTCTTCTGCAGGTCGGCGGCCTGGTCGTAGAGCGCCTGCGCCAGGTCCACGCGCGATTGGGCGGCCTGCACGTCGGCGGCGGCGCGCTGGCTGCCGAGATATTGCGAGACCACCAGCATCACGCTCTCCTCGCGGGCGGTGGTCTCCTGGGCGCGGCCGGCGTCGATCCCCAACTGGGAAGACCGGTAACGGCGCCACAGGGTGAGATCGAAGACCGGCGCGTTGATGCCGACGCCCGCCTGGAAGACTTCGTACGGGCCGACGTGCTGCGGGAAACCCGGGAAAGGCGAGCCCGATGGCGGCCTGCAGATTGAAGCGGTGGACGGTTTCGGATGACGTTGCCGTCGACCTGCGGCAGCAGGCCGGAGCGGGCCACCGAGACGATCCTGCTGGCTTTGCGAGACGTTCAGGTTGGCCAGGATCACCTGCGGATTCTGCTTGAGCGCCAGGTCGACGGCGTCCTTGAGCGTGAGCTTCAAAGGTGCGGGTTCCTGGGCAAGCGCCGCGCCGGCAATCACAACGAAGCATAGAATGCGGGTTTTCATAAGCAGAGTCAGTACAGATTGATGCAGTTCGTGGGCCACTGTAAGTTGCTCCAAAGATTGAGCGCAGCCGAACCCATCGCGCCATATATTTGGGCAGTGCCTACCGGTCAATGCCGAGCTTGCGCATTTTGGCCTGCAGGGTGGTGCGCTTCATGCCCAGGCGGGCGGCCGCGCCCTGTTCGCCGCCCACACGGCCGCCGGCTTCGCGCAGGGCCTTGAGGATGGCCTCGCGCTCCGCGGCGGCCAGCGTGACTGCGGCGAGCCGCGCCCCCGGCCCGCCGGTGCAACTCGCGGACCGGCGCCTGCAGGGCCGGGCCGGGCGAAACGATCACGGCGCGCTCGATGAAGTTCTGCAGTTCGCGGATGTTGCCGGGCCAGTGGTAGCGCGTCAGCGCCTGCATGGACTCGGACGGAATGGTGGTGATCCGCCGGTTCATGCGGCCGCGCGTACTGCTGCACGAAATAGCGCACCAGCAGCGGAATATCTTCGCGCCGGTCGCGCAGCGGCGGCACCGTGATGGGAAAAACGTTGAGGCGGTAGTACAGGTCGGCGCGGAACTGGCGCTCTTCCACCATGGCTGCCAGGTCGCGGTTGGTGGCGGCCACCAGGCGGGCATCGGTGCGGATGGTGCGCGAACTGCCCAGGCGCTCGAATTCGCGCTCCTGCAGGACGCGCAGCAGCTTGGTCTGCAGTTCCAGCGGAATCTCGCCGACCTCGTCCAGGAACATGGTGCCGCGATGGGCCAGTTCGAAGCGGCCGATGCGCTGGGCGATGGCGCCGGTGAAGGCGCCCTTCTCGTGGCCGAACATCTCGCTTTCCAGCAGGCCGGTGGGGATGGCGGCGCAGTTCAGCTTGACGAAGGTCCCCTGGCGGCGCGGCTGCTCAGGTCGTGGATGGCGCGCGCCAGCAGCTCCTTGCCGGTGCCGGTTTCGCCGTAGATCAGGACGGTGGAATCGGTGGGCGCGACGGTCTCCACCTGCTTGAGAATGGCCTGCAAGGCGCGGCTCTGGCCGACGATTTCCTCGAAGCGGTTGTCGGTGCGGATTTCGTCTTCGAGGTAGACCTTCTCTTCCGGCAAGCCGGGCGTTCAGTTCCTCGATGCGCTTGTAGGAGAGCGCGTTTTCGAGCGCGATGGCCACCTGGCCGGCGGCCTGCGAGAAGAATTGCAGATCCTGCCGCGGTGAAAAAGTTCTCCTGGCGCGACCCCAGATTCAGCGTGCCGAGTACCGCGGCCGGCGAGATCAGCGGCATGCAGCAGAGCGATTGCAGGCCTTCGCGCGCCATGATGTCGGCGGTGCTCGGCGAGATGGCTGCGCGGCCTCTTCCAGGCGTGAAGACGCGGCGCCTGGCGGGTGCGGAAGACCATAGCCGGCGCACGGAGTCGTCCAGCGGCACCACGGCGTTTTCGCGGATGGCGCCGGAGCCGTCGGGAAAATCCAGCATTTGCAGCCGCAGCGCGCCGGCTTCGGCATCGTAGATCAGCAGGCTGGCGTAATCCAGTCCGAAGGTGCGGCGCAGGGAGGCGGAGATGGCCTGAAACAGCTGCTTGGTGGCCAGGCAGCTCACCACCGCGTTGTTGATTTCGAGCAGCGCGCGCAGGCGGTCGCGCTCGCGCGCCAGTTGCTCCTCGTAGGCCCGCGCGGCTTCGGAATTCAGCGCGTTATCCACCGCGACGGCCACCTGGCGCGCCACCTGCTGCATGAATTCGATGTCCTCGGCGGAGTAGGCGTTCGCGCTGCAGCGAGCCGAACTGCAGGCCGCCCAGATCCCGCTGCGCGGTGAAGAGCGGCAGCACGCAATACGACTGGATGCCGTAGCTCTGCAGCAGGTCGCGGATGTGGGGAAATCGCGTTTCCCGCGAAAGATCGGCGCACGTAATAAGGCTGGCGGGTTTCCAGGGCCAGAACGGTCGGGGTCTCTGCAAAGGGTATGGCGGAAGGCCCGGGCTTTTCGATCGGCTCGTCGGTTTCCAGAATGTGCAGGCGCACTACCTGCTCTTTGCTGTCCACCAGCGTGAGGCGTGATGAAATCGAAGGAAACCAGGCGCTTGAGCAGGCGGCTGAGATCGGCAAAAAGCGTGGAAAGCTGGCGATGCGAAGCGATGGATTCGGCCACTTCCAGCAGCGTCTCATATCGTTCCTGAACCGGGTCTGGCCGAAACTGGGGATCTGCCGGCATGCGGGGGCTTAGCTTCAACCGTATCACACCGCTTGGAACGGCAGAAGTCGTCGATAATGGCTCGGATGAAGGGCGACATGGCCGTCAAAGTCACACCTTGGCGGTGCATTTCCTCCAGCAGCGACTGCCCTTGGGGATCGACAAAATCAAGTTCCGCGAGGTCGAGGACCGTCTTGCGGTCATGCGTGGTGGATTGGGCCGTCAGCCAGCATTGGCGCAGTTCCGCGACCCAGGGGCCGGAAAGCTTGCCTTCCAGTTTGAACCGGAGTTCGCTGGCGCTGTCGTGCAGAGTGATCTTTAACATCCACCCGATACCGAGGCACGCTCCATGCCGAATACGCAATTGAAACAAAGACGGCGGGTTACCGGATGCCGCCGGGGCTCGCGCCGCGCCGATTGCCCAAATACCGGCAATCAGGCAGCCTGGTGACCGGCGTCGGGCTGGGAGCCCGCAGCCTTGGCGATAGCCTGAGCTTTACAGGCCGGGCAGCATCGGGCGCAATACCAGCCGTGGAATTCTTCCGGCATGTGCAGGCGGTCGGGCCACTCTCCGCAGACGTCGCAGGAAGCCTGCAGCCGCTCTGAGATATGACATTCCGTTTTCATGCCGCCAGACCGAGCAGGCTGTGTGCCATTGCCCGGCGCCGGGCGCGATTCCGTGTAACGGGTTCAGGCAGAATCAGATCACCCGCCCGTCCGCCCGCCACGAGGAAAACGGCACGGCAGCCGGAGGGGAATTTGGACCCGCCGGTTGGACAAGTTTATACGCTCGCCTGTGTTCTCACTACGCAGACACGGCGAAAATCGAGATCTGAAGCATTTCTCCGCGCTCTCCGCGCAGCCTCCGCATTTCTCCGCGTTACATGTTCGCCTTGGGGTTCTCCGTGTTTCCTCCGTGTCCCCCGTGGCTCCGTGGTGAAGCAGAACGTAGCGGTCTGTTACCATAAAGAATCACCCTTGACTGACACTGTTCCAGATATCCTGGCCCGTATTGTCGCTCAGAAGCGCGAAGAGCTTGCGCGGCGCGGCCGTTCCCTGGAGTCATGGGAGCGCGCAGGCGGAATCGCGCACGTGCGGCGCGCCGCGATTTCCGCGCGGCGCTGCTGCGCGCGCACGCCCGCGATCATCGCCGAAGTGAAGAAAGCCTCGCCCAGCAAGGGCGTGCTGTCGCGCCGATTTCGACGCCGGCGCGCATCGCCGCGGCAGTATCGAGCGCGGCGGCGCGGCGGCGCTCTCCGTGCTCACCGACGAGAGCTTTCTTCCAGGGCAGCCTGGCCGATCTGGAAGCGGCCGCGGCCGGCGTCTCGCTGCCGGTCCTGCGCAAAGATTTTACGATTGCCATGCCGCACGATCGTGGAAGCCGCGGCCCACGGCGCCGACGCCATCCTGCTGATCGCGGCCATCCTCACGCGAGCGCGAGATCCGCGATTTTCGCGAAGCGGCGGCGCGCTACGGCATGGCGGCGCTGGTGGAGGTGCACGACCGCCGCGAACTGGACGCGGCCATCGCCGCCGGCAGCCGACATCATCGGCGTCAACAATCGCAATCTGACCACCTTCGAAGTCACGCTCGAGACCTCGCTGCGCCTGGCCGAACACATGCCGGCCGGCGTGGTGCGGGTCAGCGAGAGCGGCATTCACAATGCGCGCGGATATCGCGCACGCTGCGCGCCGCCGGGTTACACGGCGTTTCTGGTGGGCGAGCACCTCATGAAGTCGGGCGATCCGCGGCGGCGCTGCGACAGAACTGGTGGCGGCATGATTCGTCAAGATCTGCGGCATCACCAATGCAGGAAGACGCCGGCCGCGGCGATCGCCGGCGGCGCCACCGCCATCGGGTTCAACTTCTATCCGCGCAGCCCGCGCTACATCGCGCCGGAGCGGGCCGCCGGGATCGTCACCGCCACCGGCGTGCGGCGCGTGGGCGTGTTCGTGAACGAGACCGCGCGAGCGGTGGAGGCAATCGCGCGCATCGGCGCGGCTCGACGTGGCGCAACTGCACGGCGACGAGACCGCCGCGCGATTATCCCGGCGGCACGTCGCCGGTCTGGAAGGCGCTGCGCGTGGCCGCCGGATTTCGATCTCGCGCCATATCGACAGACTGACCCGGCCGAAGCGTTGCTGCTGGATGGCCCGGCGCCGGCGGACCTTACGGCGGCGCGGGCACAGCGTTCGACTGGCGCCTGGCCGCGCGCGACCGCACCGCATCATCCTCGCCGGCGGGCTGGATGCCTCGAACGTCGCCGCGGCCGTCGCTCTGGTGCACCCCTGGGGCGTGGACGCCTGCTCGCGCATCGAAAGCGCGCCCGGGCAAGAAGGACCACAAGAAGATGAACGAATTTCTGCAAGCGGCCACGGCGGCCGCTGCACGCATGACGCCGCAACCCGACCAGGGCGGCCACTTCGGACCTTACGGCGGCCGGTACGTGCCGGAAGTCTTGATGGCGCCCATCGAGGAACTGGAGACGGCCTATCTGGCGGCGCGCGAAGATCCCGCGTTTCAGGCGGAACTGGCCGACCTGCTGCACAACTACGCCGGCCGGCCCACGCCGCTCTATTTCGCCAAGCGGCTCAGCGAGAACACTGGGCGGCGCGCGCATCTGGCTCAAGCGCGAAGACCTGCTGCACACCGGCGCGCACAAGATCAACAACTGCCTGGGGCAGGCGCTGCTGGCGCGGCGCATGGGCAAGCGCCGCATCATCGCCGAGACCGGCGCGGGGCAGCACGGCGTGGCCACCGCCACGGTCTGCGCGCTGCTTGGGCTTCGAGTGCGTGGTCTACATGGGCGAGGAGGACATGCGCCGGCAGCGGCTCAACGTCTTCCGCATGCGCCTGCTGGGCGCCAAAGTGGTGCGGCGTGACCAGCGGCAGCCGCACCCTGAAAGACGCCATCAGCGAAGCCATGCGCGATTGGGTGACCAACGTCGGCGACACGCATTACCTGCTGGGCTCGGCGCTGGGCTCGCATCCTTATCCCATGATGGTGCGCGATTTTCATAAGGTGATCGGCGAGGAGGCGCGGCGCCAGATTCTGGAAGCCGAAGGCCGCCTGCCGGATACGATTTTCGCCTGCGTGGGCGGCGGCAGTCAACGCCATCGGCATCTTCCACGCCTTCCTGCCGGACGACCGCGCGTGCAACTGGTCGGCATCGAAGCCGGCGGACGCGGCGACGGCATCGGCGAGCATGCCGCGCGCTATCGCGGCGGCGCGCCCGGCGTGCTGCAGGGCGCCTACAGCTATCGTGCTGCAGGACGACGACGGCCAGATCGCGCTGACGCATTCCGTCTCGGCGGGCCTGGATTACGCCATGATCGGGCCGGAGCACGCCTGGCTGCACGACCAGCAGCCGCGCCGAATACACCGCCGCATCCGACGGCGAAGCGCTCGACGCGGCGCGCCTGCTCTCGCGCACCGAAGGCATCATTCCGGCGCTCGAATCGGCGCACGCCGTGGCCGAAGCCGTCAAGCGCGCGCCCGCCGCCGAAGGGCAAGATCTTCCTGGTGAACGTCTCCGGCCGCGGCGACAAAGACATCGATATCTACCGCGAGAATCTGAAGGAACTCGACCAAGCAATGACGCGCATCGGCCGGCTCTTCGAAGACCTGAAGCGCGACGGCCGCAAGGGCCTGATCGCCTACCTCACGGCCGGCGATCCTTCGCCCGACCGCACGCCTGCGCTGGTGGAGGCGCTGGTGCGCGGCGGCGCCGACCTGATCGAACTGGGCGTGCCGTTCTCCGACCCCATCGCCGATGGCCCGGTGATCCAGCGCGCCGGCGAGCGCGCGCTGAAGGCCGGCACCACGCTGACAGCGCGTGCTGGCATCGCGCGCGAGATCCGCCGGACGTCCGAAGTGCCGCTGCTGCTGTTCACCTATCTCAATCCGGTGATGCGCTACGGCCTCGAACGCCTGGCGCAGGACGCCGCGGCGGGCGGCATCGATGGCTGCCTGCTCACCGACGCCTCGGTGGAAGAGGCGCACGAGTACGTCGGCGCCATGCACCGCCACGGCCTCGACACGGTGTTTCTGGCCGCGCCCACCAGCACCGAGCGGCGGCTCAAGCTGGTGGCGCAATATTCCACCGGGTTCGTCTACCTGGTGTCGCGCACCGGCGTCACCGGCGAGCGCGAATCGCTCTCCGACGCGCGTGGCGCCGCTGGTGCGCGCCGTGCGCGCGGTCACCGATCTGCCGCTGGCGGTCGGCTTCGGCATCTCCAAGCCGGAGCACGTGGCCGAACTGGGCGGGCAGGTGGAAGCGGTGGTGGTGGGCAGCGCCATCGTGCGGCTGATCGAGCGCAACAGCGACAACGCGTCGCTCGAAATTCAGCTCGAATCCTTCACCCGCGAATTGAAGCACGGCTTCGGAGCGCACGCATGACGCCAGGACGAAGCGCGCGCACAAGCTGGAAGAGTTCCGCGTGCTGATCGACGATGTGGACCGGCGCATCGTCGCGCTGCTGAACGAGCGCACGCGCGTGGTGGAAGAGATCGGCCGCGTGAAGCGCGAAGCGCAGCTGCCGATCTACGAACCCAAGCGCGAAGACCAGGTGTTCGCCAACGTCACCGGCTGCAACCGCGGGCCGCTGACGCCGGACGCCCTGCGCCGCATCTTCGAGCGCATCATCGACGAGATGCGCAAGATCCAGCGCGTGCGCATGGAAGCGGACGGAGACAAATAGATGCTAGTCGTCATGCAGCAGGGCGCCACCGAAGAGCAGATCGATGCCGTGATCGAGCGGCTGGTGGAGCTGGGGTTCGACGTGCACCGCTCCACCGGCGTGATCCACACCGTGCTGGGCGGCGTGGGCGGCAAGGACGATTTCGACCTGGCGATCTTCGAGGTGATGGAGGGCGTGAAGGAAGCGCACCGCATCGTCTCGCCCTACAAGCTGGCCAGCCGCAGTTTCAGGCCGGGCGGCACGGTGGTGAAGATCGGCGGATGTGGAGATCGGCGGCGAGCGCGTGGTGGTGATGGCCGGGCCCGTGCAGCGTGGAGAGCCGCGAGCAGATCGAACGCTCGGCCGAAATTGTGGCCGCGCGCCGGCGCGCGCGTGATTCGCGGCGGCGCGTTCAAGCCGCGCAGTTCGCCCTACAGCTTCCAGGGGCTGGGCGAAGAGGGCCTGCGACTGCTGCGCGAAGCGGCCGACCGCCACGGCCTGCTGGTGGTCAGCGAGGTGATGGACCAGACGCAGATCCCGCTGGTCGGCGCATATTCGCGACATCCTGCAGGTGGGCGCGCGCAACATGCAGAACTTCAACCTGCTGCGCGAACTGGGCAAGCAGCGCAAGCCGGTGCTGCTGAAGCGCGGCATTGCGGCCACCATCGAAGAGCTGCTGCTCTCGGCGGAATACATTCTGTCCGGCGGCAATTACGACGTGATCCTGTGCGAGCGCGGCATCCGCACCTTCGAGACCTACACGCGCAACACCATGGACATCTCGGCCATCCCGGTGGTGAAGAAGCTGTCGCACCTGCCGATGGTCGCCGACCCTTCGCACGGCACCGGGCGCCGCGACAAGGTGGCGCCGATGGCGCGCGCGGCCGTGGCCGCGGGCGCCGACGGCCTGATGATGGAAGTGCACCCCGATCCCGACCGCGCGCTGAGCGATGGCGCGCAGACCCTGCGGCCGGAGCAGTTCGAGGAACTGATGGGCCAGCTGCGATTGATTGCCGCCGGCGGTGGGACGGAGTATGTAGCGACAGGCCTCCGGCTGTCACGCCGATTGAGAGCATACTGAAAACCGTCGCCATTGTCGGAACCGGCCTGATCGGCGCTTCGTTCGGGCTGGCTCTGCGCGAAGGCGGGTTTCGACGGGCCGATTCTCGGCGTCAGTTCGCCCGCGCGCCGTCAAGGCGGCGCTGGCAGGCCGGCGCCATCGATCGCGCGGCACCGCTCGCCGAAGCGGCGGCGCGAGTGCGACCTGGTGTTCCTGTCGCAGACCATCGGCCGCATTCTCGACACCATCCGCCATCTGGATCCGCTGGTGCGCCCGGACGCGCTGGTCACCGATGCCGGCAGCACCAAGTGCGAGATCGTCGGATCTGGCGCGCAGCAAATTGCGCGCTGCCAGTTTCTGGGCGGCCATCCCATGGCCGGCAAAGAGAAGCGCGGCGCCGGCGTCGGCCGACGCGGACCTCTTCCGCGGCGCGCACCTGGGTGCTGACGCCGGACGAGCCGGCGGACCTGGACACCGCCGCAGGCCCGCGAGTTCTCGCACTGGCTGCACGCACTCGGCGCGCATGCCGGTGAGCATCGAGCCGGACGAGCACGACCGCGTCGTGGCGCTCACCTCGCACCTGCCGCAACTCGCGTCCACCGCGCTGGCGGCCACTGTGGCCGAAACCTGCGGCCGCCGAGGGCTGGACGTGGCCGGTCCGGGCCTGGTGGACATGACGCGCCTGGCCGCTCAGCTCCTACGATCTCTGGCGCGATATACTGGCCACCAACAGCGAGCCCATCGACCGCGCCCTGGGGGCCTATATACAGAAACTGGAGCACATGCGCGAGAACCTGCGGACGCGGCAACTGCAGGAGGAATTCGAGCGCGGCGCGGCACTGGCGGGCCGGCTTGCGAGAATCGGTTGCCGGCGACGCAAGTGTACCGAACGATAAATTAGGATAAACTACGCATGAGGCGCACAGGCCGTATCTGCGCCGCCGTCGGACGGAACGTCCGCGAGCGGTCTGCCGGCTTTCCAGGCGCGGCGAGACCAGAAGGTCCTCCGCACCCGGTGCCGGATTTAAGGATTTCAAAATGGAACAAAAACTCAAGATCGCCGTGTTCATCGATTTTGACAATATCGAGATCGGCGTGAAGTCCACGCTGCACCGCGAATTCGACGTGGCGGCCGTGCTGGACGCGCTGAAAGAACGCGGCGAAATCGTCACCAAGTTCGCGTATGCGAACTGGGGAAGGCAGGAATCTGCCACGCGCGCGCTCTCCGAGCACGCCGTGCAGATGGTGCAGCGCGACCCTTCGCCGCGCGGCGACAAGAACGGCGCCGATATCAATCTGGCGCTGGATGCGCTGGAAATGGCGTTCACGCACGACCACATCAACGCCTTCGCCATCGTCAGCGGCGACAGCGACTTCATCGCGCTGGTCAACAAACTGAAACAGTACGACAAGCGGATCTTCGTGGTGGGCGGGCGGGCCTTCACCAGCACGATTCTGCAGAAGAACTGCCACGAGTTCGTGGCCTACGAATCGATCATCGACGACCCGCGCCCGCGCCAGCAGGGGCACCGCGAGCAGCCGCCGCAGCAAGAACAGCCCCAGCAGCAACCCTCGCAGCCGCCGCCGCCGCAGCCGCCGCAGCCGCAGCAGCAGCAGTCGCAGCCCAACAACAGCAGCGCCCGCCGCACAAGCGCGTGGCGCTCGACCTGGCGCAGGCCATGCCGCTGGTGGAGCGCGCGCTGGGCGTGCTGGAACGGCGCGAAGTGCGCCCGCAGCTCGGCCTGCTGAAATCCACCATGCTGCAACTCGATTCCACGTTCAACGAAAAGGCCTACGGCGCCAGTTCGTTCACCGATTTCGTGGAGAAGCTGCAGAAGGCCGACTACGTGGAAGTCACCGGCGGCGAAGGCCGCTACATGATCCGCATGAAGGGCGGCGGGTCTCCGGAAAAGCCCGGCGCCAAGCCCGAAGAGGCCATCCCGCTGCTGCGCGACGTGCTGGAAATCCATCGCATGGAAGTGGACAACGGCGCCTTGGCCGACGAACTGGCCGAATGGGTGCACCAGGACCATCCCAATTTCGACTCGCGCGAGTATGGCTTCCAGGAGTTCAGCGAGCTGCTGAACTACGCGCAGGACAAGGGCCTGGTGCGCATCCAGGCCGACGAAGAGAAGGGCCTCACCGTCTTCCTGGGCGCCGAATTCCATCCGCCCGCCGCGCCGCCGGAGCCGGAACCCGTAGCCGCGGTCGAAGAGGAAGAAGAGGACGAGCCGCAGCCGCTCGTGCCCGGCCAGCCGACCGCCACCGGCGAGATTCCCGAGCCCCTGCCTCCGCCCAAGCCGCAGCGCCGTCCGCGCGCGCCGCGCAAACTATCGTCCGACGGCAACGCAAAAAGCGCACCTCGCGCCCGCGCAAGAAACAACCGGTCTA
>CAWKYG010000024.1:0-428184 GCA_963853855.1 uncultured Solibacteraceae bacterium | reverse complement strand
GTTATGTCTACCGGGCGCCGAGTTACGTATTGCTGGTCTACCGCCGGCCCATGTACTGCCGCTGATAATACCGGTAAGCAGATGCGTAGGGAGTATCCCCGTACTCAACGTCGTTCAGGACAATACCTAGTATGTTGGCGGCATCAAAGCTCTCGACAGCGAGTTGGAATAGTTCGCGGCGCGTTTGCCGGGCGCGAACTACCAGAATGACACCATCCGCCATTCCGGCCAGGAAGTGGCTGTCTGCAATTGGCACGATGGGCGGGCTGTCCAACACAATAAGGTCGTATTCCTGCCTCAGGCGGCTAAGAATCTCAGGCATCCGGTTTGAAAAGAGAAGCCCCGACGGGTCACTCAAATGGGTGCCGCCAGGGATCACATAGAGACTTCCCACCTTCGAGACAAACGAGCTGATATCGCGGTCAGCCAGAGCCAATAGATTGCTGAGACCCGACGGATCGTGAAGGCCAATGTTTACCATTCGGAACCACCGTAAAAAGAGGCGTTCGAGGATAGGGGCTGGACAAACTCGTCAAGCCGTGGCATTCTAAGCTGGATGAGTGCGAGTGATCCGGTCGGTCGCGCCGAACAGTTGGAGCAGGAAGTGGCATCCTTACAGCGACGCCTGGACCGGTCGTTGGCGGAGAACGAGCGCCTGGAGCAAGAGATCGCACGAGTGCAGAAACTGCTAGAAGAGGCAGTGCGCAAAAGGAAGCGCAACACAGCTCCGTTCTCCCGCGACAATCCCAAAACAAATCCCAAAACAGCGGGACGCAAACCGGGGGATCAATACGGTCAGCAGGCCACGCGTGGGACACCGCTGCGGGTGGATGAGCAGATCGCTGTGCCGTTGCCGCCCTCCTGCCCACATTGCCAGAGCGATGTGGTTCTGCGGGACACCAAGGCTCAGTATCAGGAAGACATAGTGCGCGTGACCCTGGTGCGGCGGTTTAATGTGGAGGTGGGGGTGTGCTCGGGCTGTGGACGCAGTGTGCAAGGAAGGCATCCGCTGCAGACCTCCGATGCGTTGCACGTCGGGACGGTACAGATCGGGCCGGAAGCATTGTCGCTGGCGGCGCTGTGGAACAAAGAGATGGGCCTATCGCATGAGCGAGTGGCCCGGTCGCTGCAATTGGGTTACGGCTTGACGGTGAGCCGCAGCGGGATCTGCCGGGCGCTGGAACGGTTGGGCAATTTGGCCGCTCCCACCTACCATCAATTGAAGGCCTCGTTGGCGCGTAGTCCATTCAATGGGATGGACGATACTGGTTGGCGTGTAGGCGGCCGGTTACAGAATTGTCGGGTGATCGGCAATGAATCGGTCACCGTATACCTGATCGAGCCGCATCGCGGCTTCGCCGAAGCGGCGGCAGTATTGGGGGCTGAATACGATGGCTTTCTGGTGCATGACGGGGCCCGGACCTGGTACGGTTTTTTGCAGGCTTTTCACCAAACCTGCCTGGCGCATCTCATCCTGCGCTGCCGGGACCTGCTGCAGTTGCTGACCGGGGGAGCGCGACAGTTCCCGCAGGCGGTCCTGGATGTGTTGCTGGACAGTCTCGACTTGCGGGATCGCCACCAACAGGGACTGGTCAGCGAACATGGATTAGCAGTGGCCACGGGCCGCTTGAAGGCCCGGTTGGACCGGCTGTTGGCAACCCCACAGTGCCATGCCGCCAATCGGCGTTTAGCGCGCCACCTACAACATGAGCAGCCCCACCTGTTCACATTTCTGTACTGTCCGGGCCTTCCGGCCACCAACAACTTCATCGAGGCAGCGATTCGGCTGATGGTGGTGGCTCGCAAAACCTGGGGCGGGAACCGAACCTGGAACGGCGCCCGAACCCAACAGATATTGACGAGCGTCTTGCGAAGTTGTTGGCAACAGGGCAAAGACGCTTTCCAACAGCTGGTTACTCTATTACATTCTCCGCGGCCAATGGTGCTCGATCTCGTTCCAGCTTCCCTATCTCCCTAACCCGCCTTGCTCCGCGACACTCTCCACCGCCCCAACCATAACACTGTGCGGACTCACTATTCCCCGCTGAGTGGTGATTTTGCCGAAGATGGTAAACATTGGCTCGTGAAGCCCCAATCGCCCATGCACCTGGGGACGCCTCAGGTCGCAATCCACCAGCAGTACTCGTCCTTCAATCGACGAGGAGAGCGCCATGCTGAGGTTCAAAGCCGTCAGCGATTTCCCCTCGCCTCCCCCCGCGCTGGTGACAGCCAGCACGCGGCCTCCGGTTTGTTCCCTCCAGCGTTGCACTTTCAACTTCAGCAGGCTGTACTGTTGCGAGGCAATGGACTGAGGATCGCTCATAACGGTCAGCCGGTGCTCTTGAAAATGCCGCCGCGCTTCAGGAGACATGGTCTCTCCAACGAGCGTCAGGGCTTCCGTTTTGATCGATCCGTGGTTTCGACTCTTTCCCTGGCGGATCTTGGGCAGCTTGGTGCCTATTGTTGGAATGGCAGATAAAACCCGGAGACTCGTAAAACCTCGGACTTCTTCGATCGTCTCGAACGACGTATCCATCTGTTCGACTACGATGATGGCGGCTAACCCGAGCCCAAGGCTCGCCAGGAAGCCCATCAGAATAAGCCGTTGACGCTGCGGGCTGTAGGGGGTCGACGGCAACTCCGCCGGCTCGACCACCTTGAAGGCAACATGGTTGTTACTCTTCTCTACGCGCTGGTCCAGTTTCTGCGCCTGTTGCTTGGCCAGCATGGACTCATATTGGGTCCGCGTTACTGCCGCGTCCCTCATCCGTTCGGCTAGCGTCGTTTCTCGGCCGGGGGAGGAGTCGATCCTTCGTTCATAGCCCGCCATCTGGGATGTCAACCCGGCTTGCTCCTGCTGGTAACTCTTCACCCGTTGATCGATCGATGTCAGTTCCGCTTGCAATGCGATATAGCGCAATTGCAAGGGTGATGGCTCGAATCGAGCCCCGATGGGGGCTTCGAGCGCCTCCAGGTCGCGAAGCTCTTGTTCGGTTCGCTGGATCTCCGGATTCTCGGCAGTATACCGGGTCTTAAGTTGGCTCAACTTGAGCCGTAAGTCATCGAGCGCGGTCTCGTGCAAGGTCTTTTGGCGCGGCGCCGGTTCGAGTGCGCCCTGGTTCTTCAAGGCCAGCATCTCGTCCACAACGGCGAGGCGCCGCGCCTGAGCCTCCCCTATCTGGTCGGACTTGCTTTGTGCTTGCTGCTGCAGGTTTTCGAGCCACTTGAGGTTGGCTGCAAGACGGTCGGGGAGTTCCGGCGCCACACTCTGCTTGAAGGTCATCAGTCCGCCTTCCTGCTCCCGGAGTTGCGTCCTCAGGCGGTCCACCTCTGCGTCCAGCAGCCCATCCACCTGTGCCACGTGTTCTCCATGAAGGTCCGACGTTCGCTCGACGAACAAGGTCGCCAGGCGATTTGCCACCTGCATCGCCTGGTCCGGCCGATCACTTTCGAAGCCGACATAAAAGGAATCCGGACTGTCGACCTAAATCTGGATCTGCGACTTCAAGGAGTCAATCGCCTTTTCCAGCCCGTGCTTCCCTGCGACGTCATAAAGCTTGAATTCGCGGATGACCGTCTCAAGCACCGGCGGGCTAAATAGCGTTTCACGGACCGCTCGCAAATGCTCCTGCGCGTCGAGAGTGGCTACGGCGTCCACTCTTCCGTTTAAGTACGGATCCGCTACAGGGGTCGTCGAAGCCACCAGCGCTTTGGCCCGATATCGTTTCGGCAGCCTGCCGGTGTAAATCGTAACTGCACCCGTCACCAGTACTATGGGCACCAACAGATACAGCCAGCGCCGCTTGAGCATCTTCAACACGGTAAATGCGGAAAGTTTCTTCCCACTCTCATTTGTTTCCACTGCTTATTTCTCCTCTGGAGGATGGGCCACGTCTTGCTGGGACTGGGACGAGCCCGCAGGCAGCGGTTTGTGCCGATGCGGGTCATCGCCCCGCTCCGGCGGCCGCGTCAGAGTGATCTCCAGACCACCAAAGTAGCGCGCCCGCGATAGCGGGAATGACGAGAACTCACTGATGTTTTGCCCGTAGAATTCTGTGGACGTGAATGCGGTAACCCGGTCGTTGAGTTTATAGTTCAGACGAAGCTGAGCGACGAGGCTTTTGATACCACGGTTGTCCGTCGTAACTCCGTTAAGTGCCCTTTGAACGCTGCCTTCCAGTCCGAGGCGATTGGTCAGACTACCCCAGGCCCGCAGGGATGCCACTTGGTAAACAGCGTCCGGCGCCAAACCACCGATGAAGGGGATTGGCCCAATGGGAGTGCCGACCGGCGCCAGAACTCCAAAGAGAGCCAGGTAGCGCTGGTATCCGGCGGACAACCAAACGTCGCCCACTTTCTTATCCACCGCCGCCGCGCCGGTAAACGACGATTGGTTGGCCCGCGTGACGCCGCCAGACGCGCGGACTGTCAAGCCGGGATTGATGGTATAGACGTACTCAAGATTCAGGTTCTGCACGCCCGTGTTGATCTCCGATGGTCCGCCGCCTAGCGGATGGACGAACAGATATGCGTAGCTGCCCGAAAGTGCGTGCCAATGTTTACCATCTTCGGCAAAATCACCACTCAGCGGGGAATAGTGAGTCCGCACAGTGTTATGGTTGGGGCGGTGGAGAGTGTCGCGGAGCAAGGCGGGTTAGGGAGATAGGGAAGCTGGAACGAGATCGAGCACCATTGGCCGCGGAGAATGTAATAGAGTAACCAGCTGTTGGAAAGCGTCTTTGCCCTGTTGCCAACAACTTCGCAAGACGCTCGTCAATATCTGTTGGGTTCGGGCGCCGTTCCAGGTTCGGTTCCCGCCCCAGGTTTTGCGAGCCACCACCATCAGCCGAATCGCTGCCTCGATGAAGTTGTTGGTGGCCGGAAGGCCCGGACAGTACAGAAATGTGAACAGGTGGGGCTGCTCATGTTGTAGGTGGCGCGCTAAACGCCGATTGGCGGCATGGCACTGTGGGGTTGCCAACAGCCGGTCCAACCGGGCCTTCAAGCGGCCCGTGGCCACTGCTAATCCATGTTCGCTGACCAGTCCCTGTTGGTGGCGATCCCGCAAGTCGAGACTGTCCAGCAACACATCCAGGACCGCCTGCGGGAACTGTCGCGCTCCCCCGGTCAGCAACTGCAGCAGGTCCCGGCAGCGCAGGATGAGATGCGCCAGGCAGGTTTGGTGAAAAGCCTGCAAAAAACCGTACCAGGTCCGGGCCCCGTCATGCACCAGAAAGCCATCGTATTCAGCCCCCAATACTGCCGCCGCTTCGGCGAAGCCGCGATGCGGCTCGATCAGGTATACGGTGACCGATTCATTGCCGATCACCCGACAATTCTGTAACCGGCCGCCTACACGCCAACCAGTATCGTCCATCCCATTGAATGGACTACGCGCCAACGAGGCCTTCAATTGATGGTAGGTGGGAGCGGCCAAATTGCCCAACCGTTCCAGCGCCCGGCAGATCCCGCTGCGGCTCACCGTCAAGCCGTAACCCAATTGCAGCGACCGGGCCACTCGCTCATGCGATAGGCCCATCTCTTTGTTCCACAGCGCCGCCAGCGACAATGCTTCCGGCCCGATCTGTACCGTCCCGACGTGCAACGCATCGGAGGTCTGCAGCGGATGCCTTCCTTGCACACTGCGTCCACAGCCCGAGCACACCCCCACCTCCACATTAAACCGCCGCACCAGGGTCACGCGCACTATGTCTTCCTGATACTGAGCCTTGGTGTCCCGCAGAACCACATCGCTCTGGCAATGTGGGCAGGAGGGCGGCAACGGCACAGCGATCTGCTCATCCACCCGCAGCGGTGTCCCACGCGTGGCCTGCTGACCGTATTGATCCCCCGGTTTGCGTCCCGCTGTTTTGGGATTTGTTTTGGGATTGTCGCGGGAGAACGGAGCTGTGTTGCGCTTCCTTTTGCGCACTGCCTCTTCTAGCAGTTTCTGCACTCGTGCGATCTCTTGCTCCAGGCGCTCGTTCTCCGCCAACGACCGGTCCAGGCGTCGCTGTAAGGATGCCACTTCCTGCTCCAACTGTTCGGCGCGACCGACCGGATCACTCGCACTCATCCAGCTTAGAATGCCACGGCTTGACGAGTTTGTCCAGCCCCTATCCTCGAACGCCTCTTTTTACGGTGGTTCCGAATGGTAAACATTGGCGTCTGCACTCTATGGGTTCGCTAATAAGGGCCTGCGGATCGCTGGCTGTCCTAACAACAACTCACCAAAGGCGGCATGGCTTCGGCTGTGCCGCCATTCCATGGTGCTCAATTATGGCAAGCCTGAAAACCCAACTCATACGGATGGTGGAGGCCGCTAGCGGCGTCCTCGTCCGCCAATGTTTACCATCTTCGGCAAAATCACCACTCAGCGGGGAATAGTGAGTCCGCACAGTGTTATGGTTGGGGCGGTGGAGAGTGTCGCGGAGCAAGGCGGGTTAGGGAGATAGGGAAGCTGGAACGAGATCGAGCACCATTGGCCGCGGAGAATGTAATAGAGTAACCAGCTGTTGGAAAGCGTCTTTGCCCTGTTGCCAACAACTTCGCAAGACGCTCGTCAATATCTGTTGGGTTCGGGCGCCGTTCCAGGTTCGGTTCCCGCCCCAGGTTTTGCGAGCCACCACCATCAGCCGAATCGCTGCCTCGATGAAGTTGTTGGTGGCCGGAAGGCCCGGACAGTACAGAAATGTGAACAGGTGGGGCTGCTCATGTTGTAGGTGGCGCGCTAAACGCCGATTGGCGGCATGGCACTGTGGGGTTGCCAACAGCCGGTCCAACCGGGCCTTCAAGCGGCCCGTGGCCACTGCTAATCCATGTTCGCTGACCAGTCCCTGTTGGTGGCGATCCCGCAAGTCGAGACTGTCCAGCAACACATCCAGGACCGCCTGCGGGAACTGTCGCGCTCCCCCGGTCAGCAACTGCAGCAGGTCCCGGCAGCGCAGGATGAGATGCGCCAGGCAGGTTTGGTGAAAAGCCTGCAAAAAACCGTACCAGGTCCGGGCCCCGTCATGCACCAGAAAGCCATCGTATTCAGCCCCCAATACTGCCGCCGCTTCGGCGAAGCCGCGATGCGGCTCGATCAGGTATACGGTGACCGATTCATTGCCGATCACCCGACAATTCTGTAACCGGCCGCCTACACGCCAACCAGTATCGTCCATCCCATTGAATGGACTACGCGCCAACGAGGCCTTCAATTGATGGTAGGTGGGAGCGGCCAAATTGCCCAACCGTTCCAGCGCCCGGCAGATCCCGCTGCGGCTCACCGTCAAGCCGTAACCCAATTGCAGCGACCGGGCCACTCGCTCATGCGATAGGCCCATCTCTTTGTTCCACAGCGCCGCCAGCGACAATGCTTCCGGCCCGATCTGTACCGTCCCGACGTGCAACGCATCGGAGGTCTGCAGCGGATGCCTTCCTTGCACACTGCGTCCACAGCCCGAGCACACCCCCACCTCCACATTAAACCGCCGCACCAGGGTCACGCGCACTATGTCTTCCTGATACTGAGCCTTGGTGTCCCGCAGAACCACATCGCTCTGGCAATGTGGGCAGGAGGGCGGCAACGGCACAGCGATCTGCTCATCCACCCGCAGCGGTGTCCCACGCGTGGCCTGCTGACCGTATTGATCCCCCGGTTTGCGTCCCGCTGTTTTGGGATTTGTTTTGGGATTGTCGCGGGAGAACGGAGCTGTGTTGCGCTTCCTTTTGCGCACTGCCTCTTCTAGCAGTTTCTGCACTCGTGCGATCTCTTGCTCCAGGCGCTCGTTCTCCGCCAACGACCGGTCCAGGCGTCGCTGTAAGGATGCCACTTCCTGCTCCAACTGTTCGGCGCGACCGACCGGATCACTCGCACTCATCCAGCTTAGAATGCCACGGCTTGACGAGTTTGTTCCAGCCCCTATCCTCGAACGCCTCTTTTTACGGTGGTTCCGAATGGTAAACATTGGCGTCCAGTGTCTGAAGGAAGACTGGCACGCCGCTCTCGTCTTCGACTAGCTGTTTGATGTTGATCTTGATTCGTTGCGGGCCGGCCGGAGTATTTCTCAGTACAATTACTTTGTTCGGCCGGGCGAGGTCCGTGAAGCCCCCAGCCATCGCGATGGCGTCCAGCACGGTCACCCGATTCTTGAATCCTGTACACGTCAGGCCTGCGAACTTCACCCAGGACCGAAATCTTGAGGCTGTTCACCTGCTTGACCATGACGTTGACCACCGGCAGCACGACATACTTGCTCAATTTCGCCGTGATCTCCTGCTGAAGTTCGGCCGCCGTCTTGCCGCTTGCCTCAAGCTCGCTTGCCAGCGGGAGCGATATCCTGCCGTCCGGCCGTACTGTGACCGTCGTCGTCAACTCCGGCTCTTTCCACACGAATACTTCAATCACATCCTCGGGACCCAGGCGATATTCGGCCTCACCAGGACCAGGGCGTGCGGGCGCCTTAGGACTGTCCGCCGCCTTGACCAGCACCGCGCCGGCCGTGAAAAGAAGTATTGCGGATGCGGCCCTTTTCCAACCTGTTTGTTGCCTCATGTCACCCTCAGCAGTCTCGGAGCTTCAGTTCTCGTTCGCCTACCCGGACGCCCGAGCTCAAGATAACAAGAGAACCGGTTGGTAGTCTGATCAAAACGGATCATGCTCACTGCTTTGACTGCCGCGACCCCCTTTAGCGCCGAAATCTCATGGCCAGTATCAGTGCAGTGTACGGCGTACCTCACTCTGACCCTACCTCACTCTAAATCGATGCACCGGTGGTCACTTATGACCAGACGACCGAACACCCTGCCTGCTAGTGTGGGTCGTGACCGCGAGCGCTACGGATGATCAGGCGGATCGACCGGCTGTCGCGGGAGAGCGCATTCTCTAGTACGGTCAATGCCCGATATCCGATATGGCTACAGCCA
The DNA here is from genome assembly GCA_963853855.1 of uncultured Solibacteraceae bacterium. Classification (GTDB taxonomy): domain Bacteria; phylum Acidobacteriota; class Terriglobia; order Bryobacterales; family Bryobacteraceae; genus Sulfopaludibacter. Next base: position 419,274 of record CAWKYG010000024.1, on the reverse strand, counting down.
CCTTTGACAGGACAGCGTGGGCGGACGTTGCCGCTTCTCCTTGTAAGACGAACGTGAAGGCTTGGCCGTACCGTGTTGCACGCCCTCGCGGGGTGTTTCTTGCTGCGGAACTGGCTCTGCTGGCTGTCGCACTGCTGCACACGTTCTGGGCCGGCCAAACTCTCGGGACACTCACCCTGGTCACGTCTTGTCTGCTCTTCTTTCATTTAAATGATCTCGGCGTCTCGATTGTCAGCTCTAGAGCGTCGCCATTCTGGGGTGGCTACGTGGGATCCGTCTTCTTCGGCTTTCTAGCATCCGCGATGCTGTTCTACCTGTTTCCGGACTTGGCCCCTAGACTAGAGTTTTGCACTTTTTGGGTTGGGTGACGTGGGCGTTTCGGGGTAGTCATCGACAGCGAGTTCGACTTCTTCGATGCATGTTTGAGGCCGGGAGTGGTTTTCTGCTGTTTGCCAAGGGCCGTCGAGTAATTCCAGTTGACTGAGATTCTCTACCGCCAGACAGCGCCAGTTGTCCGGTGCACCGACCAGTTCGAGACCGCTTTCGCTGTCGCCTCCGTACTGATAGCACAACACCTGCAGGCGTCGCTGCCTATTCCAGCCCAGCAGGTGTGGACAGAGCAGCCGTCTGCGTCCCCGGTAGAGTGCAGCGATCGGTCGCCGGTGAATGATCGCTGCCCGTACCTGGGCATGAACTTGCTCCAGTGCGCGGACGGGAACCGACATCCATCTCAGAATACCGCTCTGACGGAAAGGGTGGACGGACAGATGGAGTGGTGCCGACCCGGATAGACTTGCCCGTCTGGCAGCGCCTCGCAGAGTAAAACATTTTTGTGGTGTTTTGTCGTTTTTCTCTTGCAGCGTATTTTGAAATATGATATCTTTCATTTTATAGAAATGAAAGATAAGGTCGCCCAACTTACCGCTTCCCGCAAACAACTCCTCCAGCAAATGCCGGACCTCTCCACCGTCTTGCCGGGTTCCTTATTGAGCCGCATGGTCCGCTGCAATAAGCCCGGTTGCCGCTTTTGCGAGAAGGGCAAGGGGAAAGGCCACGGGCCGATTTGGATTCTCTCCGTCAGTCTCGGCAATCGCCAGGTGCGCCAGATCCCTGTCCCCATCGAGTTGAAGAAAGAGGTAGAGGAAAGCCTGCGTGCCTTTGCTCAGGTGCAGAATGTACTGAAGCAGATCGCCCAGGTGAACCTGGAGTTATTCAAGGAGCGGAAGCACCAGCGGCCGTAAGGTCTTTTTTTTGTGTTCTTTATCTTTCATTTATTGAATATGAAAGATAAGGATGCTGCCGCATGCCCGATCTCTTGGTCCGTTCCTTCGCCCCTTTCCTGCTTGCCTTTCAACCCTGCTTCACGCGGCCCAGTTTCTCCTCCTTCTGGGCCTTGACCTGCGCCTGGATCCTCTGTTCCGGCCGCCGTTCCCTCACCCGCATCATTCAAGCCGCCCAACTCACCGACTTCAAACACTTCTGCTGCTTCCATCGCTTCTTCAGCCAGGCCCGCTGGGACCTCGACGATCTGGGCCACTGTGTCTTCCAACTTCTGTTACCTTTTTGTGCAGACGTCTTGGTCGCCGCCGTTGACGATACTTTGGCCCGTAAATCCGGACGCCACATCTGGGGCGCTGGCATGCACCACGATCCCTTGCGCTCCACCCAGAAACGCCCCGTCTTCTCCTTTGGCCACAACTTCGTGGTCCTCTCCTTGCAAGTCACCTTGCCCTTCGCTCCCAACAAATTCTGGGCCTGCCCCATCCTGGTCCGCATGTACCGGAAACGGCAGACCAATCAGCGCGCGCCCGGCAAAGGCGGAAAACTGGAGCGCAAGCAAACCGGCCAGGCCACCGCCAAGCAATATCGCACCCGTCCCGAACTGGCCTTGGAAATGATTCGGATCGTGGCCAGTTGGATTCCCGATCGCTTGTTGCGCGTCCTCGGAGATAGCGAGTATGCCGGCCGATCCATCAGCCGTCACCTGCCGGCCAACGCTAAGTTGATCAGCCGCATGAATATGAAGGCGGCTCTCTATGAACCCGCCCCGAAGATCGCCAAACGAGGTCGCCGCCGCAAGAAAGGCAATCGCTTGCCCAGTCCGATTCAGATGGCGCAAAGCCCAAAACCCAAATGGATCAAGACCACCGCCGCCCTTTACGGAAAGCAAGTCAAACTCTGGTACCAAACCATCGATGCCTTGTGGTATCCAAGCGCCGGCCAGCAACTCCTGCGCATCGTCGTGGTGCATGACCCCAGCGGCCGCCGCCGCGACGATTGCTTCTTCTCCCTCGATCTCACTCTCAGCGCCACGCAAATCCTGGAGATCTTCTCGCGACGTTGGCCTTTGGAAGTTTGCTTCCGCGACGTCAAGCAGTTTCTGGGTTTTGAAGATCCCCAGAATCGGGTGGCCAAGGCCACTACCCGCACCGCCCCCCTGATCTTCTTTATCTATGATCTGGCCCTGCTCTGGTACGCGCAGGCGGGGCACCAACTGGCAACTAAGTCTGCCCTCGGCCGCTTGTGGTATCCGCAAAAGGACTCGGTCTCCTTTGAAGATGTTCTGCGGACGTTACGTCATGCGACATGGCAGGAGAGGATTTTCAGCGACCCCGCACTGGACGCGCACACTCGAAAAATCCTTCAACCCTTTGTAGAATGGGCGAAAGCGCTGGCGTAAATATGCGAAACCCTAGCCTAGAGCGGGTATCGCCTTGGGCGCGGCCCTGGCGATTGGCTTCCTCCCGCTGATCATGCGATTTTGCCTGCAGCCTCTCGTCGCTCGTGGGAGGTTCGCGGAGGACATTCTGATCCTGGGCACCGGCGAGTTGCCTGCAAAGTTGCATCGGGCGCTGGGCCGGGGCATTGGCCACTTGAAGCACAATTCCCGTACGCTAAGCCTCTCGGAGACTCTTGCGGACCGGGGGTTGGCGGTCGATTTCACCGACCTCAACCAGTTAGTGGCAAGGGGCCAAATCTCGCGAGTCGTCATAGCCGAACTGGACTCGCAGAGCCGCGAGAGATTGGCGTCTGCACTGCTGGATTCCCGACTTCGCGGCTTACAGGTCAGTGACGCGGTCGATTTCTATGAGGAGGTTTGCGGAAAGGTGTGGGTTGAAGCCCTCAATCCACAGTGGTTCGTCTACACGAATGGATTCAACCGTTCCCCAGGCGGCGACTCTCTCAAGCGGTGCTTCGATGTGACATTTGCATTACTGCTGACTCTGTTGACCGCCCCTCTGCTCTTGTTGGTTGCCATCGCGATTAAGTTCGATTCGGCGGGACCCGTGCTCTTCCGGCAGCTTCGTGTGGGTTTGCATGGAAAGGCTTTTGTCATCTACAAGTTTCGCTCTATGCGTCACAATGCGGAACTCGAGGTCGGTCCGACATGGACGGCGGATTGCGACGAAAGAGTGACCCGGGTTGGCCGGCTGCTGCGTATGTTCCGCCTCGACGAAATACCGCAAGTATTTAATGTGCTAAACGGCGACATGAGCATCGTAGGCCCTCGCCCGGAGCGGCCTTACTTTGTCCACCGTCTCGAGCAGGAGGTCCCTTTCTACAGTCTCCGTCATAACCTGAAGCCAGGTATCACGGGGTGGGCGCAGGTGATGTACAGGTACGGAGCGTCCGTCGCGGACTCCTACGAAAAGCTGCAATACGACCTCTACTACGCCAAGCACACATCCTTCCGTTGCGATGCTGCAATTCTGCTGAAGACCGTTCGGATTGTGTTGGGTGGTAGAGGACGATGAACTCCAGGCCAGATACCGCCCTCCGTTTTGCCGTGAGAGGATCATCCTCTACTTTGCCGCTATATTGCCCGCGCAGTTTTGATGTCGTGATGAATTTCGGTCGTCACAACAGAGGCATGACCGAGAGAAATCTGAGTCTGGGCCGTTCATCTGAGAAATGAGGGAATGGTCTAAAGTGATTCGAACGTTTCGCGATGAGGATATTGGAGCGAGACTCTTGAAGAAAGAACGCGGACATTGGAGCGCAGAGGAGAAGATCAAACTGCTGGGCCGACATCTGATTGAAAACGTCCCAATTTCGAAAATCTGCGGAGCGGCGAGTTTGGCGCTCATTCTGTTTCACCGTTGGCAGGAGCAACTGTTCCAGAATGCTGCTTTGGCGCTGGAGGGGAAAAGGCCGGAACGGAACCGGGAGCAGCAGCATATCGAGAAGCTCGAAAAAGATTCGGCGAAAGGATGAAGTTCTGGCCGAGTTGATGGCGGAGCACGTTTCGCCAAAATAAAAGAATTTGGGGAGCTCTGAACGGTTGCTGGGTCGAGCGCGAAAGCTGCGGCGGCCTCGGTGCTGAGCCATTCGCGATCTTCCGGTCCGCGAAGTGGCAAGGTGTCTTCGGCTAATCGCACCAGGCAGTTGCGTGAACATTTTGGACTGACCCAAACCGAATTGGCTCATGCCCTTGGTGTAAGCTTGCGAACGGTGCAGAATTGGGAGCGGGCCGGAGTAGCTGGGCGCGCACATCAGCTCCGGGATCTGGAAGAGCTATGGATCATTGTGAGGGACTCGATTAAGGATTCGGATATTCCGGCTTGGCTGCGATCCGAAAGTGATGCCTTCGCAGGACGACGCCCGATCGAGCTTCTGAAAGACGGGAAAGCCCGTGACATCATTGTCGAATTTCGGCGCCTTCAGGCTGGTGAACCAGCTTGAGGCTAGGAGGTGCTGCGCGCAAGCAGCTCGCGGAGTTGATCGCGGGAGCCACTTCTCTCCGAGGCGATTTCTTCCGGTCGGTAGCATTTCGATATTTTCACCCCGACGATGTGATCAGTGGCGAAGGGACTCGGTTGTGCGGCGGCCGCTTTGTACCGGTAGGTGTGAGAGCGGTCTATGCGAGCCTCGAAGAGGAGACCGCGCTGCGTGAAGTGACGATCCGAAAATGTGCTTTGGGAGGTCGAGGCCAGATCGGTGTCGGAGAGTATCCACGGATGACCTATCTCCTCTCTGTGGCGACCAAGCGAAATCTTGATCTTGCCTCGACGTTCCACCGGAGCTGGCTAACGTCGTTCGGCTCTGTTTGCGGGGGAAGGGGTATTCTGTCTCGCAGGAATTGGCGGCCATCTGGATTTCAGAGGGTATCGACAGTGTCGTTTTTCCGTCTGCGACAGGAGTGGCCGAAATGTTGCAGTGTATCTCGCAAACGCCTGTGCCGGTAGCGTAGTCGTTCGCAATCGTGCCGGAGTATTGGCCGCCCTCCGCCGACCACGTGTAGGCAAGCGAGGTCGGTAAGCGATTCGTTTCTGACCTGCATCAGTCTGGGCCAAGCTCTCTTCACCGCCGCGTTCCCGAACCGGCCCTCTTTGCGAGTGCCTGGAGGTCTGACCGCCTGATAAACTACCCACCCACGAGTATACTTTTGGTACCTGAAATGAAGTTTCTTGCAAAAATATTTGCCTTGTACTCAAGGAGATAGCGAAGGCCGCAAGCTTCGGGACCAGGATGTCGGTGGTTCGAATCCACTCGCCCCGACCACTTCTTCCAGTCACTTACGGGCGGTGGACCAAAAATAGCCCGACGGCAAATACACGCCAACCGTAACCGGGAGGGCTCTCGCTGCCGCCACTGCCGCCAAACCGCTCTCGTGATGCTAGTGATGCTCTTCGGGGTGGCCCACGTGGACCTTCACGGGCTCCGAGGCGATGCCGTTAGCGATCACGACCAGTTCATACTCGCCGTGAGGCAGGTGTGCGGGGACGTGAAAATGGGTATGATGGACGGCGCTGCCGGTGGCGACCCCCATGCTGGAATGATCGAATGTCCGGCAGAAATCCACGGCGCCGGTAGCCAGGCCGAGCAATCGAACCAGCGGATAGTTGGTGGCCATCTGCGCATCGTCGCCGTAAGCGTTGGCCTGCGAAAGTCCGTTCAACTGGCGGCCCTCCAGGCGGAAGGTTCCGTCGGGATGCACGTGATGCGGCGCCAGGGTAATCTGCGGGCGCCAGGCGGGCAGGGGACCGCCGGCCGGTGTATAAATCTCGATCGTGCTGGTGCAGTTGGCGTACAGCACCTGTCCGCTGGGCAGCAGCAAAAGGCGGGCGTTGTATGTAGGCTCGCCAGCGGCGCTGGCCGGGTTGGGCGTGGCGTGCAGCAAGGCGCCATCGAACTCAAAGAACTCCGTGGGAGGGCCCGACCATCCGGCATTCAAGGGCCCCACGGCCACCAGCACCGAGCCGTTGGGCAGCAGGCAGGCGGGCGCATCGAAGGCGCGCATCAGTTTGCCGCCGGAGAGCGGGAAATCCGGCCCGGGGATCCACGTGCCTGCTTGCGCGGGGTGCAGAGGAGGCAGGTACACCGCCGTGTGCCCGGTGGCGCCGGCGCAGAACACCCGGCCATCCGGCATCAGGACGGCGGGGCCGATTTCGATCGATACACCGGGCTCGTTCAGTACGAGGTCGTGCCCGGGCGGCGTCGAGCCGGCATGGATCCACTGGCTGTTAGCGATCAGATACTTCTCGGCGTGCGGATGATTGTCCACCTCGGCGACGATGATGGTGTTGTCCGGCAGCAGCGTCCAGCTCTCCTCCGAGCTATTGTCGTGCTTGTGAGCGCCGGGATGCCACGTGCGCGTGACGGGGTCGAAGATGGCCGTCTCGGTGGTATTGATGTTGCCCATCAGGATTCTGCCGTCCGGGAACATGCAGGTGGGCGCATCGCCGATATTGGTCCAACCCGCGGGAGTGGGAATGGCGCCCCACGAATCGGCCACCGGGTCGTAGATGCAGGCCGCGGTAAGATCGACGCTGGCAAGGCCGGAGACGTTGTATTCGCCGCCGGCCACGAACACGCGGCCGTCGCGCATCACCGCCGACGAGAAATAAAGCGGCGCGTTCAACGGTCCGTTCTGCGCGGCCGGCGCATTGGCCGGCATGGGCGTGAGCTTGTGCCAGTGGCCGTTGGCATAGTCCATAAACGCATCGGGCACCAGGCGGTACCAGTCGGGCGTAAGCGTGGTGCCGGTGCCGTAGTCGTGGCACATCACGCTGCCGTCGGTGAGCAGCAACATCGTGTCGATGGCCGCGGGCGGTTGATTCCCCAAAGGCTTCCAGGTTCCAGGCATGGTTCCCCTCCTATAGCTGCCGTCGTCAAAGAGACGAATCTGCACAAATGGTGATGAAGGCTGCGAAATCGTTTCACGGTAAACTGAATCCTGTGCCGCATCCGCTCATTGTTACGGCTCCGCACCGTCTTGGTCCACTGCTGGAGGACGAGTTATTCCGCCGGCTATGCCGGTCGCGCGACTACCTGGCGGCCGGCCTCGATCAGCCGTTGCGGCTGGCCGACGCGGCTCGCCAGGCGTGCCTTTCCCCATACCACTATCACCGGCTGTTCACGCGGACCTTCGGCGAAACGCCGCACGAGTTTCTGACCCGGATGCGGATTGATCGCGCCCGGTGTCTGCTGGTTCAGGAGCAGCTCCCGGTTACCGAAGTCTGCTTCGCCGTGGGGTATGAGAGCCTCGGCTCTTTCAGTTCGCGCTTCCGCCGGATGGTAGGGTATTCGCCTTCCGAGTTTCGGCGGGGCTTGCGGAGGATCTTCCCCGCGCCGCGGCTGACGCCCTACCGGTTCATTCCGAACTGTTTTCTGCTGCATCACGGCGCGCGCCCGTTTTGAGCAAGATTCGAGAAGCGCGCGGGCGGCGCCGCGTGTCATGCTCGCAATCAGGAGAAACCAACGATATGATTCAACGTCTTTCCCATGTGACGGTCTGGGTTCTGGACCAGGATGCCGCTTACGATTTTTACGTGAACAAGCTGGGTTTCGACGTGCGCACCGACGCCCGGATGGATAACGGCTTCCGCTGGCTGACGGTGGGTCCCAAAGGTCAGCCCGACCTGGAGATCGCTCTGATGCCGACCGCACCGGGCCCCATGATGGACCAGGAATCGTCGGATGCCTTGCGCGCTTTGGTCCGCAAGGGCGTTCTGGGCGCGGGCGTGTTCGAAACGGCCGACTGCCGGCAGACCTACGAAGAACTCAAAGGCAAGGGCGTGGAATTCACGCAGCCACCCACTGAGCGCTTCTATGGTATCGAGGCTCTGCTGAAGGATAACTCCGGCAACTGGTTCAGCATGAGCCAGCGAAAAGAGCAGTAGGCCAGCGGGTCAACGAAACAACAGCGGTGCGTAAGCCGCCAGGTACTTGCGCCAGACGGTATAGTTATGGACCCCGTCAGTGGGGTAGAACACGTGCTTCACCTGGTATCTGGTGAGTAGGTCGGAAAGATTCTGCGAGCGCGGGAAGAGTGAGTCCTGCCGCCCGCAGCCGATCCACAGCGTCTTGAGTTTCTGGTTGGTCGCTCTGGAATCCTTCAGCAAGCCGGCGTAGCGCGTTTCGAAATCGCCGGGGACGGCTCCGGAAAACGAAGCCACCGCGCTGAACAGGTCCAGGTGTCCCAGGCCGATACGCAAAGACTGGCCGCCGCCCATCGAAAGGCCGGCGATGGCGCGGTTGTCGCGTCCGGGCGACACGCGATAGCGCGCTTCCACCGTGGGTTGACGTCCTGCAGCAGATACTGTTCGAACAGGGCGTCATTGGTGACTCCGCCGGGCGGCACCGGAACCCCGAACGGCGTGGCGTGGCCGAACGGCATCACCACAATCATGGGCGCCATCTTCTTTTCGGCGAGGAGATTGTCGAGAACGAAATTGGCATTGCCGGCCATAGTCCAACCGGCGGCGGTGTCGTTCGAGCCATGGAGCAGGTACAGCACGGGATAGCGGCGCGTGGTTTTGGCGTAATCGGGCGGCGTGTAGATCCAGATAGCGCGCGTCTCGCCCTCAATCGCCTTGGACCGTTCCCAATTGATCGCTACGGCGCCGTGCGGCACGTCGCGCGCCTCCCAGAACGTCGGAGTATCGTCTTTTACTTCGACCAGGCTGGCGGAAGTGCGCGCGCGCAGCTTGATGCGGGGGTTGACCGGGTCGGCGATGGCCATGCCATCCACATTGAAGTTATAGATGTAAATGCTGGGCTCGAAGGGGCCCAGGGTAATGCTCCAGATGCCATGCTCGTCTTTGATTAAGGCCGGCGGCGGAGTGGCTCCGAGCCAATCGCCCGTCAGGGTGACTGCCGCGGCTTTCGGCGCGAGAATGCGGAAAGTGACGTGATGGTCGGGCGAGACCTCGGGCGACTGCACGGTTTGGCCCGCCGCGGCCGTAGTGAAAACCAGCGCGAGTACGAACGAGCGGTGCATCAGTGTCCCTCCTGAAATACCTTTTGCGCGAATTCGGCGAGTGCGTGCCTCCATACCTTCCATTCGTGAACGCCCGGAGTGGGATACCAGACGTAGCGAATGTGGTGCTGTTTCAGCGTGTCGGCGAGGTCGAGCTGGCCGGGGTAGCGCGGATCTTCGGTGCCGCAGCTCAGAAACAGAAGCTTGAGCTGGCGGTTTACCTGGTCGGGGCGATCCAGGAAGCCGGGCAGGTACTGGTCCAGGTGGAACTCGTTATCGCTGACCAAGCCGGAGCTGAACTCGCCCACCCACGCGAACAGGTCCAGGTGCTTCAGCCCCATGGTGAAGGCCTGGCCGCCGCCCATCGAAAGGCCCGTGATGGCGCGATTCTCGCGGCCCGGTGCGACGCGATAGGTGCGGTCAATCATGGGGATGATGTCGTCGAGCAGTTCGCGCGTAAGCAACTCCATACCCTGCGGCGAGCTGCCTCCGGCCCACGTGCCGTCCGTATCGCCGTTGGGCATGACAATCAGCATGGGTACGGCTTTGTGCTGCGCCAGGAGATTGTCCAGGATGATGCCGGCGCGGCCGGTGTCGCTCCAATTCTCTTCGTTATCGCCGCTGCCGTGGCGCAGGTACAGGACGGGAAAACGCCGGTTGCGCTCCAGATCGTACTGCGGCGGCGTGTAGACGTAGAGGCGGCGTGCTTTGTGGAGCGCCGTGGAAAGATAGGTGCGGATTTGCAGCGTGCCGTGGGGTACGGCCTGTAACTCGTCGAAGCGCGGCGGATCGCCCGGGACCTCCACGATACTGGCGTCCGGCGTGCGGCCGTTCTTAAGGTGAGGATTGCCCGGATCGAGGATGCGGACCCCATCCACCACAAAATTGTATTGGTAGATTTCGGGCGCGAGCGGCCCGATGGTGGCGCTCCACACGCCGGATTCGTCTTTCGACATGGGCTTCGCGCCGCCGAAGGAAAGCGTGACCTTACTCGCTTCGGGGGCGCGCAGGCGGAACACGATGGTGCGGTCGGGACGCACCTCGGGTGATACGAGGCGCTGCGCGGCGGAGGCGCCGCCGCTGGAGTGATACGTGTTTTTGGGACGCGGCGCGTCCTGGGCGGCGAGGAGGCAGGCGGAGGCAAGCGCGGCCGCAATGAGCTGCTGCATGGCTGTGATAAATCATAGCGCCGAGCCGCGCGCGTCTCAACGATTGCTCCTGTAATATTGGTTGGGCGCACCGGGCGTGGGAACGCTGTCGGCGACCTGCGCCCCGCTGGCATGCGCCCGGGTCAATGCGGCGGTGAGGGTGATGCCGGTGCCGGAGACCTGTGCACCGGCCGCGTGCGCAAAGTGAGCGGCGCGGCGACGGTGATTGCTGCGCCGCCGCCAGGCCTCTGCCGCCGCCTCTGCCGCCGCGGGTGATCGAGACGACAACCGCCGTCTCAGGGTTCGCGCCACTGTCGATGGTGATGGTCTGGCCGGCGCTAAAGCCTATCGCGCTGGCGACAGGGATCACGGTCGCGCCCGCGTTGGTGGCGGCGCCCACCGTGGTGGCGCCTGCCGTGCCAACCGTCGCGATGACGGCGGTCTCGAGGTTCGCGCCCGTATCGATCATGATCGTCTGGCCGGCGGCAAAGTCTGCCACGCTGGCGACTTTGATATTGGTCGCGCCGGCGGCCGAAGCGGCCGACAGGGTGGTGGCGGGCTGCATCAGGAAATCGGTGCAGTTGCTGTCGGTGTCGGCGCCGTCCGGGAAGCGGCCCGCGCTCCTGTTGATCGCGCGGCAGCTGCCAGCGACCGGCCCGAAGCCGCCGCGCCGCACCGGGCGCAGGCACGCGGCAGCCACTCTGCCCCGATCCGGAGGCGGCCTGGTAACCCTCGGCGGCCCATGGGTCGACGAGGCCGCCGTAGTTGAGGCTGTCGACGACCAGGCCGGCGGCGTCACGCAGCACCATGCTGCCGGCGCTAGGCGGAGAGGGCGGGGCCCCCGAACCACTGGTTGGGCGCCGGCGTCCCCTGGTAGCCCGCGGTCGTGACCGCGGCGTCACGCACAACCGCGTCGATCGCGTGGTCCTTGGCCAGCGGGCTGTCGAGCGTGATGCCGGTGCCGAGCGCCTGGACGGGCTCGTTGCTCGAGTGGGCAAAGGCCGTCGCCGGCTGCGAAGCTGATCCCCGTTCCCCGATCGCTGAAGGGCAGGTTGGCCGCATGGTTGAACTTCAGCGGGGCGGCCAGGTCGAGGCCCGTGCCCGGATCGACCACCGCCTCGCCGTTGGGATGCGCCTGGGCGAGGGCCGGCGTAAAGTCGACGCCGGCGCCGGTCGGACCCGGCGGCGCCGACGGCGGTGATGGTAACCGTTTCCCGGTTCGCGGGGGTGCCAATGGTCATCTTGTCGCCCACAGCGAAAGGCCATTGCCTGCGGCCCGACCGCCCGCTGCGGACTTTGATATTGGTCGCGCCGGCGCTCGCATCGGCCGAGAGCGCCGTGCGGCTCGCCTGCGTGCCGACGCTCGTGACCGTGACGGTCTCGATCCCATGGCCGACGCTGTCGATGTCCAACCGGATCTTGTCACCGGCCGAGATGTTGGCGACGGACGTCACCTTGATGTTGGTCGAGCCGGCGGGCGCGTCCGCCCCCAGGAAGGCTTGCGTGCCCGGCTTGCCGACCGCGGTGACCGTGGCCACCTCGTACCGCTCCATGTCTCTTGCGACGGCGGGGTAGGTGGCGCCGTAGCCGAGGGCGATCTTCTCGCCGACCGCGAAGCCGGCCACGCTCGTGACCGGCACGTTGGTCGAGCCGGCGGGGATCGTGATCACCGGACCCTCGGGGAGCGGTTGCCACAGCGTCGTATTGTTGCTGGCCGCCGTCCCGATGCTTGCGATCTTGCGGGTCTCCACGCCGGAGCCGGTGTCGATGCCGATCGTATCGCCGACCTTCATGCCGGTCGTGCTCCTGACGTGGATGGTGGTATCGCCCGCGCGCGCGGCGACCGCCAGCCCGGAGTTGGAGAGGCCGAGCAGGTAGAAGCCGTGAGCCGCGAGCTTCGTCCCGGCCGGGATCTTCACCGTCGAGAAGATGGCCTGCTGGGTCGGGTGCTCGGTCAGGGTCCAGTTGGAGATGTCGACGTCGCTGGCGCCGGCGTTGTAGAGCTCGATGAACGAGTTCGTCGAGTTGGTCGGAGAACCGGCGCTGATGCGGAACTCGTTGATCTTGACCGGGCTGACGTTCCGCACCTTCTCGGCCGTTGTCTCGGATTGCTTCCTGCCGCTCGTCTGGTTCGTCCACGAGGCGTTGCCGACCAGGTCGCCGTTGAAGGCCGCCGGCCCCGAGGTGACCTTGAAGGTCGCGCTCACGCTCGCGCCCGGCGCGACCGGGTCGGCGAACGTCTTCGACGTCTCGGTGGTGCCCGAGACGACGGAGGTCCACTGCCTGTGGGCACGGAAATGCTCAACTTGACGCCCGCCGCGGGCGCCCCCGTGGTATTCGTGAACGTCACGGTGGTGTCCTGCGAGGACCCCGGCGAGAACGTCTGGAGTCCCGGCGGAGTGGCAGTTGCCGATGCCGGCGCCAGGCTCAGCCGCGGCACGTCGTACCTGGCAGCCACGACGTTGGCCTGCACCAGCTGGTCGGTGGCGTCCGTCGGGAAGGTGCCTGCGGCCGTCATCGCGCCTTCATAGAAGGTGCCCTGCGAGCCGTTGCTGTTGTCGCCGCCGTTGCCCAGCAGGATGGCCCCCTGCTTGCGCATCGGGTCATAGGTGGCGTTGACGCGCGGTCCGTCGAACATGACCGACAGGGCGCCCTGCTGCGCGTCGCCGCCCATGGAGGTCCAGTGGTGCGGTTCGCCCTTGGCCATCGCGGTCACGAATCGCCAGGTGATGTTCGGCAGGTTTGCGCAGAGCTTTTGGATCCATCCGGGTTGACGCAACCGACCAGGTTGTTCTCCTGGTCGGTCATGATCCACGGGCCGGGAGGCGTTCCCGTGATACCAGGCGGTGGCGTTGCCGAAGTAGGTGGTTTCCATGGTGCCGTTGTCGTCGTCGCGGCTGTCGATCTCGGCGTTGCCGTAGTCGAAGCAGCAGCCGGAGTTGTAGTGCTGGCCGTTAATGACCCAGTACTGCCCCTCCGCCTGGTCGTCGACCGCGGTGCCCTTCGCGTCGTCCTGGCGGAGGCCCATGCCCGGCTCGATGAAGACGCCGTAGGCCTTGTGGCCCATGATCGTAATCGGCGCCATGTCGGCGATCGGGAGGTTGTTAAACCCGCCCATGGCCGGGCCGCTGAATCCGCCGCGGGGCGCCTGGGTGAGGTCGTTGTGCTTGGGGGATTGGTCGTAGATGGTGGTGATCCAGCAGTATGTGTTGGCGCAGAACGCGTCCTGCGCGGCCGCGTCGGCGTATCCGCCCGCATCCGGGACCGGCGACGCGACGGGCTGGACGACGCCGATGTCCAGCGTCTTGCCGTCCGACTGGCGCAGGACCTGGTAGAGCGGGCCGTTGTAGGAGGCGTACAGCGCGCGCGTGGTGCTGTGGGCGGCCACGCAGGGGTCGCCGGCGGCGGCGTAGATGTCACACGGGCCCTGCGGCCGGGGCGGAGCATCGTCCGCTGCCGGCTGTGGCCATCGTCAACGTGGCGCCAATCAGCGTGAGCGCCAGTGCGAGCATCAGCACAAGATTGATTCTCGTTTTCATGTTTGCCCCTCTCCGTGATCCTGGAGTCTGATTGTAATCGCTTGCTACATAACATGCAAAGGCTATTTTCGGCGATAGACAGACGGGCCTCGAATTCAGGCTCCGATAGCGTTGCAAGCGGTTGCATCCAGAACCTCTGTGGGGCGGGCTTGAGCCCGCATGTCCCAGCCTAAGATGAGAATTCTCCTTCTGCGCTACGTAGCCAGCAGCGGATGGTCCGGACATTGTCGCTCGTGCCGCCGGGCCACGCGCACTCGCGCGCCAACGAACCCGCGTCTTACCTTCAGATAGCGGCCACCCTTCACCGCGTGTTGGGTGACGGCACGGTCAACGCCGCCTATTATTCTCCATCGCCCGGACGCGACACAAAGACCCATTCCACCCGGACGGGGCGTAAACCGCGAAGGTCGACCTCTTCGACGCGGAGTCTCACCCCTTTCCTTACGCGGACTGTTCTTTTGACCTGGTACTTTGCGTGAGCTGATCGAGCACCTCGTCCATGGCGGTTGCCAACGCGGATATCCCGCACGTGCGTGAGTATACGCCTCACGAACTCGATCAGGCGCTTCGTGCGGCCAGATTCAAGGTTACCTCTTGGGATAGAATCTTTGGATGGCACTCGACGAAACGCGTAGACGATTTCTGGGCTGCTGTTCCGGCATGGGACTCGGCGGCACCCTTCTTCCCGGCGTCCTCTGGGCGCAGATGCAGCAGGACGGCGCGCAGCGGGTCACACCCGAAATGTTGAAAAGCGCCCTCGCCATCGCCGGGCTCTCTTTCAGCGAAGCCGATGAGAAGTCCATGCTGCAGTCCGTCAACGGCAGCCTGACGCGCTACGAAGAGATCCGCAACCTGCACATCCCCAACAACGTCGCGCCGCCATTTTATTTCAGCGCCCTCACGCCGGGCATGAAAGTCAATCGTACGCGCGAACCCCTGCGCTTCAGCAGTCCCTCGGTGAAGCGTCCGGCGAACCTGGAAGACGTGGCCTTCTGGCCGGTGATTCAACTGGCACAGCTTCTGAAGACGCGCCAGGTGACCTCCACGGACCTGACCAAAATGTACCTGGCGCGCCTGCACAAGTACAACGAGAAGCTCAACTGCGTGGTCACCTTCCTCGACGATGTAGCGCTGGCGCAGGCCAGGCAGGCGGACGCGGAAATCGCCGCGGGCAAATACAAAGGGCCGCTGCACGGCATTCCCTGGGGCGCCAAGGACATCATCACGGTGAAGGGCTATAAGACCACCTGGGGCTCCGGCGCCTACAAGGACCAGATGCTGGAAGAAGAAGCCAGCCTTGTCGAAATGCTGCGCGATGCGGGCGCCGTGCTTCTGGCCAAGCTGGCCACCGGCGAATTGGCTCAGGGCGATCAGTGGTTCGGCGGCCAGACCAAGAATCCCTGGAACCCCGAACAGGGGTCCAGCGGATCATCGGCCGGTCCCGCTTCGGCCACGGCGGGCGGCCTCGTGGCGTTCGGCATCGGCAGCGAAACCAGTGGCTCCATCCTCAGCCCTTCGGCGCGCTGCGGCGTCACCGGTCTGCGCCCCACCTTCGGACGCATCAGCCGCTACGGCGTCATGGCGCTCTCCTGGACTCAGGACCGCATGGGCCCCCTGTGCCGCTACGCCGAAGATTGCGCCGTCGTCATGAGCGCCATTGCGCGTCCCGACAATCGCGACCTCAGCGTCTCTGAAATTCCGTTCAACTTCAACGCGCACCTGGACGTCCGCAAGCTGCGCGTGGGCTATCTGGACGGGGCCTTCGAAGAAACGCGCGATCCGGTGGCCAAGAAGGCCGACGAGCAGACCCTCGATCAGGTGAAATCGCTGGGCCTGAAACTGGTGCCCGTGAAGGTGCCCGAGTGGACTATCGATGTTTCCAGCATCGGAGTCGAATCGGGCGTGTTCTTCGATGACCTCATCCGCTCCGGGCGCGATAAGGAAATGACCAATCCCGGCCGCGCCAATAGTTTCCGTTCCAGCCGCGTAGTTCCCGCCGTCGAGTATCTGCAGGGCCAGCGCGCGCGCAGCATGATGATGGCGAAGCTCGCCGAAGCCACGGCCGATGTGGATGTGTACGTAGTGCCCGCCAATCAGGGCGGGGGAGGCGGTGGACGCGGCCGTGGAGCAGCCGGCGGGGCGGCAACTCCTCCGGGCGGCGCGGGCCGCGGCCGCGGCGGCGGAGGTGGCAACCGCAGTGCGGTAGGCCGTCACTTCAGCATGGCGAACCTGGCCTGCTATCCCGCGCTGAATGTGGTCAACGGATTCACCGAAGCCGGCACCCCCACCTGCATCACGTTTTACGCGCGCCCCTTCGGCGAAGCCGAGCTGCTGGCCTTCGGTAAAGCCTACCAGGATGCCTCGGGCTTCCACCAGAAGCATCCCTCGCTGGGCTGATGCCGGTTTTCACAGCGTGTAGTCGAAGTCGTAGGAGTGCTTGCCGCCGGCGATCTGGATATCCATTTTCCCGGCCAGCCCGGTGAGTTGATCCGTGCCCGAATCCGGCACCACCGTGATGCTCAACTGCGGCGTGCCGCGAGTCATCGTGGCGCTGTGCTGCAGAATGAAGCTGCCCTTGCGGCCACTCAGAGTGCCGCTCACGCGCTCCATCGCCACATACCCGGCCGAGCCCTTCACGGGCGTGCCGGCGGTCAGCATCTGGCCCTTGCTGGTGCCTTCCAGGCCGCCGTGAAACTGCTTGTCCAGGGTCATTCTGCCGAGTGTGGCGTCGCCGCCCTCATCCGCCGGCTGCGGTGTCAGCTTCACTTCAAATGGTCCGGTTGCTCGCATCATAATCATCATAATGGCTCTCGAACCTTTCGTACTGCCCTATTCGCAATCCGCCGTGGACGATCTGCGCGAGCGGCTGCGCCGCACCCGCTGGCCCGACCAGGTTGCGGACTTCCCCTGGGCTTATGGATTCGATCTCGCGTTCCTCCAGGACATCTGCGGCTATTGGGCCACCCAATTCGATTGGCGGGCGCAACTGGAAAAACTGGCGCACCTGCCGCATTTCCGCTTCACCGCGCGCGGCGCCTCCGTCCATTGCATCCACGTGCGTGGCCAGAGTTCAACCTGCGTGCCGCTGATCCTCACCCACGGATGGCCCGGCTCGTTTCTCGAAATGCTGCGGATTCTGCCGCTGCTCACCGAGGCGTTCCACGTGGTCATCCCTTCGCTGCCCGGATACGGATTCTCCGGCCGGCCCACGCAGCCCGGCATGAATCTTTTCCGCATCGCCGAATTATGGGTGGATCTGATGGCCGAACTCGGTTACGCGAAGTTTGCGGCCCAGGGAGGCGATCTCGGCGCGGGCGTGACCACCGCGCTCGGCTTGCGCCACGCGGATCGCCTGCTCGGAATCCACCTCAACTTTATTCCCGGATCCTACCGGCCGTTCTTGGAGGCCGGGACCGCGCTCGCGCCCGAAGAGCAGGCGTTTCTGGACGGCGTGGCACGCTGGGCCGCCGAAAACGGCGCGTACTCCCACCTCCAGCGCACCAGGCCGCAGACCGCCGCTTACGGCTTGAACGATTCGCCCGCGGCCCTGGCGGCGTGGATCCTCGAGAAATTTCGCGACTGGTCAGATTGCGGCGGCGATTTGTATCGCCGTTTCGATCGTGACGAATTGCTCGCCAACGTCACCCTCTATTGGATGACCGAAACCATCCACTCCTCGTTCCGCCTCTATTACGAAAACAGCCAGGTGCCGCTACATTTCGCGCGCGGCGAAAGGGTGCGCGTGCCATGCGCCGTGGCGCAATTTCCCCGCGAGATCTCCGCTCCCCCGCGCGCCTGGGTGGAGCGCGGCTACAACGTGCAGCGCTGGACCGCGATGCCGCGCGGAGGCCATTTCGCCGCCGCCGAAGAGCCCCAGCTCCTGGCCGCGGACCTGAAGGCGTTTCTGGCCGGTTAGCCGAGCATCTCGCGCAGCAGTGCCACCAGTTGCGAAGGGAAGAAGGGCTTTCTCAAAAACCGAATCCGCGCCGCCTTGGCCGAGGGCGGAGCATCTTTGTACTGCCCGCTCATGAGCAGCACCGATGCCCCCGGGTGCAGTTTCAGAACGCGTTCCGCCAGCCGCAGCCCGTCCATCTCCGGCATCGAGACATCCGAAATCAGAATGTGAACGGGCACCAGCTCGCAGATTTTCAGCGCTTCACTGGGCCGCGGCGCCAGCAGTATCTTGACTCCGCTGGGACCCAGCATTTTCTCGACCAGGCGCAGCACCTGCGGTTCGTCATCGACAATCAGGACTGTTCGCGTCTCCGCCATCGCCAACTTGATTCTACAGGGAACGGTATCGCATGTCACAACGCGCGGCTCGCGGATCTGCGAAAATGCGGGCGATGGGTTGCATATTCGTTCTCCTCCTGCTGGCCTTCCCTCGCGTGATAATGGTGCTCCTCTTCCTGACATCCACTTATCTGCAGCGTGCTTATCACGGCCTCCTGATTCCCGTTCTGGGTTTCCTCTTTCTACCGCTGACCACCCTGGTTTATGCGTGGCTGGTGAACAATCACATGCCCCTCGAGGGCATCAACGTCATCTTCCTGCTGATCGCCGTCATCGTCGATTTGGGGGGCATGGGCGGCGGCGAGTGGCACCGCCGCAGCCGGTATTAGCGCGCCGGTACCCCCTGCAATCGCTTACAATGGCGTGTCATGAGACATAGCTTTCTGGCCGCCGGCATCCTGTCGGGCGCCCTGGTATTGGCCTGCTTCGGGCAGGCCCCCGTGAGGAAAGGAAACCCATCCGTGAAGATGCAGCCCTATGGAACCATGCCGGACGGCACGGAAATCGATCGCTATACCCTTACCAATTCCAGCGGCATGCAGGCCGGCATCATCACTTACGGCGGCGCTGTGGCATCGCTCACCGTTCCCGACAAGAGCGGTAAGTTTGCCGACGTGGTGCTCGGCATGGACACCCTGGACGGCTACCGGCAGGAGCCCAATTATTTCGGCGCCCTCATTGGCCGTTACGGCAACCGCATCGGCCACGCCACTTTCAAGCTGGAAGGCAAGACTTACACCCTGCCCAAGAACGACCACGACAACACTCTGCATGGCGGCACCCGGGGTTTCGACAAGCGCGTCTGGAGGGCGCGGGAAATGAGTACCGCTTCCGGCCCGGCGGTGGAACTTACCTATGTAAGTAAGGATGGCGAGGAGGGCTTCCCCGGCACCCTGACCGCCAGGGTGGTCTACACCCTCACCGATGCCAACGAACTGAAGATCGAATACTCCGCCACCACCGATAAGCCCACCGTAGTGAACCTCACCAACCATTCTTATTTCAACCTCGCCGGCGCGGGCGTGGGAAACAATCTGGAGCACCGCGTGACCATCCT
Organism: uncultured Solibacteraceae bacterium; assembly: GCA_963853855.1. GTDB lineage: Bacteria > Acidobacteriota > Terriglobia > Bryobacterales > Bryobacteraceae > Sulfopaludibacter. Next base: position 400,035 of record CAWKYG010000024.1, on the reverse strand, counting down.
GGCCGACCATTTCACGCCCGTGGACGAAGGCCTGATTCCTACCGGCGAAATCAAACCGGTGAAGGGCACGCCGTTCGATTTCACTAAGTCCACTGCCATCGGCGCACGCATCAATCAGGACGATCAGCAGTTGAAGTTCGGCAAGGGCTACGACCACAACTGGGTGCTCAACAAGCGCAACGGCGTCATGGGCAAAGCGGCCGAAGTCTACGAACCCACCACCGGCCGCGTCATGGAAGTGCTGACCACCGAGCCGGGCCTGCAGTTCTACACCGGCAATTTCCTGGACGGCAGCGTGAAAGGCAAGGGCGGCATGGCGTATCCGTTCCGCGGGGCCTTCTGCATGGAGACGCAGCATTATCCCGATTCGCCCAACCAGCCCAAGTTCCCCAGCACGGAACTGAAGCCCGGGCAGACGTACCACACCACCACGGTTTATAAATTCTCAACCCGGTAATCCGGCGTTGCGTGCGCTGACCTGGGTCACGCTGGACCAATCCAGTTCCCCCTGCCCCTGGGCCAGGGCGGAGAGCAGTTGATCGCGCACCAGGCTGGCGATAGGCATTGGCGAGCCGCACTCCTGCGCCGTCTCCAACACCAGGCGGGCGTCTTTCAGGCCGAGCCGCAGCGCGAAGCCCGCGGGCTCGAACTGCCGGTCGGCCACGATGCGGCCGTAGTTGGCGTACACCGGCGAAGCGAACAGCGCATTCATGGTGTCCAGGAACAGGTGCGGATCGACGCCCGCCTTGCGCAGCGTGGCATACGCCTCGCCGAAAGTCTCCAGCATCGCCGCGATCATGAAGTTGCCGCACACCTTCACGGCATTGGCCTGCCATGGCTCGCCGCCGGCCACGAAAGTCTGGCGTCCCATGGCATCGAACAGCGGGCGGCAGCGTTCGATGGTACGCTCCGCTCCAGCGGCCACCACGATCAGCTTTTTCGCCTCCGCCGCGTCGGGGCGTCCGAAAACCGGCGTGCTCAGGTACTCCTGTCCGCGCGCCGCATGCAGGGTGGCCAGCCGGCGTGCCAGCGCCGTGCTGATGGTGCTGCAGGAAAGATGCGCCGCGCCCTTGGCCAGCGCTTCTGCGATCCCGTCGGGACCGCTCACCACACCCTCGACCGCGGCATCGTCCGCCAGCATGGTGAGGACGGCTTCCGCATCGCGGCAGGCCGCGGCGGGCGAATCGGCCACCCGCGCGCCATCCGCCGCCAGCGCCTCCGCCTTTTGGCGCGTGCGATTATACGCAGTCACCTGATGTCCCGCGCGCAGAAGGTTACGGGCCATGCCCGAGCCCATCTGTCCCAGTCCCACGAATGCAATTTTCATCTTTTCAGGATAGCGACACTCGCGACGCTCGTTCGCCATTTGCTATAACCTGCGTCATGCCATACTGGTGCGTAACGCGCGTATGCAGACCCTTCGAGAAAGACTGGCAGTGGTGCGCGAGCGCATGGCCCGCGCCGCGGAACGGTCGCGCCGCGACCCCGCGGACATCCTGCTCCTGGCCGTCACCAAAGTATTTCCCGCAGGCGCGATCCGCGAAGCATACCACCTGGGCCTGCGCGAGTTCGGCGAGAACTACGTGCAGGAATTCGAAACCAAGGCGCCCGCCGTAGCGGACCTGGCAGGCGCACGTTTCCACCTGATCGGCCATCTGCAATCCAACAAATCGAAGAAAGCCGCCGAGCTGTTTCAAACCATCCAGACCGTCGATTCGGGCAAGCTGGCGCGCCGCCTGAATGACGCCGCCACCCCGCTGGACGTCATGCTCGAAGTGAAACTCTCCGGCGAAGAGGCCAAAAGCGGTGCCTCCGCCGCGGAACTGCCGGAGCTGATCGCCGCCGTCCGCGCCTGCCCGCATCTGAACCTGCTCGGCCTGATGACCATGCCTCCCTGGTCCGACGACCCCGAGGCCGCGCGCCCCATCTTTCGCGCGCTCCGCGAACTCGGCGGACAGCATGGCCTACGCGGTCTCTCCATGGGAATGTCGCACGACCTCGAGACGGCCATCGAGGAAGGCTCCACCTGCGTGCGCGTGGGCACCGCGCTCTTCGGCAAACGGAAAAAGCCGTGACCCGCCAGGCCCCCGCCGTCGGCTTCTTCTCGCCCCTGCCTCCCGCCCGCACCGGGGTGGCCGACTATTCCGCGGCACTCCTCGCCGAATTGCGCAGGCATGGGCACGTGGATGTGGCGCCCGCCCGCTCGCGATGTCGCGCTCTATCATCTGGGCAATAACGCGCAGCACGCGGCCATTTACCGGCGGGCGCTCGAAACTCCCGGTGTCATCGTGCTGCACGACGCCGTCCTGCATCACTTCCTGCTGGGGCAACTCGATCGCTCCGCCTACATCGAGGAGTTCGTGTACAACTACGGCGAGTGGAACCGCGGCCTCGCCGCGGATCTTTGGCGCGAGCGCGCGGCGTCCGGGTCTGACCCGCGCTACTTCGCCTATCCCATGCTCCGCCGCATCGCCGGGCGTGCGCGGGCAGTCGTGGTCCACAATCCGGCCGCCGCCGCCGCGGTGAAGCAGCACGCTCCCCAGGCGCGCGTGGTCGAGATCCCGCACCTGTTTCACGCGTCTGCCCTGCCTTCGGAAAGCGAAGCGATCCGGTTTCGCCAGCGCCTGGGCGTCGGCCACGGCACGCGGCTCTTCGGAGTCTTCGGCTACCTGCGCGAATCCAAGCGCCTGTTCAGCGTCCTGCAGGCGTTCGCCGCGGTCCACCGCGAACTGCCGGAGACCGCCCTGCTGGTTGCCGGCGCGTTCGTCTCCACGGACCTCGCGCGCGCGGCCGCTCCGCTTGCTCAGCGCCCCGGGCGTCCTTCGCCTGCCTTTCCTGGAAGAGCGCGAATTCTGGCTGGCCGCCAGCGCGGTGGATGCCGGCATCAACCTGCGCTATCCCGCGGCGGGCGAATCGTCGGGTATCGCCATTCGCCTGATGGGTATGGGCAAGCCGGTCATGCTTACCGATCCGCCGAATGCGCCCGCTTTCCCGAAGACGCCTGCATCCGCATTCCCGCGGGCCCGGCGGAGCCCGACTCCTTGCGGGAGCACCTGATTCTGCTAACATCGATGTCAGTAGTTGCGCGTGCCATTGGCCAGCGGGGCGCCAGGCACATTCGGGAACACCATAGAGTTGAACCGATCGGGAACCGGTATTGGGAACTATTGAGCGAATACTGTACCTGATCCTGGCCTGCGGCATGGCGTGGAGCGGCCCGCAGAGGCCCGGGGCGCAGAAGCCTTTCGCGCAGTTGCATGTGCCGGCCGCCATGCGCGATGGCGTGCATTTGTATGCCAACCTCTTCCTGCCCGCCGCCGGCGGCCGCTTTCCCACCATCCTGGTGCGCACCCCGTACGGCAAGGGCGCCGGTCTCAACGCCAACTACCAGGCTTTCGTGGACCACGGCTACGCCATGCTGATCCAGGACGTTCGCGGGCGCTACGAATCTGAGGGCACTTTCGATCCCATCGCCCAGGAGTCCAACGACGGCGACGACACCATCAACTGGATCGCGCGCCAATCCTGGTCGAACGGTAAGGTGGGGATGACCGGCGGCTCTTATGTGGGGATCGTGCAATGGAAAGCCGCCCTGCTCAATAACCCGCACCTCAAGTGCATTTTTCCGGTGGTCTCCGGCTACGACGATTATCGCGACCGCTTCTATTCCACAGGCGGCGCCATGAAACTTGCGCAGCGCCTGGAATGGATGGCCGAGAACATGAGGGCCCCGGGCTACCATCCCGATTTCAGCCATTTCATCCTGCATCTGCCCCTGCGCACCTCCGACGTCGCGGCTACTGGATGGCCCTCGGAAATGTATCGCGAAGTGATGGCGCATCCGGCCTTCGATTCCTTCTGGCAAAAGGTGAGCGTGAAGGAGCAGCTCGCGAAAATCCACGTGCCGGTATTCGCCGTAGGCGGCTGGTACGACAACTACGCGGAAAGCGACCTTGCGGCTTACTCCGCGCTCCACAAAATTTCCGGCCTGAACCGCATCCTCATCGGTCCCTGGCCGCACAATATGTCCATTCCGTTCGCAGGCGTGAACTTCGGACCCGATGCCGCCGTGCCGGTGCGGTCCCTCCAACTGGAATGGTTCGACCAGTGGCTCATGGGCAGGGACACGCCCATTATGTCGTCCCCGCCGGTGCGCGTCTTCGTGATGGGCGATAACCGGTGGCTCGAAGACCGCGCCTGGCCGCCGGAGCGTGCGCGGCCGGAGAGTTTCTATCTGGAAGGCCAGGGCGGTTTGGGGGCCGAGCCGCCCCGGCACGCCGGCGAGGACCGCTACCTGTTCGATCCCTACCACCCGGTGCCCACCCGCGGCGGCGCGGTTTGCTGCAATCCCAAGCTGTTTCCCTGGGGCCCCATGGATCAACGCCCGGTGGAGCAACGCGCGGACGTGCTGGTATACACCACTGCTCCTTTGAAGCACGAGGTGGAAGCGGTGGGTCCCGTGGACGTGGTGCTTTACGCGGCCACCAGCGCGCGGGACACTGACTTCACCGCCAAACTGGTGGATGTTTTTCCGGATGGCTATGCGCGCAATCTGACCGACGGCATTCTGCGCCTGCGCTACCGCGACTCACTGGAGAAGCCCGAGCTCGCGCAGCCCGGGAAGGTTTACCGGATTTCGGTGGATACCGGGGTCACCGCCAATGCCTTCGCCAAAGGCCACCGCATTCGCCTGGAGATATCCAGCAGCAACTTTCCGCGATTTGACCGCAATGCCAACACCGGAGGCGAAGCCGCCGTCGAGACTCACCTGGTGAAAGCAGCTCAGACAATTTTTCATGACAAGGACCACCCTTCCCGGCTTGAACTCATGGTTATCCCCGATAAGTCAGAAGGCCAGTTGGGGCAGAAATGGGGCACAATGTCACGCCAGCAAGGAAATTTGACACAGCGGAACCACCGGATGGAGTAGCAAGTTCGGGTATTGTGCTAACTGCCGATGCGGCAACCGGGACTAACCGGGTTAGTCCTTCAGCCGGGACGTTTCTTAGTTTCCGTTCGCTTCTTGACCCATTTGGCCAGATCGCTCTCTCGAAATTTCCACTCGCCGCCCACTTTAACCGCCGGAATTTCCTTGCTTTCCGCCCAACGGGTAATGGTCTTAGTGGAAACACGAAGCCATTTCGACACGGCCTCGGTGGTTAGAAAAGTCTCTTTGTTATTCGACTGCTTCTCCATATTCCCTTTTTTTGATCAGGATTCATCCGGCCGCACAATGCCGCCCGAATCGCTCGGCCCTGCTATGGTAAGCATCTCGAAAGCCAATCGGGAATACGGGTCAAAAGTTCCAATTCTCCACGAACCGTATTGTATTATAAATTACAAGCCGCTGTTTCGTGAATCAGTCGTCCGCCGCCACTTTGTTAACTAGTCATAGGTAATACCAGGACTCATTCACAGAAAAAGTCCCAGTTATTGCGAACCATCGTTTCCGTGGCTCTTCACATACTTATCGAACCATTCGAACTTCTCCCACAGCACGTGTTCGATGGTCTCTTTGCCCCGGTAGCCGTGAGCTTCGAAGGGCAGGAACACCAGGCGCACGGTGCCACCGTTGCCGCGCACCGCTTCGTACATACGCTGCGATTGAATCGGCCACGTACCGTCGTTATCGTCGGCTTCGCCATGAATCAGCAGAAGCGGCGCCTTGATCTTATCGGCATACATGAAAGGCGACATCTTCAGATAGACGTCGGGAGCTTGCCACAGGGTCCGGCGTTCGCTCTGGAATCCGAACGGCGTCAGCGTGCGATTGGCCGCGCCGCTTTCCGCGATCCCCGCCTTGAACAGGTCGCAGTGTGCCAGCAGGTTCTCCGTCATAAAGGCGCCATAGCTGTGTCCTCCCACGCCCACGCGAGCGCGATCGGTGACTCCCATCGCCACAGCCTTATCGATGGCAGCCTTGGCGTCCACGATGATTTGATCCAGATAATGATCGTTGACCACGTCCGGGTCGCCCACCACCGGCATGGCGGCATTGTCCAGCACAGCGTAGCCGTCCAGGGCGAAGAACAACTCGGAGTAGCCGGTGATCTCGGTGAACCGCTGCGTCGATCCGCTCACCTGGCTGGCCGTTGCGGCGTCGTTGTATTCGTACGGATAAGCCCAAACCAGCGTCGGCAGGCGCGTGCCTTGCTTTGTAGTCCGGCGGCAAATACAGCGTGAAGGAAAGATCCACGCCATCGTCCCGCTTGTACTTCACCAGTTCCTTGTGAATGCCGCGGATAGATGGCTGCGGGTCGGCGAACCGGGTCACCGCCACCGGCGAGCCGCCTGGCCGCCGCAGATAATAATTCGGAGGTTGCGTGGGGCTCTCGCGCCGCGTCAGGAAGCGGCCGCCGTGTTCGTCCAGCAGGGCCACGGCAGTCTCGTAGTGATCGTTATCGCTTTGAAACAGGCGCTCGCTCTGTTTGGTGGCCAGGTTGAAACGGTCCAGGAACGGATGGTCGCCGGTGGGTGACGATCCCAGTCCCGTCAGAAAAATATTGTCTCCATCCTGCAGCATCGCGGGCTCACCGTTAGGCAGCATGCGCGTCATGGGAGTGCCGGGATCGTGATACCGGTCCTGCTGGTTCCGGCTCCAGATCAGCCGGGCTTCCTGCTCGGGTTTGTCCAGATCGATCTGGAAGGTGCGCACGCGGCGCGTCTTCCGTTCGGAATCTTCCACCAGGGCCATGCCGCCCTTGGCCGCCATCTGCATTCCCGCGAAGCGCTGCTCGGTCTGGAACACTACCCGCGGTTCGCCGCTGAAGGGCGCTTTCAGTGTGACGATCTTGTCGCGAAACGGCACCTGGTTCTTCAAGTCGCCGTGGTCCAGCGCCTCCACCCACAGCAGCGTCGCGGGCTCGCTGGCGCGCCATTGCACATTGCGCGGGCCCGTCATCACGCCGTTGATCGGCACCTTGTCTGCCATCGGCACGCTGGCCACCTTGTGCAGCATTCTGCCAGCCAGGTCCCAGACTTCGATCTCTTTGGGAAACGCGTTCGCGCCCTCCAGGTACGAGAATGGTTTGTGCAAGGTGGTCACCAGCAGGTGCTTGCCATCGGGCGCGATGCGCACCGAAAAGATGATGCCCGCCTTGCCCGTGGGCGTCACTTTGCCCGTGGCGGCGTCCACCATGGCGAGCTGCGAAGTCGCGTAATAGACGAACAGGTCTTCGTCGTGCGGAGTTTGCAGCATGTCTTCGTGAGTCACCGCGGGAGCCGCGCCGCCCAGACTCTCCTGCACGTGCGGTCCGGTCGGTACCGTCGCTTCCACGGGCGCCGCGCCTCGATTCGGCCTGACCAGTTCCACCAGCAGCGTCTTGTTGTCCGGCATCCATTGCACGTCGTTCGAAACCGGGACCGCGCCGCGCCCGCCTCCGCCGCCGGCCAGCACGCCGTTCACTCGCACCCCTTCCACTTTGTGAGCCTTGCCGCTGGTGTCTCCGATCCAAAGTTCGGTACCCGCCTGCGTGCTGTTGGTGAAAGCAAAGTGCAATCCGTCGGCGCTCCAGTGCGCTCCGCTAAACTTGCCATTGGGCGGCAGCTCTACCTTGATTTCGGCGCCATCCGGAATCTTGCGCAGGGTCAGCGAGCTGTTGAACACGGTGTTGTGCAGGCCGTTGCTCTTGGGATTGATGCGCATCCCGGCGATCCGCAGCATGGGTTGGGACAACTCGGCAATCGGAGGATACCGCACCGCTTGCACCTGCACTGCAAAGGTCTGGGTGGGGTTGAGGGTCAGCACGGGAGTGACGGGCGCGTTCAAAACGTCCAGCACCGCCTGGGGTGGTTTCTGATATTTCTCCGCGCCGAAAATCAGCGTCAGGGAACAGAGAAGCAGCAATGAAGCTTTTGTTGCCGGTTTCATAGTGGTTAGGGCAATCGTAGCGTAGCCTTCCGGCCGGCGCAAGGTGAGTTGATGCAGCCGGGGACAGGCTTTACGTCCTGTCCCCGCCCTGGGAGGCTGCCACCGTCAGAATCAGAAGCGGAAATATCCGCCTACCTGCAACTGGCGGGCGGAGGATACCGTACTCGAAATGACGCTGTAATTCCCATAGCTCTTCACCGAGCCATCGGAATTCAGCGTGGGCGCCGCGAACGTGGCGTTCGGCGTGGAGAACGAAGCCGTGTTGGTCAGGTTGAACGCTTCACCCACCAATTGCAGTTTGAGCCTGCCTTCCTTGAAAGTGAAGGTCCGGGAAACGTTCTCGTCGATGTTGAAGAAGCCCGGGCCGCGCAGCAGGTCCCTGCCCGTGGAGCCCAGGGTTCCCGCCGCCGGATTCGTGAACGCCGTACCGTCAAAATAGGGCGTGTTCGGATCGTGCCCTCCCAGAATGCGGACCACGGGATTGATCTGGCTGGCCGTCTGGCCCTGGCCCGGGCATTCACATTGCTGTTGGACCCGATGGTGAACGGCAGGCCGCTAAACCGGCTGAGCGTGCCGCCAATCTGGAATCCGCCTACGGCATGCGCAATCGCCCCGTGGCTCAGGAACTTCTGCCCTTTGCCGAACGGCAGGTTGTAAACGTGATAGAGCTGGAGGGTGTGCTTGCGGTCGAAGCCCGCCAACTGTTTGTTCAGCGTGTAAGACACGGGATACGCGCGGAACAGCGTGCCGTCGCCGTTGTCGCCGTTGTAGTTGTCAATGGCCTTCGAGAATGTGTAGCCAGCGCCGATGATCGATGCCCCGATGCGCTTCTTCACGTTGGTCTGCAAGGCGTTATAGGTCATGTTGCCGAATGGCTGGTATTGGTTCATGTCGGTCTGCAGGTACGGGTAAAGCTGGCGTCCGGCGGTGCCGGTGCCGGGCGCCGAGCCGTTGATGTTGACGCCCATCATCTGGTGCGACCGCGTGCGTGCCCACATATCCCACTTGCGCCGTCAGAGTCGGCGAGAACTCCCGCTGGACGAAGAAATTCCAGCTCTGGTAGTATCCGCGGTTCATGTACTTCGGAAACGAGTCACAGTGCTGGTGCTTGGCAGGTAAGTGGAAGGGGACGCGGTGGTCGACGGCTTGATCATGCCCGACCGTGATATCGGGGAAGGTGGGTGCCGGAATGCCGTTCGCAGCGACGCCTGCGCCACTGCCCGGCGTAGTGACGAACTGGTACGAATTGGCCGGTGTGTAGTCCTGGTTGATCACCGCCGGGATACGCGTTGCGCTGGTTGCGCATGTTGTCGGGATCCACGCGTGATGCCGTATCCGCTGCGGATTACGGTCTTCTCGTCCAGGCGATAGGCCAGCCCGAGACGCGGCGCGAAGCCCTTCTTGCTGGCGGTGGCGCCGGTGTCCCACGGGACCCCGCCCTCGCCGCCGACCAGAATGTTATCGGTGGCGGGATCGAAGCGGACCGCGCCGTAATAGTCGTGCGAGTAGATCGGGTAGTATTCCCAGCGCAGGCCGTAATCGATGGTGAGCTTCCGGGTCACCTGCCACTGATCGCGCGCGTACAGCGACCAGTTGGAGAAGCGCAGCGCGTTGGGATTCTGGAACTGGGTGACCTTGCCGGTGTGCGATGGGTAACCGAGCAGGAACTGCGCCCAGGAGTTGGACGGGCGCGCCGTTGAAATTGACCGTGGCGCCGCCTTTGAGCGCGGTCAGCGTGCCGTCGAAGCCGAACGTGCCGCGGGCCGTGCCGAAGGTTCCGCCCTGCGGCTGGAAGTGGTTCAGCGCGTACTTGTCGTATTCGAAGCCGAAACGCAGGTTGTGCGATCCCTTGATCTTGTGACAGTTGAACGCCGTGGTGTATTGGTTGTCGCGGAACTGGAACGGGCTGCCGGTATTGGTGTTCCCGATGTTGGCGACGCCCGCGACCTGGAAGCCCGGAATGCCTTCGTAGTTCGGACCGACGCCGTTGGTGCCGGGAATTTGCAGCACGTCCAGCCCGTAAGTCGCCATCCTGCGGGTCGCCGTTGGCGCCGATGTTCTGCCGGGTATAGCCCGACGTTGCCGTCCAGCAGCAGGGTGGGCGAAAGCGTGTAGGTGAAGCCGGCCGCGGTCATCTGCACGCGTCCGCCGGCATGGCCCGGATTGCCGCCGTTAAACGCATCGCCGCCCGCCGGTCCCAGAACCAGAGGGGCGACGATGTCCATCGGAGAAATGCTGTACCGGCCCCAGATCATGGCCTTTTCGGTGGGATTGTAGTTGACCTTGAAATCCCAGTTGGTCGCGGTTGTATTGCGGTGTCGCCGTAAGCGTCGTAATTGCTGGTGTAAGCGTTGGGCCGGGTCAGCGCCGGCAGCAAAGCCGGTCAGGGTCGCCGCCGCCGGATCGATCCGGTTGCGACGGAACCACATTGTTCGGCGAACGGGCGTCCGCCCGTGCCGTCCGCATTGCCCGGTCAGCGGATCGTAGATGGTGGCGCCGGTGGCGCTGAAATCGCCCGTGCGCATGGCCGCCGTGGGCAGCGTCAGGTTCGGATCGGAGCCGCATACTGGCGGCGCTTGGTGCCCTGATAGTCCATGAAGCAGAACAGTTTGTTTTTGCCATGAACGATCTTGGGAATCCAGATCGGGCCGCCCACGGCGAACCCGTACTGGTTGAAGATGTTCTTGGTCAGCGGCCGGGTGTGGCTGAAATAGTTGACCGCCGTCATGTCGTTGTTCGTGATTGCGCTCGAACACCACGCCGTGCAGATCGTTGGTTCCGATTTGATGGTGACGTTGATCGCCGCGCCGCCGGCCGCGCCCTGTTCGGCGTCGAACGCGTTGGCGCTGATGTTGACAGTCTCGATGGCTTCCGGCGGGCGGCACGTAGGCGATGTTCACCGGCAGCCAGGGGTACGCCACGGTCGCGCCGTCCAGCTTGGTGCTGTTGCCCGTGGACGAAACGCCGTTCATGAACAGCGTATGGCCCGCTGCGGGTTGCCGGCTTCCGAATTGGCCTCGCGCGTGGCCGGTATGCCGGCGCCCGGCACCAGGAACAGCAGGCTCTGGAAGTTCTTGCCCTCCGCCGCCGTTGTACGGCAGTTCCTCAACTTCCTGAGCCGCGATTTGCGCGTGGACATCGGATTTGTCGGTTTGCAGTATGGCGGCGTTGGCGGATATCTCCACGCTTTGCGTCGCCTGGGCGATCTTCACGTTGAAATCGATACGCCGTACTTCATTGGCGTTGACTACGGCGTCTGACACAACGGTCGTCTGAAATCCCTTGGCATCGACTGTAATTCTGTAGGTGCCCAACTGAAGATCGCGGAACAGATAAGCGCCGCGGGAATCGGTTTCCGCCTGCCGCGAAACCCCCGTTCGAATGTTTGTGGCTTCTACCTTCGCGCCCGGGATAGCGGCGTCGGTCGGATCGATCACGTTGCCGGTGAGCGAACCGTACAAAACTTGCGCGGGCGCTACGCTCGCCGCTCCTGCCACCAGCAGGAGCACAGCCGCGCGCCAAATTGGAAACGACGAAGTACCTCTAGTCATCTTTTCCCTAACCTTCCTGGAGCTACACGACATTTGTTGTTGCCTACAATCATATAAACTCATCTGCTTATCCGATGTCCAGAGATTTCGGAAAAGTCTCTATTGCGGATCTTCAAAGTCTCATTTGGTGCGGGAGACGAGCTTGCGCGGGCCAAGCTGCCGGATTGGGCTCACGCGTCCCCGGTTTGACGAGCCTCCGGCGAAGCCGGACACATTCGTTTTCCGTCAGAACTATATCCGAACGGCGGGCGTGCGCCTCGCGGTCTGCTACCTGACGATCTCCAGGTAATCCAGCCCCGCGAGTTCGCCGCCGTCGGGCTGGCCTTCGATGCGGATCTCGTCGCCGGGACGCAGGGCGATGCCGGCGATGGTGCGGCGCGTCGAAGACGTGGAATCCAGCCGGATGGTGGGCAGGCGCAGGCCGGCCGGTCCATTCGTCGACCAGCTGTTTGCCCACCCAGACGCGATAGTGCGAGACCCCGTTGGACTGGTCGAAATACTCCACGCGCAGCGTGTACCAGCCGGGCTCGCCGGTGAACTTCAGGGAAGCGGAGCAGTCGCCGTGCCGGCGGCGCAGGCCACCGCCTTGCCGCCGGAAGCGTCTTCCGCGGGCGTGACCTCGCGCGACCGTGTAGCCCTCGAGCGTCATCGCCTCGGCTTCGAAACGGCCCGGAGCATGGCCCACGCGGCCCTTGGCATCGGGAATCCCGGATAGCGCGCTGAAACCAGTCGGTGCACCGCGTCGCGCCACACCACCGCCTGCCCGGCCTGATATTCCAGCTGCGCCAGCACCTCGTGGTAGCGCTGCTCGTCCACCAGGCCCTTGCAGCGTCTTCCACTGCGCGCACGTAGCCGGCCACCGCCTCGGCGCCTTCGTAGTGCGAATCGTAAATGTACTGGATCACGGTCTTGCCGGAATGCAGCTTGTAAGTGTACGGCACGTGGTGCAGGAACAGCAGCAGGTCGTCGGGGCAGGTGGCGAGCGATTCGTACACGCGCGCCACGGCCGGGCCGGTACTGGCCGATGTAGCCGGTGCCGGTGGCCACCGTGCGGTCCATGCCGACGCCCTTTTCGTCGGCGCGATGCCACTGGCCCCAGCCGTTGCGCTCGGAGGCTTCCACGTTCACGCCGTAGTGATTGCCGGTGATGTCGGTGAGGGTCTGCAGGCCCAGCGGGCCGGTGTAGTTCTCGTAAGTGCGCCAGGAGCTGAGTTGCATGTGCGTCGATGGTCTCGTCCACCTTGGGATCGGTGCCGAAAGTCAGGCGCGTCCATTCGTCGGCGATGCTGCTGCGCGGTCAGATCGGGATTCCAGGCCAGGCGGCCGAAGCCGTAGAGGTTGGCCTGCGACAAGTGATTGCCGAACCAGTTTTCGTCCAGCCCCACGTTGACCACGCCGACGAAGCCGCCGGTGGGGCGGTGCGAACGTCTTCCCGGCGACCAGCGCCTTCACCGGCGTCGGCGCGGCGCCCTTGGCGTGCATGTCGAAATCCAGCGTCTCTTTCCACATGGGCACCAGAAAGACGGTGTGCCTGGCCTGGCCGAAGTACTCCTGGGTGACCTGCAGTTCGATCGCCTGGTTGGTTTTCTCCAGCGCGCCGAACAGCGGCGAGGCCGGCTCGCGCACCTGGAAATCGATGGGGCCGTTCTTGATCTGGACGATCACGTTGTCGTCGAACTTGCCGTCGAGGTCGTGGAAGTTGTCGTAGGCGGCGCGGGCGCGGTCGTTCTTCGGGTTGCGCCAGTCCATGTGGTGGTCGTAGACGAAGCCGCGATAGAAGAGCAGGCCGCCATGCGGCTCGAGCGCGCGCGCCACCACGTTGGCGGCGTCGGCGTGGGTGCGGCCGTAGGCGGAGGGTCCCACGCGGCCTTCCGAATCGGCCTTCAGGACGAAGCCGGCGAGATCGGGAACGGCGCGGTAGAGCTCGTCCGCCTTGGACTTCCACCAGGCGGCGACTTTGGGATCGAGCGGATCGAAGGTGTCCAGGCCGCCGACGGTCTTGGGGCTGCCGAAATCCACCGAGATGCGCCACGCGCACGCCCCAGGGGCGGAAGGCATCGGCGATGCGCGCGATCTGCGGGAATCATCTCCGGCGACAGCAATCGCGGATTCGGCATTGACGTTGTTGATGGAGCAGCCGTTGATGCCGAGCGAGGCCAGCAGGCGGCCATAATCGGCGACGCGGCGTGAGATCGTCGCGCACGTGCCCGGTCTTCCCAGAAGATGGAGCGGCCGCCGTAGCCGCGCTCGATGGTGCCATCGAGGTTGTCCCACTGGTTCACCCAGCGCACCGGCGCGTAGGGCGATTCGCGCTCGTCGAGGCTGGCGAGCGGTCTCGCCGAGCGCGATCTTGCGCAGCAGGGCGAAGGCGCCGTAGAGCACGCCGCGCTCATCGGACGCCGGCGACGACGGTGTAACGGGAGCGCGCCGCTGACGACGGTCTTCAGCCAGTAGCCGTCGGCGGGCGAGGGTGGCCTCGAGATGCCAGCCGGGCGCGAGGCGCGGCGAGTCTGCATCGAGCGTGCCGAGGACGATGGCGCTTTCCTGCGGGAGTCCGGATTCGGCGCGCAGCGTGCGGCCCAGCATGCCGCGCACGCCGCGGATGATTTCCTGTTGCGCGCGCTGGCGACCAGCGGCGAATCGTCCAGAGCGACTACCGCGGCACGGCCTGGCGCACGGGTCAGCGCGGCGCCATCGAGCGGGGCGTAGCGCAGCCAGGCGTCGTAGCCCGTCTCGGCGTGGAGGGCGAGAGCGAGGAGAAGACACAAGCAGAGTTTGACCGGCATATAGAACCTCTATTCAACTGGACAGGCCAGGAGGCCTGTCTTCTACGAATTCACTCCGGAAGCCAGGTAGCCTCCGTCCACTGCGATGCACTGGCCGGTGAGGAAAGCTGGCCGCATCGGAAGCCAGCAGGACGGCCACGCCCACCAGTTCTTCGGGCTTGCCGAAGCGCCGCATGGGCGTGCGCATCAGGATCTCCTGGCCGCGCGCGGTTCCGATCACCAGCGTTGATTCATTTCCGTGGGGAAGACGCCGGGCGCGATGGCGTTGACCGAGATGCCGTCTGCGGCCCATTCGCAGGCCAGGCTGCGGGTGAGCGACAGAATGGCCGTCTTCGCCGCGCAATAGGCCGCCACCTGGTGAAACGAGAGAACGAACCCGAGCGAAGCGATATTGATGATGCGCCCGCTGCCGCTCGGCGCCAGGCAGCGAGTAGAACGACTGGCAGGCGCGCAGCACGCCGGTCAGATTGGTGTCCAGCAGCGCCGACCACTTCTCTTCGGCGAGAGTCGCGCGTGGGTTCTTTGAAGGTGTAGCCGGCCGCGTTGATCAGGATATCGACGCGGCCGAACGCGGCCATCACGGCGTCGCGCAAGGCGTCGATCGACTTTGCGCTTGGGGGCGTCGGCGGTGTGGCGCAGGGTGCGGCGGCCGAGGGCTTCAATTTCGGCGGCGGCGGATTCGATTTCGCTCATGCGGCGGCCGGTGGCGACGACGTTCGCGCCGTTCCGCGCCAGCCCGACGGCCAGCGCGCGGCCGATGCCGGAGGTGCCGCCGATGACTACGGCGACGCGGTCGCAAATACAGAGACAATCGGTCATAGGTCGATGAAGATGGCGCCGTCCTCCACGGTCAGCCCGATTCCCGCCGCCTGCGGCGGCTTCCTGCAAGGCGGCGTCGCAGCATCACCACCGGGTCGGGGCTCACGGCCAGCCGGCGCATCAGGCCTTCGCCTTTCTTGGCGTCCCGCGGAGAGGACGATCTTCAAGCCGCGCCGTTTGCATTTGCACCGGCGTGCCGTCTGCCAGCTTGACGTTCATGGGCTTGAGGTAGGCGTCCACGTAATGCACGCCGATGCCGGACTTGTCGCCGGTGAACTCGGGCAGTTTCTCCGCTGCCGCCGGGATTGACGTCACAGAGTTTGGTCTTCATATAGCTTTGATCTGCGTTCACTGCGTTCATCCGCGGCTACAAAATACTCGTCCATGGCATTGCGGAACGCGCGGATGTGCTCCGGCGTGCTGCCGCAGCAGGCGCCGATGATGTTCGCGCCGGCTTCCAGCAGCGGCGCGACGCCGCTGACCATCTGCTCCGGCGTTTCGTCGTAGACCACTTTCATGTTGACCAGTTTGGGCTGGCCGGCGTTCGGCTGCACCATCACCGGCAGGCCGGTGACCTGCGCGATAGCGCTCGCACGGCCTGCGCGCGCGCGCTCCATGTCCATGCCGGTGCCGCAATTCAGCGCCACGATATCGGCGCCGTGCTCTTCCATGAACTCCGCGGCGCGTTCCGGGTCGATCCCCATCATGGTGCGGAAAGTGGAGCCGTCGAGCGTCACGTCGTAGGCCATCGAGCCGATGACGCACGGCGCGCCGGCTTCCTTGCGCGGCCTGGATGCCCAGCAGCAGTTCCTCGAGCGAGGTCTGCGTTTCGATGATGATGGCGTCGGCGCCGGCATCCACCAGCGCCTGCGCCTGCTCGTCGAAGGCGTCGCGCACCTGCGCTTCGGTGAAATCGCCGTAGGGCTCCATCAGCCCGCCGAACGGGCCGATATCGCCGATCGACGTAGCCCGTCGCCGGCCGCCGAAGGCCTGGCGCGCGATTGCCACGCCGGCGCGATTGATCTCCGCGGCATCGCCGGCGTGGCCGTGGCGGTTGAGCATGATGCGCGAGCCGCCGAAGGTGTTGGTGAGGATGCAGTCCGACCCGGCCTCGGCGTAGCGCCGCTGAATGGCCAGCACGCGCTCGGGATGGGTGAGGTTCCAGGCCTCGCCGCAGTTGCCCTGCTCCAGGCCGGCCAGCATCAGCTGCGTGCCCATGGCTCCATCGCCCAGCAGCGGGCGTCGTGCGATGCGCTTCCAGTAGAGGGTTTCTTCATTGGTCTCTGCCTTGATGCAGTGCGTAGTGAATGGTCTCCAGCACCAGGCCCCATTTGTGCTCGCGGCTGGCGGCGTCGCAGTAACAACCGGCGCCGGTGGCGGCGCGCTGCCACGCAGCACGTCGTCGAGCGGCTGCCCGAGCAGCGGCTTCTCGCGGTCGATGGCGGCCATCAACGGCGCGGGGTTGGCCAGGTACTGGCACATCGGGGTGTGGCCGGTATCGCCGGGCACGGGCGCGCAGCGCTGTTCGCGGATGGGATAGCCGTCCTCGCGGCGGCCCGAGTTTGACGAGTAGTCGAATGCCAGCGGGCGGCCCATGTTGGTGCAGGTGGTGCCGTCGTAGCGGAAGCGCGCGTCGATGGTGCCGTCGGCGCGCGTTCCAGCGTGAGACGCTCGGCGGCCCAGCGCCTCAGTGCCTTGGGATTCACGGAGTAGGAGGCCGTTCCACGCGGAATGACGGCAGTTCGGCGAGGCCGGACCGCGAACGCCGGTACGGCGCGCGGCGGAACTGGCACGGGCCGAACGAGCAGTTCTCGCAGGGCACCAAGTCGGTGAGGCGCCGGACGCGGTCGACGTGGCGCGTGAGTCCGAACACCGCCAGTTGCGATTTCTTGGGCCGCAGCGCGCCCGAATCGAGCGCCTCGAGCGGGCCGGGCAGGGACGCTCCGAACAGTTCCAGCAGCCGGCGCTGCTCGGCGATGTCCCATTCCGGAATAGCCCGGGCTGTAGTGCGGCAGCACGGCCATGCCGCGCTCTTCGGCCCAGCGCGCACAGGCGCGCGCCGGCGGTGGTGACCAGGTGCTCCACCACGGCGGAGCCGAACATTTCCAGGAAGAAATACTCGTCGGGCTTTTCTTCGCGCCAGAGCTGCTGGGCCTCCTCTTCGGCTTCCGGCCCGGCGCTCACCGCCACCAGGACCGCGCCGTGCGCCTCCGGCCTCTTCCAGGCGTGGCGTGCAGACGCCGGCTGCTGAAGGTCTCGCCATCCAGCCGCACGGCGCCGCTGGCAAGATCCAGGCTTGCCACTTGCCGCTCGTAAACCCACGGCCGGCCGTGCGCGGCATACCACTCGCGCGCCCATTCGGCCAATTCGGAAGCGCGTCCGCGCGGCGCACGAAATCGCGCGGATAGCCGAGCAGGCGCAGATACTCGGCCGGGTTGGACATCCACCGGCCGATCACTGCGGTTGACCACCGTGCGCGAACTGGCAGCCATCCACGAAGAAATCGAAGAAGCGCGGGTGCGTTTCCAGGCGGCAATGCTCCACGCGGCGGACCAGCTCTTCCATTTCCGCGGCGCTTGGCCGGCGAGAGCAGCGCGAGCGAGCGCCTTCGATGGCGGCGTTGCCGACCTGCACGACGCGCGATCGGCGCGAATCGGCGGGAATCAGGCCGATGCGCGCGGCGGCCTCCACGTCCAGGTGCCGGCCGAAGCCGCCCGCCAGGTAGAACACCTCGACCTCGTCGAAATCGATGCCGTAGTTGGCTGAACACCACCTGCAGGCCGGCGACGTTGGCGCCCTTGGCCTGCGCCAGTTCGTTGACGTCGCTTTCCAGGAAGTAGATGCGGTTCGCGGCGTCGAGCTCGATGCGGTCCGCGCCATCTTCGAAGCGGCCGCGTTCGTTCATCCGGCCGGTGCGCAGCAGCTCGCTCATCAGCGCCACCAGGCCCGAGCCGCAAATGCCCTGGGGCGCGCCGCCGCCGATGACGTCCAGGTGAAAGCTGCCGTCCTCATCGATGCGCACGCTCTTCGATGGCGCCATCCAGCGCGGGCATGCCGCAGGCGATGGCGCCGCCTTCGAACGCCGGACCGGCGGGGCAGGATGCGGCCAGAATGCGATGGCGGTTGCCGACGATCAGCTCGGTGTTGGTGCCGATGTCCATGATGGCGACCAGCCGCTCTTCGTGCGCCAGGCCGACGGCCAGCATGCAGGCGGCGGCGTCGGCGCCCACGTGGCCGCTGATGACCGGCGCGCCGTACACGCGGCCTGCGGATGAATGGGCAGCAGACAGCGGCGGCCGGTTTCGGTAAGGCTGGTGGTGGCGCGCTTGCCCGCCGCCATTTCAATTTCGGTGATGGATCGATACGGGCTCTGGCCGATGGAGTAGACGCTCTGCCGGAAGAAGAGATCGCGCATGGTGGAGTTGCCCACCACCACCATTTCGCGAATAGCCTTGCGGATCCACCGGCAATTCTTCGATGGCGTGGGTGAGATAGCCCGCCAGCGTGCGGCGCAGCAGCTTGCCGGGATGCACCGGTGTCGTAGTGGATGCGCGCCATCACGTCCGACCCGCCGAAGCGCTGGGGATTCTCGAAAGAGGCGTCGGCCACCAGTTCGCCCGTCTCCAGATCGAGCAGGCGCAGGACGACGGTGGTGGTGCCCAGGTCCATGGCGATGCCGTAGCCGGGGCGGGGAACATGCGCGGCGACAACAAGGAAGTCCGGCGGCCTCGCGTTCGATGCGCATGTGGCCGCGCCGCATGGTGTGGCAGCGCACCGCGGCCATTCGCCGGCAATGCTGCGTGCGGCAGGAGAGACGGAAACGCGCCGCTGAGGTGGCGTTCCGCGGTCGGTGGGCGGGGAGAGGCACTCCATGCCTTCGGCCACTTCCACCATGCACTCCTTGCACTTGCCCTGCTTGTGGCAGGAAGTGGGCACGCGCACGCCCAGGCGCTCGGCGCAATCGAAGAGCGTGGCGCCGGGCGCGGCTTCGCACGCTGAGTCCGTTGATGGTGAGTAACGCAGCCACGCAATTGCGCCTACGAGACGGCCGACTCCAGCTCCGCCTTGACCGCTTCGGCCACCTCCTGCGCGGTGCCGTCGCGCTCCTCCTCCTCGCTCCACTGCCATTGGGCCAGGTAGTCGTCCGCGCCCTGCAGGCCGCGCTGCCCGGCCAGTTGGTCGATGCGCTCCATGAACCTCGCGGAGCAGCGGAAGCGTGACCTCGTCCAGGTCGTCTTCAGCCTTGATCTGCGACGGAACTTCCTGCCAGTAGAGAATCTTGTAGGTTGCCATTTCGTCGTTCCTGGCCGCCGCCAGCCGCAGGAACAGGTCCACCGCGGCGGAAGCGTTCGCGCCGTAGCCATCGGCGCCGATCTCGTCGGCGAACATCTGGCTGATGGGCGCGCCGCCTACCGCCATCTTGATGTCGCCCCGGCCGGCCGCCTGGAAACCGTCGATCACCGTCTTCATGTAAGTCATGGTGGTGGTCAGCAGCGCGCTCATGCCGATGATGTCGGGGTTGCACTTGGTCGGCGGCGGCCATGAATTTTTCCACGCTCTGGTCCACGCCGATATCGTGCACTTCGAAGCCGGCGCCTTCGGCCATCATGCAGACCAGGTTCTTGCCGATATCGTGCAGGTCGCCGCGCACGGTGCCCATCAGCAGGGTGCCCACGCGTTTGGCGCCGCTATCCTTGGCGGTGAGCAGCGGCTTGAGCACCGCCATCCCGGCCTTCATGGCGCGCGCCGCAATCAGCACCTCCGGCACGTAGAGCACGTTGTGCTTGAAATCTTCGCCCACCACGCTCATGCCGGCGATCAGACCCTCGTTGAGAATCTCCTGGACCGGCGCGCCCCTCCGCCAGGGCATCCTTGGTCATCTGCTCGACTTCCTTGGCCTTGCCCTCGTACAGAACTGATTCATCAGCGCGTAATCAACCATGCCGGGCCCCTTGCGCGGCGAGCCTGCCGGCGTTGAACTCCTCCAGCGCCTCCAGCATGGCCACGATGTTTTCGCGCGGCATCCCGGGACTGACGCCGCCGCCCACGGAGAGAATCATGCCTTCGCCGCCCGCGCCTTCCAGCACGTCGAGCGTGGCTTCGCGGACTTCTTCGGGCGTGCCGCGCACGGCGATCTCCAGCGGGTTCACATTGCCCATGAGGCACATGCGGTCGCCCACGCGCCGCTTCACTTCGCGGATGTCTTTCTGCTTGCCCCAGTTCAGGACGTTGAAACCGGCGTCGGGCAGATGGTCGAGGCAGGCATCCACCTCGGCATCGTTGTGGTACACCTTGACCCACTCCTTCGGAAAGGCGTCGCAGATGCGCTTGAGGTAGGGATGCGCGAACTCCATGTAGTGCTCTTCGTTGATGAAGCCGACGATGTCGTCGAGAATGAAGATGCTCTCCACGGTGTCGCCCATCACCTTGTGCTGCGCCTTCAGCCAGTCGATGACCACGCGCGTGCACAGGTCGATCAGCTTGTGGGCGCCTTCGGGATTCTCCACCAGGTCGATCATGAAGTGGGTGGTGCCGCGGACGAAGCCGGCGGTGCAGAGCGGACCGCGCGAAGTGACCATGGGCAGGATGTACCCGGCGTCCAGGATGCGCTGCCGCTGCATGCCGATGCGGTGCAGGGTCAGCGCCGCGAAGCCGTCGGCCTCCACCTCGTATTCCGGGAACTGATCGATGTCTTCCAGACGGTAGAGCGTGTGGTATTCGCTGGGGGTGTTGTCCTGCCAGAACTTGATCTTGGCGCCCAGAACCGAGGGCTCGGCAGCCATCCCGTATTCCATCCACCATGAGGGGACGAAGATGATGTCCGGGAACTCCCGCATGATCTTCAGGTTGGACTGGAACCACAGTTCCGGATCGAGGTAATAGTCCAGGTGTTTGATCCCGAGGTATCCGGGCATCCAGGGGCTATCGATGATCAGGGCCATCGGAACCTTATCCAGCTTTTCCAGCCGCGCAGCCCGTTTAAACGTTTCCCACTGTTTCGGAAGCATGACAGTTTCTATTTAGTTTTATTCTCCAACAATAGCTTATGGTACAACAACAGCACCAACCGAACTACGGCTCGCCGGGCGAGCCGTAGTCATGCCGTACCAAAGGCTTTAAAGTTTAAAGATCGAACTATTTGGCCGTAAAGCGCGTCCACTGGTGCGAATCCATATCTTTGAGGACGGGCTTAAACCAGGCGTATTCAGGGTGTTTGGCCAGGTGCTCGGCGGCTTTGAAGTGCAACCCGCAGGCGTGGCCGAGGGCCGCGGTGAGGGTCATCTTCTCGGCTCCGGCGGCGTCGGTGATTTTGTTTTGCACCGCGCCCACGGGCGCGTAGGGACCCTGCCAGGTGGGCATGCCGCGCGGCGAAAGGTCAACGTGGCCACAGAGGGTGCGCTCGCTCGGGGCAACTTTGTTTTCAAAGGTATCGAAGTGGTCGCTGAGGAATTTCTCTCCCGCCGCGACATCGATTTTGCCCTTATACTGATCCATCAATTGCAGCCAGCGGACGTGCCGGGCGTTGTCGCTATTGCTCTTATCGTTGAGGTCGAAGGTAGTTTCTTCGCGCGCCAGTTTGGGATCCGCGGGGAAATTCGAGCCGACGAAAAAGCCGTCCTTGGTTCGCTGGAGGATGACATTCTTGAGGCCCAACTCCAGGCTGGCCACCTCGTTGTTCTTGCGGTCGGCCAGCAGCCAGTTGTTGGCGTAGCCGCCGTTGTTGCCATCCTTCATGATGCGGGCGAAGTCGTCAATCGACGCGGAATACTGCATGGCCTTCCGGGCGCGAACGAACTCGGGCACGCCGTTCGGGTCGAATCCGTCGAACTCGCTGATGGTGGTCTCGGTGATGATGATGCCGGCGGAGTTGAGGCCGAAATCGTCGCCGCTGTGGATCAGGCCCGGCATGCCGTCCATGATGAAGCGGTTGCCGTTGGCGGGCACAATATCGAAGACAATGTTCCAGCGTTCCCCGGTGGAGTAGCTGGTCCAATTGTTATGGCCAATCACCACGCGGCCGTCTTTCGTGTATGACCCGGTGGCGGCGAAGGCGCTGCAATGCTCGGCGACTGCCGGATTGGAGATGGCCTTGCCGTGGCTCTTCTCATACCATTTGTCGTAATACGGCAGCTCCAGCCAGGCGTTGAGCGCGACGATGTCCCAAAGGTCGATCTTGACGTTGCGGGCCGCCAGGCCCTCAGCGATGCCCGTCAGTTCCTCGCGATACTCCTGTTCCACGTGCGGCCACAGCACCTCCCGGCCGGCCTTGCGGAAAAACTCCCAATCCTTTTTTTCGTCATGGGACATCTCCGTGGAGACGGTCTTCAAATTATCCTGAATCTCCGACGCCAGCAAGAATCCGTGCTGGAAGCCGATCTGGCTGGGCGTGCCTTCCAGGTGAACCTGAATCCAGCCGTTGCGCTCGCTCGAGCGGGAGGCCTTTTTCAGACGCGGATCGGTTTGCGGGTTTTTGGAGACCAGCGTGAGTGCCAGACCCAGAAGGAGCAGGGCGGAGAGAACGGCTGTACGTCGCATTGCCGCTATTATAGTAGGGAATCCATGCCCGAAATTTCCCAGCTCAAAAAACTGACGGCGCACGTGAAGGCTGCGGGTTGAGCGGCCAAACTCAGTCCAAAGGTGTTGGACCAGGTTTTGGCTACGGTGCCCCGCTGGGCCGATGAGAATGTGCTGGTAGGGTTTGACACTGCCGACGATGCCGGCGTGTACAAGCTGACGGAGGAGCTCGCCCTGGTGCAGACGGTGGATTTCTTCACGCCCATCGTGGACGATCCGTACACCTTCGGCGCGGTGGCCGCCGCGAATTCCTTGAGCGACGTGTATGCCATGGGCGGGCGGCCCATCTCTTCGCTTTCGATTCTGGCTTGGCCGGCGAAGGGCGAAATCGAGGACCTGAGCGCCATTCTCAAAGGCGGCGCCGAGAAGATGCGCGAAGCCGGCTGCTCCATTCTGGGCGGCCATAGCGTGGCCGATGACGAGATCAAGTTCGGTTACGCGGTGACCGGGCTGGTGCATCCGGCGCGCTACAAACCGAATGCCGGCGCGCGCGCCGGGGATGCCCTGGTATTCACCAAGCGCATCGGCACGGGCGTGATTTCCACGGCACTGAAGCGCGGGATCGCGGCCGCGGAGCACGTCGAGGAATCCATTCGCCAGATGCTCACGCTGAATCGCGCGGCCTGCGAAGCCATGCTGCGGTTCGATGTGCACGGCTGTACCGACGTCACGGGCTTCGGGCTGATCGGCCACGCGCGGGAAATGGCGCTGGCCAGCGGCGTGACGCTGGAACTGGATGTGGACTCGGTGCGCTTCCTGCCGGGCGCCGTGGAGTACGCGCGCCTGGGCGCAGTGCCGGGAGGACTGAAAAACAATCGCGAGTTCGCTTCCTGCGCGGTGGAGGCGCGCCGCGAACTGCCGCGCGAAATCGAAGATCTCCTGTACGATCCGCAGACCTCCGGCGGTCTGCTGATCGCTTTGCCCGAAGAGCAAGCCGCGGATCTGGAACGGCTGGCGGCGGGCGCTTACCGGATCGGCCGCGCGGTGGCGCGCCGCGAAAAGGCAATCGAGCTTATATGACACACAACCCCATCATTGTCGCTCTGGACGTGGAATCGGCGGCGGAGGCGCGCGCGCTGGTGGCGCGGCTCGGCTCGCAGGTGAACTTTTACAAAGTCGGGATGGAGCTTTATGCCGCGGCGGGCATGGAGTTCGTGCGCGAACTCACCGGCGAGGGCAAAGACGTTTTTCTGGATCTGAAACTGTACGACATTCCCGAAACGGTAAAGCGCGCGGTAGCACAAGTGGCGCGAACGGGCGTGCGCTTTCTCACCATTCACGCGGTAGGCTCGGCCATGCGCGCCGCGGTGGAGGGGAGAGGGAATTCGGCGCTCCAACTGCTGGCGGTGACGGTGTTGACCAGCTTCGGGCCGGAGGATATGGAAGAGCTGAATTTTCACGGGAGCATTTCCGAACTGGTGGAGCGGCGCGCGCGCAAGGCCATCGAAGTGGGGATGGACGGCATTGTGGCATCGCCGCTGGAAGTTGCCGCGGTGCGCCGCATCGCCGGCCCTAAAGCCACTCTGGTGATTCCGGGAATTCGTTCGGTGGGCGCGGATAAAGGGGATCAAAAGCGCGTAGCCACTCCCGCGGAGGCCATGGCGGCGGGCGCCGACTACCTGGTGATCGGCCGTCAGATCACGCGCGCGGCCGATCCCGCCGGGGAGGCCGGCCGCGTGCTGGCGGAGATCTGTGTCGCGGGATGAAACTTCCGGCAACACTTCGGGCCCTGCAATATCGCAACTTTCAACTGTTTTTCGGCGGGCAGTTGATATCGCTCATCGGCACGTGGATGCAGAACATTGCCGAGGCGTGGCTGGTTTACCGGCTGACGGGCAGTTCGGTCCTGCTGGGTGCCATTGGGTTTTGCTCGCAGATTCCCTCGTTTGTGTTTTCGCCGCTGGCGGGAATTGTGGCCGACCGGTACAGCCGCCGCCGCGTCGTGATCGCCACGCAGACATCGGCGATGGTGCTGGCCTTCGTGCTGTCGGCGTTGGTATTGAGCGGCGCGGTCCGGATCTGGCACATCTTCGTGCTGGCGGCGCTGCTGGGCGTGGTGAACGCGTTCGATATTCCGGCGCGCCAGTCCTTCATGGTGGAGATGGTGGGTCGCAGCGACCTGATGAACGCCATCGCTCTGAACTCTTCGATGTTCAATGCGTCGCGCGTGGTGGGACCGGCTATCGCCGGAATTCTGGTGGCGAGCATTGGCGAGGGCTGGTGCTTCTTCGCCAATGCAGTAAGTTATATCGCGGTGATCGTGGGGCTCTTTCTGATGAGGCTGCCGCCGTATGAGAAGGTGACGCACGACGCGTCGCCGCTGGCGCATATCATCGAAGGCTTCCGCTGGGTCATTCACAATACTCCCGTGCACGCGATTCTTATGCTGTTGGGAGTCTTGAGCCTGACGGGCATGCCATACCTGGTGCTGATGCCCATATTCGCCGACCGGATTCTGCATGGCGGAGCGACCGCGCTGGGCACGCTGATGGGCGCGACCGGAGTGGGTGCGTTGACCGGGGCGCTGTTGCTGGCCAGCCGGAAAAGTCTGCAAGGCCTGGGGAGGTGGATCGCGATTTCGGCGACCAGTTTTGGAGTTTGCCTGATCGCGTTCGCGTTTTCCCGCTGGTATTGGGTCTCGCTGGCGATCCTGGTGCCGGTGGGCTTCACCATGATGATTGAAATGGGCTCGTCGAACACCTTGATTCAGAGCATGGTGCCTGACCGCCTGCGCGGGCGCGTGATGTCGGTCTACGCCATGATGTTCATGGGCATGGGACCTATCGGTTCGCTAGTCGCAGGCTACGCCGCGGACCGGATTGGCGCACCGGAGACGGTGGCGGTGGGCGGCGTGGTCTGCATCGCGGGCGCGGCCACGTTCGGGGTCTTTCTGCCAAAATTCCGGGAGCACGCCCGGCGATTGATCTCAGAGCAGCAGTTGGCTCCGGCTCGGGAGTAGGGGCGGGGGTGTTCTTCACCACGAAGCCACGGAGGAAGCACGGAGAGGCCCGAAGGGCCCTACTATTCCCCACCCCCAACCCCTATCCCCAACCCCCTTCTTCTGCGTGGTGAAGAGGCGGAATAATAGCACGGATGGTGACCGATCTTCCGCCCAGGACCGGGTGAGTGGCTTGGACGACGATGCGGCCGGGGGATTTCGGCAGCGTCTTCACCCAAACTGCGCCTACGCCTCCGGCATCGGCCAGATGAAAAGGATTGTCGCCTACGATCACGCCGGGACCGGTCAGCTTGAACACGAGATCGCCCGACCGGTCGCTGCTCCGGAAGAACAGGCGCGTGGCGTCGGAACCGTCCGCGATCAGTTCGGTGTCATCGGCGGCGACGACGAACTGGGGTGTGGCGGAGAATGATTTCGAAAGAGCCAGCCGGCTGCCCAGGTATCCGTCGATGCGCAGTTCGCCCTGGCCCGGCAGATCGCAAAAGAACGGCGGGTAGGCCAAGTGCGGGAAGCCGGCGCGATCCGCTTGCGCTTCCGCCACGCGCTTGCCGCCAATGAAAAGTTCCAGGCGTTCGCAATTCGAGAAAATCGCAGCATTCTTGAGCGCGGCGCCATCCCAATCGAAGTTCGGTGCGATCACCGGGCGCACCTTGGGACTGACCTGCGCCATATAAAAGGACGCGCCGGGCTTGGGGACGCGGAAAACGTCGGCCACTCCGGGATACTTCACACCGCGATAGGAATTGACCAGGCTGCCGTAATCGAACGCGCACCAGCCGATGACTCCGGCGCAGCGCGGGAAGGCCGCGGCGCGATCGTGGGCCTGCGCGTGCCGGATGGCCTGCGCCTGAAGGAGCGCGGCGTCGGCGGTGCGGCGATAGATGGCATCGAACTGCCGCCCCTTGGTGTAATTGAACTGCCCCACCGCTTCGGCAAGCATGTAGGGAACGCCGGGCAGGGGTTCGCGGATACCCACGGTGCCGTCCGGGGCGGCATGATAATCGTCGAACGCAAAGACGTCCTGATGCCAGTTTTCGGTGGAAGACCGCGTCATGGAGCCCGAGGTGGGGCGCGAATCGTCGAGCGCGCGCGCCGTCTCACGGGTGCGGCGGTACAGGTCGGGGTTGTTCGCCGATTCGTTGATGCGCACGCCCCAGATGACCACGGCGGGATGATTGCGGTCGCGGCAGACCATATCGTGCACGTCGCGGACGGCGAGTTCCTTCCAGGCCGCATCGCCCAGATACTGCCAGCCGGGAATCTCTTCCCACACCATCAGGCCCAACTCGTCGCAGGCTTCCAGGAACGGTTCCGATTGCGGATAGTGGGAACAGCGCACGATGTTGCAATTGAATTCACGCCGGAGCATTTCGGCGTCGTGGCGCTGCACGCGCGGCGGCATGGCGGCGCCCACATAGGGGTAGATTTCGTGGCGATTCAGGCCGAACAGGCGAAGCCGCGCGCCGTTCAGGAAGAAGCCGTCTGTGGTGAACCGCGCCTCGCGAAAACCAATGCGCACGCGATAGTCGTGGACGGGCTTGCCTTGCACCAACAGGGTGGTCACGATGTCGTAGAGTCTTGGCGTGTCGGGGCTCCACAACTCGATGTTGCCGAGGTGGGACAGGGTCAGTCTGGCTTCCCCCTTGCCGGCGACATCGCGTTCCGCGGTGGAGAGAACGCGCGTGCCGTCCTTCAGTTCTGTGCGGATTCGTACGGGCACGGCGGTCTCGACGGTGCAGGTCACATCCACGCGGCGGGCGGACTCGAGGACGTCGACCGGCTTGGCGAACACATCGCTGAGGAAAGACTGCGGCACGGCCGAAAGGGCGACGCCGCGGATAATGCCGCCGGGTTCCAGGTAATCGATGGAAATGGGACCTCTGGGCGAGCCTTCCGGCGGCACATTCTGCCAGCGGGAGTCCACGGCAACATCCAGGATGTTTTCGCCGTTCTTCAGCCAGTCTGTGATCTCGTAGCGGAAGGGCAAATAGCCGCCCAGGTGTTCGGGCAGGGGATGGCCGTTCACGGAAGGAGTCGCTCCCACCATCACACCGTTGAATTGCAGGAACACCCGGCGGTGCTGGAACTCGCGGGGCAGGGAAAAGAGTTTGCGGTAAGCCCAGACATCGGCCCACGCGGCGGGGTCCCAATCCTGCCAGGAAAGTTTGGCAACGCAATGAGGGAGGGTGACTTTGGCGAAGGCGGCGCCTTTTCGCGCGAACAGCCATTCGCCATCCAGAGGAATGGCGAGCGCGGCCGCCTTAGCCGTACCGGCTCGTAACAGGGAGCCTAGTGCGCCGCAGGTCTGGACGAACCGGCGGCGCGAGATCCGTTTGGTGTCCAACTTTCAGTTTAGCGATTCAACTGCTCGAGGATGTGCGAGCCGGCAACGTGCTGCTTGTCCGCTCCGATCAGAACGACGCGCCAGGGGGTGGTGAACGGCGTATGGCCCTCCAGGGCGATGCCGAAATCATTGGGGAGGGGAGTCAGATGGGTGACCAGAATATTTCCGCGAGTGCGAAGAAGTTGCGTGTGCGGATAGCCGGCGCTGCGCGCTTCGGCGATGGCGACCCAGCCGATGCCGGGTTCCTGCGCCACGAAGGGCAGCGGAATCGCCGAGGCGGTATTGATGCGGGCCTCGGCGAGGTCGAACTCGGTGAGTTCATCGTCAATGAGTAGATCTTCCAGCGGCGTGGAGCGGGGAAGGACATAGCGGAACGCGGCGCCATCGTTCCAGACGCGAATCTCCAGATTGACAAGCCGGCCCAGGGAGCCGTTCTGCATGTAATTGGCGATGAACCAGCGGTACCCGTCGCCGGTTCCGGCACTGCTGTTGATGAGCCCTACGTTTTCGCAGAGCACCGGTTCCTGGTTATGGATGTCGAGGCCCAGGAATGACGTGTCAATGGCGGGCTTGCCGCCCACCAGGAGGCGGTAGCCCAGGCGATATAGCGCGCCGGCTTCCGGCTGAGCCACAAAGATGCGGAACTCCAGGCGCCCATCGGGCGACAGAACGCTGCGTTCGTCCTGCGCCCGTGCTGCCGGAAACACCAGCAGCAGGAGCGCAAGGCATTGTCGAAGACGCATAGCCCTCTAGGCCCAGCTAAAGCCGGACTTCGAGAGCGGCAAGTGGCGAACCCGTTTGCCGGTGGCGGTGAAAATGGCGTTGGCCACGGCGGGCAGCACCGGCGGCAGTGCCGGTTCGCCCAGACCGGTCGGCGGGAAGGTGGTCTTCAGGAAATGCACTTCGATTTCCGGCGGCGCCTGCGCCAGCCGCACCATGGCGTGGCTGGTCGTAATTGGTCTGCACCACGCGGCCCTTTTCGATGGTGATTTCCTGCGCCATCATTTCGCTGAGACCATCGATGATTCCGCCCTGCACGATATTGTCGGCGGCGCCCGGATTGATGATCTGGCTGCCCACATCGGCGGCCACCCAGATCTTGTTGACCTTCACTTTGTTGGCGGCGTCCACCTTGACCTCGGCCACTTCGGCGAAATATCCGCGATGGCTGAAATGGAACGCCACGCCCATGGCCGGTGCCTTTGGGATAGCGTCTTCTTGCCCCAGCCGGACTTTTCGGCCACCAGTTGCGAGCACGCCCTTCATGCGCTCGGGATCGACACCGGGAGGGGCAAGCCTCCGCGTCCACGTCCTCCGCCGCCTGCGGGAGGCGCCGGCATGGGAGCTGCGGAATTGAGCAGGTCCAGCCGGAACTGCACCGGATCCTTGCCGGCGGCATGAGCCAGTTCGTCGATGAAAGAATGGATCACGAAAGCGAAGGCGTTGCTGCTGGGCGCGCGCAGGGCGCCGGTCCGGATGCCCAGGGGCTGCACCGAAGACGTGCAGCGCGTAGTTGGGGATGAAGCGCTGCGGAAACTCCGTCGGCCCCATGGCGCCGGAGGCCACGAAGCGATCGCCCTCGCCATAGCTGATGAAGTGATTGTGCCAGCGCCACGATTTTGCCGGACGCATCCAGGCCGGCCTTCAGATACTGGAAGCCGCCGGGACGATAGTAATCGTGCGTCATATCGTCTTCGCGCGACCACAGCAGCTTCACCGGCACGCCGGCCTGTTTGGCGATGTAGGCCGCCTCGACCATGTAATCGTTGGTCAGACGCCGGCCGAAGCCGCCGCCGCCGCGAACCATGTGCAGGGTGATGTCGCTTCTCGCTCGATCCCCAGCGTCTGCGCGACCATGCGCCGGCCGTTGCCGGGAATCTGGCTGTTGGTCCAGATCTCCATTTTGCCGTCGTGGAAATGCGCCGTGGCGCCCTGCGGCTCCAGCGGAGCGTGCGCAATGAACGGATAGGAGTAGGCCGCTTCCACCACTTTGGCGGCGCCTTTAATAGCGGCTTCCGCGTCGCCATCGGTGCGGATGGTCCGCTGCGGCGCCTGCTTGCTCAGTTCCTCGGCGCGCTGCGCGAAAGCCTCGCTGCTCTGGTTGGCGCGCGGGCCTTCGTTCCAGTTCACCTGCAGCTTCTTGCGCGCGGACTGCGCGTGCCACCAGGTTTCGGCGAGGATGGCGATGCCGTTTTCCAGGCCCGGATCGCCAGGCAGCACCGGCTCGGTGAAGTCGGGCCGCTCGACCACGAAGGCCTGCTTGACGCCGGGCAGTTTCTTGATCTCGTCCAGGTTAGCGCTTACTACCTTACCGCCGAACACGCCGCATTTCTCGTACACCGCGTACAGCATGCCCGGGACTTTGACGTCGATGGCGAACATCGGCTTGCCGGTGACGATATTGGGGACTTCGTTGCCGGGCTGGGTGTGGCCGATGATCTTGTACTCCGCTGGATCCTTCAGCTTCAGACGCGGCCAGGTTGGGAGCCGGCAGTGCCGCCACCTTCGACGCCAGTTCTCCATAACCCACGGAGCGGCCGGACGAAGAGTGCGGTCACGCGGCCCGAAGTCGGTGGTGCATTCGGATTCCGGCACGTTCCAGGTCTGCGCGGCGGCGGTGATGAACAAAGCCCGCCCGGCAGCGCCCGCCTGGCGCATGGGAATCCAGTTGTTGGGCGTGGCGGTGCTGCCGCCGGCGATCTGTCCCGCGTACTTGGTCTCGTCGAAATCGGCCTGCTCGATCTTGACCGATTTCCAGTCGACATCCAGTTCTTCGGCGATCAGCATGGGCAGCATGGTCTTGACGCCCTGGCCGAGCTCGGGATTCTTGGCGATGATGGTGACCGTGCCGTCGGCGGCCACCCTGAATATAGTTGTGCGGATCGGGAGGGGCAGGCGGATTCCCGCGGCCCTGCGCCGATGCCTTCGGTTCGGTATACAGGCCGAACAGCACTCCGCCGCCGGCCAGCGCGCTGATTTTCAGAAAAGAGCGGCGTTCCAATGTTTGATTTTCCGGACGCTTCATTTTCGGACTCCTCATTGTTGCTGCCCGGCGGGCACCATGGTTTTGGATTTGGATGTGCTACCCGCCAATTTCGGCGGCCTTGTGCACGGCCTGCGCGGATGCGCAGGTAGGTTCCGCAACGGCAGAGGTTGCCGTTCATGGCAGAGTCAATTTCTTTGTCGGTAGGCTTGGGCGTCTTGGCCAGCAAGGCGGCAGCCGACATGATCTGTCCGGCCTGGCAATAGCCGCATTGCGGTACGTCGATTTCCTGCCAGGCGAGTTGTAGAGGATGAGATCCGTTGGGGGAGAGTCCCTCCAGAGTGGTGACCGGCTGATTTCCGACTGCGGAAATGGGAGTGAGACAGGAGCGGACCGCCTGGCCGCCCAAGTGTACGGTGCAGGCTCCGCATTGTCCAATGCCGCATCCGTATTTTGTGCCGCTGAGATTTAGAACGTCCCGAATGACCCACAGGAGGGGCATATCGGGAGGCACATCGACACGTAGTCGCGTGCCCGTTCACGGTGAGTTTGAAGGCCATGCTTTTTCCCTCCAGATAGAACTAGCTTAAATCATTCGGAGGGGAAGAATCCATTTTCGGGGGGGATGAAGCGGATTAAGCAGGACAGGCCGGGGGAAGGCCTGCCCTGCACTGAGGAGACCTACAGGGCGGTTAGAATTCCAGCTTGCTGTTGGAGTCCTGCAGTTCGATGGACTGAATCTGGGAAACGCCATTTTCAGTTTTGACTTCCACGGCGGTGTTCTCAAACATGCCCTTGGCCGCCTCGACCTTCACCGGCACCATGACGGTGTGCCGGTTGTCGATATTGAAGAACTCGGCGTAAGCTCCGTTTACCTTCACCAGGTAATGACCGGCGCGCAGTTCGGTCTGGCCGGCTGCGGTGGTGTTGTTCAACGTAAATTCATAGCTCTTGGCGCTGACAACGGAAAGGCTGGCGACAGCGAGAGCGGCGACCATCAGAATGGATTTCATGTAAGTTCTCCTCTTGTTTTTTGTGTGATTTGCGAGCGCTGTTGGCTTGCAAAAGTAAGGGCGCGGAGTATTGCGCGCGCGTAACTACCGTCTGCAGGGTATATTTCGGAAATCGGGTAAAATGCCCGTAATGCGATTTTGCGCCGCAGCGATTCTCTGCCTGGCCGTCCTTTTGTACGGTCAGGGACCACGGGCCGCGCGCTCGGTCCACCTGCGCTATCCGGGACCGCAGTCTACGGCCTTCTATAACGAACTCACCGTGGAAGAGTCCGTGCCGGGCAGTTATTTCATGGCGTGCGGATTCCGGCAGGGCTATTTCGGCATCCAGGAACGCGGGCCCGGTCAGGACCGGATTGTGATCTTCTCCGTATGGGACCCCGGCACCCAGAACGATGCCCGACGCGTTCCCGCCGATCAGCGCGTAGAAGTGCTCTATAAGGCTGGTGACGTTTTGGTGCACCGATTCGGCGGCGAAGGAACCGGCGGCCAGAGCTTCTTCCCCTATGCCTGGAAGACCGGGCAGAGCTATCGGTTTCTGGTGGAGGCAACCGTGGAAAAAGAGAAGACCGCCTTCGCAGCCTATTTCTTCTTAAAGGAGACCGGCGAGTGGAAGCACCTGGTGACGTTCCGGACCCGGACCGGGGGATCGCCGCTCACGGACTACTACTCTTTCATCGAGGACTTCCGGCGGGATGGCAAGAGCTTTCACGAACGGCGGCGCGCGCAATTCGGCAACGGCTGGGTCAAGGGCATGGACGGCAATTGGGTGCAACTCACCGAGGCGCGTTTCACCGGCGATCCCACGCAAGTGGACAATATCGACGCCGTGGTGTCGGGAAACAGCTTCCGCCTGTCCACCGGAGGCGAGACGCAAAAGCATACCGAGTTGCAAACGGTGCTGAAGCGCGCCGTCTCCGGGGGGCCGCCGCCGCGCCGGTAGGGATAGCTGTATCCTGACCCTATGATCGAAGCTCCCGGACGAGTCAAAAATCTGGCGCCGCCTCCCGCCTTTGCCACCGCCGAGGAGGAGCGCCGGCATCGCAAAGTCCACCTGGCGGGCGCCTTCCGCCTGTTCGCGCGTTTCGGATTCGACGAAGGCGTCGCCGGCCACATCACCGTGCGCGACCCCGAACACGCCGATTGGTTCTGGGTCAATCCCTTCGGCATGCACTTCTCGCAGATCCGCGCCTCCGATCTGATGCTGGTCAACGACCACGGCGAAGTGATCGAAGGCGACCACCCGTCAACACCTCCGCCTTCGCCATCCACTCGCGCGTCCACGCCGCGCGGCCCGATACCGTGGCTGCCGCGCACGCGCATTCCATTCACGGCAAGGCGTGGTCGTCCCTCGGCCGCCTGCTCGACCCCATCACCCAGGATGCCTGCGCCTTCTACCAGGACCACGGCCTTTTCGACGATTATCACCGGCGTGGTCTACGAAACCTCCGAAGGCGACCGCATCGCGCGAGCGTTGGGCAAGGCCAAAGCCGTCATCCTGCGCAATCATGGCCTGCTCACGGTGGGAAGCAGCGTGGATGAAGCCGCCTGGTGGTTCATCACCATGGAGCGAAGCTGCCAGGCGCAACTGCTGGCCGAAGCCGCGGGCAAGCCGGTGCTGATCTCCCACGAAAACGCGCTCGACACGCGCGACCAGGTGGCCGGCGGTCATCAACGGCTGGTTCCAATATCCAGCCCATGTGGAACATGATCAGCCGCGAAGAACCGGACCTGTTCGATTAAGCCCGTGCCCACCATCGCATGTATTGGAGGGCACGTCGAACCCGGGAACCGTCGTCACCGGCCTGGGCGGTGTGGCGCGCAACGTGGCCCGGAACCTGGCGCACCTGGGCTGCGGCGTGCTGCTTTGCTCGCGTGTGGGCGACGATGACGCTGGCCGGCGCGTGCTCGCTCAGCCGCTGGATACTTCGCTAATCACCGTCTCGGCGGTTTGCCCCACCGCTTCGTACACCGCTGTTCTCAAACGCTGCGGCGAG
The DNA here is from genome assembly GCA_963853855.1 of uncultured Solibacteraceae bacterium. Lineage (GTDB taxonomy): Bacteria > Acidobacteriota > Terriglobia > Bryobacterales > Bryobacteraceae > Sulfopaludibacter. The sequence goes on along the minus strand of CAWKYG010000024.1, from coordinate 366,141 downwards.
CTCGTGATCGGGCTCGCCGATATGGACGTCTATGACGAGCTGATGCCCGCTGTGCTCGCGCCTGCACTCCCGCGACTGCGTGAGGCCGCCACAGAAGCTTACCCCGCCATCTGCTAAGGCGCCTTTCAGTGGGTTTTGCCGCTCAACTTCGCCATTCGACCGTTGAGGTCCGCGACAAACGCGCGAATCTCTTTGGCCGAAGCTGGAGGGTTGTTTCCGATCTGTGGATCCGACTCGCTGATCTCCGCCTGTTGGGTCAAGGCTGTCAGCGCCCTTTCCACTCTCTCGCGGAGTCCGGACACCGCATGTCCGGACGCCAGTACCTTATAGCCGAACAACGCCTCGGCATGAAGCTTCCAGACCGTGGCCACCCGCTCGGCCAGACTGAGCCGCCAGTTCAGATCGTCGAATTGAGCGGCAGTGAGGTGAGGTTTGGCATTTCGCAAGTGTTGCAGTGAGGATTGAGCCAGCGCGATCGCCGCATCTTTTTCCGCCAGGATCCGCTCCAGCAGTTCCGGGTCGGGCCGCGCCAGCCGGTCCTCGAGCTCCCGGTATTTCGGCTCGCCGGGATACCACTTGGCCATGGTGCGCGAATGAAGATGCTCATCCGCGTAGGAATAGGTCGGCAGGGCCGAGTGGTTGGTGATCCAGAACTGTAGCGCAAAGAACGACAGGTTCACGATATCGAAAGTCGGCCGCAACGCCTTTTCGATTTCCGGTGCGGCGGCCGCGCCGTAGCGCTTGGCCGTCCATTCCTTCCAGATATCCTCCCCGGTTATATGCGGATCCTGCGTGAAGCGCCACATGGCATAGATGTTGATTTCGTTGGGAGTGTGCAGCGCGTCGAAGCCTCCGTGGTCCACGCGGAGGTTATAGCCCATCACGCCCGGCCTGGACAGGTCATACCGCCAGCGGCGCTCGAAGTATTCCGGCTGGGTGTACGGAATCCGGTTCTTGCCGGTGTACTCCGAAGAGCCGTCGAATTCGATGATCTGCTTTCGGCCTGGAAATGCGCCGATGAGGGCATCGTTGGGATAGAACGGGTCCCAATCGTGCGGCTCACACTTGGTCTGCACCATTACGTGGGGGTTGGTTCGCGTGTATCCTTCTTTAAACCACTCCATCTGTTCCGGCTCATAAAGGAACGACCGCACCACGAAGTCCTTCCCGAATCGCCGGCACACCGCGTCGATGGTATCGATCAGGCGCGCGAACCGCTCCGGCATCGGCAGCGCGGACGCCACCTTCCTGGTATCGAAGATCGGGAACGGAGATTCCTCAAAGGTGAGCATCAGACCGTCGAAATCCGGGTAGGCGGTGAACAGATCGTTGTACCGTCCCGCGACCCACTCCCAGAATCCCGGCCGGTCCATCTGCACCAGGCCTCCGCTCATGAATTGCGGCGGAACGCTTTCGAATTCGCGTACCCAGATCCACGCCTTCAGCTTTTCGGCGTGAGCGGCGGCGGTCAGTTGGTTGAGCTGCCGGCCGCGCTCGGTTCCCTGGAACAGTTCGGAGGCATAACCGATCAGTTCATGGGAGAAAACCACCGTATTGATGTCGTAGGCCGGCGCCTGCTTCAATCCGGCCAGCACGTACGGCATATTCAGAGTGTGAAACTGCCATGCGCGCACTGGCACCAGCGGGCCGGCCGATAGCGACACGGCGGCGGCAACAATAGCGAGCGCGATGCGATCCCAGGCTCTCATGATCCTTCATGGTTGCCCCCACCCTTGGCATGGTCAAGTTGAAGCTTGCGTGTGAAACCGTTTTTAACGTACCATGAGCCTGTATTCAAGCCCGTCTCCGCAGGTATAACGCTAAATGCCCAGCCACGTCGTCCCGAACGGCGCCATACCGGCGAGTGTTGTTCGCCAGCAGGTTGACAGGATCCTGCAGAGTGGGGAATTCAGCGGCTCGGAAGTTCTGCGGCACCTGCTCTCGTTCCTGACCATACATTCCATCGAAAAGCCGGGCGAAGTGATCAAGGAGTACGACTTGGCGGTGGGAGCGCTCGGAAAACCCGAAGGCTTTGACCCGCGCATGGATTCCGCCGTACGCGTCCACACTACCCGGCTCCGTGCCAAGCTGGCGGAGTATTATATGTCGGACGGACTGGGCGATGAGATCCTCATCGAGGTGCCCAAAGGCTCTTACCAAATTGCCTGGCACCAACGCTCGGTGGAGTCGATTCCCCAGGTACGGCCAGACCTCGCGCCGATTTTGCACGCGGCACCGGCCGGCTTTTCGCGGAAGTGGTTTGCGATTGGTATGCTGACGGCGGTTGCGGCGACATGCACGGCGGCGGGCATCTGGATGCTTCTGCGGACCCCCAAAATTCCACCGGCGGTGGAACTGTTCTGGCATCCATTCCTGCAGTCTCCGCAGCCACCCGTTGTGGTCTTCTCGAACCATCGGTTTGTGGGCACTTCCGCCACCGGATTGCGAATCTTCCGCGACGGCGTGGATTCGCCGGCCGAACGTAATGATACGTACTCCGGAACCGGAACCGTCATGGCCGTCGCCGAGTTAAGTGAAGTGTTTGCGCTTGAGGGCCGCAAGCCGCGACTGAAACGGGCGGAGCTTCTCACCTGGGATGAGGCGCAGGATGCCAACCTGGTGTTCGTCGGCGCCCCGGACGCGAATTCCCGTCTGAGGGAACTCGCGCCCCTGCAGCACTTCCGGTTTAAATCGGGATACGAGGAGCCGCGCTTTGGCCTCGGCGGGATTGTGAACGTTCGTCCGCTTCCTGGCGAGGAACCTATTTACTTCGGCTCCGGCCGGCCCTATACCTACGACTACGCCGTGGTGGCACTGCTCCCCAACCTGCACCAGGGACGCAAGGTCGTGATCATCGCGGGCACCAACACGTATGGTTGCCAGGGCGCCATGGACTTCATCACCCGTGCGGACTTGTTACCGGAATTGTACGCCCGCCTGGGAGTTTCGAAAGGCGGCAAACTGCCGGATTTTGAGGCCCTCCTCAAAGTGCAGATCAGCGGCGGAGTTCCCATCCAACCGCATTTGGTGGCCGTTCGCACGCACCTGTCGACTTCCGCTCCACGGTAGAGGTTTCCCCCCTGTTTTGAGAGATATAGCACTCGTTAAAAACAGTTTTCTACGTAAGCTTCAACTTGACTTCCACTTTCTTTGAGCCAATCATCGCACAGGGTTGGCGTGTTCACTGAATAGTAACGCAGCTTAAGGGGGAACGAAATGAAGCTTAGAGGAAGCTCTTGCAACATCGTTGTTTGCATTGCTGGTTTACTGCTCGCGTCCAGTGCCATGTTCGGCCAGGGAGTCACCGGGCGAGTGGAAGGCACCGTACTGGATCCCAGCGGTGCGGGAATTCCCGGAGCCACAGTTGTGGTCACCAATCAGGAAACCGGGTATCACGCCCAGATCCCCACCGGTCAAGGTGGCGATTATGTGGCGCCCAATATGCCGCCCGGCAAATATACCATCACGATCACAGCGACCGGATTCAAATCCGCCGAGTCGAAAAATGTCGTGGTGGTTGTGAACGGATCGACAAATGTCGATTTCCATCTGCAAATCGGCTCCCGGTCAGACACGGTGGAAGTGGTTGCCAATGGTCAGCTTCTGGACACCAACACTTCTTCCATGGGGAACGACTTGAGTACGCGGCAGGTCAATGACCTTCCGCTGTTCGGGCGTGTCTATTCCCAATTGGTCCAGATTATGCCCGGCGCTGTGAAAACCGGCATCGGCTCTTCAGCCGAATCGGGCAGCGGCATCGGCGCGAACGGCTCCATCACCGCGGCCGTGAATGGCGTGGTCTACCAGGGCACCACCTTCACGCTCGATGGCGTCAGCGATATGGAATTGGAGAATGCATTCCAGAATGTGACCCCTCCGATGGACGATATCGCCGAAGTGAAAGTCTCCGGCAACAACGCCAGCGCCGATGTCGGGACCTACGGCGGCGCGCAGGTCAATGCCATGATCAAGTCCGGAACCAACCAGATTCACGGTTCGGCGTTCGAGTTTTTCCGCGACCGTTCGCTCAACGCCAATACCTGGGCCAACAACCTGGTGGGCGCCGCCAAGGCTCCCTATCGTTCGAACCAGTATGGCGGTTCCATCGGCGGTCCCGTCAAGAAGAACAAAATCTTTTTCTTCGGCGGGTATGAAGGCCTCGAATTGAATAACGGTGTTACTTACAATTACACCGTTCCTACTCCGATGCTGGCGAACGGTTATTTTCCGACCAATTTTTTCACCAAGCCCATTTACGATCCCAAAACAGGATCTTCGGCGGGGACCGGCACCAACCCCACTCCATTCCCGATTGTCACGCTGCCGGGCGGCACTTATGGCTGCGCTGGAGCCGGCACATCCGCCACACCCTCCTGCACCGCTTACCAGATTCCGGCGAACCGGTGGGACCCGGTGGCTATGAAGATGTTGGCCAACAACACAATCTGGCCCGCTGCGAACGCAGCCAACCCCAACGCCCCCACCAACAACTTCAGCCAAAGCCTGATCACTACCAACCCGCAGCAGAAGTTCGATATTAAAGGCGATTTCGTGTTGCCCGGTCAGGATCGCGCGTTCGCCCGCGTGTCTTATCAGCGCAACGACCTGAGAACACCCGGCCCGACGCAGTTCCTCAATGTGGGCGAAAACGCCAACCCCAGGGACCATAACGACGTGGGCGGCTACACGCATTGGTTTTCGCCCAAAGCGCTGAACGAATTCCGGTTCGGGTTTAACCGTTTCTACACCTTCCACTACGGCAATGACCTGGGCACGAACGAGGACAACGCGCTGGGCATTCTGAACGGCAACCTGGCCGCGTTTCCGAACAGCTCCGGCATTGCCCAAGTGTCCGTGGGCAGCAACCAGAGTATCGGAAGCTGGCAGCAGACCGGCGCACCGGGCAGCACCGACGCCGTCCGTTTCACCAATGCCTATGACATTGTGGACAACGTCACGATCGTTCACGGCAGGCACACGTTCGGCTTCGGCGGCGACTACCGGCGCCTGCAGGCCTCGGTGACGAACCCCGACCATGCGCAGGCCGGTTCGTTTTCGTTCGACCAGAGCTACAGCACCAGTTGCGCCGGCAACCCCTTCTGCAGCGGCGGCAGCGGCGGAGCCGGGCTGGCCGATTTCCTGCTGGGCCTGCCCACCAGCGTGAACCGCGACATCGTCAATACCGCGCCCGCCACGCGCCTGACCATCGCCGACGCGTACTTCCAGGATGACTTCCGCGCCACCAGCAAACTCACGTTGAACCTGGCGCTGCGCTGGGATCTCATCACCATGTACAACGACGTGAACAATCACCAGTCCAACCTGAACCTGACCACAGGCCTGCTGGACGTGGCGACGGCCGGAAATCGCGGGCCGAACGTGAATACCAACTACAAGAATTTCGCGCCGCGCATCGGCTTCGCCTATCAGTTGGACGGACGCACTGTGATCCGCGGCGCCTGGGGCATCACTAATTTCCCGGATCACTACGGCGCTGCCGGCGGCACGCTGGAACGCAACTGGCCCTGGTTTGAGGAATACGTGCTCGGACAACAGACCGCCAATACGCCGTGGGCCGCTCTCAGCTCGCCGATGAATCTGCCCAACCCTTCCTGCGCGCCGAACAACAGTTCGTGCCTGATCGGCCTGCCGGGCTTTGTGCCGCAGCAATACTCGGCGACCGTGGTTCCATCGCCCGCGGCCAGCCTCTACTACGTTCCGCTCAACAACCAGCCGGATAAGGCCACCATGTGGAACTTCGGAGTGCAGCGGCAGCTCACGCCCACCAGCACCATCGACGTGGCTTACGTGGGCACCAAGGGCTCCAACCTCTTCCGTTCGATCAATATCGACCAGGCGTTTCCGGGATCGAACACCATCATCGGCACAGGAGTGCCGGCGACCATCAGCGGACTGACGGCCAACCGCGTGTTCAGCACCCTGGGATGCAACCAGTTCAGCAGCACGGCGACGCTGTCCAGCACCGGCGGCCCGGTCTGTATCGCCGGCCCCCTGGCCGCCATTCAGGCCATCAACGAGCGCGGTTCCACCGGCTACTCCAATTACAATTCGCTGCAGGTGCGATACACCAAACGCTTCTCGCGAGGCTTGGAAGCGCTCCTGTCCTACACCTGGTCCAAAGAGATCGACATCATGCAGGTGTTCGTTCCCCTCCTGAATCAGGACCAGTACAACCGGGCTTTGGGCAACTCTTCCGCCCCGGACGTTCCGCAGCTTTTCATCGGCAGCTTTATTTACCAGCTTCCGGTGGGCAAGGGACGCAGTTTCATGAGCAACGCCGCCAAACCTGTGGACCTGGTGCTGGGTGGCTGGCAGGTAAGCGGAATCACTACCATTCAGCACGGTGTACCGCTGGCGATCACCGACGGCACCAGCAACAACGGCGGCCTGAATTCGGGCTTCAACAACCGCGCCAACTACAGCTCTTCCTGCGGATCTCACGCGGGAATTGTCAACCGGCCCAACGGGCTATCGTCCACGCAGGGCCTGCAATGGTTCGACGTGACGTGCTTCTCCGATCATACGGCCAACTACACTTACGGCACCTCGGTCCCCGGGAATGTATGGGGGCCGGGCATCGTCAACTTCGACCTGTCTCTGTCCAAGGCGGTGAAATTCCACGAGAACCTGGAACTGCAGGTTCGCGCGGACGCGTTCGACGCCATGAACACGCCGCACTTCAGCAATCCCGGCACTACCTGCTGTACGGCGCAGAGTGCGGGATTCGGCGTGGTCACCGGCACCAGCACGCCGCGGCAACTGCAGTTGGGAGTGCACTTCGCGTTTTAGACAGGATGGCATAGGTGTTTGCGCATTGGCTCCCTCACGGTCGCATCTCGGATCCGAGGCGCGCGCGTCAGCAAGCGCAAACACCTATGCAGAGCATGACACGCTGCCTCGCTGTGCCACAATAGGAGTGATGCGGCACTGTCTGTTGCTTCTTGCCTTTGCGGCGGCCGTTTCTGCGGCGAGCTTGCCGTCGGCCACCACGCTCCGCGGCAAGCTGGCGATTCATCAGAACGGGCCCGCTACCCTGGAAACAGCGGACCATCGGACCATCACTCTGAGCGCCGACGATACCATCGGCCAAGTGCTCACCGATTCGCGCCTCAACGGGTTCGAGGTGGAGGCCCGCGGGCATTTTCTCGCGCCCGGCAAGTTCCAGATCGATCCCTTCCACACCGTGCCGCTATTGGTGCGCAAAGACGGCCACTTGAAGATGATCACTTACTGGTGCGACGTGTGTTCGATTCGCGCCTATACTCCCGGACCTTGCCGGTGCTGCCAGAGGGAAACCGTGCTCGATCTGCGCGACCCTGACGCCAAATGAAAATCGCATTCTTCGCGCTGCTGCTCCCGCTTATGACCCAAGCCGCCAACTACTCCGCTCACAAGACCACCATCGACGGCATCGAGGTGGTGCAACTCGCGGATGCCTCGCGCAACATGGAGGTATCGATCGCGCCGTCGATCGGCAACATGGCGTACGAAATCAAGGTGGCCGGCAAGAACATTCTCTTCTTCCCGTTTCACAGTCCCGCCGAGCTCAAGGCGAATCCCACCTTCTGCGCCATTCCGTTTCTGGCGCCGTGGGCCAACCGCATCAGTGAAGATTGGTACTGGGCCAACGGCAAACGGTACCTGTTGAATCCCGATCTCGGCAACCTGCGCCGCGATGGCAACAAGAAACCGATTCACGGCCTGCTGAATTTCTCGCCTCTGTGGACTCTGGTGGCCGCCTCCGCCGACGACCACTCCGCCTGGGCCACCAGCCGCTTCGATTTCGACCGGTATCCGGAGATGATGGCGCAGTTCCCGTTCGCCCTTACCATCACCATGACCTACCGGCTGGCCAATGGCGATGTGGAGGTGGAGACCACGCTCGATAACCATTCCAGCGAGCCCATGCCTGTGGCCATTGGTTTTCACCCGTACTTCCATCTCGACGATTCCCCGCGGGACCAGTGGAAGGTTCACCTGGCGGCTCGCGATCACCTGGTGCTTAACAACCTGCTCATTCCTACCGGCGAGCGCAAGCCCGTGGAATTCCCCGATCCTTACACGCTCAAAGACGGACAGCTCGACGACGTGTTCGGCAACCTGGTCCGCGGCGCCGATGGGCGCTCGCGCTTCTGGGTGGAAGGGAAGAAGCAGCGAATCAGCCTTACCTATGGGCCCAAGTACACGGTCGCGGTAGTCTACGCTCCGCACTCCCGCGAGTTCATCTGCTTCGAACCGATGTCCGCCATTACGGACGCTTTCAACCTGGCGCACAGCGGCGTTTACAAAGAGCTGCAAAGTGTGCCGGCGGGCGGCCAATGGAAGGAAAGCTTCTGGATTTCGGCCTCCGGGTACTAGTAGCGTCGAGTACCATAACCTCGTTTTGGACCTTCTCAGCAGTCAGGATTAGTGCGATAACGGTGCTGTAGATATGGGATACCGTCATATATCGTTGTGCTGCAAGTGCGGGCTGGCCCCGGCGCGAATCGATGAAGTGGGGCTGACGGACGACCACGAATTGGTAATCCACTGGTGGTGCGAAGAGTGCAAGCGGGTAGTTTACGCCTCCAAGAGTCTGGCCGATTGCTGGCAGGACTGCCCGAAGCCCGTGCCTCAGGAGATCCCTGAAAAGACGCTGTCTGACGCTTACGACATCCAGTTCATGCAGAGCATCGGCGTCCGCCTGGATTCCTAGCTTCTGAGGCGCCGCCGCCACTGACCCTGGCTATTCCACCGCCGCTACTTCGTAATCCACTACGCGCGGAATCGTGAACTCCAGTTCATTGCCGGTGACGCGGAAGGGCACGGTCTTCTCGCTGCGCAGCAGTTCGACGCGCGTCACCCGGCGGCCGGGCGGGAGTTTCATCTTCACCTTCTGCTCGCCGATCGGGTAATATTCGCGGATCCAGCCGCGATGCATATTTGGATTGGTATAGTTCAGCACATGGATGGCGAAGCCGGGCTCGGTCTCCCAGGCGAAGGCCTCCACCACGCCGCCTCCTTCCAGGGTCACCGGCGATTCGCCGTGCAATACCCACCGCACCGAATTCTGCAGTAGCCGGCTGATGTCCGTGTGACCGCTGTGCCACAAGGTCCGGTCCACATCGCCGGGAAAATATATCAGGCGGCTGCGCCCTTTCTCGCGAATCACCACGGCCGGCTCGGTGGTGTGCGGCGTAGGCGGATACGAGAGCTCCGGCGGGTATGCCACATAGCCCGGCACCACGGTCAGGACCGGTTCGTCCACCGCCTTCACCGGCTGGCGATACTCCGCGCCGGGAAGCCAGTTGGTATCGGTGAAGCCTTTGAGAATCTCGTGCTGCCGTTCGATGCGCGCGTAGAACGCATTGCCCAGCGTGCCCTGAATCTCGCCGGCCTTTTGAACGCCGAACACCTCCGCAAGGCCGGATTCGCTGCGCTTCCGGTTGCGTTCGTCATACATGCCCGTCTCGAAGGTAGCCAGCAGGGAGCCGCCGCCATCCACATAGGCCTTCAACTGCCGGCACTGCTCGTCGCTCAGCAGGGCCGTGTTGGGCAGAATCAGCGCCGTGTATTTTTTCAGATTCTCCGCGCCCAGGTCCTCCTCATGCACGAAGTCGAACAGGAAGCGGCCCTCCAGCAGCGCATAGTACAGCCCGTCCACATACTGCTGCGCGCTGAAATTCCCGGGCGGCCGGTAGAACAGGTGCGTTCGCTGTCCGTAGACCACGCCCAGGTTGGCGATGGTGCGCTTGTTGTTGAAATGCCGGTCGTGCTTCGCCAGCCAGGTGAAGTAGTCGCGCGCCGGAGCCTCCCAGCGATGGTCCTCACCCATGCCGGTCTGCGCGCCGATGAAGGAATACCAGATCACCATCCCGCTGGCCACCGTCTCGTCGAACCACATGGTGTCTTCGGCCGGCGACTTCGCCGCGTTGCGCCAGCGCACTCCGCCGGTGCTCCAACCGCCGGTGACGTTGGTGGTGGTGCGTCCCTTCATCACCGAATAGCAGACGCGGCCTTGTTGAGCGCAGCCCCAGATGGGCGTATCGTCGCCGCCGCGTCCCTGGTTGTCGCAGTTGAACCACCGGCACACGTCGGCCAGTTGTTTCAAATCCGGTGTGGCGCGCACGTTGCCGCCCAGGTTGCCGTAGTACAGGCTGTCCGGCTTCTTCTCTTTGGCAATGCCGTCGTACAGTTTCCAGAGATACAGCACGCGCTGGTTGAACTGCTCCCAATATTCGATGGTGCCCGGACGCGCCAGGCGCTTGCATTGGTCGCAGTAGCAGACCGCCGGACGCCCCAGCGGGGGCCAGGCATTGGTGTAATGGCCATCCACGTCGTACCGCTGATTGATCTCGCGCATGATGGCCGGCATGAACTCGGTGTAGTACGTGGTGAACATGCAGGTGCGGAACAGGCGGTGGTCTTCGTTGTGATGCACCGCGTTGCCCTGCGCGTCTTTTTGGAACCATTCCGGGTGGGCCTGTACGGCGTCCTCCCAGTTCAAGTCTGGACTCATGCGCGCAATCACGCGGATGCCGCGCTTCTTGGCCGCGGTGCAGCATTCGCCGAAGAAATCGCGATCGCCCAGGAACTGCCCGCGCCGGTGAAACGGCACTTTGGTGGGGTAGTAAGCCAGAATGCCGGTGACGCTCACCAGCAGCGCATCCACTTTGGCCGAAGCCCAGTAGTCGGCCCACTGCTCGATATTCATGTCCACCATATCGCGCTCGGTCATGTTGGTCTGGCCCACGCGATGCACCTTCTGGTGCCATGGTGTTTCAGGGGCCGCGTCCAGCAGCGAGCCCGCCGCCAGCGCTCCCGGCAGAATCAGAAATTCCCGACGATCCATGTGTGTATGCTATCGCGCTTTCAGGCGGCGCACGGATCCGGCGCCGCTCCTACACGCTCAGATGCGCGCGCACCACTTCGTCCGTCAGTTCGCCGATCGCGCCGGCAGCGACGCGGCGGCCCTTGTCGAGAATGCAGAACTCGCTGGCCACGCGGCGCGCGAACGGCAGCTTCTGCTCGACCAGCAGCACGGTAAGCCCTTCTTCCTTATTCAGCCTCAAGATGATGTCGCCGATTTCGTGGACGATATTGGGCTGAATCCCTTCGGTCGGCTCGTCGAGAATCAGCAGCTTCGGTTCGAGCACCAGGGCGCGGCCGATCGCGAGCTGCTGCTGCTGCCCGCCGGAAAGGTCGCCGCCGCGCCGGTTCAGCATCTGCTTCAGCACGGGAAACAGGTCGAAGATGCGGCTGGGGAATCGCACCGGGCGCCGTTCTTGCGCACGCCCAGGCCGACGCGCAGATTTTCCTCCACCGTCAGGTGCGAAAAAATCTCGCGCCCCTGCGGCACGTAACCGATGCCGAGCCTGGCCCGCTGCTCGGCGGGACACTTCAGCAAATCGATCCCGTCGAAGGTGATGCTGCCGGAGCTCGCCGGCAGCAGTCCCATGATGCATTTGAGGAGCGTGGTCTTGCCCATGCCGTTGCGGCCCATCAGGCACATGCGCGAGCCGGCGGGGACGGAAAGATCCACATCCCATAACGTGTGGCTGCCGCCGTAGAACTGGTTGAGGGCCTTGATCGCCAGCACGCTTACACTCCCAAGATAAACTTCGATGACGCGAGGATCCTTCTGCACTTTGTCCATGTCGCCCTCGGCAATCACGCGCCCTTCGTGCAACACCGTGACGCGCCGGGCAATCGAGCGAACGAAATGCCATATCGTGCTCGACCACCACGACGGAGTGCTCGCCCGCGAGCGACAGCAGCAGCTCGGCCGTGCGCTCGATCTCCTGCGGCGTCATGCCGGCGACCGGCTCGTCCACCAGGAGCAGCTCCGGGTCCTGCATCAGCAGCATGCCGATCTCGAGCCACTGCTTCTGGCCGTGGGCGAGTATTCTTCCCAGCGCCTCGCGCTGCTCCGAGAGGCCGATGATTTCGAGGACCTCGTCGATTCTCTTCTGTTGCGCCGGCGTAATGCGGGCACGCAGCGTTTTCAGGAAAGACCGGTTGCCGGCCAGCGCCAGTTCGAGGTTCTCGAACACCGTCAACTGCTCGAACACGGTCGGCTTCTGAAATTTCCGCCCGATTCCGGCCTGCCACGATTTCCGGCTTCGGACAGCTCGAGCAGATTCGATGTCGTCGCCAAACCACGCCGTTCCCGAATCCGGCCGTGTTTTCCCGGTGATGACGTCCATCATGGTGGTCTTGCCGGCGCCGTTGGGGCCGATGATGCAGAGCAGCTCTCCCGGCTCGACGTACAGGGTGAGTTCGTTGAGCGCCTTGAAGCCGTCGAAGCTGACGGTCAGGTCCTCGAGATAGAGCCTCTTGTCGCGAACGCTCATTTTCTATGGCTCGCGCCTATCGGCTTGAATTCGCAGCCGCTCATTTGTCTTTGCCCCGCGCCGGCACAAGGCCGATGATCCCGCGCGGCAGAAACAGCGTCACCAGCACGAACAACGCACCCAGCGCGTAGTAGCCATACTTCGGGAAACGCGCCGGTGAAATAGGTCTTGGCATAGTTCACCAGAACCGCGCCGGCGACCGCGCCGTAGAGCGTGCCGCGCCCGCCGACGGCCACCCAGATGACGGCTTCGATCGAATTGATCGGCGAAAACTCGCTCGGGTTGATGATGCCGATTTGCGGCACGTACAGCGCGCCGGCGATGCCGGCGAGGACGGCGGAAAACACGAAGAGCCACAGCTTGAAGGATTCCACGGGATAGCCGAGAAAACGGGTCCGGCTCTCCGCATCGCGGATGGCGCGCATCACGCGCCCGGCGCGCGATTCGACAATCATGCGGCAAGCCAGGTAGCTGGCCGCGAGCGCGACGGCGGTAATCACCAGCAGCACGACGCGAGTCTGATCGGAATGCAGGTCGAAACCCAGGATGTCCTTGAAATCGGTGAATCCGTTGTTGCCGCCGAAGCCCATGTCGTTGCGGAAGAACGCCAGCATCAGGGCGTAGGTGAGCGCCTGGGTGATGATCGAAAAATACACGCCGGTGACGCGCGACCGGAATGCAAACCAGCCGAACGCCAGCGCCAGCAGGCCCGGCACCAGCACCATCATGAGCGAGCGCGAACGGGAAGTGGTTGAAGCCGTACCAGAACCAGGGCAGCGACTTCTAGTTCAGAAACACCATGAAGTCGGGCAATACGGGATCGCCGTACACGCCCCTGGGGCCGATCTGCCGCATCAGATACATGCCCATGGCGTAGCCGCCGAGCGAAAAAAACGCCGCGTGCCCGAGGCTCAGGATGCCGCAGTATCCCCAGATCAAGTCCACGGCCAGCGCCAGCATCGCCGTAACACAGGTACTTGCCGATCAGCGTGAGCCCGTAGGCCGAGAGGTGAAACGCCGACGACGCGGGCACAACCAGATTGAGGATGGGCACCACGATCGACGATCAGGGCGAGCACCGCCCAGAAACCATCCGGTCCCCGAATCCTTCCGCGCGCTGATCCACAGCGTGTATTGGCGGGCCATGCCTACTGGTTCTCCGACGCGCGGCCGGTTGGCGGGAACAGTCCGCGCGGCCGGCTCTGAATGAACAGAATCAGCGCGACGAGCACGAAAATCTTTGCCAGCACCGCCCCGGCGTAGGGCTCAAGCAGTTCGTTGACGATTCCCATCGACATGCCGCCGACCAGCGAGCCCCAGAGATTTCCGACGCCGCCAAAAACCACCACCATGAACGAATCGATGATGTACGACTGCCCCAGGTTCGGACCGACGTTGGTCAACTGGCTCAGCGCGACGCCCGCCACGCCGGCGATGCCCGAGCCGAGCCCGAAGGTCATCGCGTCGACCCACTCGCTGCGGATGCCCATGGCCTTGGCCATGGCCCGATTCTGCGAAACGGCCCGGATTTCGAGACCGATTCGGGTGCGCTTCAGCACCACCAGAATCAGGGCAGAAGACAATCAGCGTGAAGATCACGATGTAGAGCCGGTTGTAGGTGATCGCCAGCGCGTCGTTCAGCCGCAGCGTGCCGCTCATCCAGTCGGGCGTCACCACCGACCGGTTGAGCGCCGTAAAAATCGAGCGGACCGATTGCTGCAGGATGAGGCTGACGCCGAACGTCGCGAGCAGCGTCTCCAGCGGCCTGCCGTAGAGAAATCGGATAATGGTGCGCTCCATCAGCACGCCCGTCAGCCCCGCAACGATAAACGCCGCCGGAATCGCCACCAGGATCGAGATCCCGATGTGTCCGGGCATCGCCATCTGGACGACGTAGGTGGTGTACGCGCCGAGCATCATCAACTCGCCGTGAGCCATGTTGATGACGCCCATGACGCCAAACGTAATGGCCAGTCCGATGGCGATCAGCACCAGCACCGACCCCAGGCTCAGGCCAAAAAACAACGTCTCGATGCCCGAATAGAACGTGCGCCAGCCGTCGATGGTCTTCACCGCGGCCGCGGCGGCCTGCCGCACCTGCTCGTCGCTTTCGGCGAAGCTGCCGTCGGGAGATTTCTCGAGCAACAGCGCCAGCCTGTTCCGCACATCCTGGCTGAGGCTTTGGCTGAGCGTGGCGATGGCGTCGAGACGCGCCTTGCGTCCGAGCCGTCCAGCGCAGCGAGCGCCAAACCCGTGGCGATTTCCTTCTTGACGCTGGAATTCGTTTCCACGGCGAGCCGCTCGCGCAGCAGCGCCACGTTGGCTTCGTCCAGCGACCGCGACATTTCCCGCACCGCGTCCAGGCGCACCGACGCGTCCGGGCTCGACAACGCGAAGCGAGCCAGGGTCGTCCGCAACACGCGCCGCAAATCGTTGTTCGTGCCGATTTTGGTGAGGCCGTCCGCAGGGGCGGATCCGGCACTCTTCAGCGACAGCGGATCGATCAGATCGAGCGGATCCGCATCGGCCGCCTTGACGATGAAGACCTTCTGATCGCTGTTGCGGAAATAGAGCCGATCTTCCAGGAGCGCCGTGAGGACGGCGCGCACGCTCGGATGACCGCTCTGGCTCAGCCGTTCGACAATGTTCGTCTTTGTCGGAGTACGTCGCCTCGCGCAGCTCGCCGAGCGTCGACGAGGAAACTTGCGTCGTTCGGAGACTGGGCGTGTGCAGGGACCACGCCCCAGAGGGCGAGCAGCAGCAGGAACAGCCACTGCCCGCCCGCACGGGAGGTGTTTCATTATTTGTAGTTCTGTCCCGAACACTTCTTGGTGACTTTATTGTAGTTCCCGCACTTCAGCGTCACCCAATCCGCTTCGATGTCCTTGCTGCCCGGCAGGTAGTCGGACCAGGCATCGCCCGGCACTTCGCCGGCGGATTTCCAAACCACGTTAAACTGGCCGTCCGCCTTCACCTCGCCGATGTAGACCGGCTTGGTGATGTGATGATTCGGCAACACCTTGGCGATGCCGCCGGTGAGGTTCGGCGTCTCCAGTGCCGGGCAGCGCCGCGATCACCTTCTCCACGTCGGTCGTTCCGGCCTTCTGCACCGCCTTCACCCACAGATTGAAGCCGATGTAGTGCGCCTCCATGGGGTCGTTGGTGGTCCGCTTGGGGTTCTTGATGAAAGCGTGCCACTGATCGATGAACGCCTTGTTGGCCGGCGTGTTGATGCTTTCAAAATAGTTCCAGGCCGCCAGGTGGCCGACCAGCGGCTTGGCGTCGAGGCCCGACAGTTCTTCCTCGCCGACCGAGAAGGCGACGACCGGAATATCTTCCGCCGAAATCTTCTGGTTGCCGAGTTCTTTGTAGAAGGGCACGTTGGCGTCGCCGTTGATGGTGGAGACGACCGCGGTCTTCTTGCCGGCCGAGCCGAACTTCTTGATGGCGGCGACGCGCGCCTGCCAGTCGGAGTAACCGAAGGGCGTGTAGTTGATCGAGATATCTTCGGGCTTCACGCCTTTCAACAGCAGGTAAGCCTCGAGGATCTTGTTGGTCGTGCGCGGGTAGACGTAGTCCGTCCCTTCGAGCACCCAGCGCTTCACGCCGACTTCCTTCATCAGGTAATCCACCGCGGGGATGGCCTGCTGGTTCGGCGCGGCGCCGGTGTAGATGACGTTCTTGGACGACTCTTCCCCTTCGTACTGAACCGGGTAAAAGAGCAAGCCGTCGTCCTTTTCGAAAACCGGCAGCACCGATTTTCTGGAAACCGACGTCCAGCATCCGAACACCACGGCGACTTTGTCCTTTTCCAGCAACTGCGCCGCCTTCTCGGCGAAGAGCGGCCAGTCGGACGCCGGATCGACGACCACCGCCTCAAGCTTCTTGCCCAGCAATCCGCCCTTCTTGTTCTGGGCGTCGATCATCATCAGGATCGTGTCCTTCAGCGTCGTTTCGCTGATGGCCATGGTGCCGGAAAGCGAATGCAGCACGCCCACCTTGATGGTGTCCTGGGCCGCCGCGAGTTTTGGAAAACACAATCCCGGCGATCAGCAGCCAGACCGTCATGAACACTGGTTTACGTTTCATGTTAAAAACTCCTTCATTCCTTTGGTTGACGACCGATGCATTACATCTGGATCTGGAGGCCGACTCCCGCCTGCCAGAAATTCGGTCTTCTCCCTGTTGAATCTGGTGTCCTGATAGAACGTCATCACGCGCGCGTTGAACTGCTTGATGACGTAGTTGAAGTTCACTTCGGTGGTTTTCTGGTCGTAGCTTGGAGTTGCCGCCGTGGGTAAACTCCGCCTTGGCGATACTTGCCGAGGATCTCGAACTTGCCCACGCCGACTTTCTTCGGAAAGAGGTAGCTTCCCAGCCCATATGCCCCCTGGCTCTTGGCATAGTGCGGCGTTGTAGCCGCCCAGCCGGTTGTAGTTGGAATACTCGCTTTCGATCGTAAAGGACGCCGCCGTTGGGCACCTTCTTTTCCAGCAGGAAATCGACGGTCGTCGCGGTGTGGCCGTCTTGATCCTGAGTCGCTCCGCCGATGGCGAGCAGGTTCTTATCGCCGTAGTAGGTGCCGTTCAGGTAGTAGCCGTCCTCCGGATCCCAGAAATCGATCTGGACGCGGGCGGCCCCGAGGACTTCGGGATTGCCCGGTCGCGGACCTGCCGTCGAACGCGCCAGCCGAGACCTTCATCTTTCTTGGCGAACGTCGCCCCAATACACGACGCCGTTGTCGCGGCCCTGAAAGACAAAGGGATATCCGTCCTGGATGCCGTCCGTATACACGTCCCACTCATGCGCGTAGAACGGGCCGTAGAGGTTGGCGCGGTCGCTCGGCGGCAGGAAACGGCCGACCCAGATGTTGAACTGGGGAGACAATTCGAATTCGCGCCACCGCGTCCAACACGCCGATCTTGTTGGTGGCGCTGTCGTAGTCGGTATTGAACATGAATTTGATGTCCTCGGTGACGGGTCCGTTGATGTAGAGACGGACGTCGTTGAGCAGGAACTGATTGGTGGAGTTGCCGCCGTCCGGATGGTTCGTCGTCTCGAAGCTCGGTTCGCAATCCGGCGCCAACCGTAACCGGACCCAGGTTGATCTGCGCCGTGTGACGGCATGGACACGACCAACAGCCCAGCAGCAAAAGCAGAACGGACCCGCATTGCCGCGCAATGAACACTTCGCGCGGCACATCGTCTTAGCATGAGTGAATCCTCTTCTTTGGGCGCACGAAGCACCTGTTGTGATTTGTTCGTGAGGCCGACGGGGGCCTGGACTACGAAAGCGCGGCAAACATTGACGCAGACAACTAAGCTCGCGATCACCCTGACGAGTTAAGTGATCTGAGGCAGTGTAGACAGAAGTTTAACACGTGGACCTGATGAACCTATTGTTAATTGTGACTATGGCAGTTCCAAGCGATAGCTATTATGCGTGATCGCCAATTCGCGGGAAACGGAAGTCTATAGATCGAACTGGTTACTTACCTCAGCATCGTGATGGTGGTGATCGATGCTCGTAGTGTCCCGGATGGTGTGAAGCCGGCTGTGCCCGATGCGGTGAGGCCGTTCGCCCTCTGCTCCTCGAGCCAGGCAACCACATCGTCCAGCCCAGCGCCGTTCATCAGATTCGTGAACACAAAAGGCCGGTCGCCCCGCATGCGCCGGGCGTCGCGGTCCATGACTTCGAGCGACGCGCCCACATGCGGCGCCAGGTCGATTTTGTTGATCACCAGCAATCCGCTGCGCTTGATGCCCGGGTCCGCCCTTGCGCGGAATCTTGTCTCCGCCGGCCACGTCGATCACGTAAATGAAGGCGTCCACCAGTTCGGGGCTGAAAGCCGCCGCCAGGTTGTCGCCGCCGCTTTCGACGAAGATCAACTCCAATCCGGGGTGCAGCGCTTCCAGTTCGGCGATCGCCTCCAGGTTCATGGACGCGTCTTCGCGGATGGCCGCGTGCGGGCAACCGCCGGTCTCCACGCCCAGCACGCGGTCGGGAGGCAGCGTGCCCTGCCGGATCAGGAACTCCGCGTCTTCCTTGGTGTAGATGTCGTTGGTGACCACGCCCAGATTCACGCCCGGCCACAGCCGCTTGCTCAAGCGATCCACCAAGGCCGTCTTTCCGCAACCGACCGGACCCGCAATCCCTACTCGAAATGCCCTCATCGATGGTTCTCCTTCAGAACAGAAAATATCGTTGCGCCAGAGGCAGGACCTGCGCCGGCTCGCACGTCAGCAACTCCCCGTCCGCCCGCACTTCGTAGGTCTCCGGATCCACCTCGATCTTGGGCGTCGCCGAATTGTGAATCATGTCCCGCTTGCCGATCGTGCGGCAATCCTTCACCGCCACGGCGCGCTTGCGGAACCGTTCCGCCGATTCCGGCGTCGAGCGAAGCTTGCGAAACGAACGTCGCCGACGTGGACGCCGTGGCCCCGCCGAACGATCCGAACATCGGCCGGTAGAGCACCGGCTGCGGCGTCGGAATGGAGGCATTGGCGTCGCCCATCACGCTCCAGGCGATGAAGCCGCCCTTGATCACCATTTCCGGCTTCACGCCGAACATGGCCGGTTTCCACAGCACCAGATCCGCGAGCTTGCCGGGCTCGATCGACCCCACCTCGTGCGCGATGCCGTGAGTCATCGGCCGGGTTGATGGTGTATTTGGCGACGTAGCGCCGCACCCGGAAATTATCGTTGCGGGCGGAATCCTCGGGCAGCGCGCCGCGCTGCGTCTTCATCTTGTGCGCCGTCTGCCAGGTGCGCGTGACCACTTCGCCGATCCGGCCCATGGCCTGCGAATCGCTGGAGATCATGCTGAACACGCCCAGGTCGTGCAGGATATCCTCCGCCGCGATGGTCTCCGGACGAATGCGGCTCTCGGCGAAGGCCACGTCCTCCGGCACCAGCGGATTCAGGTGATGGCACACCATCAGCATGTCCAGATGCTCGGCGATGGTGTTCACGGTGTAAGGCCGCGTGGGATTGGTGGACGACGGCAGAATGTGCGGCAGCGCGGCGATGCGAATGATATCGGGCGCGTGGCCGCCGCCGGCGCCTTCGGTGTGATAGGTGTGAATGGCGCGGCCGGCGATGGCCGCGATCGTGTCCTCGACGAAGCCGGCTTCGTTGATCGTGTCGGTGTGGATGGCGACCTGCACATCCATGTCGTCGGCAACGCGCAGGCAGGCGTCGATGGCGGCCGGAGTGGTGCCCCAATCCTCGTGCAGTTTCAGGCCGCAGGCGCCCGCGCGCACCTGTTCGGCCAGGGGCTCGGCGGTGCTGGCGTTGCCCTTTGCCGAGAAACCCGAAGTTCATGGGCCAGGCGTCGGCGGCTTCCAGCATCCGCGCCAGGTTCCAGGCGCCCGGCGTACAGGTGGTGGCGTCGGTTCCGGTGGCCGGGCCCGTGCCGCCGCCGATCATGGTGGTGATGCCGTTCGAAAGCGCCTCGTAAATCTGCTGCGGCGAAATGAAATGGATGTGGCTGTCGATGCCGCCCGCGGTGACGATCATGTTCTCGCCCGCGATCACCTCGGTCGACGCCGCCACCACCAGCTCCGGATCGACGCCCTGCATGGTGTCCGGATTTCCGGCCTTGCCGACCTTCACGATGCGCCCGTCGCGAATGCCGATGTCGCGCCTTCACGATGCCCCAATGGTCGATGATCAGCGCGTTGGTGATCACCAGATCCAGGGCGCCGTCCGGCGCGCGTGGCGCGCGCGCTCTGCCCCATGCCGTCGCGAATGACCTTGCCGCCTCCGAAGGTGATCTCATCGCCGTAGGCCGCGAAGTCCTTCTCCACTTCAACGATCAGTTCGGTATCGGCCAGCCGCACGCGATCGCCCTTGGTGGGGCCATACAGGTCCGCGTAGGTTCGCCTGGGAATCGAGAGGCTCATTTGTTCCCCCTGCCTTGGTGGCCCAGCACCACCCGTTCGCCCGCGAATTCCACCAGACCGACCTCCTTCTCCTCGCCCGGCTCAAACCTCACGGAAGTGCCCGCCGGAATGTTCAGGCGCATGCCGCGAGCCGCGTCGCGGTCGAAATCGAGCGCGTCGTTGACTTCGAAAAAATGATAGTGGCTGCCCACCTGCACGGGCCGGTCGCCGGTGTGCCGCACCACCACTCTGGCGGTCTTGCGCCCCGCATTGGCCTCGATGGGCTCGGTTTCGAGAAAATATTCGCCGGGTTTCATTGGAATTGACTCATTGAATTGGGATCGTGCACCGTTACTAACTTGGTTCCGTCGGGAAACGTGGCTTCCACCTGGACTTCGTGAATCATGCCGGCAATCCCTTCCATCACGTCGCCGGCGCCCAGCACGCTGGCTCCCAACGTCATGATTTCGGCCACCGTCTTGCCGTCCCTGGCCCATTCCAGGATCTCGGCGGTGAGAATCGCCATGGCTTCCGGATAGTTCAGCTTCAAGCCTCGCGCGCGCCGCCGCCGAGCCACATCGGCGGCGACATAAATCATCAGCCGCTCCTGCTCCCGGAGTGTCAGATGCATCGCTCCTCCTCAAGACACCTCAATAAATCTTTCTCGGCGGCACCGCATCGTCTGCCGGTCACCGCCATGCCGCGCCGCTCTCCAGAACTCGATCAGCGGCTCGTGGATGAAACGTCCGCTCATGCTCAAGCCCCGCACCACCACGCCGTCCGAAGCCAGCGCGCTCGCGCCCCACACGGCTCTTGCCGGGCTGCGTCCGTTCGCGGGCGATTTCATTCAAGCGATCCTCCAGCGCTCGCCAAAACGCGGGCGGCCGCCCTTCCTGAACCGCGCACAGGCTGGCGAGGTGCGAGTATTCGCACATCCGCGCGGTCGCGGACAGGTCCTTTCGCGCGGGCTCCAGAAGAAAATTTTCCCGCAGCACCGGCCGCGGTCCCGGCGTAGACTTCGGTCTGGATGCGCAGCCGCTCGAAGGCGAAACGCTCGCCCGCGGCCAGCCTGCCGGGTGCGAGAATTTCCCACCAGAACAGAGTCGCTCCGCGCCCCAGCCGAATCTCCGTGCGCTGTAGGTGGCGGGACCCCGCATACGGAATCACGGCATCCGGAAGATACTCCAGCAGCGCCCCATCGCCGACGGAAAATCTCGCATGATGCTCGGAATCCGCGGCGCCCGCGCGATGCCGGTACAGCCGGGTCGCGCCCGTGGTCGTGATTTGCGCGGCCGCGCCGGCTTCCACTTCCACATCCAGCGCCAGGCGATCTCCCGCCAGCACGCCTCCCGGAGACGTTGTGCAGATGCACCAATGCTCCGCATCCCGGCAGCGGGAACGCGCGCACCACCTTCCACGGAGGATCCTGCCGCTCCACCCGGAACCGTTCCCGCTCGAAGCGCAGGCTTAACTGATGAACAGGCGCGTCTCCAGCGACCCGTGCCGCATGGACGCCAATTCCAGATACGGACTGAAGCACGACGCCTCCTCGGCATAGAGATGCACTACGGCGCCGATCGCTCCGGCTTCAGATTCCAGAGGATCCTGCTGGCGGCCGCCTGGCCCAGCGGCATCAGCCGCTGGCAGGCCGAAACCAGTCCGGCGATCGACTGATTCAAGTACGCCAGCACTACGGCATCCAGCGGAATCCCCAGCGCCGCACCCGCCGCGCCAAACGCGATGCAGTAATGCAGATTGGTCGGACAGCAGCGGTGCCCTCCACCATCCCGTTCACCAATTCCGCGAACCTGCCGCCCCAACTTCAGGCTTGCTTCCCGCGATTCCCGCGCCGGCTTGCGGGCGCTCAGATTCTTCAGCTGAACGCCGGCAGTTTCCGCCCTTCCAGGACCGGCGGACGAACACCGCCTCCAACGCCCCGCCTCCTGCAGATACGCGCTGCAGGAAGCTCTCCACGTTCTCCGGCGTCAGCGTGCCTTCATCGGCCAGTGTTTCGAGTCCAAAGGAGTGCGCCGCGCCGCCGATGGGCAGAGCCGAGTCGGCCAGTTGCAGCAAGCGCAGGAGCGCAGTTTCCGCTATGGATATCACGTTAGAGCCAAGCTGCATTTCCCCGGGCACGCGGCGCTCGCGTGCATTTTCGTAGTCTACACGCCACCATGACGCTAAGCAAATCTGTAGAATCTGGAGATGCGACCGGTCCGCTACCTCTTACCCCTGCTCGCCTGCGTACTGCTTCACGGCCAGCAGGGCCCCTTCGACGTCCTGATTACCGGGGCTCGCGTCATCGATGGTTCCGGCACTCCCTGGTACTACGCCGATATCGGGATCAAAGGCGACACCATCGCGGCGGTGGGCCTGCTTCCCGGGGCGGTGGCGACGGTGCGCATCGATGGCCGCGGCCTGGTTGCTTCGCCTGGCTTCATCGATATCCACTCCCACGGACGCCGCGGCATCTTCACCGTGCCCACCGCCGAGAACTACCTGCGGGAAGGCGTCACCACCATCATTGAAGGTCCCGACGGCAGTTCGCCGCTGCCGCTCGCGCCCTTCCTGGAGCGCGTCAGCAAGACGCCCATCTCCATCAATTTCGCTACCTTCGTGGGGCAGGGAACTATTCGACAAAACGTGGTGGGGTTGGCCAATCGCAAAGCCACCCCGGAGGAAATCGAAAAGATGAAGGACCTCGCGGCGCAGGCCATGCGCGACGGCGCTTTCGGCCTCTCCACCGGCCTGTTCTATGTGCCCGGCAACTTCACTCCCACCGAAGAGGTCATCGAAATCGCCAAGGTGGTGGGCCGCATGGGCGGCATCCACATCTCCCACATGCGCGAAGAGGCCGCGCACGTGCTCGATAGCGTGCGCGAGACCATCCGTATCGGCGAAGAGGGCGGACTGCCCACTCAGATCACGCACCACAAGATCATCGGCAAGAGCAATTGGGGCGCTAGCGTGGAAACTCTGAAGCTGGTGGAGGCGGCCCGCGCCCGCGGCGTCGATGTGACCATTGACGCCTATCCCTATACGGCGTCGAGCACCGGAATCGCCGCGCTCTTTCCCCAATGGGCCCTGGAGGGCGGCCAGAAGGCCGTGGTCGAACGCCTGAGCGCGCCGGAACAGCGGGCGCGCATCAAAACGGTGATCGTGCAGAACATCAAGTTCGATCGCGGCGCCGGCGATCCGAAAAACATTGCCATCGCCAGTTGTTCTTTCGATCGCACGCTGGCCGGCAAGAACCTGACAGAGATCACCCGCGCCCGTGGGGTCGAGCCCACCATCGAGAACGCCGCCGATACGGCGATCGAACTCCAGCAGAAGGGCGGCTGTTCCGCCGTCTATCACGCCATCGGGGAAGAGGACGTGGTGCGCATCCTGCGCTCGCCGTACACCATGATCGGTTCGGATGGCGAGATCCCCGTCTTCGGACAGGCCGCGCCGCACCCGCGCAGCTACGGCACCTTCGCCCGCGTGCTGGGCGTATACGTGCGCGAACAGCACGTGCTGACGCTGGAGGAGGGCGTGCGGCGCATGTCCGGCTTCACGGCGGCGCGCCTGAAGCTTTGGGATCGGGGCCTGCTGCGGCCCGGCATGAAGGCGGACGTGGTGCTGTTCGATCCGGACAAAATCGCCGACCGCGCTACCTTTGAAAAGCCCCACCAATACTCGGTAGGCGTGCACGACGTCCTGGTGAACGGCAAATTCGTCCTGCGCGACGAACAGGTCACCAGCGAGCGTCCTGGCCGGGTCTTATACGGTCCGGCGCATCAGTGACGGCTGCATCGTGACGAATCGTGCCAGCCCCACCGCTGAATATATGGCGCTGTTTCGCGCCCTCGAATCGTCGCGTCCCGGTAGTGCGCGCTTGTTCCTCGACTCCGATGCCGCCCTTTTTCTCACCGGCTCCAGAAAGTGGTTGTATCATGCGGCCTGCTTGCCCTTCGGGCGCCGGATCGCAGAGGGGCTGCTTGACCGGGGCGCTCCCGGCGCCAGGGCGGCGGCCATCGCCCGCACCAAATGGATCGATGACCAGGCCGCGGGCGCCCTTGCGACCACAACACAACTAGTCTTGCTTGGAGCCGGATTCGACATGCGAGCATTGCGCCTGCCCGCCGCGGCGCGCGTCGGCTGCTTTGAACTGGACCATCCGGAAACCTCGGCCTTCAAACAGGCACTCCTGAAAAAGGCAAAGCGAACGCTTCCGGGGCGGGTACGGTATATCGGTATAGACTTCAATCACGAGTCAGTGGCAGAGGCCCTCCTTCGTGACGGATTCGATAACTCGCAGCCTTCCTGCTTGATTTGGGAAGGTGTCACGAACTACCTGACGGCGGAAGCGGTCGACAGCACATTTCGTCAGATTCGGGAAACGGCCGCCGGGAGCATACTTATCTTCACTTATATCGATCGCGCTGTGCTGGACGATCCGAACCGGTTCTTCGGCGCACTAAAATTGGCCGGGAGACTCCGTTCCTTCGCCGAGCCGTGGACGTTTGGCCTCCACCCGGCCGAGCTTGAATCCTACCTCGCCTCGCGAGGACTCGAGTTACTCCACCACGTCGATGTTGCTGAGGTATGGCAACGTGCCGGGCGATCGGCTCAAGCGATCCACGGATACGAGTTCTATCGGCTAGCCTCGGCCCGCGTAGCGCAGTAATCAAACAGCAACTGCCACTCGCGCCGCTGCACCTCCATGGTATGCCGCTCGAGCTGCGAACCCGGAAGCGTCCGCGCCCGCGCACACAATTCGATAAACGCCTGCGGATCCCAATCGGAATCCGTCTGGATTCCGATCGCCGAAGCCGCTTTCGCCAGGGCTGGGAAGATCGCGTGCCGGCCCACCTGGCGAAACCAGTATGCCGAGTTCCAGTCGTCGGGCTCCTGGCGGTGTACGATGGCGTGCCAGTAGGCCCCTTCGGTTCCCGGGACGTCCTGCGCCACCTGGTGCGCCTCGGTCCAGCAGGAAAAATAAAGATACAGGCCCGCCAGCGCCGCCTCCGGCGCTCGCGAATACGGAAACAGCTTGCCTGCCCCGGCGCCCTGCAGCAGCGCCCGCGCTTCCGCCGAGCAACACTGCGCCCCGGCCAGCGGCATCAACCGCTCGCCATTCCCATCCAACGACAGGATCACCGCCACATCGGAACCGTA
Organism: uncultured Solibacteraceae bacterium; assembly: GCA_963853855.1. GTDB lineage: Bacteria > Acidobacteriota > Terriglobia > Bryobacterales > Bryobacteraceae > Sulfopaludibacter. The sequence continues at coordinate 340,744 of CAWKYG010000024.1, read as the reverse complement.
CGCGATCGGATCGAAAGTCATAATCAGCTATCAGCTTAAAACGGCCCGCGCCGCTCCGCATCCGCTATCTTGAAAGCGGAAGGGGAATCCGCTTATGCCATCCAAACGGGATCTGCTCACCGCCGCGTACCAGGCATTCAACGCCCGCGATATCGACGCCGTTCTCGCCCTGATGCATCCCGATGTGGATTGGCCTAACGGATGGGAAGGCGGGCGTCTGCGCGGCCAAAGCAGCGTGCGGGAGTACTGGCTCCGGCAGTGGGCGCAGATCGATCCGCGCGTTGACCCTGTGCGCATCGCCGATGACCCGGAGGGCCGCACCGTGGTCGAAGTCCGCCAGACAGTCCGAGATCATGCCGGAAACCTCCTCGCAGATCAGACCGTTCTCCACGTGTATACGATTCAGGACGGCCTGATCCTCCGCATGGATATCCTCGAACCCGGCGGAAACCTGTAAGCTGATAGCTGACAGCCAATGACCACCGCTTTAGTGCTCTCCGCGGGCGGCATGTTCGCCGCCTGGGAAGTGGGCGTCTGGAAGGTCCTCCGCACCCGCATGACGTTCGATATGATTGTGGGCGCTTCCGCCGGCGCCTGGAACGGGTGGGCCATTGCCGGTGGCTGCACCCCGGAGGAACTGGCCGCGGAATGGCTGGACCCGCGCACCGCGCACATCATGCAGCCCGGACTCCACAGCAGCGGCTTTCTGCGTCCCGACACCATGCACCAGAAGGCGCGCGACCTGTTCGCCCGCTTCCGCCCCCGCCTTCCCTTCGGACTCACCGTTACGGACGTAGCGCGCCTCCGCACCCGCCTGGTCCGCGATTCCGAGATCACCTGGGAGCACCTGGCGGCCACGGCCAGCGTCCCGCTCTGCTTTCCGCCCGTGAAGATTCTGGGGCGGCACTACGTGGATGGCGGATTTCCGGCTACCGCGCTGCCTTTATGGGCTGCCGAGGAGATGGGCGCGACTCGTGCCATCGCCGTGCTGTGCCTCAACACCTTGCCTTTCCGCATGCTGCGCCATGTGATTCCCGCGCGGAAAATCAGTGCCGGCCTCCAGGTGATCCGCTTCGAGCCTTCCGAAGCGCTCGGCTCCCTCCACGACGCCATTTCGTGGACGGCGCAAAATGTAACCCGCTGGATCGAACTGGGCGAACGAGACGCGAATCGCACGCTTCTTTCGATTACAATGTAGGGCTATGCCGCTTTATCGGATCTATCGTATGAAGGATTCGCCACGGCAGCAGTTTCGCTGGGCTCCCCACGTTTCCGGCTGTGCTTCGGTCAAGCCCAAAGACTACGAACCGCGCGACCAGGTCGAGGCCGCGCACGAATACGATGCCTGGCGCCAGTTGCGCGATTCGGGCCAGGCGCTGGACGTGGGCGATCTCCTGGAGACTCCCGAAGGCCGCTTGAGCATCTGCAAGTATGTCGGTTTCGAGCCGGCGCAATGGGTGCTCCCCGAACCCAAGTTGCCAGCCGAGCCGGAGCCCGCCGGCCAGACGGCAGGCAGTTAGGAGAGTTCTATGCGCGATCCCCGCCTGGGAGACGATATTGACGATTTTTGCGTCCGCTGCAAGCGGATCATGAACCACGCGATCGTCTCCGTGCTGAATAACGAACCGGCCAAAGTCCGTTGCCGCACTTGCCATAACGATCACGATTTTCGTCACGAGCAGGCTCCCCCGCCGAAGGTGGATCTCCGCAAGGCCGCGCTGTTCAGCGAGGTATTAAAGAAGGTTGCCCCCGCCGATGCGGATGCCGCGGCGGTCGCCGATGCCATCGATCCGGAACTGGAAACGGTGCTCGATGACCCGCCCGATGGCGACGAATTGCCAGAAGTAGCCGCGGAAGCCGCAGCCGAACCCGAACCTGCCCCGGTGATCGAAGCCCCCAAGCCCAAAGCCAAAGCCGCGGTCAAGGCCAGGGGCAAAGGCCGCAAAGCCTGAGTGCTCTGGTACTGGTTCTTCGCCGGTCCCGCGATCCTGCTGGCCTTCTTCTCTCTGCGCGGCGAGCGAAAGCGGGCGGATTATGTCGCGGCCCGTCTGGCGGAAGAACCCGAATCTCTGCCGCCGGCGAGCGTCATCGTGCCGGTCAAAGGTCCCGATGAGGGGCTGCGTGAAAACCTCCAGGCGCTGGCATCGCTCGACTACCCCGATTACGAACTGATTGTCGCCGCTCACTCTGCCGCCGATATTCCGCCCGGCGTGCTGCCGGCGCGCGTCAAAGTGGTGTTGGCCCATGGCGAGGACCCCCACACCGGCGAAAAGGTGCAGAACCTGAACGCCGCCGTGCGGGCCGCTCGCAAGAGCAGCCGCGTCTTCGCCTTTGCCGATTCCGACGGGCGCCCCACCCGGCGCTGGCTGCGCGCCCTGGTGGCTGCCTTGTCCGCGGAAGGCGCCGGCGCTGCCACGGGCTTTCGCTGGTTCGCTCCGGACCCGCCGGACTTCTGGAGCCTCATGCGCGGCGTGTGGGACTCGGTCAGCCTGGGACTGCTGGGGCCCGGCGATTGCCCCTTCGCCTGGGGCGGCGCTACGGCAATACACAAGGAAACCTTCTTCGATATCCACATGCCCGAATGGTGGCGCGATACCATCAGCGACGATTACGCGCTCTCCGCTGCCGTCCACCGGGCCAAACTGCGCATTGCTTACGCGCCCGGCGCACTGGTGCCCGCTGTGGACCACACGACCGCCCGCCGTTTCTTTGGCTGGATGCGGCGCCAGATGACCATCACCCGCGTGTACCATCCGCGCCTCTGGTGGCTCGGTCTGGCGGCGCACATCTTTTATTGCGGCGGGATGGCGGCATCCATCGCCGCCTCCATCAGGGGCAACCGTCTGGCCGAATGGGCGTTGATCGCGCAATTGTCCCCCGGAATGTTGAAGGGCCTCAATCGCGCTACCCTGGCTAAGGCCGCTCTTCCCGAACTGGAGCCGTGGTTTCGCCGCCACTCCTGGGTGCACGCCATCTGGGTCCCTCTGGCCACCTGGCTCTGGCTGGCCGCGCTGCTGGCGTCGGCTTTCGGAAACACCGTGAATTGGCGAGGCTATCGCTATCGAATCCGGCGTCAATCGCCAGTCTAGCGGTTATAATCTCATCTGTAAGGGAGAATTCAAATGGCTAAGGACAAGAGCCCCAAAAAAGAAACCAAGAAGCCCAAGAAGCAGAAGTAAGTTTCGGGCCGGGCATTCCCCGGCCCTTGCAGCCATTAGGGAGGGACCATGCGCACAGAGTGGGTAGCAAAACGAAAAGACGACAAAATCCGCACGCAAATGCATTACGCCCGGCAGGGGGTAACCACCGGGGAGATGCATTTTATTGCGCAGCGCGAGAGAATCTCGCCGGAAACGGTGCGGTCGGAGGTGGCGCGCGGCCGCATGATCATCCCGGCCAATATTCATCACACGAACCTGGAGCCGATGGCCATCGGCGTGGCCTCCAAGTGCAAGATCAATTCCAATATCGGCAATTCGGCCGTACTGTCGGACATTGAAGGCGAACTGGAAAAACTGCGCTATTCGGTGAAGTATGGCGCCGATACCGTGATGGACCTCTCGACGGGCGGCGATATTCCGGCCATCCGCAAGGCCATTCTGGCGCATTCGCCGGTCCCTATTGGAACGGTGCCGATTTATGAGGCTCTCAGTCGCGTCCGCCGCGTGGAAGACCTGTCGCGGCAGGTGATGCTCGAGGTGATCGAAGAGCAGGCCGAGCAGGGTGTGGACTACATGACCATCCACGCCGGCGTGCTGGTGCAGTATATACCGCTCACCACCAAACGCATCACCGGCATCGTCAGCCGCGGTGGCTCCATCCTGGCCGAGTGGATGGTCAAGAACCACAAGCAGAACTTCCTGTACGAATGCTTCGAAGATATCTGCAAGATCTTCCAGAAGCACGACGTCAGCTTCTCTCTGGGCGATGGCCTGCGCCCCGGAAGCGTGGCCGATGCCAGCGACGAAGCCCAGTTCGCCGAACTCAAAACCCTCGGCGAATTGACCAAGAAGGCCTGGGAGTACGATGTCCAGGTGATGATCGAAGGGCCCGGGCACATCCCCATGGACCAGATTGAAATGCAGGTCCGCAAGGAAAACGAGATGTGCTATGAAGCGCCCTTTTATACGCTGGGTCCGCTGGTGACCGATATCGCGCCGGGCTTCGACCACATTACTTCCGCCATCGGGGCGGCCATGATCGGCTGGTACGGCGCCTCCATGCTCTGCTACGTCACCCCCAAGGAACACCTGGGCCTGCCCAACCGCGACGACGTCAAAGCCGGCATCATCGCCTACAAAATCGCGGCCCATGCGGCGGATATTGCCCGCCACCGCCCCGGAGCGCGCGACCGTGACGACGAACTTTCGCGCGCGCGCTATACGTTCGACTGGAATCGCCAGTTCGATCTCTCGCTGGACCCGGAGACCGCCCGGTCCATGCACGATGAGACGCTCCCCGAGGATGGATTCAAGGATGCACATTTCTGTTCCATGTGCGGCCCCAAGTTCTGTTCCATGAATATTTCGGCGAAGGTGGAGAGCTTTACCATGGAAGAGGCCGAAGCTGCCGCCAGCGGCTCCGCCGCTCCCAACCTGGTCAACATTTCCGGCAACGATTAAAGTGCCCCAGGCCCTCCTGGCCTGTTCGGGAGGTGTGCATGAAGTGCCTGAGCGCTATTCTGTGCGCGTTCGTCCTGGCTCCGGCTGCCGTCGCGCAGTCCGCCGACCGGCTCACCCGTGAGGTACGCCACGAACTCGTCATGCTTCCTTATTACGGGGTGTTCGACAATCTTACCTACTCGGTGGATGGTTCGGTGGTCACGCTCATGGGGCAGGTGACCAATCCCGCGCTCAGGAGCAGTGCGGATAGAGTTGTAAAAGGGATCGAGGGCGTTACCAAGGTGGTGAACCGGATTCAGGTGCTGCCGGTCTCCACTATGGACCGGCAGGCGCGCGTCGCCGAATATCGCGCAATTTACGGATTCCAGGGCCTGGACCGGTACGCCATGGAGGCCGTGCCTCCCATCCATATCATCGTGGACAACGGAAAAGTCACCCTGGTCGGCGTTGTGGATACGCAGGCGGACAAAGATCTGGCCGGTCTGCGCGCCAATACCGTGGCCGGCGTTTTCTCGGTGACCAACAACCTGCAAGTTTCGAAACCGTAAACGGTACTGGCGCGAACGGCCGGATGTGTTCCGCCGTACTTCGGCACGCATTTTGCATAATCTCTCTCCGGAGGGAGTAGAGATGAAATTCCCAGGCTTGATCCTGCTGGCCGTTGGAAGTTTGGCCGCCCAGGTTCCCAACCCCACCCAACAGCAGCCCGGCGCAGTGGAGCAGGCGTCCCAGGGGATGCCGATCTATCGCGTCACGGTGGTCTCGCGGACCACCAAGGCAGTCAATTATCACCACCGTACGGGCACCACCCACATCGATTTTCGCGGTACGGAACTGATGCCGGCGGCTCGCGGAGAAGCCAGTGTATCCAGCCAGATGGGTTCCACCAAAATCGAAACCACGCTCCAGCATATGACTCCCGCCGCCCAGTTCGGGCCGGAATATATGACCTATGTTCTTTGGGGCATCACCCCCGAGGGACGCGCCAATAATCTGGGCGAAGTCGTGCTCGAAGGCGATCACGCCAAGCTGCTCTCCACCACCGATCTGCAAACCTTCGGCCTGATCGTGACCGCCGAACCCTACTTCGCCGTCACCCAGCCCAGCGACGTGGTAGTGGCCGAGAACTTTTTGCGCTCCGATACCGCCGGCACCATCGAACAGGTGGACGCCAAGTATCAACTGCTGCAGCGCGGGCAATACGTCTTGAACCGCAGCGCCTATACCCCCGTGAAGGTGGATCCCAAGGGACCGCTGCAACTCGCCGAGGCTGAAAATGCCGTCCAGATCGCCCGCCTGGCCGGCGCGGACAAATACGCCGCGGACACCTTCCAGAAAGCTACCATCGACCTGAATAACGCCGAGGGCTTCCTGCATGCCGGCAAGAACCGCAAGGAATCCGAGACCAACGCCCGCGAAGCCGCGCAAATGGCGGAAGACGCCCGCATTATTACCATTCGCAAGATCCAGGAGGAGCAGTTGGCCGCCGAACGCGCCGCCGCCGCGAAGCGCGAAGCCGATGCACAGGCTCGCGCCGACGCTGCCGCCGCACAGGCCAGAGTAGATCAGCAACGCCGCGAGCAGGCGGAAGCCGAACAGCGCGCCGCGCTCCAGGCCAAGATGGAAGCCCAGCAGGCCGCACAGCAGGCCGTACAGGAGCGAGCCGCCGCGGATAGTGCGCGCGCCGCTGCCTTAGCCCAGCAGCAGGCCGCACTGGAGGAAGCGCAGCGCGCCAAACAGGCCGCGCAGCAGGCGGAAAATGAAAAGACCGCGCTCCGGGAACGCCTTCGCCAGCAGTTGAGCCTCATCCTGGAAACCCGCGAAAGCCAGCGCGGACTCATCGTCAATATCAACGATGTGCTGTTCGATTTCAACCAGTACACCCTCAAACCGGGCGCCCGCGAGAAACTGGCCAAAGTGTCCGGCATCCTGCTCGCGTACCCAGGCTTGAAAATTCAACTCGAAGGCCATACCGACAGCATCGGCACCGACGATTACAATCAGAAGCTCTCCGAGGAGCGCGCCGATTCCGTCATGAACTACCTGGTGTCCCAGGGAGTTCCGGCGAATACGGTCAGCGCCGTTGGGCTTGGCAAATCCGGTCCCGTGGCCTCCAACGATACCGCTGTCGGACGCCAGCAGAATCGCCGCGTGGACATGGTGGTGTCCGGCTCGCCGATCGGGATCGACCAGCCCAACGGCGGTCAGAGGTAAAGGCGCTCGTTCAGCGGCAACGCGGTGTATCGTCCGGCATTCCCGGCGTCAAACGTATGGGCCCGGGTCTCACTTTGTGGATACGCTTCTGACGACGCCATGGATCGGCTGTGCACCGAAATGCGTGGTCGCCGGTCCGGAGTACACCATAGTCATGTTCGAAAATGAGACTTCCGAGCCTCCCATGATGCAAACCTGGAGGGTGGATGTGCTCTTAGGGTCAAAGGGCGCCGGCCCGCCATTTGCGGTGGTCGGGGCCGTACCGGTGACCACGAGACCAGAAACGGTGGTAGGAGGGTTGTTGGCAGGGCAGACGCTGGTGTCATAGCTGACTGCAGCGTTTGTCATGCTGATATGGTGCGTGTGTGCGCTTCGGGTCGCCGGATTCGCCGGATCCACCTGGGTTGCGCCGGTAATCCCGTAGTCGGACGTTTCCATGTCCAGGTCCGCCGAAAAATTGGCGGTGCCGCCTCTTATAAGGTCCAGAGCCCAGGCGCCGCGAATTTCATAAGGGCCGCCCGATACCGTTGACGGCGAATAGTCGTTGATCACGCCGCTAAAGTGAACGGGCCTGAGATCCTGAGCCTGGGCCCGCATCAATGCCATGGCAGCCACTGCGATCGCAATCCCACAAATTCCCGTGACGTATCTGTGTCTTTTCATTGTTTCTCCTCGTTTGATGCCCGTGCCGCTGCATTCCGGTACTGCGACCATGCCTGAGGCAAGGGCCGCAAACCACGATGCGCTCATCGGGTGACCTCCTCTGGTCACTCCCAATTTGCGGCAAGTCAGTCACGTTATCCATGATCCGCAGCTTGCCTGTTCCGCATCTGGACATGTCGGCCAAGGCGACAGAATATAGAGAAGCTACGGGTTTACATGTCGTGTCTACCGCAATGTGGCAGGGGGTTGGAAAACGGCGAAGGGACGGTGTCTTGAGAACGACAGCCCTTTATGAATCAGTTCCACGTCGGTCGCGGTGAAGACCAGCTTGTGGAACACCATATCCGAGAAATCCTGGTCCGACCAGTGCGCCTTGAGGATTCCTGAATCGGAGTGGCGTGGTGCTCCCTGCATCACGTGCGCCAATTCGTGAGCCAATACATAACCCACCGCGACACCAGCCAGGGTGCGGTGCCCGTCCAGAAAACGCTGGAGCCGGTCTTTGTAAACCGTGATCTCTATGCGTGACGAGTCCAACAGTCGAGATGCTGCCAGGGCCTCGGGAGTAGCCGACTCAGGAGCAAATTCCAAGGTGCAAATGGCAAGAGAGTTCGCGGCCGGCCGAATTTCTCCCTTGTGCCAGTTTAAGCGAACCCCGATCTTTTTAAAGATGCCGGAGGCCAGCGGGGCACCAGGTCCCAGAAGTCGCGCCGAATCGTCGCGGTTGCTGACATAGATATCGACAGTCTCCATGGAGTGACCAAAGCGCGGCTTTGCGAATGCCGTCAGAGTCAAAGCTGTGAACTGGAATTGCATGTCTCCCTCCCGCGAGTAGCGCGGCTGGGGGCGAGTTTGCGTTTTTCGCTCTGCTACCTCCGACGCCCCTTGGGAATACTGCCGCAGTACGTAGTCGCGTATCTCCGCTCCCTGTTGGGCCGTGAATCCCAGATGCCCGGTTGTCGCCTGCTCGAGTTCGGCCTTTCCCCAAGTGGCTCGCATGATTCCGGCCGGAGCATGGCCGTGAGAGCGAAGAACGACGTGTCCCAGTTCGTGTGCGATGGCGTGCCCCAGCAACACCGCAAAGTCCTGCCTGGCAGCGGCGCAGAGGTTCTCGACCCTCTCCTGAAAGATGGTGGCGCTTACTCCGAACTGCGCGTACGGCAAGGACACCCCCAAGGCGCCGGACGGAACGTGAACAGCCATGCCCCGCACGATTCGCACCGCCAGATGACCGCGCACATGCTGGTCGCGAAGCCACGACGGAGCGCTTTGGTCTGTCGAATGCGCCTCCTCGGCGCGGGGGTCGCCAGCTTCCCAGAGGATGTTTACACCCGCCTGCGCGAATACCGTTGACGCTTCGCGTACGGCGCGGTCCAACGTGTGCGCGGGTATGCCGGAGAGATTGTAAAGGTGGACCGGAATCTCCCAATCGAAGGCTGTTCGGGATGAAATGGAGGACGCGGGCGGCTGGCCGTTTGCGGTGGCTAGAATGCCTGATGCAAGGGCCGCATACCACAATCGGTTCATGGGGTGACCCTCCTCGGGTCACGCCCAATTTGCGGCAGGTCAGGCATGGTCTCGATAGCCTGCAGCTTGCCCGTTCCGCATTTCGGCCTGTTCGCCTATCTGGCAGAATATAAATCAGTTATAGGCTGATATATCGTCGACGTTCGCCATGTCTCCGGGCTTTGGACCGAGACCGAGGCATGCTGTTTTGTGATACAGTCGTTTGGACATGCCCCTGTCCGGGACGCCAGGCGAAATCTACCGTTTCGGACCGTTCGAGCTTGCCTCGGGAACAGGAGAACTGCGCAAGCACGGGCAGCGCCTGAAGCTGCAGGAACAACCGATACGCCTCCTCATTGTTCTGCTGGAGAACGCCGGCGAGGTTGTAACGCGGGAGCAGATCCAGCAAAGGCTGTGGGCCGAGGATGTCCATGTCGATTACGAGAATGCGATCAACAGCGCGGTACGGAAGCTTCGCGAAGTCTTGATTGACACCGCGGATAACCCCAGATATGTCGAAACTCTTGCCAAGCGTGGTTACCGTTTCATTGCCCCGGTCTCACGGGTTGGGCTCGCCCGCGGAACGGGCCTTACTCCGGAGATAACTCCGGAGCCTGGAGATTGGCCATTTGCGCCGTAAAGTCGGCGCGTCAGATTTCGCTGGACTTTTGCTCCCCGATGCTCTACTCTACTTCTGGCGGCTTCTGAATCATGCCGCTACTGCTGGAGAGCGGGACATTTGGAAGAGACCGTTTCGTTCTGCGGGCGCGTGCTCACCGCCAGCGAACTGAATCTGGTGCGTCAGATCATTGCCGATTTTCCTCGACTCAGTCAGGCTGAGTTGGCCTATACCATCTGCGAGTTGATGGAATGGCGCCGGCCCAACGGGAAACTGAAAAATCCCGAGTGCGTGGAGTGGCTGCAAAAGTGGCAGCAGCAAGTTCTTCCTGCTCTGCCGGAGTTGCGAGTCACCAAACCGCGTGGGCCCCATCGTCTTCTGGCCGACGGTCCGCAGAGTGATCCCCAGCCACCCTTACGTGGACCGTTGGCCGACTACCAGCCTCTGTGCTTGCAGTTGATTGAGGATTCCGCCGGCCGTCGTCTGTTCCAGCAGTATATTCAGCGCTACCATCCGCTGGGCTATCGGGTCCCTTACGGCGCACAACTGCGTTATCTGGTACGCACTCCGTCTCAGGACGTGCTGGCCTGCCTGCTGTTCACCAGTGCCGCTTGGAAGATGGCGCCACGCGATGGCTGGATCGGATGGAGCGATCAGGCGCGCCGGGCCAACCTGTCCCGTGTGGTCAACAACGCTCGCTTCCTGATTCTGCCCTGGGTCGAGGTGCTTCACCTGGCCAGCCACGTCCTGTCTTTAGCCGCTCGTCGACTCCCCACCGATTGGCAGGCCGCTTACGGCGTGGAACCTGTGCTGCTGGAGACCCTGGTGGACCGGCCTTACACCGGGACCTGCTACCGTGCCGCCAACTGGATTTATGTAGGCCAGACTCAAGGCCGCGGCCGCATGGATCGTACCCATGAGGCTCAGGGTACCTCCAAAGACATCCTGCTGTACCCGCTGGAGTCACATTGGCGCCAACGTTTATGCCAGGCTCCGGCGCCTCGACTTTGCCATGCTCTTACTGGAGAAATTCGATGAACTGTTGCAACCCTGGCGTTCCGCCTTTGCGCAACAGCGCACCTGGCAACGTGCGCATCGTCTGGCTTACGGTTTGCTCCTGTGCCTGCGTACGCATCTAACCAGTAATGCCATTTGCGCGATCGGCCGTCAGTTTCTGGATTGGAGCGCCGACTATCGTCTGTTTTCGCGCAGCGCCTGGGATCCACATGCCTTGTTCGATCCCATCTTCGATCACCTGGGAGCGCTGCTGTCTTCTCCGCAGGCTCCCGTGATAGCCGCCCTGGACGATACGCTCTGTAAAAAGACCGGCCGTCATATTCCCGGCGCCACCTATGCCCGCGACCCGCTGTCCCCACCCTTTCATGTGAATCTGGTCCGTGGATTGCGCTTCGTGCAGGCTTCCCTGCTGGTGCGGGCCACCCGGTTTCCGGGTCCGGCGCGCGCTTTACCGGTGCGCTTCGAGCCGGCGCCCCCGGCCGTCAAACCACCGAGCCTCAAGGGCACCCACAAGCGCGCCCGGAACAACCAAAGGAATCAGAAGAAAAATCAAAAGAAAGATGCAAAAAACAAGACCCGCGTCCGAGCAGGCAAGAACAAAGCTGTAGTCAGCCCCGAAGAGAAGCAATATCGACTCCAGAAAAAGCTGCATGCGTTAACTCAGGTGGGGGTCCGTCTCTTACACTCTCTGCGTCAGGCTTTGGATGCGCGTCCGGATACGCGCCAGCGTCAATTGGTGGTATCCGGTGACGGATCCTACACCAACCGCTCCGTACTGCGGCAACTGCCCCAACGCACTACCTTCATTGGACGGATTCGCAAAGATGCCAAACTGTTTCTGGCTTTGTTGCCCACCGCCGTTACCCGCTCCGGCGGACGGCCGCGCCGCTATGGCGCGCCGGCGCCTACGCCCGAACAAGTCTTGCACGATGACGCGGTGCCGCTGGTCAAGGTCCGCTGTTTCGCCGCCGGAGCGGTGCGCCAAATCCCGGTGAAGATCCTGTCGACGGTTTACTGGCGTAAGGCCGGTCCGGATATGCCGTTGCTGTTGGTGGTTATCAAGCCGCTGGGCTACCGCCTGCGCAAGGGCTCCAAGCTGCTCTACCGCCAGCCGGCTTTTCTGATCTGTACCGATCCCCAACTGGATCTACAGACGCTGTTGCAAGCTTATATCGACCGCTGGGAAATCGAGTGCAATCATCGCGACGAAAAGTCGCTCACTGGCGTGGCCCAGGGCCAAGTCTGGAATCCCCTAGCCGTCACTCGTCTGCCGCAATTCCAGGTAGCCATCTACAGCTTGCTGCTGTTGGCTTCCATCCTGGCTTATGGGTTTCAGCGCACTGCTACCTATCTGCCTCTCCCTAAATGGAGAAGAAAATCCATTCGCCCTTCGGTCTTGGATTTGCTGAACCTACTCCGCGATCAAATTTTTGCTCGCCAGATGCAGGATCAAGGCGCGTCGAATATCGGCGACTTCGCGATTCCGGCGCCCGCGGACGCGAACTCATCGAAACCCCCGCTGGGCTCGGAGACGTTCTGCACTGTCGCGGCTTAGGCTGTGCCGCCCGCCCTCAGCGCTGTTCTCAAATGGCCAATCTCCAGACTCCGGAGATAACTCCGGAGCGCCAGAGCGATCGCGTTCCCACGTTGGTCGAAGCGGAGGCCCGCTCTGATGGAGCCGCCGAAGTTCCTCCGCAGACTGCCACCGGCCCCAGCCCGCGGAAGGCGCCCTGGCCCGTGCTGGCAGTTGCTCTTGCGACCGTCCTGGCGATCGGCACAGCGATGTTCTGGCGCTCAGCGCCCGCTTCCGAGTCCCCGCTACAAGCAGTGCCGCTCACTTCTTTTCCGGGAAATGCGGACACCGCGACGTTCTCCCCCGACGGCAGCCAGGTGGCATTCGCCTGGGATGGAGAAAAGGACCAGGACGTCGCCGCAATCACTAACGCCGATATCTATGTCCAGCTTGTCGGATCCGGCAACCGGCCGCTCCGCTTGACCAACAATCCCATGACGGACCGAAGGCCAACCTGGTCGCCGGACGGGCAGTCTATTGCCTTCACGCGGGTGGAAAGAGACGTGAACCGGGAAGAGACTGCCGTCGCGGGGGGGCCTGCGATGGCGCCGCGCCGAGTTCAGACAGCCCTGCTAGTTTCCCCGCTGGGAGGTATGGAGCGTGAAGTGGCGAAGCTTCGCGCTGGACTTGACTACTTCGCCGGGCTGGCGAAGCTCTGGGGATTGGACCAAAATGGGGTGAGCGGGTGGTCGCCGGACGGGCGCTGGCTGGTGTCCTCTGAGGAAATGTCCGCCGGCAGCCCGGCTGCGATCTATCTGGTTCCGGTTGAGGGCGGTGAGAAACGGCGTTTGACCTTGCCTCCCGCCGGAGTGCCAGGCGACACCAATGGCGTCATCTCACCGGACGGCCGCAGGCTGGCTTTCATCCGGGTTGCGGCGAACACCGTCGGCTGGATGGCGAGCGATATCTATTGTCTTTCTCTGGGCGCCCATTACTCGCCACAGGGGGAGCCTGAAAGACTGACTTCCGACAAGGCCCAACTTGCGGGAATCGCCTGGACCGCAAATAGCCGTGAGATCGTTTTTTCGTCTAGCCGGGGCGGATCGCTGGCGCTGTGGAGAATAACCGTCTCCGGCTCGGCTTCGCCCCGGCCGCTAATGCTGTCTCGCGGCGAAAACGCCACTTCGCCCGCCATTTCCCGCCAAGGCAACCGTCTGGTCTACGCGCAACGATCCGGTCCGGTCTTCAACCTTCGGCGGGTGAATCTGTCCGATCCCTCACAGGCGCCCACAGTGCTTATCCCGTCAATCGGAGAGGAGCTTTCCGCGCAATACTCACCCGATGGAAAGCGAATCGTGTTTGCCTCGAACCGTGCTTCGGCTCGCGACGAGATCTGGGTATGCGACGCGGACGGCGCCAACCCATCGAAGCTCTTCACCACTCAACTTTCCCAGACGGGCTACTCCGGAAGTCCGCGGTGGTCTCCCGATGGGCAGTGGATTGCATTTGATTCCGAGATCGATGGCCACTGGCAGGTCTTCACGGTTCCCGCGCAGGGAGGCAAGCCGCGGCAAGTGACCAGGGACTGGAACAATGCCAGGCCGAACTGGTCGCACGACGGGCGGTGGATCTATTTCACATCCTATAGGTCAGGGTGGCAAGGGATATGGCGGACTCCGGCGGGCGGTGGGCAGCCGGAACAGATTACTAAAAGCAGCGCGACCAATGTTATCGAATCGGGAGACGGCAAGTCGATTTGGTACGACGATGACGTGAGTATCTGGAACGCCCGGACGGATGGCAGCGGTGCGGTACGCGTGGTGAATGGCCCGATTGCTTATGTTGGCTTTGCCCTGACGCCTAAGGGGATCTATTACTACTCGCGGGGACCCCACGAGGTCCTGCAGTTCTTCGATTTCGCCACCGGAAAATCACGCACGCTTCTTACTCCGGAGAAGCCGCCAAATATTGGCCTGAGCGTCTCACCGGATGGGCACTGGCTGCTCTACTCTCAGATGGACCGGGAGGCTGGGAGTAATCTGATGCTGGTCGACAATTTTCGCTGAAGGACCTTTTGGGGCGGTCCTGGACCAACTGAGTTTCCGTCACGCACTTACCCACTGTTATCACAGCGCTTACCGGCTGGCCGGCCCGGATATGCCCGGCCCACCGGACCACACAGGACGCGGCGTTAATTAAGGACAAATACGTTGGCTATTCCTGCCTATGATCTTGAGCGGTGAGCCGATTCCGCGCACGCTCCGGCTTGACCGTGTACGAGTGGGGGACTTATCCGACCGAAGAATCAATGTTGTTGTTTTTCGCGCGTCTTGCAATCAGGCTATACTCAGTACGGTATGCTATCCGCGGGCAGCACCTTGATGGCGACATCGCGATTCAACCTGGTATCGGTCGCGCGATAAACGGCGCCCATCCCGCCTTCACCGAGCTTGGAGAGCATGCGGTAATGCGCGATGCACTGTTCGGGACTCATCTGGACGCGGTTCAAGGTATCCTATCATGCTCCGGCCGGATGACGGCGACTCGTTCAGTGCACCGTTATTTTCCTATTATCGGTAAATGCCCGCGCCGAATGGGGCTTTTCGCCACGGTCGCCAGGGACAATCTGCAACGCTTCCTTCCTTGCGGCTTCGAGAAACCGCGAGGAGCGGCCGAGAGGTCGCGGCGCTGGAATGGCTCACCGAACTATGCCGCATCGTGTGGAACACGTGGCCAGTTCCGAGTACCTCTCAAATCACCCACGGCTCGCCGGTTAGAACAATTTCAGCCGCAGGTATTTCTTCGGATCCTGCCGGAAATCCCTGACGGAATCGCGAGCCTCACTGGCCATCCCGGTGAGGCTCTCGTACACTGCCGTGGAGTTCAGCAGCGGGTCCTCATTCACCCGGTCCATCCGCTGGATGTACGAGACCAGGGTTCGGTTCCAGTCCTTATACATCTCGTCGGACTGCATCCACACACTCGCACGCACCTGAGAGATGGAATCGCGGAGATCGCGTACCTGTTTCAGAGAGCTCTCGTACTGGGCGGAATCGCGGAGCAACTGTCCGCCGGTCCCTTGTCCGGACTGCAAAGCCGCCAGGGTCCGATCCAGCTTCGCCATGGGGTCGGCGATACTCTTGTACAGGGTCTCGTTGTACAGAGCGTCGCCCACCGTCGTCGTAGTGCTGACGGCAGCGTGGAAGGCATTTTGAATTTTGCCGACACTGTTTCGCAAATCCAGGTACATCTGGTTTCCCTGAACGAACTGGCCGATTTCGCCTTTGCCCGACTGGATATCGGCGAGAAGCGCGTCCACCTTCCGAAGTTGCGCCTCCAGGGTTGGCAGGTCTGCGTTTTTTAGTACGGGCGAAGGCGGCTTGAGATGAATTTCACCGCCCGGCTGGACGTGCTCACTACTGGTCTGGCTGGTGATATCGACAAATTTGTCCCCGATCAGACTGTCCGAACTGAGTTCCGCGTAAGAATTGGCGGGAATGACGTTCAGCCGCTCCCGCTCGACAGTCATCACCACCCGCACCACCCGGTTCGGATCGTTCTGCCGGGAAAGTTCCACCCTCGCGACCTTGCCCACATCGATCCCGTCGACGCGCACCGGCGAGCCTTTGTCCAGGCCCGTCGCGTCCGGTATGTATAGGTATATAGAGGACTTCTGCTCCAGCAGCGTGCCCCCGGTCAACAGGTAGATCAGGGTCAGCAGAATGAGCACGGCGACGCTGGAAACCACCGACACCCGGAATTTTGCCCAGTGGACCCGGCTCGCGGACGGCATTCACTCGGATTGTACCGCGACACGAATCGGTAACGCGGGTTACAATGGAAGCGTCATTCCTGATAGCGAGGTAGTGCATGTTCGAAACGCTTGGTATGCCAGAGCTTCTGGTGATCGGGCTCGTAGCCGTGGTGTTGTTCGGCGGGAGCAAGATGGCCGACCTGGGTAAAGGCTTAGGCGAAGGCATCAAGAACTTTAAGGCCGCGATGAAGGGCGACCCGGATCCCAACGAAAAAGTGTAACTGGCTGCTGCCGGCTCGCAATTGAAGATCCGATCGCGAAAATTTGACGGCCGCTGCGGCCGGCACAAAGGCTATAACCCGGCTGTGGACGGTCGCGGCGGAATCCGTGGCGCTTGCCCACGGTGCAGTCTCCTTTGCGAAATTTGGGAATCCTCCCTCCGCCTCAATCAGCTCATCCGGCAGTTCAATCCGTCGCATGACGATCTCGCCAAACTGCCGGAACCCAAACTCCCGGACCCCCGCCAGCTCAGCCTGATCTAGCCGGCCTACCTTTCGATAGCGTCGCCCCTTTCCAGACCGTGCGACAATGTTCTGTGGAAGCGAGGAGGAGTTTGGATGCCGGTGTTCATGGTGGAGCGCGACTTACCCGGAATTACCATGGAGGAGCTCGCTTCCGCGCAAAAAAGGGCGATTCAGGTCGGCAAGGAGCTCACCGCCGAAGGGCGCGAGGTCCGCTACATTCGTTCCATGTTTGTGCCGGGAGAAAGCAAGTGCATGTGCCTGTTCGAAGCCCCCACTCCGGAGAACGTCCGGGAAGCCAATGAACGGGCGCAGATTCCGTTCACCCGAATCGTAGTCGCCGAAGATCTGACCCCGAAAGCCGACTGAGGACTCCTGGCCCCGGTTGCCGCTCGCGGCCCACTTATGGATCTCTTCTCCCAAGACCTCTGGACCGAAGGCCGGTTGCCGGACAGATCTCCGGTCCTCTCTTCCCTGCTATCCCTGTTGGATCGCATACCGGCATTGGTCTGGACGGTGGACTCGGATTGCCGCTTCCGGTCTATGACCGGCGCGGGATGGGACCTTGCAGGCATTCCTCCCGGCCGGCACCTGGGCCAGCCAGTCGATTCCGTTTTCGCCTCCACCGCCGCCATCGACGCTCACGTGAAAGCCCTCCAGGGCTCCCCCGGGTCCTTCCACACGGAGGTGCAAGGGCACAGCCTGGAAGCCCAGGTGGAACCGTTGCAAGGAGCAGGCGGTGTTGTGGAAGGCGTGATTGGCGTGGCTCTGGACGGCACGCCGCGCCTCATCGCGGAAACCGCCCTTCGCCTTAGCGAGCAGGGCTATCGTTCATTGATCGAAGAGGCGCCCTACGCCATGTGCCGTGCTACCGCAAGCGGCCAGCTTCTCCAGGTCAATCGCGCCATGCTGGAGATGCTGGGGTACGATCCGGCTTCCGAAGCCGATTTGCTGGTTCGCGATCTGCCCTACATCTACGCTTCGCCGGAATTTTTTCAGGCCATGCTGGCCGGTCTCGGAACGAGCGTCGTGGCGGGGCACGAAAGCACCTGGATCCGTCTCGATGGAAAGCCGATTCAGGTGCGGATCAGCGTGCGGGCGGCGCGGGATTCGGCGGGCGGCATTCTCCATCTCGATCTGATTGCCGAAAACGTCACTGAGAGGAAGGAACTCGAGGCACGCTTCGCCCAGGCGCAAAAAATGCAAGCCATCGGCCAACTGGCCGGCGGCATCGCCCACGACTTCAATAACATCCTCACCGTGATCAACGGCTATTGCGATCTGCTGCTGGCCGGCCCCCGCCCGGAGGGCCGCGAGCGCGAGAGCCTCGAGCTGATCCGCCAGGCCGGCGAGCGCGCCACCAACCTCACCCAGCAACTCCTCGCCTTCAGCCGCAAGCAGGTCACCCACCAGCGGCCGGTGCAACTCAATCAGGTGGTCCGGGAGGTGCTCAAATTGAGCCGCCGCCTGATTGGTGAGAATATCGCCCTGATCGAAATTCTGGGAGAGGCCGCCGGGCAGGTACTGGCCGACGAGGCGCAGATTCACCAGATGCTCATGAATCTGGTCATCAACGCGCGCGATGCCATGGCCGGCGGCGGGCGCTTCACCGTCACCACCAGCGCCGCGCAGGTGGAAGGCGACCTGGCCAAACGCCTGGATGTGCCCGCCGGAGAGTATGCCCTGCTGACCGTTACCGATACCGGAGTGGGCATGGACGAGTACATTCTCAGCCACGTCTTCGAGCCCTTTTTCAGTACCAAACCTGCTGGTAAAGGAACGGGACTGGGGCTGTCGTCGGTGTATGGCATCGTCCGGCAAAGCCGCGGCGCCATTACCGTCGATAGCTTTCCCGGGTGCGGCACGAGCTTTCGTATCTATCTCCCGCAACTAAACGGCGCGCAGCCGTCCGTCGAGATCGAGCCGCCCGCACCGGACCCGGTGCGCGGCACCAGCACAATCCTGCTGGTGGAGGATGAGAGCTCAGTCCGGAGCTTCGCCGCCGCAGTCCTCGCGCGCTCCGGATATACCGTTTTGGAGGCCGCCGATGGCGAGGAGGCGCTGGCGCTCGCTGCAAACTACCGCGAGCCCATCCACCTGCTCTTCACCGATATCGTGATGCCCGGGCTGAGCGGCCGCGATCTCGCCAAACGCTTCGCCGCCCTGCATGGCGAATCCAAAATCCTGCTCACCTCCGGCTACTCCGAAACCCTCGCCGGCAATCGCTCCCTGGAGCCGCGCATCAATTTCCTGGCCAAGCCATTTTCCGCCGACCAGCTCGTCCGCGCCATCGACCGCATCCTGTCTGAAAAATAGCAGCGGGATGGCGTTAAGGTCAACTAATAAACATCCTGGACACTGCTCCGGAATTGCTTGCCTCGGATGCGGCCACCTCGTGCGGTTTCAGGCCAAGATGAACGCGGTTCCGACGGCCTTCAGTCGTGCCTTTCAGCTCCGAAGCCGACCGCTGTCGTGCGGACCTTATGATCCACCTTACGATAAGTGGCATCAGGCATTTTGTCCAGCCTATTGCTTGACGCCGCCCTAGGACCTAGGCGGCCACAGATCAGCAACGCGCGTTTCCCATCAAGGTGACGCCGAACATGCCGGGTGGCGAGTCGCGCGTGTTCCGGGAGCAATCCTCACACAGCGCTTCCCCAAGATGGCGACCACGCAACCGGGTTCGATAGTGGACTCGAGACCGGTTTCATCGCCCAAGGCTCTAAGCGTGGGTGACATGCATGTTTGATATAATAGGGCCTTAATGACTGTTAAAGAACTCGCGGCGACCCTCGCGAGTGCTGGTGCGAATAGACGGGTGGCGCGTGCGACGAATGAAGAAGAACTCGCGATTGCTGCATATGATCACGCTACGGATACCCTTGAACAGGAGCGTGGACGGTTGCAACGGGCCCTGAACGATCGGGGTACCGCAAATGAAGCGGCGTATGCCGTGCTGCAGGCGGTCCTGGAAATGTTGCGGCACTTCGATGAGGGAACCGACGCCGGTCGAGGCGACCGCGATTGCGAAACCGCACCGCGAGTCACGATCGAACAAATCCAGAAGACTCTAAAAGCTATCGATTCATCGATGAATGTCATGGTCGGGGTCGGTGCAGGTGCCGCCAGTACAGCCGCGGCTTGGGCGGCAGTGTCGGCGTTCGGTACGGCAAGCACCGGCGCGGCGATTGGCGCCCTCCACGGAATCGCCGCACACAATGCCGCCATGGCGTGGTTCGGCGGCGGCGCATTAGCAGCAGGCGGTGGCGGTATGGCCCTCGGGGCCGCGGTGCTTGGCGGAGTAACTGCTGTAGCGGCGATAGCTGTGAACGCCTTCCTTGCTCATCGGAAGGCAAACCAAGTGATTGGCGCCATCAAAACAAACGTCGAGAAGATCCTGGAACAGACTCGGAATGTGGAAACGCAGGTTACTCAAACGAGAGCGGCGATAGAACGCACCGACAGGTTCACCTCGGAGACACGATTACTGGCTACCGGAGCTAAAGCGAAGCTTGCGTTCATTCGCAATGCTGTATCCGAACTACAGGGGATCGCTTCGAGCCTGACGGACTTGATGGATACGCCAGTGCTGAGCACAGATGGCACTTTTGCCGTCTAGGATCTCGCCTGATAAGTCAACTTCCATAGTCGGATCCCATCACGGTCTCGACCCGGGCACACAACGTCCAATCGGCAGACTGTGGCGGGATTCCGAGCCACCCGGCGGCAGTTCACGTGCCCATATAGTTCCAGCGATTGATTCTTGGTTTAGTTTCGTTATGGTTCCTAACGAGAATGTAGTTCCCGTTTCCGCGGATCAAACAGCGATTTTGAGGCCGACTACCCGCAAGCGCGCTTCGAAACCGCCGGAGGCCCGTTTGACCCAGACGGTCGAGCCGGCATGCCTTTGTACGGCCGGGATGCGGTCGCCCCGAAATGGCGACGCGATATCGGCGGGAGTACGGGGGCCCTTTCCTGGTGACCTCTGGCACGCAGGTTGGCAAGGTCATATCGGAGCCCGTTGGAACCTGGACGGTCTCATCCGTGCCATCGCCGCGGAACACGGCAACGGCGAGGCCGGGGCCGGCCCTCCCCCCTCTGTGTATCATGAAACCTATGAACCCCTACGCCAGTTTTCTGGGCGGCCAGCCCGCAATCCCGGTTATCTCTGCCACGCCCGAACGCCTCGCGGCGCATCTTGCGGCCCTGGGATCCGCCGCCGATCGCTCCCCTGCGCCGGGCAAGTGGTCCGCTCGCGAAATCCTCTGCCACCTGGCCGATTGCGAAGTCGTATTCGCCTATCGTCTGCGTCAGGCGGCGTCTCAACCGCACCATATCATCCAGCCGTTCGACCAGGACGAGTGGGCCAAAGTCTACTTCGGCTATACCGCCCCGGCGGCGATGGAACTCTTCTCCGTAATGCGCCGTTGGAACCTGGCCCTGCTCCAGGCGCTCCCGCCCGAGACCTTCGCCAAGACGCTTAACCATCCCGAGCGCGGCGATATGACCTTCCAGGTGATCGTCGAGACCATGGCCGGCCACGACCTGAACCACCTGAAACAGATCGAAGCCATCGCCTCCCAGCCGTCATGAGACGCACGCTCCTGTTGGCCGCATGGGCCGCGCTCGCCGCGGCTCAGACGCCTCTGCCGGGTGTCATCGATATCCACGTCCACGCCGATCCCGACAGCCTGCCGCGCTCCATAGACGCCATCGACCTGGCGCGGCTCGCCAAGGCACGCGGTATGCGCGGGCTGGTGCTGAAGAATCACTACGAATCCACCGCGGCGCTGGCTTACATCGTTCGCAAAGAGGTGCCCGGGATCGAAATCTTCGGCGGCATCGACCTGAACCGCTCTGTGGGCGGCGTGAACCCGGCCGCCGTGGAACGCATGGTGCTAATGAAGGGCGGGTGGGGCCGCGTGGTGTGGATGCCCACTTTCGATTCCGAAAACCAGGTTCGCTATTCCAGGGAAAACCGGCCGTTCGTTTCCGTTTCCAAAGACGGTCGCCTGCTGCCCGAAGTACTCGCGGTGATCGCCCTCGCTGCAAAGCACGGCCTCACTCTCGAAACCGGGCACTCCTCCGCCGCCGAGTGTCTGCTGCTGGTGCGCGAGGCGCGCCGCCAGGGCGTAGCACACATCGTGGTGACCCACGCCATGCTGGCGCCGGTCCGAATGACCGTGGCGCAGATGCGCGAGGCTGCCGCACAGGGCGCATACCTGGAGTTCGTGTACAACGGCCTCATCGGCAAGGCCAAGGAATCGGAGCCGCGCGACTACGCCGCCGCCATCCGCTCGGTCGGCCCCGCATCCTGCATCCTGGCGAGCGACCTTGGGCAGGTGGGCAATCCCCTGCACCCCGACGGGCTCGCGGCTTTCTTCGCGGCGCTGCGCCGCGAGGGCATTTCACAGGCCGATATCGATCGCATGTCTAAAATCAATCCGGCGCGCGCCCTGGGTCTTCCGGAGTGATGCTCACTTCGTGAGCATTTTGAAGGCGTGCTGCCAGTCATTCCGCAGAAAACCGGGCAGGCACCACAACATGCACAGCGGCTCGATGGCGCGCGCCGACACGATGCCACCGCAGTCGTAAGGCTCCCATCCGAATTGCCGGACGATGCCGGAAACCTGCGCCTTGGCTTCGTCGCTATCGCCGCAGATAAACATGGTGGGGGTGCCCTGCGAGAATTGCGGGTTCACCATCAGGCCCTGGCCCACGCTGTTGAACGCCTTCACCACGTGCGCCGCCGGTATTTTCGCCTGGATCGATTCACCCAGCGATTCGTTCGGTCCGGTAGTGTATTTCAGCACGCCCTGCACCGGCGGCTCGTCGGTCAACGGATTGGTGGCGTCCATCACGGTCTTCCCCGCGAAGTTGGCCGGCCCCGCCAGCTCGATCACGTCTCCCACCACGCGCCCCAGCGTGGCCAGCACGAGCATCTCGCCGAATTGCGCCGCTTCCTCGAACGTGCCCGCCCGTGCGCCGGGCGTTTGTGAGAGCCATTCCCGCACGTCTTTCTTTTCAGGATCGCGCGTGCCCAGCATCGCCTCGTGCCCATGTTTGAGAAGGCCCGCGCCCAGCACACGGCCCACGCCTCCGGAACCCAGTACTCCGACTTTCATTAAAGATCCCCTCCGTAGGCCATCTTACTGCGGACGCGGAGGGTTCGCGGCGGCACGCTCCAGCAGGCGCCGCAGCGTTCGCAGGCCTTGCGCCACTTCCTCCCGTTCCGCCGGCGAAGCGCCTCGCAACGCCTCGGCCAGCGGATGCATTTCGAGCGACGGCCACCGGTCGCGCAAGAAATCGCGCACCTGGGTGGAAACCACGATCTTGCTGACGCGCAGGTCCGATTCGTCGGCCCGGCGGGCCACCAATCCCTGTTTCTCCAGCCGGTCCACAATGCCGGAAACGGTGCTATGCGCCAGCCCCAGTTCCTTGCTGAGGTCCCTCAGGCTCATGCCGTCGTGTTGCACTAGGGCGCGCATGGCGCTTTTCTGCGGTCCGGTCAGACCGCCTCGCGCGATCTTCGGCCTCCACCGGTTGGCGTAGCATCTGCCGGACCGTGCGCAGGTCGCGGTTGATCTCGTCGGCGAGGGACATGATTTGTTTCTTCAACATCGCTGTGGGGATTACATCACGAACGGGACCAGCGACTTGACCTCGTGCCGGTACCTGAGGTAAGTCTCGCCGAACTGCACCAGCAGGAAGGATTCTTCGCGGCGCATTTTCGCCTGCCAGCCGGCGAATGCCACGAATATCGCCAGGAACGCGGCGGCATCACCCCTGGCGATGGCCGTGCCCAGCATCGCCAACAGGAGTCCCGCGTAAATGGGGTGGCGGACGATGGTGTACGGCCCGGTGCGAATCAACGCATGGTGTTCCTTGATGGCTACTACCGAGCTCCAGTTGCCGCCCAGATAGAAGCGCGCCCAGATGGCGAATGCCGCGCCGCCCAGCGTGAGCAGCAGGCCGGCCGCGCCGGAAATCTCCGATTGCGGAATCACCTGCCAGGCCAGCGTACCGATGCGGACCGCGCTGGAGAAGAGCAGCAGGAAGGCCACGGCAAAGGTCGCCAGGTGGCCGATTCGTTGATCCAGGGGCTCTTTCCTGACCGTGCGTTTTACGGTCAGGGCAGCGATCGCCCAAACCAGGCCCAACGATATCCAGGCGGCCTGGATGACGAACGAAAACGTGGAGTTCATACTTGTACCTCGACGATTATTATGTCGTATACGACGTGTCGCATACGACATAAATATAGACGGAATCGCGCGCTGAGTCAAGAGGGGTGTTTTTACTTCCGCCCGCCGGTCCACTCCAGGTAGGAGCGGAACTCCGCCTGTCCCGGCGCCTTGATCTGGAATTTTCCATTCATCACGCCACTTTTCAGTTCGTAGACCAGCCGGAACTGCGGCCCGGGGCCGTCGCTCAGGAACACCGCCATCGCCGGAGCGGGGGTGCTGACGTTGTAGTGAATCACATGCCCTTCGTTATCGAAGTAGATGGCCTTGTAGGACGAACCTTCCGCGTAGACGTAGAGGATGTCGCCGTGTTCGCAATTGAAATCGAGCGGCCCTTTACAGTCTTTGGTCGCGGAGTGGCGCGCCAGCACATGGCCGCGCAGTTCCGTTTGAAACACGTAGGACCCGGAACTTCGGACGTCCCCGTTGACCGTCCGGGCGTCCCAGGTTCCCATCAGGAACCGCAACGGCGCCCAGGCATCGGACGGTGCCTGCGCCTGCAAGCAGCCTGCGCTCAGCAGAGCGATGGCCAGAAGTTTCCGCACACCCTGTAGTGTACGTTACTCGTAACGCAGCGCTTCGGTGGGATTGAGATGCGCCGCGCGATTCGCCGGCAGAATGCCGAACACCAGGCCTACCAGGCACGAGACTCCGAACGCCACCACGATGGCCACCGGCGAGATGGGAATTTTGATGTCCGCGAACAACTCCACGCTCAGGGGAATCGAGACGCCCACCAGGATGCCGGCAACGCCGCCGGTGAGGCTTACGATCATCGCTTCCGAGAGGAATTGCAGCAGGATGGCTCGCGCCGAAGCGCCCACCGCCAGCCTCACGCCGATTTCCCGAGTGCGCTCGGTGACCGTGACCAGCATGATATTCATGATGCCGATGCCGGAGATCACCAGCGTGATTGCCGAGACCAGCACCAGCACCAGCGAAAGAATGAGAGAAATGTTCTTGGCGGCTACCAGAATTGCCGTAAGCGTATCCACGCGGTAATGCGCCCCCGTGCGGTGGCGGCTTTCGATCAGGTCCTGCACGCGCACCGCCACGCGCTCCACTTCCTGCGGCGAACGCACCTGCACGTACAGCGGATCGATGCGCTCGACGGGCGTGAAGTACCGCAGCACGGTGATTGGGATGACGATGGTATCGCGCTCGATCTCCGATTGGCCGAACGTTTCCACCCGCTCATGGAAGGTCCCGATCACGGTGAACTGCAGGCCGTACAGCTTAATCACCTGGTTGAGGGCGGCGTTGCTGGTGCCGTACATGCGCTCGGCCAGGTGGTCGGTGAGCAGCGCCACCTTCTCGCGGCCGCTGACATCGCCCGGCACCAGAAAACGGCCGGAGCTGATCACGATATTACGCACCTCGGCGTAATCGCCATCAGTGCCGTTGATTTTCACATCCTGAAGCTTGCCGCCGATCAGGATCTGGTCGAAGTTCGACATGATGCCCGTGGCGGCCACGATGTCCGAGCTCAGATTCTGGCGGATGGCTTCCACATCGCTCATCTTGATGTAGTCGGCGTCAGCCGCCGGGTTGGCCGGCCCGGACGATACGAAATACGCAAAAATGATGTTAGAGCCGATGCCTTCCACCTGCTGCAGAATGTAATCGCGGCTGGTGAGCGAGATAGTGACCACCAGGATGACCGAAGCGGTCCCAATGACCATGCCCAGACCGGTGAGCAGGCTGCGAACCGGATTGGCTTTCAGCGCTTCAACACTGAAACGGAGCGATTCGGTGAACAGCATGGCGCGAGGGCGGCTAGCTGCCCTGCACCTGTTTCAGCAGCTTGAGAGCGTCGCTGCGCGGAGGATCGTCCGGCGACAAAGAGCAATTAATGTAACGCTTTAACAAATCCTTGGCAAGTTTAAGATTACGGCCGGACTTAATATAGATATCCGCCTTGGCATAAATGATCCGCGGGCTGTTCGGCGCGATCTTCTCGGCGCGTGCCAGGCTCTCATCGGCCTCCTGGTTCCTGCCCTCTCTGGTCAGGAAATGCGCCAGTTCAATAAAACGGCCCACCTGCTGGGGCGCCGCCTCAATTGCCCGGCGCAGGTGCTCCTCGGCGGTGGAATACTGCTTGCGCTTTTCCGCCAGCCTGGCTTGCGCCCACTGGGCGTCCGCCTCGTTGACTGCCGCCATTTTCGGCACCAGGGCCTGGGCTTTATCCTGGCCGCCTCCCAGAAATCCTGGAGCCTCCATGTAATACTCGAACAGGTCGCTCAACGCTTCCAGATTGCGGGCGTTCAGTTGCACCGCCTTCTCGAAGTAGGTGCGGGCTTTGGAAGCGTAGCCGGGGGCCGTAAACGGGCTGGAAGTTTCCGCTCGCCGGCCAAAGGAGCGGGCCAGCCAAAGGGCCGTTGTGGAATTCCCCGGATCAGCCGCCAGAGCGCTTTCAAAGGCCTCGCTGGCGCGCTTGAAGTCGCCTTGCATGTACAGGTTACGGCCGATCAGTTCGTACACTACGCCATCTTTAACCGGAATCGCGTGCAGAATCTTGAGGGAATGGTCGAACTCGGTGAGGTTGTACAGTTTCCGCGCCTGCTCCACGGAGGAGTCGGACGCCAACAGCACACAACTCAACCCAAGCAGCGCGAGAAGTCTCACCAGTCACCTTTCCGAAACCTATATTTTATCTCACGAGTTTAGATGACTCGGAATCGCCGCGGGTTTCATTCCGATCGGCAACCCGGGCGACCCGGGCGATTGCGCCGGGGCGCGCGGCGTTCGACAATAAGCCCATTATGTTTCGACGACTCTTGCCTGCCGTCGTCCTGCTGGCGTCCTCCGTGCCGGCGCAGGATATCGCCGCCAAAGCGGACCAGTTTGTCCAGGCGGCCGTAACCCGCCAGCAATTCCAGGGGTCGGTTCTGGTGGCCCGGGACGGCAAACCGTTGTTCCGCAAAAGCTACGGGCTGGCGAACGTGGAATGGGACGTCCCCAACACTCCGGATACCAGGTTCCGTCTGGGCTCCATCACCAAGCAATTCACCAGCGCCCTGATTATGCAACTGGTGGAGCAGGGCAAGGTGAAGCTCGACGATTCCATTCGAAAATACTATGCCGGCGCGCCGGAGGCCTGGCAGCCGGTCACCATCCATCACCTGCTGTGTCACGAGTCGGGATTCCCGAGTTACACCGAGTTGCCCGGCTTCTTTGAGAAGCAGGCCGGCACGGCGCGGACTCCGCTGGAGATTATTCAGCTCACCCGGGACAAACCGCTGGAGTTCGCCCCGGGGAGCAAATTCAAATACGACAATAGCGGCTATATCCTGCTGGGTTACGTGATTGAAAAAGTAACCGGCAAGACTTACGAAGAGCAGTTGCACCAGGCCGTTCTGGACCCGCTCGGCATGAAGGATACCGGGTTCGATCATTACACCTCGATCCTGCATCACCGCGCCGAGGGATACCAGAACCAGGATGGCAAACTGACCCGCGCTCCGTTTCTGGACATGTCGCTCCCCTATGCCGCCGGGTCGCTTTACTCCACCGTGGACGACCTTCTGAAATGGGACCAGGCGCTGTATGACACGCGCGTGCTGAGCGAGGCGTCGAAGAAGAAGATGTGGACGCCCAATCTCAACGACTATGGATACGGCTGGTTTATCGCCAGGCGCTTCAAGGAGGATACGGTCGAGCACGGCGGCGGCATCAACGGCTTCAACACCATGATCATTCGCGTCCCCGCCCGGAAACTGCTGGCGGTGGTGCTGGCGAACGCCAACACCCAGGAGACCGGAGCGCTGGCCGCGGGCCTGCTGGGGATCGCCTTGGGACAGCCGGAGGATCCCGCGAAATCGCGCACGCGGATTCCCCTGTCCGCGGAAGCCATGAAGCCGTTCGAAGGCGTCTACGCCGCGAACCCGAGTTTCAAGCTGACGGTCAAAGTGGAAGGCGACCATCTGAGCGCGCAGGCCACCGGACAGGGCGCCGTCCGCCTGGACCCGATGAGCCCCACCCGGTTTTTCAATGACCCTATCAACGGCGAGATCGAGTTTGACAAAGACGGGTCTTCGCTGACGCTCTACCAGAACGGCGCCACCATGAAATTCCTTCGGGAGCAAAAATGAATCGTGCTTTCTGCCTCTCACTGGCTGTAGCCGCGCTGCCTCTGTGGGCGCAGGACCCGACCGTCGATCTGCTCCGCAGGCTGGCCGACGCCCCCGGACCGCCCGGCTTCGAAGAGCCTGTTCGCAAGATCATGGTGGAGGCCATGAAGCCCTACGCGCAGTCGATTCGCTATGACGGCATGGGCTCCATCCTGGCCACGCAGGGCGCCGAAGGCCCGCGCATCATGGTGGACGCGCACATGGACGAACTGGGCGGGGTGGTCCGGCGCATCACCCCGCGCGGGCTGCTCACCATGCAGATGCTCGGCGGCTGGCTGGACCAGGCGCTGGTGGATCAGCGGTGGACCATTATCGGTTCCAAAGGCCCGGTGCACGCCGTCACCGGTATCCGCGACGCGCACGTGGTTCCGGCCGAAGAGCGCGCCCGTGTCTTTTCGCGCGACAGTCTTTTTCTGGATGTGGGCGCGCAATCCGAATCGGACGTTCGCAACATGGGGATCGGGCCGGGCTCTCCGGTGGTCCCGGATTCGCCCTTCACGATTCTCAACGGAACGGATAACTATCTGGGCAAAGCGTGGGACGACCGCGCCGGATGCGCCGTGATTATCGAAGCCATCCGCCGCCTGGCCTCGCTGCCCCACCGCAACCAGATTATCTGGGCGCTCACCACCCAGGAAGAAGTAGGACTGCGCGGCGCCCATACCGCGGCCGAAGCAGCCCGGCCTGACGTCGGAATCGCCTTGGAAGCCGGCGTCACCGGAGACGTCAACGGTCGCCCGGAAGAGTCGCAAGAGAAGCTCGGCGGCGGCCCTGGCATCTTCCTCTACAACAGCTCGCAATTGCCCAACCGCAAGTTCGTAGACCTGGTCAAAGAGACCGCCGCGGCGAAAAAACTCCCGCTGCAGTTCGACCTGGTGCAAGGGTACGGCGACGATTCGGCCGAGATCCAGAAGAGCAACGGCGGCGTCCCCACAGTGTGCCTGCTGGTGCCGGTCCGCTACACCCACGCTCACAACGGCATTATGAATCGCCGCGATTTCGACCAGGCAGTGGACCTGCTGGTGGCGCTGATCGAGCGGCTCGACGCCCCCGCGGTCCAAAAGCTGCGCGACTTCACACCGTAGGGCGGCTGTTTCACCTCATCTATGGGCGGGAGCAATTGGCGGTAAAATCGTCCCGGGAGCACTACGATATGAGTCGTCGCGCTCGATTAGGCAGGATGCTCAGAAAGACTGCCTGGGCGGCAACGCTGGCGGCTTCCCTGCATTCGCAACCCATCATCCCCGGCCCGCGTGGGCGTGGTTTCGCATGCCGGCGATGCGTTGATCGATGATCGGTTGGTCAACGATAACTTCTTCATAGTGAATGCGAATTCGATTCTACGCACCGGTGCAGGCCATGCCGAGGTCCTGCTGGGACCGTGCGCGGCGCTGTGGATCGATGACAACAGTTCGTTCCGCATGATCTCCACCGCGCTGAGCGATGTCCGTATCGATGTGCTTAAGGGTTCGGTAATCGTTGCCACCGGTGCCATGCCTAAAGGAACCAAACTGACCCTGCTGCTCAAGGGCTCGGTCGCGTCTGTCGATCGAAAAGGAGCCTATCGCTTCGACGCGGAGCCGCCACGAATCCAAGTGCTGGCGGGCAGGATAACGGTACAGTGGGACAGCCGGCACATTCCGGTGATCGCGGGCCGATGGCTCCCTTTGGACGGTCGGGTTTACGCCCGCAAGTTCGAGCGGAATCCGGACCAACTGGACAACTGGAGCAATCGCCGGGCGGCTTTATTGGCTCGGCTGGCAGGTTGGCAGCCGGCGGATACCAACGAGCCGGCGCCGTCGGCCGATCTGGGCGCCGTCAGAATCGCAACAAAGGGCGAAGCCCGGCAGCTCCCGAACCTTAGCGGTCAAGTATCCACGGACCTTCCGCCAAGGCCGGATTCTCCACGCTCCGGATGTGGGGTGGGGCCTTGGCATGTCCGGGCACACTGAAGGCGTGGCTGGCGGACTGCGATGAGGCGTTGAAATTCTCCATATTGACGCCAACAGGTTGGTAGCGCAAACTAGTATGCATGAATGAAATTGCCGGACTTCTGGACCGGCCGAAAGCCTACTACAACATCGACGGCGTCGGTGAACTGGGAATCGGCTTTATGGGCCTCGGCTTTGCGCTGCTCGGCTGCATGCAGGTCCGCTCGCCGGAGACTTCCGTCTGGAACCGGCCCTACACGCTCCTCGTATTCATGGGGGCTGTCTGCCTGCTGATCCACTACGGCAGCAAGGCTATCAAAAAGCACATTACGTATCCTCGCACCGGGTTCGTGCAATACAGCCGGCGCGACACTTTGTGGTGGCCGATGATCATTAGCTTCGCCGTCTCGGTGCCGGCCTCCGTCATCCTCTTCTACGCCATCCGTCACCACTTGTCGATGACTACTCCGGCGTCCGTGATGGGCCTGGTATTCGCCGCCAGCTATGCCTACGGCTTCGCGCGGACGGTTCGCTGGAAATGGATGGTGGTCGGGGTGATGATCGCCGGTTCGATCGCGATCGCACTTCTGCCCGCGGACCTGGTCGGATCGCTGGCATCCCATTCCTGGATTACGAAATCGGTTTCCGCGAAAACCGTAGGTGCCGTCGAATTCACCATCCTGTTGTATGGCGCCCTGCTCCTGATTTCCGGCGGCGTCAGCTTCTGGCTCTACCTGCACCATACCCAGCCGCCCCCGGCGGAAGAGCAATGAAACAGCAGGTCCGCAAGATCGCCGAACTCGACCGGACCATTCACGAACCGGGGCGCCTGATGGTAATGGCGCTGTTATTCGCCGTTGAGGGGTCCGATTTTCTGTATATCCAGCATGAAACCGGAATGAACAAGGGCACCCTGTCCAGCCACTTGTCGCGCCTGGAGGCGGCCGGTTATATCGAGGTCTCCAAGACCTATCGCGGCAAGGTGCCGCAAACTCTGCTGTGCTTGACAAAGGCCGGCCGCAAAGCGTTCGAGCAATACCGGCGGCATCTCCGCGACGCGTTATAGTTTCCATCTCCTCGTCTTAACCCTTCGCCTTTATGTAGGGCGGACGCCCCCGTCCGCGCGGGTCCCCCTGGACCCGCTGCTCGCGGCGGCCGGTAATGCCTCCAGAAAGTTGCAACCTCAACCTGCCGGCCTTCAGCCGGTAGTCGATACCTGGGCGCCGTTGCGGTACAGACGCGCGTTGTGCCCAACTACGGCGCAACGGGCGTGTGCCCCTCGGGCCACAGCACCTTGGTGAACACGTACGCGCTGCAGGCCTCGGGCTTCACCAAGGACACGAGAGATTCCCCTGGAGGATCCGATGCGCGCGTCAGGCGGGGAATAGCGACTGAGCCAAGGCTATCCGCGGCTCACCGGCGTTGCGAGAAACCACGAGTTACCTGCAGGATCGCTAACACCGGCTCCCCGCTCGCCGTACGGCTGGTCGGCCGGAGCGCTGATCGACGTAGCGCCGGCTTTCAGCGCGCGATGATACATAGCATCTACATCGGGTACATAGAAATGCAGCCCCGTCGGCATAGGCCCATATGGACCGTGAGCCTCGCCCATCTCGATTATCGAGTCACCAAGCCGGATCTTTGCATGTGTAACCGGGCCGCCCGCCTGCGCGCGATAGACTTCGACTTCCTCCGCACCAAAAGCCTGCTTCAGAAACTCGATCAGTTTGTCGGCGCCAACGGGGTGCAGGTAGGAATTGATCGCCCGCAAGTCTGCAGGGATATGGCTAGCGCCATGATGCGTCGCGATGTACCAGTAATTCCCGAAGGGGTCTTTTACACTGCCCGAGCGTTCCCCGTAGGGCATCTCCTCTACCGGGTGGAGCGAGGTCGCACCCGCGCCCAGTGCCCGTCGATACACACTGTCTGTGTCGGGCACGTAAACGTGAATCGCCGCCGGGCGCGGTGGATATTGCTCATTCCCATCGCTAAGCTCGATCATCGAATCACCCAGCCTGAGTTCCGCGTGCATAATGCGGCCTGGTTCCCGCGCGGGAACCCGGAGTTTCTCTTCCGCCCCGAACACTTCTTTTGCGAATTCGATGAACTCCGCCGCGCCGCGCATGATGATATAGGGCGTGAGGGAATGGAAGCCCTCGCGCAGTGGAAGCGTTGTTGCTGTCTCTAACGTCATTGCTCTCTCCTCCAGTTGAACTCTGAGTTTTGTCCGAAATGTTTCGCGCGGCATGACACGCAGACGGCGTGCCAGGGCAAGCAGTTCGCGGATTCCCCGGTCGGGAGCCGCGGGGTCCTGGATCGAGAGGCCTTCCAGGGCCGTATTGAGCCGCTCGATGGGATCTTGTTCAGGCATGTTTGCCGCCTAAGCTCGCCCGCAGGTTCTCCAGGCCGCGAAACTGAAGTTGCTTGATCGCGCCTTCGCTGCGACCCAACACCTGCGCGACTTCGCGAGTGCTCTTCTCCTCCATGAAACGAAGCTCCAGGACCCGGCGCTGGTCTTCCGGCAGTTCCCGCAACAGGGCCAGCACCGTGGACCGGTCTTGCGCCTCTTCCTGATCCCCTTCCTCAGCTTCGGGCAACGCCTGGATCGTACGTTGACGTCCCAACCGCGCGGAAAGGTCCGTGATCTCGTTCGCCGCGATGCGAAACAGCCACGCCGAAAATGGGGCGCCCCGCCATTCGAACCGGCGAAGATTCGAGAGTGCTTTGTGGAACACCTCGGAGACCAGGTCTTCCGTTTCCTCGCGGCTACTCACCCGGCGAGCCACATACGCGTAGAGGCGATCGAAATAGATGTCGTATAGGTCTGCGAAGCGCGCCGGGTCGCGCTGCGCCGCCTCGATCAGCAGGCGTTCTTCTGGATCGTTCGCTTGGGACTGCCGTAAAGGTCGCCCGCGTTCCATGCTCTAATCATAGAAACCGCTGGGGCCGTGAAAGGTTACGGGAAGGCGCGTTCCCCCATATCTGACACCATTCCTGAGGGATCGGTTAGTGTTCCGCAAATCCCGAGACTCGATGCGCGAATACATCAATGGAAAAAAGTGGAGCAGGATCACTAAGGGCGTGAAGGGGAAGGTGAGTCCCGGACCATTCTTCTGCGTGAGGCTGAAGTTCTGGCCGATGTTGGTGTTGGCAGCGTAGAGGCCGCCGAATTGACCGTCACTATAGAAGATGCCGCCGCCGGCGCGGATCGCGGTCTTGCCGTGGAACGCCTCCGGCGCCCACGCTATGCTGACCCGCGGACCGAAATCGTGTGAGTTCGGGAAGTAATAGGAGGTTCCGGGCGGACAATACCGCAGGCCGCAGGTGTACGGATCCAGAATGTTGGCGACAAAATCGGACTGCTTGAGATAACTCAGACTCTGCAGCGAATTGGGGTGAAGCTTGTTCTCCTGCATGCGGCGGATCTCCACACCCACCTTGATGGTGTGGCGCCCTTGAGAGAAGGTTGCGTTGTCCACCAAGCTGTATGAATTGTCGATGCGCGACGAGTGATCCCCCAACGAATAGCCCGCGAAGCCGGTGATGGACAGCGAATAGGGTGTTTTGCCGTCTCCCGTGTCGATGTAGTTGTCGCGATTGAAGCCGATACGGGCATCATTGAGGACCGGGGAGGAAAAGCTGTGCTGCACGTCGAGCACCGCATTCGGCGGGTCCATTTTCGTGAAGGTGTTCCCCGCCAGTGCGACAGACTTGGTCCGATAGGCATCTGTGTTGAAGCGCAGATTGATGGTGGTTGCGCTGTTCATCGCGTAGTCGATGCGGAACAGCCCGGCGTCCTCGCTGGTCGGATTGCGTCCGCTGCTGATCCAGAGAAGTGCGTTCGGATCGGCTGTAGGAATGCTTCCCGTGGGATAGGCTCTTGGACACCATGCTGACCTGGCCGCCCGCCATGCCGCCCACATCCGCGCTGTACACCGCGGCGCTCGCTTTGAACTCGGCGATCGACTCCAGCGGAAACTGCAATCGCGCCGGCTCTTTTACGAACTGGTGATTGAGACCCGTGGCGTCCACCCCATCGAACCGGAAATTGTTGTCTTCCTGCGACATTCCTGCGAAGCGGATGGCGTCCTGGGTGCCGGTGCCCGAACTGATCGCGCCGGGAATAAGAGCCATGAGGCTCGCCCAGTAGCGGCCGTTCACGGGAAGCGCGTTCGTCTGTTTGCCCTGGATCACGCCGCCGACCTCTGACGTCGCCAGTTCCAGATCCGGCGCGGCGATCGACGCCTGAACGTGGGCTCCTCTGATTCCCCCGCAGCCCTCAGGCCGCCGGGACATCAGATAAACGGGCAGTGCTGCCAAATCGCCCTCGACCACCATTTCCCCGCGATACGTTGCGCTTTTTGCCAAGAGAAGGGAGGGCTCCGGACACAAATTACCGGCCGCGTGTGCGGAGCCCGGGCACCCCTGCTGCCTCGTGTCCCGTGATACAAATGCATCTCGCGCATTTGCATTATCCGATCCATCTGGTCGTCGTGACCACTCCGCGCGGGGGATCTGGTGCACGTGCCAAGGCCAACGGAGCGGCCACCATTCCAGTGGGGCGCGCCGGGCGTGGAGCAAACACCAGATCGGTGGACAGCAGCGGCAGGTGTTTAGGTCCTGGCCGGCTTCCCCGTCGGATCGTCCGGAATTGTCGATCGCCCGGTCAGACGTCGCACCAGCCATACGAAGCAACCAGCGATAACAAGTTCTGATGGCGCAGGTTCCGGCACTTCCGAAGGGCTCACGTTGATTGTGAACGCTTGTGGGTTCCCATTGGCATCGAACAGTTGTTGAGTATCGAGGTAGCAACTGCCGCAGGTGTTCGGATCAGCCGAGAACTCGTCGTAGTAGATAACGAAATCGCCAGTATCGGAGGCGCCGAATGGCGTACTGGCATCGATAGCATACTGGCCGAGACCACTGCCTGGACTGCCCGACGAGAAGGTCAGTGTCCAGGTCTGGTTCGGAGGAGTCACTCCGTTTGACAATCCGCCCAGCAGATCCATATAAGATGTGAACCCTCCGGCCGAGCCGCCCAACGGGCTGGTTTCATTTTCGATAGTCACCGAATCGATGGAGACCCAGGTAGCACCGTTGGTCAGCGTGAAGCCCCATCCCACGAGAGCACTTGGAACCCCTGAAATCGAGCCACCGGGCGGTTCCAGCGTCATCACGGCCGAGGCGCGTGCGGAGGGCGCCGTTGCCGCCAGCGCGACCGCCGCAGCGGCCAGCCACTTTGTTCCCGTTCGCTTCATACATGTCCTCCTCATCCGCCGCTATCGGAAGAGCGTTACAGTCTGGCTTGCGGAATAACTGTTGCCCGCCCCATCCGTGGCATGCAGTCCGAACTTCAACGTCACCCGGGTCGCCGTCAGCGGCCAGTTGAATACCAGCGGCGCCGTAATGGAAGCCCCCGGCGCCAGTGTCGCCGGCGCCGATGGAACGCCGCTCGCCAGCGTCACATTTGAGCTGCCGCTCACCACGGTCACTGACACGGACGCTATCTGCGCGTTTAGCGCGCCGCCTCTCCCTGCATTCGTGATGGTCACTGGAACGTTGCGCGTGCCCAGCGCGGCGCCGTCCGTGCGCGCTCCGGTTACTGCTACCGCCAGCGCCGGCTCCAGGGGCGTAAAATTGGCAACCTGGGTCAGCGGCCCGTTGACAGTCACAATGAGCGGGTTGGCCGAAGTCGTGGGTACGCTGCCACTGAAAGTTGCGAAAGCATAACCGGGATTCGCGGTGGCCGTGATCGTGGCAGTGGCGCCCAGTGGGTACTGCCCGAACAGTCCGCCTCCCGTCGTCACCGTTCCGGCCAGCGGTGGGTTGACGCTTACCGTCACCGGCAGGAATGTTTGGGATGGCAGGGAGAGGCGATCGGTGACGTGAATGGTTTCGTTGTCGGCAACAAGCACCGACAGCATCAGGTTGAGGCTATCGGTGACGTGAACCGTCTCATCGTCCGTAACCGGCGCCGGACATGCCGCGGAGTTGTAAATCTGCCTGACCTGTGCGGCCGCCAAGGGATAGTTCCAAACAGCCACTTCGTCGATGGCGCCGGTGAAATGCTGACAGAAACCCGCCGGTTCGGTGCAGGGAGGGCCGATTGCCCCGATGCTGAATTGGCCGTTGGCAGGTGTAGCGGCGGCAATGTTATTCGCCGTCCCTACCGGCAATCCGTCCCAGTATAGGATTGCCGTCTTCGCGTTGGGATCGTAAGTGGCGGCGGCCATGTGCCAATTGCCGACCGGGGAACCGCTTAGTATGTAGTCGACAACCGGCGCATTGGGGGGAACATAGAAGGTGATGTCGTCGCGGCTGCCGTAGAATTCGAGAAAATAGTAGCCGCTCCAGCCGACAAAGGGTAAGTCTATCCCGCCAAAGCCGGCAATCCAGGCGCCCAATGAGGGCGTTGCCTGATTCACCCAGGCCGCCACACTTACCGGGCCGTTTATGGCCGTCCAGTTCAGCGACGTGGTAACCAATCCCGTGTTCCCATCCAAGGAGACGCTTTGGTTGTTGGGGTCGCAGATGGGAGCGCCACCAGTGGCCAGCGTCGCTCCCGGCTGGAACGTGGACGTATACCCGTTCACCTGGCTGGTATCGTTGGCGGCTTGCAGCCGGAAATAGGCAACCGGGTTGGTGGAGAGAACGGTGGTGACGTAATCGATCGGCTGCGAGCTGGCGGTGACAATGATTGGGGTGCTGCCGGTGAGCGAGGCGTTCGCGGCCCCGGCAACAGCGAGAGTCTGTTTTCCCGGCGTGCGCAAGGCAACCGCCGTGTTGAGTCGCGCGGCCGGCGGAAGCGCCGCCAAAGGATCGCTGCTGCTCCACCTTACGATGCCTTCGTAGGCGGCAGGGTTGTTGAACCGGTCCACCGCGGTGGCTGAGACCAACACTTCCTTTCCGGCGATTGCCGCGACGGGCGCATCGAGGAGGAATCGCGCCGGCGGGGCCGCGCTTACCGCAACCGGACCGGAAACCGCCGCGAGCTTGGGCCTTGCGGTGTCGGCGGCGCCGATGGTTTGCGTTCCGGATGTCTTCAAAGTGACGCTCAACGTTGCCGTTCCGTTGGTGAAACGGGCATCGATCGGCAGGTCCGCTTGAGCGTCGCTGCTGGTCAAGTGGACGATCGCTGGATAATGCAGAACAGGGTTCCCAACGCCATCCTGGACCGTAACCGTGAGCGTTACTGGTTCGCCGGCCATGGCCGAGGAGGGAGCGGAAATGGTGAGCACGGGATCGCCGAACGTCCACACCGCGCCACCGGCAGCGCCATCGAGGACGCCTCCTACCAGAGCCGTGTGGCCGTCGGCTGACATCGCTACTGCATAGCCTTGCTGCGCCTTGCCGGTAGCGCCTCCGCCCGTGAGTTCACCCACTTCGGCCCAGGCGCCGTTCTCGATCCCGAATTCCCATGCCGCGCCCGCTCCACCATCGCGGCCCGGCCCGCCCAGGACCAACCGGGCGCCATCCGCGGAAATCGCCACCGAGTACCCCGCCTGCGCTCCGGGTGCGCGCGGCACGGCGAGCTTCTCTCCTGCCTGGGCCCAGCTATCGCCCGATCGCGCGAATACCCATGCAGCGCCGGCATTGTGATTGTCTCCGTGGCCTCCGATGATGGCGGTGTTGCCGTCGCCGGAAAGCGCGGCGCCATAACCTTGTAGAATAGCGGGCCCTATCCCTCCGCTGCCGACTAGCTTGCTGCCTTGCTGAGTCCACCTATCGCCCGAACGAGAGAAGATCCACACCGCGCCCTGGTTCCGATCGTCATAAGGCCCACCGGCGAGCGCGGTGTGCCCGTCCGCGGAGAGCGCCACCGAGCTTCCCTGACCGGCCGCCCCTGAAGAGTTGGCTCCCACCAGTTTCGCCCCCTGCTGCGTCCAGACCGCGCTCGCCCGCGTGAACACCCATACCGCTCCGGCGCCGTCGCCATCGGATGTCCCGCCGACAAGGGCCGTATTCCCGTCCGCCGAAAGCGCCACCGCCGAGCCTTGCCGGGACTTGCCCACCGCACCACCGCCGATGAGCTTGGCCTGCTGGGCCCAGGCGCCGGCGACTCGCGTGAATACCCAGGCCGCGCCCATTCCTTCATCGTCGCCATCGCCGCCGACTAATGCCGTGTTGCCATCGGCCGAAAGCGCCACGGATCGTCCCTGAAAGGCTCGCTCTCCCACGGCATCGTTCGCCACCAGTTTTTCGCCCTGTTGCACCCATCCCGCACCGGTCCGCGCGAACACCCAAACCGCTCCGCGTCCGCTGCCCTCGTAGGGGCCGCCCTCAATCGCCGTACTTCCGTCGGCGGAAAGGCCCACCGAGGCGCCTTGCCGGGCGGCCTCCGGTGCCGTTGCGCCGGCGCCGGTGAACTTCCCGCCGCGCTCCACCAGTTGCGCGTGCGCGACAGGGGTGAGGAGGGCCCACGCCAAAAAGAGCAGGCGCGAAATCGTAACGCTGTACCGACGTCGAATCATTGTTGTGACTCCGGCGGCCTACGAGAAGCTGATGGTGACGGTCACGGTTACCGCCTGACCCGCTTGGATCGTTATGCCGGAAACGGCGGCCGTTGTGAATAGGAGACCGGTAGTGGGGCTCCCGTTTGTCATGGCCGGGATAGCTGCCGGCTCACAGGAGACTGGGCTCAAAACGCCGGAACAGGGATACATCAACGAACCGACTTGTATAAGGGATCCCGCGAATGGGGCACCCGCAGTAGTGCCCTTGAGAACCAATGGTGTTGCACCGGAAGAGACGCTCAGGGTGCTGGAGCACGGGCCCCCCGCCGGATTCTGGTTGAACAGGAGTGTGCATACCGCCGGGCTTTCAGCGACAACCAGGGAGGTACCCGCAGAGTCATTGAGTTGAATATAAACCGCCCACGGCCCGGCTGCATACTGCCCGGTGAGAAGAAAGGACAGCAGGACTGGGCCTGAGTTGGTGGCGGTGGCCAGCGAGTTCTCAAACTCATGCCGCGATACCAGCGAGCCGTCCGGGTTCTTGATCTCCAGCACCCAGTGGCCGTGCACCCTGATCCCCTCGCCCTTGCCGCCCGCCTCCGGCTTGGCTTGCTTCCGTTCCGCTGGTTTCCGGTCTTGCTGCGCCTGCCCGAGCGCCAGCGCCGCGCCAATGAAGGCCACCATAACAACTCTGGTCAATCGCATTTCCCCCTCCGAGCTTGAATAGTATTGCCGCCCTTGGCATTCGTCACCGCACAAGTATGTAGGCTTGCGCGCCCATGCAGAGACGAATCTGATGCAGAAAAGGCGCTACCCTCCTTCCCGTCTGCGCTACGGCCAAATGACCAATGAGAGACGGAAGGTTACCGGGCTGTTAAACAAAACATTTACGCGGACCTTCACGGCATCTTGAAATGGCGCAATGTCTAAGACTTGAATCGCAGCACCGCCGATGAATGGCGCGCCCGTTCCGTCGAGTTCTGTTGCCGCCGCCAATATGTTCGAGCGTAGTGGTAAGACACCGAACTCCTTTGGTAGATCAACATTTACAGTCTGCACGCCGTTAAACGTCTGAGTCAGGCTGAAGAAGAATGGTTGCATTTTTGGTGTTCTCCTCTGAAGAGAGTATTACTCGCTCTCCCGGATCGTCACCGCACAAACGTGTGGCTGCCTGTCCGTCCGGAATTGGCCTCAGCGTACGATGCGCTGGCGCAAACTCTTGGCGACGGCTTCGGATTTCGAGTGCACCTGCAGCTTCTCGTAGATGCTGCGCATGTGAAAGCGAATGGTGTTGATGCTGACGTCCAGCTCTGCCGCCGCGGTCTTGTAGTTGTGGCCATCGACCAGCAGCTTCAATACGCGGATTTCGTGCGGGGTGAGATGGTGGCCGGCACCCTCGGGCGGACGGATTTCGCGAAACAGTGCGACTACCCGGCGCGCCACTTCGGGAGACATCGGTGCGCCACCGCCGGCCACCTCCCGCAAGCTCTCCAGCAGTCGCGCCGGCGGCGTCTTCTTCAGCAGGTATCCGCAGGCGCCGGCGCAGAGGGCGTCGAAGATCCGCCGGTCGTCGTCGTAAACCGTGAGCATCAGAATTGCAAGCTGAGGGTGATGCTTCTTCAACAGGCGGATGCCGTCGATGCCCGACATCTCCGGCAGGCCGATATCCACCAGAGCCACGTCAGGGAGTTCCCTGCCGATGCCCTTAATGGCCAGCTCCATCGACGCAAAGCTGCCGCTACAGCGGAAACCCTCGGTGCCGTCGATGAGGACGCGCAGGCCTTCGCGGATCCTGGGCTGATCCTCCACGATGGCGACTTTGAGCGCAGTGGTATCGGGCATGAAGAGCGCGGCCGGTCAATTCGCGCGATTTTTTAGCATACGCCGGAAGCGCCCCACGTACCCCGCCCATTTGTGCGGGCATCTTTTCCAGGGCGCTCCGGAACTTCGGCCCATGGGCACGTGAAGTTCCAGCGCGGCGCCGCGCCCGGGCGCGGAATCCACCGCCAGCGTTCCTCCCAGTTGCTTCGCCCTTTGGGCCATGCTCGCCAGCCCGTGGCCGCGCCGGACGTGCGCCAGGTCGAAGCCCTTGCCGTTGTCGGCGAGGGCGAGTTCCAGCCATCCGCCGTCCAGTTGCAGCCTGATATCCACCTGGCTGCAGCCGGAATGGCGCGCCGCGTTGTGCAGGCTCTCCTTGAAAATGAGAAAAACCTGGCGGCGGATGTCGGCGTCGACGTGGGGATTCTGCTTCCCCGCCGGGCGCCTGAAACCGGACCTGCACGCCGTTGTAGCTGAACAGGTCGCTGGCAAAGCGGCGCATGCGGTGCGTCAGATCGTCCAGCCGGTCCTGTTCCGGGTCGATCGCCCACACGATGTCGCTCATCGAATCCACCAGTTCGCGCGAAAGGCCGGCGATGTCCGCCAAGGGTTGTCCAGCGGTCCGCACCGGGGGGGTGGCGCTGCGCTACCTCGCTCAGAATGGCGATTTGCGACAACGTGCTGCCGATATCGTCGTGCAAGTCGGTGGCAATGCTGGTGCGCAGCCGCTCCATTTCCAGCAGGCGCGTCAATCGGTAGCGGTAGAGGCTGTACAGGATGGCGCACGCACACACCAACGCGAACAACTGCAGCCACCAGCGTTGCCAGACGGGCGGCAGAATGGTGAATCCCAGCGTCGCGGGACGCTCGCTAGCCACGCCGTCCGCCGTGAGCGCACGCACCTGCCACTGGTAGCTGCCCGGCGCCAGACTGGCATAGGTGACCGTGCGTTGCTCCCCGGCGGGGATCCAATTCGCGTCCCGGCCTTCCAGGCGGTACTGATACCGCAGCGATTCACCGGTGCCAAAGCGGAGGCTCACGAATTCCAGTTCGACCTGATTCTGGTCCGGCGCAAGCTCGATGCCGCGAAGGTCGCTTTCTCCGAGAGCGGAGACCGGTCGCGGGGCGCCGCGCACGCGCAGTCCCGTGATAAATACAGGCGGCGGCGAAGTTGGCTGTTCCGGGTCGGGATCCAGCCGGGAGAGTCCCTCGCGCGTGCCGAACCAAAGAACGCCCTTGCGATCGCAAAAAGCCGTCACTAGTTCGCCTCGTGCCAAGCCATCGGCAGTGGTGTAGTGACGTATGCGCGAGGGAGCCCCCGGAGAGAGCGAGATCCGGTCTACGCCGTGCCCGGTCGCCAGATAGACGCGGCCATCGTGATCCTCGACGATGCATTTCACGTCGTTAGTTGCCAGGCCAACCGCTGTGGTGTAGGTCACCGGCTGCGATTCCGGCGTCATTGGATCGATGCTGGTTGCGCCATTCCTGGTGGCGATCCAGAGACGGCCGCCGCGATCGACGTGCAGCGACTGGACCCAGGTGCTGCTGCCATTCGGCGGGGGCAGTACTCGGAACTTGCCCTCCGAGTATCGCAGCAGCGATCCCGTGCTGAGGCCGATCCAGACGGCGCCCGCGCGATCTTCCGCAAATGCGGTGGCAAGCGCTTGCGGTACGTTATCGCGGTCCGTATAGTGGCGCAATTCTCCGGTGGCGGAATCCCATCGAGCAAGACCATTGGCCCGCGTCGGACCGTTGGGTGTCGCGAGGATCTGGACGGACATCCAAACGCCGCCGCGCGAATCCTCAAACACCGCGTATATACTGTTCGCCGCTTCGTAGACAGCCTTCGGCCGCGCCGATTCTGGTTGGTTGAAATCGAACGGCGGAAAGCGAAACACCCCCATGGCTGTTGGAATCCACCATTCGCCTCCGCGGGTCTGCAGCGTAATTTGGCCTGCGCCCCACCCCCACGGGATCGCGCGAGGAACGTCAGGCCGGATAGGGTGGAATTTCCTGCCGTCAAAGCGATGGAAGATCCGGCCGTTGGCCCCGTTGCTCACTACCCAAAGCTCACCGGCGCGATCCTCTAAAATTGACAGGATAAACCGGGAATCCAACCCATCCCGTTCAGAGTAAGTGCGAAAGCCTCCTTTGGCGATGCGGATGGCGCCGAACCCGCCTGTCCACAGATTTCCGGCAAGGTCTTCCGACATCGCCAGGATCGGCGTTCCATAGCCAGGCAGGCCGTTGCGGGCAGTGTAATGGGACACGCCGGCGATTCCTGGAATCCAGGCCATCAGCAGCCCGTTTGAGCCGGCCCACAACACACCGTCCGAAGATTCGTGCAGACTATAGACGACTCCGCCGGTTTGGCCGGGTACGACCGCACACACGTCCTGCAACCGCCTTCCAGCGAAGCTGCGTTCAGGCAGAATACGGCACACGCCTTGCCGGGTTCCAGCCCACAACCGCCCTTCCCGGTCTTGCAGCAGCGCCGTGACATCCGAGTGAGGCAGGCCGCCATGGGCTCCTTCCCGGTGCCCGTTGGGAGAACGACGGTAAAGGCCGCTACGGGTACCTACCCAGAGCGTCCCCGCGCGGTCCACCAGCAGCGCTTCGACCGAGCCATCGTCGAAATTCTGGTGTGGCAACCCGATATCGACCGGACGCAATCGCCATTCCCGGGTTTCAGGCGGGTGCGGTGGATCGAGATGGTAAAGCCCGGCGATAGTGGCGGCCCAGAGTCCGCCTGCCGGATCGGCTGCCAGGGCCTGGATCGGGTGCCTGAGCGGACCAGCCAGGCGAAAGACTGTGAAGCGGGGATTCGGATCGGCCGGGCGAAAGCGGGCAATGCCGTCACCGGTCGCGATCAAGTAGTCGCCGGATGGTGTCTCGACCAAATCATTATCCGGCGCCGGTAATCCCTGGTCCACGCCGAAGTTCCGGAACTCGTAACCGTCGAAGCGGGAAATGCCCTCGCGCGTGCAGAACCAGAGGTACCCGCGGGAATCGCGCACGATGCGATCGATGGTATTTCCTGCTAATCCATCAGCAGTAGTGTAGATGCGGATGGGCAATTCCTCGCCAAAAGCCGCGAGGCAGAAGAGTAAACAGGCGGCACCTCGCATGAGTGCTTTCTCCCGGGACCAAGACTGCGGGTCCCTCTATATTACAGCGTTTGTTCAGCGCGAGGTCCTCTTTGGAAAAACTTCGAAAAACGCCATAAGTGCAAGGCAATTGGAAGCTGCCTCCCGCGCATGTCTCACGTGGCGAAGGTACCGAACTCCTCCTGGCGCTTGATGAAACGCGATTCAAAGAGACTGCCCGGATCGGACCAGTAAGGCGCGTGATTCCGCGCGGCAGGGAGGAGGATGCGGACAGCCCGGGCACGCCTGCCGCCTCGTGCCCAGCCACAACATTCGACGCCCCGGCGGTCGCCCGCGATGCCTGCGCAGATGATGCCGCTGGACGGTTCGGGCAGTTGGAGAAATGCGCCCGCATCTGATGCGGGCTGAGCTCAGCGCCGCAGCGCCAGCCGCAGGGCATGCGAGGTCCCGGCGGCTTTCCAAGGTAGTAGAGGCGCTTGCCCTGCAGGCATGCCTCTATCCGGAGGCGAGTTGCGCACTTGCGGCATTTCCACCGACTGACACCGACCGCAGTAGGAGTAAGCAGTCTGTTTCGTGCGCCCGTCCGAGACAAAAACCTGGTAGCAGCACGTGCACAACAGAGTACCGTCCACCTTCTCCCCGCGGCTGACTTTGGGCGGATTCACAACCCTATTTTAATTGGGTGGAGGCTCGGAGAGCACCGGGCCACGTGCAGGCGCAACCCCGCACGGCAAGCAGTTCCGGGGTCGCCGCCAGAGAATGGCTGGGCAAAATCCCCCTGGCCACCGCCCACTTGCCCCGCATGTCCAAGAATCCCTTTCCCACTCGGTCTGTTCCGTTGGTTTTCACCGACCCCTGGAACACGCCAGCCCTTCGTAATACTTATCCGGCGCCGCCGCATATCCCGCCATATACTCCTCCCCCAGCCCCCCAATCTGCGGCACGACGGCGCCCGGAACCACCCCGGTATTGGGGTCGACAAAAGTAAAGCTCCCTTTGTCCAGAATCTTCCAATGCTCAAAGGATCGGCGGCAGCGGTTGTCGCAAGGTCGATCTAGCCCTGATCTAGAAATGGAAGCCGATCGTTGCCGTGAGCGTGCGCGGGGTCACGTAATGCGTTCCGCTGAAGGTGGAAAGGAAGTTGTAGAGCGTTACCTTGTTGGCGATGTTGACTGCCGACAGGCGGAGGCTCCACTTGCGCTTTTCCCCGTGGAACAGGTTGTCGTCCCCAACCGCCACGTCGAAGAGATTGCG
This sequence comes from uncultured Solibacteraceae bacterium, assembly GCA_963853855.1. Classification (GTDB taxonomy): domain Bacteria; phylum Acidobacteriota; class Terriglobia; order Bryobacterales; family Bryobacteraceae; genus Sulfopaludibacter. Next base: position 296,378 of record CAWKYG010000024.1, on the reverse strand, counting down.
TGATGCGATACGGGGCGGGTTGTGATCGTCGTCCTCGGTACCGGCCGCGGGAATCTGTACGTACTTGGACCCGTACTGCGATGCGGGACACAGCCCGGTAGGACTGATCGGCATGGTGGGAGTCGCGAACGTGCTACCGCAATAGAGTCCCGCCTGAAACTGCTGATCGGGAGTGATGCCGGAGACATCCACGGTGTCATTGGTTCCGTTGGGTCCGTTGGCGCAATTGCCTCCCGCGCAGGGCACGGGGCCTGCGACCAGGCCGCTGTCGTAGCGCCAGTTGAAGCTGAACCACGGACCGTTCTTCCAGGGCTGGTATTGCAGGTGAGTGGTCTGGTTGAACTTCTCGTCGTGATCGATGCGGAATACCGTGTTGCCCCCGGGCGTGGCGCCGATGCCGCTGACCTGCGGCGTGAAGAAACGCGCCGCCACGCTAGACATGACGACGAACGCAGACAGACCGTGGAAGTTCGGCAAACTTCCCCGGATGGCATACCCTGGGATTTTAGAATTGTTCCACTCAACCGGAAACGTGATCGGCGTGGCGCCGAGCACGCTGAAGTCGTACGCGCGGTGGGTGTACTTCCAGATGTACTCCGCGTCCACAACGAAGAATCGTCCGAAGGCCTGCTCGAAACCGGCGTGGAATTCGTTGCGCCAACCCGGAGCCACGGGCACATTGGTTACGCACGGGGTGCTGCTCGCCATGATGGCATTGATGACCGGATCGTTGCAGCCCAGGCTGGACAGCACCAGGTTTTCGTTGAACGGCGTTTCCAGTGTGCGGGCATAGGAAACTCGCAGTACGGTACTGCTCGGCTTGATGTTGTACGCGATGCCCAGCCGCGGTTCTACCTGATTGGCCGATGTGATGCCGTTGTAAACATCTCCGCGAAGCCCGAGATTAAAGTTCCATGGCCCCTTGGTAATGGAGTCCTGCACGTACAGCGCAAGTTCGCGAATGTTGGCGTGGCCGTAATAATTGTAGAGACCGCTGGTGGAATGCGGACAACCGAACGAGGAGGGCAGTGTCCCCGTGCGGGTCAAGTCGTAGCATTCGAGCAGCGAAACAAAGTTGGGATTCTGCTGGAGCACCCCGGTGCAGCCCGCCGGGTCGGTCAGCGACGGGTCCGTGAAGGGACTGCCGTCGGAATTCAGACACGGAGCGTTGGCCGTTGGATCGACCACCCCGATGGCGTCCTTTTCAGTAAGGATCGTATCCATGTAGTTGGCGCCGATCTTGATGTTATGGATGCCTTTGACGTACGATACGCTCCCGCGGAAACCGAGGTTCGTCAATGTGCGGTTCTGCCCCACCGTCTGGGTCTGGAGATCTGGTGTGAGATCGGAGAACGGGTCGCGGCTCGGATAGTAGTTAAACTGATCCTGCCTGACGTAGCCTCCGAACGTCACGATTGCGTGTGGACCCGCGAGATGCGTCCAGGTGGGCGCAAGGTTGATAGTTCTGATTTTGGAGCGCTGATCCTGAGGGCCGACTACCTCACCCATCGGCCCCAGGCCGCCATTGTCTACCACCAGGCCACTCCAGGCGGTCGCGCCCTGGGCATCGTATGAATTCGGGGTCTGGAACCAGGAACGCGTGAATCCCGCGTTCACATTGATGGTGTCACCCTGGGAAGGCTTGAAGTCCACCCGGTCGAAGAAGTTCCCTTCGTTGCCGCGATCATGTATGGTGGCAAATTCAGGCCCGTCCAGAAACCGGGCGGTTTTGAGGCCGTTGGCCGAGATGAAGTTGCCCCAGCTCTTGCCTCCGGTGAGGAAATCGAACCCGCCGTTGACGGTTCCGAACGAGCCGTAGGAGGCCGTCACGTCACCATGCGGCGTGGTTGCTCCCAGCCCGGACCGCGTGGTAGCCACAATCACCACGCTGGTCTTGTCGCCATATTCGGCGGGCGGCGCGCCTTCAATCACCTCCAGGGATTGGACCGAGTCGAGCGGAATCTGGTTCGAAAAGACCTTGCTTTGCTGGTCCGTGATGGGCTGGCCGTCGAGAGAAAACGAGTTGGAGGCATGATCGCCCAATCCGTGGAACAGACCGTTGGAGTCGGCCGCGATTCCCGGTGTAGAGAGCGTCACCAGCGAACTGAGGGACGACGACTGACTCTCCAGAGGGAGTTTGTCGAATAACGCACGGTCGATATCGGTGTGCGTCGTGGGCACAGTTTCAATCAGGTCGGCGCCCGCTTCGACGTTGACCGTAGTCGAAGCCGCGCCGAGTTGCAGTTGGGCCTTCACATCGAGAGGCACAGGCGTCCTTACGGCGACATCTTCCACGTGCACCTGAAATCCGCCTGCGGTGACGCTCAGGTGATAGTTATTAAATGGAAGATTATCCAGTTCAAACTTCCCTTGGCCGTCGGTGACCGTTTTTGCGTCATAGTGGGAAACCGGGTTCGTGATATCGACCGCGGCGCCCACCACTGCCGCCCCGGAGGGATCCAGAACGGAACCGCGAATCGTCCCTGAATTGCCACTGGTGGATTGCCCGAAACCCAGCACCGCCGCGAAACAGACGAACACAGAAGCAGTTTTAATCATTCCTCGATTGTGCAGAAAGCAGGGGGTAGCACCAAAGGTTATCCCACAGGCGGCCAATCTTTAGCTTGAGTGATCTACATCCGATCATGAACGGGTAGCACGTGACACAGCAGGTTACCACTGTAGGATTTGCCGAATACTGTGCGCCTGCCGCTTGCTGACGATCAGTTGAAGCGAGTTGCTGAGAGTGATGAGCCACCGCTGACTGCTGAGCGCACTCATTTTGCGGACATGATTTACATTGACGATGGCGTTGCGATGCACTCGCTGAAAGTGTTCCTCGCCAAGACGCTCTTGAATCGCCCGCAGGGATTGGGTTGCCAGCAGGCGCTGCCTGGCTGTGACAATCCACACCAATTCCCGCTCGGCCTGGAAAGCCAGGATCTCATCTTCGTCCAGCAGGAAATAGTCCGCTCCGTTCCGGCCTACCACTTTGCGCCGATGCGCCGGCTGGGGAGAGTCGCTGGCCGCGGCGATTTTGGCCACCTGGTTGGCAATTTCCAGAGGGCGGCCCTGCAAATTCCTCGCGCGATCCACCGCGGTTCGCAGCCTCGCCTCGTTGACCGGCTTCAGCAGGTAATCCACCGCGCCAGCCTCAAACGCCTGAATGGCATGCTGATCGAACGCGGTAACGATCACCACCGCCGGTGCATGTTTGCCGCTCAGGTTCCGCGCCACCTCGAAGCCGCTCATCACGGGCATCTGCAGGTCAAGAAAGACCACGTCTGGATGTAACCTCTCAATCTGCAGCAGAGCTTCTTTGCCGTCACCGGCTTCCCCCACCACCTCGACACCTGTCAAGTGCATCAAATCCTCACTAAGAACCTGCCGGGCGATGGGTTCGTCATCCACAACCAAGGCTCTTAAGACGTGAGGATCCATCTCTGTTAGGTCTACAGCGAACTGGCTTCAGGATGCGACAGGAAAATCACGAGCGGCGAAAGATCCTCGCGAGTGGGCTGTTTTCTGGAATCAGCGGACAGGAGTTTCGGCCCCGGTACCGGCGTCAGGGTTTTCGCGCGGCTTCCACCGCTTGCCTGGCGATTGCCAGGCTGTAGGTGCAGGTACCGTGATGATTGCGGCAACTGGCCACCGTTCGCAGGCACTCGCAAGGGCAGCGCCGCGCATTCAAATCCTTCAGGAGCGCCGGCAGCTTTGCCGCCGGAACGCCGCTCAGGTCGACACCGGGAAGGGTAGTGTAGAAAGGCTCACGCTCTTTCGCCACTGGCTGGTTCCATACAGTCGATTGCAGCATGATACAGGTGAAGCCGAAGATGACCGCGGCGCATACTGCTAGTTTGAGGGCCGCCTCGCGGGTGATGCGGTCCCTGCGTTGACTGCGGCTCCTCATGCGGCACAACCAGTATGAGCATGTGGAGCGTAAGTCCTTAGGATTTTCTTACCAGTGGACTTCGCACGGCCGCAGACGGCTGATTTTCGGCGATTGGCGGAGCCAACTCAATACGGCATTCCCGGCAGAGGAGGCAGGACCGGCGTGAGCTTACCCCAGCCCTGATCTTTCGCGCCTTTCATGTCCTTGACCAGTTGATCCGGCAGAGTCGTCTTCAACTGCGGCCGTCCCTCCTGGTTACCCAGCGTCCAGGCAATTGCCGCAACAGTCCTGGACACCACTTGCATCTCTTTGAAGTCGATCTTCTCGACCGTGTCGGTCGGACGATGATAATCGGGGTGCAGCCCGGTAGTGAAGAAAGCGATGGGAATACCCATGCGCGCAAAATTGTAGTGATCGCTCCGATAGAAGATGCGCTGGCCGTTCGGTTGCGGTCCCAGGTTATCGTGAGTGGCGTCCGGGCGCCGTGGTGTCGTAGAAATGGTTGAGAGCCAGTTTCTGGTAGGAAGCGTTTACCGTCTCGATGGTCTTTTCCAGGTCGTCGCTGCTGATGTTGGGACCCACCACCAGGATCTCCCCCGGATTCACCAGGACGTGTGTCGAATCAGGGTCGGTGAACCCGGGACCCTTAGTCCTGCCGATCATGTCCATGTTGAGGTCCGCAACCACCTTGGTCAGGTCCACGGGAGGGTACTCGTTGAAATACTGCGACCCCCAGAGGCCCTTTTCTTCGCCGGCGTTCCATAGGAAGATCACGCTGCGCCTGGGGCGCATGCCCTTCGCCGCGCCTTCCGCAAAAGCATGGGCCATGGCGATCAGTGCTGCCGAACCTGACCCATCGTCATCGGCGCCATTGAAGACATTGTGACCGTCGGGGAGGGGCGCGCTCAGTCCGAGGTGGTCCAAGTGAGCGCTCATCACGACGAACTCATTCTTCAGCACCGGGTCGCTACCTTCCAGAATTCCGACGACGTTCTCGCCGTGCGCCTCTTCACTGCGGACGGCCAGGTGCAACGTCAGCTTCTTCGCCGCTGTCAGATCAAAGGAATCCTGTTTGGCGTTCGAACCGGTGGCGTAGAAAGCATGCGATCCATCTATCTTTTCACCCTGGAAGATGGCGTTGGTCATCTCCAGCCCCGCGGTTACCGAGGGCGCACTGGGACACGCGGCCGGCTGCTGGAGTTTCGGCACCTGGAAAGCGGGGCCATTCAGCGCTCCTCCACGCCCACCGCCGCCCCTGCCACCGCCGGGGTTCGACATGGCGGCGATCTGCTGAAAACTCCCGACGGTGACGACCGCCAGCGCTCCATTCCTGGCGGCATATTCCTCGGGCGTCAGAAAGTCGATGCAACTCTGGCCCAGCGGATTTGTGGCGGCGCCGCGTCCGCCTCGCCCTCGACCGGCACCCTGCTGCGCCGCAAGCTCGGCCGGCAGGCCGGCAACTACGATTATTTTTCCGCGCACATCCAAACCCTGATAAGGATTCACGTTGGTCTTATTGATGACGTAGCCGTTCCCGGCAAACACGAGATTCCCGCTGACATCGAGCGGCGCCAGTGGGGGTCCGCCCCTTCCTCCAGCGCCGGTAGTCCACTCCTTGCCGTATTCGAAGTCCATTGACCTTGGCTCACGGGAACCGGCTGCTCCGGTGTTGCCCGCTCCTCCCCGTCCGCGTCCGCCCCTCCCACCTTGAGCCGGCGCGAGGAGCGTCGCCTTGCTCTCGGCGGGAATAACCTGCTTGCTGAGCAACTCTATGGGCATCAAATACGGCTGCAGCGGCCCCAGAGTATTGGTTGTGCTTCCTCCCGGTTTGAGCCCCCATTCCGCGAGGTGGGCGGCAATGTAGATGGCGGCTATGTCGTAGCCGCGGGAAGGGAGATTGCGTCCCTCGAGCTGGTCGGAGGCCAAAAAGTCGAGGTGGATCTTCAGTTCTTCTTCGGTGATGGAGTCGGCATTGCCATGACCGTCGCTGGCGCCGGCCGCGACCTTTGCGGCTTTCGCCCTGGACTGCGGTTCGGACTTCGCGGATTGCACGACCGCTATCGTGGTAAGCGCCAGAATCAGGCCAACAGAGACACTAACGGTAATTTTTCGCATACGTCCTTTCGAGATGCATGGGAATTCTACTGACCGCCTGTTGTAGAGCGGTTCGCCGGAGCTGCCACGGGGAGATCGTAGGCGGAGACCAGGCTCTGGTTCCCGTCTTTATCGATGGCTTTTACTCCGATCACAATATCGTCGATGGACAGATCCGGAATGGTGTACTCGCTGACGTTTCCTACGTAGATTTCGCGCTCCCACAAAGGGGAAGTCGTCTCCCGGATCACGACTGCATACCCCGCAAGATCCGGCTCGGGATTTGTCATCTCCCACCGCAAAGCGGCATCGTAGCCTGACTTGCCCCGGCTCAGTCCCGGGCCCGACTGGCGGGGGGTTCCGACTCCGGAGGTGCGCCCTGCGGCGCGCGGCCGCGATACGACCGGTGGCTTGGGAGCCAGCGCCAGGCTGGCCAGAACGGCCGCGTTCATCTTTGCGACTCGCGCGGCATAGGGTACGGATGCATTGGCGAACGTGTCAGTCGGGCTGTGTTGATTGGCGTAGTTCTCGCTGGGGGTCGTGAGCCGGACGGCCGCGAAGCCTTCCCGATTGAACGATGTGTGATCTCCGCCCCGTCCGAACCGGTCCCGGCGAAACACAAGATCCACGGTCATCGAAGGTAGATAGCGCTCCGCAATCTCCTTGGTGTAACGCGCCAGGGAGCGCGAGGGCGAATCCTCTGGCCCTTCGGAGAACAGCCGCACATGATTATTCGCCGAACGCCCGTTGCCGGCCACATCGTTGCCAATAATGTCGTTGTTCAGTACGGCCTCGATCTGCATCTTTTCCTGCCTGGCCTTCGTCGCATACGCCTGGCTACCCAGCAAACCCACCTCCTCGGCGGAGAAGGCGATGAATACTATCGACTTGTCGAATTCATACTGGCTCATCACGCGGGCCAGTTCCAGGACGGCGGCAACGGCACTGGCGTTGTCCGATACGCCAGGCGCGACCGGCTCGATCTCCTGGCCTGCTCCGCGCGCGTCATCGCCGGTGCGCGGCGTCCCTGGACCGAAACGCGCTGCGATGGAATCGTAATGCGAAGAAATCACCACGAACCGGTCGGCGTCTATCGTGCCGGGAAGGACCGCGACCACATTCGCCAGGTCCACGTCGTGAGCCACTCGCTGTCCTTTCCTGGCGGTGAACGGATCCAGCTTCACCTGCAAGCGCGGACTGTAGCTCTTGAACTGGTCCACGATCCAACGCTGGGCAGCGCCGATGCCGTGGGTCGGATTATCCTGCTCGGAGAGAATGTACCTTGTCCCGAACTCCCCGAGCCTTTTCATAGTCGCGCCGATGCGTTCCTCCGAGACGGCATCGACAATCTGCCTGACGGTGGGATTCAGGCGCGCCAACGGGGGCTGGCTAAAACCGGCCGGCGTACAACAAACCGCAACCAGAAGAAAGGACCTAAGGTATCGAGTCAGCACGCTTTGTTCCCCTCGCCTATCGTGGAAGCGGTAATGTTATCGCACACTGTGAAAATGGCCGCGAAATCACTTGCAGCCGGGCGGATTTTGTCATGAGCGGATGGAGATGGGGCATCGATGGGCTCAGGCCCATGCCCAGTCCGGCGAACACACCTCTCTGGTCCGCATAAGTCCGCTTAACCCCGGAATCAGTTCATCCGCGGTGAGACTCCGTTCCTTAGTGCAATAGTTCGTGCTTTGCGGGGGCGATTGCCATACGATTGGCATAGCCGTCTGTGCGGAGGCTCCGACGATGTTACGCAAAACCGTCACGTTTCTTGCAATAGTATCCACGCTGTCGTTGAGCGCGCTTGCGGCCGACAGCAAAAAGAACCCTAAAGACGACCCCGATGCCATTGGCGATCGCAAAGTTGGCGACGGTGTCAATTTTTATTCTCTGGAAAAGGAGATCGCACTTGGCAAGCAACTCGCACAGGAGGTGGAACGCCAGGCAAAGGTGGTGAACGATCCGATTATCGCCGAGTATGTCAATCGTATCGGTCAGAACCTGGTTCGGAACTCCGACGCCAAAGTTCCCTTCACCATCAAGGTGCTGGATACCGAGGAGGTGAACGCTTTTGCCTTGCCCGGCGGTTTCTTCTTCGTCAACACGGGCCTGATTCTGAAGGCGGACAGCGAGGCCGAACTCGCCGGCGTCATGGGTCACGAGATTGCCCACGTCGCCTGCCGCCACGGCACGCGTAACGCCACCCGCGGCGAGATTGCACAAATCGCAATGATTGCCGCCTCCATCGCCATTCCTTATGGCTGGACCGGTTACGCCATCCGGCAAGGTGCCGGCTTGGCCATTCCCATGGGCTTTCTGACTTTCTCACGCGCAAATGAAAGGGAGGCGGACCACCTGGGCCTGCAATATATGTACAAAGCCGGCTACGACCCCACGGCATTCGTGGACTTCTTTGAGAAGATCGAGACTCTGGAGAAGAAGAAGCCTGGCGCCGTGGCCAAGGTTTTCGCGACCCATCCGATGACGGACGACCGCATTAAGCTCGCCCAGGAGGAAATCCAGAAGGACCTCCCACCCAGGCCCGAATACGTGGTCAATACATCGGAATTCAATAATGTCAAGGCCCGCATTGCCATGTTGGACGGCCGGCGCACACTCGACACGAATGCCGATCCGGGCAGGCCCACGTTGCGGCGGGCTCCGGGTACGGGCAACGGTCCGGCCGATACGAACGACGACGGGACCACGCCCAAAACAGATGAGCAGGATCGGCCCACGCTAAAGCGTCGCGACGGCGGCAATTAAACCCGCCGATTCAAACAAATGCCGTGCCCGTGCCGTCGTCCACCTTGCCTCTTCTATGGTCAATGAACACCAACCTCTGATTGTTAACACCATAGGGCACCTGGCGGGGACCATCATATTCGGCATCTTCCTGGTGCTGGCCCTGCGGGGCGCCGCGGGACGGCGAGCCCGCGAGAACTGGCTGTCCGTTGCCTCGGCCGGTTTGGCCTGGACCTGGAATGCCGTATCTTTTACCAGCCTGGTGCTGAATCCCGGCACCGCTCGCTGGGCCATGGATGCTGTCAGTTTCTCCAGCTTGAGCCTGCTGCCGGCCGTCCTTCTGCACTTATCGCTCAAGGGCCAAGGTCGCATCATCATTGCCACCGGGTACCTTCTTAGTGCCGTTGCCACCGCGATGCATGTCTGTGAGCGAATGTTCCCCGCGGCGTCCCTGCACCGGTGGGCGCTCTGGGTCATCACCATTGGATTCGGCGTGCTGACTCTTGCCTCCGCCGGCAGAGTGCTTCTTCGGGGCGGAAAAGAGACGCGGGGAAAGACTTCTCAACTTCTGACGTCGATGTGCCTCCTGCTCTTCGTGGTGACCTTCTCGCATTTTGGCGCGGGTCATCCGCCCCGCCCCTGGTCCAAAGAACTTCTGGTGCATCATGCCGGCATACCGGTGGCCCTCTTGATTCTGCTTAAGGATTACCGGTTTGTCTTCCTTGACGCATTCGTGCGTTTTCTTGCCAACGTTTTCCTGGCGGCTGTTCTTGCGTTTGGGGGCATCCGCGTAGCCATCGCCCTGACGCCGCAGGACGGGTCCCCGCACCCACTCGCGGACACTCTGACTGTGGCCGGCCTGTGCGGTCTGATGATCCTTTTCGCATACCTTCGCGGGTTCGTGCAGCGATGGCTGACAATCGCTGTGTTTCGCAGCTCCAGCACCGACGGAGTCGCGCAGGAACTCAGCCTGCATGCCGCCGGGATGCGGAACGAAGCCGCCTATCTGCAGTGGGCCGTGGAACGGCTGGCTTCAGTTACCAATACTCAGAACTACGAACTCCTGGAAGCCGGGTCCAGCCAGGAGCGACGCGGCTCCACGATGAGGGACCTGGACTATCCTTCGCTGGCGGAAGATGAGCCTTGGTTGCAACGCGATGTCCGTTGGAACTGGGCCGAAGCCCTCGTTCCGATCCGGATTTCTCAGGAGGATGTGCGAAATCTTCTGTTAGGGGGGCGGCGCGGCGGACGGCGCTATCTGAGCGAAGACCTGCGCGCCCTGAACCAGTTAGCGAGAGTCGTGGCCGGGGAAGTACAGCGCTTCCGTGTCACGGAGATGCAGCGCCTGGTTTCCGAAGCGGAGCTGCGCGCCCTACAGTCGCAGATCAATCCGCATTTCCTGTTTAATGCGCTAAACACGATCTATGGAATCATCCCTCGCGATGCGGTGGGCGCCCGGCGCACCGTGCTCAATCTCTCGAACATCTTCCGGTATTCTCTCCAATCGGACAAAATCCTGATACCGCTGTCGGAAGAACTGAAGATCGTCAGAGCCTACCTCGACATCGAGCGGCTTCGTTTCGGGCCGCGCCTGCAGACGATGATTCAGGTGGACAAGGATTCCGAGGAGACTTTGATTCCGGTTCTCTCGGTTCAGCCTCTGGTGGAAAACGCCATCAAACATGGCCTATCCAAGCGCTCAGACGACGGATGGCTGCACCTGACAGCGCAACGCTCGAACGGCAGCTTGACCATCACCGTGGAGGACTCCGGCCCCGGCGCCGAACCGGACTCCGTCCTGGAGCAACAGCAGGGAGCGGGGTTAGGTTTGGCGAATGTAACTCGCCGCTTGCGCTTGTGCTTTGGACCCGGAGCCGGAGTATGTATGCAACAGGGTGACTTTGGAACCAGGGTGCAGTTCTCTGTTCCACTGTCTGCCGTGCCCGTTCACCAGTAATCTTTTTTTCGCGTTGCGCATAACCACATGGAAACCATAATCGTCTTCACTTACAACACCCCGTTACGAGTGGGCGCCCTTGATCCCTGCATTTCCCCTGGGGCGCCCGCCCCCTTACCCGGTCAGGGAGTATGTCGCGTCCCCCAATCCCACTCCAGGCGGCTTTTCACTACTAAGCCGGGACCTCGGCCGGTAAGATCGAATCCGGCCCCGGGATTGACTTTAAAAATACCGGTTACCTGCCAATCGCCACCGGCGAAGAGTTGGTGTATTCCAGTGATGGAGAGAGAGTCTTCCGTTTCCACCGGAGCAACAGTGCTGGTTCGAAGTTCCAGCCGTGGGCAGTTCCCGGTTCGTGAAGAGAGCGCTCGAAAACCGGATTGAAGACAACCTGACAGCGTTCAAATCCCCGGTCGGGGATAGGCCGCAGTTCGACCCGGCGCGAGTTCTCCTCATAGCGAGTGTGCCAGCCGGCAAATTGCGGCGTGTAGCCCGGCTCCCACGCATTCAGAAACATGAAGCCAACTGCGAAACTCTCGGAAAATCCGAAAGTGGGCTCCAGTGTGAGATGTGCCTGGTGCCTCGTGGGAAGCAGTGTTCCATCCCGCACGCCTGTGCCCTGCGGGTCAGTGTTCAGGTGCGCCTCGAGGCTGTATTGACCGAGCCACATGGGCTCAGACTCGCGGAGGTCTATCGAAGGGAGTGATGGATAAGTGGAGCGGAAGCGGATTCCAGCGCGGCGTTGGGAACCTGTTCGTTACTACGGCGAGGCATGGCGCGGCGGAATTCAGAACTCCGGCAAAGTGACAGCAGAAGCAATAAGAACAGCACCCGCCATCGTTTTCCGTTTCGTCCGGGCTGTGGTTAGAACTCTCGACCGTGGTTCTGTGCTGGTGCGCCAGGTTTGCCATACACCTGACCGAAGGCGATTTGGCCTGCAGGAAGTCAGCGATCATGGCGAGCGCCAGGATCCGTCATGGCGCGATCTTGTATGGCGGCGGCAAAAGTACAGAATAGCCCATCCGGCCCGCCTGGTAGGAAGTCCTCCAGCGTCCGGATTAAGGCCTTCTGCCGAACAAAACCGGCCGCCTGAAGGGGACTGTGATCCAGTGAACTCAGGCTCGTTGACCCTGGCCTTCGAACGGTACCATATTGGAACCGCAATTACTTTTTAGGAACCCTCAGCGAGAGGAGAATCACCATGACCGAATCCTGCAAAACTCATGAAGGGCATGTCCATGTCCACGGCCCCAATTGTGGCCACACGGCTGTCCAACACGATGGAAACACCGATTATCTGCATGACGGCCGTCCACGGCCCGAACTGTGGGCATGAAGTTGTCCCGCACGGCAATCACGTGGACTATCTGGTGCAGGGGCATTTGCACCATCCACATGGAACCCATTGTGACGATCACGGCAAACTGATGGTTGCGTAATTCATCCCGACAGAACGTGGCCGGCAATGGCCACAAGTCCGCATACTACCAGGCCGGGGAGGGCCGCGCGAATCGCGGACCTGCTTCCCTGGGACCGCCACTCTTCTTGAAGCGCCAGAAGACCAAGCAGCATCAGAAGTGCACAGGCGGGCATGCTGTAGAGATCGGTCCATCGCGGTTCCAGATGAGCCACCAAAAAGGCGAGGATGCCGCCCGCGGCCATGGCCCCCTGAACCAATAACACAGCCCACAGTGCCAACGTGCGATTGACGGTCAACCGCGCCGCGAGGATTCCAATCGCGACGGACTCGGGAAATTTGTGGACTACGAAGCCCCAGGACAGGGCAGCGGCTGCGGGCAACCCCGCCTGCGACAGCGCGATCGTCCAGCCGTCGAAAAAGCAGTGGATGCACCCCGCAATGAGGAGCGGCCAGCCGGGTGTTACGGTGTGCCGCCCCGCACGCGTACAACCAGTGCCTGCGTCAGTGTGGACGCCGGCGGCGCAGAACGGACAGATGGGGTAGATATAGCGGTCGATCCCGGCCAGCAGGAGCAGAAGTAAAAAGACACCGATTAGCGACCGCGTCCAGCCCCTCTCGTCCGCCATTTCCGGGAGAATCCAGAAAGCGCCGATTCCCACGAGCAGACCGCCGACCCAGGGTAGCAAGCGCTTTCGCAAAGACGCGTGCCCAGTGGAAAAAACGGAGGCGATGGCGATTGCCGTCGTCAGGCAGCATATTCCGAGGAACAATGTCATGTGGCCAGTTCGTGAGCGCGGGCGCTCAGCATCTCTGGCAATAATGATAATTAATTCTCAGTAAAGAAAGCAAGCTAGCCCCAACGCCGTCCGCTCACCGCGGAATTCAGTCCGTTGGCAAGAAAAAGCGAGGAGTTCTCTCGGGTCCAAATGAAAATCATCTAAGAAGGTCTTTTACTATGCAAATGCGCCTGTTGTGGTTGTTCTGCCTGGCGGGACCGGTATGTGGTCAGTCTCTGGGCACTGCCGGAACTATCCGCGGGAAAGTCACCGATCCAAGCGGCGCCGTCGTTTCCGGCGCGGCGGTGACCCTGTCCAACGATCTGACTCTGTACCGGCGGGAGGCCAGGCCGTCGGCTTCCGGCGAGTTTCAGTTTACCAATATTCCTCCGAACGTCTATCACCTCGAAGTGATTGCTGCCGGCTTCCAACAGGATCACCGCGATCTGACTGTACGCAGCGCCGTGCCCATGAATCTCGAAATCGCGTTAGCAATCGAGGCGCAGAGGGCATCCGTCGCGGTGACCTCAGAGACTCCGCCGATCGAGACTACGCCCTTGGCGCATTCCGATGTTGACAGCACGCTGTTTGCCAGGATGCCCACGGCTTCGATTGCATCCGGACTTAGCGACATCATTACGCTCTCCACTCCCGCCGTAGTAGCGGACTCGGACGGCTTTTTCCATTCCCTGGGCGATCACGCGCAGATGGCTCTCTCCATCGATAACCAGCCCATCACGGATCAGCAGGGAACCCTGTTTTCCACGCAAATTCCCTTGAATGCGATTCAATCCGTCGAAGCGGTCTATGGGGGTACGCCGGCTGAATACGGCGACAAAACATCGCTGGTGGTCACAGCAGTCACGCGCTCCGGCCTCGGTCAGGCGCCGCACGGTAGTTTTTCGAGCGGGTACGGCTCTTTCGGGACCTTCGAAGAGAGGGCCGATGCCGGTTTCGGCGGTGCCAGGTGGGGCCAGTTTTTGGCCGTGAACGGGTCGCGCTCGGGCCGCTTTCTGGATACCCCCGAATACCGTCCCTTTCACGATATTGGCAACAATGTCAACGTGTTCTCACGGTCGGACTATCAGCCCGATACCTCGAATATGCTCCATCTGAACGTACTGGCCGCCCGCAACTGGTTTCAGATTCCCAACACCATCGACCAGCGGGATTCCGGGCAGGACCAGCGGCAAATGGTGAGATCTTTCAGCATTGCGCCCGGTTGGGTCCATGTCTTCGATCCTTCTACTACGCTGGCCTCGAATCTGTTCCTGCGGCAGGACCTGGTCAACTTACTATCCCAGCGCCGATCCCTTCGCCGACCAGCCGGCCACGCTTCGCCAGACCAGAAGGTTGACCAATCTCGGCCTGAAGACCGACCTTAACTATTCGCACGGGCGCCATAACGCCAAGTTCGGGGCGCAGGTCACCCACACATTCCTCACCGAGCAGTTCACCCTCGGGCTGACCGATCCGGCATTCAACCCTGTATGTCTCGACGGGAACGGCGATCCCGTGCTGAATGCGGGACTGGTGGATCCCGGCAATTGCCAGGCGGCGGGGTTCCAGGCCAATCCGGATCTCCTGCCCGGGTTGGTACCCTATGACCTCACCCGCGGCGGCTCTCTGTTCCAGTACAAGGGTCACGCCGACATCCGGCAGCAGGCGTTCTACGGGCAGGACACCATCAACTTCGGCAAACTGACGCTCAACCTGGGACTGCGGTTCGACCGCTACGACGGCATCAGCTACGGCACCCAACCGCAACCGCGCGCAGGGTTGTCTTACCTGATAGCGCCGGCCAGGACTGTGCTGCGGATTGCCTATTCGCATACCTACGAAACTCCGCTCAATGAAAATCTGGTGTTGTCCAGCGCCACTGGAGCTGGCGGCCTGGCGGCGAATGTCTTCGGCGCCTACGCCAGCGTGCCGCTCAAGCCCGGCATTCGCAACATGTATAACGCCGGCCTGGAACAGAACTTTGGTTCACATTTCGTGTTCGAAGGCGATTATTTCTGGAAGTACACGCGGAACGCGTTTGACCTGGACAATATCTTCACCACCGCCATCTTCTTTCCCATTGAATGGGACCATTCCAAGATGGATGGCTTCTCTGTCCCGGCTCTCGCTTCGGCAATACAAGGGACTGACCGCCTACACCACGCTGGGCCACACGCGGGCTCGTGTCTTCGGCCCGGAGAACGGCGGTATCATTTTCGGCAGCCCGGTAGACCGGAGCGTAGTGCGCATCGACCATGATCAGGCGCTCCAGAGCACCACCCACGCCCAGTATCAGATGGGGAAGAACGGACCGTGGGTGTCGCTCACGTGGCGATACGATAGCGGCATCGTGTCCGGAGCCGTTCCGGACCTTGCCAGCGCTCTGGCACTGACCGCGGACCAGCAGGCACAAATTGGCTTCTATTGCGGCAGCCAGGTAGCTACACCGTGGAGCCCGATCGCTACCTGTAATGTCCCTTATCCGAACTGGGGCGCCAAATTGGTGAAGATTCCCGCGCCCGGCACTGAGAACGACGACCTGAATCCGGCCCGCGTCCGGTCCCGCAATCTGTTCAACCTGGCGGTCGGAACGGACAACCTGTTCCGCACCGAACGGGTGCGCTGGACACTCCGGCTCGAAGCCTTCAACATCACCAACAGGGTCGCGATGTACAACTTTCTATCCACCTGCTCCGGAACACACTACGTGGAGCCCCGGTCATTCCGTGCGACGGTAGGATTCGCGTTTTAGAGTGAGGTCCTGGACCACGCTCAGTTGGCCCGGCAGTCCGCGCACAACCCGTAGAGAACCACTTCATGGCGCCGTACGGAAAAACGGCGGCCCGCGAGACGGTTGATGCGTGGAACGCAACCCTTCAGATCGAACACCTTGTCGCATCCGTCGCATCGAAAGTGATGGTGGTGCGGCTTGCCGGCTCGTTCGTAAACGTTTGGCGCCCCGGGAAGGTAAACTGTGGAGAGCCAGCCTTCTTTCAACAGCCCCTTGATGCTCCGGTAGACCGTTGCGATCCCGAGGCCATCTACATCTGCGTGCGCCGAATCCAGCACTTGTCGCGGAGATAGCGGACGGTCCGTCCGCTCGAAGGCTGCGCGAATGGCGGCCCGCTGCCGCGTTTTCCGCTGATCGCTCCCGGGCATCTCAGTCATTGATGATATCGTGCGATCGATCAGCGTCTCAACCGCCGTCTCCTAGGAATCAGCGGGATACCCGGGTACGGTATATGTATCTATCGGAATGGGTTGAGCCTGTGACTGAGCAGGGCCTGGGACAGAGGCAGCGCACGGCCGGCCGCCTTACTGCGCATCGCCCACTCGACAATCTCGCGGTACTGCTCCACGTGTTCGATGTTGCCGAGCCATACATTTTCCTCCAGCGTTGCGATGAGTACAACATTCGGAACATCGCAAGGGCCCAGGCAGCCGCTGATTGTGAGCTGAATGTTCTTGAGAAGCCCCAGGCGCCGCCATTCCGTCTTGAGCCATTCGACCGGCACGCCGGGCTTCCCGCGTTCTGTCCGCCCGCAACAGCAGCCCGCGCAGATAGAAACCTGGCCGATTACCAGGCGCTTTGTGGTGATTGGGTGGCAGGTCTGGATCATCCGGCGTGCAAAACTCTTCACGCAGTATATACCATGCTGGGGTATACTATCCACAGAAATGAGGAGGCGGCTGCCTGGCACACATACTTCGGGACAAAAAGAAAATGCTCAACCGGGTTCGCCGCATACGGGGGCAGGTCGAGGCCATTGAGCACGCCATCGAGCGGGAGGCGGATTGCTCGGAAATCCTGCACACGATTTCCGCATGCCGGGGTGCGTTTAATTCCTTGATGGCAGAGGTTCTGGACGGGCACATACGGTTCCACGTCATGGATCCAGACCACGATCCCACGTCCGAAAAGGCCAGAGCCGCGCAAGAGTTGATCGACGTTTTACGCGCTTACCTGAGGTGAGCCCGACAGGAGGGGAATTATGGGAAGTACCAACGCTCAAGAACTGCGCGGAGAGACCGCGGAGTTCCCCCGGCGCCATCTGAACCAGGAAGACCACAGCCATGAACATGACGCGGATCATCACGATCACGACGAAGGCTGGCTCGAATGGGCGCGGGTAGCCTTCGTTGCCGCGGTTCTAGTTGTGGTGTGGGCACGGGTTGTTCCCCGTGTTCACGGAATCGACATCCTGGCGCTCGCCGGTGTCTTGATCGGCGGCTACCCGATCTTCAAAGAGGCACTCGCCGATCTGTGGGAGCGCCGCATGACGATGGAACTATCCATGACGATCGCGCTGGTAGCGGCTTCGGTCATCGGCGAGTTCTTTACGGCTCTGCTGATTACCGTATTCGTTTTGATCGCCGAGATTCTGGAAGGCATGACTGTGGGACGCGGCAGGCGAGCAATTCGCGAATTGCTGGACCTGCTGCCGCAGACCGCCGAGGTGAGATCGGCGGGGCGGGTTGCCACGCGCAGTCTTTCCGAATTGGGGGTGGGCAGCGTGGTGGTGGTCCGTCCGGGCGGGCGAATTCCAGTCGACGGCGTTGTCGCCGGCGGCCACTCCTTCGTCGATCAGGCAACCATTACCGGCGAGTCCATGCCGGTAGAGAAGGTCGCGGGGATGCCTGTTTTCGCGGGCACCATTAACCAATCGGGGGTGCTGGAAATCCGCACGGAGAAGGTCGGCCGCGACACGGCATTTGGGCGAATTATCGAAGCGGTGGAACGGGCGGAGCGTTCCCGGGCGCCAATTCAGAGGACCGCGGATCGTCTGGCGGGCTACCTGGTCTATTTTGCTTTAGGCTGCGCCGCGTTGACGTTTATAATCACGCGCGATGCGCGGTCCACCATCTCGGTAATCGTAGTCGCTGGAGCCTGCGGGATCGCCGCCGGAACCCCGCTTGCCATTCTCGGCGCCATTGGCCGCGCCGCGCGCAAAGGAGCCATCATCAAGGGCGGGCTCTACCTCGAAGTGCTGGCTTCCGTGGATGCGGTTGTACTCGACAAGACCGGCACTCTTACGCTCGGCGCTCCGGAGGTTTTCCACGTCCACGCGCTGAACGGCTTCGATTCCACTGACGTGATACGCATCGCTGCTACCGCGGAGCGCTTCTCGGAGCACCCGCTCGCCAAGGCTATTCTCAGCAAGGCATACGACTGGTCCTTAACCGTGGGCGATCCGGCCGGGTTTCGTTATTCGCCAGGAATGGGAATCGCGTGCGAGGTGGAAGGCCAGCCCACATTGGTCGGCACCCGCGCTCTCCTCGAGCAGAACGGCCTGCAGGTCCCCGATGACGGCAGCCCTTCCGACCAGTTCTCCGAGGTGATGGTCGCCAGGGGAGGACTCCTGCTTGGATCTATCAAAATCGCCGACGTTCTCCGGCCTGAGGCTACGGCCGCAGTGGCTGAAATCCGAAAACTGGGCCTGCGCACGGTCCTCCTCACTGGCGACCGGAAGGAAATCGGCGACGCTACCGCCAGACAACTCGGCGTGGACGAAGTGCGGTCCGAACTGCTTCCCGATCAAAAAGTGGTCCGCATCCGTGAACTGCGCGCGGAAGGCCGGATCGTGGCGATGGTGGGGGACGGCGTGAACGACGCGCCTGCGCTGATGGAAGCGAATGTTGGCATCGCCATGGGGTCTGGAACCGATGTCGCTCGGGAAAGCGCCTCCGTTGTCTTACTGGGCAACGACCTCTTGCGGTTCGCGGAAGTGCTCAAGGTGGCACGGCGGTGCCGCGCGATCATCATGGCAAATTTCATAGGGACGTTGGCAGTGGATAGCGTGGGTGTGGCTCTCGCCGCTTTCGGTCTACTGAACCCGGTATTCGCAGCTTTGATTCACGTCTCCTCGGAGTTGCTGTTCATCATGAACTCGGCGCGCCTGCTGCCGCGGGCTGCGGGGAATCGCCCCAAAACAACATAGTCGCGACCCGCCGTCCACCGGTCGTAACCCTCGCGTTCAAGTACTAGACACTCAAGAAAACATCTCCGCTGAACACCCCCGTCAGGCGAATCAAACGGGACGGCCACCCTGTCGTTTCTTATTGGGCCCAACTACAACGCCCGCCGGCCCCTGTGCCGGTGGCCTTCAAGGAGCCGCCCACCAGCGAATATAAGGAAGCGAACGGCTGGAAGCCGGCCTCGCCCAGCGATGAGCTCATCAAAGGTAAATGGTGGGAGACGCAGCCTTCAACCTACGGACTATGCCGATGAGAAGTACGGCCAGCCTCGCGGAATTGAGAGCGGATTGCTTCCAAAAGGGCATTCCAGAATGCATTGCGGTCGAGATCGAGCCGACGCGTATGTAGGCTGCAGACGACGCCCGCCTGTAATGTAATTCAGCAACTGGTGGCTGTTCCGGCCCGTCCTCGAACACCTAGCAGCGTCAGAGCTGTCGTCGAAGACGATCCAGAGACATGTCGATAACATGTGGGCATTGGGCGGGGAGTTCATCCGCGAATCTCCACTGCGATTCTTCTCTGAGAAAAGAAACCAGTGGAGTTGGTTCTTCGCCAGATGATCGAGTACGCGGGCTCCTCCCCTATCATGGCGGCGACGATCAGCAGAGATCCTCCGATTCCACGTGCCGCAAGTTCCACTAACTCCGTACCAAGACGGCTCGCTGACGCTCACCGTCACCCACAAATTCCCCCGAGGAGGCGTCCAGATCGGTGTTAGCAAAGCCACTGGAACACCAATGCTCCTGGGCCACGATGTCGCCTGGATGGCGAGCAAACTCGGCGCGGTACTCGCCGCCCCAAGTTCCATATTCAAACGTCTTTCGCGACCGGGCTGCCTACTGAATTGGCGCGACGTACTTCCAGGTTTCGTAGTCGCCCGGACGGTATCTTTCGGCTGTCGCTTAGACCGGGGATATCGGAATAACCCCTGTTTTTGAATCAATCTTGTTGCTTGGATTCTGCCAATTTGGCTTGGTGACGCAGGATTGTTTTCGAAAGTTTATCGAGGGGGTTGAGCAGGGTTTTCAACTTGCGGCACTGTCTGCGCTGCGGCCCTGTGGAACCGGCTTGTTGATCCAAACCTCCGAGGGCAAAGGCAGTGGTTTTGGCGGCTGCCGAACGAAGCGATCCGGGTGCGCCTGGTAAGCGGCATCGAGCACGACTTGGCGGTGCGCCAAGACGGCCGGAGCCTCGCCGAAGTGAACCATCGCAGGGGTGAGCAGCCCGATGCCGGAATGCCGATGCTCTTGGTTATACCAGTGGAAAAACTGCTGGCAGAAAGCGCGGCTGTCCTGGATGCAGCCGAAGCGGTCGGGGAATTCCGGGCGGTACTTCAGGGTGCGGAACTGGCTTTCCGAATAGGGGTTGTCGTCGGAAACATAAGGCCGGCTGTGGGTCTTGGTGACGCCCAGATCGGCCATTAAGAAGGCGACCGGCTTGGAGGTCATGACCTTGCCGCGGTCGGCGTGAATGGTGAGCTGGCCGGGGGGATCTTGGTGTTTGTGGATGGTCTCCTCGATGAACTGCTTGGCCAATTCGGCGCTTTCGCGGGGCGCGACCATCCAGCCGGCGACGTAGCGGCTGAAGACGTCGAGGATGACATAGAGGTAGAAGTAGGTCCACTTGGCCGGACCCAGCAGCTTGGTGATGTCCCAACTCCACAGTTGGTTGGGCGCGGTGGCCAGCAACTCGGGCTTCTGGTAAGCGGGATGAACGAGTTGATCGCGCCGTTCGCGGGACTCGCCCTCCTTTTCCAGGATGCGGTACATCGTGCGGATCGAGCAGTAGGTACTGGCCTTCGTCCAGCAAGGTGGCCTGAACGGCCGCGGGGGAACGGTCCTGGAACCGCTCGGCATGCAACACGGTCAGCACGTCGGCGCGTTCGGCCGTGCTGAGAGACCGAGCGGGAGCGGCCCGATCCGGGGGCAAAGCGATCTCGGGCGCCGGCGATGCGGGCGGGCCAAAGACGGGACGCTGCCGATAGAAGGAAGCACGGGCCACCCCGAGGACATCGCAGGCGGCAAGCACGCCAACCGTAAGGGCCAGATGGGTAACGGCGTCCATCAGGGCTTCTCCTCGGGGTCCGCCTTCGGCAGGGGCCATCCCAACAGCGCGCCCACTTTTTTTTGAACATCGATGACGATGGCGGCCTTACGCAGTTCCTCGGTCAGGCGCTGGTTCTCCCGGCGGAGCTTCTGGTTCTCCTCTTCTTGCGGGTTGCGTTTGGACTTCGGACCGCGCTTGTGCGGGGTCAATCCTTTGAGAATGCCGGTGCTTGCCGCTCGCGCCGCCACGTGACCAGGTGGGACGAATAGAGGGCTTCGCGGCGCAGCAAGGCTCGGATGGCGCCGGGGTTAGCAGCGGCGGCGTCGGCCTCGGCCAGGATGCCAAGCTTGTACTCGGCGGTAAAAGCCCGACGCTTGGCGGTGGGAACAACTTCCGGATTCGGCAGAGCCGGGGCGCCAAAGTTCTCGCCCTGCTCAGTAATTACGACCAGGAGAACTGTCTCATCAATGTTGGCACGGAGGGCTGATCTGTTGGCAGAGCACGGTCCGTCCGATCCAAACGATTGGTACGTGATTGAAATCTCCGAAGGTGCTGCAGGTGTTCGGACATGCTTTTGTTTCCCACACCGGCATCGTCTCCTTTCTGGAACCGCCAACGGATCACGAACGAGCCGAAAAAGTCATCATTCCCGTGGTTGACCCAGCCCAGGCCACTTCTTTCACCTGAACTGCCCCGTTTACGCAGCCCTGCCGAAAGGACACTCACTGTCGGCTCCATGAAGAAATCGAACGCCGCAATCACCTCACGATGATTCTGTAAGAACGTCAGCCAACTCTTGGCCGGGTCGCCGCGACGCCGAATGCGTCGTAGATACCGCGCCACACTCCGCTCCGAAACCACGAGGCCGAGTTTCTGAAGCTCTCCGTGGATCTTCGGGGCTCCCCAACCTTGATTCTCTTGCGCCAATCGTTGGATCAGAACGCGAATCTCCTCGGTGATCTTCGGGCGCCCGCCCGCGGCCGGGATCGCCAGCGCCAATAGAGACGGAAGCCGGCGCGGTGCCAGCCGATCACAGTGTCGGGTTTCACGAGAACCAGGACGTCGGTCCAGTGGGACCAACAATGGCGGAGAGCCGTCCAGAAAAGTCGGTCCAAGGACTTCACTTTTGGCCGCGGCCATTTCCGTATTAGAACGGCGAGCTGTTGTCGGAGTGCGAGGACTTCGAGGGCTGTATCGCTTCGGCTGCGAAAGAAGACTCGGATGGCTACAAGGAAAGAGAGGATGATTTCGATCACAAACTCTCCCTCTTAGCACGGTGTAACGGAGCTTCGCCGGACCGAGCTGTAAAATCGCAAGTTGCTGATTTCAAGCCATCATGGGTTTTTGTCTACAGACAGCGGTTGGCATCGCCGCATTTCAGGATGATGGCATCGAGTTCAGCCGATCGCGATCGAAGCCGGCAACGGCCTTGTATCGGTTCGACACCTCTTCCAATTCCTGGCGTGAGATCACCTCGTACAGATTCCGGAAGCCGTCTGGCGCACGGTCCTCCACCATCTGCATGACGATTTCTGGTCCCTGCTCACGATTGGACAAAACGATCCTCGATGTCTTTTCGAGGCGCTCGGCCTCATACGCTTGTAGCGCGCGCACAGGATCACCGTGCAGCGTGAGCGCGGCGGACAGTGACGCGGCATCCAGAATTGCCTGAGATGCTCCGTTAGAGCCAATCGGGTACATGGGATGCGCCGCGTCTCCCAGCAGGGTGACCCGGCCGAAGCTCCAGCGCGGCAGAGGGTCGCGATCCACGAGCGGGTACTCATAGACGACTTCCGCGCCCCGGATCAGAGCTGGGATGTCGAGCCAGTCGAACCGCCAATCCTCGAAGTACGGCAGCACGGTTGCTTGATCGACGCGCCGATTCCAGTCCCGCGGAATCGGTGGCTTATGGCCGCCGACGTAGACGTCGGCAACCCAATTGATCAAAGCGCGCCCGGTTTGAGGCGACACTTCGGAAATCGGATACGCTACGAATTTCCGGTTGGCGTACCCAGCCATAATCATCGACCTGCCGGTCAAGAACGCCGGGGCTTCAGAAACAGCGCGCCAAAGCACACGGCCGCAATAAGGCGGTTTCGCCTCGTTCGGATAGAACCGCTGCCTGGCGACCGAATGAATCCCATCCGCGGCCACCAAAACGTCCGCGTGCTGCTCCTCCCGCGGCGCTCCTGTTTCTTTGTTGAGGAAGCGCGCGGTGACGCCTCCCGCGTCATGCTCGAAGGACGCGAGATGCCATCCGGCGTGAAGCCGGGCTGAGCCGATGCGGGCATCATACTCCTCCAGTAGCAGTTTCTGGAGACTTCCCCGGTGGATGGAGAATTGCGGCCAGCGGTATCCGGCGGCTATCCCCCTCGCCTCTCGCCAGATCTCTGAGCCGAACTTGTTAAAGTACCCGAGTTCCGCCGTGGCAATGCCTGCGGACGCCAACCAGTCCCCCATCCCCAATATTGTCAGTACCCGAACACCATGCGGGAGCAAGTTCAGCCCCACACCGAGCTGCCGGAAACGGGGCACAGACTCAAAGACTTCGCACTCGATTCCGGCTTGTGCGAGGCACAGAGCCGCCGTAAGGCCGCCCGGTCCTGCGCCTGCGATTAGTACTTTCATTGGTCCTCTCATATTATGGGACTCGGGATCATCGCCGTGAAGTCGCAAGTGCTCTCGGCCAAGCGCCTGCGGCAAGCCCGGTTGCACCGAACCGGCTGTTTTCAGATACTCTGAGTTCGAAACGGGAGTTTATCGGATGAATCGTTGCCGCATTGCTTTTGTTGGCGCTGCTCTCGGGGTTGGCCTGATCTTTGCTCCGGTCCTCCAAGGCCAGCATGCATCGCCCACTCCAAAAAACATCGCCGAGATAGATTGCACAAAGGAGAAACTCGGTCCCGTAATCCCTGCCGGCTCAATCGGTGAGCCGGTATCGGCGGTCACCCTCAATGCTCCGCAGTGGCACCCGGCAGCCGGCAGTACGCCGGCGTACTGCAGCGTCGAAGGGAGCATGGCGCCGGTGGACAAGTCAGCCCCACCCATCCGTTTCGCAGTTGCACTTCCGGCATTGTGGACGTTGCGGGCGGCTCAACTGGGAGGCGGTGGGATGAACGGTGTGATTCCCCGGTTGACGGGCGGCGTCGGCCGTGGAGGCCAGTCTCTACTTGAGTTGGGCTTCGCCACTTACGGCAGCGACTCGGGCCACCAGATGAACTTCGGGATTCCCGGCGGCGCGGCGCGTGGTGGCACTTCCCCCGGCCAAACAGCCCGGGGCGGAATGCCATTGAACTTCGGCGCCCCGAATCCCGCCACGGACGGATGGGCGCTCAACGAGGAGGCTATCGCCAACCTTGGCTACATGCAGCTCAAAAAAACGCACGACGCGGCCATGGTGCTGATCCAGCGAATGTTCGGCGCTCGTCCACGCTTCAATTATTTCTTTGGCAACTCGCAGGGCGGTCGCGAGGCCCTCACGGTGGTGCAGCGCTACCCTGCCGACTACGACGGTGTTTCCGCCGAGGTTCCGATCGTCAATTTCTCGACTTTGATGCTTGGGCCCGAATTGATCCGCATCAAGGAGAAGCCGTTGGCCAATTGGGTGCCGCCCGCCAAGGTGAATGCCATTCGCGGCGAATTTATGCGCCAGTGCGACAAACTGGATGGCTTGGTGGACGGAGTGATCGGCAATTACATGGCTTGCCGCGCCATCTTCGACGTGAAGCAGGGCGCGCCGAATCGTCATCCCTGGGTTGCCAAGCGGTGCCCCAACAACATCGATCCGAATCCGCAAGATACCAGTTCCGCGGCCTGTCTCACCGACGGACAGATCGCCACGCTCGAACTCACTTACTCGCCTTACGTATTTGCCACGTCCCTGGCGAATGGTGTAAATAGCTTCGGAATGTGGGTTCCGAACACCGACCCGTCCGGCAGCGGTCTCATCGTCAACACGCGCTACCGCGGCCAAGAGGGTGCGGCGGAGAACGCACCAGTGCACAGCCACCTCGGCGTTCTCGGTGTGGTCGGATTCCTCATGCGCGACCTCAACGCGAATCCACTTGACTATGTCGAAGGCGGCCCGCTCAACCAACGCCGCGTGGAACTCTCGGCAATCGTCGATTCCACTAATCCCGACCTGAGCGCGTTCCGGAAGCGAGGCGGCAAGTTAATGGTGGCGATCGGCACGAACGATACCCTGGCTTCGCCGGGTGCTCAGTTGGACTACTATCAATCGGTCCTGAACAAGTTGGGCCGGAAAGCGGTGGACTCGTTCGCCCGCTTCTTCGTGCTGCCTCAGACCGACCACGGACTGAATGGCAAAACCTACAACGTCGATGGAGACGGCAAGGA
This sequence comes from uncultured Solibacteraceae bacterium, assembly GCA_963853855.1. Lineage (GTDB taxonomy): Bacteria > Acidobacteriota > Terriglobia > Bryobacterales > Bryobacteraceae > Sulfopaludibacter. The sequence continues at coordinate 271,116 of CAWKYG010000024.1, read as the reverse complement.
GATAGCGGTTCAACCGGTCCCGAACACCTATGATCGACTGAACCTGATCATGGACTGGGTGGAGAATGGCAAGGCGCCGGACAAATCCGTCACGGCCAGGGCGGGAGAACGCAGCATGCCGATATGCTCGTATCCGGAGTATCCGAAGTATGTGGGTGGACCGGCTGGAGTCGCAACCGCGTACTCCTGCTCTCAGAACTAGATCGGAAGTTGGATTCTTAAACTGGTAGCATCATGCGGCGGCTAGCAGCTCAACGGTGCCCTGGATGGCCTCATCGGCCTTGTGATAGGCGACTTCCAGATTGCTTTTTGGGCAATGGTGTTGGGATCGGGCTTGTGGTGGAACCGGCCGTTGGCCAACGGACGCAGAGGCGTCTGTGGAAGAACATAAACAGCAGCGCCACCTGCATGCCTTTGGCGGCGAGATGGTAGGCGTAGCGGTTGCGCGAATCCGCGCGAACGTCGATCCGCCTACTTGACGTACCCGCGTTCCCGATAGTACTTCATTGCTCCGGGATGCATCGGGATCACTTTGCTGACGGCAACCGTCCGCGGGTCGTAATACCACGGTTCAAGCTGTACCTGGAACAGATCGCGGTGTTCATCGAGGGCCTTTGCAACGTCGTAGGCAAACGAGTCCGGCGCTTCGTCGCGTACATAGACGAAGTGGTTCGGCCTCATCACAGTAAGAATGGGCCGGTCTACGCCCCGGAACAAGGCCAAGGGCACGGTGGCCCGCCGATATCCCGGCTCCTGGGCCAGTCTGGCGATAAGAGGTTGATCGAAATCCAGGAACAGAAGATCGTTCAATTGGCTGGCCTCGTACCACGAACGCTGCTCCGGCGTATTCGCCAGAAGGCCGGTCCCAATAAAGATGTCGCCGGAAGCTCGTTTTTCGCGTGGCGCGTTGGATGGCATGATGCCGCCGCCTTTGGCTCTTAAATCCGCGACCTTGATCCCGTAGTAATCGAAAATGATTTGGTTGTTTCCCACGATCCAAGTAGGTTCCGTGCGGTCTTTGATCTGTTTCAGATTGGTGATCCCTGACTTCTTGCTCGCAGCGGCGAGCATATACGTGGAGGTCCTGATCACGGCGATCACCCGGTAGTTGCGCCTTCGCTTGCCATCACTCGCGTAGGTTCCCGTGCCGTTCCAGGCGTCGATCAGGTTGGATTCGCTGGTGGCGCCGATATCCGGCACCGCATCCGGAGGAGGTTCGATGTACCCCAGGGACAGGCCTTGCACGCGCCAGCGAATACCGGCTTCTTCGCGGCGATTGTGGCCGACGCTGCGGGGCTGGCTGCCTCGGGCTCTTGAGCGTGCCCCGGAATCAGGAAAAGAGCCAACGCCAGAACAATCGAACAGAAGGAACGGCGAATCATCATGCGCATCAATCTCTCCTCAGCGGTGCGGCCCATCTGCCGCTATTGCAGTCGGCGGTTGAAAAAGCTTGCCAGCGCAGTCATCGCCTCGCGCGACTCCGGCAGGCTGGGATCTTCCCAGAAGAAATGCCACATGCCCTCGAAAACGTTAAGATCCGCGTCCACGCCGGCGTTGCGCAGTTTCCGGTGCAGCAGCACCGATTGGCTGAGGCACAAGTCGCGGGTACCGGAAAGTAGAAACGCGGGCGGGTATTCTCTCGGGATTTCGCCATCGAGCGCCGTGGCCGGGGGCTCGCCAGGTTTTCGCGGCGTCGCATCGCGTCCACCGAACGGCAGCCTCCCCGAAAACATGGTAGATAGCCCCGCATCCAGCCCGTTCATCGTGTACCGCGCGTCGCCCGGATTCGATCCGCCCGAGCAAGTACCTAGCCCAACCGCCCCCGGGAGCGGCAGCTTTTGCTGCGGAAGCCACAGGATCGTGGTTTGCGCCAGCGTGCATCCTCCCGACGCGCCGAACATGCCGATGGCCTTGGGCTTGTAGGTCTTCAGCAGTTCGCGATAGACGGCCACGATGTCTTCATTGCCGGGGATCGAAGGCCCGCCGCCCCGATAATTGACCTTGATCACTTTCAACTGGCCCAGGCTGGCTACGGCGATCGCCTCGGCGTCCATTTCGAACTCCATCAGCACCTTCTTGCGGTTCTTTGCCGGGATTTCCCGAGGCGAGTAGATGGTGACGCCAACGCCTCCGATCTTCCGGCTCTCCTCGGTCACCGGATACATCTTGAGGGCGGTTTCCTTGCTTCCGCCTGCCGCGCCCGGCTCGGGTTTGCCCTCCAGGATTCGCACGGAGGCCAAGCCGCCCCGGCCGCCGGATGTCCGCGCCCTCTGCAACATCTGATGGACATAAGAGCGGCGGGCTTCCGGGCTCTCGAGGGCCGGTGGGGGAACCGAGCGCGGGCCAAAGTGCAGCGTGCCGTCGGAGTCCACCAGCATCTGCGGCACGATGGGTGCATCGGCCAGAACCGCTGGGTCTGTCTTCTGCTCGTTCCTTTGGCTCTGCGCGACAACCGCGCACCAGGCAATGAGGAACGCCGGCAGAACCAGGAACATACTGCGGCGGATCGGTCCCATCACGAATCTCCTCACTACAGAATAAGGCGCTGTCCGACAAGTTGCGCGCTGCGCTGAACAGCGCAGGATCGTTCTCGTCGAATCCCACCAATGCCGTGTCCGGATCGACTTCGAGGTAAGGCCGGTCCTAAGTCAGATTGTATAGCCCGAGGCGCCGAGGTGGTAGGATCAGCCGTTGGGGAGTCGTTGCTTCGGGCCTTGTGCTTGGCTGCGAGGCATTTCAGGCAGTCGCTGAGTCGCGGGAAGAAACCCGACGAAGGAGTAATTCCGCAGATGATGAACGAAGCCCATGGTTTCACCAGGAGAAGTTTCGTAGCCGGCGGGGCCGGCCTGTTGGCAGCCGCCGGCAGAGCTCTCGGCCAGAAAGGCAGTTACTCGGACAGCAGTTTCGCGGGCGGCCCGATTTCCGGCCCCTTCCGGCCGTATTGGGAATCCCTGAAAGCCTACCGCTATCCCGACTGGTTCCGCGATGCGAAGTTCGGAATGTGGGCTCACTGGAGTCCCCAGTGCGTTCCAGAGCAGGGAGACTGGTACGCCCGAGGCATGTACGTGCAGGGCAATTCCCAGTACAACTATCACGTCAAGACGTATGGCCATCCGTCGCAGTTCGGGTACAAGGACATTTGCCGGCTTTGGCGCGCCGAGAACTGGAATCCGGAGGAATTGATCCGGCTGTATGCCAAAACCGGCGCGAAGTATTTCGTTGCCCTTGGCAACCATCATGACAATTTCGATTGCTGGAACTCGAAGCACCAGCCTTGGAATTGCGTGAACGTGGGGCCAAAGAAGGACATCGTTGGCACCTGGGGCAGGATTGCCCGCGCGCACGGACTCAAATTCGGAGTCACCTATCACGGCACACCGGGGCGCGTTTGGAGGGAGTTCATGCCTGTCCGGTACGGTAGCGACCGGACCGGTCCTCTGAGCGGCGTGCCCTACGATGGCGTCCTGACAAAGGCCGATGGCAAGGGGAAGTGGTGGGAAGGCATGGACCCGCAGGATCTGAACGGACGTCCGCACGACAAGAGCGATCCCTGTCCGGAGTTCGTGGAGAACTTCCTGTTGCGCATCCAGGACGTGATCGATCAGTACAACCCGGACCTCCTGTATTTCGACGATAACTGCGATTGGGACTTCGACAGAGGAGGCGGCGGCGTGTGGCTCGGCATGCCGGAACTCACGCCGCACATCATGGCGTATTACTATAACGCCAGTCTCCGCCGCAACGCCGGCAAGTTGGATGCCGTCTTCAATATCAAGAATGTCCCTGCCGCGGTGGTGAACACGCTGGTCCGCGATTTCGAGATGAGCCAGGCCGGCGCCATCGAACCAAATCCATGGCAAACCGACGCCTGTATCGGAAGCTGGCATTACAGCCGTTCGATTTTCGAAAATCACAAGTATCGAACGCCTCAGTCGATGGTGCAGCTTCTCGTGAACGTTGTCAGCAAGAACGGTAATCTGCTGTTAAACATCCCGTTGCCGGGACATGGCAGGCCCGACAGCGACGAAATGGATTTTATCGACAAGTTCGGCGCCTGGATGGCGCTCAACAGCGAGGCCATCTACGCCACGCGGCCGTGGAAGATCGCCGGGGAGGGCCCGACACAGAGCGCCGGCAGCACGCCGTACGGCGCAATCCCGCGCTTCGTCGCGGGCGACATACGGTTCACCACCAAAGGCGAGTCTCTGTACGCGATTGCCCTGGCCTGGCCCGAAGACAGGAAACTGGTCATCAAGTCGCTCGCGTCAGACTCCCCTCATTACCGCGGTGAAATCGCCAGAATTGGACTCGTGGGGTCGGAATCGAATCTAGCCTGGTCGCGCAGTGCGGAAGGAGTGACAATCAGCTTGCCTGAAAAACCTCCTTGCGACTACGCCTGCGTCTTTAAGATCAACTAAATTCAGATGGCTGCCGGCAGCGATCACTGCCGAATATTCACGGTAGCGTTTAGCGGCAGGTTCGCGGAGGAATCGCCGGCCATCAGGCTGACTGGTTCGGTTTCCACCTGGAAGTCCTGAAGCTTAGTGTCCCAATAGGCCAACCGCGACGCCGGAACAGAGATCTCCACTGTCTTGGTTTCGTTCGGCTGAAGCGTGACGCGCCGGAAGCCCACAAGCTGCTGCCTCGGGCGCACCACTTTCGAGCCGGGATGCCTGGCATAAATCTGGACCACTTCGTCTCCGCCGCGGCTGCCCGTGTTGGTCACATCCACCTTCACGGCGATCTCGCCATTCCTGCCGACCTGCCGCTGGCCGGTTCTCAAATTGGCGAGCTTAAACGTGGTGTAGCTGAGGCCGAATCCGAACGGATACAGCGGCTCGCCCTTGAAGTACATGTAGGTACGGCCGTGCCGAATGTCGTAATCCATCATTGGCGGCAACTGGTCGAGCGACTTCGGCCAGGTCTCCACCAGCCGGCCGCCGGGATTATAGTCGCCGAATAGAACCTGCGCGAGCGCCGTTCCTTCGTCCTGCGAAGAATGCGCCATATGGAGGATCGCCGCAACGTTGGCCTGGCTCCAGTTGATCGCGAACGGAAAGCTCGAGACGAGGACCACGATTGTTTTCGGATTCACCAGGCGAACCTGTTTGACGAGTTGCTCCTGGTATAAATCGATGCTCTCGCGGTCACGGCCTTCCCGGCCGTCGCTGGGCGACGTGCACGGCAACGTGTCGCCGGCATTCACCCACTCGCGGCCCATATCCGGACCGCACGTTGGATCGTTTCCGACCACTACAATCGCAACGTCCGACTTGCGCGCCGCGGCCAGAGCGGCGGCTCCCAGTTCGTTTTCGGCGTAATTCACCGTGATGCCTGAACCGGCTTCCTCCTTAATGCCCTGGAGGGGAGTAATCGCATACGGAGGCGTTCCGCCGTACCAATCCCAATGCACGGAGTCCGCGAACGGCCCGATCACCGCGATGGATTTGATGGCTTTCTTATTCAGCGGCAGAAGATTTCCCTCGTTTTTCAGAAGGACTACCGACTCAAGGGCCATCTGACGCGAGATGGCGCGATGCTTGTCCGTGTTCCACGGATCGGGGGAATCTTTGATCCTGGAGTAGGGGACCAACTCGGGCGGATCCAGCACTCCTAACCGAATCACGGTTCGGAATTTGGGGCGCAGAGCCTGGTCGATGTCCGCCGGAGTCAGCAAGCCATCTTTCAGACCGGCATTGACTTCGTCGGCATACCGCTCCAGGAACTGATTGATTCCGGCCTTCAGACTCGCCGCGATGGCAGCTTCCAGATTGGGGAACGCGTGGCGCGGATTGACGAGGCGCGCAATCGCGCTGCCATCGCCGGAGATGATGTCAGCTCCCCACTGCTTGAACACGACGCTGCGGAGAACGGGATTCACGGCCATTGCCGTGCCGTTCCAGGCGTTGTAGGAAGCCATCAGCGCTTTAGCCCCGCCTTCCAGGAAGCCCATACGGAATGGAACGGAGTAATATTCCCAGAACAACCTCTCGTCGAAATCGGAGGAGGACCCGGCGCGGTTGTCTTCATTGCTATTGGCCAGAAAGTGCTTCAGAAGCGCGGCCGTCTGCCAGTACTTCGGGTCGTCGCCCTGAAGTCCTTTGACAAACGCGCTTGCCATGGTCCCGTTGAAGAACGGATCTTCGCCATACACCTCTTCGCTGCGGCCCCAGCGCGGGTCGCGAGCGAGGTCGGCCTGCGGTCCCCAGAGGACCAGGAGTTGCCGCCCATATCTGGCGGTCTGGGTGATGAAACGGGCTTCGTATCCCTCAACGGACGCGGCCTGACGGACCAGGTCTGGGTCCCAACTTTCGCCCATGCCGGGCGGTTGCGGGAATTGCGTGGTCGTGATCGGCTGTTGCGAGCCTCGTGGGTTGCGCTGTACCACCCCGTGAATACCTTCCGAGCTGCCGATGTTGGGAATGCCCAACCTTTGCACCCTGGTGTTGGTGCCCAGGCAGGCAACCTTCTCGTCGATTGTCATCAGCGAAAGGAGATTGTCAATTCGCTTCTCGACCGGAAGATTAGGATCATTGAACGGGTAGGGCACAGACTGCGCCGAAAGAGGAATGCCTGAGAAAGCAACCAGACAAACCAAGGTAGCTTGCAGTTTCTTCATTGCTTGTTGCCTGCTGACAGGCTAGCGCCCTTCTATCGCGATTGCCATCCAATCGAAGGCACCGCATGTGTTGCAGAGGAGAGGTGATCATCCGTCGCCTTTCCTTCCTGCTCTGTCTCGCCAATTTCCTGCCAGCGCTCCGAAAGCGCGCAGTCGAAGTCCGGTCTTCTTTGTCGGCGGCCGGCTATTTCCCGTAGGTCAGGCCGAAACCGAAAACATATTTGTCGCCCACGCGATTCCTGTAGGCGTAGTCGAACGTCTCCGCATACCCTGGCACATCGGGAGCATTTTTGTCGACGGCCGCTTGGTCCGCTGGTATCGTGAGTGGGAGTTTTCCGGCCGGCCTGAACCGTCCCTTCACAACGTCCAGCAGCGCCTCGGCCTTCACGTCGAACGTCGCCAGGACCGCGGCGGCGCCCGGTTCCACCTCGTTGATGATCCAGGGATTGATGAGATTGATCACCAGCACAGTCGGCTTTGCCGCCTCAATCTGTTTCACCTTGGCGACGTCAACACCCGTGAGCGGGCTCAGCGCGATGTCGGCATAATCATGCTCGGGCCGCTGGTAAACAGCGGGGCGCAACCATAACAGGGCCACGTCAGACTGGTCGATCGAGTCCACGATCTGCACCGACGGATCCTTCGCGAGCAAAGTCTTAAGGGCGGCGGTGCCGTTGACCGCAGCGGCCCCTCCTCGCCCGGCGAACTCGCCCCTGCCGCCCCTTCTACCGGCGACCTGTGAATTTGCCCCCTGTTGGGCCCCTGCCCCACCCGGCCCAGCGGCGCCCCCCCTCCCATCGGCCTGGCCGCGGCCCCGCGCGCCACCACGACCACCGAAGCCTGTGGGCTGACCGGCCATGACCTCCACGTAGAGCTTCCGGGCGCCCGTCATCGGCAGCACTTTCCGATCGTTGCGCAAAAGGACGATGGACTTGCGGTGGGCTTCGTCGGCCCGCGCCGCGGACGCCGGCGAGCTGGCGATCTTCTGAGCCGCTTCGGGATCCGTGTAAGGATTCTCGAAGAGCCCCAACTGGAAGATCTCCTTCAGCAGAAGCGCTACGCCCGGAGTTAAGTCTGATTCCTCGATCAGGTGCTGTTGGATCGCATCCAGCAGCCCCTGCGGATTGTTGCTGTCGGAAAAGAGAGCCACGCCGGCCTTCACCGCTTTGGCGAATCGCTGCGGTGTACTGAGTTTTTCAACCCCGAAAGCATTGTTGGTGAGGACTCCGGTGTCGGTATTGACGTATCCTTTAAATCCCATCCGTCCGCGAAGCAGCCGAGTGAGTAGTGTCATATTGTAAGCCCCGGCGACTTCTTCGAACTGCTCCTTGCCTGACTGCCACCATTCCTTGGGCAATTGTTCCCCACTCCGGTCGTTGGAGGGATTGTTGTAGTAGCTCATGATCGAGCTCGCCCCGGCGTCGACGGCAGCCTGGAACGGAGGCAACTGGTACTTGAAGAAGCTACCGGGCGTTGGATATACGGCCCACTGCCCCCAGATGTTGTGAGGATCCAGGCCCCTGTCGACTGCGCCGTCCCCCGGGAAATGTTTGATCGATTGCGCTACCGACTGAGGCCCGAGGGCCGGTCCCTGGAAGCCCAACACGATCTCCCTGGCGATCTCCGCGTTCCACTTCGGGCTTTCCCCGAAGGTCGTCTGGATACGGTACCAGCGCGGCTCGGTGGCGACGTCCACCTGATATCCGTAACACTTCTGGATCCCCGAGGCGCGCCACTCTCCGCGCGCGATTTCGGCGAACGCGCGAATGAGTTTGATATCATTCGTCGCCGCCAGCCCCAGTGTCCCGGGCCAACTGGAGAACTCGCCAGCCGCCTCGGCTTCTTCGTACACCAGGTTGTCGCGAACGTGGTTTCGGGGGTTCGAGGCAAAGACAATCGGAATGCCCAATCGCGACTTTTCGGCGAGTTCCTGCGCCGTGTTCGCGCGGGCCGCCAGTTCCCGCGCGGTGATGTTATCGCGGAGGATGAAGTAGTGGATGTGGCGCTGGTTCAGGTACTCGTCCAGAGAGCCGGCATTGAACGAAGTGATTTGCATCAACCCCGCCTTCTCCTCCAGGGTCATCCTGGAGAGCAGGTCCGCCACACGCTTGTCGACCGGCAGTCGCCAGTCCTCATAGGGGTCGAGTACGCCGTTGCGATTGAGATCCTTGAACGAGAGATTGCCGACCTTCAGCAAGGGGGCGACCCGCGCGTCGATCATCGGTTGTTTTGGCGCGGTGCTCGCCGCCTGCATCGACGCAAACGCCAGCGCTAGAGCCAGCGCGAGCGCGACTGAAACTGAAGTGAAAGATCTTCCGTCCCACATTTCCGTTTCGCTCCTGAATCGCTATGGTAATCCCGTTCTGGCTCGCGCGGCAGCAGCGGGCACATCCGCCACGCGGTGCTGGAATTCCGAGTGGCTGGTCGGCCGCCCGGAAGTTGAGCAACTGCGGCATTCTGGACGACATATCGCGATTTCCACCCACGCGGGCTGTGTGAGCGTGACAGCCCAACGTGTTTCCTTTCTTGAGACCAGTTGCAGCTTCACGCGCCGCCCAGTTCATCAGTCGCCACTTGCGTCGCGCGATGTTCTCCCAACTGGTCCTCCAGCGCATCTGCGCTGTGCGATTACGCGTTGATAGCGATCATCGCCATCGGCGATCAGAAGGCGACCGGAGCAAATCGGAGCGACGATGCTGCTGCCGGCCTGAATTCGGTTTACCTGGATCCGCTGACAAAGAAGACCTGGTCTATGGCCGCTTCTACGTTAGTCCGTTCAGTCGAGCCTCTCGACTATCAGGGCGATCATGGACGAAGTCTGTCCGAAGTACACCATACTCATCATCTGTTTTCGTCCCCCACTCGATGCGGCTAGCGGCACGCAGGAGGCCGGTGCGATTCTTGCAAACTTGTAGGCGGCCGGATGCGCGGGTAAACACTGTACGAGTTCGGCCTCGGACTCAGCTATTGAACGAAAGGAGCGAGCCAGGATGTCAGTTTCGGTTCGAAGTTCAGCCGAACTGAAAGTGCTGTAAAGTTGTTAAAGTCTGGAGGCGTCCTGAAAAAATGAAGTTCTTCACCATAGCTCTTCTCCTGATTCCCTCCTGCATTCGCCCAGATGACAAGCGTTCCCTGCATACCGCCGCCGGCGCCTCCGCCCCCTGCAAATACTGCGAGCCAAGGACGGGGCCGGGGCCCGGGGACGCCTCGAACTCCCCCGCAGCAATCCGCCGCGGATGTGGCCGAAATCGACAAGCTGGCGTCCCTTCCCCCGTGGGGACAAAACCTCGCGGATGGCGACTATTCCAATGGACCTGCCTATCCCACGGCGCCCGAACTCGCGAAACGCGCCGGCGTTCCCGAGGGCAAGGTGATCGAGTTCGTCATGAACTCCTCTGAAAGCAAGTTCTACCCGGGCGTCAACGCCGCGTTTCAGCGTCATGTCTGCGTCTATGTCCCGGCGGGATATGTGGGCGCCGAACTGCCGGTGATCGTTTCCGCCGACGCCTACGGCATGCGCTATAACCTACCGACCATTCTCGACAATATGATCTATGACCAGCGCCTGCCCGCCATGGCTGCCGTCATGATCGATAATGGCGGCGCCGAACGGAGCCTGGAATACGACACTGTTTCATCCAAGTACGTGGAATTCGTGGAAGCCGAAGTCCTGCCGCGCGCCGAGCGGGAGGCGAACGTAAAGCTCTCAAGAAATCCAGATGCACGGATGACGCTGGGTGGCAGTTCGGGCGGAGCGGTCGCGCTGACAATGGCCTGGTTCCGGCCTGACCTCTACCACCGCATCCTCACCTATTCCGGAACTTTCGTAAACCTTCGCAACGGTCCCGAAGCCCCGCTCGGCGCCTATGAATACATCGAGCACCTCTTCCCCTCAAGCGAGAAGAAGCCGTTTCGATTGTGGATTCAGGTTTCTGAGAACGATAACGGCTCCAAGTCGCCTTCCGAAGGCCGCCGCAATTGGGTCATCGCCAACTCCCGGCTGGCGAAAGTCCTCAAGGACAAAGGCTACCCGTACCAGTTCGTCTATTCCAAGGGTGCGGGCCACACGCAGCGGAAGGTGATCGACGATACTCTCCCGCAGGCACTGGAGTACGTCTGGCTCGATTACAGACCGCAGCGATGATGGCTGGTCTACTCATGCCCGCGTTACGACAAAATACGGCTGATTTGCAAAGACCTCATTGAATCCCGGGTATAATCCCGCCGAACCATCCTGCGCGAGATGGAAGTAGTATTGAAGCGCGAACGGCGACTGCGTGTAGGCCGCCGGTATTGCCGCGTGATAAGTCTGTCCCTCGTTCCGCATCGCGGCGGATTGCCAGCGCTCCGCCTGATTCACGCGCCGGTATCGGAGAGTCACCGCCGGCGAAGCGGCGCCGCTTACCTTGAGAATTACGGTAACGGCCTGGCCCGGCTGGAAGGCGCGCGGCGGAGTGTGCGTGCAAGAAAACGCCGGGCGCGCGGGGCGTCCCGAAGCGCGCGCCATCGCTTCTTTGAGGCGGCCTTGCATTTCCGGTTTGGGATCGAATTTTGCGCTCTCGACCGCCGCGAGGTCGCGGTCGATACCGGGCAGCCGGTCCAGCCAGTGGCCGCGGCGGGAGGGCCTGTCGCCGTAAGTCAGGTCCGCGACATAGACGCGTCCCGCGCGTTCCGCCATGGCCGCCCAGGTCGCGCGAGCGTCGCGGTATGCGGCCACCGCGCGTTCGTGCGCAGAGGGTTCGCCTGTGCGGCGGTAAATATCGAAAAATACGCCGGCGCGCAGTTTGGCCGCATAGAAGCGCCCTAACCCCACCTGAATCAGAATGTCTTCCTCCCATCTGCGGAACGCCGGTTCGGCCCGCGACGGTACGGCGTCCGCCGCCGCTTCGACAGCCCGCGCAGACTTTGCGCACGAATCTTCGAAGAACTGCGCCACTTCGACCGGCGAATACTTCCCGCTCGCATTGCCGGACAGCAGTTCAGCGGCGTGCTCCTCAACCGAGGAAAACATCTCGGGATCGAGCGGGCTGACGGTGCCGAATCGCTTCGGTGAGGGAGTATCGTTGTAAGGCACTCGGCCTCCATCCGCCATCGGCATGTTCGGCGGAACCTCCGCCCAGTACTCCAGATTCGACGCGGACGGCTGATGCGCCGCAGTCAGCAGCGGCAGCACGCGGCTTGCATGGGCGAGCGCGGTCTCAGCGTGAGAGGCTGCCGGCCCGAAGGTGGAGCGCAAATAGCGCCGCCACTGATCGGGATCCGCCTTGGGATTGTAGAGCAGACGGCCCCAAACGCGGTACGTGTATTCGTATTTGCGCCAGTCGCCGCCTGCGGGATTCAACGAAGCGTCCGCGTAACCGCAGCGTCCTCCGAGGCGGCCGGTGCCCTGGCGGCCCTTGAAGAAGAGAGGCTCGCAAAGTTCCACGCCGTCCGCGCCGAGAAAGTGCGACGCCTCGCCGAATGCCGCGGCGGACGCGGGATCTCCCCAAAGCAGCATGCGCTGAGTCCCGGCCCACATGCGGTAGAGCAATCCGTAGCGGCGCCCTTGTTGATACAGATCGCCGTAGCCATAACGCAGAAAGCGGCGCGAGCCGTTCGAAAGGCTGAAAACGGGATCGATCCTGTCGCTATCGCGCGGCATTTCGAGTTCGCGGATCGCCGCCTGGTGGTAACCCAATCCCTGATGTTCCGCCCAATATTTCGGCGAAATCTTGACCGGCATGCCGGTTTCCATGGCGACATCGATCATCTTCTGATCGATCCCCTTGGCGTGCATGTCGATTTCGATAGGACGACCCGCGCCGCTGATCCCTTTAAACAGCGTCCGCCAGAAATCGTAGCTGCCTTCGGGAACGCCGCTCTCGCCGTGTACCCGCAGGGTGAGGCCGCGTATGCCGGGACAGGTCTTCAAGAGCAGCGCGAGGGCATCGCGGCAATACGGCGCATGGGTTTCCGGCGTCAGTCCTTCGATGTGGTGCTGCGCGCGCGGGCTGTCGGTCCACTGGTAAGCGTGAGTCCAGAGAGCAAGCTGGAAATCCAGGCCGCGCAACGCCGTCTGCTCGACGATGAAGCGGAGCGCCTCCAGGTTTCGGTCGCGTTCGGCGTCGTCAAGCGGGACGGCGCGGACCTTGTATCCGGGAACGTCGACCAGATACGGGTAGGGGAAATGCAGATAATCGCCGGTGACACCCCGCGGGAAATCGTAGCCCCAGCCGAAGGCGAGGCTGAAGCGATTGAATCGATTTGTGACGAGGTACGAAAGGTAGTCGCGCCAATAGTCGCGGTCGTAGAACCAGCTCTTATCCTCGACATCGCTGACGAATGCGCGGTTGATGCTTCGGACGCGGTTAGCGGGTTGTTCCTCGATAGGTGCGGCGAACGTGAGTGCGGCCACGGGATTGGTCGCGTGACGTACGCGGTCGGCAAGCTCGGTGATGGCGTACACCAGGCCGCGGATATCGGACGCGGAGGCGCGCACGGCCTGCTTGCCGCTGATCTTTTCAGGCGCGAGACGGAAGCTCTCCGCGGGTGAGCCGGTTGCGAGCGACACGATTACGGCCGCTTGAAAATCTCCCGCTTCGCCGGGCGAAGACACCGTGACGCAGGAGTCGCCTTTCTCTTCCACCGCGCGCCGCAACTCGCCGGACGCCCAGCGGACGGGCTCTGACGACGAGATTCCGCTTGGGGCGCCGGTGACGATGGCAATCCGGCCGGATGCGGCCGCCAGACGGCCGGAGAGGCAACCGGCCGCCGCGGCATGTTTCAGAAAATTGCGTCTCGGGATTCTGTTCATATATTGGTCCAGCCTGAGGTCACTTGCGGAAATTCGTATCGCCCACCACGGGGCCCTCGCCGTTATCCGTGATGGTTCCCGGATGCCACTCGCGGGCAACATCGATGTCCGCCACCGCAGAGGCAGTCAGGGCGTTCAGATCGACAAGCCGGTTCAGCCGGCCGAGGTACTGCGGTTTGTACTGACCGGTCGCGACGCCGGCATAAGCCTTCCAATGAGCCAGCGCGGCTTCGAGATGGCGCACAGCGGAGGCGCGGCGTTCCGCTTTGCCGTCGCTGTCGAACAGAGCGAGGTCGCCCGCCGCGAGTATCTTCTCGGCATAGTATTCGGCGAGATCGGCCATGGCGTCTGCATCGCCGAGGGTGAGGCGCAGTTCCTTGTTTTTTCCCGCGGCCGGCCTTACTTCTTCCACCAGGCGGTGCGCCGCGGCGGCGTTCTTTTGCAGTTCCGCGGCTACCTCAAGCGGGGTGATCCCGTTCATCTTTTCACCCTTGAGCAATCGCGTTCGCCACTGGCGCACATTCAGAATGCCGCTTCCGGGCATAGTCTGGCCCTGGATGAAATCAGCGACGGTGAAGAAGCCGGTTCCGTGCCCGCTCTGGATGTTGGCTTCGGGGAACCATTTGAAATCGAGGTCGCGCCAGAAAAAGCGGGTGACCTGCGGCATGGTTTTCGAGGCGGCGGCTATCGCCTCATATATTTTGACGGCAGGCGCGCCGGGAAAGCGCGCGGCCAGCATCCGCTCGAAAAGCGCGTTCGGCAAATCGGGCTCATAGCTCAGGCGGCCCCACAGGGCAAAACTGTACCATTGCTTCTGCATCACGAGCTGCCGCGGGTTTTCCGGCTCCTTGTCGATGAATTCGCGGCCCCAGGTGTAGCCATCGGGTCCCATGTTGAAACCCGCCACGCGATCCGGTCCGGGCATGTTCTTGATGTAAGCTCGCGCAAAGTCGGGGTCGCCCCAGCGGAAGCTGTAAATATCGTCGTTTCTCACTTCCAGCCACGTGCGGAGATTCTTCGGCATTTCCGTCAGCACGGGCGCGATGAACGGCGGATTCGGCTCGGAATACATATGCGCGACGGAGTACTTGAAACTGAAGTCGAACGGGCCCGGATACTCCTTGAAAGCGTCGATCGATTCCGACTGCGACGTCTGGTGATACCGGTGAATCAGGCGGAACGGGCGGTTCGGTTCGTCTTTGAGCGCATCGCGGATGCCTTCGCCGTAGGTCTTCCATAGCCACGCTTCGTGATCGAAGGGTCCCCTGGCGCTGTTCATGTTCTCGCCCGCGGTGATGCCGATGCCTGCCAGCAGGGGATAGGTCTTGACTGTTTCACGGACACTCGCGCGGAAGTAAGCGATGGTCTCGGGATTGTGGCCGTCTTCGGTGATGCCGTGTTTGCCTTCCGTGCCCCAAACGAAGATGTTCCAGGTGTACCAGTAGATGTCGATGCCGCGGTTCTTGGCGTACTGCATGACATCTCGCCAGAAGCGGATTTTGTCGTCGATCGTCAGGTGTTTGACAATGGCAACCTGGCCGAGTTTGAACGGCTGAGACATGATCTTGGCGTTCATGTTGAACTTCAGATCGAAGGGTTCGCGTATTGCCCCACACATCGTTGAGAGCGACGTCGGGATACTCGGGCACTTTGACGATGGACGGAAAAGGATGCAGATTCCACAGAGAGATCGTGTTGAAGCGCTGCCGCGCCATCTCGTCAAGCAATTCGCGCCAGAAATCCATGCTCCACATTTCGGGAATATTCGATTGCGCCGAATCGCTGCTATCGGAATAGGTGGGGGTTCGCCGGTCGAGCGGAATGTTGAATTTGATTCCACGCTGCGCGATGTGCGGCGAGTGGTCGGAATCGCCGGTCTTGCCGATCGAGCCGAGCCGGATGGCTTCCGCGACATCGAGGCCGCCGTACATTGCGCCATTGGCGTCGGCGCCCAGGACGGCGATTGTGACCCGGCCGCGCTGTTCCGCGCGGCGGATGGCGTACGCCTGCGGCGCCGTGGTCTTCAGAGGGGCGACGTGCAGCATTTGAGCAAGCACGTTCGATTCGGCGGCGTCGGAGGCGATGGCGAAGCGGAGGGGACCTGCGAACGAGTTGAGGTCGCGGAGGCCGTGGTCCGGCGCGGCCCGTTTCGGTCCAAGGGCGCGAGCAATTTCGCCGGAAGCGAACGAAACCTGCGGCGCCTGGCTGTCGTGGAAGACGGGTTGCGCGCGCAGGGCGGTGCCGATGACCAAAGCAGGCAGGAGAAGGCGTGCGGAGATTCTTAAGGTCATGCTGGAATCAACTATAAAACTTTTGCTCGCCCGAGGAATGCGTGGGTCATTGATACCTTCAGAGGCGACGGGGAAGTCACGCCGCGTACTGGGTGGAGGCCAGTTCTCACACTCGGGCGTTAGACGGCCAGCCGAGTGCGGTCGCCGGATGCTGGCCGACTTGCGGGAGTAGTCTCCCCGGCGAAGCCTCCGTCGCTGGTTTGCTGCGATGTGAACATGCCATATCATAGACGTATGGCTGAGTTGGTTTTCGAAGTCGTACAGGAGTCCGATGGCGGTTACTGCGCCGAATGCCTCACCGAAAGCATCTTCACCGAAGGGGACACATGGGACGAGTTGCGCAAGAACGTGCTGGAGGCAACCTCGGCATTCTTCTTCGATCGGCCGCGGCCTGAGCGTGTGCGCCTCCATCTTGTTCGCGACGAAGTCCTCCACGTCGCATGAAGATTCCTCGCGACGTCTCCGGTGGCCGTCTCGCCGACCTCTTATGCCGAAAATGGGCGTACTCGAGGGTGCATCAGGTCGGCAGCCACATCATCCTGGAGACGGCCGAGCCTACCCACCATCGGATCGCAATTCCAGATCACCACCCGCTCAGACTCGGAACGTTCAGTTCAATCCTCCGCGCCGTCGCTCAGCATAAGGGTGTTCAGCGAGACGCGATAATCGCGGACCTGTAGCCGACTTGTGGGGACTAGTCTCGGCACCTCGGCCAAAGCACCGAATCGCGGGCATTGCTGCGGTGCCGTCGCCAATTGTTGGATCACGGTGGTCACTTTGGCTTCGAGCCGCTCCAAAACCGCCACGACTTCGGTCAACGTCTCGCCCGAACGTCCGGGCGCGTGACTCAACCCTATCACCATTACCGTCTGATGCTCGTACTGCAGGCCTGTGTTGGGTGGATCGACGGTGAACCAAACAATTTCCGTGCCATCCTCAACTGCGTCAGTCTTGTAGCCAATGCTGGTCGGGATCACTGGACGTGCTGGATCGACAGCGGTGAAACTAATTCGACCCTGTGCCTGATGAGCAACAACGATATGCAAGAGCCTGTGCTTATCGGCGTCGTCCAGATCTCTAAGTAAGCCGAGGAGTGGCGGTACGTGCTCGTGTGGACGCTGGTAGGGCTGAACCGCTTCGATGTTGTGCTGCATTCTCTTGCTCAGCACCTTAATGCGCTTTGCCGCAGAGGCGAATTTCTCCGGAGTATTGGCGATGGGGAACTGCAGCACTCGCTCGTCGGGCGGCGGATCCATCTTGCTCTCGTGCACGGCGATCGCGTACGCGAAGTGATCAAGCGCGCACCGCAAGGCATGAACGCAATCCCCGGAGATGACAGACCAACGTTCGAGCGACGGCGGGTTGTTAATGTGGATAGTCACGCTATGACGGGCTCCAGTGCCGTCATGTCTGCGCTTCGCCTCATACGGCCGAGTCGCGTTCCAAGCCAGCATTTCGTCCTTTAGGACATTCAGATGTTCATTCGCGCGGGCGATCTTAGTCCAGCAACTCGCAAATTCTCTCCCAGTTAACGTACATAACCTCCGCGAGATACTGATCTACGTTTGCGGCCGACAGCGCTCGAATCGAGAGGGGTCATGAATCGAAGCCTTGATATTCCCGGGCATAAAGATATGGCCGGATCGCCTTGAACTCATACACGGCCTGCCTGCCCGCCTCCGTCAGGAATTTCAGGTACACACTGCTGGCGGTCGAGCGGATCTTTCCGTGGCGATGCCCTCCACCCCAGGCTCTTCAGTAGAACCACGAGCAATTCGAACCCATTCGTATTTGCGATCCGCTCATCCCGTGCGTCAACGAAAACAAGCCGTCCGGACGACTGAAGCGGGAATCGCTCGTCAGACCGAAAATCCCGGTCGAGGGTGATGAGAAACAGCCCTGGCTTCGCGGCTTCCTGGAGAATCTGCTCATCAGAAAATCTGTGCATCTTCAGTTCCTGCGCTGTGCGCACCTCGATGCCACGTTTCTTCAGGACCTCCACAAGCCCACTGGGAAAATTCGCATCAGCGAGGAGCTTCAGCTTCAAAGGCTTCTCACCCGGCTCGCGCCACAGATCCTCCGAAACCTCGAACCAACCATCCGCAAACCGCGCGTCGCTCCGGATCTTTTCTCTTCTCTTGCTTGCCACTGTCGCACCCGAGCCGAACCTCGTCAAAGACGTGAGAACCAACCTTCGGTAGCGGTCCCTTTCGCAGAACCTCTTCAGTGCTCGCCACTCACCCATAATTCTATTCCTGCCTGCAATCGCGGGGATCCGATCCCCGTGTCGCTGGATTAGGACCGAAAAACGCGCTACGTTTTTGTCAGGGCGAGAAGAACCAGGAAGTAGATAGCGATTTGCTGGATACCGTTCCGGCGATCCACCCGGACGTGTCGTCGCCATCTTGCGGACTCGGAGCGACCGAACCTGTCTGCCAAAAACGGCCAAATTGCCCACCTCTCGGTCGACGCATAATGGTTAGGAAGGCGACGTCCATGACCATAGCTGCCGATATCGATTTGCCCGAGTCCGGGATCGTCGAGATTTGTCGCCGTCACCAGGTGAGAGAGTTGTTGCTGTTCGGTTCGGCGGCGCTTGGTGAGATGCGACCGGACAGTGACGTCGATCTCCTCGTCGATTTCCTGCCTGGAGCCCGTCCGGGGCTGCTGGGCGTTTCGGCGATGACTCGCGCGTTCAGTGCCCTGTTGGGGAGGCGGGTCGACCTTACCGTCAAGCCCGCGCTGAAGCCGCTCATCTTTGCCGGCGTGCCGGCCGGGGCTCGGCTGATCTTTGCGGCGTGATCGCCAGCGTCTGAGCGATATCCTGGAGGCTTTTAGATTGGATTGCGAAAGCGACCTCTGGCCGAACGGAAGCCGAATTCCTGGCCGACGAAATCCTCTGCTATGCCGTCCCCCAGAAGTTGACGATCATCGGCGAAGCGGTGACACACTGGGTCCAAACTGCCCGAGGCCCATTCTACCCACGATCTCTTCTGACGAACCAAACTTTTGAGTTTCGAATATCGGGTTCGCGCGTTGCAATCGGCGCCGATTTCCGATATACGATAGTTGAGTTCGTTTGAGGAGGGTTGATCCGATGCGCGCGCTCTTCCTTTTGATTTCCGCGGCTTCAGGAATCATACCGTTGACGGCCGCCACCGCGGCCAGGCCGCCGGTCGGCAATATCGCGAATTTCATCGTGAAGACGGATAACCTCGACGAGGCTCGCAAGTTCTACACGGGCGTTCTCGGGTACGACGAGGTATTCCGCCACAAACGGGCGGTCTCCGGCCCGGCTGAGCTGTCTGTTTTCAAGGTGAATGAGCGTCAATATATCGAAGTCTCTCCCACGCTTCAAAATCCATCGGACGACAAGCTGATCCAGATCGGGTACGAGACCGCGGACGCCCGCAAACTGCGCGATTATCTCGCGGCTCATGGCGTGGCTGTGCCTTCACGAGTTACCAAGGATTCGGACGGCAATTACAGCTTTATCGTCAAAGACCCTGAGGGACACACCATCGAGTTTGTTCAGTATCTCGAGGGTTCGCTTCAGTCGAGATACAGCGGCAAAGGAATCTCGGATCGGCGCATTTCCGATCACATCCTGCATGTCGGCGTACATGTGAAGAGCCCGGCGGATCAGGATAAGTTCTACAAAGACATTCTGGGTTTTCGCTTTCTTTGGCAGGGCGGGCCGCGAGACGATCGCCTCGACTGGATTTCGTATCTGACGCCGGATGGCGATAACTGGGTCGAGTACATGGTGCAGCACGAGGGCGCACCCACTCCGCAGCAACTCGGCGTGTGGCATCACGTCTGCCTCGGCACTCTCGATATTCAGGCCGTCTATAAAACGGTAATGGATCGCGGTTACACGCCTCCGAAGCCGCCGGGCATCAACGCGCGCGACGGCCGATGGCTGTTGCAGCTTTACGACAAAAACGGCACGCGGACCGAAATCATGGTGCGCAAACCCGTCCAGAAACCCTGTTGCTCAGAGAACGTGGATCCATACATCAAATGACAACCAGAAGCCGTAAGCTCCGCGGCTCGGGGTCGATCGTGTTCGCTCCTCCGGCCGCCGAAAATCACCCGCTAAAGGTCGCGCAATTCCGGGCGTGGCGCGTAAAAGAACCGGTTTCGAACCGCCGTTACACCGTCGTGCGGCTCCAGTCCCAGGGAGGCATGGTGGGCCACGGAGAAGGCGGGCCTGCGCCGGCCGCGGAAATTGTTGCGGCGCGGGCTGCTGTGATGGACCGGCGCGCGACGGAGTCGGAATATATTCGCGCGGCACTGCGCGGCGCGCCCGCGCTGGAAGCGGCTGTTAGCAACGCCATGCTCGACCTGGTGAGCCGCGCAAAAAACGTACCGATCTACCGGTATCTGGGCGGACCGGTCCGGTTCAAGGCCCGCCTGCTCGGTCATCTGGAAGGTGCAACCGCCGCCGAATCCGCGCCGTCACTCGAACGCGCGAAAGGGCAGGGGATTCAGGCCTTCACCACCGCCGCTCCCATCCGCGACGCGATGATTCCACTTCGCGCGTACGTTGACCTGGTGAGACAGCAATACGCGGAGATGCAGCGTTTGGCGGGCGCTTCGGCCGAATGGGTTCTCGACGCGGCGGGCGCGATGACACCGGGAGACGCGGCGAGCGTCGCGGTCGCTTTGGAGCGATCTCATCCCATCTGGTTCGACGAGCCGACGCTCGTGACCACGCAGGATGCGCTGGCCAAGATTGTGGATGAGTCCACGATGCCGATCGGCCTCGGCCGGCACATCACCGATATGGCCGCCTTCCAGAGCCTTCTGGCCGGGGGTTCGGTAAACATTGTGCGGCCGGACCTGGGGCTGAACAGCCTGACGAAAATCAAACGGGTGGCCGCTCTTGCGGAGACTCATTACGTGGGGATCGCGCCCTTCCACAATGGAGGCCCGATCGGTTCAATGGCCGGGATTCATCTGAATGCCTCGCTTCTTTTTGCATATGCCCAGCAGATTCCCGTGCCCGCATCGGGTCGCGACGCCGCGATGCGCGTCGAGATCGCCTCGGGACTGAAAGAGAGCGGGGATAAAGGCTTCTTCGCGTTGCTCAATCGTCCCGGCCTGGGATTTGAAGTGAATGAGAGAGCGCTGGATGCCTGGAGTGAGGAGCGGATATGAAACGCCGGCAACTTCTTTCAGCGCTAGCCGGGGCCGGAGCTTTAGGCGCGGTCCCCGGGCGGCGGCGGGCGAGCCCTTCGCCGTTGCACGATTGCGGCTGCGCCATGCAGATCGTCAGGGCGACAGACAAACCGCCCGGCGCGCCGCATTTCGCGATGTGGCTTCCAAACTGCGCGTTACCAATATGCGCGTCTTCGGCGTGACGCTCGATGAGCGAATCGCGCAGGCAGACCGGCCCTACGTCTTCGTTAAAATCGAGACCAATGAGGGCGTAACGGGTTGGGGCGAGGCGACGCTCGAGGGCAAGGCCGCCGCCGCGATGGCCTGCGTGATGGATCTGAAAGACCTGATTATCGGCAGCGATCCCATGCAGGTCGAGCATCTCTACCAGTCGATGTATATCGGCAGCTTTTACCGCGGCGGGCCCGTGCTGGGGTCGGCGATTTCTGGAATCGATCAGGCGCTTTGGGACATACGCGGCAAGGTCATGGGTATGCCGGTGTATGAGATGCTTGGCGGCCCGGTGGATCCGCGCGGCGTACGCGGGTACTATCACGCGGATGCGTGGACGCTCGCCGCGGCCCGGGAGCTTCGCGATAAAACAAAGGCCGCGGGCGTGACCGCGCTGAAGTTCCAGTTGCCCGATTTGCTCGAGTGCGTGGAGACCAACGCGAAGATCAAGCGAGCCGTGGCGCACATGGAAATGTTGCGCGAGGGGCTTGGACCGGATCTGGATTTTGCCGTCGACTTTCACGCGCGGCCCAGTCCAACAGTCGCCGCTATTATTTTGCGCGAAATAGAGCCGCTGCATCTGCTATTCGCCGAAGAGATCTGCCCTCCGGAAAACGTGCGCGCGATGGCGCGCGCCGTCCGCCATTCCACCACGCCGATCGCCACCGGCGAGCGCCTGATCGCTTCCTTTGGGTACGCGGAACTGATCGATATGGGCGTGGTCGATGTTCTGCAGCCCGATATCGCGCACGTAGGCGGCGTATCCGCACTGTGGAAGGTCTCGGCCACCGCCGAAGCTTCGGGAATTCGCATGGCGCCGCATGCTTGCGAAGGGCCCATCGGCGGGATCGCCAGTCTGCACGTAGACGCCGCGGGACCCAATTTTCTTGCCCAGGAAATCTGCGGGTTTGTAGACGCCGGCGAGAAGAATCGCGTCTGGGAAGATCTGATGGGCTTCCCCGCGATGCGGATGGTCGGGGGGCGGTATCCTTTGCCCACGAAAGCGGGACTGGGCGTCGACATCAACGAAGAGGCGCTGAAGCGATATCCGTTCCAAGGTACGCGGCCGTTCGCGATGGCATTTCAGGAAGACGGCGCCGTGGCATCGATTTAATCGTTCGAGGCGCGTGGGCGCGCCGTGCGGCGGTCTTACAAAGGCCGCGAAGCCGCTAGAGTCATCGTCTTTCCCGAGGCCCGGTCTTCCACAATCAGCATGCCGTTTTCCAGGCGGACGTCGTCCACCCGCGTCATACCCTCCGGGCTCTTCGCATAAAACAGGAGAAAGCGCGTGGCGATTTTGGATTTCGCGGGCAGCCAGCGATAGACCGGGGAATCGAACATGCGGTTCAGCTCCACCATGTCACGGTGCGGCAAATCGAACGGTTGCGTGGCGAATTCCACCCCGCGCCCGATCCAGCCGCCCGTGTATTGCATATAATTCTGCACCCACGGATACTCTTCGCGGCGAAAGACGTATCCGAGCAGGTAATGGCGCGCCTTGTTCAAGATCGTCACCCACGCCAGGGGGCGGGCCGGATCCATCAGGGTAGTCGTGTGCCCTGTTCCGTTCAAGCCTGCCGGCGTTTCCCGCATGTCGAAGACAGCTCCTCCGGCGGCCGGCGCGTTAGGCCAGGTGAAATCCTGCGATTGTTGCAGGAGCGTGCCCGGACGCGTATTCGCGGGATAGGTACGCGTCTTGGAACGCGCGCCGGAGACGTCTACCACGGTATTCCCGCGTTCCACGAAGGGTGGAAACAGAAAGGGGTGCTCGCCCCAGTTGGCGGTGCGATCGAACGCGGTGTCACTGGTGAGTTCACTGTCGATGTAGATGACGTTCTCGCCATCCACTATCTGAAGGGAGCGCGCGAAGGTCTCCTGAAATTTGGGTAGGTCCACGGTGAACTTTACGGTTGCGACACCGGCCTGCTTTTCAGCGCTCACGAGCTTCCAGGGCTGCAGGTACGCTTCGCCGTGCATCGCGAGGCCGGCCGCGGCCTCCTCCTTACTCGGCGACCCGAAGCCGTCCACGCAGACGAAGTGTCCTACCATCGGACCGTTGAGCTTGCGGTTGTCGGGAACGCCTGGCACGAGCTCGGGATTACCGAACGGGCTGATGCCCTGCGGATCGCCTTGAATCTGGATGCGGAGCATCGAGCCGCCCTGCTTCACGATGGCGACTTCCAGCTTGTCGTTGCCCACCAGCAGCACCGCCCGGTTGTACACGTTGGCGTCCTTCCCGACGGAAGAGGTTTGCGAGGGGGAGGAGATGGCAGCCAGGAGTAGCGAAGCAAGGACCGGGAGCGCGATAGGCGCGCGCTTCCGCGAGCAATGGTGAATTGTAAGTTCGCAAATATTCTGCATGTCTGTTTAATCTCGAGATGAGGGCCGGACTACTCGATCACACACTCCACGCGGGAGCCATCTTTGGAAAGCGTGGTGTGAGCGGTTTTGGTCTTGCCCCCGGATTTGACTTCGATGTCGTACTCCCCTAAAAAGCCGCGGGCGGTGTAAGTGCCCGTGCGATTGGTTTTGCCGCTCGCATTGGTCCACCACTTGTTGAAGACGAGGTCGCGGTAGATGTCGTAGTTGGGTTTGGCGGACCAGTCGCGCCGGAGCATGGCGCCGGTGGGCCGCCAGTGCGCGCCCTCCCAGAAGCCCCACATCAGGAACGCCTTGACGGCGGGCTGGCTGAAGGCGACGGTCAGGAAGTCGCGAGTGTAATCGGCCTGAGTGGCTTCGTCCTGCGTGTTGATGTCGAACTCGGTGATTTCGAGCTCTTTGCCGAATGCCGAGAAGCGATCGAATCGCTTCAGCAGGTCATCGATGCCGGTGACGCGAGCGGGGAAATGGCTTTGCAGGCCGATACCATCGACGGGGGCGCCTTGATCGATCAGGTATTGAATGGTCTGCGCGTAGTCATCCTGATGCGGCTTGTCGTCGGTTTCAAGGATGTTGAAGTCGTTGATGTAGAGCTTGGCCCCTGGGTCGCCGGCGCGGGCGGCCTGGAACCAATCGACCATGGCGTGGCGGCCGAGGATGTCCATGAAGTCGTGATTGGTGAAGGTTTCGTTGATGACGTCCCAATCGACGAAGCGGCCGCGGAGGGCGGCGGTGGTTTCGGCTATGTGATCGGTGATGACTTTGGCGAGCGCGGCGGGATTGTCGCGGGCGTCGGTGGCGGCCTTGACGTTGGTGTTGCGCCAGGAGGGCCAGACGAGGTTGTGGCCGCGGACCTGGAGGCCGTTTTCGCGCAGCCAGTCGATGGTGGCGAGCGTGCCGGGGCGAGAGGCTTCGTTGGCCCATTGCGGCCACTTGGTCTCGTTTTCCATGACGGCGAAGTTGAAGTTCTTCTTGATCTCTTCTTTGTATCGGGCCAGGTTTTCCTGCGGCATTCGGCCGCCGGTGAAGGCGATGCCGCTGACGGCGGTGCCCCAGAGGAAGGCGTGCTTGCGCATATGGATGGCGACTTCGGCGTTGGCGACGGGCTTGCCCGAGGCGTTTTTGACAACGATCGTGAGGTCGCCTTTGCGGAGCTTATCGATGCGGGCTTCGGCGGCTTTGCGCCAGGCGGCGGTGGCTTCGCTGCCCTGGTAGCCGAGTTTGGTGAAGGGGAGGTCGGCGACCTTCTTGGTTGTGCCGTAGTCGACCAGTTCGATGCCGCCAAGCTCGACGGTTTGCGGCTGGAGGCCGAGAGTGAAGAAGAGCTCGCCCTCGCCTTTGTTGTAGGCGCGGGTAAGGGCGAAGGGGAAGGTGACCTTTTTCCACGTGGGACCGGCCAGAGCGGCGGCGCCGAGAGGCGGCTGGCCGGGGAACACGCCGCGGCCGCCACGGCCGGGGACTGCGCCGGGGGCTCCAGGCGGGACTTGGCCGCGCGAGGCTGGCGCCGGTCCAGCAGGAGGCGGGCCGGTGGGGCCTTGGGGCGCGGCGCCGGGGGCGGTGCGGAACCCAGCGTCGAGCGTGGCCTCGCCGCTACCGGCGGAGCGCATGTAGAAAGAGACCATCAGGACGTCGCCGGCGGACAGCGCGGCTTCAATAGGCGTCGAAATCTGGACGTCAGTGGGGCGTTCGGGCTTCTTCGTGACTTCGATGCGGAGCACGGTTTTGAACGGCTGGCCGGTGACGGGCGCGTTGGTGATCCGGGCGGACTCGCCCGCTGCGCCGCTCAGCTTGAGCGCGAGGGTGGAATCCGCCGGGAGAAGCACCGTTGGGCCGTCGGCGGCGAACGCGGATGCAGCCAGTGCTGCCATCGAGGCGCCGAGAAGAAGGGAGCGTACTCGGTTCATGAAGGTCTCCTTGCGCGGACGTGTTACCTGCCGGCCTCCACGTTCCCGCATTGTAATCGCTTGCAGTAGGGTGTGCAATGGAACAGGAGGTGATGTTGAGTAGCGCTGCATTAGCGGGTGGGCCGCAGTTCATTTACCGGCCATTTCGAGCGCTTTCAAGAGAAAAACCTCTCGAAGCGGTTGCACGCGCTGCTCCTCGGCGATACACTGCCTCTTGACAATTCTGCAAGGGCGTACAGTGCGGGCCGCTTTTGGTTTGGCCTCAGGTGTCGTGCGATCGCGACGCATTCCAAAATTCCCTGGAGGCTGCAGCTTATGAAACGGACTTGGATCATTGCATTATTCGCCGTTATTGCCGTCGTCGGCACTTTCGCCCAAACCAAGAAGGAGTCGAAGGCCGGCGCGAGACAGCAGCTCGTCGATCCTCCGGTGGCTCCCGCCAGCGCCCCCGCCATGTCGGCGCATCCTTCCCCTTATAACTTCGCGGGCGTTCAGTATCCGCGGATTGAAGCCGACAACCGGGTTACCTTCCACTTCACCGCTCCCAACGCGCAGAAGGTGCAGGTCTCCATTGTCAATGTTCCGTTCGATATGGTGAAAGGCCCCGACGGCGTGTGGACCTACACCAGCGCGCCGCAACCCCCGGGGTATCACAACTACTGGATGATCGTGGATGGAGCGATTGTTCTGGACCCGGGCACGCAAGCCTTTATTGGCTATGGCCACATGTGCAACGGCTTCGAAGTCCCCGAGCCGGGCGTGGACTGGTACGACCTCAAGGATGTACCGCACGGCCATGTGACGGCCGAAAACTACTTCGCCAAGTCGATCAATGCATGGCGTCACATTTACGTATATACGCCTCCTGGCTATGACGCCAACCTGAAAACGCGTTATCCCGTGTTTTATTTGCAGCATGGCGGCGGCGAGGATGAGCGGGTCTGGATTGAGATGGGCCGGACAAACGTGATTCTCGACAACCTGCTCGCGCAGGGCAAAGTGAAGCCGATGATGGTCGTTATGGAGACGAGTGCGACGGGCGCCCCGGACGCTCCGGGCGGCAGGCCGGGAATTAACGGTGCTCCTCCAGTCGGCGGCGTGGGTCGTGGCCCTGGCGGTGCTCCGGGAACGGGCGCTCCCGCCGGGCCTCCAGCGGCTGGCGGCGCGGCCACGCCGGGCCGGGGAGAGGTTTCCCCGGAATCGGAGGTCCGGGAGGCGGCGCCTACGGTCAGTTTATGACTAGCGATCTGATTCCGTGGATTGACAAGAACTTCCGAACGATCCCGGACAAGGACCACCGGGCCATGGCGGGGCTTTCGATGGGCGGCATGCAAACTTCAGCCGTCACCATGGCCAACCTCGACAAGTTCTCCTACATCGGCTTCTTCAGCGGCGGCGCCGCGGCGGGTGGGCCCGGCCGCGGCCGTGGCGGCGCGCCGGGAACTCCGGCGCGCCGCTCCGGCCGCACCAGCTCCGCTCGACCTCAAGACCATCTACAACGGCCAAATGGCGATACCGGCGGAGTTCAACAAGAAAGTCAAGGTCCTCTTCATGAGTTGCGGGTCGGTGGAGAACGCCGACGGTTTGCGGGCGCACCAGCAGCAACTGGCCGCCGCCGGAATCACCAACAGCTACGTCTACATTTCTCCCGGCACCGCACACGAATGGCAAACCTGGAGGAGGAGTCTGTACGCCTTCGCTCCTCTTTTGTTCCGGTAGGGCCCGCTTGGGGAGATCGCAATCATGAGACGAGCACTTTTTCTTGCTTCCTTTTCGGCGGTTCTGGCCGCCGGAGTCTGTTTCGCTCAGACGAAAAAGGCTTCCAACAATTCCAAGCCGTCCGCCCGGCAGGAGCTGTCGCCTGCTCCGGTGGCCGGTCCGAGTGCGCCCGCCGTGCCGGCACATCCTAACCCGTACAATGTCTATGGCGCGCAGTATCCGCGGATTGAAGAGGACAATCGTGTGACGTTCCACTTCACCGCTCCCAACGCGCAGAAGGTCCAGGTTGCCCTGGTCACCTCCGGCCAGGGTTCGCTTAGCCCCCTTCCGTACGACATGGTCAAAGGCGCCGATGGTGTTTGGACCTACACCAGCGTTCCGCAGAGCCCCGGCTATCACAACTACTGGATGCTCGTCGATGGCGCCATCGTATTGGACCCCGCTACCAGGGCCTTCATGGGCTACAGCCACATGTGCAACGGCTTTGAAATTCCCGAGGCTGGCGTGGACTGGTACGACCTCAAGGACGTACCGCACGGCCACCTGGAGGCCGCGAACTACTTTGCCAAGTCGATCCATGCATGGCGCCACATTTTCGTCTATACGCCGCCGGGATATGACGACAAGGCGAACTTCAAGACCCGCTATCCGGTTGTGTATCTGCAGCACGGCAGCGGCGAAGACGAAACTGTCTGGTTTGAGATGGGCCGTACCAATCTGGTTCTCGACAACCTGCTTGCCGCGGGTAAAGTCAAACCCATGATCGTGGTTTCGGAAACCAGCATCATCGCCAACGCGGGTGGGCGTGGCGCGGCACCCGCTCCAGGCGGCCGCGGAGCCGGCTTCGGTGGCGGTCCTGGGGGCGGCGCTTACGGGCAGCTCATGACCAATGAACTGATCCCGTGGGTCGACAGCCACTTCCGTACCCTGGCGGATAGGGACCACCGAGCGATGGGCGGGCTCTCCATGGGCGGCGGAATCACCGCATCCGTCACCATGGTCAACCTCGATAAGTTCTCCTACATCGGGTTATTCAGCGGCGGCAGCGCAGCCGGCTTCGGTCGGCGGCCGTGGCCGTGGAGGGGCGGCGCCAGGCGCAACTCCCGCAGCCGCGCCCGCGCAGCCGGCGGCGCCTGCCACACTCGACCTCAAGACTGTCTACAGCGGCGCAATGGCCGATCCGGCGGAGTTCAACAGGAAGGTCAAGGTTCTCTTCATGAGTTACGGCACGGAACCCCCGCTAGAGAATCCCGAAGGCCTGAAAAAACACCAGGAACAACTGATCGCTGCCGGCATCACGAACAGCTATATTTATTTGTCTCCCGGCACCACGCACGAATGGCAGACGTGGCGAAGGAGCTTCTATACTTTCGCTCAGCTTCTATTCAAGTAGACGGGCGTTTATCCCCGCAATTGTAGGATGGGAGCCAAATGAGAGAAGCCACCGTTCGAAGGGCTCGCCTGTCGGCCTCGATCGCCGCGCAGGCCGCCGCGGCCGCACCTGCCGCCGGACCGCTGTCCATCGCGAACTGCAAAGCGTACGCAGTGCGGGAGCCTGTCTCCAAGCGCCAGTACGCAATCCTGAGGTTGGAAACCACCGGCGGGATCGTCGGCTGGGGGGAGACCCGCGCGATTGCCGCCGCCGATCTCGCCCAAGCCGTGGCTATCCTGCGAGGCCGCCAAGCCACCGAATACGCCTCGCTCCATACCCGGTTGGCGGCTCTGCCGGATCTTCGGGCCGCGGTCAATATGGCCCTGCTGGATATCGTCGGCCAGGCCGCCAAGGCTCCGGTCTATCAGGTGCTTGGCGGCCCGACGCGCCACAAAGTGCGCGCTCTCGCTGTAGTGGCAGCCGCGGACGATGACGCCGTGCTCGCCTCCTGCAAGCGTGCGCGAGCGGCGGGCTTTCGCGCCTTCGTGATCCCCGCGGTTGCCCCTGCCGCGAGAAACTCGGGCCGGCCTTTCGTTGCTGCCAACCGCAAGCGGGTGGAGACTTTGCGCGCCGCGCTCGGCGAAGATTCGGATTTCGTCGTCGATTGCGCCGCCGCTCTCACACCCGGCGACGCCGCCAGCCTGAGCGACGCCCTTGAGCGCCTCCACCCTCTCTGGTTGGACGAACCCTGCGAGATCACAAGTCTGGCCGCCATTGGCAAGCTTGCCGGCGAGCGCGTCACGCCGCTCGGCTTCGGACGCTCGTTGACTGCCTCCGCCGGATTTCAGGATCTGCTCCGCGAGGACTTGATCGACGTGTTCCGGCCGGACCTGGCCCGTAACGGCATCACCCAGATCCGCAAGTTTGCCGCCCTCGCGGAGGCCAACTACGTCGCGGTCGCGCCGTACCATGACGGCGGTCCCGTCGGAACGGCGGCCGCGCTGCATCTCGCGGCCTCGCTGCCCAATTTCTTCGCTCAGCAGATCCCGGTGCCCGACGCTGACGAGGATCGCCGCTTCCGTGCCGCCCTCGCCGGCGCCGCGCTCGAATCGGTAACCGACGGTTACCTGGCTCTGTCGGCGGAGCCTGGGCTAGGCCTCAAGATCGATGCATCGCTGCTCGGAAAGGAGGTGGCGTGATGCGCCGCCGTCAACTTCTTCAGGGCGCGGCAACTGCGCTCCTCGCCGGGGGCGCCCACGCCGTGCGCCGCCCCTCGCTCGATTGCGGCTGCGCATTCCAGGCACTGCCTGCCGCTCCCGCCGGAGCCGCCGCCTTCGAACGCGTCGGTTCCCGCCTTCGCGTGACCGGTATGAAGGTCTTTGGCGTTTCGCTCAATGCCCAGTCTGACCGCCCCTACGTCTTCGTCAAGCTCGAAACCAACCAGGGCCTGGTCGGCTGGGGCGAAGGCACGCTCGAAGGGAAGGCCGGCGCCGTCATCGCCTGCATGAACGACTTCCACGACTTTGTCGTCGGCGCCGACCCCATGCAGGTGGAGCACATCTGGCAGTCCATGTACGTCCACAGCTTCTATCGCGCCGGTCCCGTCATCGGCTCCGCCATATCGGGCATAGACCAGGCACTGTGGGACATCCGCGGCAAAGCGCTGGGCATGCCGGTGTACAAGTTGCTCGGCGGTCCGTTTGACAGCCGCGGCATCCGCGGCTACTATCACGCCGACGGAGTGCGCACGCCGGATCAGTTGAAGCAGCTTCGCGAAACCGCCATCGAGCAGGGAGTGTCTTGCTTCAAGACCGGCCCGTCGGGTTACTACGAGTGGATCGACACGCACGCGAAAATCAGCCGCACGGTGCAGCAGATCGCCGCGCTGCGCGAAGGCCTTGGACCCGATATCGATATCGCCGTCGATTTCCACGCGAAGACCAGCCCGAGTGTCGCCTCGGTCATCATCAAGGAACTCGAGCCGTTGAATCTGCTTTGGGTCGAAGAGCCTTGCCCACCGGAAAACGTCAAGGCCATGGCGCGCATTGCTCGTCGTTCCACGGTGCCGATCGCCACTGGCGAGCGTCTGGTAGCATCCTACGGAGTCCGCGAGATCGTCGAAATGGGCGTGGTCGATATTTTGCAGACCGACATCAACCATGTTGGCGGCGTGTCGGCGCTCTGGAAGGTCGCGGCCATGGCCGAAGCCGCGGGTATCTCCATGGCGCCGCACGCCTGCGAAGGCCCCATCGGCGGCACGGCCACCCTGCACGTGGACGCGGCCATGCCCAATTTCCTGGTCCAGGAGATTTGCGGAGGCGTGCGCCCGTCCGCGACTGACAGAATCTGGGAGGAGTGGCTCGGATTTCCGGCCATGCGCATGGTGAACGGGCGCTTTCCGCTTCCCGAAAAACCTGGCCTCGGCTTCGATCTCACCGAGGCCGCCCTCGCCAAGTATCCCTTTGCCGGCACGCGCCCCATGGCCCGCGTCTTCGCCCCGGACGGTTCGGTCGTGGAGTGGTAACGCAGTTCCAGCTTTGAACCGGACTACGGCTTGACGAACGCTTCTCCCTCCGGCGTCCGCCGCCAGGCGAAGTATTCATCCAGGACCTTCAGCGCGTCCGCGCTCGGAACCGGTCCCGTGTGCGGCGTCTGCTGGAACCACATCGCCACGGGATTCGCGTCGCGGAAGACCGGCCACTGCGGAACGCCCTGCCCGTTCGGATCGCCGTACTTGGCGAAGTTCGTCCAGTAAGCCGCCATAGCGTCCGAAATCGCCTGGTCACTCGGCATGGCCTGCGACGGGTTCAGATGCTGGAACACGTAGGCCACATCCTGCCCGTGCGGCGAGCCGTATCCGGCGCGCGGAGAATCGGCCGGATAGTCCGGATGCTGATCGAAGCAGTAAAGGTAAGCCTTGCCCTTTCCTTTCTGCGATTGCAGCCGGGCCCAAATCCATGTGTGCCAGCCGAACGTAGCATCGCGGGCCAGATCGCGCGCGGTCTTCGACACCTTCCCTTCACCTGGCGGATAAGCCTTGATGAGCCTGTCGGCAAACGGGCCGTACCGCTCCTTCACGGAGGCGATATAATCTTCCGGCGTCGACGCCCGCGAGAAGGTCTGGCCCTCGTCCGAGTTGTAGCCCACCAGAATCGGCGTGTCGTTGAACTTGCCCGCTGAGTAGAGTTTGTATTGGTCGTCCGGAATCACGTAGCCATCGATGATCGGCCAGGACATTCCGCCGCCGCGTCCGCCCGCCGGAAGCTTGTCCGCCGTGATCTTGCGCAGGTCCGCTATGGACGCGGCGCCCGCGCTCTTGGCGTATGCCGCGCCGGACGATTCCGCATCCGCCAGTCTCTTCATGTTCTCCCCGGGCTGAGTGGCGCCGGGCCGTGGAGGGCCGAACGATCCGCCGCTCTGCGATATCGCGCCCTGGAACAGTCCCTTCGCCAGCGGCGACGCGCACAGCATGCTGACGGCGATGCCGCCTGCCGATTCGCCGAAAATCGTCACGTGATGAGGATCGCCGCCGAACGCCGCGATATTCCGCTGCACCCACTGGAGTCCCGAGATCATATCCAGCAGGCCGTAGTTCCCCGAGACATGGTTCCTGTTCTCCGCGCTTAACCCCGGGTGCGCGAAGAAGCCCATCTGTCCGACGCGGTAGGCGATGCTTACCAGCACCACGCCTCTCTTCGCCAGCTTCTCCCCGCTATAGGTAGGCTCGGAAGTCGCGCCTGCGCTGAAACCGCCACCGTAGATCCAAACCAGAACCGGGATGTGGTCGCTGGCCGATTTCGCGGGCGACCACACGTTCAAGTAGAGGCAGTCCTCGCTCGTATCGACGCCCGGAGCCCCTCTGCCACCCTGGTAGCAGCGGGCCCCGAACTTATCCGCTGGCTTCACGCCCTCCCATTGTGCCGCGGGTTGCGGCGCCCGCCAGCGTAGTTCGCCTACCGGTGGCGCCGCGAACGGAATGCCCCGGTAGACCGTTAGACCGTCTTCGGAAGTGCCTTGCAGCAAGCCGCCTTCGACCTTCACGCGCGCGGGTGTCTGTGCGGCCGCAAATCCCGCCGGCCAATATCGCGAGAAAAAGAAATCCGCTTCATAAGACTGCCTCCCGTTCGATGGGCTACTTCATCTCACGCTGGAATCCCGCGGCCTTACGGCTTCCGGAAGGTCCAGCGCCCCTTGTCACTCTTCGGGTCGAACTTCGCCAGCGTCGGCGTGCTGGCGCCTACTGCGCTCAGGGCGACGGGATCCGTGGAATTCGGCACCGCCTTGGGCATGATGCGGTACGTGCCGTCAGTCAACTGGTCGATACGCCAGAGTTGTTCGGGGGCTCCCGTAAAGGTGGGAACCGTCACCACTTCGTTGTTTTCCGCCGCGGCCAGCGTGCGATCCGTGTCGGCGATTTGAATCTTGAAGTAGGGCGAGCCCGGATAGCCGCCGGCATTGAGGACCGGCGTGATGGTCCACTTCTGGTGGGGCCGCATCATGTAGTCCCCGATGCGCAAGTCGATATTGCCCGTCGGCCAGCCGTGCAATACGTCGTAGAGTCGCTGACCCTGAACCGGCTGCACCGCCGGGGCGGCCGGGGCGGCAGGAGGGCCAGCGGGACAGGACCAGGACCGGCGCCGCCGCGTCCGCGTCCACCGCCGCCTCCGAGGCCGCCGAAACCGCCGCCGCGTCCCGCCATGCGCACGAAATCCACCGCCAGCTCGAGCGCAAAGCCGCTCCGTTCGGACTGAATTTCGAAGGTCCCGCCCCAGAAATTGTCGCCGCCCACCGGCCATCCATCCTTCCAAAGCAGCGGGCGAATATCCAGCACGCTCCGGCCTCCGCGGTCCAGGTCGGCTTCGTAATGCATCGAGAATTTCTCCACGCCATCGCCCAAGTCCAGCCTGCCGAAGTGGCCGGGTCCGACGAAGCGGCCGGCTCGCCGCCACCACCAGCTTGCCGCCGCCCTTGAGCAGCGGGATGCCCATGTTATCCACGTAGGGGCCGAGGACGTTCCGGGAGCGGCCCACGCGAATGTTGTATGTCGAGTTAGCGCCGTCGCAACAGGTTCCATGAGTGCCCAGCAGGTAATACCAGCCGTCGCGAGCCACCAGATCGGTGGCTTCCATGTCGATCGCGACGTCCACCGCCTTGTTGCCGGCAACGCGCTTTCCCGTCTTGGGATCGAGCTCCACAATGCGAATGTAGCCGAAATAAGTTCCGTAACTCAGCCACAGCCGGCCTGTGGCGGGATCGAGCAGGAAAGCGGGGTCGATGGCATCGCAGTCCTCAACCCCGTCGGTTGAGGCGACGAGAGTTTCGTCGTTGAACTTGAAGTCTGGGGAAGCCGGGTCTAGCGACTTCGTCCACATCACGTAGACATTGCTCGCATGACCGCCGGACATCCCGCCGCCGCCCCTGGCATACGACATGTAATAGCGGTCCCCGATCTTGATGACGTCGGGAGCGACTCCGCCGCCGGGGCGCTGGGCTCCGCCGTGCCACGTCCAGCCGTCTTCGGAGATGAGACCGCCTCCGCCGGTGCCGAACGTGAAATATTTCCCGTCACTGAACGCGATGGTGGAAGGGTCGTGGATGTAGGGTTCACCGTTCAGCGCCGGCGCCTGCGCAAACAGAGTGGGAACCGCCGCGGCCAGGACAATCGCTGCTGCCGGAATGTAGGCTTTCATAGACGCTCCAAGAAATAGATTGAGACCTCAGACAGGCGACCCATCACTTTCCCGCGCTATCCAGGCTGACGGTGAGATCCTTGATCGGCTCCCCGTTTTCATCGAGGAAGCGGAGGCAGAAATCGCTCATGCCGGGTCCATTGATGACAGCGCCTCGAATCACGTTTCGGCCCTTGTTGAGCGTGAGCCGTTTGGACACGCAATCGTCCATTTTCATGCGCCGGTCGGTAAAGAGGTCGACGGCTTCCTTGCCGTTGACCCACCAGATAGACGCCCCATTGACGCCGACGGCCATGCGGGCGTTCTGAATTTCGCGCGGGCTGTTGACCACCGTCACGGCCCAGAAAATAACCCCATAGGTTTTCTTGTTCAGACCATAGGCGAAGCGAAAGAGCTTGACGTTGAAGCCCGTGGAATCGAGCGCATGCCACACGAGCTCCTGCTCGCCGGCTTTGACTTTGTCGCCGTTGTTCGGAATTACCGTGAACTGGTTGGGGAAGTACTCGGTATTCAGGTTGGTCCGCACGTAGGTATCCGTAAAAACCGTATTCGTGCGGTTCGGCTTGTCGATCGGCTCCAGAAGCAGCCAGCGTTGAATGAAGCCGTCCGCATCCGGCGCTTTGGGGACCGCCGTCGCCGGTGTGAAATAAGGCGAAAGCGTCCGGGGAGTATTGTCGGGGGGGCTGGCCGGACGTCCCGGGGCGTTCCCGGCCGCGCCCGGTTGTGCCAGACAATTTCCCGCGGCCCAGATTGCCGTCAACGCGAGGAGAACCAATGCTCGTTTCATATCCTTACACCTCCATATTTCGATCCGGCACTTGCGAAAAAACGGAGCGTGAGCTGGGACCGGTCGCGCTCCCGTGGCAAAGCCTCACCCGGTAAGGAGCTATTGTAATCGCTTGCGTGATTTGCGCAAAGGGCGGCTGCATTCTCAGGTGCCTCCCAGCCGGGTTCGACTCCCTACTATAATTCGAGTGAGCTTATACGGCGGGTGGCGAGGACCGCAAGCGCTTGCAGAGCGGCGATGAAAGCGCTACTATCGGCCTTCGTTTCGCCCTTGAGGTGAAGAAACGCCTATAGGAGATTAGATTTGAAAACCGTTCCCTTCGCTCTCGCTTTCTTGACGTTCGGCGTTTCTTTGTTTGCTCAAGCGCCGGCAGACGCGCCCTACATGAATCCGAATCTGCCGGCCGGCCAGCGCGCGGCGGACCTGGTCTCGCGGATGACGCTGGAGGAGAAAGTGCTGCAAATGCAGAACAGCGCGCCGGCGATTCCGCGCCTCGGCGTGGGCGTCTTCAACTATTGGAACGAAGCTCTGCACGGCGTCGCCTCGGGCCGCGCCACCGTGTTCCCCGAGCCGGTCGGCATGGGCGCAAGCTTCGACCCGGATCTGGTGCATCGCGTTGCGGATGCGATTTCTACAGAGGCGCGGGCGAAGTATCACGAGGCTCAACGCCGGCCGCCTATCCCGGAAGTGCCGCCGGGGAACTCTCCCGGCCGCATCGCCTGGCTGACCTACTGGTCGCCGAACATCAACATCTTCCGCGATCCGCGCTGGGGACGCGGGCAGGAGACTTACGGTGAAGATCCATATCTGACCAGCCGAATGGGCGTAGCCTTCGTCACGGGCATGCAGGGCGACGACCCGCACTACCTGAAAGTTGTCGCGACGCCGAAGCACTACGCCGTGCACAGCGGGCCGGAGCCGCTGCGCCACACCTTCGACGCCAAGCCCAGCGAGTACGACCTGCTGAACACGTACCTGCCGGCGTTTAAGGCCGCGGTGATGGAAGGCAAAGCGGATTCCGTGATGTGCGTCTATAACTCGGTGGACGGCGTGCCCGGCTGCGCCAGCACCGACCTGCTCGAAAAGCGCCTGCGGGAGCAGTGGGGCTTCAAGGGCTTCGTGGTTAGCGATTGCGGCGCGGTCGGAGACATCTTTCGGAGTCACAAATATGCGGCCACCCAGGGCGCGGCGTCGGTGGCGGCCGTCAAGGCGGGCACGGATCTGACTTGCGGCGGTGAGTACGCGACACTCGTCAACGAAGTGAAGGCGGGCACGATCTCGGAAGCCGAGATCACACGCGCGACTGAGCGCCTTTTCGAAGCGCGCATCCGCCTGGGTATGTTCGACCCGCCGGAGCGCGTTCCGTACACGAAGATTCCCTATTCGGAAAACGACTCCGCGGCCCACCGCCAACTGGCGCGGCAGGCGGAACGCGAAGCCATCGTGCTGCTGAAGAATGAGGGCGGTTTCCTGCCGTTGAAATCCACAGTAACCAAAATCGCGGTAGTCGGCCCTTCGGCCAACGATCCAATCGGCCTGTTGGGTAACTATAACGGTATTTCCTCCAGGCAGGTGACTCCGCTGGAAGGCATCAAGCAGCAGTTCGCCAAGGCCAGGGTGCAATACACGCTGGGGGCCACCTACACGGCCGCCGCGCCGGCGCTGGTGGACTCCAGCTTCCTTTCGCCGCCGGACGGCAAGGGGGAGGGACTCCAGGCCGAATATTTCGACAACCCGGATTTCCAGGGCGAGCCGAAGTTGCGTCGCGTGGATTCGCGCGTCTACTTCGATGCCAACATGGAAGAGCCTGCCCTGGTGGCAGCCTTCCATGGCGACAAATACTCCATCCGCTGGACCGGTACTCTGATTCCGCCGGCTACGGGCGATTACGTGATCTCGGCGCGCACCGGCATGTGGAACCGGGATGGGAAGATCACCCTGACGCTGGACGGCAAAGAGATGAATTCGGGCGGCCGCGGCGGCCCTCGACCCGCGGGTTTGGGGCCGGGACAAGGACAGGGATTGGGGCCTGGCCAGGGCGGCCGCCGCGGAGGCGCAGCCCCGATGCAACTCGAAGGCGGACACCGCTACTCCATCAAGGTGGAGTACACGCAGAACGGACGCGGAGGCGGAGCCGAATTGAATTGGATTCCACCGGCGCCCGTGTTGCTCGCGGATGCGGAGAAGGTGGCGAAGGGTTCCGATGTGGCTCTGGTCTTCGTCGGCCTGAACGGTTCGCAGGAAGGTGAAGGTCACGATCGCAG
Source organism: uncultured Solibacteraceae bacterium (assembly GCA_963853855.1). GTDB lineage: Bacteria > Acidobacteriota > Terriglobia > Bryobacterales > Bryobacteraceae > Sulfopaludibacter. The sequence goes on along the minus strand of CAWKYG010000024.1, from coordinate 233,904 downwards.
CGCGATCGATCTTCCGGAGCCGCAGGAGGGATTAGTGAAGGCGATGATCGCTACCGGCAAGCCGGTTGTCGTGATTCTGACCAGTGGCAGCGCCGTGGCCATCAATTCCGCCGCGGCCGGCGCGACTGCGGTGCTTTCGGCCTGGTACGGTGGAGAGGAAGCCGGCTCGGCCATCGCGGACACGCTGGCTGGCGTCAACAACCCGGCAGGCCGCCTCCCGGTCACCTTCTACAAAAGCCTGGATCAGGTGCCCGAGTTCACCGACTACTCGATGAAGAATCGCACCTACCGCTATTTCAAAGGCGAGCCGCTCTATCCGTTCGGCTACGGGCTGAGCTATTCGACGTTTGCGTACTCGGGCCTGAACGCGAAACGCACCGCAGGCGGCGCGGAGGTCAGCGCGACGGTGAAGAACACTTCCTCGCGCGAAGGCGACGAAGTGGTTCAGCTCTACATAGGCGGCGGCGCCGATGCTGACGCGCCGATCCGGAATCTGCGCGGATTTCAGCGCATTCACCTCAAACCCGGCGAAAGCCGCCAGGTGAAGTTCAGGTTGACGGCCGCGGACGTGCCGGCGGCAAAGGTGGATGTGAGCGTTGGCGGCGGGCAGCCCATCGGCAGAACGCCGAGTGTGAAGGGTTCACTATAGCAATGTCATCCAACTACCTTCTGCTTTGTGCATCGTTGACAAGTCTCGTGGCGTTGCCGGTGGCCGCGTCGGCCGGCCCTGCGCAAGCCGCCCATCGATCGTGGGCCGCCGACAACGGGAACGGGACCTATTCGAATCCCCTGTTCTACGACGAGTTCTCGGACCCCGACATGATCCGGGTGGGCGCCGATTACTACCTGACTGGGACAACCATGCACACCATGCCGGGACTGCCGATCCTGCATTCCCGGGACTTGGTGAATTGGCGGATCATCGGCTACGCCTTCGATCGCCTGGATCTCGGTCCGGACTTCCGCCTCGAAGAAGGCAAGCAGATTTATGGCCAGGGGATCTGGGCGCCGAGTTTCCGCTACCATAACGGAACCTACTACATTTTTGCCAACGTGAACCGATTCGGGCTGCACGTGTTCCGGGCTTCGAACCCGCGTGGACCATGGGCACACAACCGAATCGACCCAGGCCTGCACGACCTTTCGGTGTTATTCGACGACGACGGAAAGATCTATGCCGTCTACGGCGCCCGGACCATCCGGATCGTGGAACTGAACCAGGACCTCACCGCTCTTGTTCCGGGCACGGACCGCGTCCTGATTGACTCCAAGCTGGGTATGGGCGAAGGTTCGCACTTCTATAAGATCAACGGCAAATACTACATCGTCAGCGCCATTCCCGGCGCTCACGTGCCAATGAAGTGCGCCAGGGCGGACAGGCTGACGGGACCGTGGGAGATAGAGACCATCAGTGCGGAAGAGAGCCTCGGAATCGGCCAAGGCTATAGACCTAAGGGCGGCGGACGCAGGAATACCCCACCGATGGAGGCCAACCCCCCGGATTCGAGCCAGAGCCGGGATCTCGACCTGCACCAGGGCGGCATCATTGCGACGCAGACGGGTGAGTGGTGGGGTTTCTCCATGCAGGATCACAACTCCGTCGGCCGGCTCACTTCTCTCTCTCCGGTCACTTGGGAGAATGGATGGCCGTACTTCGGCCTGCCTGGCAACCTGAGGCGGACGCCCTCCATCTGGGTGAAGCCGAACACGGGACACACCGAGCCGATTTCATCTCCGTACGAACGCTCCGACGATTTCTCGGGACCGAAGCTCCAGATGGTCTGGCAGTGGAATCACGTACCCGACGACACGAAGTGGTCGCTTTCAGAGCGGCCGGGGTATCTCCGTCTGCATTCGCTGCCGGCCCCCGATTTCTGGTGGGCGCGAAACTCTCTGACCCAGCGCGCCGTGGGACCGGAATCCACGGCCACCACGGAGTTGGACGGCAGCGGCCTCAAAGCCGGTGACGTGGCCGGATTGGCGCTGCTAAACTCGCCATACGCCTGGATCGGGATGATGCGGGACGATAGCGGCTTTCGGGTCGCGGAGTACGACCACAGTACTGGGAAGATCGTCAAGGAACCCATTGGTGCTCCGCACGTCTGGCTTCGCGTGCACAGCAATTACGACACGGAGATATCGAAGTTCAGCTACAGCACGGACGGGAAGACCTACAAGCCGCTGGGCCCCGATTTCATCACGGTGTTTCAGCTCACGACTTTCCAGGGCGTGCGCAATACGCTGTTCCATTACAATACCGGCGAGCAACCTGGCGGCTACGCGGATTTCAATTTCTTTGCTCTGGACGAGCCGCGGCCGCGCGGGCTGACCAAACCGATCCCCGTATCTCAATTCATCACCATCACGGATCTCGGCGGAGGGAACGCGCTGGCCGTGGTGGATGGCAAACTGCAATCGGTGACTTCCGCAGAGAAGGCGACGGCGTTTAAGGTTGTGGACCAAGGCCACGGCCGGATCGCGCTTCAGACAAAAGACGGGAAATACGTTTCGGTAGGTGGCGAAGGCAAGTCCGGCGACGTTACGATTAAGTCCGGCAAGCCAGGCAACGGAGAGACTTTCCAATGGGTGGACCTCCAGCGCGGCGACACGCTCTTCCTGTCCCTGGCAACGCATCGTTATATCGTTGCTCCGAAGGACCCCGGAGCAGTAGCCGCCGACCATCCCGGTCCAGCGCCCGACCGCAAGGATGGTTCCTGTTTCACCTGGAAAGCCATGGGGCGCTGAAGTTCTCATCATAAGGAGGTTGGCAATGTCCTTCACGAGCGTATGCCGCCACGGGGTTCCCCTTGGCGCCCTCGTAGTCCTTGGCGCGGCAGTGGTGCTTTGGTCCCAACCCGCCGCGCACAGCGTAGCGGCGCCGGTGGTCGGAAAGTCAATGCGCTACTGCAATCCACTTCCGGTTCCCGCCTCGTCCACGGACGGCGCGCCACAAGGCGTCAGCCTCGGCGACGTCACGGTGGTGCGCGAAGGCGAATTTTACTATCTGTTTGCAACCGGCGGCGGCGCGTGGGTCTCGCGCGACTTCGTCAATTGGAGGTTCCAGGCGGTCGATGTTCGGGGCGGGCGCCTGCCGGTCGCGCCGCACGTGGTCAAATACAACGGCGCATTCTACATGTCCGGCAACGACGCCCCGCTGTACAAGGCGCCGGGCATCCTGGGACCATATGAGGTCCTCGGCCCGTGGAAGGACGAACGGGGCGAGCCGTGGAAGGTCAGGTTTAACGGGACCACGGCCAATGGCGCCTTCGACGTGGATGTCTTCGTCGACGACGACAACAAGCCCTACCTGTATTTCCCCGGCAGATCTACAGCGGGAATCTACGTTGCTCCACTGGACCCGAAAGACCTGACACACCTGACAGCCGCGCCGAAACATCTGTTTGGCTTCGACCCGTCGCATGTTTGGGAGCGTTGGGGCGAGAAGAACGAATATACGGGAATCGCATGGATCGAAGGCCCGTGGGCGTTCAAAAGAAACGGCACATACTACATCGAATACAGCGCCTCGGGTACGCAGTGGCTGTCGTACGCGAGCGGGGTCTACTCGGCGAAGAGCCCGCTGGGGCCTTTCAGCTACTCTCCGCGAAATCCACTGCTCAGGAAGACCACCGGAATCGTCACGGGACCGGGCCACGGCTGCGTGGTGAAGGGTCCGGACGGGAACTGGTGGGTGTTCTATACCATTGTCATGGCGAGTCCCGCCGGGGGCCGCCGGATCGGCATGGACCCCATCGCATTCGACTCCGACGGCAATCCGTTCACCCACGGTCCGAGCGAAACACCGCAGTGGGCGCCGGGTGTGGTGGCCGATCCGGTGCGCAACGGCGACTCCGGCTCGATCGCGGTCAGCGTAAACAAGCTGCGCGCCATGCACTCGCAAAGCGCATTTTCCAGCGAGCGCCCCGGACATGAAGCGGTGTACGCAATCGACGACTCCAACGGCACGGTCTGGCAACCGGCCGAGACCGACGCGCAACCGACGCTCACACTCGACCTGGTAGCGCCGACCGAATTCGAGACCAATCAGTTTTTTACGATCGACTCCACTCGAATCGAGTTCGCGGCCGGCCGGGGCGGATTTGGAGCGCGCGGCGCCGCGCCGGCACCGGGAGCAGCGGCGGCGGCCTCCGGCGGTGTCACGGCGTTCCGCTACAAGGTAGAAGCTTCGATTGACGGCAAAGAGTACGCCACCGTTTTGGACAAGACGAAGAACGACGGCACGCTCTACACGGAATTCGACGAGATTCCGCCCACGCGCTGCCGTTTCGTTCGTTTGACGATCACGGACTGGCCGCGCCGCCCAGGCACGCCGCTCGGGATCACGGAATTTACGGTTTTCGGAAAAGCCGCGCCGGCCCCGATGCATGAGTGAGGTGACCACCATGAGTAAGAGTCTTATCTCGATTTCGGCGTTTGTGCTATTGAGCGTGAACGCGTCCATTGCGCAGCCTCCGCAGCAGAACAGCTCCGCCGCCATTTGTCAGCCCGATCTTCGGAGACCACATGGTGCTGCAGCGCGGCAAGCCGAATCCGATTTGGGGATGGTCCGAGCCCGGAGACACGGTGCGCGTGCAAATGGGCCAGCACACCGCCACGGCAACAGCCGGAGCGGATGGCAAGTGGACGGCGAAGATCGATCCGCCCGAGGCTGGGGGTCCCTACACGATTCAGATCTCCGGCAAGCGGACCATCGAACTGCAGGACGTGCTGGTAGGCGACGTGTGGATCTGCGCCGGCCAGTCGAATATGCAGTTTGGTTTAGGTCAGGCGAGAAACGGAGCCGAGGAAGTGAAAAACGCGAACTATCCGCAGATGCGTTTCTACAACGTCGGCGAGCGGGATAGCTATTCGCCCGCGGACGTTCCTCGCGGAGGACCGTGGAGAGTCATCGCACCGGAGGGCCTCGGAGGACGCGGCGGCGGTCTTTCCGCGGCGGCCTATTTCTTCGGCCGCAAAGTGTTCCAGTCCGTGCACGTGCCCATCGGCCTGATGCAAGTCGCGGTGGGCGGCGTCCCGGCCGAGACCTTCGCCAGCGTTGATGCCTTGCGCCCGTTGGGGGACTTCGACGATCGCATCGCATTCTTCGAGCGGCTGCGGCAGAAAGGCGGCCGTGAGTACGGCAACTACATCATGCCCTGGTATGAGGATTACGATATCGGCCAGAAGAACGGTTCCTGGGCCGACGCCGGGTTGGACGACTCATCGTGGAAGACCGTTCAGGTTCCGGGCGACTTCAAGGAGTTGGGTGTGGCTGGAGTTCCCAGCCTCACCTATCTGCGAAAGGCGATCACGATTCCTGACCCCGTGCCGCAGGGCAGAGCCCGCATCTACCTGGGCCAGGTGGAGAAGATGGACACCGTTTATGTCAACGGACGGCAGGTGGGTTCCAGTTCCTGGGTCGAGAATCCGCGGGTCTATGGCGCTATGGGTTTGAAGCCCGGCAAGAACATCATTACGATTCGTTTGTTCCGCGTGCAAGCGCAGGGCGGCGGGTTCCTCGACGGCGCCGCCAGCATGAAACTGGTGCTGGGCGACGGCACGTCGATTCCCCTGGCCGGCGAATGGAAAGGCAAAGTCTCCGTGGACGGCCACACGCCCGGCGTGCTGCCGCCCGGATACGAAAGTGTGACGAGCATGGTGAGCGTGCTGTACAACGGCATGCTGGCGCCCATCGCTCCGATGGCGATCAAGGGCGCGATCTGGTATCAGGGAGAGTCCAACGCCGAGCGCGCGTATCAATACCGCAAACTGCTCCCCGCCATGATTGCCGATTGGCGCAAGCTTTTCGGTCAGGGCGATTTTCCGTTCTACATCGTGGGCCTGCCTGCTTACATGCATCGCAAGGACAACCCCGGCGACGACTCCTGGGCCGAGTTCCGGGAAGCCCAGGCAATGGTGGCGAAAAGCGTGCCTGACTCGTGCCTGGCGACCACCGTCGATACCGGCAACCCGGACAACATTCACCCCATCGACAAGCTGCAAGTCGGCGAGCGTCTGGCCTTCTGCGCCTTGGCCAATTCCTACGGCCAGAAGATTCCGTATTCAGGACCGACGCTCGCTTCCGTGGAGAACATGGCCGGCGGCGCCATGAGAATTCACTTCGATCACACCGACGGCGGCCTGGTGGTGAAGGGTGACAAGCCTGGCGAGTTCTCGGTGGCAGGCGCGGACCGTAAGTGGTATTGGGCGGACGCGCGGATGGAAGGCGATACCGTGATCGTCTCCTCCCCATCGGTCCCTAACCCGGTGGCGGTCCGTTACGCCTGGCAGTCGTTTCCTACGGCCACGATGTACAATGGCGCCGGACTTCCCGCCGTGCCTTTTCGGACCGACGACTGGCCGGGTGTCACGTTCGGTAAAACGATCTACTGAGATGCGAATCACATCCTTAATCAATATTCCGGTATGCGCGCTGCTATTGGGCTCGGGCTTGTGCCATGCGCAAGACGGCGGCGCTCTCAAGCTCTGGTACCGGCAGCCCGCCGGCGCGTGGACGCAGGCTCTGCCGGTCGGAAACGGCCGGCTCGCTGCGATGGTTTTTGGAACCGTCCGCAAGGAACACATCCAGCTCAACGAGGACACCGTCTGGTCGGGCGAGAAGCGCGACCGGAGCAACCCGGAAGCGCCCAAAGCGCTGGCGCAGATCCGCCGCTTGCTCGATGGAGGGGCATCCGGCGCAAGCGCAAGCGCTGGCCGATAAGACGATGATCAGCATTCCTCGCGCGCTACCGGTCTACGAGACTCTGGGCGATCTCTGGCTGGATTTCGGCAGTGGGCCGGATGCGACCGATTACCGGCGCGAGTTGGATTTGGACACCGGCATCGTCACCGTGCGGTACACCGCCGGTGGAGTGCATTATGTGCGCGAGGTCTTCGCTTCCGCTCCGGCCAGCCATTGCCTGATCGTTCGGTTGACCGCCGACAAACCGGGCAGCATTTCGTTTCAGGCGACGCTGAGCCGGCCCGCGGACGCGTCTACTGAGTCGGCGGCAGGGCGGCTGATCATGACCGGACAGGCTTTGCCGAAGCGCGCCGCCGGCGAAAATAACACCGGTGTTCGATTCCGCTCCGAGGTAAAGGCCACGGTCTCCGGCGGAAAGTTGGAAAGCGCCGGCGACCATCTGGACGTCTCCGGCGCGGATAGCGTCACACTGACCATCGTCGCCGGGACCGAAATCCGGGAGAAGGACCTGGCCGCCGCGTGCGCGCGCGATTTGGCCGCCGCCTCGCGCGCCTATGACGCGCTGCGGAGCGACCACATCGCGGACCACCGGCATTTCTTCCGGCGGGTACGCCTGGAGCTTCCGGTGGATGCTCCGCGCGTGCGCTGCCCACCGACGAGCGTCTCGCGCGCGTGCAGAAAGGCGAGGTAGACAACGACCTGTTCGCTCTCTATTTCCAGTATGGAAGGTATCTGCTAATCGCGAGCAGCCGGCCTGGAAGCATGGCGGCGAATCTCCAGGGAAAATGGAACGATAGCCTGACGCCCGCGTGGGGCAGTAAGTACACCATAAACATCAACACCGAGATGAACTATTGGCCGGCGGAGACCTGCAACCTCTCGGAGTTGACCGAGCCGCTCTTCGACCTCATCGATACGGCGCGCGAGGACGGGCGGCGCGTGGCCAGGTTTTACTATGGCGCCGGCGGGTTCGTCCTGCATCACAACACAGACTTGTGGGGAGACGCGGTTCCCATCGACGGCGCCCAGTTTGGCATCTGGCCGATGGGAGGGGCGTGGCTGTCGCTGCACCTGGCGGAGCATTACGATTTTACGCGCGACCGCAAGTTCCTCGCCCAGCGCGCCTACCCCGTGATGAAAGAGGCGGCGCAGTTCTTCCTCGACTACCTCGTGGACGACGGCAAGGGACACCTGGTGACAGGACCTTCGCTCTCGCCGGAAAACACGTATCGGACGGCCTCGGGTGAGCGGGCCGTCCTCACCATGGGGCCAACCATGGACACTGAGATTCTTCAGCAGTTTTTCGGGCGGCTCATTGAAGCGAGCGACATTCTTAAGATCGACCCGGATTTTCGCGCGAAGGTCGAGGCTGCGCGCGCCAGGCTGAATCCGCTCAAGATCGGCAAGTGGGGACAAATCCAGGAGTGGCCTGAGGACTACGACGAGGTGGAGCCCGGCCACCGGCACATTTCGCACCTGTTTGCGCTGTTCCCTGGCGACCTGATTACTCCTCACAAGACGCCGGAACTCGCCACGGCCGCCCGCGCCACCATTGAGCGCCGGCTGGCGAACGGGGGCGGCGGTACAGGTTGGAGCCGCGCGTGGATCATCAACTTCTGGACACGGCTGGCCGATGGCGAGAAGGCTTATCAAAATCTGACTGCGCTGCTGGCCCGCTCCACGCTGCCCAACCTGTTCGACAATCACCCGCCGTTTCAGATCGATGGCAACTTCGGAGGAACGGCCGCGATCGCCGAGATGCTGATCCAGAGCGAAGCCGGCGAACTGCAGTTTCTCCCCGCCCTGCCGAAGGCCTGGGACCACGGCGAAGTCACCGGGCTTCGCGCGCGCGGAGGGCTGGAAGTCGACGTCAAATGGAATGATGGATTGCCCGCTGCCGCTACCTTGAGGCCCACAGTAGACGGCGTCCACGTACTCCGGCCGCCGACGGGCAGCCGTATCCGTGAAGTTCGGGATGGCCGCCAGTCGATCCGTTTGCAGCCGGGGGACAGTCTCACTGTGAAAGCGGGCCACGTTTACACCATCCAATTCGAACCCGGCCCGGCCGGAATTCGGCTTTGAAAAAACAAACCCATTTGCGCCCGGCCTTTTGGAATAGGGGGTGGTTCGGGTGCAGCCTGGATGCCGAGAGCCGTCCGCGGGACAAAGCTATTCCATCCGGCAGCGGCAGTCTACAGGCAGGGATCGCCGGGAATTCGTTTTGAAAAAACAAAGCTAATTATGAGTTTGCCCTTTGGAATGAGCGGCTGCGTATCATTCGTTCGGTTTCCGGCCTGGGGGGCCGGCACTGGGCCCCCCAGGTTTGCAGTTGACGGAACGAAGCCATTTGTGACGCCGGCGCGACTGGCAACGTGAAAAAACAAAGCCAATTTGGAGTTGGCGGCGTGCGGCAGATTTTCAAAGAGCAAATGGGATCGCCGTCGATGGGAGGGGAGCCCAAGGGCGGCCAAAGCCATTCACGAGGCAAAGAGGGGTGTGCGGAACGAAGCCAAATTCCGATTGGGAACATTGGCAGTCCAGTTAGTTGGCAACGCGGTCAAGGTCGCCCGCACCGCCACCAACTCCAGGATACTACGAGGGCGCGTGGGATTTAATGGAAGTGCTTTGTTTTGTGGGCAAACAACGTTGAACTGAAACTGCTCTCAGTTTCGAGGCGCGACAAGGCCGGCTGGCAGACGACGCTTCGAGGGTCGTGAAAGTGATGATACTGAAGGAGAAAGGCTGCGAGGTGAGGGTGATGGCGGTCAGAAAGCATGGGCAATTCCCACGAAGCTGTTCCGGGGTGACTACCTGAGCCTGGCGCGTGGTCGAGGGGTCAAGTTCCTATCGACGAGAAGGTGCATTACCTCGCTAGCCGGATCTCGTGCCCTTGAGCGAGCCGGGCGGCGAAGGCACGTGCCTCCCCGGATATCTGAATCCTGGAGATATGGAAAGCCGACAAGCAACTCTTTGACGGTGCGCCCGGCGGACATCGCCTCTACGATCATGCCGACGGTCACCCGCATGCCGCGGATGCATGGTTTGCCGTCCATGACTTCCGGATCCAGCGTAATCCGGTTGAATTGCTGCACGTCGACATATGCCGCAGCAGTGAGGTGGCAGGTACGCGAACATCACCACCGAAGCGAAGCACGTTTGTGGCTAGAATGATCCGGTACGAGGCTTCAACGTCCCTGAACGGGACTTCCTGGGGAGCGTCCGCTCACACATGCTCCCGCGAAGACTTCGCCGGCGAGGTGCCAGTCCGTTAATTGCGGGTCCCAAGCCGACTTGCGGGTACCTATCCACCAGCGGAACGTCCTCTTCGTCCGAGTCGGGGACCATTAGCCCGGACCTGACAACGTCAGATCGGTGAATCGGGCGTAATACGGACGGAGCGCACAGTAGAGGAACTGCTGGCTTGGGGGTCGAGGTCACTTTACGATAGCCGTATTTTGCCACCGTCTTAAGTCGGCCTGGTCCGGAAAGCCCAATCGACGGCGTTCGGTTTGTCGGCCAATTGGTCCAAGTGGGCGTCCTGAGCTCAAATCTTAGTCAGCAGGCGCCCGATTCGCCGATCGCCGCTTCCAGCCCACCCAGAGGAGAGCCGCCGCCGTCGCCGTCATCATCCAAGAGGCAGGCTCGGGAACCGCGGGAGTATAGGTACCCCCGCCTTCGGAAATAACGTTGACGCCCTCCGGTAGGTTGCTGATCATTATTGAGGCGGGGTCAGAGACGGACCCACCGGCTGCGGCATCACCGGAAAGGCTCATGAACACAAGCATTGTATCGGCGTCGGTCAACTCAGGAAGTGCGAGCCCCTGCGGCGCCGCCCCCGGCGCCGCGATGCTTCCAGCGCTACAAAACGAATTGCCATAAGCTGCATCTATTGAATCGCACAGTGTTCCGGGGCCGTACCAGTACAGGGATAGCACTGCCTGGTACGTCCGGCCTCCGACCGCGCTGAGGTCGGGGTCGAGCGACAATTGGAAAAATGGCTCAACTACCCCCAGGAACGAACTAAACGTGACAACGTCCGTGAAGGCAGCGAAGGCTGTCGCAGCTCCGTTGGCCCCAGTCGGTGTTCCTGCGGAGGTTGAGATCGATAGGTCATTAATGTAGGCCTGCGCAAACGCCAGCGCCGGCGCCGGGAGGTTATTCGAGCCGAATTCAGCATCCGCCGTCGCCGCCACGCCCCCGGCTCCGTCCACGTGGCCCACGAAGGAATTATTCGGTACATTTGAAAAAGTATTACACGCGGTGTTTGTGCAGGCACTCGCCTCCGTCCCGACCGTCCCGAGGGTCATTCCTGAAAGTCCGTTCGATGCTCCCACGATGATGTCTGCGCGTGCGTTCATTGGTAGGCATGCAAGAAAAAAGACGAGACCTCCGACCGCAAAAAGAGAACAGCGGGAGGTGCGCCGTATAGGATCTACTCTTCCTCTCCGACGGAACATCGAAACCGTCAGATTCTGCAATGGGCTTTCGTCCCACCCTTTGGCATTACGAACCGATTCGTTCAACGGCATACGCAGTTTCTCCTTGTCCATAACCCCGGCAGGGCACTTGAGCCCATACCGTCCTTATGTACAACTCCTCTGTGTGCCCGGCAAACGCGTGAAGCGCGGCTGAATTTAGTTCCCCCGGACTTCTTCGAGGCCAACAGTGGAGCCGGTGATTATCTTTTGAACCCCAACAGGGTTGGGTACCGGACCCGCAATCCGCACGGTTGAATTAGTGAGCATAGGCATCCGCTCCTTGTTCTTGCCTATGGCCTCACGTAAAATGATGGCGGGCACGAACCACTCAGGGTCAAGCCTAGGGCGAAGCCGCGCTGGGCGTCTCGCAGTAGGGATGAAATCGTTGTGAAAGATTTCTAAAACAAATGATCCGCCAGAAAGGAAAGCACTTCTTCGAGTTCGGCAGTTTCCGCCTCGACCCGGTCGAAAGGGTATTGTACGCGGGCGGCCGGCCGGTACCGTTGACTCTGAAGGCTTTCGAGACGCTGCTGGCGCTGGTGGAATCCAGCGGCCACGTCGTCGAAAAGGACGAATTGCTCAAGCGGGTCTGGCCGGACACGTTCGTCGAGGAAGGTACCCTGGCCCAGAACATTGCCACGCTGCGCAAGGCGCTGGGCGATGGACCGGACCGGCGTACGTTTATCGAGACTGTTCCGCGCCGCGGTTACCGGTTCTCCGCAAGCGTGCATCGGGCCCACGCCGAGGATCCCGAGGTGGAATCGAGGCCCCGGATCCGCTACCGCACCGTTGCCATAGCGGCCATGGGAGCCGCGTTGTTGCCGGCCGTCTGGTTCGCCGGGCGGGGTATCCGGCCGTCAGAGCATCTGGAACAGGGAAAAATCCGGATGGCCGTTCTGCCCTTCCTGAACCTCAGTGGCGATTCCAAGCAGGACTATTTCAGCAATGGCCTGACCGAGGAGATGATCACCCAACTCGGCACGCTCGAACCGGCGCGCCTGGCTGTGATCGCCCGCACCTCCTCCATGCAATATAAGGATTCGAAAAAGGATGCCCGACAAATCGGCCGTGAGCTGGGTGTGGATTACATCATGGAGGGGAGTGTTCGCCGCGACGCCGGGCGCGTGCGGATCACGGCCAAATTAATCCGCGCAAACGACCAGACCAACGTCTGGGCCCAGGAGTATGATCGAAACCTGACAGACATTTTGAATTTGCAAAACAATGTAGCGGGCGCGATTGCCCGCGAAATCAAACTGAAGCTGAGTCCAGCGGCCAGAGCGCGGGCGGCCAAACAGGATACCCTCGATCCGCGGGCCCACGAACTGTACCTGCAAGGGCGATATTTCTGGAACAAGCGGACGCAAAGCGGGATCTCAAAGTCTGTTGAGTACTTCAGCGGTGCGATTGCGCGTGCTCCGAAGTACGCACAGGCCCATGCGGGGCTGGCGGACGCCTACGCTTTGCTGGGTTCCATGGCCAACGCTGCAGCGCCTCGCCGTGACTCTATGACCAAGGCCAAGGAGAGTGCGCTGCGGGCGCTGGAACTCGACGATTCTTTGGCCGAGGCGCACACTTCTCTGGCCTTTGTCCTGATGCAGTACGAGTGGGATTGGCAGAGCGCCGAGAGGGAGTTCCACCGGGCTCTCGAATTGAACCCCAACTATGCCACGGCTCATCAGTGGTATGGCTTGTGGCTGATGGCCCGCGGAAGGTCCGGGGAGGCGATCGAGGAAGAGGGCCGGGCACAGGAGAACGACCCGCTATCGACCATCGTGGAGACGGATACCTGCCAATTCCTGGTGTACCTGGGGCGGGACGACGAGGCCATAGGCCACGCGGAACGCGCTCTGGAATTGGATCCCGGTTTTCCGCTAGCGCACTTATACCTGGCGGAGGCTTACGCCGGGAAGAAGAATTATCAGGACGCGATCGCAGAGACGCGGAAGGCGCTCGACCTGAACGCCGACCCTGCCTGGACCTGGGCCCTATCGGTGCTCGCCCGTATTTACGCCCTTGCCGGGCAGACAGACAAGGGCCGGGCGATTCTACACACCATGTTAGAGACCGCCAACCAGCAGAAGGATCTGGCGATTGAATTGGCACTGGTTTACGCGTCTTTGGGAGAGGAAGAGGCGGCATTGGGTTGGCTGGAAAGAGCCTATAGCAACCATGAAGGGGGACTGATTCTACTTCATATGTCGCCGGAGTTCCAGACCATCAGGCAAGCCCCCAGGTTCAGGGACCTGGTGCGCCATATCGGCCTACTGTATTCCAGCTCGTAAGGGTGGCGATTCGTGGCTCGCTCCCTGCGCCACTCAACCGATGGGCGGAGCAATCACAGCGAGGTGAGTCGCGTGAGGCCTTCCGGGTCCCGGGAAGAGTTTCGCCGGGATTAGGACCGAGAACGGCCTTGTGGGAAGCATGGGCCAATCATCGGCGCCGATAGTCTCGGAAATCGGCATGAGCAGGGGCGCGGATGAGGAGGTGCGCATTCTCCATGGGAAGGAACAGCGTGCTCGGGACCTGGACGCGGACGTCACAACAATCTTGGGCAGTCTCCGGCGCCAGCGGACCTTGCGTGATTCGTATGCGGTTGCAGGGTTTGGGCGTGATCCGTCAACTTGACTACGCGTGCCCGGTGAGCCAGACGCGGCCTGCGGACGCTTGCGCCAGGCAGTCGCTCATAACGTAAGGCGTCCACGGGATTCAGGCGTTCCGCTTTCACGGCTGGCCAAACACCAAAAAAGATCCCCACCCCGACCGAGACGGCGAAACCGGTGATCAGCGCCCAAACCGGCACCACTGAGGGCATCGAACTGACCAGTGCGCCAATCAACACGGTCACCAGAACCGCGAATACAATGCCGATGATTCCGCCCACGCCCGTCAGCGTGACCGCTTCAAAGAGGAACTGGATGATGATGTCGCGGCGGCGCACGCCAATGGCTTTGCGCACTCCGATCTCGCGCGTCCGCTCCGTCACGCTCACTAATATGATATTCATCACGCTAATGCCGCCCACCAGCAGGCCCAGCCCGGAGATGGCGATGGCCACCATGACGATCATCCCCGTCACGCTGTCGAACTGCTTGACGATCTGATCGGGCGTACTCAGGCTGAAATCGTCAGGATCGTGCGGACTCAGGTGCCTCAATTTGTGAAGGGTGTCCTGGACCTCGTCATAGGCTTGTCGCCGCAGGCCGGCTCGGGCTCTGGCCGTCAACGTAACGTGATCCAGTTGAGGATACCGTGAGCGAAGCCGGCGAACTGCAGTTTCTCCCCGCCCTGCCGAAGGCCTGGGACCACGGCGAAGTCACCGGGCTTCGCGCGCGCGGAGGGCTGGAAGTCGACGTCAAATGGAATGATGGTTTGCCTGGTACCGCCACGTTGAGGCCCACAGTAGACGGCGTCCACGTACTCCGGCCGCCGACGGGCAGCCGCATCCGTGAAGTTCGGGATGGCCGCCAGTCGATCCGATTACATCCGGGGGCCGGCTCAAGCGCGTCGCTCCCGGTGAAAGCGGGGCACGTTTACTCCATCCAATTCGAACGCACCGGAGGATAGCTCGACTTAAATCAGCACGCATTGTAATCGCTTGCGGAGCCCGGCGCAAAACGGTGGACCACTATCTTTGAATTTGGGATGCTCCGCGGTATAGTTTAGGGCTTAAGGATTCTGCAAGCGTTTACTCTAATCATGGGAGAGTGCGAACTATGAGACGAATACTGACTTTTGTGTTCCTCTTGGCCGTCTCGGCGGGAATCTGCCTGGCTGCCAGCGATCAGCAGACGCCGCCCGCGACCGCCGGCGCGGCGCCGCAAAATGCCGGCAGAGGCGCCGGCAGAGGCGGATTCGGCGGACCGATCGAATTGGGCCCGGACGATAAACCCGCCTTCCCCGATCCACCGGCCGGCTTCAACCAGAGGCGCGAAAACATTCCCCATGGCGAGTTGACGGCCGTGGAGTACGATTCGAAATCGCTCGGAACGCACAGGCGGATGCGTGTCTACACGCCGCCCGGCTACTCGACCTCTCGCAAGTATCCAGTGCTCTACCTGCTGCACGGCATCGGCGGCACGGATACCGAGTGGACGCAATCGTGCCACGCGAACAACGTGATCGACAATTTGTTGGCGGAAGGCAAGATTCAGCCGATGGTCATGGTCTTCCCCGATGGCAATTCCAGCAGAACTGTGGCTGACCTCAATGCGCCGCCTGCCCCGCGGGGAGGCGCGCCGGCGGAGCCCCAGGGGAGCGCCCGGCGCGGGAGCGGGCCGCGGGCGCGGGATGAACATGGACGCGTGGCTGACGCCTTTCGAGAATGACCTGCTCAAGGACATCGTCCCCTACATCGATTCTCACTACTCCGTATATACCGATCGCGATCACCGCGCTCTGGCCGGCCTTTCGATGGGCGGCGGCCAGACGTTGAACATCGGCCTGGTTCACCCGGAGACGTTCGCGTATGTCGGCGGGTTCTCTTCGGCTCCCGACACCAGGCAGCCGCCGACGGCGCTGGTGCCGGACCCGTCGGTTCCCAAGCAGTTGAAGCTGGTATGGCTCGCCTGCGGCAACAAGGACGGCCTGATTCGCATCAGCCAGGCGGTGCACCAATATCTCAAGGAGAATGGCGTCCCGCATATCTGGCATGTGGATGGCAACGCGCACGACACCACCGAGTGGGATAACAACCTGTACCTTTTCAGCCAGCACATTTTCGTCGACCGGCCGATGCTGGTCGCGGCCGCGCAGGCGCCTCAGGCGGGGCGAGGCGGCCGCGGGGCGCAGCCGCCGGTCGAAATCGATAAGAGTGCACCGGTGGAAGACTTCAAACCCTCGGAGCTGAACGCCATGGTCAACGGGCAGCTCAGGCAATATCCCGAGGTCAATTCGCAACGGCGCGTGCGAACCCGTTTGCGGGCGCCGACTGCGCAGAGCGTGCTGCTCGATATCGGGGGAGTCCGCTACCCGATGACCAAGGACGCCGACGGCTGGTGGAGCGGCGTTTCCAACGCGCAGGATGAAGGCTTCCACTATTACCAGCTCAACGTGGATGGCGTAAGTGTCCCCGATCCTGGAACGCTCATGTTCTACGGAGCGAGCCGTTGGGGCAGCGGCGTCGAAGTCCCCGCGCACGATGCCGATTTCTACGCGATGAAAAACGTGCCGCACGGCAACCTGCGGGAAGTGCACTTCTTCTCTAAGATCGCCAACACCACGCTGCAATGCTACGTGTATACTCCTCCCGATTATGAAAAGGGATCGAAGCGTTATCCGGTGCTGTACATTCAGCACGGCGCCGGAGAAGATGAACACGGATGGGGCGGTCAGGGGCACGCCGGCCTGATCCTGGACAACCTCATTGCAGAAGGCAAAGCCAAGCCATTCATCATGGTGATTGGCAACAGCTACATCCCAGGCATGAGCGGAGGCCGCGGCGCTGCCGGCGCGGGTACGGGTCGCGGCGCCGCTCCCGCCGGTCAGCCTGGCGGCACCTCCGGCGGCGCTCCCGGTGGACGTGGAGGACCAGGCGGACGCGGATTCACGATGACCGACACGCCATTCGAGCACGTGCTCATCGGAGAAATGATTCCCTTTATCGACGCCAACTACCGGACGCTGGCCGATCAGCCTCACCGCGCCATGTCCGGCCTCTCGATGGGCGGCGCGCTGACCCACGGCATCACTCTCGCCCACCTCGACAAGTTCGCCTACATCGGAATGTTCAGCGGCGGCAGCATCGCCCCGTCGGAGATCAAAGACATGGCCGACTTCAAGAAGAAGGTGAAGCTGGTGTTTGTCGGCTATGGAAGCCGCGAGAATGGCGCCACCGGCAAGGCGAACGTGGAAGACCTGAAGAAAGCGGGCGTCAACGCCGTCTACTATGAATCTCCGCTAACCGCGCACGAGTGGTTGAGCTGGCGGCGCGACCTGCACGAATTCGCGCCTCTGCTGTTTCAGGGCAAGTAATTCAGCGGCGTCCGTTGGCGGAGTGTCGGTAAATTACCACTCCGCTACCGATCCATCCTCGTGAAACACGCGCGCCATCGCGGATCACTCCGCCTCCTTCGTTGTGATAAAGCACGCTGTGGCCGTAGTAGGTCACGAACAGATCGCGCCCGTCGTTGTCAGCCAGCATCACGACCACGCACAAAATAGCCGCGATGGAGCCGGCAGGATCGGCAATGCTATCGGGCCATTCCACTACGTTCAAAATCGGGCCGGCTGGATCAAGGTGCTTCACGACGGCACTGCGAATAAACGTCAGTATGGCGTCGCGTCAGGGGTAACCCATCAACGCTTGACCGATGCGGTGAGCGCGGTATTGCGCGAAGAGCCGCCGACGAAGAACTGATACTCTCCGGAGAGCAGTTCCCAATCGTCTTTCTGTTCGTTGAAGATGGAGAGAAACTTCGGCTCCAGTTTTACCGTCACGGTTCTTGCTTCACCCGGGGCTAGCCGAATCTTCTCCCATCCGGCCAACCGCTTGGGAGGTTCTTTCGCTTCGGCGGGCAGGCCCACATACACTTGCGCGATCTCGGCGCCAGCGCGTTTGCCCGTGTTGCGCACCGTGAAGGTGACGGTATCGATGCCGGCCTTCAACCCGGAGTAGGAGAAAGTAGTGTACGAGAGTCCGAAACCGAAGGGGAACAGGGGTTCCTTGCCCTCGGCATCGAACCACTTGTAGCCAATCTTTAGACCTTCGGTGTAGTCGATATCGAAGGCGGCCATCATGCCTCGGCCTCCTCGGCCTCCCGCGGGCGCCGGGGTTGCGGCTGCCGGCGCGGGCGGCGGGCCGGGAACTTCGGGATGCGGCAAGTCCGCGTCCGACTTCGCGAAGGTGGCAGGCAGTTTGCCGCACGGGTTCACGTCGCCAAACAAAATATCGGCGAGTGCTTCGGCGCCGCGGATTCCCGGGTACCAGATTTCGATCGCCGCACTCACTTTGTCGATCCAGGGCATGGCTGCGGGACCGCCCGTCTCCAGCACGACGATGGTGTGCGGGTTGGCGGCGGCAACGGCGCTGACGAGATCGTCCTGTTTGTCCGTAAGGTTCAGAGTGCGCATATCGCGGCCCTCGCTGGTCGGCTCATTCACAAACACAATGGCGATCTGCGATGCCTTCGCGAGCAGGGCGGCGGCTGCCGGGTCGGCGCCGTCGTTGTATTGCACCTTGGACTTGGGAGCTTTCTTGCTGATGGCTTTCAGCGGAGACGAAGGGAACCAGACCGGCGGCCCGCCAAATCGGCTGGCGCCACCGCCGGGAGGATCCACCTGCGCGGAACCGCCTCCCGAGAGCACGCTGGTATCGGCGTGCGATCCGATGATCGCAATGGAGGTGACCTGCGACGCGCTCAGCGGAAGCTGATTGGCCGCGTTCTTGAGCAGCACCGAGCCCTGCTCCGCTACAGTCTGCGCGGTATCCGCGCCGCGAAACGGGTCTACCACGCGGCCCTTCGGCGGATCGTCCACGATGCCCATGGCGAATTCGGTCCTGACGATGCGGTGCGCGATGTCGTTGAGGCGCGACATCGGCACCTCGCCGCTCTCGACGGCTTTCTTCAGAGCGTCGCCGAAGCGCGAGCGCGCAACGTCCCCACCCGGCTCCTCGTTATCCAAACCGTTAATCGCCGCCTTCGCGGTGCTGTGAGTTGCGTTCCAGTCCGAGACAACGAATCCCTTGAAGCCCCAGGTTTTCTTCAGCAGATCGTTTAGGAGATAGCTGTTCTCGCAAGCATAATCGCCGTTGACTTTGTTGTACGAGCACATGACCATGCCCGGCTGTCCTTCGGTGATTGCGATCTCAAAGGCAAGCAGGTCGGTCTCGCGCATGGTGCGCTTGTCCATCCTCACGTTGTAGATGTTGCGTCCGGTTTCCTGGTCGTTGAACGCATAGTGCTTCACGTCTGCGATGACCTTCTGGGACTGCATCCCCTTGACCCACTCGGCCAGCATCTTTCCCGCCAGGATCGGGTCCTCGCCCATGTATTCGAAGTTGCGGCCGTTGCGCGGTTCGCGCATCAGGTCGACTCCGCCGCCGAGCGAGGCGTTATAGAGCTGGTCGCGCAACTCGCGGCCGATCAATTCGCCATACTCGTAGGCAAGTTTGAGGTCCCAGGTGGCCGCGCCGCCGATCGTGGAGGGCAGCAGGGTGGCGTAGCGCCCCCGTTCGGCCGCGGCGCGTACACCGACCGCGGAATCGGCGAGTTGCACGTCCGGCAACCCCAGCCTGGGTATGCCGGGGATCATGCCGGCGCCGCCGTTGGAGCGCGGGCCGGCAGCCTGGAAGCCGCCAGGGCCGTGCGCCAGCGAGATCTTCTCGTCCAGCGTCATCTGTTCCACGACCATATCGGCCCGCTGGTCGGGCGAAAGGTCTTTGTTCATCCACGGACCCGCGGGCGCCGCCTGCGGGGGGCGCTGCGCCGCAACGTGCGCAAGCGGCAACGTCATGAGAATCGCGGCCGCGCCTGCGGTTATCGCCAGGCGGCCACGCCGATTTCCACTAGACATGTGAGAACTCCGTTCTTTGTCGCCGTTCATCGTGCGACTGGCGAAACCGTTACCACGCCCGTCGCCGCCAGCTTTTCGGCGTCTGCAGCCGTTAGCTTCCAGTTGCCGTCAAACCGGCCCTGAACCAGGATGTTGGTGGGTGTGTCCTTGTACAAAATGAAGTCTCCCCACTTGGTCAACGAGCGTTGCGCCGGGGCGAAAAAGTCGATTCCGAGCGAAATATCCTGACGGGCGAATCCAGCGCCTCCCGGAGCCCCGCCACCGCGTCCGGCGCCGGCCGGAGCCGCTCCGCGTCCCCCGGGGATCCGCGGCGCCGGGTCCGTAAGCGGAAACCACGGAGTGCCCGAACCGATCAGGAAGTAATGTCCGTTTACGGGATAGACGTAAACCAGCCCGTAACCCTCGGCCCTTGGGTCTAGATGCAGGGGCAACTGCTCCGCGAACTTCGCAATCACTGTGTTCGTTTCCTTCGTCCCGAACAGAAACAGGTCGGAACTCTGAAGGTCGCTCGGACGAACCTGCGTATCCGGGACGGCGCGCATGCCCAGAAGCAGGCGTCCGCTGCCGGCGCTGGTATTTCCCCAGGCGGCCGCCCGATTCGCCATTTCGCGCCGCGCCAGCGCTTCTTCGCGCGCAGGACTGCCGGCCGTGCCGTAAACGTAAACGTGCCGCCGGTCGATGGCGGAACCCATAGGGCCTTCCAGTCCGGCACGCTTGGCCGCCGGCTGGGGCTCGTATTTGCCGATTTTCCAGGCGCCGTTTTCCTTGACCAAGCCGATCGAATCGCCGGTCGCCTTTAGGGACGCGCCGTCGATCGTGATTTCGACTTGGCGGCCCTTGGCATACTTCGGATGACCAGCGAGATTGACAGTGAAGGCGTCGAGATCGCTGGTGGCGATCTCGATCCTGTTAGGCGCCTTGAACTGGGCGTCAATTTTGGCGAACGTGCCGGGCGTCAGCTTGTCAAACTTTACCCAATAGGCGCCGCCGTACTGATAGGCGTCGGTCACGAACCGGACTCTATCGGGGAACTTGTTGCGCTTGAACTGCCCGAACCACTTGAAGATGGCTTCATCGGCGTAAGCCTTCTCCCATGAGTTGTGCTGAACGCCGGGATACTCCACGTACTCCACCTTCGTGCCGAGATCTTCCAGCCGCTTCCTCCACTGGCGCGTTCCTTCCGGGTTAACCACCGGGTCGGCGCCGCCCTGGAAGAAATGAACCGGGAAATTCAGCGCGTTGGGCGCGCGCTCCACTGTGCCGAACGGCGGCGCGGGACAGACCGGAGCGATGGCAGCCCATACGTCGGGGCGCGTCAGCCCGATCCAGAGAGTTCCACCGCCGCCCATCGAAAGTCCCGTCAGATAGGTGCGGTCCTCATCGATATTGAAGCGGCGCTTCACGTCCGCCACAACGTCCCAGACGTCCTTTTCCGGTATTCCCTTGTAGCCCATGGTGCCGCGAGCTAATGGCGACGCCACGATGTAATCCACGTCGGGCCATTGCTGGAAATAGCGGGTGGCTTCGAGATCGTTTTCGCCCTGCTGGTTGCTGAATCCGAAGACCCGCTTCAACGAGAGCCTGTGATTCGACTGTGCCCCGTGGAGCATGATCACCAGCGGATATTTCTTCTTCTCGTCGTAGTTCTTCGGAAGGTAGAGACCATAAGGCTGTTCCGAGTCGTCGACATCGGAGAAGAACGTGAGCACCTGGGGGCCAGGCGCCAGGCGCTGGGCATTTGCCGTCCGCCAAGGCGCGCAAAACGCGGCGGCAGCCGCCAGCGTAAGAACCAGACCGGTGCGGTGAGACATGTTGTCCTCCTATTCAATGACGCTAAAGAGCCGGCATCGAAGTGAAGCCGCGCCTGCGGAATGCCTGGCAACGGGCCTCCAAAAGAGACTCCACGGTACCGATGTTCCCGCGAAGTGTCAAGTTGATCTATAGACGGAGTGAATTACTGCTATTCGAGAATTCGAAGTGTGCAACGATCCAAATCCCAGACTTCACGATAGAATCAGACTCACCATGTACCGTATCGGGACGTGCTTGCCTTTCTTGTTTGCTTTGTCCGGCAATCCCTCCTACGCAATGCCGTGCGAGAAGTTGACGGCGCTGGTGATTCCAGCGACGGCGATTACCGCCGCGGTGGGCGTGCCTGCCGGACCGTTCTCGCCAGGCGGCACTGGCGGTAGAGGGCGGCGCTCCGGCAGATGCAGTCCCGGCGTTTTGCCGTGTCACTGCCACCGCCACGCCGGTCCCGGATTCCGAAATTCACGTCGAAGTATGGCTGCCTGAAAACGGCGCTTGGAACGGGAAACTGCTGGGCACGGGCAACGGAGGTTACTCGGGCGCAATCGGATACACCGATATGGAACGCGGTTTACGCCTGGGATACGCCGTCGCCGGTTCGGACACGGGCCACCAAGGCGGCGACCTGAAGTTCGGCGTGGGACACCCTGAGAAAATCAACGATTGGGCGTGGCGCGCCGTTCACGTCATGACGGAGACCGCCAAGTTGGTAGCACGCAGCTACTACGGACGATTCGCCGCGCATGCGTACTTCTCGGGCTGCTCGACGGGCGGACAGCAGGCCCTGACCGAAGCCCAACGCTATGCGGGCGACTATGACGGCATCCTGGCCGGCGATCCTGGAAACAACCGCGTACGGCTCAATATCGGGTTTCTTTGGTCGTGGCAGGCCGCCCATGCGGATGCTTCCGCGCCGCTTCCCGTGTCCAAACTGGCGTTGATCAACAAGGCGGCGATCGCGGCGTGCGACGCGGCCGACGGCGTCAAAGACGGAATCATCGGCGATCCCGTGTCCTGCAAATTCGACCCTGCGGTTCTCCAATGTAACGGGGCCGATGGCGCCGATTGCCTGACCAAATCGCAGGTGGCAGCGGTTCGCGCGATCTATGACGGGGCCAAGAACCCGCGCACCGGGGAACAGTTGTATTCCGGATGGGTGCGCGGCAGCGAAGCCGGCTGGTCAAGCTATTTCGTCGGACAGCAAGAACCTGCGCGCCTCGATTTTTGGCGGTACTGGGTTTTCCACGACCCCAATTGGGATTTCCGCAGTTTCGATTTCGATCGGGACGCGGCCTACGCAGACTCCCAAATGGAGTTTCTCACGGCCAACGATCCGGACCTCAGCCGCTTTTCGGGTCGAGGGGGCAGACTCCTGATCTATCAAGGTTGGGCCGACCCCGTCGTCCCGCCGGAGGACACGATCCGCTATTACGAAAGCGTGCGGCGTTCGATGGGCGCGGAACGCGCGTCGAGCACGGCCCGCCTCTTTCTTGTTCCCGGCATGGGGCACTGCTCCGGAGGGCCCGGCCCGAGCACGTTCGACGGGCTCTCCGCACTCGACGCGTGGGTGACACAGGGAACGGCGCCGTCGAAGATCCTCGCGACGCACACCACGAACGGATCGGTCGACCGCAGCCGCCCGTTATGTCCCTATCCCCAGTTAGCGCGCTGGAAAGGCTCGGGAAGTACCGACGATGCTTCCAACTTCGAGTGCGTCGCTCCACGCCGATAGCGGGCTCAGATGTTAGCGTAAGGCTATGGATGTCGACCTGAGGCACCTCCGGGCTTTCGTTGCCGTCGCAAGGCACGGCAGCTTTACGCGGGCGGCAAAGACCGTGCACATCTCCCAGCCCACGTTTACGGTACAAATTCGGCGGCTCGAAACGTCGCTGGGGGTGCGGCTGGTGGACCGCAATACCAGGTCCGTGCAATTGACGCCCATCGGCCGGGAACTGGCGCCGGTTCTCGAGCGAATCCTTCGCGATCTCGATTCCGCGCTGCTCAATACGCGGGCGCTTTCCAGCCGGGCAAGCGGTTTCGTGGCAATCGCCGCCCTGCCCACACTTTCCGCGACCGTGCTCCCCGGCATCATCGCGGCCTTCCGCCACGAGAATCCCGGCATCGCCATCCATTTGCGGGATGCAGTCGGCATTAAGGTAGCCGGCATGGTTCGGACGGGCGAGGTGGATTTCGGCTTTGGAAGCCTTCCGGTGAGCGAGCCCGACGTGGAATTCACACCCCTGTTCAACGACCGCATGAGCGCCATTTTCCCGCGCCATTCGCCTTTCGGCGAAAAGCGGTCGCTCTCGCTCAAAGACCTGACGGCTTCGCCCCTGATTCTGATGGGGCGAGATAGCAGTGTGCGCGCGGTTGTGGACCGCGCGTTGGCGGCTATCGGGCACCTCGACCCACCCGCGTACGAAGCCTCGTACATTTCGACGGCGCTGGGAATGGTCGAGGCGGGTTTGGGCGTTACCATTCTGCCGGCTTCGGTGCTTCGCATGGACCGCGGCCACGGACTGATGAGCCGGCCGATTCAGAATCCCAAGATCGACCGCGAAGTCGGCCTGATTCAGTTGAGGGGCAGGTCGCTTTCGCCCGCCGCCGGCGCATTCCTGCGGGCCCTACGGGAGCGGTGCACGGAGTTGTTTGCCCGACGAAAGTAATTTATTTCCTTCTTCTATAAGTCATATTCGAGAATTTGAATTGCTCGAAAGCGATCCAGAAACTACCATTGAGGGCAGACGTGCCCACGGATAACGCCCATCGACGACATCGAACGGAACCTGATGTGCGGTCTCTGCCTGCTCGTTTTGCTCGCCTCCCCTGCCGCGGCCCGCGTCGTCCGTCTCATCGTGGAGCATCGCGAAGAGGTCGGAACTGTTGCGCAATATGAGCGCTTGACGGGACATTTCTACGGCGAACTCGACCCGAAGAATGCGCTCAACGCCGTAATTAACGACATTCTCCTCGCCCCCCGGAATACGCGCGGCCACGTTGAGTATTCCGCTACATTCACGCTGCTTCGTCCCGTGGATTCTTCGAAGGTGAGCGGCGTGCTGTGGTATGAAGTTCCGAACCGGGGAAATTCGCCGCTGAATCCCAGGCCTTCGTTGGATGCCTTGACCGCCGGCCACATCCTGGTGAGCAGCGGCTGGCAAGGCGATCTGGCGCCCCGCGCCGGGGCGGAGACGATCGCCGTACCCGTAGCGCGCAACGCGGATGGTTCGCCGATTACGGGACCTGTCCTTTACCGGATCAGCAACGTACGCGGTCAGACCGCTTCACTGCAAGCCGGATACGGCGGATTGAGATATCAGTTTCCCGCCACGCTGGACACCTCGAATGCGCTGCTGACGAAGCAGGCGTCCGATGACGGCCAGGTCATTCCCATTTCGTCTTCCGAGTGGGCCTTTGCCAATTGTGAGAAGAGCCCGTTCCCCGGGGAGCCGGACCCTACGCGGATCTGCCTGAAGGGCGGCTTCGATCCGGACCAGCTCTATCAGGTGGTCTACACGGCCAAGGACCCTCTCGTGCTCGGCATCGGTCTGGCTGCGACGCGCGACCTCGTCTCGTTCCTCCGCTACTCCGAAAAGGGCGACGACGGCGCGCCGAATCCGGTCGCCGGATTGGTGAAACGAGCGATTGGATTTGGGACGTCGCAGTCGGGCAACTTCATCAAGACTTTCATCCACCTGGGTTTCAATCAGGACGAGTCGAAGCGCATCGTTTGGGACGGCGCGAACCCCAATATCGCGGCACGGCAAATTCCTCTGAACTTCCGGTTTGCGATTCCCGGCGGCGCGGCAGGCTTGTTCGAGCCCGGGAGCGAGGGCGTATTGTGGTGGAGCCCCTATCGGGACGACGTCCGCGGCCGCCCCACTGCGAGTCTGCTGGACCGTTGCCGCGCGACCGGAACCTGCCCCAAAATCATGGAAACGTTTGGGGCGTCCGAATTCTGGGGGCTGCGGATGTCGCCCGGTATCGTCGGGACCGACGCTAAGACGGACATTCCCTTGCCGCCGAACGTTCGCCGATATTATTTTCCCGGTGTGACGCATGGGGGTGGCCGGGGTGGGTTCCAGACGATCGAGCCGGGAACCGCCGGTCGCACCTGTGCCCTGCCGGACAATCCCAATTCCACCGCCGAATCGATGCGGGCCCTGCGCCGGGCACTCACGGACTGGGTGGTCAACAATACCGCCCCGCCCGAAAGCCGGTATCCGACCATCGCCCGTGGAGAATTGGCCGCCCCGGTGCGAAGCGCGATGAACTTCCCGGCGATACCCGGCGCGCCGCTCCCGGACAACCTGATCAACGCCCTGCCGAATTACGATTTCGGCCCCGGCTTCCGGTACAACGATCTTTCGGGCGCGATCTCCATTCAACCGCCGGTGGTGCGAAGCATCATCCCGATGCTGGTTCCCAAAACGGACGCCGATGGCAACGAGATTGGCGGGATCCCATCCGTTCTGCACCAGGCGCCACTCGGAACGTACCTGGGTTGGAACGTAACCGCATCCGGCTATTCCAAAGGGCGCGCGTGCGGGTTCTCCGGCGGTTTCATCCCGTTCGCGAAAACCGCGCAGCAGCGGCTCGCGTCGGGCGACCCGCGTCCTTCCCTGGAAGAACGATACGGGACGCACGAAAGGTACGTCGAGAAGGTGCGGGAGGCGGCGAAACGGCTGGTGCAGGAGCGGTTCTTGTTGCAGGAAGACGCCGACCGGATGGTCCGCGAGGCCGAAGCGAGTGCAGTGCTGCGATAAACGGGAGTTGGATTGAGGCGCCTACCTATGAACGCAAGTGATTCCGGCAGCAATACGAAGCCTCGCGCGCTGGACGGCATCCGCGTACTCGACTTCTCTCACGCTCTTGCCGGCCCTTACTGCACGCTCCTTCTCGCGGACTACGGAGCAGAGGTCTACAAACTCGAACCGCGCTCCGGCGATATGGGACGCGGCTGGGGACCGCCCTTCGCCGGCGGCGAGGCGCATTTCTTTCTCGGCCTGAATCGGGGGAAACGCGGCATCTCGATCGATCTCAAGCGCCCGGAAGGAATCGAGCTTTGCCTGAAACTGATCGATCGCATGGACGTGTTGATCGAAAACTTCCGCCCCGGCGCGATGGACCGCCTGGGATTGGGCTACGAAGCCATGCACAAGCGCAACCCGCGGCTGGTCTACTGTTCCATCTCCGGTTACGGTCAGAACGGCCCTTCCCGAGACGAAGCGGCGATGGACCTGGTGGTGCAGAGTTCGAGCGGATTGCTGAGCATCACCGGCACCGAGCAAGGCGAGTCGGTCCGCTGCGGTTATGGGGTGACTGACGTGACCGCGGGACTCTTCTCGGTGATTGGGATCCTGCTGGCGCTACGGGCACGCGAAAGAACGGGCATCGGTCAATTCGTGGACGTTTCCATGCTGGATAGTATGATCTCCACGATGAGTTCGAACTACATGAGTTATCTCGGCTCCGGAGATGTGCCGACACCAATGGGTACGGCCTTTCCGACGGTGGTTCCGTACCGCGTCTTCCACACGAAAGATCGTGCGGTGGCGATCGCCGTCGGCAGCGAGAAACTCTGGTCCGCTTTCTGCCGCGCGATCGAGCGGCCGGATCTGGAGCGGCGCTCCGATTACGCGACCAACGCGGAGCGCATCCGGAACCGCGAAACGCTGGAGCCGCTCCTGGAAAATGTGTTCCACACGCGTTCCGCGGCGGAATGGATTGCCCGCCTGCAAGCGGCAGGGATCCCGGCGTCGCTCGTCCGCAATTTCGAGGAAGTCGCGGAGCATCCTCAATCGGCGATCAGGCACATGTTTCCGGAATTGGACCATCCCACGGCCGGTCGCCACCGCGTTACGGGAACCCCTGTGAAGCTGTCCGAAACTCCGGGCGAGCCGGGAGAACCAGCGCCTCTGCTGGGACAGCATACACACGAAGTTCTGAAAGAATTGCTGGGATTGGATCACGCGGCCTTCCACTCGCTCGCGGAAAAAGCGATCGTCTACGAGCCGAAGACGCCGGTGAGCAGTACATAGACACATGCTGGCCATCCTGGGATTCGCGACCGTTCTGACCTTGCTGGCGGTCATTCTCGGCAAGAAGATGACGCCGCTGACGGCCCTTATCGCCGTCCCGGTGCTGTCGGCGCTGATCGGCGGGTTCGGCTTGCAGACAGCCGGCTTCATCGTGCGCGGAATTCAGAGCGTTTCTGCCGTCGCCGGGATGTTCATCTTCGCCATCGTGTACTTCGGGATCATGACCGACGCCGGGATGCTCGACCCGATTGTCGACCGCATCCTGGCAGCCGTTGGAAGCAACCCGCCGCGCATCGTGGCGGGCACGGCGCTTCTCGCTTTACTCGTCCATCTCGACGGCTCCGGCGCCGTCACGTTTCTGGTCACCATACCGGTGATGCTGCCGCTGTACCAGCGGCTCGGCATGGATAAGCGAGTGCTCGCGTGCGCGGCTTCCATGGCCGCGGGCGTGAACTTCTTGCCGTGGACCGGGCCGATGATCCGGTCCGCCGCTTCTTTGAAGATCCCCGTGTCCTCCATTTTCAACCCGCTTGTTCCCGTGCAGATCGTAGGGCTGGCGTTCGTCTTTGCGTGCGCATGGTGGCTGGGCAGACGGGAAGGCAGGAGGCTCGGCCTCTCGGGGGATGGCGCAATGCAAGTCCTGCGCCGCGAGATCGACAAACAGCAATTGGCGCTTCGCCGGCCCCGGCGTGTCTCGATCAACCTGGGGTTAACCCTGGTCATGATCGCCGCGATGATCTGGTTCAAGATAGAGCCAGTCGCCGTCTTCATGATGGGTGTCGTGCTCGCGTTGCAGATCAACTATCCCGATCTTCAACTGCAGCGGGAGCGCATCGACGCGCATGCCAAAGCTGCGCTGATGATGGCCGGAGTGATCCTTTCCGCGGGCGCTTTCACCGGAATCATGCGCGAGTCCGGCATGCTGACCGCCATGGCGAAGGCCGCGGTTGCATTCGCGCCGCACGGTTCGGGCGCGCACCTGCCCGTGGTCCTTGGCGTGACCTCGATGCCGCTCAGCCTGCTGTTCGACCCGGACTCGTTCTACTTTGGCGTGCTCCCGGTCCTGGCTGAGGTTGGCAAGACATTCGGCGTCGCTCCGGTTCACATGGCGCAGGCGGCGGTTCTGGGCCAGATGACGACCGGCTTTCCGGTAAGCCCCCTTACTCCGGCAACGTTCCTGATTGTCGGCCTGACCGGAGTAGAACTCGGAGATCACCAGAAATTCACAGCGCCGTTCCTTTTTGGAGCATCCGTGTTGATGACGGTGGCCTGCCTCATCTTCGGAGTGTTTCCGATGTGACCGAGGTGCGAATGCCTGACGAATTCGATAAGAAAGGTCGGATCATGAACAACACATTCAGAATCACTATGGCGGCGGTTGCGGCGGCGCTTGTCTGCGTCACCGCATCTTTCTCCCAACAGGCGCCTGGACAGGCCGCCGGAAGGGGTGCTCAAGCCCAGCTTCCCCGGGTGGTATCCCCGGAGATTCTGCCCGACAAGAAGGTGACGTTCCGCTTGAGGGCGCCCAAAGCCAGTGAAGTTCTCCTGAACGGTAACTGGGATGGCGGCAGGAACATACAGATGACCAAGGACGATGCGGGTATCTGGTCGGTGACCGTAGGCCCCCTGGGCGAGCAACTCTGGGGCTACTCTTTCAGCGTGGACGGTGTAAAAGTGATGGATCCCGGCGATGGCGAGTACCAGCGCGATGGCAATCGGTATGACAATTTGTTGATGATCTCCGGGCCGGCGTCGGACCTCTGGGATTTCAAGCCCGACGTCCCGCACGGGACGGTCCAGGCGCTCTGGTATTCCTCCGAGATCCTGAAGCAGAAGGGTCGCCGCATGTACGTCTATACACCACCTGGATATGAGTCGAGCAAGGCCAAATACCCTGTGCTCTACCTGCTCCATGGCGGTGGCGGCGATGAAGACGCCTGGACCACCATGGGACGGGCGAACGTGATCCTGGATAACCTCATCGCGCAGGGGAAAGCCAAGCCGATGATTGTCGTCATGCCGAATGGCAATGCAACTCAGATCGTGTCGCAGGGTTACGCCTACGGCCCCACACCGCCCCGTCAATCCGTTACCGCGCCCGCGCCTCCACCGGTGCAGGCGGAGCAGGGTGGTCTCGGCATGGGACGCGGGGCAGCCGCGCCGGGCGCAGCCCCAACCCCAGGACGAGGCATGACGCAGGTCTATCAGGGTTCTTACCCAAACAGTCTCGTCAAGGAGATTGTTCCTTTCATCGAGAAGAATTTCCGGGCGATCCCCAGGAAGGACAGCCGGGCCATTGCCGGTCTTTCCATGGGGGGCGGCCACACGACCATGGCCACGAACAACAACCCGGGCGTGTTCGGATGGATCGGCGTTTGGAGCGCCGGCGGCCAGGATACCGAGGAGTACGTGAATACGCTCAAGAAGGTGAATGCCGGAGGCGTGAAGCAATATTGGATCGGCGCAGGAACGACAGATATGGCACTCAACGGCTCCAAGACACTGTACGCGGCTGCTCAGAAGGCCGGCTTGCCTGCGACGTTCCACACCGAGCCCGGAGCCCATTTCTGGTTCATCTGGCGTAAGTTCCTGGCTGATTTCGGATCCACCATCTTTCAATAGAGGCGATGAAACGTGCCGCGGGCACCGTGTCACTTCACCTCGACCGGCTGCGACGATGCGGTGTACTTGCCCAGGTTGGCCTCGCGGACTACGCCACGGAGACGATACTTGCCCGGAGGAGCGTTCAGGGTGAGGCCGGCAGTTGTGCCGGGGGTCAGCTTGTTGTAGGTATCGTCCTCCATGTTGAAATCGATCTCGCATTCCTTGCCCGTGACGAAATTGCCGGCGTCGTCGAACAGGGCGGCGATGATGGTGAGCTGCTCGGTGTGCATACCGAAGAGATTCACCAGTTGCAAATGGGCAATATCCAGGTGGAGGACGACGTGCACGCCGGGCTCACTGGGGGGCGTAGTCGCGGGCTCGGTGGAAAAGGTCATAGGCACCTCGTCCAAAGTATCGGCAGAGAGCATTTCCTGATCGATTTTGCGCTCGGCCGGCGGTGGGTCTGCCGGATTGACGGCGCCGGCGAAATAACCGGGACGCGCCTGCACTTCGTAGCCGTGGCTCTGCTTCAAGCGGACTTTCAGAGTGTGATATTTGCCATCGGGAGAGCCGGGCGGCACGAAGGCGAGTGAGTAGGAGTACTCGGGCAGAAGGCCGAGTTCGCGAAGGCCGGATTCGAGATCGTTGCTGTTGTGGAAGAAGAGGCCGCCGGTGCTCGCGGAGAGAATGGCCATGGTGTCGTTGCTTTCCGATTGTGGGCGGATGCCCTGGCTCTGGCGCGCAATCCTGGAACGGATGGGCATACCGCCGACGGGCATGTCCATGTCCTGAGTGTAGAGACCTTTGGCGTCGAGCGAATTAATGACCACGTCGCCGCGCAGGGCGTGGTTGACGATGTCCTCGCGTTCGTGCTCCAGAGTGCCGGACAGGAAGCCCGATGACGCCATCACCAGAACGCGCTTGCCGGGCAGGGTGGCCATATAATCGACGACGCTGCCGATGGAATTGAGGGAGATCACGGAGTTGTGCTTGACTTCCTCCCAGGTGCGCATGGCGAGAGATACAACCGTTTCGGGGCAGGTGCGGTCGTTGCGCTGGTTATTGCGCGGACAGAGGCCGCACTGCATGGCTTCGGCAACCTTGATTGGGAGGAGAGTTTGGTCCTGGTTGTTGGCGATGACGTAGGAGTCATAGGCGGTGAGATTGGGACAGGTGGTGAGAGCGGGATTGCGGGTGGCAACGTTGAGGTGGTCGAGGGCATCGTTGAGCTTCGTGATGTCGGACGTGAACGGCAGGATCTGGCCCTTGGTGATGAGGAAGATGGCCACGAGGTCGCCGGGGGAGACGCCATGGGTGAGGAATTCTTTGGCGGCTTTACGGGCAGGGATGAGGTCGCCGGGGCCCATGCTGAGATCGTCAAACAGGAGGCCCAGAAATCGGGCAGGGGGCGTGGAGGCTGTGGGCGTGACGGGGGTGGGCGCGGACGCGGGCTGGCGAATCGTGGGTGCGGCGGCGGCTGGCTGGGTGGCGGTCTCCGCGGTGAAGGCAGTGATCTCGCGGCGCTTGCCGCTTTCTTCGACGATGAAATCGCCGCGCGTGAGTCCGCCCACGGAGTGATTGCGGCTGTCGCGGACGACTACCCCGACTTCCACGAGGCGGGTTTCGGCCTTGAGGACGTACTGCGTGCGCGGGGCCCAATTGGAAGCCCTGAAGGTCACCTCGTTGGGAGGAATGTTCTGCTGCGCGGGCAGGAACGCGGTGAGACAGAGCAGGACGGACAGGCGACGGATGGGCACCTCTTCTCTTTAACACATGGATGCTGGGAGTTGGGGCAGCGCGGCTACGCCAAGTAGGGCAGCAGTGGCATGCAGGGCAATGACCCGTGGCGCGTGAAAGGCGCGGCTACGCTCAAGCCATCTGCGCGCATGCTCGGCAGCCACTTCAGCATTCCGCCCGGATCTCTAGAACCACGACCGTGTAAGGGTCCAGGTCCACGGTGAGGTCCGTTGCGTACGCTAGCGTACGGCTCCAGCATGAGAGTCACCGTGCGCGTGGAATCCGTTTCAAAAGCCAGGCGCACGAGGCTGTACATGTTGGCAACTTTTGCCATGTACTGCGCGGGGCTGGTGGGGTCCTGCGGTTCGGGTTCATTCACCACCGGCTTGGGTTTCCGTTCCCACCCTTTGGATTCCTGCAGGCGGTTTTCCAGGTCTCGGACGCTGGTAAAGGGAGACGTGCGCGGTCCGCGGCGCCAACGCTGCGCTCCAGGTCCCGGACCTGGCCCGCCACAGCGTCCAGGATCGACCGGCCGGTATCGAGCTCCGCGATCTTTGCTTCGACCTCTTTCGGGCTGCCCTGAATGAACATCTGGCGGAAGACGCCGGCGGCGTTTTGCTCCGGCGGGATACCGACGCCGTTACCCGTCCACGAGAGGGAGCGGGCCCCGCCGTGTTGGTCGAGCGAGATGGTGTTGCGGAACGAACTGCTCGCCGGGTGCGGGGCTGCCGTCAGGAAACTGATGTCGGCCGGGTGTCCGCCATCCACGTTGGGGTGCGACACGCCGGAGAAGACGGTGGGCGGGAAAGAACTCGCCCGGCAGGAGACCCAGGTTATTGCAGACCGCGAACATGCGGCGTGGCGCGGAGGCAGCCTGTGCGCGGGCCGTCGCCGGGGACATCGCATGCAGAAGCGGCAGCGCCATGCCGACGCCAACGCCGCGCAGCATCGTGCGGCGAGAAAGATCGCGATCACGCAATCGAGTGTGTCCGTTGGTGTTCCCCATAGTGGCTCTCTTCGTCATTTGTGGCGGTTCAGTTTCGCCAGCATTTCTTGAATATACCGTCGCATCGCCCTCACGGAGCAACTGCGTCACCCATTCGTCGGCAACCCCGCCGGCGCTGAGCCGAGTAGCGTATGTGGATAGCACCTCGCTGCTGCGACAATTGCAGCTATCTACAAAGATCGCTGGCAGGTGGAATCGGCAGCGCGACAAGTTCGCGGAGGCTGTTATTCCGGTCGGGGCCGAAAGCGCGGGTGCACGTCGCGCCTCAGAACGGAGCTGTGCCCAACGTTAGCAACACAGGGAAGAGGCCCAAGAGCTAATTTGGACGGCAGTGATTCCCTGTAGAAATACCCGCTTTGTAACCTGTAGTTACCCGCAAAGGACCATGTTGGGCTAGTTGGACCCGCACATTACTCATGCTGCAATGTAAGTTGCGACGGGTAACTCAAATGGATAATGGGAGATCCAGTACGTCACGTATCCTGATCGTTGACGACGAAGAACAGGTACGCCAGTTGTTCCGGCTTATGCTGGAGCACGAAGGCTATTACGTGGAGGGAGTCTCCTGCGGCCGGGACGCGGTCAAAGTTCTGCTTCACTCCCGGTTTGACTTACTGCTTCTGGACATGGGATTGCCGGACATGGATGGCCTGGACGTGCTGCATTTCGTCCATTTGAGCAGGCCGGGGCTGAAAGTGATTGCCACGTCGGGTTGCCTCCCCGAATCGGTACTGAGGCTCGCAGCGCACTTTGGGGCCGCGGCCCTGGAGAAGCCGGTGACCGGAGCCCGCCTGGTGGAGACCGTGCGAGACCTGCTGGCGAATTGAGAGACTCGCAGCCGCAGTATCCGTGTATACCTCATGGAAACCCGGAGGGGACACACATGAGATATCTGGCCGCCGTTCTGCTTGCTCCCGCGCTCTTCGCCCAAGAGCCAACCGTCAACCAGATCCGCTCCGCTGCCACGCAGTCTGTCGCGCTGCTACAAAAAGGCTCCGCGGGGTTCTACAAGGCGCAGGACTGTTATTCCTGCCACCATGCCAGACTTCCCGCGCGCGTGCTGGAACTGGCGCGCGAACGCGGCGTGCCGGTAGACGAGGCGGCTGCCCGTGCAACGCTGGTCAAAGCCCTTTCCTACAGCCCCGACCTGACTTCGATTGACCGCGTGGTGCAGTCCATTATGATCATCGACCCTGCCACCAGCGAGGGATCGGCCCTGATCACGGCCGCGGCAGCGGGAGTGAAGCCGAGTCTCACGACCGCCGTGCAGGCGCGCCTGATCGCCCGGCAACAGCGCGCGGACGGAGACTGGCTGACCGATGACCAGCGCCCTCCGCAGGGCCACAGCCAGTTCGCCGCCACCGCCGAGGCTGCCCGGGCGATGCTTCTCTATATGCCCGAGGAACTGCGCAAGGAAGCCACAGCGCGTGCCGAACGCGCCAAGGCATGGCTCCTGCAAACCAAGCCGGCAACCACAGAGGACTACACCTTCCGGTTGCAGGGGCTCGCGTGGACCGGCGCCAGCCCGGCTCAGCGAGCCACGGCGGTGCGAGATCTCCGGGCATTGCAGCGTTCCGATGGCGGCTGGGCACAACTGCCGCGCATGGAACCGGACGCCTATGCCACCGGCGAAGCACTGGTGGCGCTGGCCGAAGCGGGCAACGTGCCGCCTGGCGACCAGGGCTGGCGCAAGGGACTGCGATACCTGCTGTCCACGCAGAACCCCGATGGATCGTGGCGCGTTCGGACTCGCATGGTTACTCCCGCGCGGGTGAGCCCGCCGTATTTCGAAACCGGCTTTCCGTTCGGTCACGACCAGTTCATCTCCTCCTCTGGTACTTCTTATGCCGCGATGGCGCTGATGCTGGCGCTGCCCAAGGCCGCTAAGCCAGCACCTGCGCCAGGTCTTGCGGAGTTGGAACCGAAGGGCGTAGAACCCTGGATGCGAACGGCACTGTTCGGCACGCCGAAGGAGTTTGAGGCGATGCTGGATCGCGGTCTGGACCCGGCGAGCCACAGCGAAGGCGGCACCACGGTTCTGATGATGGCGGCGCCGGATACGGCCAAGATGAAAATGCTGCTCGACCGCGGCGTGGATGTGAACGCGAAAGCCAAGAGCGGCTTTACGGCCCTGATGGTCGCTCCGTTGTATCGCGGCTCGATTGAGGGTATTCAGTTGCTCCTCGACAGGGGCGCGAAGGCGGCGCCGGGCACGGGCGTGATGTTCAACGCCTCGCCGCTGCTGCTGGCGGTATTCGCCGGGGACCCGGCCACGCTTGAACTGCTCCACTCCAAGGGCGCGGATGCCAATCGGAGGATGCTGCTACTGGGCGCCTTCCCGACATCCCCTTTGGCGCAGGCCGTGGCGATGGGTGAACCGGAGGTGATCCGGGCGCTGGTGGCCGCCGGCGCGGACATCAAAGAGCATGATCCCGACGGCACCAGCCTGCTGCAAATGGCTGCGATGAGCAATCATGTGGAAGCAGCACAGGCGCTGATTGCCGCGGGCGCGCCTTTGAACGATGCCGACAAAAATGGTTATACGCCGCTGCTTTACGCGTCTACAGTCGATTATGGCGACGACCGCATGGTGAATCTGCTGCTGAAAGCCGGCGCCGACCCCACGCGTCGCACCAAAGCCGGGGAGACTCCGCTTTCGCAGGCGAAACGGTACCACTACGCGCACATTGAGGCGGCGCTGGAAAAAGCCGGAGCGCGCGAATAACGGCTTCCGGCCAACGGCGTTAGAATTGAGATCGCCATGTCTCAGACTCTCGCCGTGGGCCTGCTCGCAGTGCAGGCCGCGATGGGCTTCGCAGCCGCGGAAACCCGAACCGTTACCCTGGAGGGCGCCACCGCCGAACAGAAGTGGCCGCTCAAGGAACTGAACCCCGGCCTGCCCGCGGACTGGTCGGGTTTCGATTACCTGGTATTGGAGTTGCGCTGCTCTACGCCGCAGCGATTCCAACTGCGGCTGTACACGGCCGACGGCAACCGCAATGCCGGTATCAACGCTTTCCCAGGCACGTGGATCCGCGCGGCGTTGCCGCTCTCGATCTTCACGCAGCAATCGCGCTCGGGCAGCGACATGGCTTCGGTTTCCAACCGCTCGCGGCCATCCTATTACCTGAACCTGAATGGCCCCTACGGGCCGCTGACCTCGGTACAGGCGATCGGCATCGTCATGCGGGTTCCGCTGGGTAAGCCCACGTTCGAGTTGCGATCCGTGCGCCTCACGAAGGACTCGCCGGGCGATGCGGTACTGGAGCCCAAGCCGCTGGTGGACGAATTGGGACAGTGGATTCACGCCGGGCACCGTACGCTGGACGAGGTAAAGCGCGAATGGGCTCGTGAGGATCAAACCCTGCGCGCGGGCGACTTCGGGTATTGCCGCTACGGCGGATTCGCCGCTACCAGGGCCAGGGCCACGGGCTTCTTCCGCGTGCAAAAAGTGGATGGCAAGTGGTGGTTCGTGGATCCCGACGGGCACCTGTTCTATTCCACCGGCGTGGATTGCGTGCGTTCGGAGATGGGCACGCGCACCGAAGGGCGCGACGGCGTATACACGGCGCTGCCGCCCGCCGAACTCGGGCAGGGCTCCATGGTCTCGTTTTATACCTGGAACCTGCTCCGCCGTTTCGGCGCGGAGTGGAAAGAGAAATGGCCCGGACTGGCGGCGCGGCGCATGTCCGCGTGGGGCATCAACACCGTGGCCAACTGGTCGGACCCGGTGATGTTCCAGCGGCAGAAAGCCTACGTAGTGCAATTGAGCGGACTGGGAATGGACGTGGGCTGGCTGGGCCTGCCGGATGTGTACGCGGCCGAATGGGCCGGGCGCGTAGACGCCGCCGTGGCGCGCCAGTGCGATGCGCGCAAAGACGATCCGTGGCTGCTGGGCTATTTCATGGCCAATGAGCCGCCGTGGCCGGGCCGCGAACAGTTGATTACGGACATGATCCTGAAGGCGCCCGAGACGGCTACGCAGCGCGAACTGAAAGCCTGGCTGGCCGATGGCGACACCGCCGAGAGGCGCCGGAGCTTCATCGAGCATGCTTTCGAGAAGTATGTGGATGTGATTGCCGGCGCCATGCGCAAGCACGACCCGAATCATCTGAACCTGGGGATGCGGTTTGCGGGCGACCCTTCGCCGGCCATGATAAGGGCGAGCAAGAGGTTCGATGTATACAGCCTCAACGCTTACGACTATGCTCCCAATCCGGCCCGGCTGCAGCGTATCTACGATGCTACGGGCCTGCCGATGCTGATTGGCGAGTTTCACATCGGGACTCCCGGGCGCGGCATGGCTCCGGGCCTGCGGCAGGCGCGCAGCGAGGCCGAGCGCGGGGTGGCCTACCGCTATTACGTGGAGAATGCCGCCGCGTTTCCGGCGATGATCGGCACCCATTGGTTTGAGTGGCTGGACGAACCGGTGACAGGGCGCATGGACGGCGAGAACTATAACATCGGCATGGTCGATGTGACGGACATCCCGTACCGCGGTCTTCTGGAGGGCGTGGTGGCGGCGCACCACCGGCTTTTCGACGTGCATTCCGGGAAAGAGCCGCCGAGCGCCCGGAAGCCGGAAGCGCAATAGAGTTATCCTGAAAGCCTCCCTATGCCTGTATCCGTGAAAAATCAAATTGTTCTCGTGGTGGGCGCTTCCAGCGGGATCGGACGCGCCACGGCCACTCTGTTTGCCCGCGAAGGCGCGCGCGTGACTGCGTCGGCCCGCCGCCAGGAGCGGCTCGACGCGCTACAGAAGGAGTACCCGTCAATCGAGGTGATGGCCGCTGACGCGGCGAAGGCCGGCGATATGGAAAAGCTGGCGCAGCACGTGCTGGCGCAACACGGCAGGATCGACATCCTGGTGTATTCCGCCGGCACGAACATTCCGGACCGGTCGCTGAAGCGGCTGAATGCGGACCTGTGGGACATGATGGTTTCGGTGAATCTGAACAGCGCGTACTATATTACGCGCGCAGTGCTGCCGGCCATGCGCGAGAAGGGCGCGGGCCATTTGATTTACGTTTCGTCGATCTCGGGACTAGTGCCGGACGTATCGGGCGCGGCGTATCAGGCCGCCAAACGCGGGCTGCTGGGACTGGCGCATGCCATTCGCGTGGAAGAAAAAGAGAACGGCATTCGCACTTGCGTGATTTGCCCGGGGCTGGTGGATACCGAAATTCTGGCGCGGCGGCCGGTGAAGACGGCTCCGGAGGTGGTAGCCAAGGCACTGCAGCCGGAGGATATCGCCGAAGCCGCGCTGGCCGTGGCACAACTCCCCGCGCGTGCCGCCGTCCCGGAGATGCAAGTGGTGCCCACGTACCTGTAGGCTCGCTTCGCTCGCGTTGGATCTGGGCCTTCGAATAAACAAAATTGGGGCCAGGGCGTCGGCGAGCTAGATGAATTTATGTAAATTGCCGATTGTGGCGCCAGGCATCAAAAATTCAGCCAGAACATAAACTTGCCGATTGTGGCGCCAGGCATCAAAAATTCAGCCGGAACACAAACTCCAATGTGCGTGACCCCGGGTCGTTGGTATTATTCAAATCCCGGTAGGCCGAGGTGGTCTGTCCGAAGGAGCTGGCGATAGTCAAACCTCCGCCGCCGCTGGTGGCCGAAGTAAGATCGAAGTTGGCAAAGTTGAATACGTTGAGCGCCTGGCAGCGGACTTCCGCCGTGAACCGCTCGTGGA
The DNA here is from genome assembly GCA_963853855.1 of uncultured Solibacteraceae bacterium. GTDB lineage: Bacteria > Acidobacteriota > Terriglobia > Bryobacterales > Bryobacteraceae > Sulfopaludibacter. The sequence continues at coordinate 195,317 of CAWKYG010000024.1, read as the reverse complement.
TTCGCGTCACCTTCACCAGGCTCACGTCCCACTTGGAGAGCCATGGCCCATACAGGAAAATACGATCGCACTCCTGGGACGCCGAGGTACATGGCGAGATATAGGGTGCGTCAGGGTTCAAAGTGGCTGTTCCTAACTGAAATGCGGCCAGCGTATTCTGCACCAGGGATGGCGGCAAATACCAGACCGTGCCGGTGGCTACGCCGCTGGCGTTGATCTGGCTGGTTTTGTAGATGCTCATCTGGCTCTGCAGTTGCGAAGCCGTCATATTGTGCAACACCACGCCCGAATCGTTCTGATTGAAGGTGTCGCGCCCGCTGTTCAATTGCACGGCGGAGCCGCTCTGCAAGCGTCCCACTCCGGAGATCTGCCATCCCTCCAGAGCTTTACGCAGGACGCCATGCGCATTGGGGAGAAGCGCTCGTCCCGGTCCGAAGGGAAGCTGGTAGATCCAGGTGAACTTGAAGGCATTGCGGAAGTCGAAGGGAGACGGCCCCCTTTCACCGCCTATGTCGCGCAGCGTGAAATTGGTGTCGTTGGTCAGCGACTTGGCGAACGTGTAGCTGCCCTGAACCTGAAGACCGGCGGAGAGCCGCCGCCGCACCTCAACCTGAAGCGCGTTGTAAGTACTCATGTTGCCATTGGTCATCATGGTTGCGTTGCCGCCGGCCAAAGGGTTCACCTGGAAGTAATTGGCGGGCACCAGGCCAGCCTTGGCCAAGTTCCCCATGCGTGTGGCGTTGGTGGCGATGGCATTGGCGGTGGCGCCGGTCTGGCCTTGCAGAAGCTGATTGGCTGTGGTGGTGTCGGTAGCACTTCCGATGGCGGTCTGGATGATGGGAATGGCAGTCTGTCCGGGCAGTCCCGAGTTCCCGAAATTCGTGTTCAGCTTAAACGCGGGATTGGTGAAGGCCGCGTTCTGCAACGCCGCGATATTAGGGAAGCCGTTAGCGATGGCCAGGTTGTTCTGCGCGGTCTGGAACTGCTGGCCGAAGCCATTTTCCACAACATTCACTTCATTCAGATTGATGGCGCGCCAAAGACCCACGCCGTGGGTTCCCACGTAGCGTACGTCGAGTCCGGTATTGCGGTCGAGCTGTCTTTGAAAACCGAAGGTCCAGCTCTCCACGTATTCGGGTTTGATGTTGGGATTGTAATCTTCCACGCTCTGCCCGCTTTGTACCGCCAGCGGAAAAGACGTGTTGGGGAAGTTCGGATCGATACTGGTAGGCGCGCGAGTGGGATAAGGTCCGCCGAAGGAGACGCTGCCGGCGGGTCCGAAGTTAGCGGGGAAGTTGTTGGGATCGACGCTGGTAGCGAGGCTGCGTCCCTGATTGCCGCTGAGCACGCCACTGAGAAAACCCATGCCTTCGCGGATGGTGGCGATCGAGAATCCGCCGCGCACCACGGCGTCGCCCTTGCCTGTGAGCCAGGAGAGCGGGCCGCCGGAGTGGGGCAATTTGTAGGCGGCGCCAATGTTCGGGTTAAAGTTTCCGAAGCGGCTTTGGTAACTGTCGGCGCCCGGACTTAACGGATTAAATACCGGCGCGGTCCCGGTGAGGACCCCGGGCTGGAACAAATGACCGACGCCGGATACCCCGTAAAGGCCCGCCAGCCCCACGCTGGTATATGTGCCAGTCAGGTCCTCGAAGGGGTTTTGCTTGTCCCAACGAACCCCAAGCTGCAGTGTCAGAGAGGGACTAACTTTCCAGGCATCCTGCACGTACAGTGAAAACTCCCGTTGGCGGGTACGTGAGACCGTATAATTCGGGCCATAGGTTTTGGTAACCGGGTTAATGACCTGGGAGGCGGTGATGGATGACACACGGCCAGTAAGAATGGAATACAGGTTGGCGGCGTCAGACAACTGGGTGGAACTGGCGCCCGGGAAATTGCCCGTTGTGAACAGGGACGTAGAACCAGTGTTGTCCGGATCGCCCGAAGCGTTGCCCAGTGCCACCTGCGGAATAAGGGAATTGTTGGCAGTTGACGTCCAGTAGTTCACCTGGGTAAATCCACCGCCGAAGCTAAATAGATGATTCCCTTTCAAGTAAGACATGTTGTCAGTGAACTGATAGACCGGAGCGTTGCGCGGCGCATAACTGAGATAGCCGCCGAGGTAAGGATTGGTCATGTACGAAGCGAAGCTCGGCTGGACATTGCCGAACAGGGAATAATCGTTGGCAGCCGTACCGGAGCCGAGAATATCGGTGCCGGCCTGGATCCCGAACGTGGCCTCGTTGGTCAAGCGCGCCGATAAGGTGGAGCGCACGGAGATCGTTCCTGTCCAATTGAGTCCGTACTGGCCCTGGAGGTCCGGCGTGCCGAGCACCGTGCCGGTCCCGGGGAGTATGGCCAGGGTGCCGTTTAAACCGTCGGGAGCGCGCGAATTCACCTGGTAATTCCAGACGCCGCTCAGGTGGTGCTTATCGGACAGGTTATAATCGACGCGCGTGGTTTCGAATTTGCGGTTATTGACCGCCTTATTGGGAAAAGCGAAGTTATTGCGGTTGTAGTCGTTATTCGTGGCGATCCGGTTCGATAACGTGCCGCCCGAACCAGTAAGCTGCTGGATCAGAGAATAGGCCTTGGCCAGAGTAGGGTTCGGAGCGCCGGGAAATCCGGCCGAGGCCGCCAGCGCATAAAGATTGACATTTCTGACAGTGCCGCTGCCGTCTTTGTAAGTGAAAGTACCGTTAGTAGCCGAGGGTGTCAGCCACATCTGATTTTGTGTCAGAAACGATTGCGGCAGGAAGAAGAACTCAAACGTGGTGAAGAAAAACAGCTTGTTCTTCTTCACCGGGCCTCCCAGGCGGTATCCCCACTCGTTGAGGTTCAGATAGTCCCGCGGCAGGCCATTGACGCTGTTGAAGTAATACTTCGCTTCGAAATAGGTGTTGCGGTTGGTCTCGAAAACGCCGCCGTGCCACTGGTTGGTGCCCGCGCGGGTGACGAACTTGATCTGCGCGGCGCCTTCCCCTGTGCTATCCGCGTTTGCCGCGGCCGTCGACATGGTCATTTCCTCGATCGCTTCAGTCCGGGCCTGAACATTATTGAATACTCCATCGGTACTCTTGTTGGTGTTGTCCTGGATGTTGATGCCGTCGAGGGTGATGTTGATGGTGGATTGCGGCAGGCCATTAATTACCGCATAGCGGGGTCCCTGCGCCGTTTGGGCGCCGGGCTGCGTGGCGATCAGATCGGTAGCGTTGTGGCTGGTGAAAGGGAGGTCGTGTATTTGCGCTCCCTGCAGGGTGGAGGCGACGGTGGCGGTATCGGTCTGCAGCACCTCGGCGCCGCTGGTCACCTCAATGGTTTCGGTGAGCGCGCCCACTTGCAAGGTCACATTGACGGTAGCGGGAACGCCCGCATCGAGCTTGACATTCCCCACCACTCCGGTCTTGAATCCGGCCCGCGAAACGCTAACGCGGTAGATGCCGCTCGGCAGGCTGGGGATGGCCCAATAGCCCTTCTCGTCGGCGACGGTTTTGAAGGTTTGCTGCTGGCTGACGTTGAGCACCTCCACGGCGGCGGAGGGAATCAACGCACCCCCGCTGTCGGTTACGGTTCCATCCAGGCGGGAGGTCGTCACTTGTGAAAAAGCGGCGCCCGCGGACAGTGCCACGCAAAGTACGAAGGTTGAGAATCTCATGCCCCTGCTCCCTTTTGTGCCCGGCCGGATTCGCGAAGATACACTTGTCGCGGGCAAGAGCCGCCTGTCGTGAACGTGATGCGGTTCAGCTCACGCGATTATTCCGCGAACCTGACTTGGGTTGATTTCGGTTAGTATACACGGGAGCGAGTGTCAAGACAACAAGAGAGAGATAAATTTAAGGTTCATGTCGTTTTTGATGGGCCAGGGTCCCGGGCGTAGCGGTCTTTTTTGCCCTTTCCCCGGCGGAAAAGCCGAATCGAAGCGGAATCCGCAGCTAGACCACTTTCGCCATGGCCTGCCGTAGAGTGGCGTCCAGCCCCGCGATGGCCGCGGAGACCTTGCGGCTGATCGTCTCCAGATTGCAGAGCATCTGAATGCGCTGCCGGCGCGCTTCCAATTGCGAATCGCTCAGCACGTATCCCAACAGGCCGCACGGCTCGGCGATACTCACCAGCATGATATCGCGGGTATCGGGGATGCCATCGCGCATGATGGTCTCGTGCAGGCGCTGGCGCACATCCTGCTGGCGAACCTTATCGATCAAGGGGAACCGCTCGACATCGATGATCCACAGCAACTTGGATTTTTCGTGGCGCAGAATGCCCTGGGCGGTCAGGGCGGCAAGCGCCTCGCCTTCCAGATCGGCCCGCTGGTGAAACAGGTGTTCGATCCAGTCACGGACGGTGGTAAGTTGCGGCTGGGCGGCTAACCCGGCAAGCACGCGGTCGAGCGTGGCATTGCCCGTCGGAGAGCGGTCAATTACGTGGATCGCCTCGGTATCGGTATCGATCCTGCGGGCCAAAGCCAAATCGAAAAACACCGCGCCGGCCAGAGCGTACTCCGTGCTGAACTCGCGCGCCGAGCGCAAGTCTCCGGTGAACTCGTCTACCGCGAGCAGAACAACCTCTTCGAGCATGGTCAACATGGCAGTGTTCCATGGATGCGCAGAATGTGGTGCAGGCCGCTCATATCGAAGACCTTTTTGACCGGAGGGCTGAGCGAGCAAACAGCGAATTCGCTCTGGCTCCCTTCGGCCGCGCGCGCTGCCTGAAGGACCGCACGAATCCCGGCGCTGGAGATATAGTCGAGTGCGCTGAAATCGGCGGCTACTTTGGGATTGGCTTCCACCGCGGCGCGCAGAATCGTTTCCAGAGTGTCGGCGCATTCGCCATCGGCGCGGCCGGTGACGCCTACCACGCACCACCCCGCGCGGATTTCCTGTGTGGCTTGGATCATTTTGCCAGTTCCATGGTAAGCCGGTTCCACTCTCCGCAACGATGATACTGCAAGTTCTTCATCATTTGACGCACGAAATGGACTCCCAGCCCTCCCTGGGCCCGCTCTTCCAGCGGCGCGTTCAGATTCGGCGGTGGTACGGTAAGGGGATTGAAAGGTATTCCGCGATCGCGGAATTCCACTTGCACGGTGCCCTCCGCGGACGCGAGACGGATTTGCACTGCGCCGGCAACGCCTTTGCATCCGCCGTGCCGGACGCAATTGGTGAACAGTTCGTCGAGTGCCAGCGTAAGTTGAAACTGCGGGTCTCCGGTGAGAGCGTGCGCGGCGCAAAATCGCTCGACCTCAGTCATCATGCGCGCCAGTTCCGCCAGGTCTCCATTGAGGGTGAATGACAATTGACTCAGATCTGGCGATTGTGACACAGACCCGCGCGCAGCATCAACTCACCCGTCGCCGGCTTGCATTCGCCAACCCGTAAGGATATAGTTTGGATGCAAAACTAACATGCGCCAACTCCTCCTGCCGGCCCTCGTGCTGGTTTCCTGCTGCTTCGCGCAGACTACCGAACGCCGCGTGAACGATCTGATCTCCCGCATGACGCTGGAGGAAAAAGTCTCCCAGCTCATGAACGATTCGCCGGCCATCGAGCGGCTCGGCATTCCGGCCTACAACTGGTGGAATGAGTGCCTGCATGGCGTGGCGCGCGCCGGACGCGCCACGGTGTTTCCGGAGACCATCGGCCTGGCCGCCACCTGGGACGCGGACCTGACACTGCCGCGTGGCCACCGCCATCTCCGACGAGGCCCGCGCCAAGTATCACGAGTTCGTCCGCCGCGGCAAGCGGAATATCTACCAGGGCCTCACCTTCTGGACCCCCAACATCAACCTGTTCCGCGATCCGCGCTGGGGACGCGGCATGGAAACCTACGGAGAGGATCCGTACCTGACCGGCCGCATGGCCGTCAAGTTCATCCACGGCCTGCAGGGCGACGATCCGAAATATCTGAAGACCGTCGCCACCGCCAAACATTACGCGGTCCACAGCGGACCCGAATCCCTGCGCCACACTTTCGACGCCGCGCATCAGCGAGCGCGACCTGTTCGAGACCTACCTGCCGCATTTCGAAGCCGCCGATCAGAGAGGGCGGCGCGTAGTCGCGTGATGTGCGCCTACAACAGCGTGGACGGGCTGCCGGCCTGCGCCAATCCGCGCCTGCTCGACGACATTCTGCGCAAGCAGTGGGGCTTTCAGGGCTACGTGGTTTCCGATTGCGGCGCCATCGGCGACATCTACCTCAATCACAAATCGTCGCCCAACGCGCCGGCGGGCGTGGCAGCGCGCGATCAAAGCCGGCACCGACCTCAATTGCGGCGTGGAGTACGGCAACCTGCTGCCGGCGGTCAAAGCCGGCCTGCCTCAAGGAATCGGACCTCGATCCAGCCGCTGCGGCGCCTGCTGCACAGCGCGCTTCAAGCTCGGCATGTTCGATCCGCCGTCACATGGTGAAGTACGCGCGCATCCCGTACAGCGTGAACGACAGCCCCGAGCATCGCCAACTGGCCCTGGAGACGGCGCGCAAATCCATCGTGCTGCTGAAGAACGAGGGCAACACGCTGCCGCTCAGCAAATCGCTGAAGACCATCGCGGTGATCGGGCCGGACGCCGACGACGCCGAAGTCCTGCTGGGCAACTACAACGGCGACCCTACGGCTCCGGTGACGCCGCTGGCAGGCATCCGCCGCAAAGCTGGGCGCGCAGACCAAAGTGCTCTACGCGCGCGGCAGCGACCTGGCCGCCAACCTGCCCAGCTTCGAGACGATTCCCGCCTCGGCGCTCTTTACGTCCGACGGCGCCGGGCGCCGCAGCGGGCTTAACGGCGAATACTTCGCCTCCGGCAACTTCGACGGCAAGCAGCACCGGCCGCGCGAGCTGACCTATCCCGAGCTCGGGCCAAATGGTGGGGCAGGTGCCCGCGGATCCGCAAGCCGCCGTTCACGCGCGTCGATCGCGCAAATCGACTTTCGCTGGTGGGACGGCGCGCCGCGCCCAGACATGAACGACGACGATTTCGGCGTCCGCTGGACCGGCTACCTTTCGCGCGCCGGCCACCGGCACGTACCAGCTCGGCGCCATCGGCATGAACGCCTTCGAACTGTATCTGGACGGCAAGCGCCTCGCCGACCTGAACAACATCCACGAGCGCAACTATCGCTACGCCACGGTCGACCTGGAGGCCGGCAAGCTCTACCCGATTCGCCTGGACTATCACGAGTTCGTGGGCGATGCCGATATCCGCCTGGTCTGGTCGCGCCCCGCCGCCGGGCAGCCTGGTCGGAGCGCCGGCGGCTTCACGCCGCGCGCCAGGCCGATGCCGTGGTGCTGGTGCTGGGCCTTTCCCCGCGCCTGGAAGGCGAGGAGATGAGCGTGCCGGTGGAAGGCTTCGCGGGCGGCGACCGCGTCAGACTGGGCTCTGCCGCGCGTGCAGGAAGAACTGATGCAGAAGGTGGTCGCCACTCGGCAAGCCGGTGGTGCTGGTGCTGCTGAACGGCAGCGCGGTAGCCGTCAACTGGGCGCGCGACCACGTGCCGGCCATCGTCGAAGCCTGGTATCCCGGGCAAGCCGGAGGCGACGCCCTGGCCGATGTCCTGTTCGGCGATTACAACCCGGCCGGCCGCCTGCCGGTCACCTTCTACAAGTCCGCCGACCAGCTGCCGCCCTTCACCGACTACGGCATGAAGGGCCGCACCTACCGCTATTTCACCGGCGAGCCGCTTTTCCCGTTCGGCTACGGCCTGAGCTACACCACGTTTTCCTATAGCGGCCTGACAGTCTCCGCTGCCCGCACGGGACAGCCGGTGCAGGTCGCCGTGGAGGTGCAGAACACCGGAAGCCGGGCCGGCGAAGAGGTGGTTCAACTGTATGTGAAAGCTGCCCGGGGCGGCACCGATCCACTCTCTGGAAGGCTTCCAGCGCATCGCCCTGCGCGCCGGGGAAAGGAAGGCCGTGCAGTTCACGTTGCAGCCGCGCCAATTCGCCAGGGTAGAAGCCAACGGCAAACGCACGGTCGTGGCCGGGCGACTACACCATTTCGGTGGGCGGGAGCAGCCAGACCGGGCAAGGCCAACCGGGGTCACGAGCTAACCTGAAGATGGAGGGGACGTCCCAACAAGTGCAGTAAGCTGAAACGGTAGCGAAAACGCTTTCCTATGCCCGACCAGACGCAGGCCAACGCGCCCAAACGAATCCAGGGAGCCTCGCAGCGAGTTCGTTCGCGACATCAACCGGCGGATCGTCCTGAACCTGATCCGCACGCGGCATCCCATCTCGCGCGCCGATCTGGCCCGGGTTTCCGGCTTGCAGCGCAGCACCGTTTCGCTCATCGTGGAGCAGTTGATCGCAGGAGCGCTGGGTGCTGGAAGGCCCCACCGGCCGGTTGCCGCGCGGCCGCCGTCCCACCTTCCTGCGGCTGAATGACGAGCGCGTGATCATCGCGGTGGATATCCGCCCCACCCAAACCACCGTGGCGCTGGCCGACGCCAACGGCAAGTTCATCTCGCAGGAAATCATGGCCACGTCGGCCGATCCGGAGCTGCTCGCTCGACTCAGCCTGATCGCAGTCCATCGCAGCGGCTGATCGGCGCCAGCCGGCAGAAGAAGATCGAAGGCGTCGGCATCAGCCTGCCCGGGCGGTACGACCACAGGTCCGACCGGCTGGTGTTTGCTCCGAACCTGAACTGGCAGCGATTTCGACATTCGCAACCCCATCGCCAAAGCCACCGGCCTGGAAGTGGAGGTGGAGAACGCCGCCAACGCCTGCGTGCTGGCCGCGGTGTGGTTCGACCGCATGGAAGAATGCCGCAACCTGGTGGTGGTCACGGTTTCCGAAGGGATCGGCACGGGAGTCTGGGCGAACGGCCAACTGGTGCGCGGGCTTGAACGGCATGGCGGGCGAATTCGGCCACGTGCCGCTCGATCCCGACGGGCCGGCGTGCGGATGCGGCGGCCACGGCTGCTGGGAAGTGTTCGGCTCCAACCGCGCGGCCCTGCGCTACTACCGCGAATCCGGCGCCGAGCCGGGCGACATGACCTTTCCTGGATCTGCTCAGCCGCGCCGACCATGGCGACACGCGCGCCGCCAAGGCGCTGGAGACCATGGCCCACTACCTGGGCCGCGGCATGCGCATGATCGTGGCCGGCCTGGCGCCGGAACGCATCATCATGGTAGGGCGACCTGACCCGGTCCTGGCACCGCTTCGGCCCGGTCATCGAATCGGAAGTGCAGGCCCAGGTGCTGCCCGGCGGCTGTGTCCCGCAGGTGATCCCCGCGTACGAAGACGGCATGGCGCGGCTGCGCGGCACGGTGGCCCTGGTGCTGCAAAAAGACTTCGGCACGCTGGCCGTGTGAGCGAAGTTGGGGGTTGGAGATGGGGGTCCCGGGGCGAAGGTGTTGACCAGTGAAAAAGAAATGGTCAGAAGGAGTGCACGGTTCGGCCGCTCAGGCCGCTATCCCGCTGCCGCCGCCTTCCGCTTGCGTTTTGGCAGCAGCTTGTCCAGATCCAGAACGCGCATTTCCTGTATGCTGACGCGCGGAATGTGAAGCCGCCAGCGGCCCGGAGTCACTTCGGAATCGTTGGTCACTTCCATGCCGATCTCGACGGCTTCTTCATTCTCATCCAGCAGGAATCCAACCTCCTGGAGTTCCACCAGTTTTGCCTGGGTGGCGCGGGAATCGCCTCCGGCGGCCTCCTCAGCCACGGCATCTTTCCAGCGGATATATGCGATCCTCATCTGCCGTTAGGCTACGCTGGCCGGGATACGTTTGCAACTTTTTGTTACCGATGGGCTAATGGATCCCCCGTTTTCGCCGATATCTTCCAGCAGAGCCATGAAACGACCATGATGGAAGATCAGGAGTTTGTTCAGGAATTCCTCATCGAGAGCAACGAGAATCTCACGCGACTTGACAGTGAGATGGTGGAACTCGAGCGCCGGCCCGATGACCATGAGTTGCTGGCCAGTGTATTTCGCACGGTTCACACCATTAAAGGCACGTGCGGCTTCCTGGGCTTCTCACGGCTGGAGGCTCTGGCACACGTCACCGAAGACATTCTTTCCGACCTGCGGAACGGCCGGCGGAAGTTGGATACCCCGCTCACCAGCCTGATCCTGGAATCGGTCGATGCCATCAAGCGGATCCTGCGCTCCATCGAGGCCACCTCCACGGAGGGCGAGCCGTTTGAGTCCGAATTAATCCCCCGCTTGAAACAGGCCCGCGATGGGGCTACCGCGCCGTCGCCGTCAGTGGCAGCGGGCCCAGCCGAGGCGGAGTCTCCTGCGGCTTCCGAAGCGGGCTCGCCGGCCAAGGGTCCGGCGGCCGATTCCAACCTGCGGGTGGACGTGGGGCTGCTCGACAAGCTCATGAATCTGGTGGGCGAACTGGTTCTCACGCGCAATCAACTGGTCCAATACAACGCCGCCCGCGACGATTCGTCGCTGAACGCCATCTCCCAGCGGCTGAATCTCATCACCACGGAACTGCAGGAAGGCGTCATGAAGACCCGCATGCAGCCCATTGGCCTGGTGTGGAATAAGCTGCCTCGCATCGTGCGGGATCTTTCGACCGCGCTCGGCAAGGAGATCGAGATGGAAATGGGCGGCTCCGATACGGAGCTGGACCGGACCATTCTGGAAGCCATCAAGGACCCTCTAACCCACATTGTGCGCAACTCCTGCGATCACGGCATTGAAACGCCGGCCGAGCGCCTGGCACGCGGCAAGCCCGGCAAGGGGCGGCTGGCTCTGAGCGCCTTCCACAAAGGCGGCCACGTGAATATCGAAATCTCCGATGACGGAGCCGGCATCGATCCGGCCCGGGTGAAACTGAAGGCAATCGAGCGGAACCTCCTGAGCGCCGCACAGGCGGACCGCCTTTCCGAGGCGGAGGCGGTGAACCTGGTGTTTCTGCCCGGTTTTTCCACCGCCCCGATGGTCACCAATATTTCCGGGCGGGGCGTCGGTATGGACGTGGTCAAGACCCACATTGAGCGTATCGGCGGCACTGTGGTGCTCTCCAGCCAGGCAGGACAGGGCACCGTGGTGAGCGTGAAAATTCCGCTGACCCTGGCTATTATTCCCGGGCTGGTGGTGAGCGCCGGGGGCGAACGGTTCGTCATTCCGCAGATGAACCTGCACGAGTTGATTCGCGTGGAGGGCGAGAACGTCCAGTCCCGCATCGAATATATTCACGCCACGCCGGTCTTCCGGCGCCGCGAAGCCTTGCTCCCGCTTACCGATCTGAGCCGCATCCTGGGGCTGGCGCCGGATCGCCGGCCCGATGAAATCAGCATCGTGGTCCTGCAGGTAGATCAACATCGATTCGGCCTGATCGTGGATTCCATCAGCGACAGCCAGGAGATCGTGGTCAAGCCGCTGGCGCTCGAGTTCAAAGGTCTCAACTGTTATGCCGGAGCGACCATCATGGGAGACGGGCGCATCGCCCTGATTCTGGATGTGCCCGGTATCGGTCAGATGTCCGGGATGCTGGCGGGCGCCGGTCAGCACGCCCGTGCCGCCGCGGTTGCCTCGCAGGCCAGCCAGCCCGGGGACCAGCGTAAATCGCTCCTTCTGTTCCGCGCGGGCTCTTTCGGCCGCCTGGCCATGCCGCTCTCGCAGGTGGCGCGTTTGGAAAAGATCGCCGCCTCCAGCGTGGAACGGGCCGCCGGACGGCCCGTGGTCCAGTATCGCGGCCGCATTCTGCCGCTGCTCTCCGTGGCTGAGTTTCTGGGCAGTTCAAGCACAGCCGAAGACGATCTGTTGCACGTAGTGATCTATCGAAACGGCGCCTCCGAACTGGGGTTGGTGGTGGACGAGATCATCGACGTAGTCGAGGAGGCTGTCACCAACCGGCACGGCTGCGGCGGCGGTGGACTGCTGGCCTCGGCGGTGGTGGCGGGCAGGATCACCGACTTTCTGGACCTGAACGCCGTCGCGAGTTCCGCCTCTGCAGCCGATTCTGACTCGCTGCACAGGCTGGAAGCGGCTCTGGCCGGCGACCGGACCCTGGCAGAGGAGGTACCCGCATGAGCCCGGCCTGTCAGTACGCCACGTTTCGCGTAGGGGGCCATTACCTGGCAATCCCCGTCCTGGAGGTCCAGGAAGTCCTCAGAGGGCAGCGTCTCACCCCGGTGCCGCTGGCGCCCGACGCGGTGACCGGGTTGATCAATCTGCGCGGGCAGATCGTTCCCGCGCTCGAAATGCGCCGGTTGTTGAGCTTACCGCCACGCGAGAGCGAAGTGGATCCCTTGAGCATTGTGGTGCGCACAGAGCACGGCGCGGTCAGTCTCCAGGTGGATGAAATTGGAGATGTGCTGGAACTGGACGGGTCGACGTTCGAGCTTCCGCCGCACAACGTCGATGCTCACGTGCGGAGCCGCCTCACAGGCGTGCATAAGCTGAAGGACCGGCTGCTGCTGGTGCTGGACATCCACCGTACCGTGGACCTGAACGGGTGATGAATTTTAAACGAGAGAGGAAGCAATCATGGTGAAAAGAGGTAGTCGTACAGCGGTGCTGGAAACCAAGGAGCGTTCCGCTCCGCATTCGGCGGTGAAGCCCGGAACGAATCAGGCCGCCCACGCTCCATCCTTTGTGGCCCGCCGGGGCGCCCGCTCGCTGGCGCCGCGGTTTGGCATTGGCGAAGCCAACCTGGCTCGCCGGCGCGAGTTCCTGCGGATTTCCGAAAACGACCGGCAACTGTTGCTCAGCCTGGCCGATTGGGCTGCGGGCGTCGCGCCGGTAATCGCTCGCGAGTTCTACGACTGGCAGTTCGCCTTCGGTCCTACCCGGACCTTCTTTGAATCGTTCGCGGCCGGCCACAATATGTCCGTTTCGGCCCTGCGCGAGCAACTCGAATCCGCCCAGGCCGGCTACATCGCGGGAGTCTTTTCCGGGGCGCAGCACAATTGGGGACTGGCGTACTTCGAGGACCGCCTCGTTGTGGGTTCGGTGCACGACGCCATCAATCTGCCCTTCAAGTGGTACATCGGCTCTTACGGGGAGATGGAGACGCTCATCCGCGTCCATCTGCGGCAGGGTTTCAAGAACGCGGACGTGATCACTCAGGCCGAAGAAGCCGTCTTCAAGATCTTTAATTACGACATGCAGGCGATCGGCGATTCTTTCCTGCTGAACACCCTGGAATCGCTCGGGCTGAACGTGGAAGCCATCGCGGAACAGCATGGCGGAGACAAAACCGAAGGCCTCAGCCAAGTGAAGGATGCCATCCGCATTCTCATCGAACAGTGTACGGCCCTGGCGGATGGCCGCCTGAACGATCCGGTCTTCGATCAATCCGCGCCCACGGCCGGTAAGTTCGGCGACGCCTTCACGCGCATTCGCGCGAATTTCCGCGACAGCATGATGCGCATCTCGCAGAGCGCGTCGGCGCTCTCCGCCTCGGCCGAAGAACTGACTGCGGTGAGCCAGCAGATGTCGGGCAATGCCGAGGAGACCGCCGTCCAGGCCAACGTGGTGGCCAACGCCAGCGATGACGTATCCAAGCGCGTGGCCATCGTGGCCGCCAGCGCCGAAGAGATGCAGGCCTCCATCCGCGAAATCTCCAAAGCGGCCAACGAGTCAGCCAGTGTCGCCCGAAATGCCGTGGGAGCGGCCGATTCGGCGAATTCCACCGTACAGCGTCTGGGCGAGTCCAGCCTGGGGATCGGAAAGGTGATTAAAGTCATCACCTCGATTGCCCAGCAGACCAACCTTCTGGCATTGAATGCGACGATTGAGGCAGCGCGCGCGGGAGAGGCCGGCAAGGGCTTCGCAGTGGTCGCCAACGAAGTCAAGGAACTGGCCAAGGAGACTGCCCGCGCCACCGAGGAGATCGGCCAGAAAATCGAGGCCATTCAGAACGACACCCGTAGCGCCGTCGCGGCGATTGCCCAGATCAGCAATATCATCAAGGAGATTAACGACATCTCCAACAACATCGCGGCAGCCGTTGAAGAGCAGACCGTGACTACCAACGAGATCAGCCGGAACGTCACCGAAGCCAGTGGCGGAACCACCGACATCGCACACAATATTGCCGGCGTCGCGACTGCCGCGCAGGACACTACGCGTGGGGCCGCCGATACGCAGGTGGCCGCCCGCGCTCTGAGCGAAATGGCTTCAGAGCTGCAAAACCTGGTAGGCCGGTTCCGCTTTTGAAAGACGCCTCGAAACAGGAGATTGCGATGACAAAAGCTCTCGTTGTGGACGATTCCCGAGCCATGCGCCTGATTCTTTCGAAGACGCTGCGGGATCTCGGGTTCGATGTGTCCCAGGCGGCCAACGGCAGGGAGGCTCTGGAGACCATGGGTCGCGAGGGCGCTTCCTTCGGCCTGGTTCTGGTGGATTGGAACATGCCCGAACTCAGCGGCCTCGAAGTGGTCCGCAGCCTGCGCGCGCAGCCGCTGTTCGACCAGGTCCCGGTGATGATGGTCACCACGGAAACCGAAATCGAGCAGATGGTCCGCGCGCTGGAGGCCGGAGCCAACGAGTACATTATGAAACCTTTCACGCGCGAAGTCGTGGAAGATAAGCTGCGCCTGCTGGGAGTCATCCAATGACGGCCGCGCAGCCGGGTGCCAAGATCCGGGTGCTGGTGGTTGACGACTCGATCGTGATTCGTCATCTTCTTCGCCAGGCGCTGCAGGAGGATCCGGAGATCGAAGTGGTCGGCAGCGAAGGCAACGGCGTAGCCGCGCTGGCTCGTATTCCGCAGGTCTCTCCCGACGTCGTGACGCTGGATATCGAGATGCCGGAAATGGACGGCATCCAGACTCTGCGGGAGATCCGCAAGCGGCACCCCCGCCTGCGGACGATCATGTTCAGCAGCCTCACAACGCGCGGAGCGGCGGCGACTTTTGAGGCTCTCTCCAGCGGGGCGGACGATTATGTGGCGAAGAGCCCGAACGCGGGCGCATTAGATCAGTCGCTGGCGGCACTGCGTAGCGAGCTGGTTCCCAAGGTCAAGCAGTTTTTCTGCCAGCGGTCCCGGGCTGTGACCCCTCCAAAGCTTTCGGGCTCGGCCTTAGCCGCGGACCGGAACGGGTTCGACAAGCCCAAAATCGTCGCCATCGGTGTATCTACCGGAGGCCCGCAGGCCCTGGCCGAAGTGATCCCTCACCTGCCGGCCGGCTTCCCAGTGCCCATCGTGATCGTGCAGCACATGCCGCCTACCTTCACCCGGCTCCTGGCCGAGCGGCTGGACGCTATGAGCCCTCTGAAAGTCGAAGAGGCCGCCGACGGGATGGAACTCGCCGCCGGCCGCGTCCTGGTTGCGCGGGGCGATCATCATCTTCAGGTGCGCGGCAATGGACGTTCGGCGCGAGCCCTGCTGGACCAGGGACCGCACGAAAACTCCTGCCGCCCATCGGTGGACGTGCTGTTCCGTTCCCTGGCGGAGTCGCATGGGGGCGCGGTCCTTTCCGTGGTTCTCACCGGAATGGGAAGCGACGGCCTGCGCGGCACGCAGGCGCTGAAATCCCACGGCGCGTTCAGCCTCGCGCAGGATGAAGCCAGCAGCATTGTCTGGGGCATGCCGGGCGCCATTGTTCAGGCCGGGCTGGCCGATCGCGTCGTTCCGTTGCATCAGATCGCGCCGGAAATTGTCCGGCTGGCGGGGAGGTAACCGGTGGGAACCCAGGGAATTGTACCGCCCGCGCTCAGCCCGGAGAATTATACCTTTCTGCAGCAGTACATCCAGAGGGAATCGGGGATTTCGCTGGGCAACGACAAGCTCTACCTGTTGAAGTCCAGGCTCCAGCCCATCGTGGAGCAGCAGCGTCTCAAATCCCTCGACGAGTTGTGCGGCCGCCTGCGCACGAATCCTCCGGAAGCGTTGCGCCGGGCGGTGGTGGAGAGCATGACCACGCACGAGACGCTCTTCTTCCGGGACCCGGCGGTCTTCGAGATGCTGCGCGGCGAGCTGATTCCGGAGATGGTGAAGATGCGGGCGGCCAGCAAGACCCTGCGCATCTGGTGTGCGGCCTGCTCCAGCGGGCAGGAACCGTACAGCCTCGCCATGCTTCTGCTGGAGATGGGGCTGACCGGTTGGAATCTACAGATTCTCGCGACCGACCTTTCCTCCCAGATTCTGGCGCGCGCGCAGTCGGGGCGATTCCTGCAGATCGAAGTAAACCGCGGGCTGCCGGCATCGCTGCTGGTGAAGTATTTCCAGCGGGAGGGTCTGGAGTGGCAACTGAAGGACACGGTGCGCCGTATGGTCCGTTTCATGGCGTTCGATCTGCGTCACAACATGCAGGGTCTGGGCCCGTACGACCTGATTCTTTGCCGCAACGTGCTGATCTACTTCGAGACCGACACACGCAAGAAAATTCTGGCCGGTCTGCGAAAAAGCCTGGCTCCCGGCGGCTATGTGTTGTTGGGCGCCAGTGAAACCACCTTCACACTCGACGACGGCTTCCTGCGCAAAACCATGCGCAACTCGGTCGTCTATCAGACTCCGCAGGAAGGGGCATAATGACCCAGGCATTTCCCATTGCATGCTACCGCTCCCAGATCGCCGGCATCACCGAGTCGATCTATGACACCATGCTCCACGTAACAGTGCGCCTCGTGGATGGCGCGGCCGGCGAGTCGCCTGGAGCTTTCACCGCCGCCATCTACTACGCGGGCGCCTGGCGGGGCGCCCTGCTGCTGGAATGCTCGGCCGAGCAGGCGATGGACTGGGCGTCGCGCCTGATGTCGCTGGATCCGCCGGTCTCGCTCGATGACGCGCGCGACGGTTTGGGCGAGCTGACCAATGTAATCGCCGGAAATCTCAAGCCGGTTCTGCCGCCGGGGATCGGAATTTCCATGCCCTCGGTGGTGCAGGGAAGCGATTACCGCCTGCGCATCTGCGGCGGCAATCTTTTTGAGCGGCTCGAGTTCGAGGACCACTTGGGCCGGTTCCGGGTGACTCTGGTAGAGGTTATCGCGGATGCCTAAACGGTTCCGGTGTATCCTATACCAATGCCCATCGAGACGAAACAGTTAACCCCCGGCGTTGCGGCCATCACGGTATCGGGCAGGCTGGTCATGGGGAAAGAGATCGAGCGGCTGGAGAACGCGATCCAGGATCTGCTGGTGGGGGGACAAAACAAGATTTTCGTCTTTGACCTCACGACTCTTGACTACGCCGACAGCTCGGGGATCGCGACCTTTGTGGCATGCCTGACCACGATCAAGAAGAGCGGTGCGGAGATGCGCCTGGCGGGCGCCAATGCGCGCGTGCAGCGGCTGTTCCGGCTGACTGGCGTAGATCACCTGTTGAGCCAGTTTCCCACCGTGGAGGCAGCAACTGCAGGCTAAAATCGCCGGGATGGTGGCGCATGGGGAGGATACGGCTAATAATTCTGCTCGTCGCGACGGGTGCCACGTTCGGTGCGGCTGCTCGCAAGGCGTTGACCGCGCCCAATGGCAATCAGATGCTCCACGTGGGTATGGACCGTCCACGCACTCGCGCCCTCACGCGGCTGGCCCCCGGCGAAGAGCAGATTGCCGGGTATCCCTGCCGCGCGGAACCTTGCGCGAAGGGGAACGGCTCGGTGCCGGTGGACACCGAAGCGGCCAGGAATCCTGAGAGGCGCGAGTATTCCTCCGGCGTTCTCCTGACCGTGGCCTATCGCAACGAACCCGCGCCGCAGGCCCCGGTCATGCCCGACCTCGACGCGCAGCGCGCGGCCATGAAAAAGCTCGCCTTTCTCGCCGGCAAGTGGACCGGTGAGGCGCGCGTCTACCAGGCTTCCGGCGAGCCGCAGGAGCGCATCCAGACCGAAGAGGCGCAGTACAAACTCGACGGGCTGATTCTAACCATCGAAGGAGTGGCGCGCGCCAAGTCCGACGGGAAAGTGGTCCTTCAGGCTCTCGGTATTGTTTCCTACGACGACCGGACCCGCACCTATCGCATGCGCGCCTTCAATGACGGGCGGTTCCTGGAATCCGAATTGAAACTTACACCGGACGGCAAGGGGATGACGTGGGGATCTGCTCTCGGAGGAATCCGCACCCAGGCCCTGATGCGGGTCGACGAGCGGGGCGAGTGGACGGAACGGCACGAGATTGCGATCGGCTCCCAACCGGCTCGAAAGTTCATGGAAGTGACCGTAAGCCGCGACCGGTAAGGGTGCGTTTTTTCACCTTGGCGAGCCTCCTGCACTCTACTTACAGCGGAAGGACTTCTCTATGAAAGCGAGACTCTTCACGGGACTGGTAGCCGCCGGATTGGTGCTGCTACCTTTGAGCGCCGCCGATCAGACGGCTAAACGCAAGGATGACACCGGGAAGCAGGATTCCGAGATGCAGCGGGCCATCGCCTTCGAGCATTACAAGGACCTGGCCGCCGCGCGGCAAGCCCGCATGGAGGCGAAGCACCCGACCGTGTTCTACAACAACGCCGACCGCGACGAGACCATGCCGGGCAAAAAAGTGATACCCAAAAACCCCACCGGCAAATAACTGCTCGCGCTAAAATTTCACACCCACTCCGGTTCCACCCTGCGGACGCGGATCTCCACCGCCTGCCTGCCCAGATACTGGTGCCGCGCCTCCAGCCGGATGGTGCCCGCGGCCTCCTTGGCCTTCACCCACACCGCGCCCGCGCCCGCCGCTGAGCGAGAACGGATTCTCGCCGACGATCTCGCCGGGACCGGTGACGCTCAACTGAATCGCGCCGCTGGCGAAGGGCCGCAGGTTGCCGAAACGGTCCGTGGCCGCCAGCACCACGCGCGTGGCGTCGCGCCCATCGCCATCCAGTTCCAGGTCGTCCGGCTTCACCACCAGCACATCGTCGGTGCCGCTCGCCGGAGAGCGATTTGGTGGCCGCCAGCTTGCCCGCGATGTAGCCTTCGATCTTCAGGTCGCCCCAGGTGGCGAACGAGAGGTCGGTCAGGTTCGACCATGAACGGCGGATATTTCAGGTGCGGGTAGTCTGCGCGGTCGGGATCGGCTTCCAGCCGCAGCTTGCCGTTGTAGTAGATCTTCAGGTGATCGCAGTTGGAGCAGATGGGCACCAGCCCGGGCCCGTTGCCGCCGCCGCGATCGCCCCAGGCATAGAAGAATCCCGGCTCGATCACCACCTCCTCCTCCGGATCGCACTGCGATTTGTAGAAGCCCGCGGCCGGCTTGGGAAGGCGGAAAATGTCGCTCACGCCGTGATAGCAGATGCGGTCGCCCGATCCGAAATAGCGATGCGAGGCGTAATCGAAGGCGCACCAGGCGATGCCGCCGGCGTAGCGGTCGTCGGAGGCCAGTTGATCGTGCACGCGCACGTGCCGGATCACGTGCTCGGCCACGCGGTCCACGTTGTCGAAGCGCTTGGTGGAGAACATGTGGCCGTTGAACTCGGTATTCAGGTACGCGGGATGATTCGGCGGCCGCAGCGGAAAGCCGAAATCGTTCATGGTGAAGACGTCTTCCAGCAGTTCGCGAGTCGTAGCGGTTGCGGATGCCGCCGGTCTGCCGCGAATCGTCGAGCTTGTGCGCCAGCGCGTTGGTGCGCGTGTAGAAATCGTGATTGTCCGGCGATTCGTTGATGCGCACGCCCCACAGCACGATGGAGGGATGGTTCCAGTCGCGGCGGATCATGCGCCCGACGTTATCCACCGCCAGATCCTGCCACGCCTGGTCGCCGATGTGCTGCCAGCCGGGAATCTCCTCCAGCACCAGCAGCCCGACTTCGTCGCAGGCATCCAGAAACGCGCGGCGATTGCGGATAGTGCGAAGTGCGCACGATGTTGCACTTCAGTTCCTTGCGCAGCACCGTGGCGTCGCGCGCCTGCACGCGCGCCGGCATGGCGCCGCCGATGTAGGGATAGGTCTGGTGCCGGTTCAGGCCGCGCAGCTTGACGTGCTCGCCGTTCAGGAAGAATCCTTTGTCCGTGAATCGCGCCTCGCGAAAGCCGATGCGCGTGGCCAGCCGGTCGCCATTGTCCAGCCGCGCCGTCACCTGTGTAGAGCTTGGGGCGCGCCGAGATCCCACAGTTGGATATCGCCCAGCTCTTCGAGCAGTGACATCGTGATATTCGGCCGGCGCGCTCACCGTGAGCGGATGCCGATTTCAGCACGCGGTCCCCATCGCGCAGTTCGGCGGTGATGGTCACCGGCTTGGCGATCGGGCCCCTCGAGGTAGCAGCGCGCCACCACCGCGCGGCCGCTCTCCAGCACGCGCACGGGCTTGGCGAACACGATTCGCCAGGTACGTCTCGGGCACCACGCGCAGTTCCACGTCGCGATAGATGCCGCCGAAAGTCAGATAGTCGATGCTGCCGCCGAAGGGCGGAATATCGGCGCGTTCGGTGGAGTCCAGTTCGACGGCCAGCAGGTTGTCCGCGCCGATATTTCAGGTGCGGCGTCAGCTCGAAGGAGAAGGGCGTGTAGCCGCCGCGATACTCGTCGAACGCGTGGCCGTTGATGGTGACCTTGGCGGCCGTCATGGCGCCGCCGAAATCCACGAACACGCGCTTGCCGCGCCACGCCGCCGGCGCGCGGAAGTGGCGGCGGTAAATGGAGACGAACTCGTAGGCCTTATCGTCGAAGCTGTGCCACGGCAGATCCGACGTTGGTGTGCGGCAGGGTGACGCGGTGGAACTTTGTATCGTCAAACCCCGGCGCATCCGCGCCTGCGGTCATCTTCCCGCCGAAGAGCCAGTTGCGATTCAACGAATATACCCGCCGGGAAGGCACCGCCGACGGAGCGGTCTGGGCGTCGGCCAGCGCGGCGGCGGCGGAGGACGCGATCAAAAAAGAGCGGCGATTCACCTTTTCATTCTCGCGCGTCGGATATACTTTCTCCATGCTTTCACGCAGACTGCTTTTGAATCTGGCGGCGGCCGCGGCTCTGTGGAGCGCCGCCGCTTCGGCGCAAACCTTCGCACTCCACGAAGGAGACCGCGTGGTGTTCTACGGCGACAGCATCACCGATCAGCGGCTTTACACCACCTTCGCCGAGACCTATGTAGTCACGCGATTCCCCAGGATGGACGTCACCTTCGTCCATTCCGGATGGGGCGGCGACCGCGTGAGCGGCGGCGGCGGCGGACCGGTCGACGTCCGCATCTGGCGGGACGTGCTGCCTTACGATCCCACCGTGGTGACCATCATGCTGGGCATGAACGACGGCCATTACCGCGCGTTCGATCAGACCTTCTTCGACGAATTCAGCACCGGCTTCAAGCACATCGTGGACACCCTGAAGCGCCAGTTGCCGGGCGTGCGGATCACTGCGATTGTGCCTTCGCCCTATGACGATGTGACGCGCCCGCCCTTGTTCGAAGGCGGTTACAACCAGGTGCTCCTCAAGTACGGCGACTACATCAAACAACTGGCGGCCGATGAGAAACTCGCGGTCGCCGACCTAAACACCGATATGGTAGCGGCACTCCGGAAGGCGTACGCCGCCGACCCGGCGACCGCCGCCAAGATCCTTCCGGACCGGGTGCACCCTGCCGCCGGAGGACACTTGCTGATGGCCGAAGCGCTGCTGAAATCGTGGAACGCCCCCGCCGTAGTGACCGACGTCGAACTCGATGCCGGGCGCAAAGAACCGCTGCGCCAGCGCAACACCCACATTTCCGATCTGCAGGGCGGCAAAGTCATCTCGTGGACGCAGACGGACGACGCGCTGCCCATGCCCATTGATATGCGCGATCCACTGGTGGCGCTCGCAGTCCGCTCTTCGGACGTGGTGGACGCGCTCGACCGGCAGCCGCTCCAGGTGCGCGGCCTCGCCGCCGGGCACTACACCTTGAAGATCGACGGCGAAACGGCCGGCTCTTTCACCGCGGATCAACTGGCCGCCGGCATCAACCTGGCCACACTACCTACGCCCATGATGCGCCAGGCGGCACAGGTTCATGCCCTCACGCTCCGTCACAACAATATCCACTACAGCCGCTGGCGGCAGATTCAGGTGCCCATGGAAAAGGATTCCGCGCCGCACCTGCTGAGCAGTTTGCAGGCCCTGGATGAACTGGAACTCGACGTGGTGAAACAACAGCGTGCCGCCGCCCAGCCTCGTCCGCGCCACTACGAACTGGCACCCGAGTAGCGGTTTCTGGCTCTTTGTAGCTACCGTAGCGATTACTAACTTTTACAATATTCCGTACACCGGAACCCCTCTTCGCTCGTTCTAATAAGCAGGAGGAAGAGAGCAATGCGCTCCAAAGTTTTAGGAATGCTTCTAGCCGGCGCCACCTTGATGCTGGGCGCCGGTAAGGCCGATAAGCCGGCACCGGGAACCGACGCGGCCATCGCCGCGCAGGTGCGCCACGAACTGGTGATGTACCCCCGGTACACCATCTGGGACGACGTGAGTTTCCGCGTGAACGGCGGGCAGGTGGAACTGTCCGGCGCCGTCACCCAACCATTTAAAAAGTCCGACATGGAACGCCTGGTCCGTAATGTTCCGGGCGTAACCGGCATCAGCGACCAAATCGAGGTGCTGCCGCTTTCCAATCAGGACGACCGGTTGCGCGTTCAGGTGGCGCGCGCCATCTATCGCGACCCGTCCCTGAACCGGTACGCGCTGCAGGCGGTGCCGCCCATCCACGTGATTGTCGATAACGGTCACGTGACCCTGAGCGGCGTGGTCAGCACGGAAATGGAAAAGCAGATTGCCGGCATGAGGGCATCGAGTGCCGGTTTGAGCTTCGGTCCCATCGTCAATAATCTCCGCGTAGAGAACCCTGCCCGCAAGAGTTAGGCCCGCCAAAATCCTGCTCCGTGGGACAGACCATCGCCGTGGTGGTCTGTCCCCTTCACGCCACTGCTACAATCTGTTTTCGTGCTCCGATTTTCTCTGCTGTTTTCGCTGCTCCTGCCGGCTTGCGATCGATTGCCTGAGAGCTTTCCACCGCCGGCCCAACACGCCTCGCTGGAGACCTCCGGGGGACTGGCTCATTTCGCCGCAATGAGCGATCCTGGTGCGGCAGCCTACCTGGTGAAGGGATTTCGCGACAGGAACGATGGCGCCTGGCGCTGGGCGCTGGAGCACCCCGTGATGCGCTTCTACCTCCCCGCACTTACGCGAGCGAAATTCACCATGGCATTCGTGCTTTCCGAAGAGACGTTCCGGGTCACTGGTCCGGTCACCCTCACCTTCTCTATCAACGGCCGGATTCTCGAACGCGTCCGCTACGAAAAACCCGGCGAGGAGCAGTACACTCACCAGGTGCCGCCGGAATTCCTCAAGCCGCAAGCGATAAATATAGTAGGCGTCGAACCGGATAAAGTCGCCGCACCACATCCGGGGGAGAAGCTGTCCTTCCTACTCATCCGCGCCGGGTTCACGGAGTAGGATTGCAGGCCCTTTCCATCCTCTTCGGCGCCGGATTTACGGTCGCAGTCGCACTGGCCCTGGGCGGGTTCCTGCTGGGAGAGGCCTGCCGGGAGTGGCCCGCCCGCTTCGTCACGGGAGCGGCACTTCTGAGCACTTGCGTCTTCCTCCTGGCTGCCGCCCACCTGGCCTATACCAGCGTCTTCCTGGTGTTCGGCGCGGTGGTCATTGGTTTTCGCCATGGCCGCCGATTTCATCTGCCGAGCTTTCCAAAACTCCCGTCACATCATCGTATTATCGTCTTCTTTTTCATCCTGTACTTCATCCTGTACTTCTTCAGCGCCATGGCCCCGGAAGCAAGCCCGGACGGAGTCACCTACCACCTGGGCCTGGTGGCGCGCTACTTCCGCGAGCACGGCGTCCACCCCATTACCTGGAACTTCTACGCGAGCCTCTCCGAAGGGATGGAAATGCTCTTCCTATTCGCGTTCGCGTTCGGACGGCACTCGGCCGCATCCATGGTCCACTTTGCCTTTTTAGTTGCTTTGGCATGGCAGATGTTTCTTTACGGAAAGCGTGAAGGGTTTCCGGTAGTTGGAGCGTGCGGCGCGCTCCTGGTCGTCGCCAGCCCTGTAGTGGGAATCGACGCCACGAGTGCTTACAACGACGTGGCTGTGGCCTGCATCGCTTTCACTATATTTTATCTATTACACGAGGAACTATCGCCCAGGCTATTGATTGCTATCGGTTTAGTTGCAGGATTCGGCTATGCAGTGAAATATACGGCGTGGCCCGGCGTGCTCTACGCCGTGGCTATCGTACTGTGGAAGACCCGACGCATCCG
The DNA here is from genome assembly GCA_963853855.1 of uncultured Solibacteraceae bacterium. Taxonomy (GTDB): domain Bacteria; phylum Acidobacteriota; class Terriglobia; order Bryobacterales; family Bryobacteraceae; genus Sulfopaludibacter. The sequence continues at coordinate 171,256 of CAWKYG010000024.1, read as the reverse complement.
CGCCGTGAGCACAGTCAGCCTCGCCGCTGCGCTGGTGATCGCGCCTTGGGTGGCAAGGAACTGGATCTGGTATCAAAACCCGGTTGCGCCTTTCTACAACAAATACTTTCCGAATCCATACGTAACTGTAGCTTTCGAAGAAGGTTACAGAAAGGATCTGCAGACCTACGATCTGACCAGCCGCAGGCAGATTCCAATGGCGGTAACCACCAGCGGCAGCCTTGGAGGATTTCTCGGCCCCATCTTCCTTCTGGCGCCGGTTGCGCTTCTGGCCCTTCGACGAAAGCAGGGGCGGCAACTGCTGCTGGCCGCGGCCGTCTTCGGATGTACCTATTTCAGCAACATCAGTCCCAGATTCCTCATCGCACCGCTGCCGTTCCTTGCACTCGCCATGGCGGTGGCGCTCAGCGGCATCCCCTGGCTCCTGCTGGCCGTGGTAATGGTCCACTGCGTGATCTCCTGGCCGGCATACATCCCGAAGTACTCCTCGCCGTATGGCTGGCACCTGACCAAAGTTCCTTATCGAGAGGCACTTCGCCTCAAGAATGTCGAGGAATACTTAAGCTCTCATGTTTACGATTATGGCGTGGAACAGATGGTCGAACGGGCCACCGCGCCCGGATCCACCGTGTTCACCTACCGCCCGATTCCCGAGGCATACACCTCGCGCCGCATCCTGGTGAATTACGAATCGGCGGCGAACCTGATCGACGGCCAGATCATCCAGCAGGCGTACGACCCCCAGCAGATGCCCACCTGGCGTCTGCGATTTGCCTTCGCGCGGCAACCCCTGGAGTCGATTCGCGTCACGCAGACCGGTACCTCCGGCGACCTGTGGAATATCAACGAACTCCGGATTTTCGACGGCACGCGAGAACTCCCGCGCAATCCCGCCTGGCGTCTCACCGCCCACCCCTACCCGTGGACCATTCAGGATGCTTTCGATAACAGCCTGGCTACTTTCTGGCGCTGCGGCGAAACCGCCCAGCCCGGCCAATATGTCGCGGTCGATTTCCACCGGGAGGAGACGGCCGACGCCGTCCTGATCGAAGCCGCTCCCAATCAGTACGGAATCCGCTTGAAGCTCGAAGGGCGGAAGCCGGACGGTGAGTGGGTGGCGCTTTCGTCCGCTCCGGCGATCAGCGATGCCGCGCCGCCGCTGGGCCTGCGCCGCGCCGCCATGGCCGAACTGCATCGCCGTGGCGTGGATTACATTCTCAGCTTCGAAGACGAGCGGGAGACCCGCGACCTTCGTGCCGACCCCGACCTCTGGGGCATTCGCCTGGTAGCTCAATTTAAGGAGACAAAGCTGTTCCAACTGCCATGAGATTCTTTTTAGGAGTGGACGGCGGCCAATCCGGCACCACCGCTGTGATCGGCGACGAAACGGGCCGCGTGCTGGGCCGGGGCGATGCCGGACCGTGCAATCACGCCGGCGCTGGGGAGGGCCGCGCCAAACTGGAACGCGCGGTGCGGACAAGTTTGCAACTCGCCTGTGAGGGCGCTGGCGTGGATTCGAACACCATCCAGTTTGCCGTGGCGTGTTTCGGCATGAGCGGCGGTCCGGAAGATAAGCAGGAAATCCTGTCCGCCCTCCTGCGCGCCGAACACCTGCTGGTGACTACCGACGCCGTGACCGCCCTGGCCGGCGCCACCGCCCATGGCCGTGGCATTATTACGATCGCCGGCACCGGCTCCATCGCGTTCGGCCGCAACGCCGCCGGCGCCACCGCGCGCGCGGGCGGATGGGGCTACGTTTTTGGCGACGAAGGCGGCGCGTTCGACCTGGTGCGCCAGTCGCTGCGCGCCGCGTTGCGCATGGAGGAAGGTTGGGGTCCGCCCACCAGCCTGCGCGCTACGTTGCTCCAAGCCACCGGCGTCCCCTCGGCCAATCACGCGCTGCACCTCTTTTATACCGACCAGTGGCCGCGCTCGCGCGTTGCGACCCTGGCGCCCCTGGTGGATGCCGCCGCCCTCGCCGCCGACGCGGTCGCGGTCGAAATCGTCAACCGCGCCGCCATCGACCTGGCCATGCTGGCGGCGTCGGTCCGGCAGCAGTTGTGGCAACCCGGCGATGCCGTGGAGGTGGCCTACATCGGCGGCGTCTTCGAAAGCCTCACGGTTCGCGAGCGCTTCCGCCTGCTGGTGGAAATGGAAACCGGCAGCCGTTGCGGCCCGCCGCTGCACGGCCCCGCGGAAGGAGCGCTTCTGGAGGCGTATCGCGCGGCTGGTCTCGACCCCGTATTAAAGCGGTAGAATCAAGGCAAAGGAGACGGATCTTCGATGCGGATCTCATGGTTGTACCGGGTCTCCCTCTTCGCCTTGTTCGGCGCGCTGTCCTGGGCGCAGTATCCAACCGGATATCCTTATCCTCAATATCCGCAGTATCCACCGGGCCAGTATCCACCGGGGCAATACCCGCCGGGACAATATCCACCCGGCCAATACCCGCCGGGCCAATATCCGCCGGGGCAGTATCCCAATACCTATCCCACTCGTTTGCCCGGCGGCGTTCCGGTGAATATGCCGGTGCCCACCGTGAACCTGCCCAAGCGTTCGCCCAAGGAGAAAGGCGGCGCGGAGGGCGATTCCAAAATCGCGCTCGCGCCGATCGACGGCACGCTGCGAAAACTCGGCGAGAAAGACCTGTACCTCCAGACCAATGGCAAGACGGTCCTGCGTTTCCGCCTGCTGGCGAAGACACAGTTCCGCGATAAGCAGAACGAGCCCGTCCGGGATTCGCTCCTGCATCCCGGCGATCAGCTTTCGGTGCTGGTGAATCCCGACGATCCGGAGACTGCCATCCGCATCGTCTTCGTGCGCGAGGGATCGGCAGCGGAAAAGAAATCGGCGGATAAGACGCTGGACGAGGCGCGCGCCCCGGAAGCGAAAGACCTGCCCAAGACCCGCACCACCATCGCCCAGGAATCCGCGCCACCCGATTCGGTTTCGCCGCCCGAACCCGCTACTGCCGCGGAGCCCGCAAAGTCATCTCCTGCCGAACCCGGGAACCCCGGTGCCCCCGGCGTCGCGGTGCCCGGCGAACCACGACCGAATGATCCACGCCTGAATACCGATGCCGCCATTTTGGCCGACGCGCGCGCCACCGCATCCGCGTATACCGCCGGTCTGCCGAACTTCCTCGCCGAACAGGCTACTACGCGCTATTTCACCGACAGTTGGCCCGCCTCGTGGCGGGAGATCGACGTGGTCACCGCGACCGTCGCCTACGCCAACGGCAAAGAGGAGTACCGCGACATCAAGGTCAACGACAGCCCCACCAACGTGCCTCCGGAGCGCAGCGGGTCCTGGTCCACCGGCGAGTTTGCCACCACTCTGGCGGATGTGCTGTCCCCCGCCACCGGGGCGAATTTCAAGCGCCGCGGCGATGACCGCATCGCCGGCCGTCCGGCGATAGCCTTCGATTACACCGTGGAGCAGGCGCATTCCCATTGGACTCTGGTCGCGCCCGACGGACGGCGCTACAATCCGGCCTACCAGGGAGCTGTGTGGATCGATCGCGACACGCGGCGCGTTCTGCGAATCGAGCAGCGCACCACCTCCATGCCTCCGGATTTTCCGTTGAGCAAAGCCGAATCCACCGTCGAGTACGGATTTGTCCGGATCGAGCAAGGCACCTATCTGCTGCCGGCGCTCAGCGACAACCTGGGCTGCTTCACGGGCAGCGGGAGTTGTTCCAGGAACAGCATCCAGTTCCGCAACTATCGTAAGTTCAGTACCGATTCTTCGGTGACCTTCGCGAAGTTTTTGGGTAAGTAAGACAGGCGTCCTCGCCTGTCTCTTCCTGCCCCCTCACCCGATCACGCCTTTGCGCACGGCATAGAGAATCAGCTCGGGCACCGTGTGCAGATTCAGTTTCTCCATCAGGTTGCCGCGGTGTGTCTCTACTGTATATAGACTGAGATTGAGTAAGTTGGCTACGTCCTTGTTACTCTTGCCTTCCGCCACTAACTGCAGGATCTCGCGCTCGCGGGTTGTGAGCAGCTCGTAGCTATCTTCAATTTCCCGGTCTTTCAGTTCGCGCACGTAATCTTCCACGAGCATCCGGCTGACCGCCGGGCTGAAGAATGCCTTGCCGCCATGGACCGACCGCACCGCCGCGATCAGATCGCTCTCGGCCGATTCCTTCAGCAGATAGCCCCGCGCGCCCGCCTTCAGGGCGCGCAGCACATAGGCTTCGTCGGAGTGCATGCTGAGCATCACAATGGAAGTCTGGGGCAGGGCTCCGCCAATCTGCCGCGCCGCCTCGATGCCGTTCAAATTGGGCATGGTCACGTCCATCACCACCACGTCCGGCTTATGCTGCAGGGCCAGCGCCACCGCCTCGCGCCCGTCCGATGCCTCGGCCACTACGTGGAAGTCCGGCTGGCGCTCCAGCACCAGGCGCAGGCCGGTGCGCATCACCGCATGATCGTCGGCTAAGAGAATTTCGATTTGGCTCATGATTGTTTGACCGCGAGCGGCGGCGCTTCCTGCTGCAACGGCAGCCGGATGGAAACAGAGGCGCCGTGGCCCGGCTCCGACTCGACATGGAACTCGCCGCCCAAGTGCCGCACCCGCTCCTCCATTCCCAGAATGCCCATGCCTTTCTCCTGCCGCGATGGGAACCCCTCGCCATCGTCCTTTATTTCCGCGTACACTCCCGCCGGCTCGCGACGCACTGTCACCCGAATGTGCGTTGCCTTGGAGTGGCGCGTCGCGTTGTGCAGCGCCTCCTGCACCACACGGTAGATGCAGGTGCGGTACTGGTCCGGGAGATCGTCGGAAACATCCTCCGCATCCACCCGCACTTTCATGCCGGTGCGGCGGGCCACTTCCCTGGCCTGCCACTTCAGCGCCGGCACCAGGCCCAGGTCGTCCAACATGGAAGGGCGCAGCAGCAGGGCCATATTTCGGACCGCCCCCACGTTGGCTTCGGCGAGCTTGCGTACCCGCTGCAACTGCTCGTGCGCGCCCGAAGCGCCCGTGGGCAGCATGGAATCCAGATTGCCCAGCTCCACCAGCAGCGCCGACATGGATTGACCCACTTCGTCGTGCAACTCCCGCGACAGATTGCGCCGCTCCTCTTCCTGCGCCGAAACAATCCGCGCGGAGAGCTTGTGAAGTTCCTCGCGCGCCAGCACTACCTGCTGGAACCGCAGCTCGGACTCGCGCTCCAACGCCTGCACGCGTCCAATGGCCAGAAAGGCCAGGGCCATACCGAAGAGCACGGTGAGCAGGGCCGTCAGCAGAATCTCGCGGCGAAAACCGGCAAAGACGTTGGCCACCCGCACCTCGCCGCGGCTTAGCTGGCGGCTGTCAATCTGCCGGATCCGCTCGGAAAGCTGGAGCAGTTGCTGCCGCCGCGGAAACATTTCGGAGCGTAAGAACTCCGGGCCCTGGGTCTGGCGCGCGGCCGCGTCCCAGTGCAGCACAGGCTCCAGAAGGCTGAAGTACTCGTTCAAATCGTGGCGGAGCTGGTCCACTGCCGCCGCCTCTTCCGGCGGCCGGTCCTTGCGGTACTGCTCGATGGCGGTATCCATTTCTTTCTGGGTCCGCAAGATTTCCGCGCGTCGCAGTTCGGCCAGTTTCGGATCCGCGTGCAGCAGGTAGTCACGCACGTCAATGCTGGAACGGTACAGCTCGTTCCTCAGGCGGTTCAACAATTCATCGCGCTGCAAAAACCCCTCGCGGATCTGCGCATTGGAATCCTCGATCCGCCCCAGCGCCCGGCTCGCGCTGGTAGCAATCAGCACCATCAGCACGATCAGACTGCCAAAGCCAACCCAAAGCACGGCCCGGCTCGACATGAGAAATCTGGTAATCCCCCGCGACGTGGGTGCCGGCTTGACCATTCGACTACATTATATGAGTAAATTAAGGCCAAGCTGCTGGCCTGGTCGAGGATCAACAATTGCCACCCGAATAACGCCGCACCCATACTAACATCGCTAAGTTCCGCGCCCACTCACCGCTGATGCCCTCGGGGTTACTCGGTCTGGTAATCATTCACAGTTCGGCCGGCGCGCGAATCGCCCCATAGTACCCTTCCCGCAACTTTTTCAGGAGAATTGCGTCTTATTTAACAGGAGGCCCGGATATGAGCAGCATGGCAGATCGTTTGGAACTGTGTGAGGCGGTCCTGGCCTTGATCGAAAAGAAGCGCGCAGAGAAGAAGGACCGCTCGTTGGGAGAAGCCCTCGAACAATTTGTTCTGGATGCCCAAGTGCAGGAGTTGGAGCAAGAGATTCTCGAAAACCCCGGCGCTATCGAGCCATGGCTGGTCCGCCGCCGCTTCGAGAATTAATTCACCGTCAGAGACGGCCGAGTTTTGGTGGCGCTCTCTCGCTCCCTGCGTTTTCGCATCGCAAACAGCGGGACTAACGACTGAAAGTCGCCTGAAGTGTGCAGCATGTGTTGGGCGGACCCCCAGGTCCGCGGCCGACGCCCTCGTCGGCCTCCCCGTCTTCTGGAGGCATTACCGGCCGGCGCGAGCAGCACCAACCTGTATTCTAAGGCGCTTGCACTACCTTTTGCGCACTTTCCCGAATCAGCTCGCCCTTCTCCAGATGGTGCACCTTGCGTGGCGAATTGCGCCGCGTGCGGATCGTGCGTCACCATCACGACGGTCTTGCCGAATTCCTTGTTCAGCCGCGAGAGAATCGTCAGGACTTCCTGCGCGGAAGCCGCGTCCAGGTTGCCGGTGGGCTCGTCGGCCAGAATCAGCGCCGGGTCGGTGACGATGGCGCGCGCGATGGCCACGCGCTGCTCCTGCCCGCCGGAAAGCTGGCGCGGAAGATGATGCAGGCGGTCGCCCAGGCCCACCAGCTTCAGCGCCGTGGCGGCGTGCTCCATCCGCTCCGCCTTCTTCAGATTGGTCAGCTTCAGCGGCAGCTCCACGTTTTCCAGCGCGGTCAGCACCGGAATCAGGTTGAACTGCTGGAAGATGAAGCCGACGTGCTCGTTGCGCCAGTGCGCGATCTGCGCGGTCGCTCAGCTCGCGCAGGTTGTGGCCCAGCACGCGGATCTCGCCGCCGGTGGGCCGGTCCATGGCGGCGATCAGGTGCAGCAGCGTGGATTTGCCGGAGCCGGAAGGCCCCATCAGCGCCACGAACTCGCCCTTGTCGATCGTCAAGGTCACGTCCTTGAGCGCGACCACGTGGAATTCGTCGCGCATAAACTCCTTGGTCAGATTGCTGGTTTCGATGACGGTTTCGCTCATGGCTTTATGCCTTCTGGCGCACCTGTCGCCATCCTTCAACGCCGGCGGGCGGATTGACGATCAGGTCTTCGCCGCCGATCAGGCCGTCTTCGATGCGCACGCCCTGGCCGCTGGCCGGCGCCGGTCTTCACCGCGCGCGCGCACGGCCTTGCCGTCCAGCACCACGAACACCGCGCTATCGCGCACCGCCGACGGCGGGACCATCACCACCGGCTTGGCGGCGGCTGCCGGATCGGCGTCGCGGCCTTCTGGTCGGACAGAAACGCCACGCTGGCGTTCATTTCCGGCCGCAGATAATCGTCCGGCTTTTCCACCTTCACCTTGATCTGCACGGTGGCCTTCTGCCGGTTGGCCTCGGGCGAGATCTCCTTGATGAAGCCGTCGTATTTGCGGTCGGGAAAGGCGTCGGTGGTGACGATGCCGTGCTGGCCGGAGTGCAGCTTGGCGAAATCGTTCTGGCTGATGTCCAGCTCCACTTCCAGATCGTTCAGGTCGGCCAGCGAGACCACGTAGCCCTTGGCGCCGCTGTCGCCCACGAAACTGGTGGTGACGAATTCGCCCTTCTCCACGGCGCGCTCCAGAATGGTGCCGGTGACCGGCGCGCGGATGATGGTGTTGGCGAGGTTGGTCTCGGCGTAAGCCAGCGCGCCCGTGGCCTGCTCCACCTGCCCGCGCAGCGAATCGATCTCCTCCTGGCGCGGACCCAGCTTCACCAGGTCGTAGGTCTTCTGCAGCGAGTTCACCTTGTGCACGGCGCCGTCGTAGCGCGCCTGCGCATCGTCCAGGTCTGCTGCGACATCAGACTCTTCGCGCACCAGCTTGCGCGTGCGGTCGAGCGTCACCTTGGCGTTGTCCAGGTCGGCCTTGGCGGAGTTCAGATTGGCCAGCGCCTGCGCGATCTCCTCCGGCCGCGAGCCGTGCATGGCCTCGTCCAGCTTGGCCTGCAGGTTGGCGAGCTGCCCCTTGGCCTGCTGCAGCTGCGCCTGGTACTCGTCGTCTTCCAGGCGCACCAGCACCTGGCCTTCGCTCACCCGGTCGCCCTTTTCCACGCCGATCCACTTCACCTTGCCGATCACCTTGGCGGCCAGCTCGATCTTGTGCGCCGCCACGATGTAGCCGGTGGCGTTGAGCACCACGCCTTCCGGCGCGGCTGGCGGCGCTGATGGCCTGCACGCGCTGGACTTCGACCAGCGGGCGCGGCATTCAGCTTCGGCGAAAGACAGCGCCACGCGCCCAGCAGCGAGAAACAGCAACACGCCCGCGATGATCCAGCGCGTGGCCCACTTGGAAGGCCCGTCCGAGCGCCGTTTGCTGCGGTCGATCTGCAGATTCTTCAGTTCGGCGTCCATAGATCCACGACCTCAGACTTCCCGCAAGCGCCGTGAGAATCTCCTTTTCGCGAAGCCATGCGCGCCGGGAACAGGCCGCCCAGGCTCCCCAGCACCACGGCGAAGACGATGCCCGACCAGCATGATCTCGCGGCGTCACATGAAAATCGAACGCCAGTCTCGGAGAAGTTGGACGTGCCGACTGCCGGTGGTGACGCCGTTCAGCGGCAGCACCAGCAGGCAGCCGAGCACGCCGCCCAGCGCCGACAGCAGCACCGATTCCAGGAAGAAGCTGATCAGAATGCTGCCGCGCGAAAAGCCCAGCACGCGCAGCGTGCCGATCTCGCGCGCCCGCCGCGCCACCGCCGCGTACATGGTATTCATGGCCGCGAAACTGCTGCCGACCGCCATGATGATGGCCACGAAGATGCCGATGTATTCGATGGGCGCGCCGGATGCGGTCTGCTGCGTCGTAATACTCCTTCTCGGACAGCGCGTGCATGCTCCAGCCGCTGATCGTTATCGATGTCGTTGACCAGCGCCTCGGCGGCCACCGCATCCGTGGCCTGCACCAGCGCGGAGCTGAGCACGTCCACGCGCTGCAAGTCGGCGCTGACCTGGTTCAGGTCGCCCCAGATCTCGCTGTCCTGCGCGCCGCGCCGGCGTCGAAGACGCCCACGATGTCCCAATCGCCGCGCCCGAAGTGGACCTTCTTGCCCAGCGCGCGCTCCCGGATAGCGCTGGGCGACCGACTTGCCCACCACCACTTCGCGCTGTCCCGGCTCGAACCAGCGGCCGCTGACGATGTGCACGTTGCGCCGCATCTCGATGCCCGCGCGGCAGCAGGCCGCGCACCGTCACATTCATGCCGTTCGGATTGTCCACGCTGCGCCAGGTTGATCACGCGTCACCACTTCCAGCGAAGCCAGCGGCTGGCCGTCGCGGCCGGTGGCGATTCCCGGCTTGAACTTCAGGTCCTGAAACTGCGTGCGCATGAAAATTGCTCACCAGCTCGGAATCCGACCCCTTGCGCAGCACCAGCACATTGCAGCGGATCGCCCGAGGCAGCGAGCGTGGCGCGCAGCCCGTTCACCAGCGCCAGAATGGCCAGCAGCACCGCCACCGTGAGCGCGATGCCCAGCGCCGTCATGAGCGTGGTGGTCTTGCGCACCACCAGGTTGCGCAGGTTGTAGGCGAGAGGAATCGCCATGGCGTTAGTCCGTGCTCCGCAGCGCTTCGACGATGGAGATGCGCGACGCGCTCAGCGCCGGCACCAGCGAACTCGAGCACGCCGATGGCCGCGGCGGCGCCGATGCAGGCCAGCGCCACCGGCAGGTTCGAACAGCTGGAACGTCCGGCAGGAAACCGCCGAACGGACTCTTCGCCACGCCGCTGCATCAGCAGCATCGAAATCAGGTAGCCGATCGATCCGCCGGCCACCGAAATGGCGCAGGCCTCGCCCAGAATCAATTGCCAGAATCGTGCCCGGAGTAAAGCCCAGCGTCTTCAGCACGCCCACTTCGCGCACGCGCTCGCGCACCGACATCGCCATGGTGTTGGCCGAAACCAGCAGAATGGTGAACATCACCGCGGCCGAAATCGCCGATCAGGAACATCTTCACGTTGCCCAGCAGCGCCAGGAAGCCCACCGTGAACGCCTGTTCCGATTCCGTCTTGGTCTGCGCCGTCGAGTTGCGGAATGCCGCGTCCACGGCCTCGGCGATGCGCGCTGGAGTTTTCCGGCTCGTCGATCAGGATGTAGAACATGCCCACCTGGCCGCGGCGCCTCTCGGGCAGCGCCTGGTCCACGTACTCGTTGTTGAAGTACATCAGGTCGCTGGAGCGCGGGCTGTCGAAGATGCCGCGGATGGTGAATTCGTAATCGCCGGGATAGATGTCGCCCACAATGTGGATGCTGTCGCCCACCTTGAAGTTGAATGCCTTCGCCAGGTCGCGGCCCACCACGCAGCCGGTGCGGTCGCGCAGAAAATCGCGCTTCTGGTCCTCGGGGATCTTGAATTCGCTGTAGATCGTGAACAGCTTCTCCGGCTCGATGGCGAAGCGGGCAAACTGGTTCTTGGGGTCGCGATTGTCCCGGAACGTGCCCTGGAACCAGTTCGCAATCATCACTTCGCGCACGCCGGGAATCTGCTGGATGGTCTCGCGATAGGACAGGGGAATGGCAACCGTGAGCGAAACCTTGTTGCGGACTACCAGGCGCATCGCCTCCTCGGCCGCCGGTTCGCTCAGGTAAAAGGCATGGAACAGCGCGATCATGACGCCCAGCAGACACATCGAAACCCCGATACTGGCAATGGTTAACGACGTTCTGCGCTTGTTGCGCCAACAGTTCTTCAGAATTAAGGGCAGGTAGCGCATAGCTTTTGGATCACCCAATTATAACGGGACTGGGAGTCCAAAAGTTCCGCCCGGTGACGAACCGGCCGAATCGGTGGATGAACCGGTCACGGAGGCTTCCCGCCCGCGCCGGACGGGGCGCCCTCCCTATCGCTCGCCGAGGAAATTCAGCGTGATCTTGGTGTCGTTTTGCACGGGCTGCCCGTTCAGCAGCGTAGGCCGGTAAACCCACTGCATCACGGCATCGATGGCGGCTTTGGTCAACAGCGGATGACCCCTGTCCACCTTCACGCTCTTCACCTTGCCGTCTGTTCCGATCGTGGCCGTCAGTTCCACGATACCCTTTACGCCCATCTGGCGAGCCAGCTTGGGATACTCGGGCTCCTTGCGGACAATCAGTTCGGCCGTCTTGATCTGGCCTCCGGTAACCGCCGGTCCCCTTCTCTCCGGAGCGCTGGGCAGCGTGGGAGCCGCCGGCGCGGGGCCGGCACTATTCAGATTCAGCCCGGAAATCGCGGTAGACACCGCCGGCCCTCCCGTGGCGGGTGTGATGCTGGGAGCTTCCGGCAGATCGTTCTGCGTCGCCGGCCGCAATCGTCGCACCAGGGACGATGCGTCGAAAGGCTTGGTCGCCGACGTCAAAACGGTCGGCTTGGAGTCATCCGGAGGTGCCGTTTCGGCGGCGTTGGGAGTCGTGGGCTGCCCGTTTGCCGTGGACGCATTCGGAGCGGTTGACGGCGGTGGCGCCGTTTGCGGCTTCGCCGGCGCGGCTGTCTGGGGCTGTGCTTCGTCGCCCATGGGCGATGGCCGGGTGCGCAGCACGCGCACCGATTCGCTGACAGCGCTCTTGCCCTGCCGCGCGACGTCCATCCGGAAACTCACGTCCGCGGTAATGGGCGAGTACACAATGCTCCCATTGCGCAGTTGACCCAGATCCATGTCGTAGTTCTCGTGACGGTCGCCGTCGAAAATGTACAGCACCGCGTGCGATGCGTTTTTGATGGCGTCGGAATCCCGATTCCAAGTCAACAGAATGTCGGTGCCGGTGCGCTCCACGCGGAGAGAAATCGAAGACTCGTTCTGGCCCGCGATGGGAATCGGGCCATGCCTCAGAAATCCCGGGAACACGAACAGGCACACCAGGATCACGGCAATGGCGGCCACAATGCCGATTACCATTCCCTTTTTGCTCTTCTCTTCGGCCGGCAACGCGGCGGACCCTACCGGTTTCTCCTCCGGCTTGGCTTCCACCTCCTTTTGCAACGGTTTTTGCGGCTCGGCGGGACTCTCGACGGATGCCGCCTTCTCCGGCTCCCTTTCGTTATCCTTCACCGAAGGAGGAGCGGGTTCGGCGGGCGGCGCAATTTCCGGCCCGGCGGCGGGAGCGGCAGCCGCTTCCTTGGCCGGCGGTTCGGCCGCGGGAGGCGCCACCGGCAGGCTGATCTCCCGGCGGGATGCAATCGGCACGATCTGCGCGCGCGCGCTAGCCTTCGGAGCCGCGGGCAGCGGAGCCCCGGAGACGGCGGACGGCGCCGCCGCAGGCGGTGGCGCGGGCGGAGTCTCCGCCAGAAGCGGCGACGGACGATACGAAGAGAGCTGCGAAGAACGGAACGGAAATTCCATGTAACTGGCGTCGCCGTTCAGTGCGCCGCCTTCCCGGATAAAGATGCCGGCCGTGCTGGCCTTGGTGGCGTACGGCCGCACCAAAAGCGCCACCTGGTACGGTTCGCGGAAGCGTGTTTCCAGGAATGCTACATCCTCGCTGTCCAGCGACAGGCCTTTCCGGGTGTGGCTACGGAAGTATCCTACTACCACCAGCTCGGCCTCACTCTGCCGTTGCTGCACCGCGTATTCGAACCTTCCCATATCCGCGTCCGAAAGCCGATACAACGGCCCCCGGCTGTAATCGCACGGAATCAGTTCGAAGTCTTCCACTGTCACAACCGATGGTATACCGGGAACTACCGCTCCCAGCAGTAAGCCGCCAATTTCCGACCCGCGCGAAGTAAGTGAGCGAAAGTTCTCGACAACTTCCTTCTCCAGGCGGTCTATTATGCCGTAAGGCAGATGAACGGAAACAGGCTTCTGCGCGACTTCCCAGAGGTAACCAGGCGCCGAAGAGGGCTGCGGTTTGATTCGCTCTGCGCGCGCGGTGGAATCAGTCATTAGCTTGGCCTCCGCCGGGACCGCCGAAGCGGCCCGTCTCACGTTAAATTTTACTCGAAGTAAGTTCTCATGACTATGTTTTTCGCTGGTAGTTAACCAAATTCAGTGTCAACAGGCGATGAATGCTTAGTATTTATTAACTACATAATTTTGAGCAATAATAACCTTAGTTATGATTTCGATACTATCTGCACTTATGCTAGTAATTTGGGTTGCCTCTGCCTATAATGAGCGGCAATGAATGGCCGTACGTGCCAGCTTTGCGGTAAACCGCTCAGTAGAATCTGGGCGGGCGGGGGCGGCGACTTCTGCTCGCGCGAGCATCGCAACCAGTACCGGCTGCGCTGCGGCATGGATACGCTACTGGAAGCGAACAAACACGCCAGCCTGATGCGCCGGCGCGATACTCCACGGCAGTTTCCGCTGGCCCAACTGCAATCCAATTCCGCTGTCGCGACCCGCGCGTTCGGCCCAGCCCCCGCCACGGCGCGGCGGCCCGCATTGCGTCCCCTGCCCGCTTCCCCCGCCACCGCGCGCTTTCAGACCGGGGACAGCCGTTTCCTGTCTCCCGCACCCGCCGGCGCATCGTCCGCGCAGCCCCGCCTCGCATCCAGGTCCGGCGCCCGGAAGGGCAACCGGACGGCCCCGCTGCCGCTGCGTCCGCGGAAAATGCCTGTAGCCCTGGCGCGCGCCGGCGCCGTGCCGGTTCACTTTCCCGGCAACACCGTAGCGGGAGTGCGCAGAAGTTTTGTTATGCTCGCGCACCCATCGCCTCGCCCGGTCATCTCCGCCCGCGCCTTCCGGTCGCTCGCGCTGGAACCTTCGGGAAAGATCTCCACCCGCGCCCACACGTTGAAACTGGCCGGCAAAGTAGGCAATGCATTTCGCGTCTCCGGCAGCAAGGGATTCCGCCTGCCCAAACTGGCGCAGCGCCAGACTGCCAGCGCCAGCCCCGCGATCGAAGGTTTGCGGTTCCCCGGGGTTTTGACACTGCACAGGGCCGCCCATGCGGGCCTCTCGATTGTGGCGTCCCCGGAGGAGCAGGATTTTTCCGTGGCCGCGGCTCGCCCCCCGGCATTTCACCAGGACAGCCTTCACGCCGGGTTGCAAAGCGCCGCTCCGGTTGTGCTCGCGCCCGCCTCACCGCAAGGCAACCCGTTAGAGCAGCGCCAGTTCGCCTGGCGATCTCCCGCCATGGAAGGACAACTCCTGCTTCGCCGCTCCCCCTTGCGCGCCGGGCAGGCTTCCGCTAAGCCAGACTGCCTTCCACTGAAACTGGCTCCCGCTGGGGCCTCGCCGGTTCACCGCCTCGGACAAGCCCCGTTTGAACCTCAGGATAAGGCCATGATCAGCATGTCGTACCCGTGGAACACAAGTAGATAGGATGGACTAACGCATGAGCACAGCCATTAGGACCGCCGCCAAAGTTCAGAGTCTTCGCCCCGCCGAGTTGAAACCCGCGCCGTCGCCCATATCCGCTCCCGGAGGCGCCGCCTACCTGGCCCGTGCCGTCGCCTTGCACCTGGCGGGCCAACGCGACGAGGCTCTGAAGCACCTGCAGCGAGCCATCGCCGAAGGCTACGCCACACCGGAGATTCACCGTGCGATGGGCCATATCCAGTTCGAGCTCGGCAACTTCGATCAGGCGGCCCGCAGCTACCGTTCCCTGGTACAGATGAAACCGCAGTACGCCACCGGGTGGTTCAACCTGGCGGTCAGCCTGGAACGCCTGAGTTCCTGGGACGACGCGGCCGAAGCTTTCCATAACGCCTGCACGCTGGACCCGAAACATAACGACGCGCACCTCGGCCTGGCCATCTGCCACCTGCGCACGGAAGATCCGAAATCGGCCCTGTTTTCCTTTGAGCGCTGCCTGGAACTGGCCCCCGATCACGAGGACGCCCTGTTCGGTAAAGCCGCCTCCTTGCAGTCTCTCGGCCACGTGGCGGACGCGTCACAACTTTATCAGAAGATCCTGGAACGCAATCCGGAATCCGAAGAGTCACTCTCCAACCTGGTCCTCATCGGCCTCGGGAAAGAGGACTTCGACATGGTGCGGGAATACTCGGAGCGCCTGCTGGAACTGCGGCCCGAATCCACCATCGCCCTGGAGGGACTCTCCGCCTGGGCCTGCGCCGCCGGCGAGCACGCTCTCACCGCCAAGTTCTGCACCCTGCTGGTATCCAATGTCCCCACGCATTTCGAGGGTTGGTTCAATCTCGGCCTGGCGCACCAGAAGTCCGCCCGTTGGTCGCAGGCTGCGGAAGCTTATGAAGAGGCCCTGAAACAGAGGCCCGACTCCTGCGAAGCCTATACCAATCTGGGGATCGTGCGCGAGCAGTTGGGCGATACCAACGCCGCCCGAGCCGCCTACGACCACGCCATGAAGGTCAACCCCGATTCCCTCGCACCTCTCTGGAATATCGCCCTGCTGCTGGAACACACCGCCCAGTTGGAAGAGGCCGAGCGCTGGTACAAACAGGTGCTCGACCGCGCCCCTAAAGAAGAGGAAGCACGCTTCCGGCTGGGCTACCTGCGGCTGCAGCGCGAAGATTATCGCGGCGCATCCGAAGCCTTCGAAGGCTGTCTCAAGTATCGTCCCCAGTGGCCCGAAGCCTATGCCAACCTGGCGCTGGCCTACAGCGGTATGGGCGAGCGCGACCACGCCGAACGCATTTACCAGCGCATGCTGGATGCCGATCCGAAATCTCTGGACGCCATCCGCGGTCTGGCCGCCCTGGCCATTCACGCCTCCGACGTGGACACCGCGCTGGAATACCACGTGCAATTGATCGACCTCGGAGAGCGGTCCCCCGACGTGCTCTACAACACCGGCCTGATGTATGAAAAAGCCGGCCAGCTCGATAAAGCCGTCCGGCTCTACCGCGAAGCGCTGGCGCAGCAACCCGATATGCCCGAAGCATTGCTCAATCTCGGCCGCATTCTGGAATCCAATGGAAGGAGCGATGAGGCCCGGGCATGCTGGAGCAAAGCGCTGGAATCAGAGCCTGCATTGGCTCAGGGTTACTTCGGGCCGGCCATCGACTAAGAATCTTCGTTCATGCAGGAGTTCTTCGCCTGGTTTGTCTGGCTCAGCCTGTTTGCGCTGTTGCAGTGTAGGATTTGCCGGAGCTTCCCGGGTATCCGTTCCCTCTTTCGCAATGCCTTCATCGCTACCGCCCTGTTGGCGATTCTGCCCGCCGTCTGGATTCTGGTTCGCGCGCCGCACGGCAGCCCGAACCTGCTGCCGTTACTCAATCATTATTTCGGAATCGGCGTCTACGCACAGACTACGCTAAGGGCCATCATAGAGCTCCGGTGGCTGGCAGCGGCCCTCGCCCATGCCGCGCCGGGACTGACCGAGGAGGCGCAACTGCTGGCCACCATGGCCGCTTTATCCCACGCCGTTTCCCTCGGCAAATCCACGCACCAGGGTAAGTGCCGCCGGCCAGTTACCCGAACTTAGTAAGTCTGACATATTCCAGCCCCAACGCCCCCATCAGAGCCGCGCGCGTCAGCAAGCGGTCTTCGGGAGTTTCACGAAGCAGCGCTCTGCAATGCGATACCATCGCTAGATGCCGCGCTTCACCCTGATGTTACTGCTTTGGTCCGCGCCTCTATTCGGCCAGGACCCCATCGCACCGCATTCCGCCTTCGAACCCCCGGCCGCGGAAGCCGCCGCATCGCTCACCGCCAGCACCAAAGATTCGCCGCCCGACCTGCTCACCACCGGCGAGAAGACCGGCTGGAACCAGACCGCGCCCTACGCCGAAGCCGTCGAGATCTCCCACCGGCTGGAGACGCGCCTCCCGTTTCGTCAAAGTGCTCGACATCGGCACCACCCCCGAAGGCCGCACCATGATCGCGCTCGTCGTTTCCAAGGACCGCGCCTTCACTCCCGAAGCCGCCGCCAAGACCAACAAGGCCGTCATCATGATCCAGAGCGGCATTCACGCCGGCGAGATCGAAGGCAAGGACACCGTCCTCATGCTGGTGCGCGACATGACCGTCACCAAGAAGTTCGCCTCCTGGCTGGATCACGCGATCTTCGTCATCATCCCGGTCTTCAACGTCGACGGCCACGAATACTTCAGCCCGTATCCACCGCCCCAGCCAGAACGGCCCCGCAATCCACCGGCCTCCGCGCCACCGCCCAGCGCCTCAATCTGAATCGCGACTACATCAAGGCCGACACGCCCGAGATGCGCGCCTGGCTGCGCATCTTCAACACCTGGATGCCCGATTTCCTGATCGACAACCACGTCACCGACGGCTCCGACATGCAGTACGACGTCACCTGGGACATGGCCCGCAATCAGGATATCGCCGAACCGGCCGGCGCCTGGGTGCGCGAAAAATTCATCCCCGAACTCGATAAGCGCATGGCCGCCGACGGCCACCTGGTGGCGCCCTATGGCGCGCTGCGCAACGTCGGCGGCAAACGCGAGTTCTTCATGGAGGTTTTCTCGCCGCGCTATTCGCACCTTTACGCCGCTGTGCAGAATCGGCCCGTCGCTGCTGGTGGAAACGCACAGCCTGAAGGCCGCCAGAACCCGCGCCTGGGCCAACTACGACATCATGCGCCACGCCATCGACACCATCCTGCTGGATCCCGAAGCGCTGCGCAGAGCCGTGCGCGAGGCCGACCGCGAGATGGCCGCGCGCGCCGGCGACCGCGACGCCGCGCCGGTTTATCTGGCCGGCAAAGTCAGCGACAAGAGCCGCCCGCTGGTCTATCACGCGCTCAAGAACGCGAGCAGTACCAGAGCGAAGTCACCGGCGCGAACGTGACCCGCTACACCGCCGAGCCGGACGACATCCAGACCGTCATTCACGACCAGATCGACACCACCGTTGAAGCCGCGAGATGCCGCTCGGCTACCTGATTCCCGCCGCCTGGAAACAGGTAGCCGACCTGCTGGCGCTGCACGGCGTCGAGATGGAGCGTACCGCCAAACCGCTGGAGCAGGAATTCGAAACCTATCGCTTCACCGGTACGAAGTTCGCCGCGACCTCCGTGGAAGGCCACCTGGCCGTAAACTTCGAGCCGCACCTGGTCAAGGAGCAGCTCTTCATTCCCGCCGGCTCCTACTGGGTGCCCATGAAGCAGCGCCGCGCGCGCCTGATCTTGTCCATGCTCGAGCCGCAGGCCCCCGATTCCCTGGCCCGCTGGGGCCTGATGAATTCCGTGTTCGAAGGCCGCGGCGGCTTGGGCGAGTATCTCTCGGAGCCCATCGCCCGCCGCATGATGCTGGATTCTCCCGAGCTGCGCCGGCAATTCGAACAGAGACTGGCCACCGACCAGACGTTCGCCGCCGACCGCCAGGCTCGCCTCGCCTGGTGGTATCAGCAGTCCAAGTATCAGCCCGAGGACGCCGGCCGCTACCCCATCGTCCGCGTCTGGGAAAAGAACTGGTAAGGGCCTACTCGCCCGGCGTCAGATGCCCGTTGCCCTTGGCAGCTACTGCCCTGGTCTCGTAAGGCGCCTCGAAAGACGCGCCGCCGAATGCGGCCACCTTCGGACGCCGGTCGTTGTGGGCGCTCCGCCAGTTCACCTTAGGCAGGAACAGGGAGCGATCGATGCGATCCTGATATCGCATGGCGATGTTCAGCAGCGAATCCAGCAGCGACTCCGAAAGCAGGTGCGGCTTCAGCCCGAGTTCCACCAGCTTGGAATGCCGCGCGTTGTAGTAGTGCTCTTCGGCTTCCACACGCGGATCCGGAAGGTGATCGATCTCCACGTGCAGATCTATTTTCCGGCCCGCCGCCTGCACCATACGCGCCAGCTCCAACACAGTAAACTGTTCCGTGAACTGGTTGAAGACGCGGCATTCGCCGGCGCGCGCCGGCTTCAGACAGGCAAGCTCTATGCAGCGGACCGTATCGCGGATGTCCAGATACCCGCGCGTTTGTCCACCTTTCCCGTACACCGTCAGCGGATGTCCCACCGCCGCCTGCGCACAGAAACGGTTGAGCACCGTACCGAAGACTTCATCATAGTCAAAGCGGTTGATGAGTGCTTCATCCAGCGCAACTTCATCGGTCACGGTTCCATACACCACGCCTTGATTGAGATCGGTGGCGCGCAGCCCCCAGATCTTACAGGCGAACATGATGTTATGGCTGTCGTGCACCTTGGACAGATGATAGAAAGAACCCGGTTGCTTGGGAAACGGCAGCACATCCTTGCGGCCATTGTGCTCCACCGTCAGAAAGCCCTCTTCGATATCGATATTGGGCGTACCATACTCCCCCATGGTGCCCAGTTTGACCAGGTGGCAATCGGGACGGAACTCCCGCATGGCGAACAGAAGATTGAGCGTGCCGACTACATTATTTACCTGAGTAAAGACCGCGTGCTTGCGGTCGATCATCGAATAGGGAGCGGCCCGCTGTTCGGCAAAATGGATCACGGCGTCCGGCGCGTAAGTGCGCATCAGCGACGCCACGAAATCGTAGTCGGTAATATCTCCGGAAAGAAACTCGATGGACTCGCCGGTCAATTGCCGCCACGCCCGAAGTCTTTCGGGCATCGGCCGGATCGGCGTCAAAGTCTGCACGCCCAGTTCATAATCCCACTGGCGTCGCGCAAAGTTATCGGCAACTATAACCTGGTGTCCCTTTCGGGAAAGATAAAGGGCCGTAGCCCATCCGCAGTAACCGTCTCCGCCCAGCACACAGAGCTTCATAACTAAATGGACCGTCCTTCATCTCCGAAGTTACAGGAGATAACCCGTCAATCCACCCATTCGACTCGGTGCTTGTGGCAATCAATTACCGCTACCGCAGCAATTTCCCCGTGAGCCGATTTCCCGAACCTTGTTAATCGTATGTTATCAATAACGGCAAGAAACCACGTCTAGCCCTTATGGGCTATCCCTGTGCGCCCGGCATGTCCGTATTCCGTCGTACATTCCGCGCTATTTCGATTCGTCAGTGATCTCCAGCGCATTCAGCGAGGCGTAGTTCCGGACGGGAAGCAGCGAAATGGTGAGCTTACCCCGCGGGTCCGGCTCCAGGCCGTGAATCGGCAGCATAACCGCCCGGTAGCTTCCATGTGCCTCCCGGAAGATATCGAAGCCCCGGCGGAGAGCCACTCCATTGCACAGGATATCGAACACACGGCTGCCCGCTCCGCCGCCGGCGAAGTTGCCCGGACCGAACCAGGCCTCCGCGAAATAGAGCGTCGCTCCGTAGCGCCCGGGAGGCACCGGGATCACATACGAGAGATTGCCGTACCGCTCGCCCCGCAGTAGCTCCGGGTCCTCGATATTCTGCACCGGGTCGGTTCGAACCACCAGTTGCCCCCCGCGAGAGTAACTATCGGCCTCCCAGGTGCGGCCCTGCTTGTCGGTGTACGGATGTTCCCGCGAGACCAGTCGGATCGGGCGCAGTCTCCCGGGAGTTCCCGGCGTGATTTCGATGGCGCTGACTATGGCCGGATTAGTCTGCGGATCGAACTTTAAGTGCAGTTTTCCGTCCGGCGCCGGCGAGATGTCTTTGAACGCACGAACATCGGCGGCGCTGGCGCCCACCTCCCCGATGACGTCGAATCCGCTCAGAATCGGAGCCCCATTGGCATTCACGTTGAAGATGCGGCTGGTCTCGCCGCCGCCCGCCACGTTGTTTTCCCCATACAGCGTTTCCGCGAAATACAGACGCAGCTCGTATACGCCGGCCGGCAGCGGAATGTCATACGTAAATGTGCCTTCCCGGCGGCTGCGGAACAGTCGCGGGTCGCGAGCCGCGGCAATAGGGTGCCCCGTCGACTCGAACACCGCGCCGCCCTGGAAATAGCGGTCGCTCTGCCACGTTTTTCCGAAGCGGTCCACGTACGTGCCGCTTTCGAGTCCGGCGAGGATGCGGACCTCGTTCGTCGGCCCCGGCACCGCTCCCAGCACGGGCGCCGCCACCACTCTGTTCGGTTTGGAGGCGCCCATTTTCCAGAGCAGCACGCCGCACAGGGCGCTGGCACTCAGGGCCAGCGCAATCCAGATGCGGACAGCGCTTTTCGCCGCCGGCGGCGCAAGCAAAAGCGGCTGCGGCGCCCCGATACTCACAGAACGGTGCAGCGGAGCCACATCCTGAGTGGTTGGGACCTCTTCCAGTTCATTGTCTAGATCCAGGACCGGCGGAGCCACCAGGGCTTCCTCGCTGAGGCTCGGCTTCGGCGGCAACTGCCGCACAAAGTGGGGCGCATATTGTCCCGGAGGAATGTCGATCCGGACGCGATGGTCTGCGCCCTCGGCCTCGTAGTATTCCCGCAGACGTTTTCGTAAACGGTGCGCTTCCACACGAACGATGGAATCGCGCTTTTGATCGAAGACGGCCGGCCGGCCCAGCGCCTCTATGGCGATGTTGTATTCCTTAATCTGCTCCGCCGCTCCCTCAAAGTATTTCTCGCAAACGTAGCTTAGAACGTGGGCCAGGTTAGGCGCACGATTGAAGATGCCAGAGGCCAGCACCGATTGCAGTTCGTCTTTTTCCTGGGTGAAATCCGCGGCGGCGTGCATCCCTAGCTCCGAAGCTGTTCAAGGAAGTATACACGCGGCTAACCGTGGCATTCAAGTCCATTAACAATCTTCCTCGCAACCGTTAACACAATCCCATAAGTGAGCGTTAACGCTGTCGGAGGTGGAATTCCCCTGAAACTACTGCTCAAATTTCACGACCGCGCTGGAAACCGCCGTCGTGCTCCCCTGTCTCGCCGAGGCGCGAACCTCGTAACTGCCCGCGGGAATGGCTTCCGCCGGGATCGTCATCAGGTAAGGAATGCGCCCCTGCGCATCGGCGGCGGGTAGTTGCATGGGCACTTTGGTCAGGCTCTTTCCGTTCAGCAGGAATTCAATCTCCACCGAGGGCTTGGCGGCAATCGCCGGGTCCTGGTAGACGGTGAAAAAAAGCCGGAGCGCGCTGTTGGGCACTTTCTTCACGACCATGTCCATGGTCGGCGTCACGCTGCCGCCCTGGTACTGAAACGGGTCGTCGGGGGCCAAATCCTTGGCGTTGGGAGCATAGGATCGCATCGGCAGTAAGGTGGAGATGCCCACGCCGTTTCCGCCGGCCGGAACCGTAAATTCCGTATGCTGCATTCCCGCCTTCAAGTTCTCAAGGTCCTCTACTGCCGATTCCAGCACGTATTTTCCCGGTGGAAGATCCAGGGTCGCCTTGTCCAGGAAGTTGCCCAGCTTGTGCTGGTCCGGGGTCACTTTGAAGGAGCGGTCGCGCGTAATCTTCTGCACCACTTCCCCCTTGGCATCCTTCACCAGCGCCACCATCGAGCAATGCACGTCAAGCGCGGCGCCATCGGTCTTGCCCTCCAGTTCGTGCAACGGCACCTCCATCAGGACGGCAACGCCGGTCTCGCCTTTCTTCGGCTGTAGCAGCACGGCGCCCGCCCGGTACTGCACATCGCTCAGAAGCTTGCCGTCGGAGATCAATTTGAGGAGCGGCAATTCGAAAGGCGCCAGGCCGGCCGCGCGCGCTTCCGGCGGCAGGGCGAAGTATCCTGTGCGGGCGTGAATCACCAGGTCCTTGCGATTGGCGCTCACCGAGAGCTTGCGGAAAGAGGCGTCGTAGTTCGTAATCCCCGGATTGTAGGACACCTCGTAGTAGCTGCTAATCTCCTCATTCACATGGCGCAGCGGCTGCCGCAAATCGTTGCTGTCGCCGATCAGGAAGCCGCCCGTGGATTCGGCCAGGTCGCGCAACGGCAGATCGACATTGGCGCGGGCCGCCACTTCGTAGGTATCGGCCGCCTTCATCTGTTCCGTCGTCACACGATTATCACCGATGGTGCTGGTGTTGCTGGCCTTCGCGCCGGCATTCATCTGCCCCATGGCGCCCGCGTTCTGCGAGGAGGTCATCACGCCGCGCAGATCCACACTATAAAAGGTAACGTTGAAGCCATTGGCGGTGCTGATGAGGTTACGGAACGGCACGTCCAACTCGGGGGTGAGGTACATTCCGCTGGTGAAATAAAGAACGCTCTTGCGGCCGGGCATGGTCCGGAGTCCACTCACCAGGGCTTTCAATGCGAACACCGAGAGCCGCGTGCCCTGCGACTGTGCTTCCGCGTCCATGCGCAGCATACCCAGCATCACCGAGGCCAGTTTCGCCTGCAGCGCGCTATCGCCATTGGTGATGGGTTGGCCCGCCGTCTGCGTCGCGGCGGTGAGCAGGTTCGAATCCTGGTCCGCGCCATTCACGGTCGCGCCGCGCAGGTTCCGCTTCAATTCCGCCATGATCGCGTCCGCCTCGGTAGCCAGACGGGGCGCGCTCACCCCTTGAGTGGCCCTGTCGATAGCCTTGGCGAGCGCGTCGTGATCCTTGGTGAACTGCTGCAACACCAGCAGGCGCGTATCGATCACCACCACCGAGTAGAACACGTTGGTTCCCTGCTCCCCTTTGATCAGATCGAGCGCGGCGGAGCGCGCGAGTTTGCGCTGATCGGGAGCGTCGATCGGTTCGAACGCCAGGGTGACCAGGCGGATCTGGCGCAAGGGATCGAGCGGCGTGGAGGCGCCCGTGGCGCTTACCGCTTCCGAGCCTCGCACCAGGCGGAAGCTCAGAAGCGTCTGCTTCGCGCCGTTGTCGCTGACGGTGATATCTTCGGGCTTGAGATCGGTGATGGGCTTGCCCTTCTTGTCGCGCACAATGAGGTCCAGCAGAACCTCATCGACGTTCGTCTTGACGGTAGGCTGTTGTTGTGGCCAGGCCGGAACCGCCGCTGCGATGAGTAATGCCGGAATCAGATACCTCATGGGACCTGTTTACCTCCAAGATGCTCGAGCCGCTTAAAGGCGGCTTGCTCCCGCGCGGAATCCTCTTTCCTGCCGAGCCGGGCGTAAGCCCTTCCCAAGCTGAAATGCGCCTCGGGAGCGTTCGGGTTCAGCTTCAAAGTCTGCTCCAGTTCCGCGGCCGCCCGCGCCGGCTCCTCGGATGCAAGCAGCGCGCGCCCCAGCACCAGGTGGGTGGAAAAATCCTCCGGGCCGGCTTTGACGGCGCGCTCGCCGTAGTCCACGGCGGCTTTGAAATCCTCGCGCTTCAGGTATATCGTGCTTAGGCTGACCAGCGCCGGAACGTGATTCGGGTTGAGCGCGACCGCCTGCTTGATTTCGTCGATCCCGCGGTCGGCATCCTGAATATAGAGGAGAGCGCCGTACCGGAAGTGGACGTCGGACTCAGACGGATAGACCGCCAGAAGCTGATCGAATTTCTGGCCGGCGGTCTTGTAATCCAGTTCCATGGCGCTGGCCATGGCATCCCCGAGCCGGTAAACCAAATCGCGCTGGGAGTCCGGAACCTCGGCGGGAAGCCACGGCTTCCGAAGCCCCGCGATTCCGGCCGCGGCGATAATCTCCGGCGTCTTCTTATCCGCCCGGGTCAGTTCCGTAAGAATCGTGATGGCCTTTTCGAAAGTGCCCGCCTGTGTCAGCAGCAGCGCGTAGTGCAGGCGCGCGGCGCGAGCCAGTTCTGCATTTTCGTTGAACCCTGACTGCTCCACGTGGGCCAGGCTGTCCAGAGCGATGCCGTAATTGCGAAGGCGGTACTCGCACAGCCCCAACATGGTCCATCCGGGAGCGCCATCGGGTTTCAGCCGGGTAAGTGCTTCGAAAGCATCTGCGCAGTCGCGATAACGGTCCAGGTCGTAGGCGATCGAGCCCATACTCCACAGGCCCTCGTCCCAAGCCGGTTTCAGCTTGAGCGCTTTTTTGTACAGATCGACCGCTTTGTCCAGTTCGTGGGCGTCCCGCGCAGTCTGCGCCTGTTTGGATAGCAAAGCAAACGAGTCCTGCGCCGCCAGTACGACGCAGGACCCGAAGAGCAACGCAAATACCAGGGATACCCGGAACATCACTTCATGGTAACTCCCGGCCGGACTGGCCGGAGCCCCTATCCTGCTTAGAAGTAAAACTTCACCGCGGCCTGAACCACGCGATGGCCCTGCTTTTCGGTGGTCGTCCCGAACAGCGGGGTGTTCACCGCACCCGAGTTCGGGTCGAAACCGAGAGTCAGGTTACTTCCGTTGAACGACCACAGCGGATGGTTCAGGAAGTTGTACGCGTTGAAGCGGAATTGCAGCTTCTTCGATTCGGTGATGTTGAAATTCTTGAACATCCCCAGATCCGAATTGAAGAAAGCCGGCCCGTAGATGGCGGGCATGACGCTCGGCCCGTTCTGGCCCACCGCCTTCGGGAAGGTGAAGCAACTCGGGTTGATATACTGGTGCGGTCCCAGTCCCGAGGCCGGATTGCAGGTCAGCATCGGATTGAGCTGAATGTTCGGCGTGCCCAGGAGCGAAACGTTGCTGATGACATAGGTCAGTCCCGGGAATCGTCGCGCTGTTCAAATTCATTCCGAACGCCTCCGCCGGAGATTCCCGAAAGATTGGGTCCGCTTTCCACCTGAGTGATCCCGGAAAGCTGCCATCCGTTGATCAACCCTTCAAGCGGCTTGTTGTGCTTGATCGGGCTGCCCAGTTCGATGGAGTACGCCGCATTGAAGATGTGGGTGCGATTGGTGGACTGGACCCCGTAATCGTTGTTCAGGTTGAACTGGTCCAGCGTCGAGCTCGACGATACCCATAGCCTTGCCGTACGTGTAGTTCATGTTGATGGTATAGCGTCCCTTGGTGCGCACCCAGGTAACCTGCAGCGCGTTGTAGTTGGCCCACACCTTGTTGGTTGCCAAGTTCAGATCCGAAAACCCGAGCAGCGGCCGGAAATTGTTGGCGTTCAGGCTGTTTGGATCCACGCCCCCGTTCTTGCTGGACAGCATGGCGCCCACCGGAACCAGGTTGATATTGGAACCGGCGCCGCTGCTGATGCGCCAGGTCATGGCTCTGGTTCCCCACGTAAGCCACCTCCAGCAGGCCGGACCACGGGGTTCGCTGCGACACCGTGAAGCTATAGCTGTCGGTGTAAGGCTGCTTGTCGTCCTTGCTGTCCACCGCCGCCGGAGAGAGGGCCTGGGCAGCAACGTTAATCGACGAAAGGTTGCGCGCCAGCAGCGGCTACGCCGTTGATGTTGTTGCGGCAGGCTCATACGTCTGTACGCCCGGCCGCCACATCCAGACCGGCGGTGAACTGGCCGGAGTGGTAGTAGTAACGGCCCCATCCGCCGCGGAGAACCGTCTTGCCCTGCCCGGTCAGATCGTACGCCACGCCGAAGCGTGGCTGGATAGAACAGCGCCCGCGTCGGGAAGCCCCCGAGCGGCACGTGGGATCCCGCTTGTGCCATTCGAAGCCGCAATAGTCCGTGGGCTGGCAGGTCGACTTATACTGCGAGTAATCGAAAATCGAATAACCGCAGCCGAGTGCGGTCGACCCAGGGCTGGAAGTGGGTCATGCGCAGCCCGAGTTCCAGAGTCAACCTCCTGGTAACCTTCCACGAATCCTGCACGAAGCCTTCATACGTGTTGTAGGCGATATCGTTGATGCGGTTGAACGAAGATCTCGCTGTAGCCGTAGAGATTGCCGTACAGCAGGTCGGCATACTCATTGCCGAAGTGTATTGGAGTTGCCGTTCCACACCTGCAACTGGCCGTTGGTGCTGTTGTTGGCCGGCTGGGCGTTGCGGATCCACTCCTAGAAGAATCCGGCCTTCAGGGTGTGAGTGGCCCAGACCTTGGTAATGGTGTCGCTGACGCTGGGCATGTACTTGTCGGCGTACAGACCCGGCCGAAGGGCCGCCGGCTTCAAACCCGCCGGGATTGAAGACCAGGCGCCGCTTCCTGGACGTCCAGCCCAATGCCGCCGAACGAAGGAATCTGCGCCACGCCGTTCTTAAACAGGCCCCGATAATCGTAGCCCACAGTCGTGCGGTCCACCTTGGAGGGATCCTGGAACACGTTGGGGAACCCGATATAGGTGTAGCCGAACACGAACTCGTTCGTCATCGTCGGGCTGAAAACGTGAGTCAGCGAAGCGGTCACGCTGTCGGAGCTGTTCTTGCCTTCCACCGGGGTGGGATACGGAACCTGGTCCGTCTGCCGCCACCACAGTCCCACCGGGAACAACTGCGTCTCGCGCTGCAGATTGTAGCGGACAAACAGCTTGGTGTTGTCGCTGATGCTGTAGTCCACGCGCGACATCCACTGCAGGTTGTTCTGATTGAAGGTTTCCGCCTGCACGTAGTTGTATCCGCCGGTGGCGTTCGGATTGGCGTTCGGCGCGGGATACAGCTTCATCAGGGCCTGCATGTTCGGATCGATCATGTTGGCGGGGATGATTCCGCCGGGAAACTGCGCCAGGGCGGCGGCGTTCATCTGTCCGGGAGGCCCGCCGGAAGCCGTGATGTTGCCTTCCTTGGCCACTTCGGCCGGCGAGAAATTGCCGTTGAGTTCGCCGGCGGTGGGCACGGTGGCGCGCAGCAGGCCGGTATCCAGAACCTGGTAGAAGTATTCGAATCCGGTGAAGAAGAACAGCTTGTTGCGGTCGTGATTGAAGTGCGTGCCGGGGATCAGAACCGGACCGCCGATGGTGCCGCCGGGATAGTAATACTTGTTCTCCGGACGCGCCTGGCCGCTGGCGTTAAACAGCGCGTCATTGGCGTTCAGGGCGTAGTTGCGGGCATAGAAGAACCCCGACCCATGAAAATCCTTGCCGCCCGACTTGGCCACCGAGGTGATCACCGCCGGACCCTTCTGGTTCTCGGCGCTGAAGTTCGACATCTTCACCTGGAGTTCCGAGATCATGTCCGAGTTGGGATTCACCGGCGTGTCGCAGTTGCAGCCGGGGTCGGACACGTGCGCGCCATCCGCCGTGATATCCAGGGAGTTGCTGGGCAGCCCGTTGTAAGAGAAGGCATTGTTCAGCGGGCTCTGGCTGCCGGCATCGCCGTTGGCATTGATGCCGATGGTTTCACCGGTGTAGTTGGCATTTGTTCGAGGTGCCGTTCTGAATGCCGAACCCGGGCATGATCTTGATGAACTCGGCCGCGTTGCTGCCCACCTGAACGAAGTTCTGCAGTTCTTTATTGGTGATGATATCGGACTTCTCGCCGGAATCCACGGGAGCCACCATGTCGGCACCCCCGGTGATTTCCACCGTCTGGGTGGTCGCACCCAGGGTTAGTTGAGCGTCCACATTGCGCTTATCGCCGCCGTTCAGGGTGATTCCCGAGACCTTATAAGTAGTGAAGCCCTTAGCTTCCACGGTGAGCTCGTAGGAACCAACGGGAACCGAGGCAAAAGTAAAATAGCCATCGGAGTTCGACACGGTGTCGCGCAACGAGCCGGACTCCGTGTTTTTGAGAGTTGCCTTTGCTCCTGCTACTACCGCCTGCGATTGATCCGTCACCAACCCGGTCAGCGTGGCGTAGATGCCCTGCGCCGCGAGGTTCGTGGCTAGCATGGCAGCCAGCGCAAATCCCGCCAGAATCCGGACGACTTGGAACTTGATACCCCTTCTCAATTTGCACCCCTTTTCCCAAGAGAATGCATGTCACGTGGAGCTGGGCTTTCTTGGGCTGGGAGCTAGTATAAATAGACTACCGGGCCAAAGATAGGCTAATTCGCGATAGATGCTGTTAACAGAGACCTGCCATTCCTTGGTTAACTCTTGAGCCCGCACGGTACTTACCCGTCCTGACCCGAGCGCCTTCCGGTTCTTGTAGCGAAACCCCGCGATTCCGCATGTGCTGCCAGGTATCTATGAATTGTTGTAGAAAATACGATGCCCCTTCATACTGCCGCATTTTGTGCCAATACGTACGTTAACGTATGGATTTACCCAGTAGAATCAAGACGTTAATCGAGTACGTTAACGGCACGTAAACCGCGCCGGCAGTAGGAAAACCGCCGCCTCATGGTAGAATTTGCTACCGGGAGGGGCCGGGATCCGGTGTTCCAGCGGTACCTGATTTTCGCAGTTTGGGCGGTCGCTGCATGGGCCCAAACATCGGGTGCCGTTTGTGATTTTGACGCTGCTCTCCGGCATCATCAGGCCGGGGAATTGGCCGCCGCGGAGGCAGGATACCGGGCCTGCATTGCTGCCCAACCGGGACGCATCGATGCGCGCTCGAATCTGGGCGCCGTGCTGGTCAAGCTCGGACATTTCCAGGACGCTATCGCCCAGTACCAGGAGGCCCTCAAGCTCGCCACGCCGGACGTGGCGCCCAACCTCCAATTCAACCTGGCGCTGGCCTACTATAAGTCGTTCCAGATTCCTGCCGCGGCCGCTGAACTGGAAACCTTATACGCCGCCCAGCCGCGGAATTTGAATCTCGCCCTCCTGCTGGCCGACTGCCGCCTCCGTATGGGCGAGTTCCAGGAGGCCGTCAACGTGGCCGCCCCGCTCGAAGCGGAGCACTCGGACGAGCCGGCACTCAACTATGTCCTCGGAATGGCGTTGATCCGCTCCGGCCGGGTAGCGGAAGGACAGATTCGGGTGGACCGGATCCTCCGGCGCGGCGATTCGGCGGAAGGTCATTTCCTGCTGGGTTCGGCTCTTTTCACCGCCGCGAACTACCCCGCTGCGGTGAAGGAACTGGCCCAAGCCGCCGCCTTGAACCCCGAGCTTCCATCGCTCCAGTCCTATCTGGGGCAGGCGCTCCTGTTTACCGGCGATGCCGATGGCGCCGCCCAGGCCTTCCGCAAGGAACTCGCCGCCAATCCCAACGATTTCGACGCCAATTTCCAGCTTGCCGCCATTCTGGCCCGGCGCGGGCAGGCTAAGGAATCCCGCGAACTGCTCGAACGCGCCGCGCAGGTCCGCCCCGGTTCGAAAGAAGCTGCCGCCGCTCTGGCCAACGGCTTCCATTTCGACCAGGCGCCATCGGGCGATCCCGGTGTCCCGGTAGGCGCGGCGGCCCCGCCCGTCGGATCCCTCACCTTCACCGGCATGAGCCGGCCCGTAGTGCTGGTGTTCGGGAGTTACACCTGCCCGAAGCTGCGGAGTTCGGCCGGCGACCTGAAGCGCATCGCCGCGCAATACCATCAGCAGGTGGACTTCCGCCTGGTTTACATCAGCGAAGCGCATGCCGGCGGCGGCGCGGAATCGCAATGGCAGAGCACCATCAATCAAAAGGAGGGAATCGACCTGCCGCCCGCGCACAATCTGGCCGAAAAGCAGGAGCATGCCGCCCTCTGCCTGCGCCGCCTGGAGCTTCCCTTCGCCGTCGCCGTGGATGGCATGGACGCGGCCGCCGAGCGCGCGTACCAGGCCTGGCCCAGCCGTCTTTACCTGATTGGCCGCGACGGCACAGTGGCCTACCAGACCCGCCTGGGCGAGCTGGATTTCCACCCGGACGCCGTGGAGGGCGCCATTCGTGCGATGCTAGCCAAAAGAGACCCCCATGCGCACGTGCGTAGTCGGTCGTTCCTCCCGATCGCTCCCTAACGGTCGCGGCTCCGATCAGAGCCACGCGCGTCAGCGAGTGCGTACTAGCTGCGTCGCCCGGTTCGCGCCGCTGTTCCTGTGGCTGGCCACGATCGCCTGGAGCCAGCAGACCCCCGCGACCGAGGACCTGTTGCGTCATGCCATCTCCCTGCATCAGTCCGGCGACGTGACGGCGGCGATTCCGGAATACCGCGCGTACCTGAAACAGGTGCCCGGCAACGTGATGGCCCGTTCCAACCTGGGGGCCGCGCTGGCGCGCGCAGGGCTGTACGCGGAGGCCATCGTCGAATATAACCGGGCCCTGGAAGCGCAGCCGGGCAACGCCCCGGTCCGCCTGAACCTGGCGCTGGCATACTATAAAGCGGCGGAGATTACTCCAGCCGCCCGGGAATTAAGCCGGGTGATCGCGGAAGAGCCCGCGAACCGGCAGGCCATCCTTCTACTCGCCGACTGCGACCTGCGGCTCGGCGAGAATAAAAAGGTCGTCGAGCTGCTATCCCCGCTGGAGCAGCAATCGCCCGACGATAAGGCCATCCTTTATATGCTGGGCACCGCGCTCATCCGCGACGAGCAGCCCGCCCGCGGCCAGGTGCTGGTGGATCGCATTCTGCGCAATGGCGATTCCGCCGAAGCGCGCCTGCTGATGGGCGCCACCAAAATGAGCGTTCACGATTTTTCCGGCGCGCTGCAGGACTTTCAAAAGGCCGTGGAACTGAATCCCAAGCTCCCCGACGTCTATGCCTATTACGGCATGGCCATGGCCGCCACCGGCGATACGCCCGGCGCCGCCGTGGCCTTCCGCAAAGAACTGGATTCCAACCCCATCGATTACACCTCCAACGTGCAGTTGGGCATCCTGCTCAAGCAGGATGAGAAGTACGCCGAGGCGCGCCAGTGCTTCCAGCGCGCCATGCACGTGCGTCCCGGCGACGCCGCCGCGCGTTATCAGCTAGCCACGCTGGACCTGATGGACGGCCACACCGAAGAGGCGCTTACGGCGCTCGAGAAGCTGACCAAGGAGATTCCGCAGTTCGTGGAAGCCCATGTTTCGCTGGCCACCGTCTACTACCGGCTCAAACGGAAAGAGGATGGCGACAAAGAGCGCGCCATCGTGCTCCGGCTGAATGCGGAAAAACAGGCCGCCGAACCGGGAGCCAAAGGGAAATGAGGCTGGTCTGCCTGCTGGCCGCCCTTCCCTTCTCCGCCGCGGCAGCCGGTTCCCCCTGCGCCACCTGCCACGCCGCGCAGACCGCGCACTTCCGCGCGACTCCCATGGCGCAAGCGCTCGAAAAGGTGGAGACTTCCGCCATCCTCGCCAGTCACCCCGAGCTCACGTTCCAGGAGGGCGCGTACAAATCGTCCATCGTGCGGCGCGCCGGCGGCAGTATCCTCACGGTGAGCGCGGGAGACCAGACGCTCACGGTTCCGCTTCTGTGGGCATTCGGCCGCGGGCAGGCCGGACAGACCTACGTTTTCGAATACAATGGCGCCATGTACGAAAGCCGCGTCAGCTTCTATAACGCGCTGGGCGCGCTCGATCTCACCATGGGAGCCCGCAACACCCGTCCGCAGAACCTCGAAGAAGCCGCGGGCCGCCGCATGGACTCCATCGGCGCGCGCGATTGCTTCGGCTGCCACTCCAGCGGCGCGGTGTCCGCCGGGAAGCTGCATCTGGAGAGCATCGCCCCCGGCGTGGCGTGCGAATCGTGCCACGGGCCAGTGGAGAAGCACGCGGAGGCGGTGCGCACCGGAGATGCCGCGGCGGCGAAATTGCCCCACCTCGCAGCGCTCTCCGCCGAAGAGCTGTCCGACTTGTGCGGCCGCTGCCATCGCACCTGGTCGCAGATCGCTCTCAACGGCCCGCGCGGCGTCAACAACGTCCGCTTTCAACCGTACCGCCTGGCCAACAGCAAGTGCTACGATGCGGCCGATGCGCGCATCCGCTGCACGGCCTGCCACGATCCGCACGGCACGCTGGAAACCAACCTGGCCGCGCTACGACTCCAAGTGCGCCGCCTGCCATTCCACGGCGCTGCACACCAAAGTCTGCCCCGTGGCCAAAGCCAACTGCGCCTCCTGTCACATGCCCAAAGTCGACCTGCCCGGCGCGCACGCGCGCTTCACCGATCACCAGATCCGCATCGCCCGCGCCGGAGACCCATACCCCAATTGAAGAGAACCATGTCACGCCTCTTCCCCATCGATCGCAGACAGTTCCTCATCAGCGCCGCTGCCGCTGCTCGCCGCCCGGGCTTCGTCCCGCCCCTTGTTCGAAGAGATCCCCCCGCAAACCAGCGGCATCCAGTGGGTGCATGACAATGCGGCGTCGGTGGAACATTACCTGCCCGAAACCATGGGCCCCGGCTGCGCCTTCCTCGACTACGACAATGACGGCTGGATGGACATCTACCTGGTCAACAGCGGTCCCTGCGATTTCTACAAGCCCGCCAAGCCGATCCGCAGCGCGCTCTACCGGAATAATCGCGACGGCACCTTCACCGACGTGACCGAAAAGGCGGGGGTCGCGGCCAACACCTTCGGCATGGGCGCGGCCGTCGGCGACTATGATAACGACGGCTTCCCCGACCTGTTCGTCACCGCCTACGGCCGGCCGATTCTGTATCGCAACAACGGCGACGGCACCTTCACCGACGTCAGCGAAAAGGCCGGACTGGGCGCGAAGCTGTTCGAGAATCACTGGACCACCAGCGCCGCCTGGTTCGATTTCGATAACGACGGCCGGCTCGATCTGTTCGTCTGCAGCTTCGTGGACTACGGCACCACCAGCCATTTTTCCTGCGGCGACAACAAACTGGGCAAGCATTTCTACTGCATCCCGCGCGTCTTCAAAGGCACCTCCAGCCTGCTGTTCCACAATAACGGCGACGGCACCTTCACCGAGGTCGGCCGCGGCACCGATATCGAAAAATCGCTGGGCAAGGGGCTCGGCGTGGTGGCGGCGGACATCAACAACGACGGCCGCATGGACCTGTTCGTCGCCAACGACACCGTGCAGAATTTCCTGTACATGAACCGCGGTCCCGACGCCAAGGGCAAAACCAAGTGGGAGGAAATCGCGCTCGCCGCCGAAGTGGGCTTCAGCGACGACGGCCGGGCCCGCTCCGGCATGGGCGTGGACGCGGCCGATTTCGATGGCGACGGCTGGCAGGACCTGTTCGTCGCCAACGTGGATCAGGAAATGTTCTCGCTCTACAAGAACATGAAGGGCGAGACCTTCCGCGACGTCGCGTTCAAAAACCAGGTGGCCCAGGCAACGCGCCTGCTCAGCGGCTGGGGTCTGCGCTTTTTCGATTACGATAACGATGGCGCGCTCGATCTGTTCCTTGCCAATGGCCACCCCGACGACATGATCGATAACTATTCCCAGCAGGTGAAATTCCGAGAGCCGCTGCTGCTGTTCCACAATGAAAACGGCCAACTCCGCAACGTGAGCGCAGACGCCGGCCCCGTCTTCACCAAAATGTTTCCGGCGCGCGGACTGGCCATCGGCGATTACAATAACGATGGGCGCGTGGATGTGCTGATCGGCAATAACGGCGGCGCCCCGGTGCTGCTCCGCAATAACGCCGGCGAGGGCCACCACTGGCTCGGCGTCAAACTGCAGGGCGTGAAGTGCAATCGCGACGCGGTGGGCGCGCGCCTCACCTGGACCGCCGGCGGGGTGAAGCACTCGCGCGTGAAGAACGGCGGCGGCAGTTATCTTTCGGCGCACGATCCCCGCGTGGTGCTGGGAATCGGTAGCGCCACGAAGATCGACTCGCTCGAAATCGAATGGCCGCAGCCCAGCGGACACACCCAGCGTGTGACGGACCTTCCCATCGATCGCTACATCGATATCGTGGAAGCGTAAACCGCTCTCTCATCACCTTCGCCGCTCGATACAGAGCCGCGCGCGTCAGAAGCCGTGAAAAAATCAAGTTGGCCGCGGATAAACGCTGATTAACACAGATAAGATTCCTTTCCCCAGGGTGTCATGCCGGGCTGCGGGACCGCACTCCCTCAGCAAGCGGAGTATTGGTACGTTGGTGACGTCGTGCAACTGCGACTTACTTTCGCCCCGGCCAGATGGTGCCCAACGGAATCCGCTCCAGGTAGCGCAAGTGCAGGGCCGGAGTCTTCGGGCAAGCCCAGTCTCTGCCGCACCCAACCGGCGGAATCCAGCGAAGCCTCGTCGGGCGTCTTGCCGTCCCCTATCTTTCCTCCCCGGCTCTGGTTCCACATCTGCCTAAAGGCTAGCATGCGGACAAATCGAAACAGGCTTGAAACTCCCTTTCTATTCAACTAACTGATTTGTTTTCAAAAGCTGATTTTGTCCGAAACCGGTGTGATCGGGCTCGGAGAAGTCCGGAGCGATATGGCCGGGTTCGTTTCGCACGGCGGCGTTCTTGGGTTCGTTTGGTATGGCGGATTCGGCGGGGGAGGGCCGGCTGGCGCGAAGGCGGGCGAGGGTGGAGATGCAGCGGTGGTAGACGAGGTGGAGGCGAGTCTCGTAGCGATGCAGGCGCCAGGTGGCGGCGAGGAGACCGTGACGGAGGGCGTTCTGCGAGGAACGGAGTTCTCCTTCGGGGGTGACCGGGCCATGGGAGCGGCATCCATTGGCGCGGGAGGCTTCGATTTGCTTTTCGGTGCGCATCTTTCTTACCGCTCTCAGGATAATACAGGGTAGGTGGGGGAGCATGCGGAAGTCCTTTGGAATCACTTAATACTCGTTGTGACTGGAAAAGTGGGAGGGCTATCCGAGAACACGTGCGGGCGCGTGATTGATGCGGCCGCTCAATCCGGACGGCGAATGGGTTCTGCGCGAATGGATGGACAGCCAGGTCGAGTTTCCGGGAACCGATGACATCAAAGCGCTGCTGGATCTCGGAGGCCACCCGTTCGGAGCGTTCCGATCCGTTATCCGGGAGATACCGTCTGGCGATGGCCACAAAGCGCTTGCAATGGCCAGGCAGGTGAAGTGAGCGGGTGCTTGCAAAGCCGGCCGAGACGGCGGCGCGTATCAGATGCCCGCGGTGGTGACCGGCGGGGTTGCCGCAGGCTGCGCGGGCGACGAGCTATGCCGTACAGCAAGGCACCTCGCGGGAATCGGAGAAGACGGCGCAAGAGTTTGGACGGCGGTTCCTGACGTAAGAGGATCTTGATGGCTACGACCCAGGATTTATCGATTTCCCGAGCGCCAAGCCGCTATTTCTCCACGCGCCGAACCTCTCCTGAGTTCATTTCGCCGGGCCTGGGCTTTGGCAGCGCGTCCAGGATCTCAATAGCCGTGGTGCGCCCCCCGTGCTCTTTCACGATCTTGCTAAAGAAGATGGTGCCCTGCCGGTCGATTAGGAACGTCGAGGGATAAGCGGTCTCATGAGGAGCGTCCCACCGCAGGCCGTACTGGGTTGTGAACTGCATACCCGGGATCCAGCACCAGATCGAAATTATCCGGCAATTTCTTGTCTGCCAGGAACTCGTTCGCCTTGGAGCCGAGGTCTTGCGGCGGACCTGGATAGACCATCACCACGTGCGTGCCGGCGTCGGCGAAGGCTTGCGACTTCTCAATGAAATCCTGCACCTGCCGATTGCAATAGGGGCACTGGTAGCCAGGATATCCTCGCAACACGACCAGCACCACGGGGCCTTTCGAGATTACCTCGGAAAGCTGAACGCTCTTGCCTTCAGGGGTGGAAAGTTTGAAGTTGGGGGCTTTTTCGCCTACGTTTGGCGGCGCTGCGGTCAGTGGGAGCACGGCGCCGAATACGAGCAAAGGCATCACAATACGCTTCAAGGATGTTACCTCTCTTTCGGTAATACGGATGGCCACATCGGCCTTACCCATGTTGATTCGCCGGCGGCGTCAGCAAAGTTACGGGACCCGCGATTTTTTTGGGTGCCTGGTCTCGTCCACTGAGCCAACCAATACTGAACCCGACTTAGATCTGCACGTGCTGTTCACTTAGCGGGGGGCTTCAGTCGGCCCTTCTCATCGTTCGCGACAGGTCGGGCTAAAGCCCTCCGCAGTCTGAAGACTGCCCCACAGCACAAAGTGAACAGTATGGTTCGCTACTCTTTTCTCGTGGGGCTCTTTCATCCCCGCCCCGGCACCACGTCCACCTGCAGCCTGGGATCGGCCGCGGGCACGTAGGTTTCCGGCAGCCCCAGTTCTCGCCGCACCAGGTTCGCGCCCTGTGCAATTGCGCTGGCCTTATAGAACGCGATCTCTCGATTGGCGCCCTGACGCCCGAAGCCGCAATCGCTCGACACGATCAGCCGGTCCACGGGAATGTATCGCAGCGCGCTGCGAATTTCGGCCGCGGCGTCTTCGGCGCGATCCGCCTGCAGCGTGCGATGGCTCACCACACCGATGCAGATCTTCTTTTTGAGGTCATGCTTGAAGGGCTCGAACAGCTCGATGTCGCGCTGGTTGCGATCCTTCATCTCCAGCGTCCACACATCGCCGCGGCATCGCTCCAGATAAATCTCGATGGAGTTGGCATAGCTGGTGTCGTCCATCACCCGCTGCATGTTGGGATTGCCCCAGCAGGTGTGAATCCAGATCTCCACGTCGTCCAGGCCCTGCACTTCGCGGTTGAAGGCGTCGATCATAAATTTCACCTCGGCGTGGTCCTTGCCGTAAGTGTTGGCCATGAAGTGAAAGGTCGGCTCCTCGATCTGGATGCAGCGGCAGCCGGCGTCGCGCAGCGCCAGCAGTTCCTTGTTCATCGCCTCGGCCATGTCCCAGATCACCTGGCGCTTGTCGGTGTAGTGCGGCGTGTGGATGTCCAGGAACAGGGCCATCACCTGCGAGCAGCAGGTTCCGAATTTCAGCGGCTTGCGCGTTTTCCCCTGGGCGATCCGCCAGATCTTGGGGTAGTCCAGCGGCCGGTGCTCGATCTTCCCAGTCACGTGCGGCCAGCGCCAGCCGGTGTAGATCTCGTTAAGCAGCGTGCCGGGCGGATAATGCAGCCACGGCGCGGTGGTCTCTTCCGGCTGCAGGTAATCGCCTTCGAACCCGGCCCAGCGCTGCAGCGGGTAGTGGTGCCACGCGCGCCCGGCCAGGTCCTCATCCACATGCAGGTCGCCATGCGTGAGGATGTCCAGGCCGGCGCGTTCCTGATCGCCGATCAGCACGGCCATGGCGTCCTGAAACTTCTCACGGAAGCGCACGTCCAGCATGCAGGTATCGAAGGGGCGTCCCCACATGCTGGCGTCGTACCAGCGGGGGCGCGGAAAGGAACCGGTGGTGGTGCTGGGCAGCATCAGCCCGGCCGTAGCGGTGAACATCAGGTCTCCTTGGGCAGCTACACATTCGCTCCCTTACGGTCGCGTCTCCGATCCGAGCCGCGCGCGTCAGCGAGCGCAAATGCCTATGCTGCCGTGTTTAGAATGGGAAAATCTGTTTCAATTCCTGCGCCGAAGGCTGCCGCCCGTACTCGCAGATCTCGAATGCCTGCGCGTAGTGGATCGCCCGCCCTCGCTCCGGACCATAGAATTTCACCAGCGCGTCGCGATACATGTCCGCCTGCGCGGCGTAGCGGCGGGTCAGCATGGCGCGGCACTCTTCGTCGCGCCGCTTCCGGCCGGCGGCGTCGCCGGGGTACAGACCGGCGTGGCCGTCGGCGCCGCCCTCCTGAATCTGCGATTGCATCAGCAGCAGAGCGTCCACGGTCGGACCGATCACGTCGTCAATTCCCACGGCCACATCCGCGCGGAACGGATTCGGCCGCTGAAACCGGTCCGACGCGTATAGGAATACCGGGTTCCGCTTCAGCGGAGGCACCGCGGGGTGGAAAAACGGCACCCCCACCATGTATGCCGAATCCTGTACCAGGATCGATGTGTACCGGTGATCGGGATGGTAGTCGTTGGGCCGGTTAGCGATCACTACATCCGCGTTCCACTCGCGGATCAAGCGCGTGAAGGTGCGCCGGTTGTCGAGCGTGGGCATGATCTCGCCATCGTGGATATCCAGCACTTCGGTGGTCACGCCGAGGCGTTGCGCCACGGCCATCACTTCCTTCTTCCGGCGCAGCGCCAGCGGACCTCCGGCCATCTGCCAGTGGCCGACATCGCCGTTGGTGGCGGACACGAACTTCACATGATGCCCCAGTCTGGCCCATTTCATGGCCACGCCCGCGCCGCGATACTCCGCGTCGTCGGGATGCGCGCCAAAGACGATGATGCGCAGCTTGCCGTCGTTGGCGGGCGGCGACGGGGCGGCGGTCTGCGCCAGAACGACGGTGGGTTGCGGCGCATTCACCATCGTGCCAAGTAAGAAGCCCATCGCTCCGGTCAGCACCAGGGCCGCGATCGGGGATTTCACGATTGCACCTCCTGTCTACAGAGTCCTCTGTTCCACCTTTTGTAACTGGGTATCTTTCACTCCGGTACACATGTGTACGCTCAGGTCAGCGACATTGTGCAGAGAGAACACCGGGGTATCGGGCACTTGCGGCGTCTTGATGCGGAAGAAATCGGCGTCCTGGACATCGTCCAGTACGAATGCGGGCCGGCGGTCTTCCTTTTCCGCCATGATCTGGACGTTGTCGAACTCGATGCCTTTCACGTGCCGGATGTAGAACCCCTGCGAGGGCATTTTATGCCGTTCCACCGGCTGCGCGGCCCCCCGGCCGCGTCCGCCCTGCTGCGGCTGCTCCCCTGCCGGCGCCGGCC
This sequence comes from uncultured Solibacteraceae bacterium, assembly GCA_963853855.1. Lineage (GTDB taxonomy): Bacteria > Acidobacteriota > Terriglobia > Bryobacterales > Bryobacteraceae > Sulfopaludibacter. Next base: position 132,161 of record CAWKYG010000024.1, on the reverse strand, counting down.
GCGCGTCCCTGCCCTTCCGGAACAAAATCTCCGTTGGGACCGCGTCCATTGCGACCCGGCCGCGGCGGCGCGGTGAACATGTCGGGCTCGGGATAAATGTCCTCTGCCTCGGGCGGCTGATACGATGCGTCCTCCCGGGTGCCGCCTCCCTGATGCTGAATCTCCACATTGCTGATCTTCACATCCTCGATATAGTGGCCGGGAATTCCGCTGATCACCGAGCCCAGCGCCGAGACGGAGTTGGAGCAGACCAGGTTATCGATGATGACCCGCTTGAGCGTTCCCACCGGGGTGCCGTCCGGCGCGCGCAGGCGCCGCCCCAGCCGCATGAAGATGGGCGCGCTCATGATGTCGCGCATCGAAATATTGGTGACCGTGACGTCTTCCAGCAGCGCGCCGTCCACCGTCTCCAGCGCCAGCCCCTGGCAGCCTTCAAACACGCAGTTGGAGATAGTGATATTGCGGAATCCGCCGTTGGATTCGGTGCCGAACTTGATGCGCCCGGTATGCGGCACGCGCGCCTCCGGCCCGAATTTCTTGTAAGTGGCGTCCAGCATGGTGCCCTCTTCCCAACAGCCGCTGACGTAGCAGTTGGTGATGGTGACGAACTGGGTCTGCCGCGCCGAGCCCAGCGCATAATCGGCCTTCAGGCAGATGCCGTCGTCCCAGGGCGAATTGACGTAGCAGTTGGAGATGCGGACGTTGCGGCAGGAATCCACGTCCATGCCGTCGCGGTTGGTGTCGATCTTCAAATTGTCGATGGTCAGGTTGTCCACGCCGGTCGCCAGGATGCCGAAGTGGCCGCCGTGCAGGATCGAGAAATCGCGCAGCAGGATGTTGTGGCAGTTTCGCAGGCCGATCGACTTGTTCCCTACCCCGGGATTCATGGCGCCCTGTCCGCGGCTCAACCCTTTGCCCCAGATGCGGCCGCTGCCGCTGATGCCCGCGTTTTCGATGCCGTCTCCCCAAAGCAGGCTGTTGTGAAAATGGCTGTGGCCGAAGTCCTGATACTTGTCCCACTGGTTCGGCTCGGCGGCATCGTACGCGCCGGCGCCGCCCTCCGGCGTATCCGCCGCGATGATGGTGGCGCCGGTGTCGAGATACAGGGACACGTTGCTCTTCAGGTGAATGGAAAAGCACAGATAATTGCCCGCCGGAAATGCCACCGTCCCGCCGCCTGCCGCCGCGGCAGCTTCGATGGCCTTATTGATGGCCGGAGTGTCCAGCGCTTTGCCGTCGCCCTTCGCGCCGAAGGTCCTGACGTTGAACGCGGCATCCAGGGCCGCCGCGCTGAGTGCGCCGCCCGCCAGTCCCAGGCTCATGCGCTTCAAGAATTCTCTTCGCTGTGTCATTTGCCTCTCCAGGTGCACGATATCAGAAAGCGCGCCGTCCGGGGTAGTATGGTTCTAACTCAGTAACATGAAGAAAGCCTTTGCCAAAGACCTGCGGCTGGATCGGGTGACCAGACTCTGCCGGGCACTCCCGGAAGCCATCTTCGAACTGGCCGGCAAACATGCCAGCTTCCAGGTGAGGAAAAAGACCTTTGCTTATTATCTGAACGATCATCACGGCGATGGCATCATTTCCGTTTGCTGCAAAGTTCTGCCCGGCGACAACGCCGCCCTCATCGCCGCCCAGCCGAAGAAGTTCTACATGCCGGCCTATATTGGCCCGCGCGGCTGGGTGGCGCTGCGCCTGGATATTCCCGGCGTGGACTGGAAAGAAGTGGACGAACTGATTCGCACCAGCTACCGCCTGGTGGCGCCGCAAAAACTCGCGGGTGTGATTCCTTCATCGCGGAGGCGCGGAGGCGCGGAGGAAGACGCGGAGAAAATCGAGAAGAAGTAAGAGTTTAGTTTCTTCTCCGCGTCTTCCTCCGCGCCTCAGCGCCTCCGCGATGAGTTCACGTTCCCTATCGCACGCGGATATCCAGCAGGCTCACCCAATACTGTACGGACTGCAGAGAGAAGCCGATGAGGATCATGCCGATTCCGTAAACGCCCATGCGCTTTTCGGGTACGTGATCCGCGCCCCATTCGACTACCGGGGTGAAAGCGCCGGAGCAGCCCGTTGTCAGCCCGATGGTAAGGCCAATCCGGAGTCCGAACGAAACGGCCAGGTGGGGCAGGTGCGCCAGGTGGGCACAGAGCAAGCCGGCGCCAATCCCATAGCCCGCCGTACGATTGAGAGCCCCCACCAACTGGACCCGGGAAAAGCGCGGGCGAGGCGCCGGGTTATAGTTCAGAGTCGGACGCATACCCACCTGGTAGGCGGCGATCTGACCCACCGTGCTCAACAGGCCGAAGAGGAGTCCGAACACAGGCCCGAAGTACGCCGCCGTGCCGACCCCATGGCCGAGCCCGCGGACGGCGCTGGCGGCGGCATCGTGCCAGAAACCAGGATTGAGGTCGCCTCGGGAGGCGCGAGAGAATTCCCACGCCAAGGTGATGCCGTGCGTGATGCCGGCGGCGGCGCCGAACATCGGGCCCAACCCCAGGCCGTAGCAAATGCCAAAAACCGCTCCGTAGGTGACACCGCGGGTCAACACGCGCAGCGGTCCATGCTCGCCGCCCAGCAGGTCGTACGCCAGGTACATCGCGCCCAGCACGTCGAGCGAGCTGCCCAGAATGCTGATGATGGCGAGCGTGTGGTGGTTCATGGAGCGTCAGGTCAGCAGGGCATGCCCGCCATTGTCCAGTATGAGAAACGACTCGGGCGCGCCGCAAGCGCGGAGGCGCCGCGCCGGCTCATCGACGGCCTCATCGGCGAGCTGAAACGTGCCGTGGTGGATGGCGATGCTGGTCCGCGCGCCCAGAATGCGGTGCGCTTCCAGGGCCTCTTCGGGATTCATGTGGACGGGCGACATGAACCATCCCGGCTCGTAGGCGCCGATGGGCAGCAGCGCCGCGCGGGGCGGACCGAAGCGATCGCGGATCCAGCCGAAATGCGGGCCGAAACCGGTATCGGCGGCGAAGTACACGTGGCCGAACGCCGATTCAATCATGTACCCGCACCACAGCGTTTTGTCGCGGTCGAAGGGGCTGCGGCCCGAGAAATGAAAGGCGGGAACCGCGTGGATGGTAGCGCCAGGAACGGCGCACGATTCGCCCCAATCGAGTTCCCGCACCGGCGCGACCCCGTGCGATTCCAGAAACCGGGCAAGACCCAGGGGTACCACGAAGGCGGCGCCGCCGCGCGCGGACAGGCGGCGCAGCGCGGCGAGATCCAGGTGGTCGTAATGATTGTGGCTCAGCAGGACTGTGTGGATGAGCGGTAGCCGGTCGAATTCCACACCCGGCAAACGGTGGCGGCGAGGCCCCACAAAGGAGAACGGGCTGCATCGCTCCGACCAGATCGGGTCGGTGAGGATGTGGCAGCCCGGCTGTTGCAACAGCACCGTGGAGTGATTGACCAGCGTGACGAGCAACGAGGGCGAATCGACCGACTGCGGCGGCACAGAAAGCGCCACCGGGATAGAGTCAGGCGAGGACGCGCGGCGGCCCGTGAGCATCCATTTCAAGACGCCGGACAAGCCGCGCGGCCCCGAGCCGCCGGGGTTGAAGAATCGCCGCCCGTCGTAGTGTGGAGGAAACAGCAACTCTCCTTATAGGCGCTACGCCAGGTCGAACTTCTCCTGATGCAGTTGCGGATCGCTCTTGACGATCACGGTGCGGCCCAGAATCTCTTCCAGCTCCTGCAGGAAGGTATTCTGGTTGCTCTTCAGCATGCGGGCCACTTCCGGGGTTGACGCGCAGCAGCACGTCTTTGCCTTCCACCACCCTGGCGATCTTGTGGGCCTCCTGCAGAATCTCGCCCACCACCGTCTGCGGGCTCTTCACGTAGCCCGCGCCTTCGCAATACGGACACGGCGTACAGAGCGTGCGCTCCAGGCTCTGCTTGACGCGCTTGCGCGTGATGGCCACCAGCCCGAAATCGTTAAACTGCAGGATCTTGTTGGGAGCGCGGTCGGCGCGCATGGCCTCTTCCAGCGCCTGCATCACCTTCTGGCGATTCTTGCGCTCGTCCATGTCGATGAAGTCCACCACGATGATGCCGCCCAGGTCGCGCAGCCGGATCTGCCGCACGATCTCCTTGATGGCGTCGGTGTTGGTCTTGACGATGGTGTCTTCCAGGCGGTTCGATTTACCCACGTATTTGCCCGTGTTGATATCGATGGCCACCAGCGCTTCGGTCTGGTTGATGACGATATAGCCGCCGGATTTCAACCACACCTTGGGACGCAGCGCTTTTTCCAGCTCGGCGGTGATGCCGAATTCGTCGAAGATGGGGGTCGCCCGCGTGTACAGCTTGACGCGGCTCACCAGGCATGGGCTGGAAGCGCTGGACGAAACCGCAGCACGCTTTCGTAGACCTCTTCGTTATCCACCCAGATGCTCTTGAACGAAGTGGTGAGCTGGTCGCGCAGAATCCGTTCCACCACGTTCAGATCGTGGTGAATCAACAGCGGCGCGGGACGGCGCTCGGCCTTCTGCCGCATATCCAGCCACATGTTGTACAGGAACATCATGTCGGCGCGCAGTTCTTCCTCGGTGTGGCCCTCGCCCGCGGTGCGGACGATGTAGCCGCCGGGAATGCCGGTGCGATGTTGGCTGCAGGATCCGTTTCAGGCGCAGGCGTTCGTCATCGCTGGGAATCTTTCGCGACACGCCGATGTGGTCCACGGTGGGCATGTAGACCAGGAAGCGGCCGGGCAGCGCGATGTGCGAAGTGATGCGCGCGCCTTTCTGTCCCAGCGGCTCCTTGGCGATCTGAACGATAATTTCCTGCCCTTCCTTGAGCAGATCGCTGATGGAAGGCGACGCCGGTCTTTTCGGGGCGCGGCGCGGTACGGACGTCGGGGCGCGGTCCGCGGCTCCGGAACCGTCCGGACTTCGCCCTGCGGAGGGCGCGGCTCGCCCGCCGGACGGCTGTCCCGGCCATCGCGGCCATCGCGATCGCGGCCTCCCCGGCGCCTCATGCGGCGCGAATTGCGATGCTGCAGGAAGCGCGGATTCTGGCCCTGTTCGCGCAGCGTGGCGGTCAGGCTGGTGGGAATGCGGGCCGGTTCGGGCCCTTCCTGATCCACCACGGCGGCCTCGTCCTCCGCCTGGCCATCTTCGATACCTTCGGGCTCTTCGGCGGATTCCTCTTCGCCGAAAACGGCTTCCATGCCGGCCGATTCCAGCACTTCCGCGGCTTCGGCTTCCAGTTGGGATTCGGTTTCGGTCTCGTCAGGCGCAGGCTCTATCACGACGACGGTTTCTTCCAGGATTTCGACTTCCTCGGCGACTTCGGCGACCGCAGCCTGCAATTCCGGCTCCGGCGGGAGGGCGATCTCGTCGATCCTGGCCAACACCACCGCTTCGACCAGCGGTTCGGGTTCCTGCGCGGCGACAGGCTCCGGTTCGGGTTCGGGTTCGGGTTCGGGTTCCGCCTGGCTCACTACCTCCGGTTCGGGCTCGGGTTCGCTCGCGGCTTCCGGCATAGCTTCCAGTTCACCCTGCTCCTCGATGTCCTCCTCGTCTTTGTATTTGGCCAGGGATTCACCGGGCAGCACGAAGAAATCGTCCGGTTCGGCGGAAGGCGCGGCAGTTTCGGCGGCGGCAACCGGTTCACTGGACGGTGAGGGTTCTTCCTGACCGGGGCGCGGAGAGTAAAACTTGGAATCCGGCAGCCGCCCGCCACCGCCGCCCTTCTGTCCGCGGCGACGACGCCGCCGGCCACCGCGCCGGTCGTCGCGCTGATCGTCACGACGCCCTTCATGCATGGGACGCGGCGCCATGGGAGGCTCCGCGGCGGCAGACACCGGCGGCGCAGCCACCTCGACCTCGGATGCCGCGGGTTCTGCCTCGACCGTGGGCATAGGCTCCGCCAGTACCACTGGCGCTGCCGTGACCGACGCCGGGCTGCGGTCCAGCTTGAGGACCTTTTCCTCAACGCTGGTTACGATCTTGTCGTATTCGTCGTTGTCCTCGAAAAAATCAGAAACGTAGAGAAACGCATCACGGTCCAGGCCGATATCGACAAATGCCGATTGCATGCCTGGCAGCACGCGCGTCACTCTGCCTTTGTGAATGCTTCCCGCGAGGGAATACTCGTTTTCGCGTTGATGATAAAGCTCAACGACCTGATCGTCTTCCACCACCGCCACACGTGTTTCGTGGCGATTCGCGGAAATCACTAACTCCTTTGACATCTCATGCCTCCCCGGGAGCGCGGAGAGAACGACCGAGTGGAACGTGGGCGCCCTGCGTGGACCCCACCCTTCCCCAAACCTGGGGGACAGCGAGGCCGGACGAAATCGAACTCACGCTGGCCGGACGTGGAGGCGAAAGCCTCAAACACATCCGGCCGGGAACCACTCCTCTAGACCTTGGGGGAGCGCACGCGCGCCACCGTTTCCCAAGGCTTCTCTAACAGGCTCCCGAATTGATCTTATTTCTCTTGTAACGGACCCCCATGGGTCCGGTTAATTCACAAATCTTCGCAGCCGGACATTGCCGACTAGCCCCAACGCCAAAAAATTCGACCAGATACTGGAACCGCCGGCGCTCATGAACGGCAGCGGAATGCCGGTCACCGGCATCAGCCCCGCCACCATCCCGACATTGATCAGGATGTGCGACAGCAACAACGCGGCTACTCCCATACAAATGTACATGCCCGATCGTTCGGACGCCGTCTGCGCATTCTGGACTATGCGCATAATCATCACAAAATACAGCGATAACATCACTACCACACCGACGAACCCCTGCTCTTCGGCAAATGCCGCAAAAGATAAAATCCTTCGACGGCACAGGCAGAAAGCGAAGTTTGCGTCTGTGTGCCCTTCGTTAGCCCTTTCCTAACAGCCCGCCCGACCCGATAGCGATCTGCGACTGGATCAACTGATATCCAGCACCTTGCGGATCCTGTTCCGGGTCTGATAAAACTGACCAGTCTCGCCTTCTGATAATCCGGCATGAACTGATAGCCGATGGGAAGCACCAGCAACGCCACTACGGCAATGACGGCCACGTACTTCCAATTCAAGCCCGCAAGAAACGCTCCCACCACCAGAACTGCGATGTACGTGAGAGCCGTGCCCAAGTCCGGCTGCTTCAGGACCAGTGCCGCGGGAATCAACACCAAACCAGCCAGCTTCAGCATCTTCCCGAATATCCAACTCGTCCGTCTTCAATTCGGTCAGGTAGCGGGCTACCAACAATATTATCACCAGCTTGACGAATTCCGATACCTGCAAGTGAACATCCGGTACCAGGAACCGGAATCCACCGCCGCGACCCGAACGCAGCTTGCCCAATCAGATAGGTGCCCAGCAGCGCTGACCACGCTGAGGATGTACAGCAGAGGAACATGGTGCAGCAGGCGTGGTAATCTACCGCCAGGACCACCCACATCAGAAACAGGCCGCCGAAAATATAGAGAATCTGTCTCCACCATGCGCTGTGCGAACCGGTTCCCAGCGTGGCACTGTAGATTTGCACGACGCCCACCCCGCAGATCACCAGCACCACCAGGAGTAGGGTCCAATCGATATCGCGAAGAGAAAGGCGGCGCATTTTCAGTTCTTGCCGCCCGGGTTTTTAGGCGCGAGGCCGGGCATCAGGGGCGCCGGAGTCTTGGCTTCCGGCAGGGGTTTCGGGGCCGGCGGCAGCCCTTCGGGCACATCGGATGGAATCTTCGATTTTTCCACCAGGTCGTAGTCGCTCTCCGCAGGGGGAGGGGTGGAAGGCGCGACTGGCGTCAGGGAATTCCCCAGGGACGGCAGCTTGGCGCTCATCGAGGCCTGCTGCTGATCCAGGAGCCCGCGACGCGCCTTCTTGTCGAAATAGGCCTTGATCACATCGCGTACGATGGGGGCGGCATACTGGCCGTGCACGCCGTGTTCGAACAGGGCCACCACCACGATTTCCGGATGCTTGCGGGGGGCGAAGCCTTCGAACCAGGCGTTGTCGCGCAGGTCCTTGGCATGGCCGGCTCCCGCGCCCTTCACGTAATCGTTGGAGGCGAGCTGCGCCGAACCGGTTTTGCCGCAGACTTCGATTCCGGGCAATTGCGCCGCCACTCCCGTACCCCATTCGTTGACCACGCCGTACATGCCATCCACCACGTCCTTCACGTTGTCCGGGTTCAGGCTCCATTCGGTGGGCTTATCGGTCTGGTCCAACGCCTTGAGCAGGTGGGGATGGTGCCAGACTCCGCCGATCGCCAGGCCGCCGATCGCGCGCGCCAGTTGCAGCGGTGTCACCGTCAGGGCGCCCTGCCCGATGGCCACGGAGGGAGTTTCCCCGGCCCACCACTTTTCGCCGATAATTGCGCATCTTCCATTGCGGCGAGGGCACGATGCCGTCCTTTTCCTGCGGCAGATCGATTCCCGTGGGATGTCCCAAGCCCGCCACGTCGGCATAGTAGGCGATGTTGTCGATGCCCATTTTGTTGCCGATGGTATAGAAATAACTGTCGCAGGAATGCACGATTCCCGCGTGCAGGGCCACATTCCCGTGGCCCCCCTTCAACCAGCAATGGTAATAGTGGCCGTACAGGGTCACCCCGCCGGCGCAATGCACGATGTACTGATCGTCGATGGCGCCGCTTTCCAGGCCGGCCAGCGCCACGAACGGCTTGAACGTGGAACCGGGCGCCTGCTGAGCCTGAATGGCCCTATTCATCAGAGGGTGGTCGGGATTATCCAGCAGTTCCTTCCAATCCTTGGTCTTGACGCGCTCGGCGAACTTGTTGGGGTCGAAGGCCGGGCGGCTGACCATGGCCAGCACCTCGCCGGTACGCGGATCGAGCGCCACCACCGCTCCGTTCTTGCCTTCCATGGCGAGTTCGGCGACGGATTGCAGATCCAGGTCGATGGTCAGTTGCAGGTCCTTGCCGGGAATGGCCGGCTTTTCGGCCAGAACTTCACGCACCTGCCCGCGGTTATCGACGATCACCTGGCGCTGGCCATCCACGCCCATCAGGGTGGAATTGTATTCGCGCTCGATGCCGAACTTGCCGATCACGTCGCCGGACTTGTACTTGGCGAACTCCGGCATGTCCAATTCCTGCTCGCTGATTTCACCGGTGTACCCGATCACGTGCGCCAGCATGCCGTTCTGCGGATACAGGCGGCTCTTGCGCTGGATCACTTCCATCTCGGGGAAAAAATCGCGGTGCGAATCGATGAAGGCCAGGTCGGCCGGAGTGAGGTCGGCTTTGATTTTGAGGGGCACGTACTTGGGCTGCCCTTTGGCCCTTTGCACGCGCGCGTAAAGGTCGTCATAGTCCAGGTCGAGGCCGTCCGCGATGGGCTTGAGATGCGCATCCTTCAGGTTCTCGCGCGCCAGCCACAGGGTGTAGGACAGAGTGGTTGTCCACGATGACGCGGCCGTCGCGGTCCAGAATGCGCCCCCGGGGCGCCAGAATGGGCACGCTCTTGATGCTGTTCTGCATGGCCCGTTCGTCGTAGATTTGCGGATTCAGCACCTGCAGCCGCCAGAATCCGGAGATCAGAAACAGGAAGATGGCGACGGTGGTGTACTGGAATGCCGCGATTTTGCCGGACGCAAAATGCGTGTCGTCGCGTAGCGGCAGCTTCTCGTTAAGCCGATGCTCGAGATTGGGGTCTACCGGCGGCTGGATCACAAAACGAAAAACGCCCGCAGCGTTCTTCCATTAGTGTACCAGGAACTGCGCGCTAACCCCGCTTGGAGCGATCCTACAGTCTGCCCATAATCAGGTCAAAACGTGTATTCATGCTGGTTTCGAGGGCCAGCATACGGTTTTCCAGGCTGCCCATGCGGGCAGACACGGAACTATCCAGGCTGCTCATGCGGGCGGAAAGGGCATTGAACAGATAGCCGTTGCCGATCATTCCCAAAACCAACGCAATGGTCGGAATGCCGATCGCCAGGTAAAGTTGCGTGTCCGTCACGACATCCCCAGCGTAGCATGGCGACCGCGCCGTTAACCTCGCTTGGAGCGATCTTCCAGGACACTCAGCCGGGTATCGACGTCCGACAGCCTGCCCATGATCAGGTCAAAACGGGTATTCATGCTGGTTTCAAGGGCCAACATTCGGCTTTCGAGGCTGCCCATGCGGGCAGACACGGAACTATCCAGGCTGCTCATGCGGGCCGAAAGGGCATTGAACAGATAGCCGTTGCCGATCATTCCCAGGACCAATGCAATGGTCGGAATGCCGATCGCCAAGTATAGCTGCGTATCCGTCACGACATCCCCAGCGTAGCATGGCGACCGCGCGCCGCTAACCCCGCTTGGAGCGATCTTCCAGAACGCTGAGCCGGGTATCGACGTCGGACAACCTGCCCATGATCAGGTCAAAACGGGTATTCATGCTGGTTTCAAGGGCTAACATTCGGCTTTCGAGGCTGCTCATGCGGGCGGAAAGGGCATTGAACAGATAGCCGTTGCCGATCATTCCCAGAACCACTGCAATGGTCGGAATGCCGATCGCCAAGTATAGCTGAGGGCCGGTCACGACATCACCAGCGTAGCATTGCGATGGCGCGGCAGACTTGGGATCGATCGGCGTAATGATCGCGGGACCGGAAGCGCGGGGCCGGGAAACCCTATTTTAGCCGATTGCGCAACGCGCGAGTCATGCGGTTAGAATCGACGTATGACGCACCCCGACAGTTCGCAAGCACGGGATAACCTGCTTCTCACGCGACTTAAAGTATCGGGGCTTCTTTCGTTCGGGCCAACGGGAATCGACCTTCCACTGCGTGGTTTGAACGTGCTCATCGGAGCGAATGGTTCCGGCAAGTCGAATCTCATCGAAGTGCTCGCATTGCTGCGCGCCTCACCCAAAAGTCTGCCCGCGCCTGTAACGGCGATGGGAGGTGTCCGGGAATGGTTGTGGAAAGGGAAAACCTTGGCCGAAGAGGCCATCATTGATGCCGTGGTGACGAATCCGGGCAAGGATATGGCTTTGCGTCACATGCTCACGATCCGGGAACACGGTTCTCGTTTCGAAGTGGCGGACGAACGGATCGAAAATGAGAGGGCCTACCCAGGAAAACACCAGGATCCTTATTTTTACTACCGGTATCGGCGCGGGCATCCAGTTTTGCAGGACTTTCAAGATAAGGAACGAAAGCTAAAACGGGAACAGGTGCTTCCGGAGGAATCCATTCTGTCGCAGGTGAAAGACCCGGAGCGCTATCCAACACTGGCCCGCCTACAGGGCGCCTACAGCAGCATCCGGCTTCACCGAAACTGGTGGTTCGGACCGGGAGCGGCGTTGCGCCGGGAACAAGATACTCAGGGCCGTAGCGATCTGCTCGCAGAGCGGGGGAGCAATCTTACGTTGGTGTTATCCAATTTCCGCACCAACGTACGAAAGGAACTGATCCATTCGCTCAAAAAACTCTATTCCGGGATCGAAGACATCGCCTTCCGGATCGACAGCGGAACGGTGCAACTGTTCATCGAAGAAACGAGTGGACGACAAGTGCCGGCTTCCCGACTGTCCGATGGCACCCTACGTTACCTCTTTCTGCTAGCAATCCTCCTTAACCCGGATCCTCCGCCGTTGGTAGCCATCGAGGAGCCGGAACTCGGCCTGCATCCGGATGTGATTCCGCATATCGCCGAACTGCTGTTGCGGGCGGCACAGCGCACGCAGCTCGTCGTCACAACTCATTCCCGGATGCTTGTCGACTCGCTGGCGGAGCAGCCTGAAGCCGTGATCGTTTGCGAGAAACGAGACGATGAGTCCTGCTTCGAGCGTTTAGACGGCGCGCACCTAAAGGATTGGCTGGAGCGTTACTCGCTCGGCGAGCTCTGGAGCATGGGCGAGTTGGGAGGAAATCGCTGGTGAGGGTGAAGATTTACATCGAAGGCGGAGGAACCGGCGCCTACCTTGACGAACGCTTTCGAGAAGGCTGGACAACTTTCTTTGAAAAAGCCGGATTGCAAAATCGAATGCCCCGGCCCGTTCGTGGTGGCGGCCGACGAAGCACGTTCGACCTCTTTAAGACGGCCGTGCGCAACCGGCGCCCGGACGAATTGCCGTTACTTCTTGTGGACAGTGAGGAGGTCCCAGCGGCCGGGTACTCCACGTGGCAACATCTGAAAGCGCGAGCGGAGGATAATTGGGACCGGCCGGACGGGGCCGGCGACAATGATGCGTTTCTGATGATTTGCTGTATGGAAACCTGGCTCGTTGCGGATCGGCGCACCCTGAAGGTCTTCTTTGGCCAGCACTGGCGCGATAGTGCCCTGCCCAAATGGCCGGCGTTGGAGGCAATATCCAAGGAGCAGGTATTCAAGGCACTGGACAGCGCCACGGCGGACTGTGGCCCCCGGCGATACGCCAAAGGATCGCTCTCTTTCAAGCTCCTTGGAGGAATCGTTCCGGCGGAGGCCGAGAAGAACTGCCCCGCAGCCAAACGCCTGCTGGATCATCTGCGTAATTTGTAACGCGGCCCGAAGATCACTTCGTTTCTCGCAGCAGCACGCCCGACTGACCCTCCCTGAATACGACGTACCCCCAGCGGGCCCAGTCCGGTGCGTACGTCGAGCGCCACGTGGTTTCGCCCGCCGAGCCGGGGGAATACAGCACCGCCAGGTACGCGGGCCGCTGCGCGGGAGCCATGGCTTCGATCTGCTCCACGGAGAAAGCCCGCACCGCGGGATCGACGGGATTGCCCGCGGCCACCACATGGCCGGCAAAATAGCCTCCGTCCGCGAAGGCCAGAATGGCGAGCCCCTGCCCGCGCACCGAGTCGAGAGCCGGCTTCAGATCGTTCCAATAGGAAGTCCAGAGAACCCGATTGCGCTGCACCAGAAACGGGCAGGCGATCGCCAGGGCGGCCACACACAGCGCGGCGCGGAATCGCCGCGGCGCCGCCAGCAGCGCCACTAGCACACACGCGGCCACAGCCACCACCAGAGTCACTGGAAAGACCGCCGCGGGAATCTGGCTGTACAGCACGACCAGGCGGCTCACCAGGTTGGCGCCCACCCATACCGGCGCGATCCGCGGGAAAAGCGCGGCCAGGTACAACTCGCTCGCGGCCAGCACGCCGATGGCATAGCGCAGGGAGTTCAGATCGCTGCGTACGAACCGGAGGTCGCCCGCGCTTCCTCCAGCGCCCAGGGCGGAGCGAAAATAGAGCATCCAGCCGCAGAGAATCAGGAACGCCGCCATGTCCAGCGCTCCGGGAGGCGTGCGGCGGCGCAGCCAGCGGAAGGCGGCGCGGGCACTCTGCGCCGCGCTCAACATCAGTGTTACAATCTGCGCTAGTGGAAACATTAGGCCCGCCGCATCGTGACCTACGTTTCGGCCCACCCCTTCGCTGGCGCCGGCAATTAGTCTGCATCTGACGTCTTGGGGGATTACCCTGACGGAAAGGAAATAGAAAGGAGGAGAATTTGACAGGCTTGATACATCATCATCGGAGCTCAGTCATGGTGCCCTTTATCAAAGCAGATGTCCTTCTCCTGCTTGTCCTGTTTCCAATAAGCACCATCGGCATTCCGAGCGGACGGGCACAGGACTCGCGGTGGCAATTCCATCCCGTGATTCCGAAGACCTGGGATGATTCGGCGATGGCTACGTTGGAGGTGCCCCTGGTCGATCCGTCCGCTTCACCGAAGCACGTTCCGGCCGATTACTACTACCGGATTCCGGTGCGGCCGATCTACAAGCAGTACCCGGTCTATGCGCCGGGTCGTGAGCCTCGCGGATACATGGAGTGGCTCGAGCAGCAGGACCCCGTGATTGCCTGGGACGACAGAGGGCACGCTCCGCCCCTCCAAACCGAAGCCGATTGGATCCGCGCGGGCGAGATCGTATTCGACGCCCCGCCCCAAAACCAGGGGGTTCTTCGGGTAGATCAGGTGAGAAGTCAGGAGTGGTGGACCCGGGTCAAACCTCCGCTCGCTAAGGACGGTACCCTGCCAGGCTATCACTACGTGGTTACCGGGAAGGGAAAGGTTGAACTCGGCAACCTTTCCTGTGCGTCCTGCCATACGCGCGTGCTGCCCGATGGCACGATTGTGAAAGGCGCGCAAGGAAATTTCCCTTTCGACCTCAATACAGCGGTGAGTCTTCGCACCGGGCTCGAGTCGCCCTCTGCTGCCGATATCCATCAGTATGCCGGCCTAATTGAGTTCGACCTCTTTGGCGCACCGTGGTTGAAGCCCGACCCGCAGGCGCGATTGCGCGACATGCCAGCCGAAGAGATCGCATCCGTTCACGCGGCCATTCCGCCGGGCGTGCTGGCGCGCCATCGCTCCAGTCCTTTCTACCCGGTTCAGGTTGCGGATCTCATCGGCGTCAAGGACCGCCGCTATCTGGACCGTACCGGACTTCAGCAGCACCGGTCGCTCGTCGATCTCATGCGTTACGCAGCTTTAAACCAGGGCGGCGACGATCTGGCCAGCTATGCCGGATTTATCCCGGCGGACTTTCCGAACTTCAAAGCCCTGGCGCCTCCCGCCGAGGCCGGATTTGTGTTCCATGGCCGTTACAGCGATGAGCAACTCTATGCGCTGGCGCTCTATGTTTATTCACTCCGTCCGCCGCCGAACCCAAACCGTTTCGACGCCTTGGCCGCCCGGGGACAGAAAGTTTTCGAGCGCGAAGGGTGCGCCCGCTGCCACACTCCGCCGCTTTATACCAATAACAAGCTCACTCCTGCCGAAGGCTTTACGCCTCCACCGGGCGCCGCCGGGAAATACGATATGCTGCCGGTCTCAGCCGGCACCGATCCGAATCTGGCACTCAAGACCAGGCGTGGAACCGGTTATTACAAAGTGCCCTCACTTAAAGGCGTGTGGTATCGCGGACCCTTCGAGCACAGCGGCTCGGTAGCCACGCTGGAGGATTGGTTTGACCCGGCGCGCCTGCGCAGCGATTATGTGCCGACCGGCTTTAAGGGATACGGCATCACACACCGCGCGGTGCCGGGTCATCCGTTCGGACTCCATCTTCCGCCGGCCGACAGAGCGGCTCTTATCGCGTTTCTGAAAACGATCTGAATCGATACAACGTGCGCAGGGCGATGAACCTGGAGCATCTGCGTCTGCAAACGATTCACTTCGTTTCTCGCAACAGCACGCCCGACTTACCGTCCCGGAACACCACGTACCCCCAGCGAGCCCAGTCCGGCGCGTAAGTCGAGCGCCATGTCGTTTCGCCTGCCGAGCCGGGGGAACACAGCACCGCCAGGTACGCGGGCCGCTGCGCGGGAGCCATGGCTTCGATCTGCTCCGCCGAGAGAGCGCGCACCGCGGGATCCACGGGATTGCCGGCGGCCACCACGTGGCCGGCAAAATAGCCTCCGTCCGCGAAGGCCAGGATGGCGAGCCCCTGGCCGCGCACCCGGTCGAGAGCCGGCTTCAGATCGTTCCAATACGGAGTCCAGAGAACGCGGTTGCGCTGCACCAGAAACGGGCAGGCGATCACCAGGGCGGCCACACACAGCGCGGCGCGGAATCGCGGCGCCAGTCCAGCAGCGCCACCAGCACACATGCGGCCACAGCCACCACCAGCGTCAAGGGAAATACCGCCGCGGGAATCCGGCTGTACAACAGGACCAGGCGGCTCACCAGGTTGGCGCCCACCCATACTGGGCGCGATGCGCGGGAAAAGCGCGGCCAGGTACAACTCGCTCGCCGCCAGCACGCCGATGGCATAGCGCAGGGAATTCAGATCGCTGCGTACGAACCGGAGGTCGCCCGCGGTTCCTCCGGCGCCCAGCGCGGAGCGAAAATAGAGCATCCAGCCGCAGAGAATCAGGAACGCCGCCATGTCCAGCGCTCCGGGAGGCGTGCGGCGGCGCAGCCAGCGGAACGCGGCGCGCACACACTGCGCCGTGGTCAACAGCAGCGTGCCGGCCAGAATCAGCGGAAATATCAGGCCCGCCACCGAGACTCCGGAAGCCGGGAGAAAAAACAAACGCCAGAGCTCGGGATTGCGCAGGTTATACATTATCGACGTATCGGAAAGGTCGGCCAGGCCCGGCAGGTGGATCGGACCCAGATTGATCTGCACCGGGTAGAATGGCGAGCCGTACGCGATCACGTGGTGCACGTAATAGTGCCAACTGGTGGCCAGCGCGAGAAGCAGAATCGCTCCGGCAGCGCCCATGGCAGCCCCGAAATGCGCCCGCACCTGGTCGCGCCTGAGCCACAGAATCGCGACCGCCGCCACCGGCACCAGGAAAATGCCCAGGTATTTCACCGGAGCGAACACCACCCCTCCGGCCAGCAGGGCCAGGTCGGCGGGCCCCAGGCGGCGCCGCGCGGCACGCACCGTCACCAGCGCCAGCAGCAGAAAGCCCACCCCGGAGAGAGTATCGTTTTTCAGGGTGGATACTGCCGGCCGCTCCGTACCACAAGTGGCGCAGCAGACAACTGCCCGCTACCACGGCCGCGAGCAGCAGGCCGCGCAGCCGGAACTCGCGCCCCAGCAGCCAGGCCGCGAGCCCCAGCAGCATCAGCGCTTTCAAAGCTAGCAGTGGAAAGAAAAGGTCCAGGCGCGTGACCACCCAGGCGGGAAGAAACGAAAGTTCCCAGAAGGCCACGTAATTCGTGGCGAAATCGTAAGGGGTCGTGCGATTGGCCATCCACTCGATCAGGTAGTGCAGGTAGTTGATGGAATCGATTTCCTCCACCGGGCGGAAAGACAGCAGCACCAGCGGCGCGGCCAGCGCGGCTACCACCGCCAGGGCCCGGCGCGCACGCACCAGGTGCAGGCGGCCGATCGTGTACGGCAGCAGGCGCCGCGCTCGCGGTAGCGAAACGACCGCCAGAACGGCGGCGGCGATCCAGTAGGCGGCAGGCGAATTGGTGTGCGTGAACGAGAACAGGCCGGCCAATGAGGATTCCAGCGTGACTTCCACGCCCAGAATCAGCAGGCATCGCTCCTCCGCCGAACGTCCCAAGCTTCCCACCAGGGCGATTGCGGCCGAAAACAGCGCGGCCTCCCAACAGGCGAACTTCAGTAGCGCGAGGAACATAGCCTACGCCGGCTCGCGCAGTTTGTCCAGAAAATGAAACAGCGAAACACCCACCACGGCATTCAACAGCGCCAGCACCAGTGTGTTCTGGACGTCGAAGGGCAGCGGCTTGGCGAACATCGCGCGCAGAATCACCCAATAGAAAAACTTGTGCACGATGTAAAAGAAGAAACACAGCAACAGGCGAATGACCGGATGGTCCACGTCCAGGCGCAGGCCCACCGAGGCGGCGAAATAGCCCACCAGTGTTTTGGCGATTCCATACATGCCCAGCGGCTCGGTGGTGAGCGAATCCTGCGCCAGCCCGACCACCGCCCCAATCAGCAGGCCGCTGATCTGGCTGCGGCGCATGATCGCAAAGTAAACCACCACCAGCATCGGCACTTCCAGGAAGCGCAGAAACTGGAAGAACAGGGGCACATAAGCCTGGAACAGGATGGCCGCCAGCGGCACGGCCAGCAGCACCCAGAAGCGGAATCGCGAAACCTGCCCTTCCCTCTGGCTATTGAGGAGAATACGCCCGTCTGGATAACTCATTCTTTCGAGACGCCCCCGGGGGGAGCGCCGGCAGCCTGATTGGCTCGCCGTGCGGCATCCGGAGCCTTGCCGGAAGGCGGAGTGTTCGGTGGGTTGGCGGAAGGTGCAGTGCGCGCAGTGCCGGGCGGAGTGGCTGCGCCGGCCGGTTTGACGGGCGGCGCGGACGCTCCGCCGGGCAGCTTGATGTTGAAATCCGGCGGCTTTGTTCCGGGCGGTCCCACGCCGAAGTATGGTTCTCCACCTCGCCTACCGCCTTATAGAAATTGCGAACCTTGTCGGCGTCGGTTCCCACCGCCGGCGCGGCGGCAGGCTGCTGCCCCGCCTCTCCGGGCGCTTGCGCGGTCGCCGGCACCTGCGGCGTGAGATAGACGGGCTGGTTGGCCGGCGGAACTTCCGGAATATTCTGATGCACGCCCTGCAAGATGATCAGCACGTCCTCCACGCCGTGCTGCACACCGGTGGGATCGAGCAGAATCTCCTTGAAGGTGGTCCCGTCTTTCACGGAGCGGACTACGCCTGCCGGGAAGCCGCGCGGGAAAATGCGGTCGTCGCCCGAGGTGTAGAACCATTCGCCGGGCTCCACCTTTTCGTCCACCGGCACGTAATCCACTTTGCAGATGGGAGTGCCCTGCCCTTTCAGCGTGCCGCGCACCTGGTTCTTCTGCGAGACCACCCCGGCGGCGAAATCCGGGTCGGTGACCAGCAGCACCTCGATGCCGTGGGATACGCCGCCGTCACTTTGCCGACGATGCCGTCCGGCGTCACCACCGCCATGCCGCGCTCCACGCCGGCAAGCGACCCGCGGTCCACCGTACACCACCTTGGTATCGCTCGCCCGGCGCGATGGCGATTACGCTGGCGGCCAGCGTCTTGGAAGGCGTGCGCGGATTGAAAAATCTGCAGCGCCTTGGCGCGGTCGGCCGTGTTCAGCTCGTTGTTCAGGAAAATGTTTTCCATCTTCAGCCGGCCCAGTTCGTCCTGCAGGCGGCGGTTCTCGGCGTCGGTATCGTGCAGCGTGATGTAGTTGTGCAGGAAGCCGACGCTGCCGCCGCGGATGCCTTCCACCACGCGCGCCACCGGCGTGACCGCGGTGACGGTCCAGACGCGGATGAAGCGCACGTCCTGATCGTTCTTGACCTGCACCGCCAGCAGCACAAGCTGCGCGAAAATCACCAGCAGCAGGACGGTGATGTTGCCGGTAGCGGTTGAGAAAGGACTCCATGGCCGCGGGACGCCTTCAGTCCCTAGTCTATCGAAATCTTGCGCAGCAGCCGGAAATCGCTGAGCATGCGGCCGGTGCCGAGCACCACCGAAGCCAGCGGATCGTCGGCAATGGAAACCGGCAGGCCGGTCTCTTCGCGGATGCGCTTATCCAGATTCTTCAGCATGCGCGCCGCCGCCGGTGAGCACGATGCCGCGGTCGCTGATGTCGGCGCTCAGCTCCGGCGGCGTGCGCTCCAGCGCCACGCGGATGGCGTTCACGATGGTGGCCACGCATTCGGCCAGCGCTTCGCGAATCTCCGCGTCGTCGATGGTGATGGTGCGCGGCACGCCTTCGATCAGGTTGCGGCCCTTGATTTCCATGGTGAGCGGCTTGTCCAGCGGATAGGCCGAGCCGACCTCGATCTTGATGGCCTCCGCGGTGCGTTCGCCGATCAGCAGGTTGTACTTGCGCTTCAGGTACTGCATGACGGCGTCGTCCATCTCGTTGCCGGCCACGCGCACGCGAGCGCGAATAGACGATGCCGGAAAGCGAGATCACCGCGACGTCGGTGGTGCCGCCGCCGATATCCACCACCATGTTGCCGGAGGGCTCGGTGATGGGCAGGCCGGCGCCGATGGCCGCCACCATGGCCTGCTCCACCAGGTGCACTTCGCTGGCCTTGGCGCGATAGGCCGAATCCATGACCGCGCGCTTTTCCACCTGCGTGATTTCGCTGGGCACGCCGATGACGATGCGCGGATGCACCAGCATTTTGCGGCCGTGCGCCTTCTGAATGAAGTAATTCAGCATGCGCTCGGTGACTTTGAAATCGGCGATGACGCCGTCTTTCATGGGCTTGATGGCGACGATGTTGCCGGGCGTGCGGCCGAGCATCTCCTTGGCTTCTTTGCCGACGGCTTCCACTTCGCCGGTGTTCTTGTTGATGGCGACGATGGAGGGCTCGTTGACGACGATGCCCTTGCCCTTGGCGTAGACCAGCGTGTTGGCCGTCCCCAGATCGATGGCAAGATCCGACGAAAAGAGGCTGAAAAGAGAGCGGAAGTTCATGTATTAAAAGTGGTTCACTTCGGGAAAGGAAACGCGACGGGACAGCCGGAGCGATCCTCCTGCATGGTAACACATTAAATGCGTCTGTCCCCTTTTCTACTCCGCCAGGCGCGTGCTCATCGGCCCCAGATGAATGTGCGCTCCGGTCGCCTTGCCCGGCACTGCCTGGCGGAAGGCGAAAAACGGGATGTCGTTCGCGGTCAGAAACTGGCGCAGCCAGATGCCTTCGGGCTGATCCGGACGAAGCGCCACATCCACGCGCCCGCGGTGGTCGAAGCCCATGGCCCGGTGCACTGCCGTTTGTCCGTTGGCGCTCACCGGCAGCGCGTGACCGAACCGTCCCTCGAAGGCCGCTTCCACGCGTTGGAAGATTTGGGGAGTGAAAATGCCGTTCCCGTCGAAGCGCTCCGCCAGGCTCGCGGCTTCCGCAGGCGCCACCTGCATGCGCGCCTGCAGCGCCTCCTCGGCACGCGCCATCTCGTTGACCTCGCGAGCCAGCCGCGCACGCGTCTCCGCCAAGTCGTACTCCTTGCGGGCGAAATCCAGTTCGCGCAAAGAAGTGCCCAGTGAAAGCTGCGGCGCCGCACCGGCTTCAATCAGCTTTTTGGCGTCGTCGAACGCCTGCTTGCGTCGCTCGAACCGCCGCCCGGCCGCCGCCACCAATTGGTCCGCCTCCTCCTCGGTGAGATCCTGCCGCTGGATGTTCCGGTGCATCACCGCGCTGTCTTCGGCATCGGCTACCGCGGATTTCGCCTTTTCGAGTTGCACCGGCGGCAGCGCGCCCGTTTCTACCAGGCTTTGAATCCGCATCAGCTCCAGCCTGGCGCGCGCCACCTCCGGATCCTCCGTGGTCTGCGCCTGAATGCAAATCGCGCAGAACAGGAAAACCAGGGGGAAGAATCGCATGTTTTATCCAATTGTAGCTTGATAGAGATAAGCTGGTGTTTCCATGCGAACCCTGATTGTTTGCGCAATTGGTCTGGCCGGTGCCGCGCTGGTAGCGCAGCAGTCCGGTGTCTTTTCCGTCCTCAGCAGCACCGTGGCGCTGGGCAAACAGCCCGGCGGCTATTACCTGGTGCCCACCAACCAGATGCTCCGGCCGTGGGGTGAGCTGACCGTGATTCGCGGCCGCCCCGTGGACATGGCTTTCGATTCCCAAAAACGCGTCCTCGCCGTCCTCAACACCCGCAGCATCCTCTTCATGGACGGCTCCACCGGAAATCAACTCGCCGAAGTGGCCTCCAAGCCCACCTCCTACGCCGGCATCGCCTTCCGCCCCGGCAATCGCGAATTGTGGGCCAGCGAAGCCGGCCGCAACGGCACGGACAGCATCCTCATCGCGCAGATTTCCGAACTCGGCATGCCGGGCGCCACCAGCCGCATCGACCTGAAGGGCCATCCCGTGCCCGTGGGCATCGCCTTCTCCGCCGATGGCAAGACCGCCTACGTGGCCTTCAGCCGCTCCAACACCCTGGCCGTGATCGACGCCGCAACGCACGAGATCACCAAAGAAGTGGAAGTCGGCATGGCGCCGTTCGGCGTGGCCGTATCCAAAGACCGTGGCCGCATCTACGTCACCAACCGCGCCGGACGCCGCCCCGCTGCGAATGACACCGTGGCGCCCTCAGCGGGCTCCGAAGTCGCCACCGACCCGGTCACCGGGTCCACCGTCTCCGGCACCCTCAGCGTCATCGACGGCGGACACCCTGGCCGTCAAAGAAATACCCGTCGGCCTCGCGCCCTCGGACCTGATCCTGAGCCCCGACCAGAAACTGCTGGCCGTCTCCAACAGCCACTCCGATACCGTCTCCATCGTGGATGCCGCCACGCTCGACCGCCACGACGTGAAGATCCCGACCTTCCCCGATGCGGCCCTCGGCAGCCAGCCCAGTCTCCTCCGTCTTCGCGCCGGATGGCAAAACGCTGTACGTGGCTTGCGGCGGCAACAACGCCGTCGCCGTGCTCAAGGCGTCCGGCAAGAACTGGAGCGTGGCGGGCGCCGTACCCACCGCCTAGTTTCCCATCCGCCATCGCCATCGATTCGCAGGGCGCGCTGCGCGTGCTGAACATCAAGGGCGTCGGCCGACACGGCCAACGGCCGCGGCACGTTCAACTCCACGCAGTATAAAGGATCGCTCGAGACCATCCCGGCGCTCACGCCGCTTCAAGTGACCTCCGGCACGCGCGAGGTGCGCGCCGCCAACATGCCGAAGTACGAACCCGCCGGCGGCATCGCCAATCTCACTTCCCTGGGCATCGAGCACGTCTTCCTCATCGTCAAAGAGAACCGCACCTACGACCAGCTCTTCGGCGATATCGCCAAGGCCAATGGCGATCCCAAACTGGTGATGTACGGCCGCGACATCACCCCCAATCATCACGCCCTGGCCGAACGCTACGTGGTGCTGGACAATTTCTACGCCGGCGGCGCCATCAGCTTCGACGGCCACCAGTGGCTGGATGCAGGCCTTCGTCAGCGACTACGCCGAGCGCGCCTTCGCCGTCCTCGCCGCGCGGCTACGCCTGGAACATGGCCGACGCCCTCACCGTGGCCCCCACCGGCTTCTTCTGGCAGGCCGCCACCCGGCCGCTGGACGTGCGCATTTACGGCGAATTCCAGAACGCCGCCAGCTGGGATCCCGCCAAACGGATCGCCCAGGATATGAACGAGCGCGACGCCCTGAGTTGGAGCGACTACTGGAAGCTGTACAAAGAGGGCAAATGGCAGGATGCCGTGGGCGCGCGCAGCGGCGTGCCCGCCCTGCAAAAATATTGCAGCCAGCGCTACCCCTACAGCTCGCTTTCCATTCCCGACCAGATCCGCGCGGAAGAATTTCTGCGCGAACTGGCCGAGCACGAAGCCAGCGGCAAGCTGGCCAACCTCAGCATCCTGACCCTGAACCAGGACCACACCAACGGCACCCGCCCCGGCGTGCCCAAGCCCGCCGCCATGGTGGCCGATAACGACCTTGCCCTGGGCCGCATCGTGGAAGGAATTTCCAAGAGCCGCTTCTGGTCCAAGAGCCTCATCCTGGTGGTGGAAGACGACGCGCAGAACGGCGTGGACCACGTGGACGGGCATCGCACCGTAGCGCTCGCCATCGGCCCGTACGTCCGGCGCAACGCCGTGGATTCGAACAATTACAACCACACCAGCATGATCCGCACCATCCAGGAGATCTTCCGTATTCCGCAGCGCACGCGCTTCCTGGCCGCAGCGCGCCCCATGACCAGCATCTTCACCGCGGATGCCGATCTGAAGCCGTACGAGCACCTCACGCCCGCGGTCGCGCCCGATGACATGAATCCACCGCTGAAGGCTCTCGCGGGGCGGCGCCTGTGGGCCGCGCAGCAATCGCAAAGAATGAATTGGAAAGAGATCGACGATGCTCCGGCGGATACCCTGAATCGCATTTTGTGGTGGGACGCCAAGGGCTACGACAAGCCCTACCCGGTGCGTGCCGCCAAGTGAATTCCACCACCCGCCAAGCTGGCAATCAAGGTTGGATCTGGCCAGTAGTGCACGAATGGTTCGAGACGATGTACGAGGACTGAGTTGGGCGAACCGGCTTCAGGATCGCGTCGATTACCTGATTGTGGAGACCGCCGCAACACCGCATGCGGATCTGTCTTACTGGCACAAGAGCGAACCGGCGCAACGTTTTCGCGAGATGTTCCAGCCGGTCGTCATCGCGAGGGAATTCCGCTTGGCGGACCTGGAAAATCCGGCTCGCCAGTACGGGGTGACGTTGGGTCAGGTCTCTTCCGGAAGAGCTGCGGGTGGATTACTACTGCGAACTATCGCACTGCCGCAATCTGCCGGAGAACGACGAAATGCTGCGGATTCTCCGGGCCATGCAATTTCTGACGGTGCTCATTGAACGGGCGCCGGGGCAGGTGGCCATCGATTGCGAGCAGCTCGCCCAGGTTCTCGCTCACGGCATCGAGTCGATCCAGGCCACGCACCGCGCCAGCCTCAACGATCAGAAGCAGCTGGAAGGGCGAATCGCGAAGCTGCCGGAAGAGATCGCCAGGGGGATCAGTGCCGAAGCGATTGCGGCGAAGCTCAGCGAGAGCCTACGGCAACAGTTTCAACAGACCGGTTTGCCAGCCGTAGCCGACGCGATCGGGGTCCAGGCGACCACATTGCGCGACGCGAGCAAGGCGCTATCGGCCGCCCTGGATGAATTTGCAACACCCGAGAACTGGCGCAGTGCCGCGCGTCAACGATGTGCTCCGCTGGGTGAACGCCGACCTGCAGAATGCCGGGGATCATATTCGCACGCAGATAAACGGACTGGGGAAAGAATTATAACGGACTATTGCGATCCCTGTTTAGGAGCTATGGTGATCGGGCTGCTTGCCAGCATCCTGTATCAGCGGTGGATGGATGCGCCTCTTTCGAAGGCAGCACAGGCGAACGCGCCAGGCCAGCAGTAGATCGCAAAAGTTTCATTCCAGCGCGATTGGCTGTAGCTACCTCAATTCTGCTGAAGTTAGCATACGCTAACCCTCCAGGGGTAGCTCTTATGCTAAAGTGATAGTCGCATATGGAGTTTGTTGGAGCAAGCATGAATGCACCGCCTACTACTCTGGTATTCGTGAAGAAGCGGATTCCCGCCGAATTGAACTTCCACGAACGCCTGGTCACACTACGCAAAGAGCGAGGACTTACGCAACAGGCTCT
Source organism: uncultured Solibacteraceae bacterium (assembly GCA_963853855.1). GTDB lineage: Bacteria > Acidobacteriota > Terriglobia > Bryobacterales > Bryobacteraceae > Sulfopaludibacter. Next base: position 107,677 of record CAWKYG010000024.1, on the reverse strand, counting down.
CGCCGAGTTGGTCGGTATGCATATCTCGCAGATCCGGCGCTACGAGAGCGGCCAGTCTCAGCCCACGCTGAAGGCGATCCGCAAGCTTGCCGTTGCGCTCAGCGTGAGCGCGGATATGCTGCTTTTCGAAAAGGACGAACGCGGCCCCGACGATGAGCTGAAACTTCAGTTCGAAGCCGCCTCGCGGCTCGACCCGGAAGAGAAGAGAGTCATCCTTTCGGTGATCGAAAGCATCATTCTGCGCAACACCATGAAGGAAGCCGCCCGGCGCTTTGCCAACACCGATTCCGGAGGTTCCCGATGACCAATCTCCGCGACGATGCTCACCGCTTGATTGACCGCTTGCCGGAAACGCAGCTCTCGGCGCTGGTGGGACTACTGGAAACTATCGTCGACCCCGTTGCCGCCGCCCTGCGTAACGCGCCCATCGAGGATGAAGAGATCGGCGAGGAAGAACGGCGCGCGGTGGCCGAAGCTCACGAGTGGCTGAAGCACAACAAGCCCATTCCTCACGAGGAAGTGCTCGCGGAGTTCGGGCTTACGATGGATGACTTCGAGCGAATGGGCCGCACGCCGCTGGAGCCGGAACCGAACGCCACGGATCGGTAACGATGGCCAAACAGATCGCCTGGACCGACCAGGCCAAGGCCGATGTTCGCGCCGTCGAATCGGGACGAACGAATCGCCCGGACTGGCGGATGTTTCGCGCGGGGGAAAGTTGTGAAATTATTGAAAATATGGCGACGGTTCTAAAAGTGAGCGTTCTGGCGGATGGGACGGTGCTTCTTGACGGGAATCCAGTGACCCGCGAAGGGTTGGCGAGGGCTATGGACGCCGTGCCGAAAGGCGATACGGCGGTTTGGTATTACCGCGAGAATGCCGCGGGTGAAGCGCCGGCAGCGGCGATCCCGGTGATGCAACTGATCGCGGAAAGGCGGCTGCCGCTCCGACTCTACACCAGGCCGGATTTTTTGGACGGCTTGGCGCCGGACGCGGTCGGGTGGGCGGCTCTTTTGGCCACAGTGCGCGTGCGCGCGGCCGGAGCGCAGTTGGTGATCGTATATCCGGACGGGCGACAAATGGCGATAAGAGTAGGGGAGAAGGAGACGGTGCTGCCTGAAGGGGTGGCGGCGGTTCGGCGGTTGGTGCCCTCAGAGACGCCGCAAAATGTGGCAGTGATCGCGGACACTTCCTGGACCCTGGGGAAGCAGCCGGACTTGCAAGACGCGGCCCGTGCCATTCCTTTCTTTGGCATCCTGATGGGCATCGCGACGACCGGTCATGCCGTGTGGATCCACAATGGGGCCGCGCCGGCGCTGGCGGAGTGCTGCCGCGATGCCGATCTGGCGATTGTGGACAGTGCACGGTTGGAGGCGCTGCCCGCGGACTGGCAGAATGTGGTTCGCCCGACCATGCGGACGCCGAAGATTCGAGTCCACGATCGCGGCACCTACACGCTGCTGCCCGCGTAAGCGCCGGGCCAGGGGTATATCCACACGATGCCCGGTGTTAGCATTGTCCACGAGGAAGAGGCCTGTGACTGGGGCTTTGCGACAAGCCCTACCCCGTGCGCGACAGCAAGTAAGACAGGCCTCCTGGCCTGTCTCCGTGTGTCACTCCAAGTCGAACCCCAGCCGTACGTGGTCCAGAATCTTCTCCGCCGCGCTCTTCTTTTTATCCAACTCGCCGTTGTGACGCCGGCCGTATACGTAATCGCCGATGAACCATCCCATGGCAGACCCCGCCAGCACATCCCCGGGAAAGTGCTGCCTGGCTCCCACGCGAGACAACACCACGGTGCCGGCAAATGCGTACGCCAGAATCGGAATAATGCGTGGGTGCGGATATTGATGGGCCACCACCGAGGCCATGGCCCACGTGCTGATGGAATGCCCGGAAGGAAAGCTGGAACTCCAGCGCCCGCCCGGGCTGGCTTCGAAATTGCCGTTGCCGTTTCCCTCCAGCGGGCGCGCACGGTCCGCGACGATCTTTACCGCCTCCACCGCGAGATTGGCGTCGATCAGCGATTCAAAGCAGAGCAGACCTGTCTCCCGCAAACGGTCGTCATGATCTCCGCTGCCGATGAAATAGAAGCCCGCACTGATGGGAATCAGCGAGTACGCCGACCCGAAGCGCGACACCCAATTGCTTACCGACACCTGGCTCGAAGAGTTAGGCAGGTCCTTGGCCGTGTACCTGTCGGTGGCGATCAGTGCCGCGGTCGCTCCGCCGAAAATGGCCCAGTATTTCGCATCCTTCTTACTGGTGTGGAAAGGGCTGGTCCAAATAGCCTTCTGGTCCTGCCAGATGTATTTCGGCATGCGCACGAAGGGATGAAAGAGGCCCGACTCGGTCCACAGGTCTTTGGGCTTGATGACTTCCTGACCCGGCTTCACGTCCAGGGCGGAAGGCTTCGTACGGTCGCGATCCTGCGCCGGTTGGCTCTGGGCAGTGGCCGGATTCTGGTCCTGCGTCTGACCCCAGGCGCCCGACGCGCATAAACAGACAATTAGCAACGCCCCGGTTGGTCTCATCGGATAGCCTCATCGCACATTAGATGCCACGGTGATTATTTGTGGTGCGTCTGCATACCATCGAAGTTATGGCCCACGCGTTGCTTGCTAATCCCTGCATGAGGAGACGCACGATTTGGCTCCCGGTGATTTTCGTCGCCACTCTATACGGCCAGGTCCACGACGCCAACCGGGCCATGCCCACCACCGCCCAGCCGGCCTACGTACCGCTCACCGCTCCCCAGAGGCTGACATTGTATCTGAAGAATACGTTTAGTCCGGTCTCGCTGTTTCGAACTGCCGCCAGCGCCGGTTGGGGTCAATGGAGAAACCGGCCGGAACAATGGGGCGAAGGAAGCACAGCATTTGAAAAGCGCGTCATCAGCTCGTACGCCGAGCACGTCACCTTCACCACCCTGATATACGGCACCTCCAGCCTCTTTCATGAGGACAATCGCTATATTCCGTCGGGCGAAACCGGTGTCACGCCGCGCCTGCGGTATGCGGTGGAGAGCTCCTTTTTGGCGCGCCATGACGATGGCACACGCCACGTGTCCATCTCGAATATCGCGGCCATCGTGGGCGCCGCCCTGATTTCGCGCACCTGGCAGCCGCACGACACACGCGGGATGCGTCCCGCCGCGATCAACGTGGGCGTGATGGTGAGCGCAGCCGCCGGCTTCGATGTCCTGCGCGAATTTCTGCCATCTCTGCTGCACCGGAAGTGAATGAGCGCACTTACACACTGGAAAAAGCTTCTACGCCCGCATTACCAAGCCCTTCTGCTCGGTTTGGTGGCTATTGTAGGCGAGACCACCGCGGATCTGCTTCAGCCCTGGCCCTTGAAAATCGTCTTCGACGATGTATTGAAGGCTCATTCCCCCCGTCTAAACGGCTGGCTCAACCACCTGGTTTTTTCCGTGGCGGGGAGCGACCCGCTCGCCATCCTGCGGTTCGCTGCCCTGGCCGCCCTGGGCGTGGCAGTGGTGGGCGCAATTTGTTCGTACGGCGAGAAATATTTGACCACCACGGTGGGTCAGTGGGTCATGCACGACATGCGCCTCACAGTGTACTCTCACGTCCAGAAGCTCTCGCTTTCCTACCATGACAACAAGCAGACCGGCGACCTGATCAGCCGCGTCACCAGTGACATCGATAACGTTCAGAGCTTCATCGCGTCGGGCGTACTGGGCGGGCTGGTCGATGTGATGACCCTGTTGGGCATGGTGGGCGTCATGTTCTATCTGAACTGGCGCTTCACCCTGATCGCGCTGTCTGTCGCGCCCGTGCTTTTCGGCGTGGTGTATACCTATACGCGCCGCATCAAACAGGCGTCGCGCGAGGTGCGAAAAAAGGAAGGCGAAATCGTCTCCACCATCCAGGAAGTGCTCACCTCCATCCGCGTGGTCAAAGCCTTCGCACGCGAGGACTACGAACAGCAGCGCCTGACGGAGGAAAGCCTCGAGAGCGTCGAAATCGCCTTGCGCGCGCGGGGGCTGAAAGCCAAGCTCTCTCCCCTGGTGGAAATTATCGTGGCGGTGGGCACCAGCCTGGTACTTTGGTTTGGCACGCGCATGGTGCTCACTGCCGACCTGGACGCCAGCTCGCTCATCGTTTTCATCTTCTACCTCGGCAAAATGTACAAGCCCATGCAGGATTTGTCCAAAATGACCGACGCCTATTCCAAAGCCTCCGTAGGGTACGAGCGCATTCGCGAGGTGCTGGAAACTCCCGGCGAAGTCGCCGATATCCGCGGCGCGCGCACGGCCCGGCCTTTCAAAGGACTGATCGAATTCCAGCACGTCAATTTTCATTACGTACCGGACAGGCCCGTGCTTCGCGACGTCTCGCTGCGCATCGAGCCCGGCCAGACCGTGGCCCTGGTGGGTCCCACGGGCGCCGGAAAGACCACCATCATCAGCCTGATTCCGCGCTTTTACGACCCCATCTCCGGCGTCATTCGCATCGATGGACAGGACGTTCGCCGCTACAAAGTGAAGTCGCTTCGCCAGCAAATGAGTTTCGTGCTGCAGGAGACGCTCTTATTCCATGGGACCATCTGGCAGAACATCGCCTACGGAAAGCCCGGGGCCAGCCGCGCGGAGATCTACAAGGCCGCGGAAATGGCCAACGCCGTTGAGTTCATAGATACCATGCCGCAGGGCTACAACACGATTGTGGGAGAGCGCGGCGTGACCCTCTCCGGAGGCCAGCGGCAGCGCATCGCCATCGCCCGCGCAGTGATTCGCAACAGCTCCATCCTGATTCTGGACGAACCCAGTTCGGGGCTCGACAACTCCTCCGAAAAACTCGTATTCGAAGCCCTGGAGCGGCTCATGAAAGGCCGCACTTCCATCGTGATCGCCCACCGCTTGAGCACCATCCGCAACGCCGCCAACATCTTTGTCGTGGATGCCGGAGCCATCCGCGAATCCGGAACCCACGATCGATTGATGGCGGCAGGGGGCCTTTACGCGGAGCTGTACGAGTTGGGCTTCCACGAAGAGGCCGCGGGATAGACTGCGGTCACAAATCGGTCAACGCCGCAATCCGCGCCTGTACAATCCTGGAGAACGCCGCGATCTCCTCGGGGGAATAGCCGCCGGCGCGAAACGCATCGTGGATCTGCGCGGGCGAAAGCCGCGAAAGCAATTGCCCGATCCACCGCGCATCGGCGCGAGGCACGTTCTTGCCCAGATGCTCCAGGTGCACGCGGCTCAGGTACTCCTTCGGGTTCACCAGAAAGACCCACTTGGGCCGCGCCGGGGTCGCGAAATCCACCGTTTGCGGAGTGGTGCGCCGGATGAACTTCGAATGGCTGTACGTATTCAGGTTGTCCTTGGATCGCTCGCGCGGCCAGCTCCGGCCCGCCGTTCCGAAGGTGGCTCCCAGGTCGCTCACCAGAAAGATGCGCTCCGAATCCACCTTGTAGATGGCATTATTCACATCTTTGAGATCCCAGTTGTTCATCACCGCCATCATCACGCGCAGGCCGTTCCATTCGCGCGAGCCGGTGAAAGCATCGTGGTCCCAGGCCCAGTTTCCCAGCTTCTTCTCGCCCTTGGCTTCCCGCTTCAGCCGGACATTATGTACCACGCCGCCGGGCTCCACCAGCTTCTGGCCGCGACGCAGCTTTGCCGGCATACCCGCTATCTTCATGTCGCGAAGAAAGTAATCTTCGGTGGCGTAGTAGCCCACCGCCCACACCAGCCGCGTAGCCACCGTTTCCGGCCGCGCCTCCAGACCCAGTTTCACCTTCCACTTGACGCCGTCCGCATCGTGCACCACGAATTTGGGATTGGTCCCGTTCAGATCCTCCTTCTCAAAGGTGAACGGTCCGTGCGGCTGGTCCGCCTTGCCTCCCGGACCGTAAAAAAGATCACGGTGTGCGTTCCCCGGGTCGCTCCAGATCACCGCGGGCGCGGCGGCATCTCCAGCCCCCCACGCGGCGGTGAACGCCATAACCAAAATCGAAACTGTCCAGGTTCTCACAGTAAACCGCATGAAGCCACCTCCTCGGCATTCGAACGGCGCGACAACTGCATACTAAGAAGCATGACGAGTGCCATACCGCGGCACAAAGTGAGACTTAGGGTCTGTCAAAGAAATAACCATGCCAATCGCTCCCTCACGGTCGCGGCTCCGATGCGCGTTCAGAGACGCGACCGTAAGGGAGCGACCGCTAAGCTGACGACCACTTAGGGGAGAACACCAGTGAAATTACTGATACAGCCGGGTGACGGTGCGCGTTCGCTGATCAAGGGGATTGCCTCCGCCAGGAGCCAGATCGAAATCATGATCTTCCGCTTCGATCAGAAGGAAATCGAAACCGCCCTATCCAACGCGGTAAGTCGCGGAGTGGCTGTGCATGCCCTGATCGCTTCCAAGAACCGCGCCGGCGAAGAGAATCTGCGTGCCCTGGAACTGCGCCTTCTCGGCGCGGGAGTCACCGTGGCGCGCACCGGCGACGACCTGGTCCGTTACCACGGCAAGATGATGATCGTAGACCGCCGCGAGTTGTATCTGCTGGCCTTCAACCTGACCCGCCTCGATATGGAAAGGAGCCGCAGCTTCGGCCTGGTCACCCGCAGCCGCCACGTCGTGCGCGAGGCCGCCAAATTGTTCGAGGCCGACAGCAAGCGCGCGCCGTATGAAGCCGGCTATTCCCGGTTTCTGGTCAGTCCCGTGAATGCCCGCGGGGAACTGGCAAAATTTATCCAGGGCGCCAAGAGAGAACTGGTCATCTACGACCCCCAGGTCAGCGACAGAAACATGATCCGCCTTCTGGCCGATCGCGCCCACGCGGGAGTCAGGGTGCGCATCATCGGCCGGTTGTTGGGCGCGGTCCCCGGAGTACAGGCGCTCAAGCTTTCCCAGATGCGTCTGCACACCCGCACTATTGTTCGCGACCGGCAGTTCGCCTTCCTGGGCAGCCAGAGCCTGCGCGAGATGGAACTGGATGCGCGGCGGGAGGTGGGGCTCCTCTTCCGCGATCCTAAAGTAGTGAGTGCCCTGCTGCATACCTTTGAAAGCGACTGGCAACTGGCCGAACGGGCCGCCACACAGAAGGAAGAGACCGCCAGCCCCAGCGAAAGGATTGCCAAGAAGGTCGCCAAAGCCGTGGCCCGCGAAATTCCCGATGTGGCGCCCCTCGTCTGCGGCGCCGTCGAGGAGGTTGCCGGAGAAATCGCGGAACTGGAAATTGCCCCGGAAGAAGTGGAGGAGATGGTGAAGGGCGCGGTCAAGGAAGCCGTCAAGGATGTGGTGAAGACCGCGCTGGAAATGTCCCTGGAGAAGAGCGCAGGGGGCAAATGACTGGATGGTTGGCGCTGATTTTCCTGCTCGCCGGCCCGCCCGCGCGGGACCGGCAAAAGGTGGATCCCGCCAGTGCCACGCTGGCGGACTTTAACCGGCGCGTGGACGATTACGTGAAGGCCCCGGCATGAAGCCCACCAACTCGCCCGAACAGCTCGGGCACTCCCTGACTCTCAGTCACAGGGCCGCGCGAAGTTCTTCAATCAATGGCGCCGCCGATTCCGCGTGACGTTCCAGTTTGTTCAACGTTCTCTGGTACTGCGGAATCTGGTATTTCGAAGGCGCGTCCTGCTCGTACATGGCCCGCATGGCATCGGGAACGCCGGCAAGGTGGATGCGGTCGTGTGGATTGCCAATCAGCAGCCTCCCCACGAAGATACCCAGATCGCCCACGGCCAATCCTTTAGGGAAACTCCGGCGCGCCGCCTCGCCCATCGCATCCATCACCGCGTCGAGGAGTTCCGGCCAGTGCTGTAGAGCCAGAAGTCCCTCCACAATGAATCGCGCCTCGCGCCCCGCCAATTCGATCTTAGGCCGATGGCTCCCGTAGAAATGGCCGAACCGCTCGAGAAATGCGCAAGTGCCCATGCCCGGCCAGGCGGGCGGCAGTTCCCCCGCCAGCGCCATACAGAAGGGCATCTCATGAGGCGACATGCCCCGTAGCCACGTGGCGCGGCTGGCAAACCCGCTGCCCGCCGGAAACTCCGCCCGGAGAAACTCTGCCTGAGCCTGCGAGAAGAGCGTGCTGCCGGAGACGAATCGCACGGTACCGTCCTCGACGGACAAAAGCAGACGGTCCCCGCCCCACTGCGTGCCGGGCATCAGGCCTGCAATGATTGCCTTGCCCATCTCCGCCACCGCCAAAATCCCGGCGGTCTTCCGGATGACCTCGGCTCCCACGGCGATTGCAGTTTTCGTCAAATGCTCCACCTTTCCGGCTGCGGAGGTGCGGCTCAATCCAGGAACAATGGCGACAGTTCCAGTCCCAAATTATAGCCTACGGGTCCGCTACTGCCCGCCGTTGGCATCAGCCGGTTTTCCGGGCCTCCTCCGCGTCGTCGTCGTCCTCGCCGTCTGGTCCCATGTCCGCGAAGAGGTCGGCCTGCGGTTTTGGCGGCACGTAATCCGCGCCTAGAGCAAGCCGAGGGGTTGCGTGTGGCCGGCCATCCGCCCAGGAACTTCGCTGGGTGGCTGCCGCATTCTGCGCTAACCAGTCGCATCGGGTGTTGTCCTCGTGGCCGGCGTGTCCCCGGGTCCATGCCCAGGATGTCTTGTGCAGTGAGGCCAACTCGTCGAGTTCCATCCACAGGTCGGCGTTACGCACCGGCCCTTGCTTCCGCCACCAATGCCTCCGCTTCCACTTGACGATCCACTTCGTGATCCCGTGGAGGACATACTCGGAGTCGGTCGTGATCTCGACTTCGCATGGTTCTTTGAGCGCCAGCAGTCCCTGAATCGGCGCCATTAATTCCATGCGGTTGTTGGTGGTGTGCGGATCGAACCCGAAGAACTCCTTCTTTACGCCACCGAATCGCAGAAGGCACGCCCACCCTCCCGGCCCGGGATTACCGAGACAAGAGCCGTCTGTGATCAGAGAGACTTTCTTCATATCCCTGTACATGCCACGGCGGCGCGACTCCATCCACAGTGTAACGTTTGCCGCTCAACGAACATTTTGGATTCGGTCGCAATATCCACCCGGCGAACAGGCGTGTTACCATCGGCCCAATTGGGGTGCGGCGATTCGAATTGAGTTGTTCGGCAATTTGCGGGTGACCTGCGGCGACCAGGCCATTACCACTGTAAACACCAACCGCCTCCACTCGCTGCTGGCCTACTTGGCCCTGCACGGTGAAACTCCACGCGAGCAGTTAGCGTTTCTGTTGTGGCCGGACTCCACCGAATCGCAGGCGCGCACCAATCTGCGGCAACTGCTGCATCACTTGCGGCGCGCCCTGCCGACCGATTGCTGCCCGCTGGCTTCCGGCAATCACTCCGTGCAGTGGCAGCGCGGACCTGCCTGTACCGTGGACGTTCTGGAGTTCGAAGCGGCCCTTTCCGAAGCCGCGGCTGCCCGGGCGCGCGCCGATTCCGCCGCGGAGCGATCGGCCCTGGAATGCGCCGCCCGACTCTACCAGGACGACCTGCTCCCCGCCCTCTACGACGACTGGGTGGAAGCCGCGCGCGACCGCTATCGCCGCCAACTGGCGCATGCTTTGAGCCGCCTCGCGCGCCTGGCCGAAGAACAGGCCGACTACCCCTCCGCCATCCTCCACGCCGAGCGCCTGTTGGCACTCGATGCGCTGAACGAATCGCATCACCAGTTGCTTATCCGCCTGCACGCCGCCAATCACGATCGTGCCAGCGCCCTCCGCGCCTACCATCAGTGCAAGCGCGTGCTGCGTCGCGAACTGGGTGTGGAACCCTGCCAGGCCACTCGGGAGCTGAGCGATTCCATACGAACCAGCGCGCAGGCGATCGACTCGCCGGCGGAATTCCGCCCGTCTCCCGCCGCTTCCGCCATGCCCCTGATCGGCCGAAAAGCCGAGTGGCGGAAATTGCTGGAGTGCCTCGGCTTCGCCGCCCGCGACCTTCCCCTCCTGGCCGTGATTTCGGGAGAGCCGGGCATCGGCAAGTCGCGGCTGGCCGAGGAACTGTATGCCCGCTGTACCCAGGAAGGCCAGCCTGCCGCCCGCACCCGCTGCTATTCCGGGCAGGGGCAGATGGCCTATACGCCCGTGGCCGGTTGGCTGCGCGCCACGCCCCTCGAAGCCGCGCGGGCGCAGCTCTCCCACTCGCAACTCGCGGAATTGGCGCGCGTGCTGCCAGAAATCCTGGAACAAATTCCCGCGCTGGGCCGTCCTCGCCCGCTCAGTGAAAGCTGGGAACGCCTGCATTTTTACGACTCGCTGAACACCGTCGTCGCCAAGGCGGAGAAGCCCCTGCTCCTCTTCATCGACGACCTCCAGTGGTGCGACGCCGATTCGCTCGAATGGCTGCATTCCCTCTCCCATGCGCCCGCCTCCGCCCGCACCCTGGTGCTCGGCACGCTTCGCCCCGAAGAAGCCGGCCGCGATCATCCTCTCACCCGCCTGCTCGACGCCCTCCGCCAGTCCGGACAACTGGTCGAGGTTCCACTCTCTCCACTGGACGCGCCCGAAACCCTCACGCTGGCGCAGCAGATCTCCGCGCAATTCCAGGCGAACGATCTGGGCGAACTGTATCGCGCCACCAAGGGGAATCCCCTGTTCGTCGTGGAAAGCGTGCGCGCCGGACTGCAAAGTCCCCAGCAGACGCCGCGCCTTCACGCCGTCATCACCGCACGGCTGGCGCAACTTTCCAAACCCTCCTACGAACTGGCAGGCATGGCCGCCGCCATCGGCCGCCCGTTCTCCTTCGACCTGCTGGCCAAGGCCACCGACTGGGACGAGGATAGCCTTTCCCGCGCCCTCGACGAACTCTGGCAGCGGCGCATCATCGAAAGCCACGGCGTCGCGGAATACAACTTCACCCACGATCGCCTGCGCGAGGTGGCGTACGCCGAACTCACGCTGGTTCGCCGCCGCTTTCTGCACCGCCGCGTGGCCCGCGCCCTGGCCGAGATTCACGGCGGCGATCCCGAAGCGCTCAGCGCCCAACTGGCCGAGCACTGCGAAGCCGCGGGCATGGCCGAAGACGCCATCCGCCATTACCGCGCCGCCGCCCGGTTCGACCGGCAGCGTTATGCCGATGCCGATGCCGCCGGACTGCTGCGGCGCGCCCTGGCTCTGAATCGCGGCCAGCCCGAAAGCGTCCGCCGCTCGGCACAGGAACTGGAACTGCTGGCCACGATTGGACCCGCGCTGGTCACCACACAGGGCTACGCCATGCCCGAAGTCGGCGAAACCTACCAGCGCGCGCTGGAGCTTTCGCGCCGGCTTGAGGAACGCATCCACATCTTCCCGGTGTTGAGCGGGGCCTGGGTATTCCACGCCGTGCGCGGCGAACTGGAGGAAGCGCGCCGTTTAAGCCAGGAGTTCCTGGACCGCGCCACGCTCGAAGAAGAGTCCGAATTGCGTATGGCGGGCCATTTCCTCTCTGGCAGCAGCATGTTTCACCTGGGACGGCTGGAAGATTCCCAGGGCCACATGGAAGCGGCCCTGGCGCTGGACCATGGCGGGCCGCAGACGGTACTGGCGCTGTTTGCCGGACCCGATATCGGTGTCTTCTGCCGTGCCTACCTGGCCCACCTGGCATGGCACCTGGGCCGGCCGAACCACGCCCTCGCCGCCGTAGATGAGGCGTGCGCTGCCGCCCGGGAGTCCAATCCTTTCACCCGCGCCATTACGCTGGTCTACGCCGCCCTGTTGCATGCCTTCCGCGACGATAGCGCCCAGGCGCTCCAGTGGGCCGAAGAGGCGGTGGACCTCTGCCGCACCCACCAGTTCGCCTACTATCTCTCCATGGCGGAGATTCTGGCAGGTTGGGCGGTAGCCAGGCAGGGCCGCCCGGAAGAGGGGCTCGCGCGCATGCGCCAGGGTCTCGAACATTTCCGCGCCACCGGTGCCGAACTGCGCCTGCCCTTCTACCTGGGCCTTCAGGCGCAGGTCTACGCTCTGCTCGGCAACATGGGTGAAGCCATGGCCGGCCTCTCCAGTGCTTTTGCCTTCCAGGGCAAGAGCGGCGAAACCTGGCCGGCCTCAGACCTTCATCGTGTGCATGGCGATCTGCTCCGCGTCACCGGAAACGAGGAGCAGGCGCGCGCCAGTTACCGGCGAGCCGTGGAAGCCGCCCGCGAAACCGGTTCCCGTTCCTTCGAGCAACGCGCCCGCGAGCGGCTCGAGTGGCGCCGAACGGCAAATTCTCCTTTCCCGGAACGCTTTTAGAACGGCCGGTCTGCCAAATTAGAAGACACAGAGGGAAGATATGTTACAGCCAGAAACAATCACTGCGTTCCGCGGCCGCTTCCGCGGCGAAGTCATCGAACCCGCGGATGCCCGCTACGACGAGGCGCGCAAAGTCTATAACGGCATGATCGACCGCAAGCCCCTGCTCATCGCCCAGTGCGCCGACGCGGCCGACGTCATCACCGCCATCCACATGGCGCGGGAGAACAACCTGAAAGTTTCCATCCGCGGCGGCGGCCACAACGCCGGCGGCCTGGGGGTGTGCGACGACGGCATGGTCATCGACCTTGCCCCCATCCGCTACGTCCGCGTGGATCCTTCCGACCGCACCGTGCGCGTGGGCGGCGGCTGCCGGTGGAGCGATGTGGACCACGCCACCCATGCTTTCGGATTGGCGGTGCCGTCCGGCATCGTCGCCAACACCGGCGTGGGCGGGCTCACCCTGGGCGGCGGCCTCGGCCATCTCACCCGCAAGTACGGGCTGACTATCGACAACCTGCTGTCCGCCGATGTGGTGCTGGCCGACGGCAGTTTCGTGGTGGCCAGCGCCGAAGAACACCCCGACCTTTTTTGGGCCCTCCGCGGCGGCGGCGGGAATTTCGGTGTGGTCACCTCGTTCCTGTTCCAGGCGCACCCCGTCCACACAGTGTGCGCCGGACCCATGTTGTGGCACCTCGACCAGGCCGCCGACATCCTCAAGTGGTATCGCAAATTCATCGTGCAGGCGCCGGAGGAGATCACCGGCTTCTTCGCTTACCTGGTAGTGCCGCCGGCCCCGCCGTTTCCCGAAGCGCTCCACCTTAAGAAAATGTGCGCCATCGTCTGGTGTTATCCGGGCGCGATGGACCAGGCCAACGCCATCCTGAACCCCATCCGCGACTACTGCCCGCCGGCCTTCGAATTCTTCGTGCCCATGCCGTTCCCCATGCTGCAGGGGATGTTCGATCCGCTGTTCCAGCCGGGAATGCAGTGGTACTGGAAGGCCGACTTTTTCAAGGAACTGTCCGACGAGGCCATCGCCGCACACCTGGAGCACGGTCCGCAAATGCCGTCCATGTTCTCCACCATGCATCTTTATCCCATCAACGGCGCGGCGCACAAAGTGGGCCAGTCCGAAACTCCCTGGAGTTACCGCGACGCCGTATGGAGCCAGGTGATTGTGGGAGTCGACCCCGACCCGGCCAATCGCCAGGCCATCACCGATTGGGCCCGGTCCTACTACGACGCCACGCACCCCTACGGCGCCGGCGGGGCGTACGTGAACTTCATGATGGAAGAAGGCGAAGACCGCATCCGCGCTACCTATCGCGACAATTACGATCGCCTGGCCGCGGTGAAGGCGAAGTACGATCCCGGCAACTTCTTCCGCGTGAATCAGAACATCAAGCCCGCGGCGAGCACGGGAACGTCAGCGGGGTAGGCGGATTGCCGAACGCCTGAACAACGAGACTCGCGCCGTCCCGGCGAAACTCGATTCCGGATTGCATCGCGCCCCGGCGTCGAATCGCCAGTATGATCGCTATCCCACCGAACGGGATGGCGGCCATCCGTCAACTTGGATTTGTAGACGCTACGCCGTCAGTCAGGATCTTTGCTGGTAAGGTCCGGCTAGTTGAGCGCCATATCGCTGAGGCAATCCCTACTCCTCGCGTCGCAGCAAAGATTTTTTCGTGTACTTCGCGGGCACGGACACAACGTGATCGGCCAGCTTTGTCTGGCCATTGCGGCGACCCACGAGGCGAACGTATCCGAGGTAGCTGCCCTGATCGGCTTCAAGCGCCTTGATTTCTGATTCATTGTCCGGTGCAATCACCTTGTGCCAGTCCAGCCACAGTCGCCAGCCGTCGGGCATGGTGTCGGAGAGTTCAATGTCCATGATGTCTGTTCGTTCCCAGTGCTGGCGCCACCAGGCCGCTGAATGCAGGCACCAGAGGTCCTGGGTCCACCATTCGCGAAGATGCTCGGGAAGCGGACCTTCGATCTCCCGCACCAGTCCAGCTCCCGCAATTCCAACAGGCCCGTCAGGCTTCACAAACCGAGCGAGGTAGTTCAGGTACAGGTCGTCGGTCCCGTAGTAGTAGAAGGAATCGATACACACGATGGCATCGAAGAACTCCGCGGCGAACGGCAGCGACCTGGCATCGGCGTGGATCGGGAACACACCATCCTCGACGCCGGCATCCCGGATTCGCTCGATGTTTTCCGAGACACTGAACCACAGGTCGGTTGCCCAAACGTAGACGCCGAACTCGCGGCGCAGGAAGATCGACGATGCTGCCCGTCCGCAGCCAAGGTCCAGCACCCGCATGCCGGGCCGCAAGTCCAGCGCTGTCGTGAGCCACTCGGTCATCCAGAGCGAATTCGCTGCGCCGCTGATGCTGGACGTGATCCATTCCGGATGGTATTGCGAAGAGCGAGGAAAGCGCTCCGAGACGAGTAGCTTGTCTGATGTCACGTTGTCCCAATTCTCGCACGGTGCGCGATTCAGAGAGTGTCTCTTGAAGGACGCTCAAAGATGGAGATCCTTAAAGAGCTAATCTGGCCGTTACCCGCTGGTAGTCGCCAAGGGTAGAACCCCTCGTCTTCAGGCCGGAGTCAGTGGGGCGGTGACTCGCTGCTGCGCGCGACCGATTGGTAGGGCGGGACAGTCAAAGTTATTACGCCGTCTGCCGATCAATATTCAGCGCGGCGGGCCGCAGGACCTCGCGGCACCAGGTGCGGAAGTCGGTCGGGCCTGGAATCGCGCGCGCCTGGTCGGCGTCATAGATGCCATCGCTCACTGCGGCAATCGTCTCGATCATGTCCCGCACCACGCCTTCGCTCGCGCCACGCTGGGTGAGGGCCGATTTGACGTCGGCGACGCTCATCTGTCTGAAGGTGACAGTCCTGCCGAGGACCTCGGACATCAACGCGGCCATCGCATTGGGGCTGAGGCGATCAGGTCCGAACACTGGAACGTGCTCCTGGCCCGCCCAGGATCGCCCGGCGAGCAGCGCCGCGGCGTTCACGGCGATATCGCGCGTAGCGACGCTGGCCAGCGGGCGGTCGGCGGCATACGCCAGGGAAAACGTCCCTTGCTCCCGGATCGCGCCGAGTTGCGCGAGCAGGTTCTCCATATAGAACGGCATGCTCAGCGCGCGGTATGCGGTTCCTGTGCGCTCGATCTCGGCGTCCATCGCGAACGCGGCCGACAGCACGCCCGCGCGGGCCGGCCAGTGTCCGCGCTGAGACGCCGACCACATGCGGAACACCACACGACGGATTGCGTCAGCGGCGGGTCGGGTGAAGCCAGTAGCGCTCTTCCGTGCTGGTGCCAGCCGGCGGAATCAGCCAGAACAGGCCGTCGGCCCCCTCCAGGGCGCGGCTGAGAACAGCGGGGTCATCGTGCGAGCCCTGGCAGATTTCCACGCGGCTGCGCACGCCGGAGTCCAGGCGGATCGGGTCCCGAACGATCACTCGGATTGGATCTTGGTGCTCGAGCAGGAGCGCCAGAACCTGTTGGCCGATCCGGCCCGTTGGGGTGGTGATCACCAGCATGAACGGACCATCATGTTAACTTCGCCTTGTTACCCATGGAAATGAAAGGGGGACACTATATCTCCAGGACAGATCGAACCAACGAAGCCAGCCGAAAACAAACCGCGCGACAAACGTGCCTTCCATGCCTACCGCCATGGCCTGACCGGCCAGGTCCTCGTCATCGCGCCCAGGCCCCCGCGCGCAATGCGCGCCTACATCACCTGGAAGTTCACCGTCCGTCCGGCGGCGCCGCCTTTTTCATCCCGGCCCACTACTTCCAGCTTGTAATTGCCCGGCGTCAATTCATCCATTGGAATGCGCAGGCCGATCGGAACTACCGGATTTCCCGCCTGGGCGTACCGCGTCATCTCCACCAGGCCCGAATCCAGTTTCTGTGCGCCCTTGGCATCCAGGATGCGGAGTTGGACTCCGACTTTTACAGGGTTGCCCTCTACGTTCAGCGGTTCGTACAGTTCCAGGTAGCAGACCGCGGTCTCCGCCTTTTTGAATGCGGAAGTGCCCGACGGCGTGATCTGCATCCCGCCGGCAATCAGCGGCGTGCGGCCCTCCAGCAGGAGCTGGTCCAGCCCCTCCACCACCTGGTCCACTTTGTGAATTTCCGTGCTCAGCGCGATGCCGCTGATGCTGAATTTCTTGCCGTCGTAGGGGTCGATATCGAGCGGCGATTCCAGCTTTCCAAACTCTTCGCCGCCCGCCCGGAACACCACCTTGAAGGTGAATTTTCCGGTGCCGATATCGAACTGGTTGTCATAATGCAAAGGCTTCTTTTGAAACTCCTCGACCTCTTTCTTATCGTCGAAGTCCAGCTTCACCGTGTCGCTGAAGCGCGCGCCAATCGAGCGGTCCGGCTTGTAGGCGATCCCCAGAATATTCACCTCGCCATGCTGCTTGCCTTTCAGCTTTTCGAACTTCACGCTCGCAGCCGGAATTTCCATGGCCAACTCCACCCGCGCGGTATTGGCGCCGGTATAGAAATAGGAGAGCTGCAGCGGCGTGGGAATGCTGCCGGCTTCGTCGGCTTGCGCGCGCGTCTCCAGGTCCTTCTCGGCCGGCTTGCCGCTGAGCAGGTCGGGTTTGTGGAGGTTGCAGTAACCCGTCCGCGCCCGCACCATCAGCCCACCCCGATTCACTTTGACCTTCAGGGTGTGGCAGCTTCCCTCCGGGGTTTCCGGCGGAGTGTAGCCGATCAGGTAAAACTCGTTCTGCTCCCTGCCGATCTTTTCCAGGCCGCTCAGCAGGTCGTTGGTGTTCAGAATGACGAAACCGCCCGTGCCGTCTGCCAGCGCATACAGAATGTTCTGGTTCGCTCCCGCGAATGGCGGCATCGGGGGAATAAT
The DNA here is from genome assembly GCA_963853855.1 of uncultured Solibacteraceae bacterium. Lineage (GTDB taxonomy): Bacteria > Acidobacteriota > Terriglobia > Bryobacterales > Bryobacteraceae > Sulfopaludibacter. Next base: position 90,586 of record CAWKYG010000024.1, on the reverse strand, counting down.
CGAAGGCCCGCGATTCATGTTATACGGCTGGCCCGGGACCATTCCGCCACCGCCGCGACTGCCCGAGGTGGTGCTTCCGCGGTTCCCGCCGTTGGGATTACCCATGGTGCCGCGCCCGCCGTTCCCCGGCAGATTGCCGCCTCCCGCGCTGCGTCCTGCCGGTTCCGCCGCCTGTCGCTCCACCGCCCGAAGTGGTGCCGCCCCCGGTCCGGGCTCCGCCGCCCGCCACGCCGCCACCGGAGCTGCCCGCACCGCCGCCGGCACTCCCTCCGGCGCCCGCGCCCGCGCCGCCGCGCTGCGGTTCGGGCAGAAACGAGGCCGTCTGAATCATTCCGCGCCCGCCCATCGGCGAAAGCATGTTCAGCAGATGGAAACCGCCGCCGCGCCGTCCTCCCGGCATACCCATTCCCCCCGCCGGGTTCGTATTGAGGCCGGGCCCCACATCCAGCCCGCCCACGTCAATCGGATAAATCGCCACATTGGCTTTGTTGCAGGCCGCCAGCACCGGCTGCAATTCCGACTGAACTTCCGGCGTCAACGGGAAACCCCGCGAAAAAAAGATCAGAATCTTGCGGCCCGAAATCTCCTCCAGGCCTTTGGCCATCGTGCTCAGTGCCAGCAGCACCGTCCGCGCCCCGTAAGCGCCTTCGACATTTCCCAGCCCGCGGACGCCTCCACCCATGCCCACGGCGCCCGCATTGGGATTCACGTACGAAGTCTTGACTCCCGACACTACTTCCCGCAAGCGGTTGGCATCGGATGTAAAATTTTGCGCCACCCGCAGACTGCCGGTGAAATTCACTACTGCCATGTAATGATTTGGCCCGGCGTTCTTGTCGATGAACTTGGTCGCGGCGTCGCGGGCGCGTGTCTGGTCGGCGTACGCCATGGTGGAATTGTCGAAGAACAGCACCAGGTAGCGCTTCTGGTCCGCGCTGGAGGCCGGGTCGGCTTCAAACGAAAAGCTGTTGATGCTTTGCGCCTTGTCGTCTTCCCAGACCTTGAAATCCTTCTGGTTCAGGTCGTGGACGTAGTTGTTCTTCTTGTCCGTCACCACCGCATCCACCAGCACCACCCGCGTTTCGGTGCGAATCACGGTGGTCGGGGTAGGCGACTGTTGATCCTGCGCCGGCGCCGCGGCGGCAAACCAGAGCAGAAGCCCGGCGAAACCCAATCCGGCATGAATTCTCATTGCATAACCTCCATTACGGCACGTCGACGGCGAGAAAGCCTTATAGGTAACTATACTCCGGTTCCTGCCCCCGCTCTATGGGTCATATACTCGGAAAGAACCATGCCCGCTTCTCTCAAGCTCCTGGCAGTGCTGCTGAGCGCTTTCGCCGCCCAGGCCCTCGACCTTCGCCACGCCGCGATCGTCACCCCCGCCGGACTCACCGGCCCCGAACAGAAGGCCGCCGTTCTGCTCTCTGATGAGATTGCCAGACGCACCCGCATTCGCCTGCCCATCGCCACCCAATGGCCCTCCGGCCCGGCCATCTTTACGGGCCGCGACGTGCCCGCGCGGTTTGCCGGCCGCCTCATCGCGCCCGCGGCAGGCGCCGAAGGCTACCGCGTGCAGACCGTGGACGGCAACATCCTGGTGGTGGGCAACGACGCCCGCGGCACGCTCTTCGGCGCCGGCGCCCTGCTCCGCCACCTGCACATGGACCGCGACACCGTGGATGCGCCCGACGATCTGCGCCTCGCCTCCGCGCCCAGGTACGCCCTGCGCGGCCACCAGTTGGGCTACCGCCCCAAGACCAACTCCTACGATGGCTGGACCGTCGCCATGTGGGAGCAGTACATTCGCGACCTCGTCGTCTTCGGCGCCAACGCCATCGAGCTGATCCCGCCGCGCTCCGACGATGCCGCCGACAGCCCGCACTTTCCGCTGCCGCCCATGCAGATGATGATCGAGATGTCGCGCCTCGCCGATGCCTACGGGCTCGACGTGTGGATCTGGTATCCCGCCATGGACCGCGATTACTCCGACCCCAAGACCGTGGAATTCGCGCTCAAGGAATGGGGCGAAGTGTTCCGCCAGCTGCCGCGCATCGATGCCGTCTTCGTGCCCGGCGGCGATCCCGGCCACACCGAGCCGAAATACCTGATGGCCCTGCTCGAAAAGCAGACCGCAATCGCTGCACCGCTACCATCCGCGAGGCGCAGATGTGGGTGTCGCCGCAGAGCTTCGATAAAGCCTGGGATGGACGAGTTCCTGGCCATTCTCCGCAACCAGCAGCCGGCCTGGCTCAGCGGCGTGGTGTTCGGGCCGCAGGTGCGCATGAACCTGCCCGAGTTGCGCGCGGCCGTGCCCGCCCGCTACCCCATCCGCCACTATCCCGACATCACCCACAGCCGCCAGTCGCAATATCCGGTGCCCGATTGGGACGTGGCCTATGCCGTCACCGAAGCCCGCGAGACCATCAACCCGCGGCCCGTGGACGAGGCCGCCATCTTCCGCGCTGCCGCGCCCTACACCATCGGCTTCCTCACCTATTCGGAAGGCTGCAATGACGACGTGAACAAGTTCGTCTGGAGCGCGCTCGGCTGGAACCCCGACGCCAACGTGGAGGAGATCCTCCGCGAGTACGCCCGCTACTTCATCGGCGGCCGCTCCGCGGACACCTTCGCGCAAGGCCTGCTGGCGCTGGAGCGCAACTGGCGCGGCCCCCTGGCGGCCAACGCCGGCGTGGATGCCACGCTCGAGCATGTTTCAAGCGATGGAGCGCAACGCCACGCCGGCCCAGCGTCTGAACTGGCGCTTTCAACAGGCCCTCTACCGCGCTTATTACGATGCCTACACGCGCAAACGCCTGATCTACGAAACCGGCCTGGAGGAATCGGCCATGGCCGCATTGCGCCAGTCGGATATGCAGCGCGCCGAAGCGATTCTGGACCGCGCCGTTACCGAGCGCACCGCGCCGGAATTGCGCGCCCGCATTTTCGAGCTGGCCGAAGCGCTGTTCCAGAGCATCCACATGCAGCTCAGCGTGCCGCGCTACCAGGCCATCAGCGTGGATCGCGGCGCCAATCTCGATACCGTCGATGCGCCGCTGAACAATCGCGTATGGCTCAAGGCGCGCTTCGCCGCTCTCAAGGAAGCGCCCGACGAAAGGGCGCGGCAGGCGGGCATCCAACAGATTTTGCATTGGACCGACCCCGGCCCCGGCGGCTTCTATGACGATCTGGGAAACCTGAAGGCGCAGCCCCACCTGGTGCGCGGCCTGCCGTACGATAAGGACCCGGCATTCCGCGACTCGCCGCTGGTGGGCTTCGCCGGAAATGCAAGCTGGCGCAGTTCGTGGTGGACCCACGCCGAATCGCTCTACGATGCGCCGCTCAAGATGCACTACGAAGGTCTGGACCCGAAAGCGAGCTACCGCGTGCGCGTGGTCTACGGCGGCGATAGCCCGCGTGTGCGCATCCGCCTGGATGCCGGCGCGGGGCTGATGGTGCATCCGTTGATGGCCAAACCCACGCCCATCCGGCCGGTGGAGTTCGCCATCCCGCGCCAGGCTTATGAGAAAGGGACGCTCGATTTGACCTGGCACCGCGAAGAGGGGCTGGGCGGCAGCGGGCGCGGCTGCCAGGTCTCCGAAGTCTGGCTGCTCAAACAGTGACCGCCCGCTACAAATGGTGGGTGGTCGCCATGCTCTGGTGGATCGCCTTCTTCAATTACGCCGACCGGCAGGCCATCTTCTCGGTCTTCCCGCTGCTGGAAAAAGAGCTGCATCTGAATACCGTGCAGCTCGGTCTGCTGGGGTCGGCCTTCGCGTGGGTGTACGGACTCTGCTCGCCCGCCGCGGGCATGATCGTGGATCGCGTGCGGCGCAAGTCCGCCATACTGGCGGGACTGGAAGGCTGGAGCCTCATCTGTATGGCCACTGCCGTGGCCCGCAGTTTTCCTATGCTGGTTTTCTTTCGAGGCGCCGAAGGCTTGGGTGAGACGTTCTACTTTCCGGCGTCGGTGTCGCTGGTCAGCGATTACCACGGCGCGGAGACGCGCTCGCGCGCCCTGGGACTGCACCAGACCAGCGTATACATCGGCACCATCGCGGGCGGATTTTTCGCCGGCGCCATCGGCCAGCACTATGGGTGGCGCTGGTCGTTCCTTGTCTTCGGCGGCCTCGGGGTGCTCCTCGGCGTGTTGTTGAATCGCTACCTGCACGAACCTCCCCGGCGCGCGGACGCCGTGCAGATGCCGCTTTCCGCCTTCCTGCGGCTGGTCTGGCGCACGCCCGCGGCCATGCTGCTGATGGGCGCGTTTGTGTGCGCCAACTTTGTGGCGGTGGTGCTGCTCTCGTGGATGCCCAAGTTCCTGTACGACAAGTTTCACCTGAGCCTGGCCGCCGCGGGACTCACCGCCACCATATTCGTCCAGCTCGCCTCCATGGCCGGATCGCCCATCGGCGGGTGGCTGGCCGATGCGCTGCACCGGCGCCGCCCCGGCGGGCGCATGGCCGTGCAGGCCGTAGGCGTGCTGTGCGGCGCGCCCTTCGTGGTACTGTGCGGGCTTACCAACTCCAGCGTGTGGCTGGTGGTGGCGCTGTCCGCGTGGGGTTTTTTCAAGGGCCTCTACGATGCCAATATTTTCGCTTCGCTATTCGATGTGGTGCCGCCGGAAGCGCGCGGCACCGCCGCCGGCTTCATGAATATGGTGGGCTGGCTGGGCGGCGGAGGCTCCGCCCCGCTGGCCATCGGCCTGGTGGCGCGCAATCATGGATTGGGACCCGCCATCGCCATGGCCGCCGCGGTCTACGTGCTCGCCGGAGCCCTGTTGCTGGCCGCGATCGCGAATCAGAACCGGAGCCTTTTTCCAAATTGATTCCTGACTGTCATACCCGTGTAATTGTGCTTTTGCGATCCTCTCTCGCAGAGGAGAAAGATGCGTCCATTCGTTGCCACCCTGATGGTACAGTTTCTGACATTCACCCTGATCGCTCCGGCCGCGCGCGCGCAATCCGCTGGTCCCGCGGCCATAACGCCGATCCGCCACCTGGTTGTGATCTTCCAGGAAAACGTTTCCTTCGACCATTACTTCGGAACCTATCCGAATGCCATGAACCCGGAAGGCGAGCCGTCCTTCACGGCCATGCCGGGAACGCCCACCGTAAACGGGCTGACCGGCGCGCTCTTGACTAAGCAATCCCAATTCCATGAACGCCAGGAATGCCTCCGGCGCCGTGAATCCTTTCCGGCTCGACCGCTCCCAGGCCGCGACCTCCGATCAGAACCATAACTACGACCCGGAGCAGACCGCGCTTCACGGCGGCTTGATGGACCTGTTCCCCGCGTCCGTCGGCGTGGCCGGACCGCCGCCGGCGGCCACCAGCCCCTTCGGCAACGTGTTCGCCACCACCGGCATCAACATGGGCTACTACGACGGCAACACCGTCACCGCGCTCTGGAACTACGCGCAGCACTTCGCCATGAGCGACAACTCGTACGACACCACCTTCGGCCCCTCCACGCCGGGCGCGATCAACCTGGTTTCCGGCCAGACCAACGGCGTCATCGGCAACATCAACGGCACCAGCGCGGTGACCGACGGCGGCAACGGCACCGTCACCGATATCGGCGACGCCGATCCGCTGGGCGATGTCTGCTCCACCACCACCGGCGAACTGTTCAGCATGACCGGCACCAACATCGGCGACCTGCTGAATACCGCCGGCGTGACCTGGGGCTTCTTCACCCAGGGCTTCGACCTGACCGTCACCAACGCCAACGGCACCACCGGCTGCGCGCGCAGCACCACTTCAGCTCGTCACCAACACCAAGAAGGCCGACTACATCCCGCACCACGAGCCGTTCCAGTATTACAAGATCGACCGCCAACCCGACCCACGCGCGGCCCACGTCGGTGAGCACCATCGGCTACTCAGACGACGCCGCCAATCATCAGTACGACGTGCACGATTTCTACGACGCGGTCATCGCCGGCAATTTCCCGGCGGTCAGTTTCCTGAAAGCGCCGGGCTATCAGGACGGGCACGCCGGGTACTCCGATCCGCTCGATGAGCAGGCATTCATCGTGCAGGTGATCAACTTCCTGCAGAAGCAACGCGGCGACTGGGAGCACACCGCGGTGGTGATCGCCTATGACGATTCCGACGGCTGGTACGACCACCAGATGGCGCCCATCGTCAACCAGTCCGCCAGCGCCGCCGATGCCCTCACCGGGGCCGGTTCTGCGGCGACGGCGTCGACGCTCTGCCCGGCGTCGCCAGCGGCACCGCCAGCGCAGGGCCGCTGCGGCTACGGTCCGCGGCTGCCGATGATGGTGATCTCGCCCTGGTCCAAGCAGAATTTCGTCGACCACACGGTGACGGACCAGACCTCGATCATCCGCTTCGTCGAAGACAACTGGCTGAACGGCCAGCGCATCGGCAACGGTTCCTTCGACGCGATCGCCAACTCCATCGCCAGCATGATGGATTTCAGCAAGGCAGAACAAGAAGCAAGCTGATCCTGGATCCGACCAGCGGTCAGCTGGTCGAAGTCAGATCGGAGCGAGTGCGACAGCTCGCCAGTAAGACTGTTGCTCACATATCCCGCAGGCGCTTTCTTGCAGGCTGCGGCCGCGTCGGCGGGTCGCGCGCGAATCCTCAGCTCTCGACCCGAACTCGCTCGCGAATTCGTCGATCCGCTGCCGCTCCCGCCGGTGCGCGAAAGCCGCGCGCGCGGCAAGTACCGCCGGTCCTTATCGCATGCGACGATGCGCGAGATCGCGGCGAAGCTGCACCGCGATCTGCCCGCCGACGCGCTTGTGGAGCTTCGACGGCAGCTTCGCCCGGGCCCGACGATTGAAGCGCGCAGCGGGCGAGCGGCTGCCAGGTCGAATGGGTCAATCAGTCTGCCCGAGCGGCACTTCCTGCCCATCGATCACACGCTGCACGGCGCCGAAGCCGATAAGCCCGAAGTGCGCACGGTGGTGCACGTTCACGGCGCCAAAGACGCCGCCGGAAAGCGACGGCTATCCCGAGGATTGGTACGTGCCCGGCAAGTCGCGCGACCTATCGCTATCCGAACCAGCAGGAAGCCGGCGATGCTCTGGTATCACGATCACGCCATGGGCATCAACCGGCTGAATATCTATGCGGGGCTGTTCGGGCTGTATCATCGTGCGCGACGAGTTCGAAGACGCCCTGAATCTGCCGCAGCGGCCGCTACGAAATCCCGCTGGTGATCTGCGACCGGTTGCTGCGGCAGCGATGGCAGCCTGGAGTATCCGGTTTCCGGCAGTGCCGGACGCGCCGTGGGTTCCCGAGGTGTTCGGCAACGCGATGCTGGTGAACGGCAAGCTGTTTCCGTATCTGGAAGTCGAGCCGCGCAAGTATCGCTTCCGCCTGCTGAACGCGTCGAACGGGCGCTTCTTTCATCTTGTCGCTTGTCGAACGGGCAGAAGTTTCACCTGATCGGCACGGATCAGGGACTGCTGCCCGCGCCGGTGCGCATCGACGAGCTTCGTGCTCGCGCCGGGCGAGCGCGTCGATCTGGTGGTCGATTTCCAGGAGCATGCCGGCGAGCAGCTCGTGCTGCGCAGCGACGCCTTCGAGCTGATGCAGTTTCGCGTGGGCCGCGCGACGGGCGGGCGACGCCAGCTCGCTGCCGGCGGCGCTGCGGCCGGTGCCGCGCATTCCGGAATCGGCGGCCGTGCGCAGCCGCGTCGCTCACCCTCAACGAAGACATGAACGGCGCGCGGCGAATCCATGCGCATGCTGTTGAACGGCACGCATTGGGATATGCCGGTCACCGAGAAGCCGGTGCTCGATACGGTGGAGATCTGGACCATCGTCAACACCACCGACGATTCGCATCCCGATCCATCTGCACCTGGTGCGGTTCCAGATTCTCGACCGGCGTGCTTCGACGGGCTCTATTCACGGTACCGGCAGATCGCTACACCGGCCGCCGAGCCGCCCGAGCCGTACGAGGCCGGCTGGAAAGACACCGTGCGCGCGCATGCGAGCATGGTGACGCGCATCATCGTGCGCTTCGAAGGCTACACCGGACGGTACGTCTGGCACTGCCACGTGCTGGAGCACGAAGACAACGAGATGATGCGGCCGTACGAGGTGGTCGCGGGTTAGGCGTACTACGCGGGCTTCCAGAGCCCCACGGTGTTGCCGTCGGGATCGCTCACCCAGGCGAAGCTGCCGTACCCGGGGATATCCTGGCGCGGCACCACGGTCTTGCCGCCGAGGGATTCGCACTTTGCCACGTAGGCGTCGATATCGTCTACGTTCACGTAAAACATGGTGTAGCGGAAAGGCTCGTGCCCCAGGGCGGTGAAGTGGCCCTGGATGCCCTCGGTGGCGCCGGTATTGATCATTGCGGCCGGGCCCATCTGGGTGGTGCTCCATCCGAACAGGGAGGAGTAAAACTGCGCTGCCTGAGCGGTGTCACGGCAGCCGATTTCGAAATGCATGACGGGTGTTGGCATGGTTGCAGAAGCATACCACGGCCGAGTTAGTTTCCGCTAACAAAAACAGAGCGGGAAAAAACTCTATTGACAGCGCGGGGCATTTTCTCTAGTATGTAGAAACTGTGCCCAAGGGTGAGTCACTCGGGGAGTTCGAACACCTGATTCTGCTGGCCGTGCTGAGGCTGGGCGCGGACGCCTATGGCATGCGCGTGCGCCGGGAAATTGCCGAACGCACGGGTCGCGATGTCACCATTGGCGCAGTGTACGCGACGCTCGACCGCCTGGAGGCGAAAGGGCTGATCGCGGGCGCGCTGGCCGACCCCACGCCGGAACGCGGCGGGCGAGCCAAGAAATCGTTCCGCGTAACCGGGGCGGGGATCGAAGCCGTGAACCGTTCGCGGCAGGAACTGGCCAGCATGGTCGACGGCTTGGTGTTCCCGCTGCGGGGAGGCTCGCGATGAAGCCTCCGGCAGTGGCGCGCCTGCTGCTGCTGGCCGTGGCCGGGGATCGCGAAAGCGAGTTCGTGGCCGGCGACCTGCACGAGGAGTTTCTCTACCTGTGCGCCACGCGCGGGCGGCGCGCCGGGCGGCGCTGGTATTGGAGCCAGGTGGTGCGCAGCACGCTATCGTTGTGCGATCTGCGCATGCGGCACGGCGAAGCGGCGCATGTGGCGGCAGCCGCGGGATTGGGCGTGGCGTTGCCGCTGCTGCTGCTGGATCGCCTGTGGAGCTTCGTGTATTCGGTGATCCCGCTGAAGGACGGGGTCGACCGCGCCCCCGGATTCCTGGCGGTCAACGTGGTCTGCGTCTACGTGCTGGCGGCGTTGTGCGGCGCCACCGCGGGAAGTTTGCGGCGCGCGCTGGCGATTGCCGCGGGCGCGGCGGGGGCGGCGGCATTCGGCGTTTGGGGATCGGTGGGCGCGGCTCCCGCGCTTTATGTGGGAATGCTGCTGGTGGGCGCGCCGGCTTGCGCGCTGCTCCCATTGGGGTGGAAGAGGAGGTTGCCATGAAGTGGCTGAAGTGGATTGGAATCGCCCTGGTGGCGCTGATCGTCCTGCCGGTCGGCACGCTGCTGGTGCTCGGACACCGTGCCAATGCCGGCAGAATCCACGCCTCTGTGGAGATTGCCGGAACTCCCGAACAGGTCTGGCCCTGGGTGGACGAAGGCGCGCGTCTGAAGCAATGGGTGAGCTGGCTGGTGGAAGTGCGCGAACCCCAGCCGGTGCGGCACGCCGTGGGCGCCACCCGAACCTGGGTGATGAAAGACGAGAACAACGGAGGCAAGCTGGTCACCATGGAGGGCCGGTTCAAAGAGTACGCGCCGCCCTCTCTACTGACCATCACGCTGGGCTCCGCGGAATACCGGTTCGAGGGCGATCAATCGTACCGGCTGACCGATCTGGGCAACGGACGCACGCGCCTGGACGTGGATGGGACGTACCGGTTCGACCAGTGGCTGGCCACGCTGATGGAGCCGCTGATTACGCCGTCCGCGGAAAAGAAGATGGCGGGCGACCTGGCGCGTCTGAAGAGCCTGGTGGAAAGCAAAGCGGAGGCGCGGTAGCGGTATGAGCGGCGATTTGCAGAAGCTGCAGGGCACCTGGTTGATGCTCACGCTGGAGATGGAAGGGCAGCAGTATCCCACCGGGGGATCCAAAATCGTGATCCGCGGAGACCGCTTCGTGAGCCTGAATATGGGCGCCGAGTACGAAGGCAGCGTGCGCATTGACGAGAGCCAGTCGCCCAAAACGTTCGATCTGCTGTTCGAGAAAGGGCCGGAGAACGGAAACCAATCGCTGGGCATTTACGAACTGGAGGGCGACCGCTGGAGGATCTGCCTGGGACTCGCAGGCAAGCGCCGTCCCACGAAGTTCGCGGCGGAGAAGGGCACCGGGCACGCGCTGGAAATGCTAGAGCGGGAGACCGCCGCGGCGCCTCCTGAGCCGGTCGACGAAAAGGCGGCGCCGGTTCCGGAGCTGGAAGGCGAATGGCAGATGGTTTCCTGTATGCAGGACGGCAAGCCGATGGACGCGCGGTTCCAGAAATCCGCGCGGCGCGTATTCCGGGGCAACGGGACCACGCTTTTCGCCGGCAAGGCGGTGTTCATGAAGAGCCGCTTTACGGTGGACGTTTCGCAATCGCCGCACGCGATCGATTATCACGACCAGCGGCAGCACGGCATCTACCGGGTGGAGAACGGCACGCTGCACACCGCCATGGCCGGAGTGGGCGCGCCGCGTCCGGCCGATTTCACGGCGGCTCCGGGCGATGGGCGAACGGTCTCACAGTGGAGCCGTAAGAGGTAAGCGAGCCGCCAGGCGCCGCGTGTTACCCTCAAATGTAAAACCCACTTTGAGGCCTGTTATGTCCTATCTTTCTATACGCGATCTCGATCTGAACGGAAAACGCGTGTTCATCCGCGTGGATTTCAATGTGCCGCTGCAGAAGAACGAAAAGGGCGACATGGAAATCACCAGCGACAAGCGCATCAAGGCGTCGCTGCCCACCATTCAATACGCGCTCGAGCACGGAGCCGGCGTCATCCTGGCTTCGCACCTGGGGCGTCCCAAGGGCAAGCCGAATCCGGAAATGAGTCTGAAGCCGGCGGCCGTCGCGGCTGGCGGAACTGCTGGGCCGCCCGGTGAAGATGGCGCCCGATTGCGTCGGCCCCGAAGTGGAAGCCATGAAGCCCGCGCCCGGCGAAGTGCTGCTGCTGGAGAACCTGCGCTTCCATCCCGAGGAAGAGAAGAACGACCCGGAATTCGCGCAAAAGCTGGCCGCGCTGTGCGACGTTTATGTGAACGACGCGTTCGGGTCCGCGCATCGCGCCCACGCCTCCACCGAGGGCATGATCCAGTTCGTGCCCAAGGCCGCGCGCCGGCCTGCTGATGGAAGCGGAGTTGAAGTACCTGGGCATGGCGACGACCAATCCGGCGCGGCCCTGCGTGGCGATCCTGGGCGGCGCCAAGGTCTCCGACAAGATCGAGGTCATCGAGAACCTGGGCAAGGTGGTCGACCGACTGCTGATCGGCGGCGCCATGGCGTACACGTTCCTCAAGGCGCAGGGCAAGCCCACGGGCAAATCGCTGGTGGAAGAAGACAAGGTGGAGCTGGCCAAGAACCTGCTGGCCGAGCTGGGCGACAAGCTGATGCTGCCGGTGGACCACGTGGTGGTATCGGAGATCGCCGCCGGCGCGGCCAACGAAGCGGTCGAGACCATTCCCGACGGCAAGATCGCGCGTCGATATCGGGCCCAAGACCATCGCGGCGTATGCGGCGGTGATCGCGCGGCGCCAAGACGGTGATCTGGAACGGGCCCATGGGCATCTTCGAGAAGCCGCCCTTCGACAACGGGACGGTGGCGCTGGCCAAGGCGGTGGCCGGATTCCGGCGCGATTTCGGTGGTGGGCGGCGGCGATTCCGAAAAGGCCATCAAGGCGGCCGGCGTCACCAGCAAGATCACGCACGTCTCCACCGGCGGCGGCGCGTCGCTGGAGTTTCTGGCGGGGATCGAACTGCCGGGCGTCAAAGCGCTGGGGTAGGCTGCTACACTCACCTAATGACGCGCTCCACGTGGCAGGCAGTCTTAGGCGATATTCATTTTTGGGTGCCGGTGATCGTGCTGGTATTGGGAGTCGGCCTGTTGGCCGCGGTCCGCTAACATGACGGCGGATCACCGGAGCACTCTTTCGCTGCACAGGCTGGGTGTGGTCTGCGGCCTGGCGGCGGGCGCCTGGCTGGGCGCGGCCGAAGCGCCCACCAAACTGGTCACGGTGGGCTTTTCGCCCTTCATCATCTCGCTCGGCATGGTGGCCGGCGTATTTGTGGCGCGCTGGACCGTGCCCATGGCGCTGAAAGGCACCGGCTATATTCTGCGCGACCTGCGCGAGAAGCCGCACCTGATCGTTTGGGCCATCCTGGCCGGCATGTTGTGGGCGGTGGCCAACACGCTGACGGTTTTCGCGATCCGCAACGTGGGCCTCTCCATCGCCTTTCCGCTTTGGAACACCAACAGCCTGGTGGGCCTGTTCTGGGGCTGGCTGCTGTTCAACGAACTGCGCGGCGCGGGCGCGCGGCAATGGGCCAAGGTGCTGGGCGGGGCCACGGCGATTGTGGCGGGCGCGTGCCTGCTGGCGCTACGCCACCACGCACCAGTCGTCTCGCGCAGGCCAGTCGCGGCGCGCTGCTCGGCATTCTGGCGGCGCTCGGCGCCGGACTGATGTGGGGCACCATGTACATTCCGTATCGCAAGGCTTACATCAGCGGCATGAATCCACTCTCGTTCGTCACGGTATTCACCTTCGGCGAACTGAGCACGGTGTTCGCGCTGGCGCTGGTATTCGGCGGCGGATACGACCACGTGATGGCGGACCTTACGCGCGCGCGGCCGGCGCTTTTCTGGCTGTTTCTGGGCGGATTCTGCTGGGTGCTGGGCGACCTGTTCCAGCAGTACGCCGCCAAGTATATCGGGATCAGCCGCGGGATTCCGCTCTCGAACACCAATCAGCTTTGGGGCCTGGCGTGGGGCGCGCTGGTGTTCGGCGAACTCGCCGGCATTGGCCTGAGCGCGCAGGTGCTGGTGATCGCCGGGTCTCTGATCATGATCGTGGGCGCGACCGCGATCAGTTTCGCCGAGGCGCCGGCCAGCGAACAGGTTTCGTGGCGGAAGGCGATGGATCGCGAGTGCGACCGGTACGGATTGAAGGCCGAGCGCGTGGCGGCGATTCTGCAAGGGGACGACGAAGATTCGCGGGGACGGTCGCCGCGGCGCTGGTGGGAATACCTGGTGATGGCTACCGCGATCGCCATCTTCGTGTGGTTGGGAGTGGGCGCCGAACGGCAGGCGATATCGGTGAATCTGGTGTGGATGGCGCTGCTGATTGTGGCGACGCTGGCGTTTCTGCTGATTTGCGGTTACGTGCTGTGGCGGCGCACGCGGTTTTCGTAACCGGGAACATTACCCGCGCCCGTGGCGTCATACCGGGGTGGAGGGTATATGCCCGGAGGATCCCGGTCAAAGCCACCCGTGGTTTGCCTCTGGCTGCTCCGCATGGCGAGCCTGATGGTCCCGCTGGAGGAGCGCACCGCCTGGCGTGACTCGCGGAATGCGAGTCTGTACAGCCTTTGGATTCTTGCCCGGCGCGGGGAATTACCCGGAAGCGATATCGCCTTCCTGGCGTGGTGGTGCGGAGACGCGGCGACGGACGCACTGGTGACGCGGTGCCGGGGATTCGATCTGCGGCAATGGGTCCGTGCTCCATCTTTCCTGATGGCCGCGGCCGCGACGGCGCTGGCGCTGATGGCGGCATCCACGCACGGATTCGCGGTAACCCGCTCGCTGCTGGATTCGCTGGGGCACGCCAGAAGTGTGGCGGAGCAGGACCGGCTGGTGGCGAATCTTTTCCCGATTGTGTTCGCGCTGGCGGTCAGCGTGATAGCGGCCGTAGGCCGTGTTTCGCTGGGCGGCCATAAGTGGCGGTATGGCTCCTTCCTTCTGCTGAAGACTCTGTTGCTGGTGACGATCGTGCCGCTGCTGTGGATCGAAGGTGGCGCGGCATTCCGCGGATCGATTCCGAACCAGACGGTGCGCATCCTGGCCGGCGGACTGGTGCTGGCGGTGGTGTTCATCGCGACTTTCGGTTGGGCGGTGCTATGGAGTCTGGCCGACCAGAGGCACCGCTGCCCGGTGTGTCTGCGGCGGCTGGTGATGCCGGTGAGGATCGGCACGTGGGCCAGCGTTTTCGAGCCTGTCACGACGGAGTGGATTTGCGAAGCAGGCCACGGGTCGCTGTGTGTGTGCGAAGTGGAGGCAGGCGAACCCGACCACTGGATCGAACTGGATTACGTGTACCCGGCGTTCCCACCGTAGAGGCGGCATACCAGCCGTGGGCGCGGCGCCCGGCACTGGCACCGTCGTACCGGAACCGCTCCCGATAGCCCGTGGTCAGTTCCCACACCACGCGACTACGAGCACGTTGTAACGCCACTCTCGGCGCCAGCAGGCGGATGGTCTTATCGAGAGGGTTCCTTTCAGCCCGGAGCAGTCCGCGCAGCCTTACCACCTGGTTCCGCCCAAACTATGGCGGTGACGCGATCACCACGGTTGCCCGTGTGCCGCCGATCAGCGTCGCGACAACCGAATGGTCCCGGCAAGCAACGCTTCAATCTCGTCATTCGGAGAGACCCGCGAGCGCAAGATCGAGGCCATCGGCTTTCAAATCGCGCAACTCGCCTTACACGCGCGAAGAGTTGGTTAGCCCCTTCCGTGGACGGCTGTTTCCCGGGATGAGCCGCAGGCAAAGAGGCGGCAAAGAGATCTGCTCCAAGCCTCCACTCTTTGATACCACCTACCTGGCAGACCCTGGAATCGCGCTCGGCGGGCGCGCGACTTTACCCTTATAGGCCTCGTCGATTGCGACATGATAGATGTCCAGGATAGCGCCCGTAGCCCGCTCGAGCGCGATCTGCGCCTTGATGTAGGCGCCCTTGGACGCCACCTCCGTCGAGCGGGCCTGCGCCAGGTAATTCTCATATTGGATCACCGTGAGATTCGTGGAAAGCCCGACGTTGAAGGTCTGCTGCTCCACATTGACGGACTGCTCCTGTAGCCGGCGCGCCTCTACCGCAGCATCGTACGAGGCTTGTGCCTGCCGCACAGACTCCTCCGCGTCCGCCACCTCCAGCCGCACCTGATCCAGCAACTGTTGCCGTCGTACCTGGGCCTGTCTGACCTGCAGTTCGTCACGCACGGCATCCGCTTGTGCCACACGGTTCCGTAGCGGCAACGTCAATTGCAGCCCGATTCCATACGACGGATAGTTGCGCTTAAAGAGTTGTCCCAACACCGTTCCATAGCCGCCGGGAGTGACGCCTCCGGTAGCTGCGCCGGCGAGTGGATTCAGATTGCCGGCCATCCCGCTATTCTGCGCGGTGCCCACCACGTCCAACTGCGGCTTGACGGCGTTGAGCGAACCCTGCAAACTGATTTCCGAGTTCTCCACTTGAAGACTGGCGCCGGCGAGATCCGGGCGATTCTTGAGCGCCTCGTCCACCAGGTCGGAGAGCGGCTGGACCGGCTGCTGGTCGGGAACAGTTTGTATGTCCGTCGGAATAATATGGGCCGCCAGCACCAGGGGGTTCGCCAGTCCCCCGCGGGTGATTGCCGTCTTCAGAATCAGTTCCTGCTGCCGCACCAGCCCTTCCGACGTAATAAGGGCCTGCCGGCTCACGGCCACCGCCGCGTTGGCCCGGGTGACTTCAATGGGCGCCTGGGTGCCCTGGTCCACCTGATTCTTGTTGTCTTCATACAGCCGCTCCGCCAGCCGGAGAGCTTCCTGCTTCACCTTCACGTCTTCATTCAGGCTGACCAGATCGGTATAGAGGCGCGCGACACCGGACACGGTGTCCATCACCTGCTGCCTGAAAACCAGGTCCGCGACCTTCTGGCTGTTCCGTGCGATGCGAATAAATCTCTTGTTTAAGCCGGCGCCAAAGCCCTGCAGCAGGGGCTGCGTGATGGTGAAGCCAAGGCTTGAGTTGACGATGGGATTGTACGTGTATCGAGTGGCGTCAGTGGAATACCGGCTGTTATCGAAACTGACTCCGAGTTGCGCGCCTGACGCGAACCCTACGTTCACTCCAGCAGTAGCATTTACCTGGTTCTGGGCCAGCCAGTTGGAGCCGCTCAGAAGCGTACTGTATTCGGGAATCGAGAGATGCTGCCCGTTAACCAGGCCGGTCACGATCGGATCATATTGGGGAATGGCCGACCCGTTCGCCATGGGAGTCGCATCGGTCACCGACAGACTGTTCTGCTGCTGGCTGATCAGCGCGATGTCCGAAAAATTGCTGTTGACAAGGGCCGAAGGCGTAGACCCAGCCGTGAGGTTTGTCAATAGCGGACCGTTCGGGCCGCCGATGCCGGGAGGCGTTTCATTCACCAGCAGATTCAGCCCCCGGAGCAGTCCACCACCGTGGGCCCGCAGCAGATCGGTGTCGGCCATCTTCGGCAGCACGCGCTCCAGTTCAATGTCCAGATTATTCTCAAGTGCCAGCGCGATGGCATCGTCCAATGACAGATAGAGCTGTCCGGCGTGCATCAGGTCGAAGATGCGTTGCGAATTTTGCAGACTCACCGGCGGCGCTTGCGGAACTTTATATGGATTAGCCAGCCTGCTGAAAGATGAGGATCCGCCCTGTGCGAGCGCAAGTCCGCAAGCAGCCGCGAACACGAGCGCTTTATCGATAGGAAGCCTCATGACCTACTTACCCGGCTTACCCGGCTTACTCGCCTGGCTGGCCTGCGACGGTGCGTCCGCCGCTGGCATTTGTACGATGACGCCTTCCTTCACAGCATCGCCGGGATCTACCGCAACGTATTCGCCATCCTGCAAGCCATTCAGAATCTCGAGCGTCGTGCCATAATCCCTGCCTGGCTGAACCTTCTGGTAATGAACCATTCGTGCGCGCGCCAGCACAGCCTGATCTACTCCCGCCGAGGCCGCTTTCTCCCTCTCCGTTGGACTGAGTGGCGCCAGCACGGCGACTGTTGTGCCATTCGCCTCCACTACCAGAGAGGCGTCGGGGATTAAGAAAGGCGGCGACTCCCGGTAGGTGGCGAATAGAACCGTGGTGTACATACCGGGGAGCAACACTCCGGTGGGATTAGCAACCTGCACTTCCGTAAGCAGGGTTCTGGATGCGGCATCCAGCGCGTTCGAGGTGCGGGTGATCTTTCCCGGAAACTTCCGGTTGGGAAGTTCTTCGACCGTGACGCTGGCCGGCTGTCCGACATGGATCTCGGACGCCTCGCTCTGCGGCAGAGTTACCAGTACCCGCAGCCTCTCGATCTGCGCGACACGAAAGATTTCGCCGCTGCTCGGAACATCCGAGGGACCTGCCTGATTCGCCCTCGTGGGTCCTTCCGTAGAGCCGGTGGCGGAAATGAGCGCGCCTACATCCACATTCCTCGCCGTCACGATCCCAGCAAACGGCGAGGTGACTTTTTCATATCCCTGGAGCGTGATCAGTCTGTCCAGGGTGGCTTTAGCGGCGTGCACGAATTCTTTCGCCGCCACCACGTTCTTCTCGCCTGCCGTGACATTTGCGCCCGCCGTCTTGGCCGCCGTCGATTGGGTATCGCCGGCCTGGCGCGAGACCGCGCCGGTTTTCGTCAGTATCTGGTACCTCTGCCACGTAATATTCGCCAGATCGCGTGTCGCGATCAGTTGCTGCAGTGTGGCTTCCGACTGACCCAGTTGCCCTTCGGCCTGCGCCAGCGCGGCCTGTGCCTGGGTCACCTGCTGGTCCAGATCGGGGGCGTCGATCTCAGCCAGCAGTTGTCCCGCGGCAACCCGGTCGCCGATGTCGACGTACCGCCGCCTCAAATAACCGGCGGCGCGTGCATAAACGTAGGCTTCGGTGACCGGCGTGATGCTGCCGGGAAACGACACCTCAGTGACTTTCGGCGCCCTGGTGACCATCGTAGCGTTGACGAGCGGCGGTGCGATCCTTCGCCGGGCCGCGGCGCTGTCGAGTTGACGGGTAGTCTCTCTCCGCGGGAGATAACCGGCCAGGAGCCCTGCTGCTATTCCTATTCCCAGCAGGAGCAGGGATCCGATCAGACGTTTGTGCGAGCTTTCACTGCGACCCATTCGTGTTAACCTCGTTCGCTGCCGCCAGGCGCTTCCGTCAAGTCGCCGGCTTCCCGGGCGATCTGCTCTTCCAGGTTCACCGGCGCCTTCTTGCGGAGCCAGCTATACATGATGGGGACAAAGAACAACGTGGTAGGCGTGGCCAGCAGCAGGTCCCCGATTACCGCCCGGCCCAACGGCGCGTTCTGCTCTCCTCCGTCGCCCATACCCAATGCCATGGGAACCATCCCGATGATCATGGCGAGCGCCGTCATGATCACCGGCCGCATTCGCGTAAACCCTGCCGAGAGCGCCGCCTCTACCGCATTCTTGCCCTGCTCCCGCTCATCGTTGGCGAAGGTGACCAGCAGGATGCTATTAGCCGTCGCTACCCCGATGCCCATAATCGCTCCCATCAAAGCGGGGACACTCAGTGTGGTGCGAGTCACGTATAACATCCACAGCATGCCGGCCATCGCGCCCGGAAGAGCCGTGAGAATGATGAATGGATCCAGCCACGATTGAAAGTTGACCGCCATCAAAAGGTAGACCAGGACGATCGCGAAGATCATGCCGAAACCCAGACGGGTGAACGAACTCTGCATGGTGTCTACCTGCCCGCGCAGCTCAATCGTGGTGCCCCTGGGCAGAGTCCGGCTGACCCGGTCGATGATGCGCCTCACATCGACAGCGAACCCGCCCAGATCGCGGCGGTCCGGGCTGGCATATACGTCCATGACGTTTTGCACATCGTAATGGCTTTCGATCTCGGCTGAAGTGGTTCGTTGCAGGCTCGCGAGATTGTCCAGCAGTTGCGGCGTTTGGCCGCCGGCGAGGGCCGTGATTGGTGTGCGCTGCATCGCGTCGAAGGTCGGCACTTTGTACTGTGGCGTCTGCACGGCAACGTTGTAATTGACTCCGTTCTGCGGATTGAGCCACTGATTGGGCGCCACCTGGCCGCTGGAGGAAAGCGAGATCAGCAGGCTATCGGCCACATCTCTCTGTGTGAGCCCCGATTCGTCGGCCTTGATCCGGTCCACGTTCACCTTCACCGTCGGATAATCAACCTGTTGCCTGATGAATGTGTCCACTGCGCCAGGTAGCCTTGAGATCTGGTCCCGCAACTCAGAAGCGGCGCGATTGTTTGCAGCGGCATCATTGCCGGTAACTTGAACATCGATGGGCGCGGGCAGACCGAAATTCAAAATCTGGCTGGTGATATCCGCTGCCTGAAAAAAGAAGGTCTCGGTGGGAAATCGAGCCGCAAGCGTGTTCCGAAGCTCACGGGTGTAGCCGATGGTCGGATGGTGTTTCGGCTTTAGCGAGATCAAAATTTCGCCATCCCCCGATCCATTGGTGGCGCTATCGCTGAAGGCGAGGTTGATGCCCGAGTTCGGGAGTCCAATGTTATCGAGGATGGTGTCGAGTTCATCCCGCGGCACGACGCGGCGTACCTCATCCTCCACGGCGCCAAAGATCAGTTCCGCTTCTTCGATGCGAGTGCCGGTGGGACACCGCACGTGCAAGCGCATCTGCCCCGAATCCACATAGGGAAAGAAGTCCTGCCCTACGAACAGCACGAGCGCCAATGAGGAAAATGCGAACAGGGCGAAGGCGCCTCCCACCAGTGCGCGATGCGCCATCACTCGCTCCAGAACGCCATGATACGCATCGCGCATTCTCTCGAACCGCCGCTCGAAGGCTTCGTGGACCCACCAGATGGGTCCGGCCGACTTGGCAGCGGCGCTCGCCGCCTCTCCGTCCTGATAGAGCGGAAGCTCCACTGGCAGAAGGTAGTGGACCAAAGTCGGCACCACGGTCCGGGTCAGGAGATATGAAGTCAGCATGGCGAAAACCACGGCCATGGATAGCGGCGTAAACAGGTATTTCGCGGCGCCCGAAAGCATCAGCACCGGGACAAACACGATGCAGATGCACAACGTGGAAACGAAGGCCGGCACGGCAATCTGCTGGGCGCCGTCTAAGATCGCGCGCACCAGCGTCTTGCCCTTCATCCCCATATTGCGATGCACGTTTTCGATCTCAACGGTGGCGTCGTCCACCAGGATTCCCACGGCCAGGGCCAGTCCGCCCAATGTCATGACATTGATAGTTTGTCCCAGCAAACCTAAAACTATAAGTGAAGTAAGAATGGAAAGCGGGATGGAAAGGCAAACGATCAAAGTGCTGCGCCAGCTTCCCAGGAACAACAGAATCATGAGTCCCGTCAGACAGGCGGCAATCGTCGCCTCCCGTACAACACCGCTCACAGACGCACGAACGAAAAGGGACTGATCGAACAGAGGGGTGATCCGGAGACTGCTTGGCAGCGTTGCCTCCACTGCCGGCAGGAGTTTCTTCACCCCGTCGACGACCGTCAGGGTAGAAGCTCCGCCATGTCGCAATACCGTGAGCAGCGCCGAGCGCTGGCCGTTCGTGCGGACAATGTTGGTCTGTACCTGGTAACCGTCCCTCACCTGGGCGACGTCCCGCATATAGACCGGCGCGCCATTGACGGTCTTGATCGGCACGTTGTCAAGGGCGGTGAGCAGTTCGGGGCTGCTATTGAGCTGTATCAGGTACTCGCGTGTCCCCACCTTGACCGTTCCCGTGGGAAGAATCAGATTCTGAAGATTGAGCGCATTCGATACGTCAGTGGCGGAGAGACCTTTTCCGAACAGCGCTCCGGGATCCAGGTCCACCATGACACTCCGCACCTTTCCGCCATATGGCAGCGGCACCGAAATCCCGGGTACCGTGGCGAGGCGCGTCCGGATGAAGTTCTGACCGTAGTCGTACAGTTGCTGTTCCGTGAGTGTGCTGCTGCTCAATCCCAACTGAAGGATCGGAACGCTTGAGGCATCGTACTGCACTACAAGCGGCGGATAAATTCCCGGCGGCAGCGTGCGCAGAATCGTCTGATTGACCGCTACAATCTGCGCGATGGCCAGATCGATGTTGGCCCCGGGCTGCAGGTAAACGCGGATCAGGCCGACACCGTTATAAGAAGTCGACTCGATGTGCTGGATGCTGTTGACGGTCGTCGTCATGGCGCGTTCCGAAATCAGCAGAACGCGCTTTGCCATGTCGTCGGGGCTCATGCCAGTGTAAGACCAGATCACGCCGGCGACTGGAATATTGATGTAAGGAAATACATCCGTCGGCGTAGTCAGGACTGTCATGACGCCCAGGATTGCGATCAACATCGCCATCACGATGAAGGTATACGGGCGGTTGAGAGCGAGGCGTACTATCCACATAAAGGTTCCTGGACCGTCGCCCCTCCCAGCTTGCATTCTCCGGGCCATCGCCGAACCAGCTTATGTCGCAGATCGGGATGGGATTTGTGTGAGATGGAGACAATCCGGTGTCATACTCACGTCAGCGCATGACGCTCGCTCGACTCCCAGGCGGTCCGGCGGCGTTCAAAAGGCGCAGCGCAACTGCCCGGTCGATTGGAAGACGACATGCCCTCCGAGCGTGCATGGGATGACCGCAGGCCCTGAGGGGCTGGGGCTCGGCAGAAGTGGTCAAATAGATTGGTTCGTGACAAGGAGCGGCGCACAGAGCGGGCGTTATATGTCACACCAGACCTTGCGGCCTGATGTCTTTGATATCGGCCAGCAGGAGCCGGGTATGGATCGGCGCCGCCGGTCACTTCTATTTTGTCGCGGCGGGTGTGGTGACGTCCGCGCGGGCTCCCCCTGGACCCGCTGCTCGCGCCGGCCGGTAATGCCTCCAGAAAACGGTGAGGCCGACGAGGGCGCCGGCCGCGGACCAGGGGCCCGCCTTACCAACCCGCCGGCTTTCAGCAGGTAGTCGTTTAGCTTATGAAGGCGTGTTCACTGCCGGGTCCACCATAACCGGCGCCCGCGGCATTTGCCAGATGGCCTTCTGTGTCGGCGGAAGTCCACCGTCTTTCGCTCTGCGCGACGGCGCTTTTCGCCAGACCTAGCCGTTGCATCCGTGCGATCAGGGACGTTCTGGGCAACCCGAGTCTGGCCGCCGCGCCGCCCGGCCCACCGACCACCCAGTTGGTTTCACGAAGCGTCGCCACTATGTGAGCGCGTTCTGCATCCGCCAGGGTGCGGACCTCCGTGGAGACGGCCTGCATCCGCAGTTCTGCCAGACGTGGCTGCAGCGATGTACCCATCGTCATGATGACCGCGCGCTCGATGAAGTTTTGCAGTTCGCGAATGTTGCCCGGCCAATCATGGCACTTGAGCGCTTCCATCACATCCTCGGGAACGTAGTCGATCGCTTTGCCTTGCCGCTCGGCGAACTTTTGGACGAAGTGGTTTACCAGAAGAGGGATATCGCTGTCGCGTTCCCTCAGGGGCGGCAGGTTGATGGGAAAGACATTCAGCCGGTAGTAGAGATCGGCGCGAAACTTCTTCTCCTGGACCATGCCCCACAAATCCTGATTGGTCGCCGCGATCACGCGCACGTTCACTGGAATCGCGCGGCTGCCGCCGAGACGCTCCACCTGCTGTTCCTGGAGAACGCGAAGCAGTTTCGGCTGGAGTTCCAAGGGAAGATCGCCGATTTCGTCGAGAAACAAAGTGCCGCGATCCGCGGTCTGAAAGCGCCCCTCGCGATGGGTAACGGCGCCTGTAAAGGCTCCTCGCTCGTAGCCAAAGAGTTCACTCTCCAGCAGCGCCCCCGGAATCGCGGCGCAATTGATGGCCACGAACGGTTGCTGCCGCCTCAGGCTGGCGGCGTGGATGGCTTTGGCCACCACCTCTTTCCCGGTGCCTGTCTCCCCGCGAACGAGGACGGCGCTATCCACCGGAGCCACCATTTTGATTTCATCAAGTAAAGCTTGGAATTTAGGGCTGGAACCGATTAAATCGAACATAGCCATCGTTTTCTCCTTGCTGAACAGCTCGGGAGCCACCACAGATCAATCCTCTGGCGGTGTACTCAGTGCGATCTCGATTGCGCCCAACAAATCCGCAGCGTCGAACGGCTTATACAGGAAGCCGGCGGCGCCTTGCTTGAGGGCACGTTGTTGAATTTCGTTATCATAGTGGGCGGTAATCAGGATTACCGGTAACCTGGGATATTGGAGCCTGACGCGGCGCTGCAACTCAAGTCCGTCGATGCCCGGCATCCTCACATCCGTAATCAGGCAGACCGCCGACGAGGGCGCTGCCGACTGCAGAAACTCTTCCGCGGAAGCGAATACCAACGGAGTGTGCCCGGCCGAAGCCACCAGGCTCTCTATCGATTCACGGACCCTATAATCATCGTCGACCGCCGCGACGATGTACCCTGCAGTACCTGCATGCGAACTGGAATCTCTAACCACGATTCGATCATAACCGCAGGTGCGGAAATGACGCCATTATATGTTTATTTAGGCGTGGCAGGTAACGCGCGTGAGCGCAAGCTTATCAGCCATGCGGACCAGTTCGGCGAGTGATCGCGCGCCCATTTTTCGCATGATTTGTCCGCGATGGACGCCAATGGTGATCTCGCTGGTGCCCAATTCCGCGGCGGTTTGTTTATTCGCCAACCCCGCCACCACAAAGGGCAGGACTTCCCGCTCGCGAGGCGTGAGCAGCGCATAGTGCTTCCGCAGTCCCGCCAGCTCCGCCCGCCCCTGCCTTCATGGCGCGCACCGAAGAGGGAATATCTCCGTGCCCGGTAACAAACACGATCGGCGGCCCGCCGCCCTCTGCCAGTTCCCGTTGGAGGTCCAGTACCAGGCAGGCGGGCGCATCGGGCTTCCGGGCTTGCATGAATTCCGCTGCCGAACCATACGCGGCCACGCGAAGTCCAACTGACGCAATCAGGCTGGATAGCGCCCCGCGTACGCGATAGTCATCATCCACAACGAACACTGTGGAATCGTCGTAACTCATGACACCCTGCTCAACTGAAGAGGGAGAGTGAAGCAGAATGTGGCCCCGGGACCTTCTCCGGAGGCTGCCCAGAGGCGCCCGTTGTGCGCCTGGACAATCGAGCGGCAGATCGCCAGCCCCATGCCCATGCCCTTCTCCTTGGTTGTGTAGAAGGCTTCAAAGACCGCGTCCTGATCTTTCAATCCCACCCCGGAATCCCGGATCTCTACCAGAACGGTATCGTCATTCTCCCGCTTGCTGCGAATGAATAGTCTCTTGGGGTAATCGGTCACCGGATCCATGGCTTCGATCCCATTCAGTAGCAGGTTGAGTATCAATTGTTGCAGTTGGACGCGATCGCCCAGGACCGGTGTCAGGTCCTGCTCCAGGTCGGTCTCTACGGTGACGCGCCTCTTCGCGGCCTCACCCAGCAGGAGGCGCAGTACCTCGCCAATCACTTCGTTCAAGTCAAGCGGAACTTCCTCATGGGCGGCGCGTTTGAAAAGGGCGCGGATGCGGCGCACCACTTCTCCTGCCTCCCTCCCATCGCGGACAATCCGTTCGGCGGCTTCCACGGCTTTGGCCAGGTTCGGCGGCTCGGCGGAAAGCCAGCGCAGGCACGCATTGCCGTTGGAAACCACGGCGGTGAGAGGCTGGTTCACTTCGTGTGCGATGGAAGCGGCCAACTCCCCCACGGTAGCAACCTGCGATGCAATCGACAGCCGCTCCTGGGTGGTTCGCAGCGTTTCCTCTGTCCGCCTGCTATCCTCCACGTCGATACAAATCCCGTACCATTGCACCACTCGCCCCTCGCTGTCACGCAAAGGCTCGCCACGCACGTCGAACCAGCGATATGCGCCATCCGCGCGGCGGAGCCGGTAAGCCACTTTGTGAGAGTCTCCCGTCTGCGTGTTCTGCCGCCAGAGGCGTATGGTGGAATCGACATCGTCGGGATGGAGCAGTTGCAGCCATCCGTCGGTTCCAAAGCTTTCGAGGGGCTTGCCGGTATAGTCCAGAACGCGCCGGTTGACATAGTCGATCTCGCCGTCTGGCGTGGTGCGCCACACAAGAGCGGGAATGGTCTCGGTAATCAGGCGAAGTTGCTGTTCGCTGGCGCGGAGGGCTTCCTCAGTGCGTTTGCGATCTTCGATGTCCGTAAGCACGCAATACCAGCGGACTACTACGCCCTGGTTGTCGCGCAGGGGCAAGCCGCGCACCTGGAACCAGCGGTATGCGCCATCCGCGCGGCGCATGCGGTGCTCCACATCATACTCGCATTCCGTTGCCAGCGATTGCTTCCATCGGGCGACTACAAGCGGCAAATCGTCCGCGGGCACAAGCCCGTGGGCCGTCCAGTCTTTCAGTGCGTCAAACGGCAAACCCGTGTAGTCCAGGACGGGCTGATTGACCAGTTCGACCTCGCCGTTGGGCGTCATGGTGGCGACCATGCCTGGAATGCTATGGACGATCAGACGAAAGCGCAACTCGCTGGCGCGTACCGCGTCGTCCGCTCGTTTTCGGTCTTCGATGTCAACACACGTTCCATACCACCGGACGACTTTTCCCGATTCATCCCGCAAAGGGCAGACGCGGAAGAGGAACCAGCGATAGGTCCCGTCGAACCGGCGCAGACGCCCTTCTACCTCACGCTCTTCGGGAGAAGCCAAAACCGATCGCCAGTACTCCGCATTTCGCTCGAGGTCTTCCGGGTGATAGGCAACCTTCCAGCCCCAACCCAGCGCCTGTTCGGCCGTGATGCCGGTGTAGTCCAGCCAGCGCTGATTGACAAAGTCGGTAGCGCCATCCGCCCGGCTGGACCACGCCGGCACGGGAATCGAGTCGATGATGAGGCGCAGGCGAGCTTCCGATTTCCGGGCTTCGGCAAGAGCATCGGCCGCAACCTGCCGGTATTTGGCGTCGATTTGGCGGCGGGATTCTTCCGCGCTCCGTTTCGCCTCGATCAACACCATGATCAGCAAAACCGCTCCCAGAAAGGCAGCGAATCGCGGGAACGAGGATGGCTCTACCCAGAGATGGTATTTCGGCGGGAGAAAGAAATAATCGAAAGCCAGGGAAGATAGCAGCACCGACAGAATGCCCGGTCCCTTCCCACCATACAGGCTGCTCACCATGACGGCGAGAAAGAACAAAGAGGATGGAGAGTCCAAGGGAATGGCCCCGCCCAGCGCGAGGCCGCACGAGACTATCGCAAGCCCATAACGCCAAGCTTTGGAGGGCGCCCTCATCTGCCATCAGTTCGCGGCTACGGATTCAGTCTAAGCCGTAGAACAGCATCCTTCCCCTTATAGTGCCAGATTCTGTTCCAGTTCGGGCCTAAATGTTTATTCAGAAAGGCGTGTCGTCGATACGTCAACCGCTGACCTGTACGCGGCCCATTGTGGGGGTTCGCAGGGCTCAACAGGTGGACGGCGTCATCGGCGCTGCCGGGATCGATCTCGACACAAACGACCTGCTCGAGATCGAGCAAACGATGGCCCTGCAGGCGGCGCAGCGGTTTTCGTAGGGCAAATTGTTCATCTGCCGGCCGGGGTATACGCCCGTGGCCTGAGCGTGTCACTAGTGTCGATTGGCCGGCACCGGTCGCGGAGTATATTGTTACAACGCGGGGAGGTCGCTTGATCGACGCCATCAATCGCGCCGGCGTTCCCCTCTCGCAGGTCTGCTACCTCCCGATCTTAGGAGCGATCCAGACCCTTGCGGCGTCTGTGGGAAGGCGCCCTTGGTGTCGAAGATGACGATGGCATCATGCTCCTACTTGTAATGCGCGGCGCGGTGCCCGATGCCGTTGCGCTCCCATTTCAGGATTGGTGGCCGCTATCGCACCTGTTGACTCACTAGCGCCGAGACGGAGTGAACGATCGTGTCTACCACCATTTCATCGCCAAGCGTGCTGTTGATCATCAAGTGGAAGAAATGCCGTGTAGGCCACTCTACGTCGAAGTACTTCCGGATATATTCGGCGCGCTCGCGGTCCACGGTCTCGGCCAGCTCAACGGCTTCGCTCTCGCTTTTTCCCCGGGCTCGCAGACGCCTGACCTTTTCCTCGAAGGGCGCGTAGATGAAGACGTGCAGCGCGTCGGGGCGGTCGTGGAGATAGTAGGCCGAACCGCGCCCCACGATGACGGCATTGCCCTCCGCAGCGGCGGTGTGCACCACCCGTTGGGTCACTTGCCGGATGCAATCGGCATCCACCATTTTCAACCGCGGAGCGTTCAGGCTGCCCTCAAAACTGCCGCGCATGAAGGACTTGAACAGGCGGTAGTGCAGCGGATCGCGCCGTTCCTCATGCTCCTCAACAGTCCGGCTGGGGCAATCCATCAAGCGGGCAATCTCGTCGGTCAGCACCTGATCCCACAGTTTCCAGCCCAGGCGGGGCGCCACCTTCTCGGCGATCTCGGCGGCGCCGCTGCCGTACTCGCGTTCAATGGTGACCACTCGGATCATGGCTCCCCCTTTCACTCTACGCCTTCGGTGCGGCGAGCCGGCGCGGGATCTACCCCACTGCCACTTCGCCGCCTGCGGCCGGATCGTTCTTGCGGACGATGAAAGCCAGCACGAACATGATGCTCGCGCCGATGGCCAGCACCATAAAGGTATCCATGTACGCCAACGTCTGCGGCCTGAGCCTGCACGCCTTGATAGACGCGACCCAGAGCCTGGACGCGCGCGTCGGCCGGAGTGGCGCCGGAGTGAACGAGCTGCTGGCCAGTCCGGCCACCTGGTCGCGAAACGCCGGGTCGTAGTCTCGTGGTGTGATAGGAGAGCACGGACTGGTGAAACTGCGCGCGCCGCGCCAGCAGGGTGGTCACCATCGAGGTTCCCACGCTGCTGCCGATATTGCGCATGAAGTTGACCATGCCGGCCACGCTGTTGCCCTTTTCCGGCTGGAATTCCGATGTAGGCGGCCAGCGTGATGGGAACGAACAGAAATCCCAGGCCGAACGCCTGCGCCACGCGCAGCCACGCCGCGGAGCGGAAGCTGATCTGCAGATCCAGCCGCTTGGTGGAATAATACATCCCGACGGCCAGCGCCAGCCAGCCGAACGCCATGATGTATTTGGCCGGGTACCTGGTGGTGAGCTGCCCGACGATCGGCATTTCGAAAAAGAGCACGACTCCGCTGGCGGAAAGCACCAGCCCGGCGGACTGCGCCGTGTAGCCCATCAGCGTCTGCAGGAACTGCGGCATCATCACCAGGCTGCTGAACAGCAGAACGCCCAGAATGAACATCATCAGGTTGGCCACTGCGAAGTTGAAGCTCTTGAACAGCCGCACATCGATAATCGGCGCCTTCTGAAGCCACTCCCAGACCACCAGCGAAACCAGGCAGACCGCCGCCACCATGGCCAGCGTGACGATGAAGTGCGAACCGAACCAGTCGTCTTCCTGGCCTTTGTCGAGCAGGACCTGCAGCGCGCCCACGCCCAGCGCGAGCAGCGCGATGCCCGATGTAATCGAATGCGAACGCCGGCGTCCTCTGCAGCAGCCGCAGATACGGCGGATCCTCCACCATGCGATAGCACCAGAAACATGGTCAGAATTCCCGACCGGAAGATTGATGTAGAAGATCCAGCGCCAGGAGTAGTTGTCGGTGATCCAGCCGCCGAGCGTCGGGCCGATCGTGGGCGCCATGATCGTCGGTGATTCCGTAGAGCGCGAACGCCAGGCCGCGCTTCTGCGGCGGGAAACGTGTCGGCCAGAATGGCCTGCGCCATGGGCTGCAGGCCGCCGCCGCCGGCGCCCTGCATCACGCGGAACAGAATCAGCATGCCGAGAGCTCGGAGCGATGCCGCAGAGCAGCGAACTGAGCGTGAACAGAGAGATGCACAGCATGAAGAAGCGCTTGCGCCCGAACAGGCCGGCCAGCCATCCGCTGATGGGAAGAACGATGGCGTTCGACACCAGGTAGGAAGTCAGCACCCAGGTGCTTTCGTCGTTGCTGGCGCCCAGGTTGCCGGCCATGTGCGGCAGCGCCACGTTGGCGATGCTGGTGTCGAGCACCTCCATGAACGCGGCCATCGCCACCACGACGGCGATCAGCCAGGGATTGAACTTGGGCTTCCACGGCGCGGGTTGCGGAACAAGGGTGGGCGGGACTATCGGCCATATACCCAACCTATCGGTTGATGTAGACCTTGGGATCGACCGACATGCCGGGCCGCAGCCGATGGTCGTTGTTTTGGCCCGGATCGAGATCGATGCGGACCGGAATGCGCTGCACCACCTTCACGTAATTCCCGGTGGCGTTCTCCGGCGGCAGCAGGCTGAAGCGCGACCCGCTGGCGCCGCCGATGCCTGTCACATGGCCGTGATATTCGCGGTCGTACGCATCCACGCTGAACACGACTTTCTGGCCCGGCTTCATGGTTCAACTGCGTCTCTTTGAAATTGGCCGTGACCCAGATGTCTTCCAGCGGAACCACCGCCATCAGGCTTTCTCCGGGCGACACGTTCTCGCCGATTTCAGCGGTCTTCTTGCCGACGATTCCGGTAGCCGGAGCGACGATCACGTGTAACTGAGGTTCAGCTTGGCTTGATCGAGCAGCGCTCGCTGCTGCGCCACTTTCGCGGCGGCCGATTTCGCCCTGGCCTGGCTTTGGGCAACCTGTTGGGGCCGCGTCATGGCGGATTGAATCGAGGCGTCGGCCTGCGCGATCTTGGCCTCCGCCTGCCGAACCGCGGCTTCGGCGGCTGTGATGTTTTGCCGCGCTTCGTTTACCGACGCCGTGCGTGCGTCAATGGTAGCCTTGTCCGCTGCCGCTATCTGCACCGTCGTGTCGTATTGCTGCCGGGGGATCTCGTCTTTGTCGACAAGCTGCCGGTAGCGCACGACGTCGTCTGCGTCTTTCTTGTAAACCGCCTGCGCCTCCACTACCTGAGCTTGCGCCGTTTCCAGGCGAGCCTGAGCCGCGGCGAGTTGCCGTTGCGTAGCGATCAGCCCGGCGTCGGCATCCGCGCGCGACGAACGGGCCGTATCCAGGGCGCTGGCGGTGGTAGTTGTGACGATCGGCACATCGGTTCGCGAGCCGTCGAGCGCGGCTTCCGCATCCGCCAGATCCGCTTCGGCCTTGGCCACCGCAACCTGATAATCCCGCGGATCGATCCTGACCAGTGTGTCTCCCGCTTTGACGACCTGCGCATCCTCCACCAATACCTCGTTCAAGTGGCCGCTGATTCGCGCGCTGATGGCGTTGATGTGCCCGTCGATCTGCGCGTCATCGGTGGATTCGTACTCGCCGAAGTACTTCATCAGCCAGTATCCGGCCGCCACCAATACGATCACGACGATCAGCGCCACGACCAAACGGCCTCGGCGGCGTCTCGGAGGCCTCCGCGGCGGGGCCGCAAGCGGCTCGGTCTTTCTTTCGGAAACAGGCGGATCCGCCATTCACTTCACCTCGATAAACTTCTTCAGGCCCTGTTCGGCCAAACCCATCGCCTTGGCCAGCGACACTTTGGCAAGGTTGTGAGCGTACAGCGCCGAGATCAGATTGTCATTGGCAACGGCCACCGACCCCTGCGCCTGCACCACCTCGATGTTGTCCGTCACACCGGAGGTAAACCGGTCGCGAGCCTGCTCCAGGGTCTGGTTGGCCAGCCCCAGATTGTCGCGCGCCACCGCCACCTGGTCCGCGGCGGATTGCAGATCGAGGAACGCATTACGCACATCCACTTCGATCTGCGCGCCCTGGCTCGCCAGTTCATCGGAGCGGTCTTTGAGAGCCGCTCTGGCTTTATCGATATCGGCGCGGATCCGGCCTCCGTTAAAAATATTGAAATTCAAAGCGCCGGTGAACACGAAAACGCCGTGCGAGTTCGCCAGCGTGGGACCGGCGTCGCCATAGTAGCCGCTCACGTCGGCCGTGGGATACCATTCCGCCTGGGCTGCCGCCAGCGCCTGTTGCGCGGCTTCCACCGTTCTTTTCGCGCTCAGGTAATCGGGCCGTTGTGCCAATGCGGTTCGCAGCGCCTCATCCTGAGCGATCCCGCTAACCGGCGAGAAAGGAGCCGTGTCGGCGATCTGAAACACCTGGGCCGGCGCCAGTCCGATGATTCGGCCCAACGCCAATTTATCCTTTTCGAACTGATTCTGCTGCGCGAGCAGCGACTGCTGCTCGCTCTTGAGCTGCACTTGCGCTCGCAGCACATCGATCCCCGCCGCCAACCCCGCCGTCTTTTGATCCGCTGCTCGTTTATACAAAGCCTGGTCCGTTTCCACCCGTGCTTTGATGGATTCCACTCGCGAGGCGTCGGCGATCACCCCCAGGTAGGCGTCGGCGACGGCTTCGACTACGAGATCGCGCGCCGCCTGAACGGAGAGTTGACTGGCCTCCTCGTTCGCCCGTGCCGATTTGAGATTCCGGCGAGCGTTCCAGTCGAGGACCTTGGCGGAAACATTCGCCTGCGCGGCGGTGTAGTAAAACGGACCCGCGATTGGCCGGATGCTGACGTAAGGGTTAGGCGGGACGCTGAGTCCCACTGTCTTCAGGTTGAGCTGTTCGTCATACTCGGCTAACGTGCCGGTCACCTGAGGAATTAAGACGGATAATGCTTGCATTCGTGCCGCCCTGGCCGTTTCGCTCGCCGTGCCGCTTTCGAGCAACCCGAGGTTGAATTTCAGACCTCGCTGGATGGCGTCCTGCAGCGTTAAAGCCAACGGCGCCGGCGATACGGCGCCAGGCGTGCTTCCCTGATAGGTGTTTGATTGCTGGCCGGCCAGCATAGTCGCAAACAGCAGGAACGCGCCGAGGGAGATCCACATACTCATGCCTGCCAATCTAGCGTAGAAGTCGCTTGTCTTGCTGCCCGCCACATGATGTATTGCCTTGGTAATGTTCGAATCAGTACGGACGCGCGCTGGAGAAGAAACTGCACAAGTCGCCATGTCGCGCCCTTGCTCTCGGGGCCCCGAAACAGCGGTCTGCCCCTTTCAGGCGAACAGTTGCCCGGGGACGGCTCTACGGACAGGGCGAGGCGATACCCGGCTTTGGGAGTGGTTTCTGCGTATTGCCGGTGCGAGGCGTCCTCAGCCCGCCTGTCGCGGCCCATTGTTTGCTGGCATCCTGCCGATGCGCGTTGTCACCCTCGCTCTGTTCAGTGCGTGCACCGCCTGGTCGCAGTTCCGTAGCACCGTCCCGCTGGTAGTTGCACCTACCACCGTTACCGATTCCAAAGGCCGTTTCGTGGACGGGCTGGACGCGCCGGACTTGACTCTTTACGACAACAATGTGCCACAGGCCATACACATGGACTGGATGACGTTTCCCATCTCGCTGGTTGTGGCCGTCCAGAGCAGCGATAATTCCGGCGCGGTCCTGGATAAGTTGGGAGGCAGCGGCATTCTGTTCACGCAGTTACTCGCCGGCGAGGGGGGCCAGACCGCAGTAATCAGTTTCAGCGACGGCGTCACCGTGCACCAGGATTTCACTACCGACGGGGACAGGGTCATCAATGCGCTAAAACGGATTCACATGGAGGGTGGAACGGCGCCGGCTCTGGATGCGATTCGCAAGGCGTTGCAGATGCTGAGCCACTGCCAACCGGGACGCCGTCATATCATTTTCATGATTGCCGAAAAGCGCGATCGCGGCAGCGCGGCGCAACTATCCGACGTGATGGAGGAGGTCCAGCGGCAGAACGCAACGATTTACTGGCTGACTTATTCGCCCTTTCTGGAACCGTTTACCGCCAGAACCAAGACCAGGGTTCCGCCCGGATCGGAACGGTGGCGAAAGCCGGAAGAGTTGGAAGCGGAGCGCGAGAAATCCAAAACTCTGAAAGGCAAAGTGGAGGACAAACGTACGCTCGAAAAGGATGGGGAACTGGTCCCGCCGGATATCAGGTCCCGGAGGACTTCTATACGCGCTCGGCGAGTTATATCACATGACCAAGCCGGATCTGGCCGACCTGTTCACCAAAACCACCGGCGGCGCCACCGATTCGTTTCTCAAGAAAGACGCTCTGGAGAAAGCCATCGAGGCGATCGGCAGGGAAGTGCACCGCCAGTACATCCTTACCTTCGAACCGCACAATACGGAACCCGGCAAATTCCACGTGATCGGTGTGCAGGTGCGGGACCGGCCCGACCTGCACGTGAAGACGCGCGCCGGATACTGGGCCATCCAGTAGACACACTAATGCGCTTGGCAGGCGCGAACGCCTGCCACTCCGCACTTCACAACTGTAACGAATCGAAGGCTATCGATTCCCGCCGACCGCCATCCCGGTCGCTTTGCGCGTCAGGAAGCATTCCCGGCAATATACCGGACGCCCCTGCGTCGGCTTAAATGGTACCGTGGTTTCCCGGCCGCACTGAGAGCAGGTGGTCATGGTTTCGGTTTTTGCAAAACCCGAACCCGGACTCCCCTGGCGCTTGGTTTTGCAAGTCTTACACCGTTTGGGTTCGTTCTTGAAATTCTTGTCGTGGAAGAAGTGCTGTTCTCCCGCTGTGAATACGAAATCTGCCCCGCAGTCTACACACTTGAGGACGCGGTCCTGAAACTCCGCCATATCAACGTTGCCCCGTTGATCAACCTGAACTGTTGTCGGATTTAGAAACGGCGGGGCTCCGTAGCCCCGCCGTTTCGAGTTTACTCAATTTCCCGGCGATTCTTCTTCCGGTTCCGTTTGCGGGCCAGCGCCTGCTTGGCCCGGAGCTTCTCTCCTGGCTTCAAGTAAAAGGAGTGACGTTTCACCTCCTTGATAATGTCCTCTTGCTGGACCTTACGCTTGAAGCGGCGAAGGGCGTTCTCTAACGTTTCGCCCTCCTGAAGCTTTACTTCAGCCAAACGAAATACACCTCCCAACTAGACCATAAATTCCGGTGCGGGTATTGGAATTCGCGAGGTCCTGCATCACCCGATGTGAGGCCTGATCCCCAAAAATCCTACACGGCGCACAGAAGGTACTGATATCATAGGTGGTTGACAGATAAAGTCAAGTCCAAAATTACAGCCGCAATACGGCGCAACCTGCAGAATATCCGCGATACACTTTCTTTTCAGCGGGTTAGGCTGAAATGGAAAATGTACTAGCGATCCTGCTGGCTGGGGGCGCCGGGGAACGTCTTTATCCTCTAACGAAGGACACCGCCAAGCCGGCCGTCCCATTCGGGGGCGCATACCGAATCATCGACTTCACCCTGTCGAATTGTATCAATTCCGACGTCCGCCGCATTCTTATCCTAACACAGTACAAATCCCTGGAACTGATACGCCACATTCGAGATGGCTGGAACATTCTGTCCGCCGAGGTGGGCGAATACATCGAAGTGCTGCCCCCCATGAAACGGGTGCACGAAGATTGGTACCAGGGTACCGCGGACGCCGTCTTCCAGAATTTCCAGAGTATCGAGGCCGAGGCCCCCGACCATACCCTGATTCTCTCCGGCGACCACATCTACAAGATGAACTACCACGAGATGCTGGACTGGCATCGCGAGAACGCTGCGGACGTTACGATCGCGACCATACAGGTTCCCCCATCCGAAGCCGGCAGGTACGGAGTTGCTGAAATTTTCGACGATTACCGCGTGGTCGGCTTCGAGGAAAAACCAAAGCATGGCAACCCCAAGCGCTCGCGGTTCGACAGTTCGATGGTGAGCGCCTCCATGGGGATTTACCTGTTCGCCACCGACGTGCTGCTGACAGCACTGCACGAGGACGCACAGGATCCGCACTCCAGCCACGATTTCGCCAGCGACGTGCTGCCGCGCCTGCTGGCAACCCGGCGCGTGATTGCGTACGATTTCCGCGATCTCAACGCCAAGCAGGTGCGGTACTGGCGGGATGTAGGAACGCTCGACGCCTATTACGAGGCAAATATGGATCTGGTGGACGTGGTGCCGGAATTCAACCTCTACGACCACCGCTGGATCATTCGCACCAAGGTGACCCAGCAACCGCCCGCCAAGTTCGTCTTCGCACAGGAAGGGCGGCGGATGGGCGTGGCGGTGGATTCGATTGTGAGCGCCGGCGTGATTGTTTCCGGCGGGCGTGTTCTGCACAGCATTCTTTCGCCGGGCGTGCGCGTGAACAGCTATTGCGAAGTGGAGTATTCGATTTTGATGCCCGGCGTGGAAGTGGGGCGTTACAGCCGGATTCGCCGGGCGATTCTGAATACCGGCGTGAAGATTCCGGATTCCAGCGTGATCGGTTTCGACCTGGAAGCCGACCGCGCCAAGGGGTATCACATCACCGAATGCGGGATCGTGGTGGTGGCGTAGTACGACGGGCCTCCCGGCCTGTCGCGGCTTAGTCTTTTAGGAGCGTACTTTGACGACGATTGTAAAGGTAACTGGAAGAGAGATTCTGGATTCGCGTGGCAATCCAACAGTGGAAGCGGATGTTTATCTGGCGGACGGAAGCATGGGACGGGCCGCAGTGCCGTCCGGCGCCTCGACCGGCGAGCACGAAGCCGTGGAACTGCGCGACGGCGATAAGTCGCGCTATCAGGGAAAAGGCACGCTGAAGGCGGTCAGCCACATCAACGGCGAGATCGCGACCGCCTTGCATGGCAAGGACGCGACGCAGCAGACCGAGATCGACGCGATCATGATTGAACTGGACGGCACGGACAACAAGGGCCGTCTGGGGGCCAATGCCATTCTGGCGGTATCCATGGCGGCCGCCCGCGCCGCCGCGGCGGCGCAACGCACCCCGCTGTATCGCTATCTCGGCGGTGTCGGCGCGAGCATCTTACCTGTCCCGATGATGAACATCATCAACGGCGGCGCTCACGCGGACAACTCGGTGGACGTGCAGGAGTTCATGATCGCTCCGTTCGGCGCCACGAAATTCAGCGAGGCGCTGCGCATGGGCGTGGAAGTATTCCATACCCTCAAGAAGGTACTCAGCAAGAAAGGCTATTCCACAGCCGTCGGCGACGAGGGCGGCTTCGCCCCGATGCTGAAAAGCAACGAGGAGGCCATCGAATCGGTCCTGGAAGCGATTTCCCAGGCCGGTTACCAGCCGGGCAGCCAGATCGGAGTCTGCCTGGACCCGGCGGCCAGCGAGTTCTTTCAGGACGGCAAGTACGTCTTCAAGAAGAGCGACAAGAGCCAGCGCAGCAGCGAACAGATGGTAGAGTATTGGGCCAACTGGGTGCGGCAGTATCCGGCGATTCTCTCGATTGAAGACGGCATGAGCGAGGAAGACTGGTCAGGCTGGAAACTGCTCACCGACACCGTCGGCAAGAAGATTCAGTTGGTGGGAGACGATATCTTTGTGACCAACCCCGCGATCTTCCGGCGCGGCATCGACCAGGGCATCGCCAATTCCATTTTGATCAAGGTCAATCAGATCGGCACCCTGACCGAGACCCTGGCAGCCATGCAGATGGCGTCGGCTGCCGGTTATACGTGTGTGGTTTCGCACCGGTCCGGGGAGACGGAAGATCCGTTTATCGCCGACCTGGTGGTGGCCACCGGCGCGGGCCAGATTAAGACCGGTTCGGCCAGCCGCACCGATCGCATCGCCAAGTACAACCAGTTACTGCGGATTGAAGAACGGCTCGGGAGTTCGGCACAGTTCCCGGGCAGAAAGGCGTTCCGGCAGTGACGAAACTGGTATTGATCCGGCACGGCGAGAGCACCTGGAACAAGGAAAACCGCTTCACCGGCTGGACGGATGTGGACCTTTCGGAGAAGGGCCGGCAGGAAGCGCACGAAGGCGGGCAGGTGCTGAAAGCCGGTGGTTACACCTTCGATGTGGCCTACACTTCTGTGCTGAAGCGGGCCATCCGCACCCTGTGGACGGTGCTGGACGAGATGGACCTGATGTGGATTCCGGTACACCGTTCGTGGCGCCTCAACGAGCGCCATTACGGCGCTCTGCAAGGGCTCAACAAGGCGGAAACGGCGGCGAAGTATGGCGAGGGCCAGGTGAAGATCTGGCGCCGCAGTTACGACGTTCCGCCGCCCGCGCTGCTCCCCGAAGACGAGCGTTTCCCCGGCCACGACCCGCGATACAAGGGCCTCGCTAAGGACGACCTGCCGCTTACCGAGTGCCTGAAGGACACAGTGGCGCGATTTCTGCCGCTGTGGCATGAGACCATCGCACCCGCCATTCAGGGCGGGCAGAGGGTGCTGATCGCGGCGCACGGCAACAGTCTGCGGGCGCTGGTAAAGTACCTGGACAACGTGTCTGAGGCGGAGATCGTTGACCTGAATATCCCGACCGGCATGCCGCTGGTGTACGAGTTAGACGACCGCTTGCAGC
Organism: uncultured Solibacteraceae bacterium; assembly: GCA_963853855.1. Taxonomy (GTDB): domain Bacteria; phylum Acidobacteriota; class Terriglobia; order Bryobacterales; family Bryobacteraceae; genus Sulfopaludibacter. The sequence goes on along the minus strand of CAWKYG010000024.1, from coordinate 53,440 downwards.
CGTTGAACCGCTACTATCTCGGCGATCCCGAAAAGGTGAAAGCCGCGATGGAAGCCGTCGCAGCCCAGGGTAAGAAGAAGTAATTGGGAACGGGGGCCGGTTCGCCGGTCCCCTAAACCCAGGGTACGACGGCAGCGCTGACGGGCTTTTCGCCTACGGGGATCATGGTAAAAACCGGAGCCGAACGGAAGCGGGCGCCCATGGTGCCAAGCCTTGGCGACGCGCAGGGAGTAGGTGCGGACAACCGCCAGATCGCCCGATTTTTCATTCAACACGAGGACGTACTGCTGGTCCGGCGTGAGGAGCAGCCCGCTGGGCTGTTCGCCCACTTCCACCAGTGCGACCAGCCTTTGGCTCCCATCGAGAACCGTGAGGCTGTTGGTTTCGGGATTGGCCACCAGAAGCAGGCTGGGCGATTCGGTCAGTGCCAGCACGCCGGGAGCGCGTCCGGCCAATACCGTCTGCCAGATCTCGGTGCTATACGGAAAGACGATGACCACCGCGTCCATGCCGTCGCCGCTGAGGAACAGTTCGCCGCCGTCGGAGCTGACGCAGAAGTGGCGCGGCTCCATGGGCAGGGGCAGACGGACCACGGTCTTTCCGGTGACCGAAATCGAAGATGTTGAGGCTGCGATCGGGCCCGCTGCCGGCGAGCACCTGGCGCCCATCCTTGCGGAAAAGCACGAAAGAGGGTTCCGCGCCGGCGGCGATGGTACGCTCGATCGTGCCGGTGGTCAACGATACCAGGGCAATGGACCGGTCCTGTGCCCCGGCCACCGCTGCCTGGCGGGTGGTGCCGTCGTCGCTGGTAAAGAGCTGGAAAGAATCGGGCGGCGAGGAAAGGCGGATGCGGCGGCCGGGTCGGAAGGTGTCGATGGGTATTTCGACCAGCGAAGCAGGGTCGCGCGAGAGCACCCAGAGGGCATCCTTGCGAGGCGAGATCTGCATGGCAACGGCCTGGTTCCCGGTTTTGGCGCGGCGGCTGATACTCATCGGGATGCCGTCGATTTCGTATACCGTGCCGGCATCGGGCGCGAGGACGAAGACCTTTGTCAGCTTGGGATGCGGCAGAACGGTGGCGGGGGCGGCGTCAAGCGCGATCTGCTTCCGCACGTGGAACCGGTTGAGGTCGACCACGGCCACGGAGCGGCTGACCTGGTTGGCGACGAAACAGTAGCCTCGGAATCCGGTGGCTTTCGGCGGGCTACAGGACAGGGCCGCCGCCGAAGACAGAAGCAGGCTCCGGCGGGACATCGTGAGACGGGTCACTCTCCTTATTCTACTGTGCGGGCATGTTATTCTGATAAGAGACATCCAGCGCAGCTTCGGCAGGTCGCAAGCAGCGGCATTTCCTCGAACTGGAGAGATGGCCGAGTGGTTGAAGGCGCACGCTTGGAAAGCGTGTATAGGGGAAACTCTATCGAGGGTTCGAATCCCTCTCTCTCCGCCATAACATTGGAAATAAGCAATTTACCAGGAGATTTGAATGGCATTTTGGATCTCTCTCCATGGTTCCCCTGAATGATTCTGAAGCGCTTGTGGCTCCAGGTATCACTCCCTCCGCGATTTCCCCTTTTTTCCTTTTGAATCGCTCCCCCTACCAAGACCAAACTGCGCTACACTAGAAACAATTCCGCAACGGATGGCATATTAGCCGCTTATCTGGGCCGGAAGAGGTGAAGACTGGCGCGGCACGGCTTAGGAACGCATCCACAGCGGCTAAGGTTCCGACCGCAATTTTATCCCGTCTTTGCGTCGTGGATAGGTTTGAAAAAATGGAGCCTTTTAGGGCTCCATTTTTTTTTACAATCGGTTGAGAGCACATCTCATGGAAGAGGTCTGGAAAGAAGTTGTTGCGGAGGCTCTTAAGCGCGGTCTCGAGACCTCGGACGGGGCCGTTCCAGGAGCCAAACTGCGAGAACTGATAGCTCGCATCGCCTCGAAACATGGTATCAGCTACCCGCCGCCAAACCGTGAGAATGAGAAATTTGCGGATTTCCTTAGGCAATTCGGTGCGTCTTTGATCGTGCTACGTCGGGAAGGCCAGGACCTCCTCGTTGCGCCGAGTGATATGCCGGAGTTGCTTGATCAGTCTGAAAACGCTTACGCTCAAATCCGCGATGACATCTTCGAGGCTTTCACACGCATCCCTAGGGGATCGCTACCCCGGCAGCCTTGGTACGAGCGGGACACCGATACTATTGAGTGGCTTGCCGAAGACGAGAATCCTAATCGAGCGCGACTCGTGCGCATTCCCGCTGCAACGCTGGATCAGGAAATCGCGGAACGGCGCGCATTTTCCCTGGCTCCTGGCATCGATAAGGATGTTCAAGACAAACTTCTCACCACACTCGCTGCCCACTCGGCGCTTGGATCCTTCTCGGCAGCGCTTCGAGCCCACGGACTGGCTCGCAAGTGGCATTTTTATCGGTTCACCGAAGTGGTACGCCGTATTAAGAAATGGTGCGAGGCTGAAAAGGTTTCGTGGCGGGACGAGTGGATAACTGCGGCCAATCAACACGCGAAATCAGAAGCTTTGGCGCTTTCGCCCGCATCCGCGGAACAAATCCGAAGTTCTTTTGGTCATTTGGTTGAGACGCTAACTGACGACGATCTAAGGAGGATTTCCGTCCCCTTGGATATTGTGCTTAGAATCTTTCCACGGTAGGCGCTGGCTGAACATGGCAACAGCAATCCTTTTGGGAATCCCGGCCCGGTACGTCAAGACTGCCAAGGCTCTGATAGAGAAGCGGCCGGGCGTCTTCGGCCAGTGGAGGATTGCGTTTGTCGAATCCCCCAAGCAAGATCCCCAGATTTTACCCAGGGAAGTGAAACGTGCGCTGACCGTAGCGAGTGAGCATTCTGACGCGCATATCCTTGGATTCTCGATCCAGCAGAATCGGCAGGATGTTGCTAACCAGTTGAGATCCTATTTTCGGTTCCGATGGTTTGATCATCGGCTGCTCAGGTTCGTAGGGAACCCCGATCCTTCGCCGTTCGTGAACAAAATGGCTGACGTGTTGGCGGAAGAGTCGGCCTGGTCAGACCGCGTAAAGCCCTGCGCCTTGAATTCACCTTTACTATTACCAGAATGCTCCTTCGACGTGATCGGCAGGCACCGCGATTTGTGGCGGCACGCTGTTTCGTACGGAGATCCAGGAAATATTGAAGGCGCCGAGAAGGCGATTCACGCCTTTTGGAATTTCTATCGACGAAGAATTGAGTTCGAAGGTGCCAACAAGCAAAGCAAGTGGATCGATCGTGGGGATAGGGTTTTCAGTGAGGACGGCGAACGTCATGGCATCTCCCCATTTCCCCGCGGTTGGAAGTACTCATACAGAATCGAAGACGGTTTCCACTTCGACGTCACCTGTTCAAAGCTGCGGTCGTTCTTTGTGTGTGATGTCCGGGGTGGTCACACCCGCGCCGATTCCGGAGTCCATATCAACCTGGACCCTCACGGATATGTTCGCTGAGCGACTTAGAATCCTCAGCCAACGATGCCGATTTCATGGAAAGGCACCTACAGCAGTACGTCGGCCGTCGTCGATTGAAAGACTACAACGCGATTCGGCATACGATCGAGCAGGAATCCGCTGCTTCATCGGCTGCACACCCGTAGCGGCCTGCGTCCTCTGTGCAATAGCGTGCAAGGCGACGGCAATCATGGCGCGCTCTGAACTATGCGACGCTGCGCATGGGCGAGTCCGTCGAGATACGCGAGCAGCCTGGTCCGGGCATCGCCGAATTTCTTCATCGGCCACCCAAAGGAGTATACTGCCCTGACAAGAGGACCTGGGACATGAAGGTAATCTGCGCAGGCTGTTTCGCCGCGGTCTTGTGGGCGCAGGGGCCAGTGCACTCCCCGGAAGTTGCGCCGGACCGGCGCGTCACCTTTCGCGTGCTCGCGCCCAACGCCAACCAGGTGAGTCTGACGGGCGAATTCCAGCACGGAAGCAAGCCACTCGAAAAGAACGAGCAGGGCCTGTGGACCATCACCATTGGTCCGCTGGAGCCGGAGATCTACAATTACAACTTCACCATTGACGGAGTTCGCACCATCGACCCGAACAATCCCAACGTCAAGACCGGTTCCACGCCCAGCACCATCGCCAGCATCCTCGAAGTGCCGGGCGGGCAACCCGCGTTTTACGACGCAAGGAACGTGCCCCACGGAGAGATCCGCACTCACTGGTACGAATCCAAATCGCTGCACGCCACGCGGAGGCTCACCGTCTACACTCCGCCGGACTACGATCGCGATGCACGCGCCCGCTACGCGGTGCTGTACCTGTTCCACGGCGCCAATGCCGACGAAACCGCGTGGACCCGCCTGGGCCGCGTGAACCTGATACTCGACAATCTGCTGGCAGCCGGCCGCTCGAAGCCGTTTCTGGTGGTCATGCCTTTCGGCTATGGCGTGCCCCCGGGCAGCGGGAATTCCGGCAACACCGCCGCCTTCGCGCGCGACCTGATCGAGGACGTGCTCCCGTTCATCGACGCGCACTACCGTGTCGCCGCCGGCCGCGACCACCGCGCCATCGCCGGACTTTCCATGGGCGGCGGAGAGGCTCTCGAGATCGGCCTCGGACACCCCGAACTTTTCGCGTACGTGGGCGGCTTCAGCGCGGCCATCGGCGGAGCCTATCTGCAGCAGACCTTCTCCGGCTTGAGCGGCGAGCGCAAACTCCGCCTGCTGTGGATCGGCTGCGGCAAAGACGATACCCTCTTCGGCGCCAGCGAGCATCTCTCCCAACTGCTGGACGAGGCCCACATTGCCCATACCTTCCGCCAGAGCGACGGAGCGCACACGTGGATGGTCTGGCGGCGCTACCTCAATGAGTTCGCGCCGCTGCTCTTCTGATGGCTATTGCTTCAAAGACGCCATGTCGATAACGAACCGGTATCTCACATCGCCCTTCAGCAACCGCTCGTAGGCCTCGTTGACCTGCTGGATGGCGATGGTTTCGATATCGCTGACGATTCCGTGTTCGGCGCAGAAGTCCAGCATCTCCTGGGTTTCCGCAATGCCGCCGATGCCCGATCCCGCGAAACTCCGGCGCGGCATAATCAGGTCGAACGCGCTGACCGGCAGCGGCGCTTCCGGCGCACCCACCAGGGTCAGCGTCCCGTCCAGTTTCAGCAACCGCAGATACGCATTGATGTCGTGATCGGCCGAGACCGCGTCGAGCACAAAGTCGAACGTGCCGGCCTGCTTCTTCATCTGGTCCGCGTCTTTGGACACCACCACCTCATGGGCGCCCAGCCTCAGCCCGTCCGCGGTCTTCGAAGGTGAAGTAGTGAACAACACCACGTGAGCCCCGAAGGCCCGCGCGAATTTCACGCCCATGTGGCCCAGTCCGCCCAGCCCCACAATTCCCACCTTCTGCCCCGGTCCCACTTTCCAATGCCGCAGCGGAGAATACGTGGTGATCCCGGCGCACAGCAGCGGCGCCGTGGCGGCGAGGTCCAGCTTGTCGGATATTTTGAGAGTGAATGCCTCATCCACAACGATGCTTTCCGAGTATCCGCCGAAGGTGGGGCCGCCCAGCACCTTGTCCGCACCGTTGTAAGTCAGCACTGGAAACTTCTCGCAATACTGTTCCAGCCCGCGCCGGCAACTGGCGCACACGCGGCACGAATCCACCATGCAGCCGACCGCGGCCAGGTCGCCGGCTTTGAACTTCGTCACGTCCCGGCCGGTTTTCACCACGCGGCCGACAATCTCGTGGCCCGGCACCACCGGATACACCGAGTTGTGCCATTCGTTGCGCACCTGGTGCAGGTCTGAGTGGCAAACGCCGCAATACAGGATGTCGATCGCCACATCTTGCGGCAGCGGTTCGCGCCTCCCGATGGAGAACGGCGCAAGGGCCGAAGCGGCGCTCTGCGCGGCCCAGGATTTTACGGTCCGCGCCGGTGTCGAGGTCGATAAGGATTCAGTACTTGTGGACATACTTCTATCAAAGCTCAAGCGGCCTGTTTGGCTCAATATCTAAAACTGCGAGAGTTTTGCCTAAACCTGCAATTTGTACGATTCTTTAACCAGGAATTAGCGGTGTTTATGCTACATTTCTGTAATGCTGGACCTCCGCCAAAGAATGACTGTGTTGTTGCGGACGCTGGCCACCAGGGAAGGGATCCTTCCCACCGTCCTGGAAAGCGTGCAGCTCATGCGCGCCAACAGACCGCTGCCGCGCACTCCGGTGCTCTACGAACCAGGGATCGTTATCGTGGGACAGGGCCGCAAACGGGGCTACCTCGGCGACCAGGTTTTCACGTATGACGCGCACAACTACCTGGTGCTGTCCGTGCCGATGCCCTTCGAATGCGAGACCTACGCGAGCCCGGAAAAGCCCATGCTGGCGATCGCGATCAAAGTGGATTTGGGCACGCTGGCCGAACTGCTCATGAAAATGGACGACGGCCGCCATTCGGAAATGCCGGCCATGCCGCAGGGCATCTATTCGACCCCGCTGGATGCCAGGCTCTGTGAAGCCGCCGTGCGCCTTCTGGAGTTGCTCCGCGATGCGGCGGAGGCGCGCATCCTCGGTCCGCAGGTAGTCCGCGAGATCACTTACCGGGTGCTCTGCGGCCGGCAGGGCGTGGCCTTGCGCGCGGCCGCGGCGCTGCACAGCCGCTTCGGACAGGTGAACCGCGCCTTGCAGCGCATGCACGCCGAGTACGCGCGAGAGCTGAGCGTGCAGGAATTGGCGGATGCGGCCGGCATGAGCCCCTCGGCGTTCCATCAGAATTTCAAAGCCGTTACGTCCACATCTCCGGTGCAATACCTGAAGACCATCCGGCTGCATAAGGCGCGGATGCTGATGGTGCACGAAGGTCTGCGCGCGGGCATCGCGGCCGAAAGGGTGGGCTATCAAAGCCCTTCCCAATTCAGCCGCGAGTTCAAAAGGCTCTTCGGCCTGAGCCCCGTGGGCGAGGTCGTGGCCATTCGCCAGATGCTGGGCGTGCCGCTACCGGGCGCGCAGCAATAGAAGCCAGGGCTCCGCGGTAGGCTTCTGGATCGCAGCCGTGGCGTTGCCGTCCATCGCGTGGGTCTGGCCGGTGCGCGGGTCGAACCACAAGCCGGAGTAAGCCATCTTCAGAAGGCCACCCTGGAGTTGGACCGTGGGGCCGCCCAGCGAATACAGCAGCACGGTGTGCAGGCCGGAGTCGGCGAGGCACCAGGTCTGTTGCGGGTCGCCGGTAAGCCCGTCTCGGGGCTGCATCTTCATCAGCGTGGTGGCAAACTGTTCGGTGACGAATGCGTCCAACGGCGTGCGATCGATCGTCTTGCCCTGCCCGTGCCCGCCGGAGGGGTTCAGCATGAGGGCTTCCGCGCCGCCCGCCATAAGGACCGGCACCGGGCCCGCGCCGCCATTCCACGCGACGATAGCTTTATCGGGGTACCGGTCGTGATACTCGCGCACCTGGCGGTACACCTGTTGCGGCGTAGTGTTGGGCGGCGTGTCGCCGGCGCGGCCGAAATCGCGGACGATCATCTCACGAAACGCGAGATTCGCTCCGCCTTCCGCCGCCCACAGGGTGCCGTCGGGCTTGTATTGCCAGTAGTGCATATCGATCACGGCTACCTGTCTGGCGCGCGCCGGATTCGCCAGGATGGCGTCGGTGATGTCCTTGCTGGTGGCCAGTTCCAGCCGCACCGTGCGGCCGGTCCTCTTCTCCCACTCGGCCACCGTGTCCTGAAAGAATTCCTGGAAAGCCAGCGGTCCGGAGAATTGCGCGCCCAAACAGAAGAACAGATTGCGCACGCCGGAGAGTTCATCCAGTTCGTGCAGAAACAGCGCGCGGTGCAGCGCGCGGCGGGCGGGGTTGGTGACGTCGTACACCTGGTTGGCGACGTGAATGTGATTGCCCGGCTCGATGGGCGGCGGCTCGGGAAGGCCGGTATCGTTGATGTTGTTGGCCGGCCGCCACGGGTAATCCACCCAGTGCGGAGGAATTTCGAGCACGTTGTGGGTGTTGTAAATATTGTGGTACAGCACCAGGCCGTGCTCGTCGGAAAGCCGGCCGAACTCCCGCAGCCGCGCGAAATACCAGGCGTTGAACTTCGTAAGATCGAACTTCGAAAGGCCATCGGAAGCCGTCCCCCTGCCGCTGCGCGCCCACGGCATTTCGTAGAACGGAGCCCACACGTTGGCGTCCGGACGGGAAATAGTGGAGTGTTCGTCGCGCCGGCGGTCGTACCACAAACCCGGAATCATCTGGTAGAAGGGCGTACCCTGTTGGACCATGCGGGCGGCCAGGGCCGGCAGGTCTTCGGTGAGTCCGGGCCCTGTGCGGCCGGGGACGAATCGCGTGAGGGCCACGCCGCCCACGTCCACCGCTTCCGCGGGCACGGCCTGCCCGCGCCACCAGCCATCGTTCACAATGCCGCCCCAGAGCACCTTGCCGTCTACCACGAACCGGCCGTTCACAATCTGTACGGCATGCACGGCAACCGGCGGCCCGGGTGCCACGGGCTTCGCGCGGAAGTGGGAACCCATTGATCCGCCCGTAGCGAACGTGCGTTCACCCGGCGCCGGCAGTGTCGCACCCGTGCGTTTGGCGAGCTGCCGTTCGTACAGTGGATCGGTCGAGCGGCTCACCAGGTCCTCCGCACCCTCGGGGCCCTGCGCCCGCAGTTCTTTACCCTGGCTGTTCCAGATCGCCGAATTCGCAGCGGTCCATCCCGCCCCTTGCGAACGCGTGGAATCTTCCGTGAGGCGGATGCCCGCGCCTTCGATGCGGACCCGCTCGTAGAGCACGCCGGAGGCCCAGCTTTCGAACGATCCGCTATCGCCCAGCGCGCCCGTAGCGGTGCAATCCAGAAAGACGTTGGGTCCGCCGGCCAGCATTCCAGCGGCGAAATCGTTCATGCCCTGCTCGCTCGTGCAGCGGTACACCAGCACCTGCTGGCCTTCCACCAGGAAGCTCTGCCGGCGGTATCCGGCGGGCTCGCTGATGGGCTGCTCGCTGCGGCAATCTTCAATGGTGATGCGGCGGGCGCGCTGTCCCACGACGCACGGCGGACCCGGCGAAATGGCGGACGTCCACGCCGCGCACCCATGCGTCTTCCACGCGATCCATGGCAATAGCGATCCACGAATGATCTTCATCACGCGGGTTCGCGCGGTCGAACTCGCTGTCGAGTGTGACGTTTTCGATTCCGATGCGGGCGATGGGCGCACCGGTTGCCCGCGCCACCGTGGCGCCGCCGTAGCGTCGTTCGAGCGCCGTGGTGACCGGCGCATCCAGCGTGATCTGATGACGCGCGGTATCCACGGAAGCGACGCTGCGGTCCCAGACCAGGTTGCGCGAGCCCGGCGCCCAGTCCAGGCGCATGTTGGCATAGGTGCCGCGCAGGCCGGTCATTTTCAGGGCGGCGATCCAGGCGCGGTCGCTGGGGCGCGTCACCACCACGCGGTCGCCTGCGTGAAATTCCGCGACACTCGCGAGGCTGAGAACGCGCCCGCCCGCGGGAACCGTGTCATCGGTGATAGGAACTGGCGCATCGGTAGCCGCGTCCTGCGCGGCGCCGATTGTGACCAGCGTGCGACGGCTGTTTCCCGCCGCGACGATTGTGGCGTTGCCGTTGCCGCGGAGCACCACGCCGCTGGTGCGCATGGCGAGGGTGCCGAAAACCAGATAGCGGCCGGGCTGCAATACTACGGCGCCGTCCCTGGCGCGATCCAGCGCGCCTTGCAGCAGTGCGGTATCGTCACCCCTGCTGGGCCGCACAGAGATCACCGCCGGGACCGCGGGAATGGGAACGCCGCCACCGCCGTAGCCGGCGTAAGAGAAATCCATTGGGGTCTGGGCGGACGCGGCAGCGCAGAAAAGCGCCAGTAGAAGGGCAACCATCTACTTGATTTTAGGCAATTGCCAGGATTCGTCGAACAGCGCCCGCCCATGCGATCGTCCGGCGGCGCGCCAGGCTCGGCCACCTTCAGCACGGCGATGTCGCCGAAACGCGGCATGGCGTAGTCGGCATTGTAATCCTGGTCGGAAATGGTGAGGCCGGTGTTGAGCACCACGTAATGCGCCGGGCTCAGAGGGTTGGGATAGGCCAGCACGGGCAGATGCTCCGCCGCCGCGAAGCTCTTGCCGCCCACTGTGATGCTCTCCCTGGTCCAGCGCAGCGGCAGCTTCGCAACGATGCGGGCGATCCACGAATTGCTGCCGGGGTCGCCAAACAGAACCACGTTGTACCTGCCGAAGTCGGCCTGCGTGACGTCCCTGTCGTCTTTGATGCGCGGATGCGCGCGGTAGTTCATGGCCCATTCGTGATCGAAATGCTCCAGCGTGCGCAGGGCCTGCTGATTGGCGGCGGCGTTCCAGGGCGTTCCGGTGGGGCGAACCAGCAAAAAGGGATCCAGAAACGCATCGTCGATAGGACCCTGCAGCGCATGGACTTTATGCAGGCCCGCCCACTTTCCGGAGCGGGCCACGCGCCACGAAGCGCCGGACTTTTCGAGAACGATCTCGCCGGCGGGCTTCACTTTGAGCTCCTGCCCATCAATCCGGATGCCGGCGGCTTGTGAAGTTTCGCGCAGCGTCAGCCGCGTCAGGTTTTTCGTCGTGATCTGGTATTCCTTCCCTCCCCCTGTGCGCACCGCATCCACCTCCGCGCGCTCGTACAACCGGTCCAGGGCGTCCAGCGTGACCCAGAAGCACTGGTTGTACCGCGTCGTGTAGGTGAGAAACTTGATGTGATCGGGGTCCTGCCGGCCCTGGTCGCCGTATTGTTTCAGGAAGGCGTCGAGCCTGGTCTTCACTTCGCGATTCACGCCGTGCTGCGTGCCCGTGGAGATGAGGAAAATATCGCGCGTGCCCTTCACGGTCCAATCGCCTTCCGTGCCTTCCGAAGGGAAGCCTTCCTTGGCCAGTTGCGCGCGCACCCGCAACGAAGATTCCAGTTGGCCGCGATTCTGCACAGGCGCCGCGCCGCGCGGACCGCCCACCGTGGCCACCTGGTTATCGGCGTCCCCATCGTGAGCGGCCAGCGGAAGATTATACGCGTTCAGCGCCCAATCGATAATGTTTTCGTAGATGTGCAGCGGGCCGTCCTGGTAAGGCGGAAAGGGGTTGGCGGCGTACATCAGGCGGCCTGGGTACGTTCCGGCGCCCACCTCCGCGGCGGCCCAGCGATCGGGATATTGCAGCGCGATGTGCCATGCGGCTGCGCCTCCCAGCGAGAATCCGCGCAGGATCAGCCGCTCGGGATCCACCTTGAAGCGGCGCTCCATGGCAGCGATGCCTTCGAAGATATCCACCTCTCCCGCCTGGTGATTGGCGTTGTTCCCGCGCCCGTAGGAGTCCAGCGTAAGCTGCCCCACATCGGCGGTGTACGCCGTATTGGGAAACCGGGGCGCATTGTGGAAGCCGTTGATGAAGCCGGCTTCGGTCAACCCGTTGTTGCGGCCGTGCAGCCACACGTAAAGGCGGTCTGGCTTGGCCGGGTCATACGATTCAGGAATGGTGACGCCTATGGGCTGCACCGAGCCATCCAGCGCGGAGTAATATCCCAGCACCTTGCGGCCCTTCTCCAGCACCCACGGCGACTGGCCTTTTTGCAGCAGGCGGCCGCGCTCCAGGCCCTGATCCAGAACGGCCAGGTAATTTACGATAGCCGCGGCGTTGCCGAAGCCCTGCGGAAATTCAATGAGCCACTTACCGGCCTTCGCGTAGATATCCACATCCGCGATCAGGTCTTCGTTGGCGTGCGCGGCGCGCAGGCCCTTGACCATGGCATCCAGTTCGGCGATCTTGCCCTGGTATTGGCTCTTTTGCTCACTGGTGAGTTGCGGCGGCGGCGCGCCCCTGCCGCGCCCGGCGGGCGGCTGTGCCTGTGCCGCCATGACGCATGCGATTGCGAGGAATCCATAGCGTTTCATGTTTCTTCGCTATCATACCCGGATGGCGGATTCAGTGCAGGACCTCGTGCGCGTTGAAATCTACCGGCACTTGCTGACTACCGGGTGCGCGCCCTCCGCATCGGAAGTAGCCGGCACGCTGGCACGGGAGCCGACGGAGATCGAACAGGCGTACGCGGCGCTGGCCGAATCGCGCGTCATCGCGTTTGCTCCCGGCACGCGGGCCATCTGGATGGCGCATCCCTTCTCTGCCTTCCCCACGGCGTACCGCGTCCGGTCCGGAGCAATATCGTACTGGGCCAATTGCGCCTGGGACGCCCTCGGAATCGCGGCCATGCTGGGGCGCGATACGCGCTGCCTGGCGCGATGCCCCCAAAGCGGCGAGAGCATCGACCTTTCCGTCACGGAGGGGCGCGTGGCCGCCGATGGGATCGTTCACTTCGTGGTGCCGCCCCGCCAATTCTGGGACAACGTTGCATACACCTGAGCCACCATCCTGGCCTTCCGGTCGGAAGCGCAAGTGGACCCCTGGTGCGCAGATCGCGAATTGCCGCGCGGCGCGTCGATGACCCTGGAACAGTGCTGGCAACTTGCGCGCGCCTGGTATCCTGACCGCCTCAAGCCGCATTGGCGCCGCATGACTGCCGATGAGATGCGGGCCGTGTTCACGCAGGTCGGATTATCCGGCGAGTTTTGGCGGGTTTGACTACAATTTTTGAGAAATGGGCCTACGCCATCCAGTCACGGTCCAGCCAGGTACGATGAGCGTATGGATATCGGAGAGATCCAGCACGCTATCGAGGCGCTGCCACCCGAACAGCAGTTGATCCTTTTGCACTGGCTTGCCGAGCGGGATCGCCGCGAATGGGACGCCCGGATCGAACTCGATTTCTCGCCCGGCGGTGCGGGTCATCATGGCTCTATCCGCGCCCGACAGAGAATGCTGGCTTGCATCATTCTTTCCTGGCTGACCACATGGCAATCGAGTGCATGGCCCGCCTCGCGCTCCAACGCATAGATCCGCGAAGCCTGAATGCGTAGGCGCCGGATCAGGTTTGGGCGCTTTAGGCCGCTGGTAGTCCTGGCTGCTTCCGGCGGACCCTCCAGAGATCCGAAGCTGGGCTGCTGGTGAAACGCGGGGGTCCTATCAGTTCCCCGCAGGCTTCTCTATGTGGTCGATCACGAACGTTTCAACCGGTCCTTTCGCCGGTTCTAATTTCAGGCCGAGTTCTTCCGGGAGCGCAGCGAATATCGAATCTGTCGGGTCGGATGCCGGGGAGAGGCCATCGGCGGGCTCCGTCGGCCGAAGAGGGGAAAACACTGGTTCCCTCTCGCGAGAACTCGATACGAATATCGAATCGGCCTGCGATTCCGGTCTTGTTGAATACCGGGCGGCCTAAGACTGCGAAAAGCATTCTGGAAAAGTCATCGAGTGTCGTCCCTTGCGCTTCGATGGAGGCGGGCGACGATGAGCCGCTCATAATGTTTTTGCAATAGCTCTGTCCCGGCGGGAGCGGGTCGTCGGAGCCGTGTCATGGGGCGTGCAGCTTCCTGCAACGAACGAGTGCAGCTTCGGCCCTCCACGCGCGACCGTTAAGAAAAAAACAGGGCCCTCGGCGGTTTGCTGGTGGATCTTCAGGTGAAAATACTCTTCCAGGAGCCCTCGCATCATTGGGCCGTTCATCGTCCTCACGCTCGGACTTCCTTCGGCCCTGGCATTGATCTCATAAGCGGCGGAGTGGATCCAGGATGGACCTCCGTTGATCGGAGTAAATGGGTTCGATGCATATGCGCCCCGAATCAGGCCGCGGCCATTCGCATTGAGCAAAGGAAAGCAATCCGTCCTGAGATTTCCGGGCGTGGAATTGCCCTGAGGCGCCATATCCGAGATGGTGTTCTGCCGAAACTCACAGGGTTTGATCGAGACTACTTCGAATTTCGGCGTAGCCGCAGGCGCGCTTTGAGCGCGGATCGCAGGCGCGTTCAGAACGCCGATCAGAATGGGCACCGCGAAAACCGCCAGACCGATCGCCGCCAGAGTCATCTTTCTCGCGGCGCTTAACTCGTCTGCAATGCTTCCCGCAAGGATCGCGCGGAGACGCCTCTTCACATCCGCGCCCGTTACTCCTGAAATGCAAGGTAACGGGGATTCCACGTAGAAGCGGCAGACCTTCAATATGCCTTCCACGTAGTCCGATGGTTCGCAGCCCATTCGCAGAACTTCTTCGTCACACGCCAGTTCGCGCTCCTCAACCATGCGCGATCCGATCCACCACACCAGCGGATGGAACCAGAAGATCGCCTCCACCATCATGTGCACGCCGGCGAAGAGATTGTCCCGGCGGTGCACGTGGCAAAGTTCGTGCGTGAGAATCGCGCCAAGCTGTCGAGGATTCAGGTGTTCCAGGAGCTGGGCCGGTAGAACCAGGACCGGACGCAGAAAACCCACGACGCCCGGTTCCTCCGCGCCAGGCGTGATCAGTGCCGGTATCGGGATCGGGAGTTCAACGGGCGTGCTGGTTCGCAGTGCTGCTCGAAATCCCAGCCAACTGCGGCATCGTCCCAGCATGATTGCCAAAAACCCGAGGACCCACACGACACCGATCGCGACCGGCGCCCAATCGAGTGGCGTATGCACTGAAACAGTTGGCTTAAGAGCCGGCGAAAACGGTTGCGCAATTTGAACGAGAGTGTTCGGGAAAACAGGAGCCGCAACGGACACCGGGTGCCGAGTTGGACGCGGAACCACACCTCCGAGGCTCACCAGCAACGCGAACGGTATGAGAAATTTTAGCGATGCGCTCAGCCAAACCCAGTAGCGTACCTTCGGCGAATTCTTGCGCAGGACGAACGCCAGCAATCCCGCCAAAAGCGCGAAGCATGATGACTGCCACAGATGGTTGATGATGAAAGATGTAGTCATTTCGATTTCCGCATCCTTTCCGCCTTCCGTTGGCGGTCAGCTTCGGCCGCGGCCTTTTCCATCTCGCGTATGTCGTCAAGCGTTAGCTTGCCGGACTCGATGAGTTGCGCCATCATGGGTTGCGGCCGTCCCCCGAAAAAGCTCAAGATCTCATCGAGCAGCCCATCCCGCGCGGCGTCCTTTGCGATCAGCGGCTCGAAAATATCGGCGTTTCCGATCTTCCTTACTCGCCGCACGGCGCGTTTGGCCTCCATCCGGTACACCGTGTTGGTGATGGTGGTATAGGCAGGGCGAGGTTCTGGAAACGTCTCCTGAATCTCCCGCATAGTGGCCCTTCCCTGGGCCCACAGCGCTTCCAGAATCCGAAGTTCGAGCTTGGCGAGTTTGGGCCTCTTCATATGCCGCTTCTGATCTTACTACTGCATAGTAAGGTCGTCAAGAGGAAAGCTTGGAAGGCTCGGGTCGCCGATAATCCGGCGTTTTGTCAAATTGGCGGCAAGCGTGGTCATCTCGCCAATTTGCCAGTGCGGGTGGACTGCCTCGGCCGGATAAACGCACCACTCGGAGAGAACTCTGCATCCTGGTTAGAGCCGTGCACGGCGGTCACATGGCCGCGTAGCCCCAGTTTCGCCGGAACGGCGCGCACGTTTCTGGAACCCGCTAAAGGGATCGTCGGGCGTAAAGCAGCAAGACGACCGGTAACGCCTCCTTATTCGGGCGGAGCTAATGGCCGCCCACGAGGTATTTGTTGGGGACGTTCCGCAAAGAGGGGGCCGTTCCGTACCGCTTGCTATAGAGGTATTCGATATTGCTGTAGACGTGCTCTTCGCGCCGGTGAAACTGCCGGTAGAGACCGCACTGAGCGTAGGATATTGGAGTGACGTCGTAGACCACCGTCTCCCAGGTCATCGATTCCCCCCACAAAAGGGCTTTCACCCGAACGTTCAAATCCGCCCCCGCCTCAGCAAGCATCTCCATCGTCGGCCGGCAGTAGTTGAAGATGCTATTCACTGCGTGAAAGATCGCAGTCTGTCCTCCAAGGCCATCTGAATCCTGATCGGCTCGGATGTTTGCGTCCGCACCGCTCTCCAGCAGAACCCGCGCACAACGGACGGAGTTGAACTCGGCGCAGATGTGCAGAGCCGCCACGCCGCGGCAGGAAGTGAAAGCGCACAACGGATTCAGTTTCTTCGTGAGGCTTCCGCTCGACCTCGCCACCAGGCTGCGAAGTCCGGCATCGTCGTCCAGAAGAATCGCCTGGAGCAGCGGGTCGCCTATGCTGGCGCCGGCGTCCAGCATGATTTGCAAGCATTCGGCGAATCGCGGCGATCGAAGGTACATCCCGATCAGAGAGTCGATTGGCCGTGTCCCATTGATAGGCTCAGTTGGGCTAACCCCCGCATCCAGCAACTCCCGGATGCGGTCAGGCGAGTGCTCTTCGAATGCGCCTAACAGATCACCTTCGATGGACATAGTTCCCTCTTTGTCGATCGTACCGCTCGTGGGGTTGTGGTCGATATGCGCAGCCACACCCGGAAATAGGCCGGATGATCACCAGCCAATGGTTTCTCGCGCATTGTCCCACCAGCCCGGCCGGGTGAAACCTTTGAGCATCCACAAGCCGGTTGCGGTCCGTTGGGCAGGAAACAGGATGCTCTTGCCATCAGGCGAGAGACTCAGGCGAACGCCGGGATTGCTGTAGCTGCTCGGCGCAAAATCCGTCGCGAATTCCCCAATGGTTTTCGTTTGTTTGCTCGCGATATCGATTGAAAACAGAATGCAGCGAGTAGGCCCCTCACGGATTCCATACAACAGCTTCGAGTCTCGTGAGAAAGTCACCTGAGCCGTGTCGGGCGCCTCAAAACTTCGAATCGTCTGGCCGTCCGGCGAGACGACATTCGGCCCCGCCTTCTCCACAAACGCGATCCATTCGCCGTCGGGCGACCATTCCGGCAAAGTATTGCCGTTGGTTTCCCGCAGAAGGGTGGGCGCGGCCTCACCAGTGGTTCTTGCGATCATCAGGCTGGGGCGTCCGTCGTGGTACTGCCAATAAACGATCCGGCTTCCGTCGGGCGACCAGGACCCTCCGCGCTCCACCACATCGTGCGTGTTCGTCAGTCGGACCGGCGGTCCGCCCCCAAGCGAAGAGATCCAGTTCGCGAAGCGCTGGTCTTTGTCGGTCCGCGTATACTCAATCCGGTCCCCGGCAGGAGAGAGCGCGGGCGTCGCGAATCCCACCGTGCTGCCGGCGGGAAAATGATCCGTCGTGACGATCGGCCGGTCCTTCCCTTCGCTCCGCATCCAGATCGCGGTGGTTCCCCCGCGCTTGCTCTCATAGACCATCTCATCATTGTTCAAAGCCCAGGCGGGCATGCCGGCCTGGACCTCCGAGGAGATAACCCGTTCCACCGCGCCATCGCTCAGGGATGCCGACAGGATCATATTGTCGAAAACCTCATTCACGAACAGCAGCTTGTCGCCGGAGGGAGACAGTGCCGGCTGGGTATTATTTTGGGCGGTAATGGTAGCGGTGATCTGACGTTTCAGGCCCGTATGCATGCCCACCAGCCACAGATTGAATCCGCGTTCGGTGACCAGCGACATGACGGCGTGTGCGCCGCCGGGGAACCACGACCAGCGCGGCGTGAAGCCCGTATTCGGCAGACTTTCGAGAATTCTTTTGGGCTGCCCCTTGCCTGGTGGATAAGGAAGCAGCCATGCCTGACGGCCGCCCGTGACATCGATCATCAGCAGGATCGAACGGTTATCCGGCGAGAACTGAGCCAGCGGCGAATTGGCGAAATCGGCGGTGGCGAACGGAGCCGGTTCGTATTTCTTCAGCGGCGATCCCACGGGAGAGGCGGTCAAAACTACAAGTTTGCTTTCGAACGTCACCGCCGCGAGCGCCGTGCCGTCGGGCGAAATGCGCGGGAAGGCCGACGCGATGGGCATCAGCAGATCCGGCTCCCCGCCAACCACCGACGCCGAGTAGAGAGCGTACCGCGGAGTCTGCCCTTTCGGGTTCTTTCCGCGAACGATCACATGTCTACTGTCCGGCGACCACCCTGAGGCATACCAGTCTCCGGCTTCCGGCGTCAGAGGAGTCGCGGTCGCCGAATCGAGATAACGAACGAAGAGCCGGCGATGCGGCGACGCGCCGGCGACGTAGGCGAATGCCCTTCCGTCCGGAGACCAGACGGCGCCCGATGGGTTCTCCCATGCGACTTCCATCGGCGTGAATTGGAGTTGTTCGAATCCGCCCGCCGGCCTCACAGTCCAGGCGAACGCGAAGGCCATTAGCGCAACGCCGGCCGTGACCGCTGCCGGCCGCCACCTCTCAAGCCACGGCTTCGCGCGAGCCGGCGCCGGAATGGCTTCTGCCGCCGGAACCGCGATTGAGGACGAGCCTTGCGAGAGGTAGTCGCGCAATTGGCGAAGCTCGCGGAATAAATCGCGCGTGGAATCGTAGCGCTCGGCGGGGTTCTTGGCCAGCAGGCGTTCCACGATCCAGCGCAGCGGCGCCGGCGTGGTGGGTGGCAGCGGTTCGAACTCCTCGCGAATGATCGCGGTCATGATTTCCGGAGTGCTGCCTCGCTGAAAAGCGCGCTTGCCGGTTAGCATCTCGTAGAGAACCAGGCCGAAAGAGAACTGGTCCGATTGCGGCGTAAGCTCAGCTTCCCCGCGCGCCTGCTCGGGGCTCATATACGCGATCGTGCCGACGGTGGCTCCCGCCTCTGTGAGCGCCACCGTGCGGGTCGCGTCGGCAGGGCGGCTCTGCGACTCGGCCGTGGCAGCCTGCTTCGCGAGGCCGAAATCGAGTATGCGAACGCGCCCGTCGCGCGCGATCAGGATGTTATCGGGCTTGAGGTCGCGATGCACGATGCCCGCGGCGTGGGCGGCCGCCAGGCCGTCCGAGATCTGGACCGCGATGTCGAGCAGCTTGCGTTGGGAATCGACAGGCGCAACCGGTTGGCCATCGATGAACTCCATCACAAGGTAGTCCGGGCCGACATCGTAGAGTTGGCAGATATTGGGATGGTTGAGGGCGGCGATCGCACGGGCTTCGCGCTCGAAGCGCTCGCTGAATGCCTGCCTGGAGGTCTTGATGGCGACGATGCGGTCGAGCCGCGTATCGCGGGCCTTATAGACTTCGCCCATGCCGCCCGCGCCGAGTGGAGCAAGGATTTCGAAGGGGCCGATGCGCGCACCGGGCGTTAGAGCCATAGGTTGAGTCTCGAACGATTCTACCTCACGCAGACGAATCTGCCCGTCAGCGCGGCGAGCGTTTGTACACCACCCCGCCCTTCATGACAAATTGCACCCGCTCGAGTTCGGTAATATCGCTAAGCGGATCGCCCGCGACAGCCACGATGTCGGCATACCGGCCTTCCTGCACCGTGCCGATCTGGTCAGGCACGCCGATCAGGTCCGCGGCGGCGCGCGTGGCCGAAAGAATCACATCCATGTTGGTCATGCCGTCCTTCTTCAGCAGCTCGAATTCGCGCAGGTCGGTGCCCGGACCCACGTCTGTCCCGAACGCGATCTTGACGCCGGCTTTGTACGCGGCCGCGACCATCTTGTCCTTGAACTGCACCGCTTCCCGCACCTTGCCAGCCACTTCAGCGGACGTTTCGCCGGCATTCGCGCGATCGAATGTGGCCATGGCGACAACGATCGTCGGAACCAGGTACGCGCCGTGTTCCTTGAAAAGGGCAAAGGACTGCTCGTCGGCGTAAGTGCCGTGTTCGATCGAATCCACGCCGAGCCGCAGGCTGTTGTCAATCGCCTGCTTGCCCTGCGCGTGAGCCGCGACTTTCATTCCCAGGGCGTGAGCGGTGTCGATGGCGGCCTTGATTTCCTCATTGGTCATGAGTTGCAGATGTGGATTGTCGCCGGTGCTGAGCACGCCCCCGCTGGGCATGATCTTGATCAGGTCGGCGCCGCGCTTATGGTGGTTGCGCACCGCGGCCATCACTTCGTAAGGGCCGGTCACCACCGAACGCGCCAGCCGCAGCGGATCGAACGGAAGATTGGGGTCGAGCGTATTGGTGGGGTCGCCGTGGCCGCCGGCCGGACTCAGCGGTTCGAGCGAGACCCACATGCGCGGCCCCACAATCACGCCGGAATCGACCGCGTGTTTCAAGGCCAGATCGATGCCGTCGGCGGCGCCCACGCTGCGCACCGTCGTGAACCCCTCTTCCAGGATCTGGCGGGCGGGCACGGTCGCCGAAAGGACCGCGTCCAGGTTGGTGCGCGGGCCGCGCTCGATCGCCCCGCCGCGCCCCGGCCGCCGCCCCGCGTTGCCCATGTGCTTGTGCGTGTCGATCAGTCCCGGCAGGACCGTGCCTTTGGAAAGGTCGATCACCTCCGCGCCCGCCGGCGTCACGAATCCGGCCTGCACTCCGGTGATCCGGTCGTCTTTGATCAGGATGGAAACCTGGGTTCGCGGCGAACCGCCCACGCCGTCGATCAGGCGGCCGGCGTGGATCACGATGTCTTTGCCAAACGCCGGAAGCAGAGACAGGCAAAAGAAGAGCACGGGTTTCATAGCAGCTTACAGCTTACTGCGAAAAGCGCTGTCAGTTTTCCATCGAGGCCGGGTCTCCAGACCGCGTGGCCCCCGCCACCACGCCCTTGGGCGTCCAACTGATCGTGAAGTCGTAGCCGCCTTTCAACCCGGTCATGTCCACCGCGGGACGGTCGACATACCCGCCCGCGACGTTGCGGATGCCCTCTACCAGTTGCGCCATGGTGGTGTTCTGGCAGACGTAGTTGATCATGGGCACCGCACCCGACCCGGCGCCCGACTCACCCATGGATGGCTTGCACCCGGACCGGCTGGCCGGGTCGGCCTCCTTCAGCTTCAATCCGCGCTTACTCACCACCAGTCGGGCGGCGCGGACATCTTGAAATCCGCCGTCTTGGCGACAATATCGAAGCTCTCCGACTCGGTCCATTTTATGAACTGCACGACGCCAGCATGGTGGATCTGATCCATACCGCTTACAACGTGGACGCGGAAGCTGTTTTCGGCGGGCGCCAGTTGGCTGGATTCGGACCGCTTCGAAATTCTGGCCAAGGCGGCGCCGCGTGCGAGCGATGCCGACCGCCAGTCGATGTTGCGCGCCCTGCTTGCCGACCGTTTCAAGCTGGTGGTCCAAAAGGAAGAAAAGCCTCTGGATATATTCGCACTCACCACGGGTAAGAGGGTGCTCCTGAAGCGCCCGCCGGCCATCGACCCGCCTCGCATAAAAGGCGTTGATGTGGACGCGCTGGGGTGGACATCCGCCACGTCGAAGACGGGCGGGTTTGAGGTGGATGGGGTTTGGCCGGGAGCCGCGCCGGCATGCCAGGTTCCAGAAAGATGCCGCGCCCGGATACAATTTGAAAATATGACGTTTCGAATCCGGCGGTCGTTAGCTGTTCTGCTGTTGTGCTGCGCTCCTGCGGCGGCGGAAATCCGGGCCCTGACCATTCTGCACACCAACGATCTGCATGCCCGCCTCAGTCCTCTGGAGAACGGCCACGGCGGATTCGCCTACCTCGCGGCGGCGATCCGGCGGGAGCGCGCCGGGTGCCCCAGTGCATCCTGCTCAATGCCGGCGACCTGGTACAGGGCACCCCCGTTTCCACCATCTTTCACGGCCTGCCCGTCTATGAGGTGGCCAATCTGTTCGGCTTCGATGTCTCCACGCTGGGCAATCACGAATTCGATTACGGCTGGCCGCAGGTCCGCAAATTCATGCAGACCGCGAAGTACCCCATCGTCACATCCAACATTGTGGACGCGCAGGGCCGGCTCTTCACCGAAAAGCCCTACGTCATCCTCAAAGTCAATGGCCTGCGCGTGGCGGTGATCGGCGCCATGACCGATACCCTGAGCAGCCTGACCACGCCGAATCTGCTGGGCGAGTGGCACACCATTCCCTTTCTCGAAACCGCCCGCAAGTATGCCGCCGAGGTGAAAGACCAGTCGGACCTCATCGTCCTGCTGGCCCACATCGCCCCGGTGGAAGAGAATCGATTTCTCAGAGAAGCGCCGGAATTCAGCGTCATCGTGAGCGGCCACGCACACACCGGAATGGCCCAGGCATTGGCGCAGGAGAATCGCATGGTGGTCCGCGTGAAAGGGTACGGCGAAGAGTTGGGCCGCCTGGACCTCCAGGTGGATACCGAAAAGAAGGCCGTGGCTTCGTGGAAATGGCAGGCCCTTCCCATCGATTCCACCAAAATTCAGCCCGCCGCCGATGTCGCCGCCCTGGTCAAGCACTGGGAAGGCGAAGTCTCCGCCCGCGTGGATCAGCCCCTGGCCATCGCGTCAAAGCCGTTTAGCAAGCCGGAAGTCAAGAAACTGATCGAGCGCGCCCTGCGCGATGAAACCGGGGCGGACTTTTCCTGGATGAACCAGGGCGGCGTCCGCGATACCCTGCCGCAGGGCCAGTTGCTGGTGCGCCACATCTGGGACATCATGCCGTTCGATAACCGCGTGGTGGTGGGCACCTTCAAAGGTCGCGACCTGCCGGCCAAGGTAACCGCCGGCCGCACTATCGATCCCGATAAAGACTACACCCTGGCGGTCAGCGATTTCACAGCGGCGAACCAGGGCACTCCGGAGAATCTCGGCACCACCGGCCTCAAATTCCCGCATGACGTGGGCCTGATGCGCGACATCCTCGTGGACTGGTTCCGCAAGCAGAAGACTATCGAGTAATAACCGTGCCAATCGCTCCGATGCGCGTTCAGAGCCGCGACCGTGAGGGAGCGTTAGAGCCGCTTACAGCCGTTCCAGCCGCGTATTGGAGTCGCCGAACTGTTCCAGCTTCACGCCCATGCGATCCATCAGCGAGAGGTACAGGCTGCACATCTTGCGCTTGTCTTCTCCATCGGCCAGGTAGTTCAGCGCGCGTCCCGTCTGCAGCGTTCCGCCCAGCCCTCCGGCCAGCACCAGCGGCAGCCGCGCGTTATCGTGCTTGCGCCCCGCCCACATGTTGGAGAGGAACATCAGGCAGGAATGATCCAGCACCGTGCCGTCGCCTTCCGGCATGCTGTCCAGCTTGGCGGCAAGGTAGGCGAACTGGCTCAGGTGGAACCGCGTGATGCGCTCGTATCCCGCTGAAAGGTTGCTGTGCGACGCGGCGTGGTGGCCTTCGCGCACCTCCAGGAACGGATAGTACATGGCCGATAGATCGTGCGCGATCACCAGCGAAGCCACCCGGCTCTTATCGGTTTGGAACGCGATGGCGATGATGTCGCACATCAGCTTGGCATGTTCCCGCAAATCCTCCGGCAAGCCATTCGCCGGCCGCTCCATGGTGAACGCCGGACGATTGCGCAGCTTCGCCTGATCGTCCGCCTGGTCTTTGGTCTTGCGCATGGCGTCCACGCGCTTCTCCACTTCGCGCACGCTGGTCAGGTATTCGTCGAGCTTGGTCTTGTCTGTCGAGCTGATCTTCGTAGTCAGCGCCTGTGCGCGGTCCCGCACCCGATCCAGAATGCTGATGTTGCGCAGGCTGCCGCGATTCTCGAACAGATTGTCGAACGCCAGCGAAGGGTACACCTCCACCGGCACCGGCGAATCCGGCGTCTGCCACGAAATGTGCGAACTGTACGCCAGCGAAAAGTTGGTCTCGTGGTACCCGGTCATGGGCTGCTCGCACGCCAGCACGACGCTGGATTGCGGCGTATCCTGTCCCACGGTGTTGGCCATCATCTGGTCCACACTTACCCCGGAGTGCAGGATGGCGCCTTTCTGAATGTGCGCGCCCGAAAGCAGGCTGCCCGTCTGCGCCGGGTGGATGCCCTGGCCGGTCAGCGCCTTCACAAACAGACCGTCGATCACGTTGATCTTGCTCTTCAGCGGCTCCAGAATCTCCAGCGTGCCGCCGAGTTTCAGATCGGGCCCGGAGCCTTCGGCGCTCCAATGCTCCTCATTGATGCCGTTACCCATGAACAGGACCGCGAAGCGCTTGGGGAAGGTGGGGTTCGCCGTCGTGGTATCGGCAAAAGCCGGAAGCGATGGCAGCCAGGGGAGAGCCATAGTGACGCCGGCGCCTCGAAGTACGGCACGCCGGGAAATTTTGCGCGAGGTCATGTTATTCACCTTTCCTTGTTAGGGCTTCGGGACTTCGTTGGTTCAGGAACTGAGGGCTGGTTACAATCGTATCCACCAGTTCGGAAAATTTGTAGCCGTTCGCGGCCAGGCGCGCTTCCATGCGCTCCACGGTCAGCTCATCGGAGAGTTGCAGAGAGCGGTTCAGCGCATACGCCAGCAGTTTGCGGCTGAGATTATCCAGATACTCGTTCTGCCGGTGTTCGCGGACATAGTCCAGAATGGCCTGGAATCCGTCGCCCGTGAATCCGCCGGGAAAAGATACTTTGGTGTCCACGGTGCGCCCGCCCAGATCCTTGAGGCGGGCATCGCCCACCGGACCGTAATTCTCAAACGCCAGTCCGTACTCGTCGAAGCGCGCGTGGCACGAGGCGCATACCGGATTGGCCCGATGCTGCGACAACAGGTCCCGCACGGAAAGATCGGTCTTGGATTCGTCCTGCGGCAGTTCCGGCACCACCGGCGGCGGCGGCGGAATCACTTCGCCCAGTACATCTTTCACCACCCAGTGGCCGCGTTTCACCGGACTCGTGCGCAGCCCGGGCGAGTTCTCCGTCAGGAACACCGCCATCGGCAGTAGCCCGCCGCGCCGGTACTGTGAGGCGTTGTCCACGCGCACCCAGGTATCGTTATCACCCTGCACCGGCGGCATGCCGTAATGTTTGGCCAGCACCGGATTCACAAACGTATAATTGCCGAACAGCATGTCCAGCACCGAACGATTGTTGTGCACCACATCTTCGATCAGGCGGATCGGTTCCTGGAACATGGCTTCGCGCAGTTCCGGAGTGAAGTTCGGGAAGCGCTCGTGATCCACCGTGTTGATCTGTTCGAAATGGCGAAACTCCAGCCAGTTGCCGCCGAATTCGGTGGCCAGCCCCGCGGCCCTCGGGTCCTTCATCATGCGGTGAACTTCCGCCAGCAGCACATTCGCCTTTTGCAGGTCGCCCGCCGCCGCGTGCCCCAGCAGTTCCTGGTCAGGCATGCTCGACCATAGAAAATAACTGAGCCGGCTGGCCAGGGCGTACTCGGAAAGCGGACGAACCGCCATGCTCCCGGCGGTCTTGATGATCGAGCCTTGCGGCGCGTGCCCGTCCAGCAGATCGATGCGGTAACAGAAGTCGGGCGACATGAGCACGCTCACAATGCAGTCGCGAATGGCATCCTCGTGCGATAGCCCTTCTTTCTCGCGGATCGAGTGGTAGTAGGACAACAGGTCGTCACGCTCCGCATTGCTGAGCGGACGGCGGTAGGCGCGCGCGGTGAATGCAAGCAGCGCCTTCAGTTGCACCGGCTCGGCGTCGGCGTGCATTTTCTCCATGCGGCGCAGAATGTCGTTGATCCGCTGGAAGTGCCAGCGGATGGCCTCCGGCGCAAGCGGGTCGTTGGCCGGGTTGGCTGCGGCCTTGGCCAGGTAGTCGTCGCGCAGGCCGGAAATCACCGAACTGTCGCCCACCGCTTTGTCCGCCGGGCGCAGACGGCCCGCTTCCGCGCCCTTACCGTCCACCTCGCCGCTCTGGTTGAAGTAGTATTGGTCCCACGTGCGAGCCGTGTGGCTGGCGATGAAATCGAACTCATCCCACAGGCGGTTCAGTTGCTCCACGCCTTTCTCATCCAGAATCAGTTCCTGCAGCGCCTCGTCGTCGCGCGTAGTACCCCATCACGTTGTGGTAGCCGGCGCTCAGCAGACGGCCCCTGTCCTGCGAGTCGTCCGGGAAGTAGCGGCCGCGCTCCTGCACGTAGAAGCCGTCGGGGAATACGTGAGCGAAACGCGCGAAGGCGGCCTCATAACGGCTGCGCTCGGCGGCGGGAACCACCAGGTTGGAATCGGCGGCGCGGCTCCTGGCGACTAGCGCGGCCCAATGCGGCGCGGCCTCCTGGTGCAGCCCGGGATATCGCGGAATCACCGGCAAAACCGGCGGCGGATCGGTATCGTTGCGCAGCGAAGCGGGGTCGAAATCCCGCCGGTGCAAACTGTATTGCAGATTCTTCCAGTCCAGCAGCGCCTGCGACCCGGCCGGCAATCCGCGCACCTTGGGCGCCGCAAACTGCATTCCCGTATCTTTTCGGATGCGGACTACGAAAGCCCCCATATCGTCGCACTGCGCCCGCAGCACATCCAGCGTGTCGGCGCCGGGTGCGGGCAGGTAATGCCACATCGTCTGCAGCGTCGCGATGGGCCCCACTTCCGCCTTCTCCGCTTCCCGCGATTCTTCCAGCATCGGCCACACCATGGCCAGATACTTGGGGCTGACTTTCATATCCAGCGCCGTGCTCAACAGCGTGGCATGAGGCTTGCCGAGCGCCACGCGGTATTTGTAGCGCCAGGCCGCCTCGAAGTAATCCGCAAAATTCGTGGGCTGGCTCTTATAGAAATTCACGATCCGCTGAATGGCGTATTTGTCGCGATCGGTCTCCACCAGCATCGGATAGGACGCAAAGCTGAATCCGTCCGGCGTCAGCACCATGTGATCGCTCACATCGCGCGCGGCCTGCAGATACTTTTTCAGCAGCGCGGGGGACATGGTCAGCGATTCCCCGGAATTATCGAACCCCGCCGGATTGTCCGGATCCACTGGAAATTGGCGCGTCGGCTGGATGTCCACGCCGGTCAAGTCGCGTATCGTGTAGTTGTACTCCGCGTTGCTCAAGCGCCGCGCCAGCACCACCCCGGGGTCGCCCGCGTTCTTCCGCGCCTCGTACGCGCGCATGGCCTTGATCCAGTCGATCACTTCCTCGCGCGTCGCATCGGGCGGCTGCGGCGCCACCGAAGGCGGCATCTGCTTCGCGGTGAGCTTGTCCATCACCTGGCCCCACCGGCCAAAATCGCGGGTTACCGCATCGACGGTGGTGTAGCTCTTCAAGTCGAGCTGGGCCGCGGGGCTCGAGCCGCTATGGCACCCGATACAGTACTTTGTGATCGTCGGGCGGATGGTCTGCGTGAATTGCTGATCGAGATTGGGGGCGGCGGCATACGCCGCTGGAATCACGGAAATTACAAACGCGGTTATCGGGGCCCAGCGTCGCATGAACTCTCCAGAGTGCTCGCAGCAACAGTTGTGACGATTATACAGCGGCGTGTAAGCGCACCGCAATCTCGCGACGCACCTTTTCGTCCCAAGACCCTTGCATGTAGCGTTACAAATCGGCCTGCTGGCGGACCGCCGAACCACTTGTGCCGCTCTGTTTCTTTGCGGGAAATGTCACAGGAATCCGTTACACTGGGTGCGTGAGCAAATCAGAGATCCTGTCAATGATTGAAGTCACATACAATCAGATTCTGGACGACAAGGGAGCCCAGCCTGCCGGCTTGACGGAAGACACTATACTGCTCGACGGCGCCAATCCCATCGACTCGCTCGACCTGGCGCAGATCGTTCTCGAACTCCAGTCGCGGACCGGGCGCGATCCTTTTGAAGCCGGTTTCATCGAGTTCCGCACGGTCGGAGAATTGGCATCCCTCTTCTCGGTATGAGCGCTCTCGCAATTTCACTGGCAGCCCGTAGTGAGACGGGGTTCATTTCGTCCGGCCCGCAACGGATACCGTCGGCCGCCGTCCTGGAACGCGCCGCGAAACTTTATGGGGCGATGGAACCGCCGGAAGGCTGTCTCATTCTTTCGTTGGATCCGTCCCCTGCTACGCTGCTCGCGCTCCTGGTCATTGCCGAAAGGCATCCCTGCCAACTGATCCTGGGCCGTCCTTCGATGAACATCTCCGCTCTCGGCGGCATGTTGCGGCCCGATGTGATCGTGCATAGCACCGAACACATCGAAAAGAGCGAAGCCGTCGGACCTGCCAGGCGCGATGCCGTTTCCGGGGTGTTCCTGCTGACCTCTGGCACCACCGGGCCGCCCAAAGTGGTCCACCAGACCCTGGCCGCCCTTCTCGGCCGGGTGCAGACCAGGTCGCTCGACAAGAATCGCGGCGCGTGTTGGCTTCTCACGTATGAGACCCATTCGTTCGCCGGCCTTCAGGTGGTGCTCTCGGCGGCGCTCTCCGAAGGGCTGCTGGTAGCTCCCGAGGCCAGGAATCCAACGGCACTTGCCGCCGCCGCGCGCGCCGGCAACGTTACCCACATCAGCGGCACACCGACCTTCTGGCGGGCACTGCTCATGGTGGCCGGGAACGAGGGACTGCCCGCGCTGCGCCAGATCACGATCGGCGGAGAGGCCGTCGATCAAGCCACGCTCGACCGGTTGTCACGTGCTTTCCCCGGCGCCCGTATCTCTCACATCTATGCGTCCACCGAGGCCGGCTCGCTGTTCGCGGTACACGATGGTCGTGCCGGTTTCCCCAGCGCCTGGCTGGACGTGGAGTTGCCGGGCGGCGTGATGCTCCGGACGCGCGACGGCGTGCTCGAGGTTCGCAGTCCCCGCTGCATGTTGGCCTACGCCTCCGGCGAGCGCGTGCCGCTTACCGCGGATGGTTGGTTGGTGACCGGCGACCTGGTCCGCGCCGAGACAGGCCGCGTGATGTTCTGTGGACGTCAGGATCACATTGTCAATGTCGCTGGTTTGAAGGTTTCGCCCGAAGAGGTGGAAGCCTTCCTGATCGGCCATCCGGAAGTCGCCGAGGCGCAGGTCTACGCGGTGCCCAGTCCGTTGACGGGCGCACTCCTTGCTGCCCGGGTGGTGCTGCGCCCCGGTCTCGATCCCCGAATCGCGCTTGAGGATTTGCGCGCCGCGTGTGCGCGCGGCCTGCCCCGTCACAAGGTGCCGCGCCGCTTCGATTTGGTCGACGCGATTTCCGTCTCCACTTCCGGTAAGAAGGCTTATGCTCTATGAGACACATCATTGTCACTGGCGGAAGTCGAGGACTCGGCGCCGACGCTGTCCGTTCCCTGATCGACGAAGGCTATTTCGTTTCCACCTGCAGCCGCGTGAAAAGTGAGTTCATCGCCGATCTTGAAAGAGACCCAGGCCGGAGTGGCCGCTTCTACTACCGGCCGCTCGATCTCGAGCAAATCGACACATACGAGCCCTTCCTGAACGAGTGCGTGGAGCGCGGCGGTCCGCTGTTCGCCCTGGTCAACAACGCCGGCATCGCCATGTCAGGTGTCCTCGCCACCTTCCCGAATATCGATAGCGAGCGCATTCTGCGCGTGAACCTGCTCGGTCCCATCGTGATGTCGCGCGCCGCCAGCCGCCACTTCCTGCGGAGCCGCGGCGGGGGGCGCATCGTCAACATCAGTTCCATCATCGGTTCTCGCGGATACAACGGTTTGTCGGCCTATTCCTCGTCGAAGGCCGGTCTTGACGGGCTCACACGCTCTTTGGCCCGCGAACTCGGCCGCCTTCGCGTAACCGTGAACTCGATCGCACCCGGCTATGTGCGGACGGATATGTCCGCCGCCCTCTCCGAAGGGCAGATGGATCAGATCGTCAGACGCACCCCCCTCGGCCGTCTCGGTGAGCCCTCCGATATGACCGGCTTGCTCCGCTTCCTGTTGTCCGATGCCGCGGCGTTCATCACCGGCCAGGTGATTCTGGTCGATGGCGGGATCAGTTGCTAGTCGCTGACGCTCTTGGCTGGGATCGGAGGCGCGCGCGTCAGCGAGCGCTCAGGCCCATCAGAGGGCATCGACTTCCTCGATGCCAATACGACCTAATGACCTCTCAGGACCTCTCAGCCAAAATGGAGATTACGCGAATTTCGGCAAGCAGTTGCTCGCTCAAGCCTTTTTTCGCGCCAGGACCATTCCGTATCCCAGTTTGTTCGACCGCCAAAGCTCGTCGAGGTAGCCGCACGCGTCCATGAACCGGTCCCAGTAGGCCTCTCCGGCCAGTTCGATCACCCGATCGCGATTCGCCAGTGCATTTGTCTTCCAGCGTTCAAACGTTAGCAGCGTTTCAGCGCTGATATCCTCCACGCGAACCACCGCGAGCCCACTCGATTCGGCCAACGTTGCGTACAGTTCAAGTGGCTCCATTTTGGCCTTGCCGAAAACCGAATCGAGACATTGGAATCGGGCCAGATTCCGCATCAGTTCCTGTAGCGGGATGGGATTGCGCCGGATGATGTCACACAAAACCAACCGCCCGCCCGGCCGTAGCACTCGGGCCGATTCCGACAGCAGGTCGCCTTTACGCGGCATCAAGTGTGAGGACTCCATGATCCAGGCGCAATCGAACGACGAATCCGGAAGCCCGTTCGCCATGCCATCCGCCAGCCGGAAATCCACGCGCTGGTCCAGGCCGGCGGCCTCAGTCAGCGCCGTCGCAAGCTCGACGCCCACCGCGCTCGTAGAGATGCCGGTCACGCGGCAACCGTACTTCTGAGCCAGGAACCTCGCGGGATTGCCGATGCCGCACCCCACGTCCAGGATTCTCACCGCCGCGTCCACCTCTGCCCAGTCCGCCATCCGGCACGTCAGCTTCAGAGTCGCTTCGCCAAGGGGTTCGCTTGAGTCCTCGAAATACCCGTAATGCAGGTCCTCGCCGAGCAACAGTCTCCAGGCTTCAGTCACCCGGTCGTATACAACGGTAGGGTTGTGCGTGTCCCCGGCTCGTGTCGGTTTCGTATCCATAGAATCAGACCGCGCCATCTTGCTCCTCCTCCGTCAATAGCAAAGCCTCAT
The DNA here is from genome assembly GCA_963853855.1 of uncultured Solibacteraceae bacterium. Classification (GTDB taxonomy): domain Bacteria; phylum Acidobacteriota; class Terriglobia; order Bryobacterales; family Bryobacteraceae; genus Sulfopaludibacter. Next base: position 22,954 of record CAWKYG010000024.1, on the reverse strand, counting down.
CAGCCGCAGGAACGCGCCCACGACAGCATCGCGCCGCGAGGCCACACGATCAAGGCATTTCTCGGCCTGTACGTGCCGTTTTCATAAAGTTCGCGCCGCTTGGCGCTCCCGTCCAGGAATCCCGCATCCCGCGCGGCGAGTCCCAAATGCACCAGGATGGCCCCATTAGCCAGGTAGAAATTCCTGAGCCATGCCAGATGAGGCGTAATCTCGACCGTCTCGTCCGAGTAGAACCAAGACGAACCGATAAGCCCTCTGATCCCCGGCTGCAGCTCCATCGATTGCGCCATCAACAGATGGGAGCGTTTGAAGTGGCTTTCGATCACGAACGTCGCGTTACGCTTCGGGAGATGTGCCTCAAAACACGGCCGCCAACCGCCCATGCGCCACACCGTACCCACCGTCCGCAAAGCGTCACGCCAGTTCATCCGCAGGGGCCAGGACCTCGGGACCCCGGAGATTGTCCAGTGCAGTTGTCCGGCAACGAAGCGCCTGAGATATGTATATAATTCCCATGTGCATCATCCGTCCCGGTAGTTGTCCTGGTATGGTTTTTCTCTAGAATCTGTCTTGGGTCGCGTCTGCCAACCACGATCTACTAGCCATTCGTCCAACTTGGGAGCAAAGGAGCCGTTGTTCTTTTGCCAATCCAACGTTTTGCACCACAATTCATGCACTGCATCCACTTCCCGAAAGAACTGTAGCGACCCGTTTCCCCGCGCTTCCCACATCTCTGCCACAACCGATTGAACCAGTGGGAGATTTTTCTTTTTGGGATGTCGAGAATAGAGCCGTTCGGCCCAATACGCCGGTTCGTTCTCCGAAACAACTGGATTGACCATTCCGTTTTTGCAGACTGCTGGCTCTTGGTTTTTCTCAGACTCTTTTCCCTCAGAAGCAGAAGCAGAAGCATACGCGTGTGTGAACTCACTGTTTTCAGATGAACAAAGTGGAAAAAGTGGAATTTCACTTTTTCCATTGTGAATTCCATCGTTTCCACTTTTTCCACTTTTTCCACTTTTGTTCACTTTTGAACGCTTGTGATACCTAGAATTATCGTATAACCTCTTATCTTCCTTGGTCTTAGTGTTTCTGTAACGTTCGTAGTTGACGATGATCCAACCCCAGTTTCTGTGGTCGTCCAGGGGTACTATGCGCCGTCCGTCTTCCTCTTGGCTTCTGCTCGCGGGGTCTGGCTGAAGTAACGCCGCGATTCCAGCAGACACCACTTCCAAAGGAACGTTCGTTCGTCTGGCCACCGCTTCGACGGTCATATCGACTATCCCTTTTTCGTCGGCAAGAACAAGGAGGTCCATGAAAACCAGCCGAATCATGAAATTCTCAGCGATACTGGAGTCCAAAATCTGGTTGAAGACCTTTGCGTACATGCCCGGCTCAGTCGCAGGATTTCATCTTGTCGGCGATGCCGTCATCGACGAACCCTTTTCTCCTCCTGGTAACGGAGATGGGACACCTTACGAAAACGCTGTGCGTCTTAGTGTCCACAACAATGTGATGGTTATGAAAATTCCAGGACGCAAGTCGCCCCTCAACGCGCCGGATCTCTATTCCTACAATGTAATCCACCACCACGTCGCGGTTTACGAACTTCATCACCTCTCGCGAGAATATTTCAGCGTTAGAGGGGGGCTTTTGGTTGGCGGTAACTTCGGGTGTCTTAGGCTGGTTAAGGGTTTTGGCTAGGTCCGCGATAGTTTTCTTGGAAGCCGGTGCTGGCTGAATCAGAGCAGGCGAATTGTTTGACACAATACTCCTCTTTGGTCAAGCGAGCGACCGAAGAGGACGCGGTCACTCGCGAGTCCGTAATTTTTGTACAGCGGAGGATCAATCCGCTGGGCAATCCTGTCTGGGCTGCTCAAGTATTCTACGGCTATTCGCTCCGCTGCGCAAGAGCTTTTTGCGCCACCCACGTTCAGGATGAGCCTGGGGTGCAGACATTGATAAAGTTTAACAATTTAGTTCTTGACGCGAAAGTGTTACCGATTTATCCTGTTACTTCGGATGATTTATCCGAGCTAGTTTCCCGGAAGAACGGCGGACTTACACGTAGCTCCAGCAAGATCCGGGATTAAGTTAGAGGGAAGAACGGCGCGCATACACGCCTTTTCGTAGTAGCTCAACGGTAGAGCAGTTGCCTTTAAAAGCAGCATGTTGTCGGTTCGAATCCGATCCACGAAGCCAAAAGCTAAAAAGCGCACCAGCAAGATCCCTCTTAAGGTTAGGCCGGTAGACAGGCGGACATACACGCAATGGGGAAACCCAACTCTCTAGGTTCGAATCCTAATCCGCCCCACCTCACAATAAATTGAGGGGCGATGGCGGAATGGCAGACGCACAAGCCTTAGGAGCTTGCAAATAGCAAAAGTCCACCGACACGAACCGGCCTTTTATCTATGTCACTAGAGCAGGGAATCAGCCGAGAGCAAATCATCAACGAGTTGTCAAAGTCAGTACACGGCAAACTCACCGAATACTACTGATTATTTCCGGTGCTTCGCGAACCTATCTAGAGTTTGTGGCGCACTTGATCGCGTGGGACTTCACCAACGGACAAATCAAGGACACCAAGATCGCCCTGCCGATCTTGACGATGGCAGAGCGTGAGTTTCCCGCTCAGCGGGTCGACTCATCGTCCATCGCGCTTCAACCGCCTCGCGAAGTCACTCAAAAGCGTTGATGTTCTCGATTCAGTCGGCGTCGGCGCCGAGCGGGCAGCGTGGTTTTGTAGAAACCCGTTCGGCGCGCATCTGAACAAAAAGCGGGAGCCTCGGCAAGGATGACTGGCCGTTCGCCATCGTCGGTCGCTGAAGTCACTCTACAAACTCTCTCATTCTGGGATGCCGGAATGGGCGAGTGAAGCGATGTTCAAAGGGAATTACGCTCCTGGGTCCATTTTCTTTGACATCGCCAATCTGTCGAAGATGGAGCCTGCCATGGTCGCGGCCACGATCCAGAAGTGGCATTTGTCGCCCTTAATCGTCTCGGGAGCCATGACCGGCGCAAAGGCCAAGCAGGAGAACTCTGCCGTGGTACAGGCCGGTATGGAGCAGATGAGCGACACCGAGGTTGTGACGCGAGCCAAGAGTTTGGAGAAGCGCGGACTGTCGAGGGATGCTGCGCTAAAGGAAACCTTCCGCAAGAAGGTCTCAAAGGCTACCAAGAGCAAGAAAGCCACGCTAAAGACCTCAGTGGCGGCTGAGGAGGTCGAGGACGAGTCGCTAAAGACGATGCTCAAGGAGCTTCAGGAACGCCAGATCGCCTCCCAGAAGGAATCTGGACGCGGGATCGACGGAAACTGGCTCGTAATCGCGGACAAGTCTTCTTCGATGGAGAGCGGGATCGAATTGGCGAAGCACATCGCGGCGGCTATCGCTAAGTTCGTTACGGGTCGCGTGTGGCTGGTGTTCTGCGATCAACTACCGGCAGGAGCCGAAGTGACGGGATTGACGCTCGAAAAGATTCAGGCCAATACGCGGTTCGTCAAGGCTGACGGCTGGACTTCGATGGGAGTCGGGATCTCTTGGGCCAACCAGAACAAGCTGGACATTGACGGCGTAGTGGTGGTCAGCGACGGCGGAGAGAATCGAGCGCCAGCATTTGCGGATGCCTTGGTTGAATGCCGGAAACGGTTGCACAAGGAAGTCCCGGCCTACTACTACAAGGTGCGCTCGGGTTCGCAGTTCACTCAAACCGACACCATTGAGGGTGGGATGCGGGAGCGCGGTCTAGAATTGACACCTTCATTTAACGCATGGGAAAGTTGACTACTTTTCAATCCCCAATCTGGTTCAGCAAATGTCGGTCAACAGGTTCAGCGTGATCGATAAAATTATGGCTTGCCCGCTGCTCAGCTTTGAGCAGATCGGTCTGGAGCTAAGAAAGGAGAAAGCACATGCTTGAGAAATTGAAGAACCTCAACTTGGATCGCCTACTCGATATGGACGAGGCAATCACCTTGTCGGCTTATGCTCGAAGCCTAGACAATGAGTACGAACTGCTCGGGATTCCAGTCCCGGAGTGGCTGACTAAGGCGACAGACGTTCTGCGTGCTGAAATCGGTCGCAGGACTCATGCTGCGGATATGGCCGCTCTCAAGGCCCTTGAAGGCGAACTTGAAGGTTACAAGACGGTCAGTGAGAAGCGCAACGAGGCTCAGCGTCGGCTTGGCGAGTTGCAGCGTAAGCTCGGCTTGAGTACGGCTAAAGCTGGTAAGTGAAGGGCGTCAAAAACGGTCGGCTCAGTGACTTGGCGAAGATCAAGCACCGGGCCGACTGGTCAGAATTGAATCAAAACATAAAGGCTCTTGAGCCTGGGGAAGTTATCAGCGTCAAATGCCCCGATGGAATGAAGGTTTCAGCACTCCGCAGTACAATCCTCACTAACGGTAGACGATTCCACACTGAAGTTGCCAGTAACCACACGCACCGAAGGCCGTACCGTCCACTGCTTTCTCAGCCAGTTCTAGTTCCCGCATCCTCGCCCGCTCGCGCATCTTGCGCTTTGAGGGTGCGACCACGGACTTAGCGCGCGACCACCTACCGATACTGGACGGCTCCAGCGATCCTGAATGGCGGTCAAAGATGGGCTTATCGGCAGGGCACGTTCGCCTCATCGGATAGCACTCCAGAGAACTTTACAAATAATCTCAGCGTCCTTGCGACTACCAAGTAACGCGGAGTTTCATACCAACTATCCCAAGGAATGACCACACATAACTGCTTTCCTCGTGGAAGGTCGCAGGTCAGCGTATTCCTTGCCGTTTTTCCGAACGTGGACCACTTCGCTATTTGATCTCGATCTCCCGTTCAGTCATTTTTGTCATCACAGCGTAATCCTCACGCTCTCCTTCTCCATCGGCATGATCGCTGCTGTCGCTGAGATTGATCGCAAATGGGCAATGCTGTCGTTTCGCAGCACGCCGCCTTTTTGAGTATATCAATCGCGGTTTCCTTTTGTCGAGGTCTGAGCGACCATCCTTCACGACGAAGTGCATTCTGATCCCGTCTCTTCAACGGCTTGCGGTGCCACTGAGACTTCGCCTGCAAGATCAGGCTATCAATCTGGTCGTATCCTTTGGCAGGTACATCCCTCGCGGCCCGCGCTTCCAGTCGTTTTTCTTACCGGGACGACACCTCGCAAATAGAATGTTTGAGGGTCAAAGGACTCCGAAGCGCTCACGGGGGAGGGGGGGGGAGAGTAGGGGGAGGAGGAGAGGAGGGGCATGGGGATGGCGTAGAGGTAAGGTGAGGGAGAGGGAGAAAGGGGGATGTCAGATTGGAGGAGTGGGGGGAGGGGTGGAAGATGGTGAGGGGTAAAGTTGAGTGGGGGAAGGTTTGGTGGAGAAGGAGAGGAGAGAGGGGAGTGGGTGGAGTGGAAAGAGAAGGGGGGAGGAGGTGAGGGTGGAAGCATAGGGGATGGGGATGGAGGGAGTGAGGGAGTTGAGGTTGGTTGGAGGGGGTTGAGATGGGAATGGGAATGGGGCGATGCAGCATGTTTCGGTATAAGGTTGGTCGGGGATGTTGAGGAGGTAAGGGAGACGTGGGGGGGAAGGAATCGGAAGGGGAGGACCCGTTGGAGACGGGAGAGAGGGGGGGTGGATGGAGTATAGGGAGGGGGCGGGTTGAGAATGGGGTGGTTCGGTAGATCAGGAGCGGGGGTTAGTATTCGAGGGAGACTGGGCTTATAAGAAATAGGCAGAGGCTATAAAGAGTTAGCGATCACCCCTCTTTGTCTCAGCATCCTCATTCCTACTCTGCCGTGCGCTCCGCCAAAGCTTGGCCGCTTCCTCGGCGCGGGCCTGCGAAACTCGGTTCTTGGCTCCCAGCGGCGCTCTCGGACGGGTCGGCGGGCGGTCAAACGGATGGCTGGCTGGTCGGGCAATTGGTGTATCGTCCCTTGAGCGCGGGGATGGAGGGCGATGAAAATCATTTGCGCCGCCCCAGATCCCGCTTCTTGAGCTTCGCCATTCGTCCATCGGGATGATGAAACACGATACCTTCAATGTCCATGCCAGACAGCCAGTCCACGCAGTTCGTTGAACGTGCGTGGACAATCGGGGTACTTCACCGGTAGAACCATGCGAAACCAATACGTGTTCAGTGAAACCCTCTGGGTTGCCTTGGACCTTAGGTCCAACCAGTTCGTATGTTCCGTTTGGCAGATTCGGATTGGCTGCAAACGCGAATTTATGCCACTTGTCCTCTGGGCTTTCACCAACCGGAATCCAACCGATCCGGTTGCCAGTCTCTTCGTTGTGTGCTCAACTCGAAGTTCTCTGATCAGGATCACCGTCTCGCACTTCGCGCCGCTTGTACAGCTTGCCATCACGGACCATGCAATTTTTCCGTCGATCTTGCGAGTCGCGATACCTCCTCCGTTAGCGACCCACTCGCAACCGGTATGAATCACATCTATCACATGGCTCCGGTCTTTCGCCCAGTCGCGTTCAAACATCGTTGGTATTTTTGCATCGTTCCTCACTAAAAGATTGGGCCGCTCGTGCGGACACGGGCCCACAAGGATTACGCTGGTGTTCCATTCACAACGGTGATCTTGAGGCTGCTTGAATCGAACTGCGCGTCTTGAGGAACGCTTCGCGCTCGATTGCTTCAGCCCTTAGAAGGTCGTACCAGAACGTTAACTTCCCGCTGTTTAGCCGGTATCGCAGCCGCGCTGTCACGCTGATATTCTCGCAGCCCAAGTAGACCGGGATTGAGATCGTGAAGCGCTCCGGGACCTCAACATTGCCGCTGCCGTAGGTGCCCTTGATCGTCTCGCTGTACTTTAATTGCACAGAGCCATTACTCAGCCGGATCGCCGAAGCGAAGTCAACATCCGTCTTGGCGCGAAGTTCCCGAGTCGACCTCCAGGATTGTGGCGGCGTCTGGGTTAACGATGTCCGGCGCGTTGTCCTCTACGAATTCTGCAAAGTCCATCTGATTGCACTTCTCGCCATCCTTCGATTGCCAAGTGTCCCACTCAGGAGAATGGCGCATCGTGAGTTTCCAGCCTATGCTGGCCCCAGCGTGGACCGCCTTCGCGTGCCCCATGGTAGTCGAGCACGGCAAGGATTGTGCTCGATGTTTCGTCGGCAAACACGCGGGAGTTGGGATCGCTGAAAAGCGTGTAATACTCGACAAACGAATCCGCGTCGTGGACTTTGATAGTTCCCTTGACCCGGATCGGAGCCTTGGCGCGGTCGTTGTCGATAAACGCCAACAGGTCTTGAACCTTGCATTCATTCGGCACGATTACGAACGGCGTATTGCCGGTCGCTAGTTCGTAGACGGTCGGGGTCAGACGGGCGAGCTTCGTAATCTCCTGGATCGCTTCTTTTGTAACATCAGCCATTGCTCTTGGCCTCCTTCTTCACTTCTTCCTCTTCGAATGCGCTCATCTGGTCCGGGTGATTTCTGGTGAGAACACCCTCGCCAGTTACGAAAAACAGGGACTTCCCGATGGAAAGCTCCGGCTTTTTGATCTTTACTTCATGCTCGGTTTCGATTTCAAGAACAGCCCCACCCATTGCAAACTTCGCGGGCTTGACCATGAACTTGATCGTGAGTTCGCCTTTCAGTCCCGTGTCGAGAACTGCTTTAAGCAACTCGTTGAATTTTGCGTTAATATCGCTGACCGCTTGACCGCGCTGCATGTCGAGCAAGGTCGCTAAAATATCTGTCATCTACTCTCTCCTCTCAAATCTTGCGTTGTGCTCCACGATTGACTGCTCCGGGTTCAAGTGGTAGCGCTGCTCGAACGCCTGCTTCCCGATGCGCTCAATGCTTCTTCGCTCATGAGTTTGCTCCCCGTTCGCGCTGAAACCGCTCCCAGTGCCGCTTGGCCACCGAGCGCATGTCAATGCCATACTTGAGGCCGAACGCTTCGCGGCCATTATCGAATTCAACGTGATGGGATCTACACAACGGCCCGCACCCCACCGGAACGGCCCTTTGCGCGGCGGCCCTCAGCGTCTCCGTTTAGGTCGCACATTTCGCTTGACGGCGGTCATGTTTGAGTCTCAGTGTTTATATTGTTCTTCACCCACTTGAGCATTCTGTGGTAGCGATGCTCCGGCGTTTCGCCCCAACCGAGTTCGTCATTTTCGTATACGATCTCTTGGGCTAGTTGGCGTGCAATATCGAACGCAGCGGCAACCTCTTTCGGCTCCATCGGATCAATCTCGCTCATGTTCAGACCGCGTGCTTTGCCAAGAACGCCGAGGGCGCACATTTCCCCATCTTCTTGCTGAAGCTCTCCGACAATCAACCGTTTTTCAGGCATTGCTTCCAATGCCGACTTAAGGTCCGATAGAAGTTTCTGCCCTCTACGCCCACGAATAGCGCTCGCGACTTGCCCGCGCCATCTGATTAGGTCCCATTGATCTAAATCGTCACTGTAACCGGATCTGCTCATACTTCGAATCCTATCGAGCGTAAATGCGCGTCAACGTCCGCGTCGGTAAGCCACATCGGATCATTCTCGACTGCGGCTTTTTCGCGTGTCATTATGTCGCCGTCCTGCACCCACCCAGTCATGTTCGGCAATTCCTTCAGGTAGCCCAAGTCAAATGCACGCTGCGCCAAGTCTGAGAACTCAGCGCAGAATGAACGGACAGCGACACCGAGCTTCTCCTGAAACTCGGGATGCGGTTCTATGCGAACCTTTACCATCGGTAGCGCCCGAAAGTAAGACACTAAATCATTCCACTTGCGCCCAGTAACGAACAATTCCCCTTGACATTGCGTAAAGTATTGGAAACGCAAAGAATCTGGGTCCATTAGATATGCGACGTGATTTTCCGGCTTGAATGGGCATTTAACTTGAAGCATACCCTCTTCCCCGACAAAGCTATCCGGGCTAGCTCCGTAGGTCATGGCGTCGTCCGTCACGAACCCACATTCTGTTACGTCCTGGCCGGTGTTCATCTCGTACTCGGCGCGGGCGACATCTTCATAGGCGTTGCCGTGCTCCATCGCGGCAACCGTTACACCAGACAGGGGCATGTCCAGAATAAGTTCTGTCAGCAGCAGAATCGCGTAGCCCCGGCGTGTCTCGCCCTTGGTGGGAACCCACTTGGAACCCGTAATGAGTTTATCGAAGTTGCTGGCAGTCGGTTTGCCGAGCCTGGCGCGTAACCATGCTTCCGATCCCTGTTTACATACGAACGTCTTCACAGCCCCAAGTCCCTCATCTTGTGCCCCAACTTGCCGAGAACGATCTTGTGCGGCTCACCCTGCAAGATGTCCGCTATCGACTCCGCGTGCAGTTCACCTTTAAGCCAGCGCATGAATCGCCGGCGGAAATCTGGTTCTTTCCCTTCGCACTCCTTGACGAACTGCTCGACCTCGGAGGCTTGATCGGCGGTAAGCGGCGTGAAGGTTTGCGTTGCTCCATTGTTGTCTTCGTCCTCAGCAACGATATCGAAGGCCGCGCGCGTTACGTAGCGAATCCCAAAACTCATTACGCTGCCCGATCCCTGAACTTCGCTCTTTCCTCCGCTGGTATCTATCATCGGCAAGGGCACGCTCTCGAAGTTCTGCGAATAGCCGTTAGCGTGCAGGAGATTCATGATGCAGATAGCTTTCGGCGGAGCCTGCTCGTAGCGATACGAGTAAGATGCCGACAGAGCATGCTTTCTGAGAATCGGCTTAACCGCATCGGACATGTCCTCGTATTTTATGAACTTTACAACGGTCCCATTTTTGTACACAATCTGGCCGCGCTTCGTAATCCTGTAGCAGTCGAGTTCATCCTTTGCGGCCCGAAACGCCGTGGCCCATTCCTGCTTTTTCTTGTCTTGCTCTAGGTCCCGAGCAATCTGCAAGAACTTCTCCAGCCGCGCCGGGTCCAGGTCCGACCTCATGGCGGCGTCCATCACTCGGTCGAGCACGCTCAACTCGCGCTGCGCCGGTACGGTGACCGGCTCCGGGATCGGCTCCAGGGCCATGGTTTCCTGAGGGATGTAGCTTTCGGACTTCTTGCTCACGAAGTTATCTCCACTGCCTTTCGCGTGTCTCGTTCAGCACGCTCCACCTTGTCTTCGATCCTTTGGAAAGCGCGGCAAATCGTCCGCATTGCGTAGATCAGGTATTTGTCCTCGAAGTGTTGGGCGCAGGGACTCAACCCGAACCGCGTCACGATGGTCGCTCCGCATTGCTCGCACTTGAAGGCGTCTCCGGCCCAAACTTTGTATGGCTGGATACCGGCCATCTCCTCCACGAATGCGCCGGTCTTGTACGGCTTCATCTCCAGTTCGCACTTAACGCAGATAGCGGCTGTCATTTGGCCGCAACCTTCTCGCTCGCCGCTTTCTTGGCGCGCGGTTTATGGTACCCGAGAGCCTTCAGCCCGGTCGCGATGCTCTTGAGCAGCAATTCGTGGTTCTTTTCGGCGTCCTCGCGCTGCTTCAAAAGTGACTTGATGGTATTTTCCCGCTTGGCTTCAATCTCGCTCATCTCCGCCAGCAGCGTGTTGGTTTCAAAGTTCGTGTCTTTTTCGGTCACATTCTCCCCTTTAGCATGGTGTATACGATCTCCCTTGATTCCTTGCTCGGCCCTTCGCCCTTCTTTCGAGCGGTTTCCGAAAGCGCCCCAGCGTTATCCGCTAATGTGAACCACTCTCCGTCGTCCAACTTCTTGAGGGTGTCGAGCGCTTGGCGGATAATCTCATCGACGATCTTCCGCGCCTTCGCTTCGCGTGCGAGTTGAATCTGCTGGTCACGCTCTTGGATGGCGTTCATATTCCTCACCCAGTTCCCTATTCCAGTTGACGATCTTTTCTCCGATTGCGACTTCGGCAAGCGCCATGCTCGTGAACTCGCTCTGCCAGATCCGGGGACCTCGCGAAATCTCTACGTCGATGCCCTTGACCCATTGACCGGCGCGAAGCACAGCGAATTCTTCCACGATCACCGTGAATTGATACTCGCTGCCAAGCGGTTGGCGGATCGTGCGGTTGGTGTCCAGGGTGGGGAATTCGAGGATCTCGGGCATTCGTCAGTGTCTTTCCGGCCAGTTTTCTCCAGCGAGCGAGCACATCTGGGTGCGCCGTCGGGTTGTCAGCCAATCTCTTGAGCGCTTCCTCCTGTGCCCACTTGCCCCATTTGGTCATCGCCTCTCTCAGCTTCTCCTGGAGGTCTACTGTGGGTACAGCATGTCCTCACCCTTGAGAAGGATGAATGGCCCCTCGATATGCCGCGACCGTTTAATGAAGTCTAGATCGGCGCAGGACGCCTGGAAACTCGACGATCCTACTACATGAGCCGCGTAGTTGAACGCCGCTGTTGAGCTAGGCTCATAGCATAGACGCAGGTTCCGTAACTGTGGGTCCTGTGAACTAGAAGAGTCAATGTACTCCGCGAGTTGTTTGGGCGTGTAGGGCCACGGAGATTTTGTTTCGCGAAGTTCTTCCTCGGTGACGGCCTTCTCTTCCAGAATAGCTTCGGTCTTCTGTTTCCATTCCGCCGCGCGCCTTGCCTCATTCTCTCTGTACTCGTCGGACTCACGGTAGGCTTCAGCGGCAACTGTGAAGTCGTGATCCCTTCGCGTTTGTAGCGTGTCAGCAGATTCTCCCGGCTGCGCTATTACCGTTATGCCATTGAACTCAAATTCGACCGGTTCATTGGCTTCCTTGGCTGTTTCGGAGGCTTTGTTGCATACCGCCGATATATGATACCCCGCGTAAGTGTCAAGCTTAATCATTGTGCCGACTCCCGTACTCCACGGCCCCTCGGAACTCTCGCGCCAGTTGCCGCTTCTGCTTGCGCTCATCGGCCAAGGCCGCGCCAGCTGCGATCTGGTCGTCCGAGATGCCTTCCGATTCTGCGATCTCGCCTGCACGTCCTGGGTTGAAGCATTCGTAGAGATGGGCGGCTCGCTCGACAGGACTCGATGCGGCCCAGGTGGATGGTGGGCGAAAGGCGGTCATGTTACTGCTGCCTTCCCCTTGCCGCTGCTTTGCGTTTGCGCCAGATAGCCCGCATCCTGTCAGATTGCGCCTTCCGGCTTGCCGCCGAACGTCTTGACAGTCATTTCGTTACTCCTTCTCTGATAGTCCCGTGTTAATGTTCTGCGACGACGGAATCGCTAACCCGCCTGCGACCTCTAACAATGTCCGACAGGTCATTGGGGCGTAATGCCAAGCGAGTGCAGCAAGAACGACCGCAAGTGCCGTGGTTTTGGAGGTAGTTGTTCAATTCTTTCGTCATAGTCGTGAGTCTCGGAACCGACGATGCCATCGCTCGCGCTCAATTTCTTACTCGTTCGGCCGATCCGCCTGAGTGTGTCACTTCTCCGTTCGTCGGAATCTGACCTCAAGCTCTACGACTATCCGGCCTTATCAGCGTCAAGTGAATACAGATTTGTGCTTGACTCCTCGAAAATAGTTACGGCATACTTCTTGTGGCTGGCTCCTTCGAGTGACGCCGTACTGCTACCAGGGCGGTGACCGGCTAGCGACAACTGGTGCAGGGCCAGCTTTGGGCTATGAGAATACGAACTCCATTAGTTTGCCTGATCCACAAAGACTGCGTGGCTTTTGAAATCTCCCCAACCGCGTGGACCCATGTGAGTACTTCGGATGTGGAATGGATTAAGGACAACATTCGCACGATGTCCCCCGTTCACCGAAACGGAGGTTGGTACGTTTACTGCCGAACCGTAAGTGGGGACCGAGACTATCTGCATAGATTGTTACTTGGTAAGCCTGAGGGTTGTGTGGACCATAAGCACCACAACGGCTTGGATAACCGAAGATCGGAACTCAAAGCTACCACCCGATCTCTGAATGCGCACAACCCAAAGGGCTTGAACTCACGCAACAAGTCTGGCTTTCTTGGCGTCCATCAGGACAAACGTCGAGGCACTTGGGTGGCACAATTACAAATCGGAGCGATGCGCCTGAACTTAGGATCATTTGAATCTCCAGAGGATGCTAGCGCCGCTTATCAACAGGCAAAAGAAACGTGGATTGGAGCGGAGTCATGACAGCGTATCAAGCCGAGTGCAATCGAACCTGTCGATGGTGCGCGGAGTTGGACGAGACATGGGAACGCGATTCGGACACGCTCATCCGGGGCACCTATGGCGGGCACGTAAAACATGGGCAAGAGCACATCAAGTGAACTTGTGGTGGCACTGAAAGATGCCCGCGAAAGTGGCTGAGCAGCACGGCCAAGCGGTTCGAATTGGAAAGTGCTGGATGCGGCTATCAAATGGAAAATCGATGAATTGGATCGTCCACACCGTGATCACGTTGTCGAACTTGCAGATTGCGACTGTTCGAATGGCCCTGGATCTGCGCGTTTTGCGGGAAAGACGAGGTGGCTGAGAAAGGAACTGGAGAGGATGGCGGAATTGTGAGTGATCGATAATTCGCGTGTGCGCACGGACATCGCTTTACGGCATGGCGGGAAGATGGCACGCAGCCGACGGCTGGACGGGAGGGGATTGAATGCCAGACAATCGAGCGCAGTTAGCGGCGGCGCTGATTCGCATGGCGGAAGGCTTACGACTGACGGCCTATCTGGACAGTGGCGGAATCGCAACCATAGGCTACGGGCATACGACGGGCGTGAAACTCGGAGACACATGCAGCGTTGAGCAGGCAGAGGCGTGGCTGACGCAAGATGCCGCTCCGTTATTCAGCGCTGTGGAATCTAAACCTACCGTCGTCGCTGCCGCTTACATCGACTTTTCCTACAACTGTGGATATACGGCTCTCATGCACGTATTATCTGGAAACGTGGCGCTCGGGTCTTTCATCCACGATCATCTTGGCAATGTCCTCCCTGGACTCGTTAGTCGGCGGGCTCTGGAGCAAGCGCTGATCGACGCGGTGATGTAAAGATGGGGAATTATATACATGAGTCCAGCAGTGGATTCAGTGGGTTAGAATAGAGCGAATGTACCGGACGTACACACTTCGGCTTCGGTTGAATCAAGCGCAAGTCGCCCTGTTTGAAGAGATCCTTCGCGACAGCGCCGAGACTTACAACGCTGGCCTTCAGGAAAGAAAAGAAGCCTGGAAGTTGGAGCGCAAACATATCGGTCTGTACGATCAATTCGCAGAGCTTACCGAATTGCGCAAGGACGAGCGCTTCGCCAAGATCGCCGTGGACATTCAGCGCGAGCCTCTTCGCCGCTTGGACCGTGCATTCAAAGCTTCTTCCGGCGCGTGAAGGCAGGGCAAAAACCGGGCTTCCCGCGCTTCCGCTCTCGCGCTCGCTATGATTCATTCCTGTTTAACCTTCCGACGTATTCTGGAAAACAAGATCCGAATCCCGAATCTCGGCTGGTTCAAGTTCAAAGCGAGCCAGCCGAGTCATGGGACGCCGCGCACGGCTACCGTCAAGCGGCTCGGCAAGAAGTGGCGCATTCGCTTGGTCTGCGACATCGGAGTGTGCACCCGAGAAACGCGCGGTCTGCAACGCAGTCGGCATCGACCTGGGGCTCACCAACTTCGTAACGCTCTCTGATGGCCGATCCATTGACAATCCGCGCTGGACGCGAAAGCACGAAGCGCGGATCGCGGCGGCGAATCGGGGGCTGGCACTGAAGCAACGTCGCTCGAAGAATCGCTTGCCGCCCGCGAGATTGCTGCGCCGCGCTCACCAACGAGCCGCCGACGCCCGCAGGAATTTCGTTCACCACGTCTCAGTAAATGGCTGGTCTCCGAGCTACGACCTGATCGCTTTTGAAAAGTTGAACATCAAGGGGATGGTTCGCGAGCGATCTGGCGAAATCCATCCTCGACGCTGCCTGGGGAGAATTGATCTGGCAAATCAATTACAAAGCTGAAAAAGCTGGTGTTTGGGCTGTCCCGGTCAACCCACGCGGCACCTCTATTCGTTGTTCGTGGTTGCGGAGAACCGCGTCCCGAAAACGCTGGCGGATCGGCAACATATTTGCGGTGCTTGTGGCTTGTCGCTGGATAGGGATCATAACGCCGCTCGTAACATTCTCGCGCTGGGGAACAGTGCTGCGGGCCTCGTGCCTTCAAAATCTATACCGCTGTACTCAGGTATATAATTCCCTAAAGATGCCCCTGTACGAATGTGTTATCTGCCATAGCGTCGATAACACGGCATTGACCAATTTCTGGTGGGACGTTATGCATGAAAATAAACCACAACTGTGCAGCGAATGTGACCCTGAGATTGGGATTTGGCACGGGAGATTCCCGAAAATCAGCGCAGCGGACTACGCCGCACGCTTTGGAGCCGCTTCGATAGAATATCCCGCTCCCAAGAGCGGCAACTGAAAGGGGGTGGTTGCTCCAACCATCTAAATGGACTTGCCCAAATAATTCGCAGGAAGTGGAACCGCGCTGATGAGAGGTCGGCGCGGTTTCGTTTTGTGGTCACGCAAAATTCACTTTGCGTTTCATACGAACTAGAGTATCATATGAAGCATGAGAACGCTGACCGATCACATCGTCGAGGGCCCGTTCTCGTGTGCGGCCAATGCTAACGCGCTCGCCCACTTGGAGGAAGCTCAGAGATGGCTGCAACAGCGCACTCGTGATCGGCTCGCTCGCGGTGTCGAGGGAACGCATCAGCAGTGAAGCGCGTTAGATGCAGGCGTTGCCGAAAGACGTGGAGGACTAAGTTGGATCGCCCGAAGCAGTGTCGCTGGTGCAAGTCTCCGTACTGGGACAAGCCACGCACGCGAAAGAAGGCCCACTGATGTTCGGCATTAAGCGCAAATCGCCCAACGTGGTTCCGAAGGATGAGCCGGTCCCGGATACCCGGGACGGCCTATAAGACTCCATTTGGCAATGAGAGCCATTGGTACCCGCCATACACGCCGGCGCCTCCAGTCCCGCCAGTTCCAACCGATCCAGACGGCCGATAATGACTTGGCTCACGAGTGCTGCCCGGACTGCGGCTTGGATCGCAAGCGCCTGGACGAATCGGACAAGCGCATTGAACAATTGGAGAAGCAACTTGCCAGCGATAAGTTACTGGCTACTTTCGCTCGCGATGCAGAAGGTGCTACCTACGATATTGGCAACACGCTGATGGATCTAACGAAGGAACTCCGCGTTCGTTCGCCGAACGATGCAGAAAAGCGCATCGAGGCCATCGAGAAGAGTTCAGCAAACGCGCTGGAAACCTCGTCAAGAACAGCGAACGGACTTGAACATCGCATCGCGAAACTCGAATCCAATGCAACGTATTGGGCTAGGTTGATGGCACGCGACATTGCAGACGATCGCACTGCGTGTTTGATCGCGACTGCCACCATCACACGGCGCATCGACGCCATCGAAGCAGGTTCAGCGCCGGGAATTCAGACGCAGATTGCCGACAAGTTCGCGAATCTCGGGAAAGAATCGGCGAACCTGTCCGATCAGTACGGATGCCTGAAGGAAGCGCTGGACAACGCCGTGGCCTATCTAGAGCAACTTGCGGCGCACGCTGGCAAGCGGTTGGGCATGTCTGAGGAAATCAACTACCAGCCGAGCCGTCCAATTTTGGTGGACCTTAAGAGCAAGAAGAAAGACTGAGCGCTTGGACCCAAAGATTGTCTACTGTTCCACTTGTAAAGGGAGGGCCGAACACATTCAGGCCACGCTCCCGCGCAACCTAGCCGATAACCCTAACGCTCGCTTCGTCTTACTCAATTACTCTTCCCCCGACAACCTGATGGCGTATCTGCGCGATAACCATGCCCAAGACATTGCATCAAGCCAGTTGACTGTCTACACGCACTTTTGTGATGGACCGTTCCAGGTAGCGCACGCGAAGAATTTGGCAGCACGCCTCGGGATTATGGATGGTGCCGACATTCTCGTGACCTTGGACGCAGATAACTGGACGGGTCCAGGATTCACTGAGTTTATCGCCGAGAAGTTTGAAGAGAAGGCCGCTCCGGGCCTATTCCTGTGCCCGAACTTCCCGCTGATCCACAGCCTACCGCACGGTCCAGAACGCCCAGCACGGGGCTACGCAGGGCGTCTAGCGATCCGATCTCAGGACTTCATCAAAATGGGCGGCTACGATGAAGAGTTTGACACATGGCGCGGGGAAGACATGGACCTCATTGCTAGGCTGGAACGGCTGGGCTACTCGATGCGCCACATCGACAATCACTTTCTCGGCGTCATCCCGCACAACGCCGAAGTTAGATTCAAAGAATACCCGCACGCGAAGCAGTACGAGAACAAACAGGAACTTAAGGCGATCTATGCAAAGACGAATACCGTCGTCAACTTCGGCAACTTTGGAGTTGGCGTTGTATTCCGCAACTTTGATTTCTCCGACCCGGTTGAATTGAAGCCAGTGCCGACACGCATATTCGGCGTGGGACTGCAAAAAACAGCCACCAGTTCGCTACACGGTGCGTTTCAAATTCTTGGCTACGACAGCTTGCACTGGGGAACCGGGCACGCACCGAGGATCTGGCACGAGATGAACAGCGAAGGCCGATCCAAAACGCTTGAGCAGTTCTATGCGATCTCCGATCTGCCGATCCCGTTGCTTTACGAGAAGGTGGACAAGGCGTATCCCGGTTCGAAATTCATTCTCACAGTTCGCAACGAAGCGGACTGGATCAAGAGTGTCGAACGGTTGTGGGACCCGAGGTACAACCCAACGCGCGATCTTTGGGAAAAATGGCCATTCACCCACAGAATCCACACGGCTCTCTACGGACAAAAGCACTTTGACGCTGAGGTTTTTCTAAAGCGGTACCGGAGACACAACGCAGAGGTACAGGATTATTTCAAGGACCGCCCAAAGGATCTGCTAGTGAAAGACATGGCAGCTTCAGCCGGCTGGCATGATCTTTGCTGGTTCCTCGGGGTCCCTGAGCCGAACGCGCCGTATCCGAATCACAACCCGAGTTATTCGGGACGACCGCAGATCGCGGCGGCGGGGACCTTCGGACACTGGACGCAAAGCTGGGGCACGTATGCAGACTCAGAGCCGCTGATGCCGAACTTTCCTGCGCAGCCTTTTATCACTTCTGCTCAACTGCACGACCAACAATTACCAACTGAAACAAGGGCCGGAATTGACTACAGTGCTGCCGGGATCATTCACGGATTACAGGCAGTTCGCACCGGACCGCCCGCATTCGCTCCACTGCGTAACGAAGCGATAGCCGATCCATCATTTGCTCGCTACGTGATCGCGTTCCTGGTGGTCGCTCTGCTTTTATCTTTTATTGTGATTGGAGCGCTCATTCTCTGGCGATCGAAAGGAGTCTGATGACACGTAGACATAAGATCAAACGTATGCCAAACTTTGTGGGCGACACGGTATCATGGAGAACTCGGGACGGTAATCATCCGTTTCAAGGGACCGTGGTAGCCCAAGAATTATGGTTGCAAGTTGAAGGCAAAAACGGGGACAAGTGGCGCGTCGAGGCTTCGCGGGTGACCGTGGAGCCGTTGGCGGGAACGAATGGGGAGGGAATCTAAAATGGTAAAGACAATCAAACACCCGGAGACTGGCAAGACGATTTGCTTCGGACGTAGACGGCCTATTGTGGAATATCCGCGATTGAGCCTAAGTAATTACGTGATGAAGGCGCTCCCTTCACCACCCTCCAAGATCGACTACAGCGCTGACGCGATGGCCGCTCTGAAGCTCATCTACATGAACGACAGTCTTGGAATCTGTGTCCTTGCGTCAAAGGCTCACATGGCGGGTATTTTCACTGGCAACGCGGGGACTCCGCCCGTTATTTTTACAGACGGCCAGATGGTAAATCTATATTCCATACTGGGGGGATACGTCCCTGGTGATCCATCCACCGATCAGGGCTGCGACATGACTGCCGTTTTGTCCTTCTACAAGAATGCTGGCCTGATGCCTGGACATAAGCCGGGGCAAAAACACAAGATTGCTGGTTGGATGGCCGTGGACCCGTCGAACGTCGAAGAGATTAAGACAGCGCTTTGGCTTTTCGAGAATTGCGACATCGGCATGGAATTGCCGGATGCGTGGATCAATCCGAATTTCCCATCAGCAAATGGCTTCGTGTGGGATGCGGCGGGTTCTCCCGATCCGAATAATGGACACTGCATTTGCGGCGTCGGTTACGACGACTCCGGAGTCACCGTGGACACTTGGGGGCTAATCGGGACATTAACATGGAGGGCCATCGCTGAATACGCCGCAAGTAAAAACAACGGGGAACTTTACACCGTAGTCAGCACCGACATTCTTTCGCGAGCTACGGCTAAAGCTCCGGCAGGACTCGCATGGAATCAACTCTGCGCCGATTTCGCATCGCTTGGCGGCAAATTTTCGCTCGCGCCGCCGCAAGAGGCGGTCGAACCCTAACCCTAACACCGATCTACCGCCGTCCTCCAGCGCCACCACTCCGGTGGCGTTTTCTTTTGTTCTTGACATATCTCGGCGTCTAACAGTATACTGGCGTCGATGGATACGGGAAAAGTAAACCGCACCACCTTTCGCTTCACCGACTACGAGCGCGATCTAATCGAGCAGATTAAAAGGAAGCACAGGTGGACAGCGACCATCGTGATGTCCGAAGCTCTCAGGTTGCTAGCCGCCCGCGAACTGAAGAACTGGAAAGGCCGCAAGCCATGACCAACACCGCGCGCACCTACGTCTGGGAGGGCCTTTTGTACTACGCCCACAAGGATACGCTAACCCTAGAAGGACTACGTTATCTACGAATCAATGGAGGAAAACTCGATCTCTCTGTCGAGAACATGGAAGCGCTAGAGGCCGCTGTGGGTTATCGCTCCGAGTTGACCGGCACATTGGCAGTCAAGTGGGCGAAGGTTCGCAAGTTCAGGGCGAAGAAGGTGAAGAAGTAATGAACACTATCGAGAAACGCGGAATCGTTAATACCTTCGAGCAAATGGTCGCCGCCAGACAATCCGGTTTGCCAGACGTGTGGATCCAATTGGACACACACATGGGAACGCGCTCCACGTTCGTTACAGGTTGGCGCGTCTGCCAGTACGGGGTCAATCTCGACCCCACAGTGAAGCGCCATTGGAGCGACAACCACACCGGCAAATGCTTCCGTGAAGATGCGCTAGAGGGCACTCTCAAAGAACGCCGTGCTGCATGTCTTGGACAGGCAAAGCGTTGGGCGCAAGAGCGTTTTGGTGTGACTGAATGGAAACGTAATCGACAGCGCGATTACGTTGACGCCCGCGTTGACAAGCAGTTTCCGTTGAGGAAGAGCAAGCCATGAAATTCCGGGATATTCCACTCTACACCCGCAAAGGAACGTGGGAGTGCGACTTCAATCTGGACGATGTATTGCCAACGTTGGACAAGTGGGTTGAAGAACGGAGCTTAGACCTTGATCCAGACTTCCAACGACTTCACGTCTGGACAGAGGAGCAGCAAATAGCGTGGATTGAGCACATCCTTCGCGGCGGCAGCACGGGGCGAACGATTTACCTGAACAATCCGGAATGGCAACGGTCGTTCCGAAAGGGCGATCAGTTCGTCCTGGTGGACGGAAAGCAACGGGTTCAAGCGTTGCGCCGATTCTTCGGTAATGAGATCCCTGCATTCGGACATCTGCACTCGGAGTTTCTGGACCGATCCGATAGGATCCGCCAGGGATTCAAGATCAACGTCAACGACCTGCTGACACGCAAAGAGGTTCTTCAGTGGTACATCGAATTCAATAGCGGCGGTACTCCGCACACCGCAGAGGAAATCGAGCGAGTTCGGGATCTGTGGCGTGCGGAAGCAGATAAGTCGGTCATGGAGAATTTCAAATGGTAGTCATCGCCGCACTCCTCTGCTCCATTCTAGCGATCCTGCTCTTCGGCAAGCGGCGGGATCAACCGCCGTCCGTGGCGACACCGCAGGCGAAGCCGGGGCCAGAGGCCGTACAGCGGTCCTGGATCGAGTACAGACGACGGATGGAGGCGCGATGACCGTTGTGCGTGAGTTCCTGCGCTTGCTGTGGTGGCGATATTTCGGGAGGGCAACGCGCAGACGGTCGAGGAAATCGGGAAAGGATGGGTAAAGCCATAAAGACTGAATTTCGCTTCTCCAACGGCACGTCGATGCTGATCTTGCTACCCGAGAGCCAGCGCGAGCGGAACTACATTCAAATGTTCTGCGAAGGCAAGCAAATCAAGTTTGCGCCGTCTTCGAACGCGGTTCCGGAATCGCTCGTGCTGACGACTGAGATTGAGAAGCCAGGGGAGCCTGATGCCAGCCAAAGCTAGCGACACTGAGATCCTCAAGAAGGAGCGGCAGGCGGCGCTTGTTGAGCTGATCCGCGTGGGCAGCAGAATGTCGAATATCCTGTTCAATCTCAAGCAGAAGAAGATCGAGGATTTCACGCACGAATCGGACGCCCTGCTGTTTATAAACGCCGCTGGCGAACTACAGGAAGCCTGGGACAAGGCGTTGACCCGAACGAGGGCGAGCCAGAAGCCATGAGGCCGGATCTCACAACGGACAAACTTACGATGGTGCTACTAGCCAACGGAATCTGCTTCGCTCACGCCCAAGCGATGAACGTGGGGCACTGGACGGTAATCGCGAAGGCGGCGAACACGCGAATGCCAACGTCGGCGCAACGCGAGGAATGCCTCAATCGGATCAGGAAGCACGAAACGGAGGCCGTCCATCCAACTGAACCGCACTACCTAGCGCTGGTCTATGGCGACGGACGAGAGGAATTCCAAGGACCACTGGCCGATCAGGAGCACCGAAGGCTTTTTTACGAGGTTGGCATTCAACCAGGCTCCAAGTTCTAGAGCAGCGATTCGCCATCGAGCGGGCGGCTTGCGAGCGGCTGGAGCGCGAGAAGCGCAAGTTGCAGGCGTGCTGCCTGGGCCTGGGCGTCATCGCGTTGGTGGTCATGCTAGGGGCTGTGGTTGAGATTTTGGGAGTGGGAAGGTAAAGGAGATGAGCCGCCAGAGCTTCCCGAGCCGGGGACCGAGGTACGGAGCGTGGGGGAAGAAATACTTTGCGTGGGGCTCATCTGGGATCGTAAGGACCGGTGCGTTGAGTAACGCGGTAAGCCAAGCCAGATGGAATCGGGACAGGTTCGTGGCACCCAAGATCGAAGCCACGGTGTTCATACTGCGGGGCGTCGGCTCGTTACGCATGAAACACACCGAGACCAAGGTTCAGGTTTCGTGTGCCCAGCCAGCGAACATCTCTCACCCGCATTGGCCACGTCAAAGGCAAAGCAAAGAAAAGAGAGCGCGAAGCGCTTACGAATTGAAGGGTTTAGCAAGAGAGCGAAGCGAACGCGCCAGTGAACAACCTTTTAGGCGAAGCCGGTTGCTTTGGACTTTAGCCACACCGTCAATATCGACTCCTGAAGGAACTAAATGAAAGCCCTTGAAGTCTTCACTCAGCAGAACGGGGAAGTAACGAAGGCTTACTACGCAGAAATGCAGAAGCTAGGCGAACTCGGCGAAATCGCAGTTTGCCTTTTCCGTGCGCAGAAACGCAGTTCTAGAGCAAAAGACTACCGGCGTGGAAAATTCCGCCGACTCGCTTATGACGCTGAAAACGTGGAGTTTGCAGGAGCTTTGCAAGGCGCTGAAGCAGCACTCCGCAAAGCACGGCATTGGGTGGGGATGGAGGGAAGATCCGAACGCACCTTTCGGCGAACGCGCTTCGTGGATTCTGTACGTGGACCTTCCGACGGGCCAGTGCAGTTTCCACAATCCATCAGGTTTGACGGGCCGGATTACTCGGGCGAGTGGAGCGGCTTGCCGAACAGCGCCGATGTGATTATTCGGTTCTGTGACCGCGTGGCAAGCGCGACGATGGAGGCGGTTAGGTGACTAAGGAAACACGCGAAGCAATCGAGAAGGTCAGCAAAGAGAAATGCTGCTGCGTCTCGTGCGTGATGTGCAACGGAACCGGACGCATTCGATACGGAGATTACATGGGCGAAACGGAGCTCTGCGAGGACTGCCACAACGGGATCACGCAGGTTTGCGACCGTTGCCAAACTGC